>NZ_JBISAC010000003.1:416311-522988 GCF_044391475.1 Micromonospora sp. NPDC018662
CGCGGACCCCCGCCGCGGGGGGGGCCCCGGGGGGCCGCCCCCCGCCCCGGTGGGGCCCGCCCCCCCGGGGGGGGGGGGGGGGCGGCCGGGGCCGCCCCCCCCCCCCCGGCGCGGCCGGCCCGGGGCCCCTCGCGGGCCGGCCGCGGTCATCCGCTGGCGCGACCACACCCGGAGGTAGGCATGCCCGTGCACGACCGGAGCACTCCCGCTCCCCGGCTGGAGGCCCGACCCGGCTTCACCGGGGTCGAGCCCGACGACTTCCCGCTGCTGCACCGCAACGGCGGCTACCCGCTGGCCCAGGACCGCTGGGAGCGGCTGGTCAGCCAGATCCAGATCCCCGCGCCGGCCGACCGGGTCTGGGCCGCGCTCACCGACCCCGAGCAGGTCGCCCAGTGGCTCGCGGTCGTCCGTGGCGGCTGGGCCACCACCGACGGCGAGGCGATCCTGGACTTCGAGGACGGCGAGTTCTTCCTCTGCCGGATCCGCGAGGTGCGGGAACCGGCCTCCGGCGGCCAGGGGAAGCTGACCTACCTCTGGCGATGGGTCGGCATCGGACCGGCCACCCAGGTCACCTGGGAGCTGGCCGCCACCGGCCACGGCACCCAGGTCACCGTCGTCGAGGAGGCGGTCAACCCGCCGTCGGACTGGCGGTCCTGGAACGGGATGGGCTGGCCCGGGATCCTCGACCAGCTCGCCGACTACCTGCGCACCGGCACGCCGTGGCGCTGGCCGTGGCGCCGGATGGGCCCGTACGTGCAGACCGAGCTGCCCGGCAGCACCTTCGAGGTGTGGTCGCTGCTCACCTCCACCCAGGCCACCCAGTTCTGGCTCAGCCGCACCAGCGGCAGCCTCGAGGCCGGCGGTGAGGTCGGTCTCATCCTCGGCGACGCGAGCGGGGTCGCCACGATCACCGTGACCCGGCACGTCGAGGCGTACCAGCAGTTTCCCTCCTACCTGCCCCGGCTGGAGTTCACAGTGGACCGTCCGGGCTGGTCGGGCCAACTGGCCGGCCACCTCTGGATCGAGCCGACCGGGCTGGGCGGCAGCATCCTGCAGGTCTTCCACTCGAACTGGGAGGTGCTCAGCGCCGGCGGGCCGCCGCTCGACGAGCGCCGCATCCTCACCGGCTACTGGGTGGGCGCGTTCGGTCGCGCGGCGATGCTCTGCCAGCGTGCCTTCGGTGAGCCGGGCGGCCCCGGCGGCCCGGGTGCCGCGCCCACCGGAGGTGGCCTGGAGTTGCCGGCCGACCTGAACGGGACCGGCAACGGCCAGCGGGTGGACGCCGGCCCGCACGGCTGGAGCCGGTAGGCCACTCGGACGGCGGCGGGCGCCCATCAGGCCCGCCGCCGGCGCCGGTGCCGCCACAGCCGGAAGCCGAGGACGACGAGCACCACCACGTTCGCGGCCAGCGCCACGGTGGTCAGCGGATCCGGGGGCCCGGAGTGCCCCGCGTGCGGGTCGGCCACCGCGCCGGTGCCGACCCGGGGCGGCGGCCCGACCGGCCGACCGACAGCGAACGCGTACGCGTCGCTGGGCTCGGCGCCGTCGGCGAGCGTCACGTGGTACGCCACCACGTACCAGCCGTCGGCGAGCGGGGGCAGCGGCGCGCGTACCCGGTCGCCGTCGACCACCGCGGGCGCCCGGTCGACCCGCTGCCCGGCCGGCGTGGTGACCGTGACGTGCGCGTCGTCCCGCAGCGGCCGCGTGGGGAACGCCAGCGCCACCTCGGCGGGCGCGGCGGCCAGTACCGCGCCGTTGCCCGGCCGCGCCACCACCACCGGCTGGTCCGGCACCCGGAACAGCGGCCGGAGCAGCAGCACCAGGCCGACCAGCAGCACCAACGCCGCCGGGACGCGGCGCCACGCCCCGCCCCGGCGGCCGTCCGCTGCGGTCACGCCGCCACCCGGGCCGGGTCGTCCCGGTCGGCCGGCGTGGCGGGCCGGCGGTCGGTGTCGCGCAGGTAGTGGTACATGGCCACCACCATCGGCAGGAACACCACCGCGTTGTAGAACAGGTGCAGCTGGACGCGGGGGAACCACAGCTGGAGCACGCTGGTCGGCACCGGCCGGCCGGCCAGGTGCGCCCCGGTCTGCGCCTGTACCAGCAGCAACAGGTGCTCGACGTGGTGCCAGAACTGGATGGCCAGCGCCACCGTCCACCAGGTGCGGGCGCGGCCGGTGAAGCCGGGGCGCAGCAGCCAGAGGCCGACGAGCATGACCAGCGCGTAGCCGTAGTGCAGCCACTCCGAGCTGATCAGCCAGGGGAACGGCATGCCCAGCACGCCGCGGGCCTTCGGCACCGGCCAGCCGAGGCCCCAGATCTGCACGGCCTGCGCGATGTGTTCGGCCCAGTGCCCGAGCACGATCAGCATGAACAGCATCACGGCGGTGCGGTGCCAGCGGCCGTTGAGTCGGGACAGCAGTCGGGTACGCGGTCGATCGGTCACGGTGTCCTCCTCGGATCGGTGCGGAACGGTCAGCCCGCTCGCCGCTGGGGGGCGAGATGGGCGGTGGCGGCGGCGGCGCGCAGCAGCATCGGCCGCGCCGCGGCCTGGAAGTCGATGTCGGGGTCGAGGTCGCGGACCGTCCCCTCGATCACCAGCAGGGACAGCAGCGGGAAGACGAACTCCGAGGCGGCGTAGAGGCCGAAGTCCCGTTGCAGGGTGAACAGCTCGGTGCCGAACCGGGTGAGCTGGAACTCCTTCGCCGGCACCCCGGTGTTGCGCCGGACCAGGTCGGCGACGCGGTCGACGAAGCCCGCGACGTCCGCGTCCGGGGCCACCCGCAGCGCGCTGTCCACCACCACCTCGCCGCACTGCCGGCCCCGGCCGAGCGCCAGGCCGAGGAAGAAGTCGGCGAACTGCCGCCGGACGATCGGGTCGAGCCGGACACTGAAACCGGCGTCCAGCACGACCACCCGGGGGCCCTTGAAGTAGACGTTGCCCGGGTGCAGGTCACAGTGGACGAAGCCGTCCAGGAACAGCATCTGGTAGACGGCGCTGACGGTCCGGGCGGCCAACCGGGGCCGGCGGGCCGGGTCGATCTCGGCGACCGGCCGGGCGACCAGGTCCGGGATGAACTCCATGGCCAGGCACGTCGGCCGGCACAGCTCGGGCAGCACCTCCGGGATCCAGACGTGGTCCGACTCGGCGAAGTTGCGCCGCAGCTCGGTCAGGTTGACCCGCTCGGTGGCGAAGTCGAGCTGCCCGAGCACGGCCGCGCAGACGAAGCCGGTCAGCTCGCCGAGCGGCACGCCCCGGCCCGGCGGCAGCTTCTCACCCAGCTCGGCCGCCGCGCGGATGAGCGCCAGGTCGAGTTCCATCCGGCGGCGGATGCCCGGACGCTGGAGCTTCAGCGCCACCTCGCGGCCGTCGGCCAGCACGGCGTGGTGGACGCCGGCGATGCTGCCGCTGCCGCGCGCCGCCGGGTCGATCCGGGCGAACAGCCGGTCGGTCGACCCGCCGTACGCCTCGGCCACCGCGCGGCGCAGCTCGCGCCGGGTCATCGGCCGGACGCGGTCGTGCAGCCGGCCCAGTTCGTCGCAGAGCAGGGGCGGCAGGATGTCCCGCCGGGTGCCCATGATCTGACCGAACTTGACCGGTGCCGGTCCCAGCCGCTGGAGATGCCGCACCAGCCGCCGGTAGAAGAAGCGCCCGGCGGCGGCCCGGCCCCGCACGGGCCGCAGCAGCGCGGCGCCGGCCGCCGCCGGCACCAGGTGGGCGACGGTGCTGGCCAGGACGTATCCGCCACGCAGCGCCATCGCCAGGCGGGACGGTCGGGGAATGGTACGGGGGAGACCGGCGGACGGGTCGCCGGGGAGGGGCTTCTCCGGGAGCATCGACGCCTCCTGTACGCAGGGATGAAATTGTGTGCGGTGGGTTACCCGTGGGTGGCACTCCGTCATGGACAGGTTTCTATTGATCGCCTAGCCTTCCGGTGGGGGGAGGCGTACATGGCCGCTGCCGTGGACACTGTCCGGATCAAGGTGCTGGGCCCGGTCGCCGCGCTCCGCGGCACGGTGGAGATCCCGTTGGGTCCCTCCCGGCAACGCGCGGTCCTGGGCTACCTCGCCCTGCACCCCCGACAGCCGGTCCTGCTGGGCGCGCTCACCGAGGCGCTCTGGGGCGACGATGCGCCGAACAGCGGCGAACACCTCATCCGGACGTACGTGGCCCGGCTGCGCCAGGTGCTGGAGCCCGACACCGCGCCGCGGGCCCGCACCAACGTCATCGCCTCGGTGCCGGGTGGCTACCGGCTCGACGTGCCCCCGGAGGACGTCGACGCGTCCCTGTTCCGGGAGTTGCTCGGCCGGGCCCGCAGCCGGCGGGCGGCCGGCGCGCTCGACGACGCGTTCGAGCTGCTCGCCACCGCGCTCGACCTGTGGCAGGACCCGACGCTCGCCGACCTGGCCGGCCTGCTGGCCAGTCCGCGCCACGTCACCGCGCTGCGCGGCGACTGGGTGGAGGCGGGCCTGCTGCACGCCTCGGTGGCGATCGCCCTGGGCCAGCCCTCGCAGGTGCTGCCGGTGGTCGAGCGGCTCGCCGCCGCCGAGCCGTTGCAGGAGGCGGTGCAGGCCCGCTACCTGGAGGTGCTCGCCCGCAGCGGCCAGCGGGCCGCCGCCGTGCACCACTACCTCGAGGTCCGGACCCGGCTCCGGGCCGAGCTGGGCGTGGAGCCCGGGCCGGAACTGCGTCGCATGCACGCCGCGCTGCTGCGCGCCGGGGACGAACCGGCGCCGACGGAGCCGGGCACCCCGGCCCGGCCGCCTACCGGACGGCTGCCCGGCTGGCGCGGGCCGGGGCCGGCCATCGGACCGCTGATCGGCCGCGACGCCGAGGTCGCCCACTGCGCCACGCTGCTGGTGGCGCACCGGCACGTGACGATCGTCGGCCCGGCCGGCTGCGGCAAGTCCGCCACCGGGCTGGCGGTCGCCGAACGGGTCGCCGCCGCGTTCCCGGACGGCGTCGCCACCGTGGACGCGGCCGAGGCCCCGGACTGCGGCGCGGTGCTGCGCCTGCTCGCCGAGACGCTGGAGCTGGCCGCCGCCGCCGATCCGCTGCACGCCGTGGGAGAGCGCCGGATGCTGCTGGTGCTCAACGACGTCGAGCACCTGGGCGCCCGCGCCGGGGAGATGGTCGAGCACGCGCTGCACCGCTGCCCCCGGACGGCCATGCTGGTCACCTCCCGCCGCCGGCTCGGCCTGCCCCGCGAGGCGGTGTTCCGGCTCGGCCCCCTGCCGGTGCCGGGGCCGGAGGACGCGGACGCGCTGTCCGCGAACCCGGCGGTGCGCCTCTTCGTCGACCGGGCCCGGCTGGTCCGTCCCGGCTTCCGCCTGTCGCCGGCCGACGCGCCGACCGTGGCCCGGATCTGCCGCGACCTGGACGGGCTGCCGCTGGCCCTGGAACTCGCCGCCGCCTGCCTCTACACCGACAGTCTCGACGGCGTGCTCCGGCGGGTCGCCGATCCGCTCGACCTGTTGCGACCGCAGCGGCGGGGACACCCGCGGCACCACCGGTCGCTCACCTCGGCGCTGCGCCGCAGCCTGGCCCCACTGCGTCCGGCCGACCGGGCGTGCCTGGCCCGGCTGGGCGAGGGGGACCGGCACTTCTCCCTCGACGAGGCGGTCGCGCGCTGCGCCGGCATCGTCCCGGCCGGTGAGGTGAGCGACGTGCTCGACCGGCTGGCCGGCGAGTCCCTGCTGGATCCGGGGCCCGGCTCGGACGGCCCCCGCTACCGGCTGCTGCGCACCGTCGCGCTGGCCGCGGCCGACGGGTGCGACGGGGACGACGTGGGGCATCAGGCGTTCCAGGGCATGGTCGGGAACCAGCCGTAACCGAACCGCGCGGGCAGCCGCACGTCCCAGTAGAAGACCAGGAACGCGCCGAGCACCAGCAGCGCGACGCCGACCAGCAGGGCGGCCCGGCCGGGCCGGGACAACCACCGCTGTACGCCGCCGCGCGTGCCCAGCACCAGCAGCAGCGCCAGCACGGCCATGACCAGGATGTTGCCCAGCGACTGGAGGACGAGCGCCAGCGCGCCGTAGAACGGGTTGTGACTGTCCACGGCCTGCTCCAGCAGCTTGTGGAACAGCGGGTACGGCCGCCCCACCAGGAAGCCGCCGACCAGGGCGCCCAGCGTCACCAGTCGGGCCGTGGGCCGGCCGGCGAACGGGTCGGGGAGCAGCCCCAGCGCCGCCAGGCCGAGCGCGGCGAACGCGAGCCCGATCAGCCCGAACACCACTGACGCCTGCACCAGCCGGACCGGGAAACCGGAGCCGACGGTGGCGGTGGAGAGCTGGGGGAGCCGGGACCCGATCAGCACGGCCACGAAGCCGTACACCGCGGCCACCGACACCAGTCCGACCGCCAGCCAGCCCAGCGGCGCCAGCACGGCGGCGACCCGGCCCCGGCGTGGTCCGTCGGCCCGGCCGGCGACGTCCGGCAGCGCGCCGAACACGGCGATGTTGCAGGCGGTGAACGTGCCGGCGAAGCCGGAGACGAACGCGAACAGGGCGCCGGCCGCGGACCCGCCGATCACGGTCTGCTTGGCGTCGGTGCCGAGCACGGAGTTGGCGACCGAGTCACCGATCACGTGATCGACCAGCTCGAACGACCAGAGCATGGCGAGCAGCAGACCCCCGGCCACGGCCACCACCGCGGCGACCGGGTGGCGGCCCCGGGTGAGCGGGCGATTGCCTGTGGGATTGACGAGCGTGGTCATTGACGATCCTCCCTGAAGCTGGAGCCATGGAATAGTGAAGGGAACGGGACGCCCACGAGGGAGTGCGGGATGGGGCAGCTGAAGGATCGACGCACCTACGACCAGCAGTGCGGTCTGGCCTATGCGCTGGACGTTCTCGGCGAGCGGTGGACGCTGTTGATCGTCCGGGAGCTGCTGATCCGGCCCCGCCGCTACGGCGAACTCCTCGATGCTTTGCAAGGAATCGGCACCAACCTGCTGGCCGACCGGCTCGGCTTCCTCGTCGAAGCGGGGCTGGTCCGGCCACTCGACGCGCACCGGCGGACCGCGGGCTACGCGCTCACCGAGTTGGGCGAACGGATGCGCGAGCCGGTGCTCAGCCTGGCCCGGTTCGGCCTCACGTACGCCGCCCACCAGCCGCCGCCCGCCGCGTCGGTGGCGCGGCCGGCCTGGGCGATCCTGGCCACCGACGCGCTGCTGGACGGCAGCCGGACGCCCGGCGTCGACGAGGTGTACGGCTTCGACGTCGACGGCGAACAGTTCCACGTGGTGGTCGAGGAGGGGCGGGCGGTACTGCATCCGTCCCCCGCCGTGGAGCCGACGCTCCAGGTGAAGACCGACGCGGTGACGTTCTTCCAGCTCGGGGCGCGGCGGCTGGACCCGCTGGAGGCGGTGCTGTCCGGGGCGGTGCAGGTCGCCGGGCCGCCGGCCGCGATGTCCCGCTGCCTGCGGTTGCTGGGGCTGGCCGGAACGCCGGCCGGCTGAGCCGGTCAGCCGGCCCGACATGCCGGCTCCCGCACGCTCCGGTCGTCGCCCGGCACGCCGATGTGGATCGACACCCGGCCGCGCATCCCCTGCCGGTCGCTGATCGCCATCAGCAGCCCGGTCAGCGCCTCCAGGTGCGCGGCGGCGCGGATGCCGCCGACCTCGAGCGGGTCGAAGCCCAGCGCCCGGGCCAGCGCGAACACGTCCCGCAGCGCGCTGCCGTGATCGGTCGCGACCGGCAGCGACACCGGCAGCCCGTTCAGCCGGCACCGGCTCAGCATCCCGGCCGGCACGGTGTTGAACGCCTTCACCACCCGCCACCCCGCCTCGCCGCCCACCTCGGCGGCCAGGTCGGCCAGCAGTTCCCCGCCGGAGCGGCCGGCCGGCGGCGGCGGGTCGCCGAACACCGGGTTCGTCGGGTCGACGAGCGTGCGGCCCCGGCCCCGCCCGCCCGCCGGGCCGCGCAGGAAGTCCACCGCGGCGGGGAACGGCACCGCCAGCACCACCACGGCGGCGGGGTCGAGCAACCGGGCCACCCGGCACGGATCGGCCCGGCCGGGCACCGGCACGACCGGAACGCCGGCCTGCCGGAGCGCGGCGGCGAACGCGCCGCCCATCCGGCCCCGGCCCAGGACGCCGACGGTCACCGCGCCACCCCCGCGTACCGGCTGAGCGCCTCGCGCAGCTCGGACGGCACCTCGACCGGCTCCAGACCGTGCGCGCCCCGGCGCATGCACGCCACCGTCTGCCGGCCCTGGGCCAGCAGACCCGGTGGCCCCGGCCGGGTCCGGACGTAGTCGAAGGACATCGCGATCCGGGGGCCGTCGAGCCGGTCCAGCGTCATCCGCACCTCGATCTCGTCGAAGGCGTTCCCCTCGGCGTAGAAGTCGGCGTGGCAGTCGACGGTCACCAGCGCCAAGCCGTCGGCGAGCGCGCCCACCACGCCGGGCGCGTGCTCGGCCAGGAAGTGCTCCCGGCAGTGTCCCTGCCAGTGCAGGTAGTGGGCGAAGTACACGTTGCCCACGAGGTTCGTCTCGTCGAACGTCACCACGTGCCGGTGGACGTAGCTGCGCGGCATCGCCTCACGCCTCCCCGTCGCCGTCGTCGGCCACCGCCAGGCTCACCGCGACCGGCCCGACCGGGGTCGGCACGACCGTCCCGTAGACCGTGTACCGGCCCGACCGCAGCGCCACGAAGCCGTCCGGACCGGTCTCGTCGCGCAGCACCAGCGGCGCGTCCAGGGCCCCGCCGGCCTTCGTCACCGCCTCCGACGCGGTCCACACCCGGGCGCCGGCGGTGGCCGCGTCCTCGCCGGTGAGCCCGGCCACCGCGGCGGCCACCCGGGCCGCCGGGCCGGACAGCGGTGGCTCCGGCCCGACCGGTTCCCAGTCCACCCCGACCGGCCGGTCCGCCACCGCGGTCAGCACGTGCCCGTCGAGGTGGCTGACGCTGACGCCGCGCCCGTCCCGGCCGGCCGGCCGGGGCCGGCCGACCGCGTCGCCGACCACCGCCCTGTCGAGCAGCCAGCCGGCCAGCCCGCGGCCCCGGTCCCGGTCGTCCCGGCCGGCCGGCGCGGCGGCCAGGTCGATCCGCAGCGCCGGCCGCCAGCGGCGCAACCGGCGGGTCACCAACGGGGCGACCAGCTCGACCGGCCACACCGCGTTGTCCAGCGGCCCGACCGCGCGCAGCCGCAACCCGGTCCAGCGCTCCACCGGGGAGCCGTCCGGGTCGATGGCGACCAGGTCGAACCGGAACTCGTCGTCCGCCTCGGCGACCTGCCGCGCGTGCACCGTCAACACACCCTCCGGGCGGGCGTGCACGTCGATCCGGTCCACCCCGACCGGGAGCACCCGCCGGTCCGGCACGCAGGCCTGGAGCAGGTGCAGGAAGGCGTCCCGCGCACCCGGGTCCCCCAGTTGCAGCCGCTGGTCGTGGAACCCGCCGAACCAGGCGTCGTGCGAGGCGTGCACCTCGGCCGCGCACCGGTAGGCGCTGAGACCGTGGTAGCCGGCCACCCGGCGGAACCGTGGCCCGTGGAAGAACGCCGGACCGTAGAGCGGCCGGCCGGGCACCAGCAGCCCGGCCGGCGCCGCCGGCACCGGGTCGCCCGGATCGATCGCGCCGCCGTACACGCCGGTGAGGTGGTCGACCGCGAAGTCGGTCTCCGCGCTGCGCACCGCGGCCCGGACGGTGCCCTCCGGGCCGGTCAGCGCGGCCACCCGGATCGGGCGCGGCGTCCGGTCGCCGACCGTCACCGGCCGGGTCAGCGTCACGTCCCGGATCACGGTCGGCACCTGCTTCGCGCCGAGCGCGGCGGCCGCCTGGGCCATCGCCTCCAGCCCGAGCACCGCCGGCAGCACCGCCGCGCCGTCGATGCGGTGGTCGTCGAGGTACGGGTCGGCGCCCAGGGACAGCCGGGCCTCGCTGACCAGCTCGACGCCGGGCGTGCCGACCAGCCGGCGCTCCAGGAACCGGCCCTGCTCGTCGGCGCACTCCTCCCACTCCAGGGTGTTCCCGGCCGGCAGCCGGCCGGCGACCAGCACCACCGGCGGCAACGCCGGTGTGGCCAGCAGCTCCAGCAGCAGCCGGGTGCCCTCGTCGGGCGGGATCGGGCTGACGCCGCGACGCAGCAGCCCGTCCAGCACGCCGAGGCGGACGCCCATCCCGGTGCCGGACCAGACCGACCACTCGATGCTCAGCCACCGCACCTGTGGGACCGCGGCGGCGAGTTCCGCGCACCGCCGGGAGAGGTACTCGTTCGCGGTCGCGTACGCGGTCTCCCCGGGCAGCCCGGTCCGGCCGATCACCGACCCGAACGCGACCGCGAACCGCAGCTCCGTCAGGTCCAGCGCGTCCACCAGGTGGTCGAAGCCGTACGCCTTCGGCGCCAGCGTGCGGTCCAGCTCCGCCGGGGTCAGTTCGGTGATCGGGGCCGGCTCGTTGCGGCCGGCCGCGTGCAGCAGGCCACGCACCGGACCGTGCTCGGCGCGGATCGCGGCGACGGCCTCGACCAGCGCCGCCCGGTC
Source organism: Micromonospora sp. NPDC018662 (assembly GCF_044391475.1). Taxonomy (NCBI): domain Bacteria; kingdom Bacillati; phylum Actinomycetota; class Actinomycetes; order Micromonosporales; family Micromonosporaceae; genus Micromonospora; species Micromonospora sp. NPDC018662. The sequence continues at coordinate 426,801 of NZ_JBISAC010000003.1, forward strand.
CGTCAGGTCCACCTGGCGGTAGGTCGCGCCGGTCCGCTCGACCGCGGCCCGCACCTGCGGATCGTCCGCCGGGCTGCGGCCGAACAGCACCATCCGGGCGCCGGTGGCCTCGCCGAGCACCGCCGCGCAGGCCGCGCCGATGCCCTTCGCGCCGCCGGTCACCAGGCACACCTCGCCCGGCCGCAGCGGGGTGCGCCGATCCGGCCGGGGCTCGCCGTCGAGCAGCCGGGTGACCGGTACGGTACGCACCCCGTCGGCGCCGTACACCACCTCCCGGTAGCCCGTCCACGGCCGGGACGCCTCGGTGGCGGCGAGGCGCACCCCGTGCGGGTCGGGCGGCGTCTCCACCACGAGCACCGGCGCCTCGGACTCCACCGCCAGGCTCCGGCCGAGGGCCGCGCCGAGCCCGCCGTGGTGCAGGATCACCAGCGGCCGGTGGTCCGCCACCGCGGCGTGCAGCACGGCGACCAGCTCGGCGCCGGTGGGCAGGGTGAGGCCCGGCGGCAGCACGAGCACCCGGCCGGCCGGGGCGTCGGCGCCGTCCCGGAACGCCGTCCGCACGGCGTCCAGGTGCGGATGCCCGGCGACCGGCGCGACCACCTCCCACGCCGTCCGGGTCGCCGCCACGGCGGGCGCGGGGCGGGGCGCGAGATGGTGGCTGAACACGCGTACCCACGGCCCGACCCCGGCGGCGGGCAGTTCGGCGGCGGCACCGTCCGCCGCCGGCAGCCCGTCGAGCGCGGCGGCGAACTCGCCGATGGTGGCGCCGGCCAGCGACAGCGGGGTGGCGGGCAGCGCCCGGCCCAGTTCGCCGGCGATCTCGGCGGCGAGTTGGCCCACCCGGATGGAGTTGAGGTGCAGGTCGGCGAGGAGTCGGGTGTCCGGCCCGACCTCGGCCGGGGGCAGCTCGGCGAGCTGCGCCACCCGCGCGACGACCAGCCCGGCGGTGTCCTGCTCGTCCGCCGCGGTCGGCGGGACCGGTCGGGGCGACGGGGACGGCGGCGCGGTGCGGGCCACCGGCAGGGCCACCCGCGGCGCGTCCCGCTCGCACGGGTTGACCAGGAACGACCGCTCCCGGTCCAGGTCGAACGGGCGGGTGAAGCGACGGGCGAAGAAGGCCGTCACGTCGTCCACCGCGCCGGCCGCGAAGAGCGCCGCGGTGCCGGCGGCGACGCCGGCCGCGTCGGCCGCGCCGACGTCGAGGCTGACGGCGGTACGCCCGGCGGCGGTCGCCAGCGTGCCGAGCATCCGTCCCGGGCCGACCTCGACCAGCAGGTCGGCGTCGAGCCGGCCGAGCGCCTCCCGGAACCGGACCGGTCGGGTGAGCTGCTCGACCAGCGTCTCGACCGGGTCCTCGTCGCCCCACCAGTGACCGGTCACCGTGGACGCCACCGGCCGCTGCGGGCGCTGCCAGCGCACCCGCCCGGCCGCGTCCCGCAGCGCGTCGGCGGCCGGCGCCATCAGCGGGGAGTGGAACGCGTGCGACACGGCCAGCGGGGTGACCTCGATCCCGGCCCGGGCCGCGTCGGCGCTGACCCGGTCCAGCGCCGGCCGGGGGCCGGCCAGCACCACGTGCCGGTCGCCGTTGTCCGCCGCCACCACGGCGCCGGTCCGGGCGGCCACCTCGGCGGCGACGGCCAGCGGGGCCCGCAGCGACACCATCCCGGAGGGCTCGTCGGTGGCCGCGGACATGGCCGCTCCCCGGGCCCGGGCCAGGGCCAGCGTGTCGTCGGCGTCCAGCGCGCCGGCCCACCTGAGCGCGGTGAGCTCGCCCAGGCTGTGCCCGACCGCGCCGACCGCCCGGACGTCGAGCCGCCGCAGCCAGCGGAGCCCGGCGAGGCTGCCGGCGACGACGGCCGGCTGCGCCACCGCGGTGTCGACCGGCTCGGCCGGCGCCGGCAACGCCACGGTGGTCTCCTCGGCGTCGTCGAGCAGGTGCCCGAGGGCACCCCGGTCGGGGTGCACCGGCGCGCCCTGGCCAGGGAAGAGCAGCCCGACCCGCAGCGCGTCGCCGACCACCAGGAACACCCGGTGGTCCGGGTCGAGGAGGCGCCGATCGCCGTCGGCCAGGTGCGCGAGCGCCCGGTCGACGGCGGCGACGAGACCGTCGGCGTTCCGGACGGCGGCGGCGAAGCGGGCCGGGGCGTCGCCGTGGTGGGTAGCGGCCAGCGTCGCGGCGAGGTCGGTCAGCTCCGGGCGGGACAGCGCGGTGGCGGCGGACCGGATCCGGGTGAGCAGCCCGGTCAGGGCGGTCGCGTCCGGCGCGCCGCAGACCACCAGCTCGTGGTCGGGGTGGGGCCGGCTCAACCGCCGGACGTGCGTGCTGAGCGGGCGGGACGGCGCCGGGGACATCCCGCCGAGCACCACGTGGGTGTTGATGCCGCCGAAGCCCATCGCGCTGACCGACGCGTACCGCTCGCCGCCCGGCCAGGGTCGGGCCGAGTCGGTGACGCGCAGCGTGCCGGCGTCGGCGAGCAGCGGATGGGGCTGCCGGCAGCCGGTGGTCGGCGGCAGCACCTCGCGGTGCACCGCGAGCGTCGCCTTGATCAGTCCGGCCACGCCGGCCGCCGCCTTGGTGTGGCCGATGTTGGCCTTGACGGTGCCCAGGACCGCGGGCGGCGCGTCCGGGCCGCGGACGCCCAGCAGCGCCCGCAGTTCCGCCTCGTCGCCGACGGCGGTGCCGGTGCCGTGCCCCTCGACCAGCCGCACCGCGCCGGGCTCGATGCCGGCCCGCAGGTAGGCGCGGCGCAGCGCGAGTCGCTGGCCGCTCTCCTCCGGGCGGGTCAGCCCGCCACTGCCGTCCGAGGACTGCGCCCACCCGAGCAGCCGCCCGTACGGGCGCAGGCCGTGCTCCAGCGCGTACCCGGCGCGGGTGAGCACCACCACGCCGCAGCCCTCGCCGGGCAGGAACCCGGTCGGCCGGGCGTCGTACACCCGCATCTCGTCGCCGGCCAGCGCGCCGACCCGGGAGAAGCCGACCAGCTCCAACGGGTCCAGGCTCAGGTCCACGCCGCCGGCCAGCGCCACGTCGAGCTGGCCCGCCGCCACCGCCTCCGCCGCGCTGATCACCGCCAGCAGCGACGAGGCGCACGCGCCGTCGACCGTGTAGCCGGTGCCGTGGAAGTCGAACTGGTTGCAGATGCGGCCGGCGATGGTGTTGGACAGCGCGCCGGCCAGGGTCTCGTCCCCGGGCACCGGGAACGGTGCCTTGAACCGCTCCTCGATCCGTTCCAGGACGGCCGCCACGGTGCCGGCCGGCACGTCGGCGTCGCCGAGGCCGGCGGCCACCGCCCGGCGGACGTACGGCCACCGGATCCGCAGCGCGGCGGCGCGGGAGAACTCCCCGGTCAACGAGTTGCCGATGACGACGCCGACCCGGTTGCGGTCGGTGCCGGCGCCCTCGGGCAGGCCGGCGTCGGCCAGGGCGTCGGCGGCGGTCTCCAGGGCCAGCCAGTGGGACAGGTCGACGGCCCGGAAGGTGCTGCCGGGGATCCGGAAGCGGGCCCGGTCGAAGTGCCAGCCGTCCAGCACGGCGGCCTGCCGGATGGTGGTCCGGTCGGGGTCGTCGCCGCCGTACTCGGTCAACGGCAGCCGGCCGGGGGGCATCGGGCGGAACGCCTGCCGTCGGTTGAGGACGTTGTCCCACAGCCGGGCCGGGTTCTCCGCTGCCGGGTACCGGCAGGCCAGACCCACGATCACCACGTCGTCGTCGACCATCACGGTCTCCTTGCTCGAACGGAGGGTTGCGGTCAGCCGGCGGTACGGGCGGCGGAACGCACCGGCAGCCCGGCCACCTCGACCGGCGCGGTCTCGACCGGCCGGGGCTCGGGAAGCGGGCCGGGTCGCGGCTCGGCGGCGCCGCGGTCGAGGTCGCGCAGGTAGGCGCCGAGGATCACCAGCGCCCGCAGGCCGCACACGATCACCAGCGCGAAGAAGAGGCCGAAGGTGATGTGCGCGAGCACCAGCAGCCCGTAGACGGCGGCGGTGGCCAGGCCGAAGAGGACCTGCCGACGCGGGGCGGTCGGGGTGGTGCCCGGGTCGGTGATCATGTAGTTGGTGAAGAGGATGAACGCGATCCCGGTCATCGGCAGCAGCGCGGCGGCCAGGTGGGCGTCGAAGAACACCGCGCGCAGCACCGCCTGGAGCAGGAAGCCGCCCACCCAGCCGAGGATCAGCGGCAGCCGGCGGGTCAGCTTCCCGTTGAGCATGGTGCCGGCGGCCAGGATCACCAGCGGGATGGCCACGTCGACCGGCCCGTCGACGTTCTCGCTGAAGTGGTACGGCGGGGCGATGCTCACCCAGCTGAACAGGATCAGCGTGACGCTGATGCCGAAGTTGCTCGGGTTGAGCACGTGCCGCATCCGGCCGCGGACCGGCAGCCGGATGAGGTACTTGCTGCCGACCGCCACCGAGACGGCGAACACGGTGGGCGCCAGGCTCTGGTTGCCGTAGAGCAGCATGGCGCAGGCCAGGCCGGCGATGTGCGCGGGCAGCAGGAAGTCGACGAGCGCCACCGGCCCGCCCCGGTACCGCGGCGGGCGGGCGGTCGCCCGCGCCTCCACCGTCTCCAGCGTCAGGTCCAGCGCGTACGCGGCGAGGACCGCCACGATCGGGGTGAGGTACGCCTGCTCGAAGCCGAGGATCAGGTGCCCGGCGATGTTGAAGACGGTGATGGACAGCGCGAAGCGCCGCAGTGCCGTGATCCGTGGATCCGGTCGCTTCGCCGTGGGGGTGGGGGTCGGGTGGGACATCGGGGAACCTCCTCGGGGTCGGCGGGTCGGCTACGCGGCGGAGAGCACGAGGGAGTGCCATCCGGGCGCGAGCGACCGGGTCATGGCGTGCTGGCCGGCCTGGTCCCGCCAGGTCACCGTGACGGAGACCGGCGTCGACGCGTCGCCGAGGCCGAACAGCAGTTCGGGCGCGTTGCCGCCGGTGTGGCCGTTGGACGGGTAGAGCTGTCCCACCCGGGTGGTGCCGTCGGCCCCGCGTACCTCGACGCTGGCCCCGACCGCCGGTCGGGGCTCGGCGCCCGGGCCGGTGGCCGGCAGCAGCAGCGTCAGCCCGAGGTGGGCGCGGGCCGGACCGGTGTTGTGCAGGAACTGCGAGCGGGCCCACTGGTTGGCGACCACCAGGTCGGCGCGCCCGTCGTGGTCCACGTCGCCGACCGCCAGGCCGCGGGTGGTGGCGTGCTGGCGGAACGCGAGCTGCGCGGAGATGTCGACGAAGCGGTTGCCGTCGCGGACGAAGAACGGGTTGCGCTGGTGCCCGGCGATGTCGTCGCCGTCGCGGAAGTTGGGCCAGGCGTAGGGGTGCTGGAGGAACACGTCGTTGCCCATGGCCAGCTCCTGGAGTTCGGCCCACCGGTTCACCCGGCCGCGCAGGAAGCCCAGCGCCTGGACGACCTCGTCGGTGCCGTCGCCGTCGAAGTCGGCGGCCTTGATGTCCCAGGCCCAGCCGGTGCGGGCCACGCCGAGCGCCTGGCTCTCGTCCCGGTACGGGGCGTGGTCGGTGAGCGGGCCGGTGCCGGTGCTGACGAACGCGAAGTTGCTCTCCTGCAACGCGTACGGCGTGGTGATGTTGCTGACCAGGATGTCCGGGCGCCGGTCGGCGTTGAGGTCGGTGAAGGCGACCCCCATGCTCTTGAACGAGTCGTTGCCGAGCACCTTGGACTTGGGCATGTCGGCGTCCCGCCGGCCGCGCAGCTCGACGAACCGGATCCGGCCCGGCCGGGAGACGTTGTGCAGCAACTGGTCCCGGCCGAAGTCGTTGGCGACGTAGACCTCGGGCCGGCCGTCCCCGTCGAGGTCCTGGCCACCGATGGCGAGCGTCCAGGAGCGGGCCTGCGCGTCGGTCAGCGCCGACGACGCGTCGGCGAAGGTGGGCCGGGCCGGGCCGCCGGCGACCGGGGTGAGGCCGGTGAACCGCAGGATCCGGTTGCGTCCCCCGTTGCGGGCCCAGGACATCGAGTCCTGCATCCGGATCAGCGGGTCGTCGGCGGCGGTCGGGTCGAGGACCCGGGCGCCGTCCGGGAAGTAGTTGCCGACCATGACGTCCAGGTGGCCGTCGCCGTCGAGGTCCAGGACGTTGGCGGTCGTGCTGTTCCAGCGTTCGGTGGGGCGGTCGACCAGGTCGGTGGCGACGTACCCGGCCGGCCCGAACGGGGCGTCGGCGCGGCGCAGGTAGGCCAGCGGCGCCCGGCCCCAGAAGTAGACCAGCACGTCGAGCCGGCCGTCCTCGTTCAGGTCGGCGGTGGCGCAGCCCATCGGCGCGGTGGTCCGGGCGTCGAACGGCACCCCGTCGGGGCGCAGCGGGAAGGCCGGGTAGCGGCCGGTCCGTTCGGCGGTGGGCGTGACGCGCACCGAGTCGTCGCGGGGGTCGACGAGGCAGGTGTCGTTGGGCAGCCCGTCGCCGTCCAGGTCGGCGAGGGCCACCCCGGCGCCGACCGACGAGATCCAGGCCCGCAGGTGTTCCAGGGCCGGTTCGACGGCGCGCTGGGTGCGACCGTCGGCCGGGTCGTCGTTCAGGTCGCGGACCGCGAACGCGAAGCGGTCGGCGAGCGCGCTGCGCTGCGCCGCATCGGCGTGCGGCAGCCGGGTGGCCAGGCCGAACGTGGTGGCCAGCAGCACGGCCAGCAGCGGCGCGAGGAGGTGGCGGGCACGGTGGGGGCGGGGCATGGCGACTCCAGGTCGGGGAAGGGGAGGGGGAGGCGGACCGGCGCTCAGCCGGCGACGTGCGAGGCGGCCAACCGCTGGATCCGGGTCCGCCACTCGCCGTAGTCGGCCGGACCGGCGCCCGGCCGGTCCAGGCCGTGGCGGGCCTGCCAGGTCCACTCGGCGGCGGTCTCCGCGGACACGCCGGTCAGGATCCGTGTGGTGGCGTCGACAGTGCCGCCGGCGGTCCCGTCGGCCCGGCGGGCCTCGGCGGCGAACGCGGCGCCCTGGGCGAGCGCGGTCCGGTGGTTGCCGGCGAGACGCCGCAGCAGGAGGTGCGCGTCGGGGTCGACGCCCCCGGCGTAGGTGGCGGCGAGGCCGATCCCGCTCCACACGTCGCCTCGGTGCGAGGCGGGCAGGCCGGCGACGCGTTCGGCCACCGCGGTCGGGTCGCCGCTCTCCCGGAACCAGAGACACCGCCCCAGCCCCTGGTAGCGGATGGCGCAGGTCGGGTCGCAGGGTTTGCGGTGCCGCCGCCACCGGCCGAGCGTCGGATCCCGGGAGAAAAAGACCTTGAAAAACCCATAGCCATCGTACGCGAGCCAGCGAAGCAGGCCGTTCTGCTCACCGAGCCGGCCGAGCCGGCCCAGCGTGCCGGCCGTGACGTCGTCCAGCTTCGCCAGCGCCCAGCCGGCGCCGACGTGCAGCAGGTAGTCGTGGCGTGGGTGGCCACCCAGTTGGGCCGCGAAGCGGCCGTGCCGGCGCGGCGACAGCCGATCCAGCAGCACGGCTGCCATGGCCGAGCCCTCCGCGGCGAATCCCCGCAGCTCGACCGCGATGCCGTCCAGATCGGTCGGATGGCCGTACGGCGTGTCGAGGCCCCGGTTGTAGCCGTCCAGGAACGCCCCCGCGGCGCGTTCCAGCACGGCTCTCGTCGCGGGCCGGTCGGTCCGGAAGCCGCGGTTGGCGAAGTCGACCAGGTCCGGGCTCAGCGCCAGCCGGCGTCGCCAGCCCTCCGGTCGGTGGATCTCCGCGCGTTCCACAGTGGATGTCACAATGCTCCCCCTTCGTCTGCGTCCGGGTCGGACGTTCCGCGCCGGGGCCGGCAAACATGGAGCAGCCTTGCATGAGCGGTATGCAGCATTCTTGAAGCGCATATAGTGAGACGCTCACGCCTCGCAGTCATTCATGTCTGGTAAGTGATCGCCGAAGTGCCTACTCTGCTTGAGGGAAGGCCAGTGGAAGGATCGCCGGTCCGTGAAACGTCACTTCTCCGTCACCGTGCTCGGCGCGGTCCAGGTCCACGACGGCGTCACGCCGGTGGATCTCGGTCCGTCGAAGCAGCGCGCGTTGCTGGCGTTGCTGGCCCTCCACGTCGGTGAGAACCTGCCGATCGAGACGCTCGCCCGGTCCCTCTGGGGCGACAGCCCGCCGCCCAGCGGGAGTCACCTCCTGCACACCTACGTGGCACGGTTGCGTCGCGCGCTGGAGCCGGGGTCGCCCCGGCACGCCCGCACCAACGTCATCGTCTCCTCGCCCCGGGCCTACCGCCTCCAGCTCTACCCGGACCAGGTCGACCTGCCCCGGTTCCGGCGCCTCACCGAGGCGGCGCGGGTCCTGGTGCGCCGGGCCCATGGGGCGACCGCGTTCGAGCTGCTGGCCGCCGCGGTCGCCGGCTGGTCCGACCCCGACCTGACCGACCTGCGCGCGCTGCTGCCGGGGGAGGAGACCGTCGCCGCGCTCCGCCGGGAGTGGGTCAACGCCTGCCTCGACCTGGTCAGCCTCGGCCTGGAGCTGGACCGACCGGACCAGGTGCTGGCCATCGCCGAGCGGCTCGCCGCCGCCGAGCCGCTGCACGAGGCCGTGCAGGCCAGGTACGTCAGCGTGCTGGCGCGCACCGGCCGCCGGGCGACCGCCCGGGACCGGTTCGCCGAGATCACCACCCGGCTCACCGCCGAGCTGGGCATCGAGCCCGGCCCGGAGCTGGCCGCCGCGCGCCGGGAGCTGCGGTGCGGTCCCGCGTCGGGCCGGCCCGCGACGCCGCTGCCGATCCGCGGCCCGGCGCACCGGCGACCGCCCGGGCGGGACCCGGCCCGGGGCGGCGCGGAGCTGGTCGGCCGGGAGGCCGACCTCGCGGCGTTGTCCGACCTGCTCGCCGAGCAGCGGGTGGTGACCGTGGCCGGGCCGGCGGGCGGGGGCAAGTCGGCGCTGGCCGCCGCCGTCGCGCACCGGGCCGGCGAGGGGTACGCCGACGGCGTCCTCACTGTCGACCTCGCCGCGGCCCGCACCCCCGCCGACGCCGTACGGGCGGTCCGCCGGCGCATCCGCCGGCCCGGCTCCGACTCGACGCCCCTGCCCCGGTTGCTGGCCGACCGGCACCTGCTGCTGGTGCTGGACAACGTCGACCATCTCACCGACACCTGCGCCGGCCTGGTGGACGACGTCGTGCAGGTCGGGCGTCGGGTGACCGCGTTGGTCACCTCACGCGAGCCGCTCGGTCTGCCGTACGAGTCGGTGTGGCGGTTGCCGCCGTTGCCGGCGCTGACCACCGGCCCGGACGGGGTACGCGGCATGCCGGCTGTCCAGTTGTTCGCCCGCCGCGCCGCCCAGGCCCGACCCGGCTTCGAGCTGGGGCTCCAGGAGGTCGGCACGGTGGCCACCATCTGCGGGCTGGTCGACCGGCTGCCGCTCGCCGTCGAGCTGGCCGCCGAACGGATGGCCGACGAGACCCTGGACGAGCTGCTGCACCACCTGGACGATCCACTCACCACGCTGGAGCCGCCACGGCGGCACGGGCAACCGGCGTCCCCGCGGTCGCTCTCCGCCGCGCTGCACCGCAGCCTCGACTGCCTGACACCGGCCGAGCGCTGGTGCTTCGTCCGCCTCGGTGGGCTGCCCCGGCTCTTCGGCCTGGACGAGGTGGATCGGGTCTGCGGCGCCGCGCCCTGGTGGCGACTGCGGACCCGGGTCGTGCTCGACGGGCTGGTGGCGAAGTCGCTGCTGACCGCCCGGCACCACGCGGCTCGTCCCACGTACACGATGCTGCGCACCGTGCACCAGTTCGCCGCCCGGCTGCTCGCCGGTGAGCCGGGCCGGTACGGCGCCGCGCCGGTGCTGTCGGGCGGGGCGGGCTAGATGCCGCCGGCGCCCCCCGGCCCGGCCGGGCTCCTGCTCGCGGCCGGGGCCGGACGCCGCTACGGCGGCCCGAAGGCGCTGGTCCGGCACGCCGACGGCCGGCTCCTGGTCGAGCGCGCGGCGGGCGTGCTGGCCGGCGGGGGCTGTGCGCCGGTCGTCGTGGTGCTGGGCGCGTCCGCCGCCGAGGTCCGGGCCACCGCGGCCCTGCCCGGCGTCGTGCTGGTGGACAACCCGCGGTGGGCCGACGGCATGGGCTCGTCGCTGCGCGTCGGGTTGGCCGCACTGGCCGGCACCGCGGTCCGTGCCACGGTGGTGCTCCTGGTCGACCTGCCGGGCGTGACCGCCACGGCGGTGCGCCGGGTGGCCCGGCACGTCGGGTCGGACGCGCTGGTCGCGGCGGGATATCCGGCCGGCCGGTGGGGGCATCCGGTGCTGCTCGGCCGCCGGCACTGGCCCGGGATCACCGCGACGGCGGTCGGGGACCGCGGGGCGCGGGCCTACCTGCGGGCGCGTCCGGGTCAGCTGCGCGTGGTCGACTGCGCCGACGTCGCCGACGGCACCGATCTGGACCGGCCGGCGGGGGCGGGCCGTGCGTGAGGTGCTGCCGGAGCTGCTGGGCTGGTGGCGGGCGGACGTCCCGGTCGGCCTGGCGACGGTGACCCGCACCTGGGGCAGCGCGCCCCGCCGCCCGGGCGCCTCGCTGCTGGTGGGCCCGGACGGCAGCGCGGTGGGGAGCGTGTCGGCCGGTTGCGTGGAGGCGGCGGTCTACGAGCTGTGCCGGGACGCCGCCGCCGACGGCGTCCCGCGCCTGACCCGCTACGGCATGGCCGACGACGAGGCTCTGGCGGCGGGCCTGACCTGTGGCGGGACGATCGAGGTGTACGTCGAGCGGATCGACCGGAACACGTTCGGGGACCTCGACCGGTTCGCCGCGCGGGTGACCGCCGGCCAGCCGACCGCGGTGGCCACCTGCGTCGCCGGCGCCGCCGGCCGGCCCGGTCGTCGGCTGCTGCTCGACGAGGTGGGCTGGCGGGGCAGCCTCGGGACGCCGGCGGTGGACGCCGCGGTCGTCGCGGAGGCCCGCCGGCTGCTCGTCGACGGCCGGTCCGGCCTGCTCCGGGCGGACGACGACGGTGCGCCGATGTCGGTGCTCGTCGTCGCGTACCCGGCGCCGGCCCGGATGCTGGTGTTCGGGGCGGTCGAGGTGGCGGCGGCGGTCGCGCGGATGGGCCGTTTCCTCGGCTACCGGGTGACGGTGTGCGACGCCCGGCCGGTCTTCACCACGCCCCGCCGGTTCCCGGCGGCGCACGAGGTGGTGGTGGACTGGCCGCACCGCTACCTGTCCGGCGAGGCGGCGGCGGGCCGGCTCGACGAACGTACGGTGATCTGCGTCCTCACCCACGACGCGCGGTTCGACGTGCCGGTGCTGCGGCACGCGCTCGACCTGCCGGTGGCGTACGTCGGCGCGATGGGTTCCCGGCGTGCCACCGAGGACCGGCGGGACCGGCTGCGGGCGGCCGGGGTGGGCGCGGCGGCGCTCGCCCGCCTGCGCGCCCCGATCGGGCTGGACCTCGGTGGCGCCGGCCCGGAGGAGACCGCTGTCAGCATCGCCGCGGAGATCGTCGCGATGCGCGGCGGCGGCACCGGCGCGTCGCTCACCGACGGCGCGGGGCGCATCCACGCCGGGGCTCCGGCGCGGGTGGCCGGTTCCGCCGGCGACCGCTGACCGGCGGCACCGGCCGGAGCCGGCTCCGCCCCGCGTCTTGACGCGCGGCATGTTATCGCTCACAGTCGATGGCAGGGCACAGGCACCGCAAGGCTCACCGGGCGAGCCGCGCTGGCCGGACCCTCGTCGCCGCCACCGAGGCGGGACGAGGTGTCGCACCACCACCGCTGCAACCCGGAAGAGGAATCCGCATGAGACCCATGAGAGCCCTGCTGTCCACCGGCCTGCTGGCCGGCGCGCTCGCCGCCGGCATGGCGGTGGCGCTGGCCCCGCACGCCAGCGCCGGCACGACCCTGGGCGCGTCGGCGGCCGAGAAGGGCCGCTACTTCGGCGCCGCGGTCGCGACCGGCAAGCTGTCCGACAACACGTACGTGACGGTGCTGAACCGCGAGTTCAACTCCGTGGTGGCCGAGAACGAGATGAAGTGGGACGCCACCGAGCCCCAGCAGGGGCGGTTCAGCTACACCGGCGGTGACCGGCTGGTCAGCCACGCCCGGGCCAACGGGATGAGCGTGCGCGGCCACACCCTGCTGTGGCACGCCCAGCAGCCGAGCTGGGCCCAGGGCCTGTCCGGCACCGCGCTGCGCAACGCGGCGATCAACCACGTCACCCAGGTGGCCACCCACTTCCGGGGCCAGATCTACGCCTGGGACGTGGTGAACGAGGCGTTCGCCGACGGAGGCGGCGGCGGGCGCCGCGACTCGAACCTCCAGCGCACCGGCAACGACTGGATCGAGGCGGCCTTCCGGGCCGCGCGGGCCGCCGACCCGGGCGCGAAGCTCTGCTACAACGACTACAACACCGACGGGGTCAACGCGAAGTCGACAGGCGTCTACAACATGGTCCGGGACTTCAAGTCCCGGGGCGTGCCGATCGACTGCGTCGGCTTCCAGTCGCACCTGGGCACCGGCATCCCCGGCGACTACCAGGCCAACCTCCAGCGCTTCGCAGACCTGGGCGTGGACGTGCAGATCACCGAGCTCGACGTGATGACCGGCGGCAACCAGGCGAACATCTTCGGCACGGTCGCCCGGTCCTGCATGGCGGTGTCGCGCTGCACCGGCATCACGGTGTGGGGCGTGCGGGACTGCGACTCGTGGCGCGGCTCGGACAACGCGCTGCTCTTCGACTGCGCCGGCAACAAGAAGGCCGCCTACACCTCGGTGCTGAACGCACTCAACGCCGGCGGGACCAGCACGCCGCCGCCGACGACGCCGGGTAACCCGACCACCCCGCCGCCGAACCCGACGACGCCGCCGCCCGGGACGGGTGGGTGTTCGGCGTCGGTGTCGGTGAACTCGTGGACCGGTGGGTTCGTGGCGACGGTCAAGGTGACTGCCGGTTCCGGCGGCACCCGCGGTTGGACGGTCAGTGTGCCGTTGCCCGGTGGGGCGAGTGTGACGAACACGTGGAGTGCGACCGCGAGTGGTAGCACCGGCACGGTGCGGTTCGCCAATGTGGACTACAACGGCCAGCTCGGGGCCGGTCAGAGCACCGAGTTCGGGTTCCAGGGCAACGGCAGCGCGTCGGGCCTGACCCCGACCTGCGCCGCCAGCTGAGCCGGTCGCCGGCCCGGCCCCGCGCACCGTGGGCCGGGCCGGCGGCCTCCGTCCGTACCCCCGCTTGGAGGAACCGTCGATGAGAGCGAAGATCGCGCTGCTCGCGGCCGTGCTGGCGACGGCCCTGACGACGGCGGTCGCTGTCGTCACCGCCGCCGGCCCGGCGTCCGCCGCCGCGCTCACCCAGGTGACCAACTTCGGCACCAACCCGACAAACCTGCAGATGCACCTGTACGTGCCGGACCGGCTCCCGGCCCGGCCGGCCCTGCTGCTGGTCCTGCACTACTGCACCGGCAGCGGTCCGGCCATGCACACCGGTTCCGGCTACAGCCCGTTGGCCGACCGCTACGGGTTCATCGTGATCTACCCGTCGGTGACCCGCAGCAGCAAGTGCTGGGACGTGTCGTCGCCGCAGGCGCTGCGGCGCGGTGGCGGCAGCGACCCGGTCGGTCTCAAGTCGATGATCGACTACGTGACGGGCCGTTACCCGGTCGACTCGGCCCGCATCGGCGTCGCCGGCGCATCGTCCGGCGCGATGATGACCAACGTGATGGCGGGCGTCTACCCGGACGTGTTCCACGCCGGGGTCAGCTCGTCCGGCGTGCCGTTCGGCTGCTTCGCCACCACCAACGGCTCGGAGTGGAACAGCGAGTGCTCCGGCGGGCGGATCACCAAGACCCCGCAGCAGTGGGGTGACCTGGTCCGCAACGCGTACCCCGGCTACACCGGCCGGCGTCCCCGCATGCAGATCTGGCACGGCACCACGGACACCACGCTGAGCTACGTCAACTTCGGCGAGCAGATCAAGCAGTGGACGAACGTGCTGGGTGTCTCGCAGACCCCGAGCATGACGGACTACCCGCAGGCCAGCGCCACCCGGACCCGCTACGGCGGCACCGGTGGGACGCCGCCGGTGGAGGCGATCAGCTTCCAGGGCTACGGCCACTCGATCCCGTTCGACGCCGCCCAGGCGGTGCGGTTCCTCGGCTTCGACGGCACCGGGGCGACCACCCCGCCGCCGAGCCCCACCACGCCGCCGCCGAGCCCGACCACGCCCGCGCCCACCACGCCGCCGCCCAGCCCGACGACGCCGCCGCCGGGTACGGGTGGGTGTTCGGCGACGGTGTCGCTGAACTCGTGGACCGGTGGGTTCGTGGCCACGGTGAAGGTGACGGCCGGCTCGGGTGGCACCCGGGGTTGGTCGGTCGCGTTGACGTTGCCGGGTGGGGCGAGCGTGACGAACACGTGGAGCGCGACCGCCAGTGGCAGCAGTGGTGCGGTGCGGTTCACGAACGTGGACTACAACGGCCAGCTCGCCGCCGGGCAGAGCACCGAGTTCGGGTTCCAGGGCACCGGCAGCGCGTCGAACCTCACCCCGACCTGCACGGCCTCCTGATTCCGTCCGTCACCGGGGCGGTGCGTCGATGCGTCGACGCGCCGCCCCGCGTGCCGTCGACGGCGCTTCTGTTACGAGAACGAGACATGCGCGTTTCGCCCGATCGGTTGACGGTGCAACTTGTGAGCGTTAACACTCCCGAGAGGATTCCGGTGCGGTTCGTGGAGTACGTAGGGGAGAGGAAAGCTCGTGCGCAGACGATTTCTGGCCGCGCTCGGCGGCGTCGCGATCGCCGTCAGCCTGGCCGCATGCAGCGGTGAGGGCGCCGGTGGCGGCGGGGACACCAGCTCCGCCAAGCCCGGCGACCTGACCATCGGCGTCTCGATGCCGACCCAGACCTCGGAGCGGTGGATCGCCGACGGCAACGCGGTGAAGGAGAAGCTCCAGGCCAAGGGCTACCAGGTCGACCTGCAGTACGCCGGCGACGAGATCCCCACCCAGTCGCAGCAAATCGACCAGATGATCACGCAGGGCGCGGACGTGCTGGTGATCGCCGCCATCGACGGCACCGCGCTGAGCGGCCAGCTCCAGGCGGCCGCCGCCGCGAAGATCCCGGTGATCTCCTACGACCGGCTCATCCGCAACAGCCCGAACGTCGACTTCTACGTCAGCTTCGACAACTACAAGGTCGGCGTGGCCCAGGCCAACGCGCTGCTGGTCGGCCTGGGGCTGCAGAACAAGGACGGCTCGAAGGGCACCGCGACCGGCCCGTTCAACGTGGAGCTGTTCGCCGGCTCGCTCGACGACAACAACGCGCACTTCTTCTTCAACGGCGCGATGGACACGCTCAAGCCGTACTTCGACGCCGGCACGCTGAAGGTGAAGTCGGGCCAGACGAAGATCGAGCAGGTGGCGATCCTGCGCTGGCAGCAGGAGACCGCGCAGAAGCGCATGGAGGACCTGCTCACCTCCAGCTACAACGACGGCAGCAAGGTGGACGGCGTGCTGTCGCCCTTCGACGGCCTGTCCCGGGGCATCATCACCGCCCTGCAGAACGCCGGCTACCGCGGCGGCGCCAAGAAGATGCCGGTGATCACCGGCCAGGACGCCGAGGTCGCCTCCGTCAAGCTCATCAACGACGGCATCCAGAGCTCGACCGTCTTCAAGGACACCCGCCTCCTGGCCGACCAGGCGGTGGTGGCCGCCGAGGCGTTCCTGAAGAAGGAGGAGCCCAAGGCGAACGACACCAAGACGTACGACAACGGCGTCAAGGTCGTGCCGTCGTTCCTGCTGCCGGTGCAGACCGTCTACCAGGACGACATCAAGTCGGTGCTGGTCGACTCCGGTTACCTGACCGCCCAGGAGGTCGCCGCCGGGCGGGCGGGCTGAGCCGCTCTCCGGCGGGCCCGGTGACGCACCACGTCGCCGGGCCCGTCGGCGCATCGACGCGACGGCCACGAGCAGGACGGTTTCCATGAGCGATCACATCCTCGAAATGCGGAACATCACGAAGACCTTTCCCGGAGTGGCCGCGCTCCAGGACGTCTCGCTCGCCGTCCGGCGCGGCGAGATCCACGCGATCTGCGGCGAGAACGGCGCGGGCAAGTCCACGCTGATGAAGGTGTTGTCCGGCGTGTACCCGACCGGCAGCTACGACGGGCAGATCGTCTTCGACGGCGAGCCGGTCGGGTTCCGCGGCATCCGGGACAGCGAGTCGCACGGCATCGTCATCATCCACCAGGAGCTGGCGCTGGTGCCGTACCTGTCGATCGCCGAGAACATCTTCCTCGGCAACGAGCGGCGTGGTCGCGGCGGGCTGATCGACTGGCACCGGACCAACGCGGAGGCCGCGGCGCTGCTGCGGTCGGTCGGGCTGCACGAGAACCCGGTGACCCCGGTGATCCAGTTGGGCGTGGGCAAGCAGCAGCTGGTGGAGATCGCCAAGGCGTTGTCCAAGAAGGTCCGGCTGCTCATCCTGGACGAGCCGACCGCGGCGCTCAACGACGTCGACTCGGCGCACCTGCTGGACCTGCTGCGGCGGCTCCGCGACCAGGGCATCACCTGCATCATGATCTCGCACAAGCTCGGCGAGATCACCGCGGTCGCCGACTCGACGACCGTGATCCGGGACGGCCGTACGGTCGAGACCCTCGACATGGGCGACGGCGCGGCGACCCAGGACCGGATCATCCGCGGCATGGTCGGTCGCGACCTCGCGGCGTTCTACCCGACCCGGACGTCGACGCCCGGCGCCGAGGTGCTGCGGGTCGAGGACTGGACCGTGCGCCATCCGACCCAGGACCGGCTGGTGGTGGACCGGGCCTCGCTCACGGTCCGCGCCGGCGAGGTGGTCGGCATCGCCGGGCTGATGGGCGCCGGCCGCACCGAGCTGGCGATGAGCGTGTTCGGCCGGGCGTACGGCCGGGACATCAGCGGGCGGATCTTCGTCAACGGCCGGGAAGTGCGGCCCCGCACGGTGGCCGAGGCGATCGCCGACGGCATCGCGTACGCGACCGAGGACCGCAAGCACTACGGCCTCAACCTGATCGGCGACGTGCGCGGCAACATCTCGGCTGCCGCGCTCGGGAAGCTCGCGCGGCACGGCTGGATCAACGGCAACGAGGAGATCGACGTCGCCGAGCGGGGACGGCGGGACATGAACATCAAGGCGCCGAGCGTCATGTCGACGGTGGGCAAGCTCTCCGGCGGCAACCAGCAGAAGGTCGTGCTGTCGAAGTGGCTGTTCACCGACCCGGACGTGCTGATCCTCGACGAACCGACCCGGGGCATCGACGTCGGGGCGAAGTTCGAGATCTACACGATCGTCAACCGCCTGGTGGCGGACGGCAAGGCCGTCGTCATCATCTCGTCCGAGCTGCCCGAGCTGCTCGGCATGTGCGACCGCATCTACACCCTGGCGGCCGGCCGGATCACCGGCGAGGTGCCGGTGGGCGACGCCACCCAGGAGAACCTGATGGAACTCATGACCAAGGACAGGGATCTCGTCGGATGACCAGCACGAAGCCCGCCACCTCCGGAAAGGTCGACGCGCCCGACACCGGTGCGGCCGCCACCCTGCACACCGGGACCAGCGACCCGCGGACGCTGATCCTCGGCAACCTGCGGCAGAGCGGCATCTACATCGCCCTGGTGGTGATCGTCGCGCTGTTCGCGATCCTCACCGACGGCGTCTCGCTCAGCCCGGGCAACCTCACGAACATCGTGCTCCAGTACTCCTACATCCTGGTGCTCGCGATCGGCATGGTCATCGTGATCATCGGCGGGCACATCGACCTGTCCGTCGGGTCGGTGGTGGCGCTCACCGGCGCGGTCTCGGCGGTGCTGGTGATCCGGGAGGGCATGCCGTGGTGGGTCGGCATCCTCGCCGCGCTCGCCGTGGGCGTCGCGGTGGGCGCCTGGCACGGCCTCTGGGTCGCGTACGCCGGCATCCCGGCGTTCATCGTCACCCTGGCCGGCATGCTGCTGTTCCGCGGCCTGACGTTGCGGGTGCTGGACAACATCTCGCTGTCGCCGTTCCCGGACGAGTACCAACGGGTCGCGGCCGGTTTCCTCAACGGCCTGCTCGGCGGGCAGGGCTTCGACGCGTTCACGCTGTTCATCGGCGTCTTCGCGGTGGCGGGGTACGCGGCGAGCGTGTTCCGGACCCGGCTGGCCCGGGTCCGCCACGAGCAGCCGGTGGAGTCGTTCCCGCTCTTCGTCCTCCGGGTGGCGGTGGTCGGCGCCGTCGTGATGTGGTTCGCCTGGCAGCTCGCGCACGCGCGCGGCCTCCCGATCGTGCTGATCATCCTGGCCGTGCTGGTGCTCGTCTACGGCCTGCTCACCCGCCGTACCGTCTTCGGCCGTCAGGTCTACGCGATCGGCGGCAACCTGCCGGCGGCGACGCTCTCCGGCGTCCGGGTGAAGACGGTCAACTTCTGGGTCTTCGTCAACATGGGCTTCCTCTCGGCGGTGGCCGGAGTGATCTACTCCTCCCGTTCGAACGGGGCCCAGCCGGCGGCGGGCAACATGTTCGAGCTGGACGCGATCGCGGCGGCCTTCATCGGCGGCGCGGCGGTCACCGGCGGGGTGGGCACCGTGGTCGGCGCGATGGTGGGTGGCCTGATCATGGCGGTGATGAGCAACGGCATGCAGCTCATGGGCGTCGACCAGTCGATCCAGTCGGCGGTGAAGGGGCTGGTGCTGCTCGCCGCGGTGGCGTTCGACATCTGGAACAAGCGCCGGGCCGCGGGCAGCCGGTGAGCAGCCGGCCGGACGGAGGTGCGCCGTCCGGCCGGCCGTCCGGTCACCGGTCGCGGTCGCTCACGCCCGGGTCCACCGCTGGTTGGTGTTGCCGTGGCAGGTCCAGAGGATCACCCGGGTGCCGTTGGCGGTGCCGCCGCCGTCGACGTCCAGGCACAGCGACGGGAAGCGCACGTTGCTCACCGTGCCGGTGCCGTTGAAGGTCCACTGCTGGTTGGTGCCGCCGTTGCAGTCCCAGATCTGCACCCGCGTGCCGGTGGTCGCGCTGGTCGGCACGTCGAGGCACTTGCCCAGCACCTGCAGCGTCTGCCCGTTCTGGGTGAACTGCTGGTTGGGGTTGCTGTGGCAGTCCCAGATCAGCGTGCCGGTGCCGTTGGCGGTGCCGCCGTTGTCGACGTCGAGGCACCGGCCGGCCGACTCGCTGCGCAGCCGGAACGTGGTCGGTGTGGGCGGCGGGGTGGTGGTGCCGCCGCCGCTGACCCGGTAGACCACGGTGCCGTGCGCGGGCACGCTGGCGGAGATCGCGCCGGTGGTGCTGGAGGTGGCGTCGGTCCACGCGTCGCGCAGCGTGAACGAGCTGCCGCTCTTGCCCACGGCCGCCGCGGTGGTGGAGACCGTCGTGGTGGTGCCGCCCTGGTTGAACAGCGCGACCGCGACGTCGCCGTTGGCCAACCGCTTGGCCAGCACCCGACGCGTGCCGTCGAACGACACCTGACCCGCCTGCAGGGCGAGGGGGTCCTGGCTGATGCCGATCAGGTTGGCGTTGGTCAGGATCGTCTTCGTGGCCGCGGTCATGGTCCGCAGGTCGTTACCGGCGATCAACGGCGACGCCATCACCGCCCACAACGCGAAGTGACTGCGCATCTCGGTGTCGGTCATCCCACCGCGGCCGACCTCCAACATGTCCATGTCGTTGAACGCCCCCGGCTTCGCCCGCCCGGCCAGGGGCACCGTCACGTCGACGATGTTCTGGATGCCCATCGGGTAGCCGTTGGTCTGCCCGGAGTTCCACGTGTTGGTGATGTCCTCCGTGGTCCGCCACATGTTCGCCACGTCACCCCAGTCGCGCTGCGGACCGGTCTTGGAGTGGACGCTGTTGGAGTTGATGCTGTAGACGATCGGCCGACCCGTCGCCGCCAGCGCGTCGCGCATCAGGTTGAACACCCGCACCTGATCGTCGATCGTCCCGCTCGGCGAACACCAGTCGTACTTCAGGTAGTCCACCCCCCACGCCGCGAACTGACGCGCGTCCTGCGCCTCGTGCCCCTGCGCGCCCGTCGACCCCGGATAGCTGTTGAAGTACTGCGCACACGTCTTCGTCAACGGACCCTGGTAGATGCCGAACTTCAACCCCCGGGCGTGGATGTAGTCACCCAGGGCCTTCATCCCCGACGGGAACCGGCTCGGATCGCCCTGGAGGTTTCCCGCCGAGTCCCGGTTCGGGTTCATCCAGCAGTCGTCGACCACGACGTACTGGTAGCCGGCGTCCCGCATCCCGGAACTGACCATCGCGTCCGCCATCTGCCGGATCAACGTCTCGTTGATGTTGCAGCCGAACGTGTTCCAACTGTTCCAGCCCATCGGCGGCGTCCGCGCCGCGCCGTTCTCCAGCGCCCGCGCCGGGTACGGGGCGACGACCCCGTCGGTGACGGTGGCCGCGAGCGCCACCGCCGCCACCCCCAGGGCGGCCAGCATCCATCGTGTCCTTCTGCGCACAGGTCCTCCTCGGTTGACCGGGCGCCGACGAGGCGGCGTCCCGGCGGGAGCGGCGGCCTGACGCGGTCCGTGCCACGGGTCGTCGGTGAGTGCCGGGAAGCCCGGGGCGTCGAGGGACGGTGGACCGCTGGCAACTGCTCCTCGGTGGTGGGTCCGGCGGTGGCCGGGAACGCCGCCGGCTGCCGTCTCGCTGCGTGCCAGTTGCGTCCGCCCGGGGATGGCACGCCGGTGCATTGATGTCGCGGATGTTATCGCTGACATCAAACTGTGTAAATAGCAGGACTCGCCGTGCGCCGGCCGTAGGCCGCGCCGATCGGCGCTCGGCCGGCGGGGAAAAGCGCCGTTGAGAGCGCCTTTGCCGGCCTGTGGGACGGGCGGCTCGGACGCGGTGCCGGGGTGGGCCCGGATGATCGACGAGCGGCGACGTGAGGCATCGATTGTTTTCGTTAACACGACGATGGACGAGCGCCGTGTCGCCGACCGTCCGCGCCTCCGGTGGGTCTCACGGGAGGGGCGGGCGGGCCGGTCCCCGCGCCGTCCACGGCGGGTGCCGCGTGGCGACCGTTCCCGTTACGTAGCCGTTGCGTTCGGGTGTCTTGACGGATGTATATGTGAGCGCTAACACTAACTCCGTGACGCGGCGGAGGTGTAGATGAGCGACGTGGAGGCGACCGACCGGTACGTGGTCGGGGTCGATTTCGGCACGCTGTCCGGGCGGGCGCTCGTGGTGCGGGTCCGGGACGGCGCCGAACTCGGCACGGCGGTGCACGAGTACCGGCACGGGGTGATCGAGGCGGCCCTGCCCGACGGGGGCCCGGCGCTGCCCCCGGACTGGGCCCTGCAGGACCCGGAGGACTACCGCGACGTGCTGCGCGAGGCGGTGCCGGCCGCGCTGGCCGCCGCCGGGGTGGACCCGGCCCGCGTGATCGGGATCGGCACCGACTTCACCGCCTGCACCGTGCTGCCGACGCTCGCCGACGGCACCCCGCTGTGCGAGGTCCCGGAGCTGCGCCACCGGCCGCACGCCTGGGTCAAGCTGTGGAAGCACCACGCCGCGCAGCCGCAGGCCGACCGCATCAACGCGCTGGCGCACGAGCGCGGCGAGCCGTGGATCGGCCGCTACGGCGGCAAGATCTCCGCCGAGTGGCAGTTCGCCAAGGGATTGCAGATCCTGACCGAGGACCCCGAGGTCTACCGGCGGGCCGAGCGTCTCATCGAGGCGGCCGACTGGATCGTCTGGGAGCTGTGCGGCGTGGAGACGCGCAACGCCTGCACCGCCGGCTACAAGGGGATCCGGCAGGACGGCCGCTACCCCTCGCCGGAGTACCTCGCCGCGCTCGACCCCGGCTTCACCGACTTCGTGACCAAGCTGGACGGCCCGCTGCTGCCGTTGGGCGACCGGGCCGGCGTGCTCGGCGCCCGCGCCGCGGCCTGGACCGGGCTGCCGGCGGGCATCGCGGTCGCGGTCGGCAACGTCGACGCGCACGTCACCGCCGCGTCCGCGCAGGCGCTGCGCCCGGGCCGGCTGGTGGCGATCATGGGCACCTCCACCTGCCACGTGCTCAACGGCACCCACCCCGCCGAGGTTCCCGGCATGTGCGGCGTGGTCGACGGCGGCATCAGCCCGGGCGCCTGGGGCTACGAGGCCGGGCAGAGCGGCGTGGGGGACATCTTCGGCTGGTTCGTGCGGCACGCCGCCCCGGCCGGTCTCGACTCGCACGAGCGGCTCACCGAGCTGGCCGCCGCCCAGCCGGTCGGCGCGCACGGCCTGGTGGCGCTGGACTGGTGGAACGGCAACCGCTCGCTGCTGGTCAACCACGACCTCAGCGGCCTGGTCGTCGGGCTGACGCTGGCCACCCGGCCGCCGGACGTCTACCGCGCGCTGCTGGAGGCCACCGCGTACGGCACCCGCATGATCGTGGAGGCGTTCGCCGAGGCGGGCGTGCCGGTGGACGACCTGGTGGTGGCCGGCGGGCTCACCTCGAACCGCCTGCTGATGCAGATCTACGCCGACGTCACCAACCGGCCGCTGGGCATCATCGGCTCCGCCCAGGGGCCGGCGCTCGGGTCGGCCATCCACGCGGCGGTCGCCGGCGGGGCCTACCCGACGATCCACGAGGCGTCGGCGGCCATGGGGCGGGTGGACGAGGCCGTCTACCGGCCCATCCCGGAGAACGTGCGGGCGTACGACGCGCTCTACGCCGAGTACCGCGCGTTGCACGACCACTTCGGTCGGGGCGCGAACGACGTCATGCTCCGCCTGCGGGCGATCCGGAACGCGGCGGTCGAGGCCGCCGCAGCGCAGCACGACCCGGCCCTGGAGGTGGTGGGATGAACCCCGAGATCGCCGCGCTGCGCGAGACCGTCGCGCGCCTGCACCGCGAGCTGACCCGCTACCACCTGGTCGCCTGGACCGCCGGCAACGTCTCGGCCCGCGTACCCGGGCAGGACCTGATGGTCATCAAGCCGAGCGGGGTGGACTACGACGACCTGACCGCCGACACCATGGTGGTTTGCGACCTCAACGGGGTCGTGGTCGACGGCGGCGGCTCGCCGTCGAGCGACACCGCCGCGCACGCCTACGTCTACCGCGCGATGCCCGAGGTCGGCGGCGTCGTGCACACGCACAGCGGCTACGCGACCGCCTGGGCGGCCCGGGGCGAGTCGATCCCGTGCTGGCTCACCGCGCAGGCCGACGAGTTCGGCGGCGAGATCCCGGTCGGGCCGTTCGCCCTGATCGGCGGCGACGACATCGGCAAGGGCATCGTCAGCACGCTGTCCGGGCACCGCTCACCCGCGGTGCTCATGCGCAACCACGGCGTGTTCACCATCGGCAAGGACGCGCGCGCGGCGGTCAAGGCGGCGGTGATGTGCGAGGACGTCGCCCGCACCGCCCACCTGGCCCGCGCGCTCGGGCCGCCGCTGCCGATCGCGCCGGCCGACATCGACTCGCTCCACGACCGCTACCAGAACGTGTACGGCCAGCGCCCGCCCGTCGGGTGACCCCGGACCAGCAACCACCTCATCCCCACCACCACAACCGGTCGCCCGGCCCTGCCGGTCACGCGCCCGGATCACCCCACCCCCGAGGAGAACCGATGAGAACCAGGAGCACGGCACGCACGGTCATCGCCGCGCTGGCCGGCGTGCTGCTCGCCGGCAGCATGGTCGCCTGTGGCAACAGCGACACCGGCGACTCCGGCAGCGGCGGCGGCAGCGACAAGCTCGTCCTGGGCTTCTCCCAGGTCGGCGCGGAGAGCGGCTGGCGGACCGCCAACACCACCTCGATCAAGGAAGCGGCGGGCCAGGCCGGCGTCGAGCTGAAGTTCGACGACGCGCAGCAGAAGCAGGAGAACCAGATCAAGGCGATCCGGAACTTCATCCAGCAGAAGGTCGACGTGATCGCCTTCTCGCCGGTGGTCGAGTCCGGCTGGGACACCGTGCTCAAGGAGGCCAAGGACGCGAAGATCCCGGTGATCCTGACCGACCGCGCGGTCGACTCGGCCGACAAGTCGCTCTACAAGACGTTCCTCGGCTCGGACTTCGTCAAGGAGGGCCGGCTCGCCGGTGAGTGGCTGGTGGAGCAGAAGAAGGCGGCCACCGGTCCGGTCAACATCGTCGAGCTGCAGGGCACGACGGGCTCGGCCCCGGCGAACGACCGGAAGAAGGGCTTCGGCGAGGCCATCGCGGCCAACCCCAACCTGAAGATCGTCGCGTCGCAGTCCGGTGACTTCACCCGTGCCGGCGGCAAGCAGGTCATGGAGCAGTTCCTCAAGGCCAACCCGAAGATCGACGTGCTCTTCGCGCACAACGACGACATGGGCCTGGGCGCGCTCGAGGCGATCACCGCGGCCGGCAAGGTGCCCGGCAAGGACATCACCATCATCACCGTGGACGCGGTGAAGGACGGCATGCAGGCGCTCGCGGACGGCAAGTTCAACTTCATCGCCGAGTGCAGCCCGCTGCTCGGCCCGCAGCTGATGGACCTGGCCAAGAAGGTCAAGGCCGGCGAGGAGGTGCCGCCCCGGATCGAGACCGAGGAGACCACCTTCACCCAGGAGACGGCGAAGGAAGCGCTGCCCAACCGCAAGTACTGAGCCCCACATCGGGGGTCGCCGTCGCACCGACGGCGGCCCCCGTGCCACCACCGTTTCCAGAAGAGGTCCGATGGCATGACGGGTGACCGTCCGGTCCTGACCATGACCGGAATCAGCAAGACCTTCCCCGGGGTCCGCGCGCTCCACGACGTCGACTTCCGGCTGTTCCCGGGCGAGGTCCACGCCCTCATGGGCGAGAACGGCGCCGGCAAGTCGACCCTGATCAAGGTGTTGACCGGCGTCTACGGCACCGACGCCGGCACCGTCACGCTCGCCGGTGAGCAGGTGTCCTTCTCCGGTCCGATGCAGGCCGCCGCGGCCGGCGTCAGCACCGTCTACCAGGAGGTCAACCTCTGCACGAACCTGTCGGTGGCGGAGAACATCTCCATCGGCCGGGAACCCCGCCGGCTGGGCGCCGTGCGCTGGGGCGAGATGCGTCGCCGGGCCCGGGCGCTCCTGGCCCGGCTCGACCTCGACCTCGACGTCGCCGCGCCGCTCGGGACGTACTCGCTCGCCGTGCAGCAGATGGTCGCCATCGCCCGGGCGATCGACGTGCAGGCCCGGGTGCTCATCCTGGACGAACCGACCTCCAGCCTGGACGCCGGCGAGGTGGCCCAGCTCTTCCGGATCATGCGCCAGCTCCGGGACGAGGGGATCGCGATCCTCTTCGTCACCCACTTCCTGGACCAGGTCTACGGCATCGCCGACCGCATCACGGTGCTGCGCAACGGGACCCTGGTGGGGGAGTACCGCACCGCGGAGCTGCCCCAGTTCAGCCTGGTGGAGAAGATGATCGGCCAGGAGCTGGACGTCCTGGAGCGCCTCGACGAGCAGCAGAAGCGCGCCACCGTCGCGCCGGACGGCAAGGCCCCGCTGGTGGACGCCACGGAGCTGGGCCGCCGTGGCGCGGTCGCCCCGTTCAGCCTGCGCATCCACGCCGGTGAGGTGGTCGGCCTGGCCGGCCTGCTCGGCTCCGGCCGCACCGAGGTGGCCCGGCTGATCTTCGGCGCCGACCGCGCCGACCATGGTCAGATCGTCGTCGACGGCGGCCGGTCGCCGCTGCGTACCCCGATCCAGGCCATCGACCAGGGCATCGGCTTCTGCTCGGAGAACCGCCGCGCGGAGGGCATCGTCGGTGAGCTGTCGGTCCGGGAGAACATGATCCTGGCGATGCAGGCCGCGCGCGGCTGGCTGCGCCCGATCCCGCGCCGCCGGCAGGACGAGCTGGTCCAGAAGTACGTCGAGGCGCTCAGCATCCGCCCGGCGAACCCGGAGCTGCCGGTGCGCAACCTCTCCGGCGGCAACCAGCAGAAGGTGCTGCTGGCACGCTGGCTCATCACCGAGCCGCGCCTGCTCATCCTCGACGAACCCACCCGTGGCATCGACATCGGCGCCAAGGCCGAGATCCAGAAGCTGGTGGTGCAGCTCTCCGACGGCGGCATGGCGGTGCTGTTCATCTCCGCCGAGCTGGAGGAGGTGCTGCGCCTGAGCCACCGGGTCGCGGTCATGCGGGACCGCGAGATGGTCGCCCAGCTCACCAACGACGACACGCTCGACGCGGACCGTGTCATGCGCACCATCGCCAGCGGAACCCCCCGGGAGGAGGTGAACCGATGAACACCCTCACCGACCGCCTCCGCCCGCTGACCGGGCACCGCCTGTTCTGGCCGGCCCTCGTGCTCGTGGTCATGATCGTCGCGAACACGGTCTACCGGCCCGGCTTCCTCGCCGTGGAGGTCAAGAGCGGCCACCTGTACGGCACGCCGATCGACATCCTCCGGTTGAGCGCGCCGCTGATCCTGGTCGCGCTCGGTATGACGCTCGTGATCGCCACCGGCGGCATCGACCTGTCCGTCGGCTCGCTCTGCGCCATCAGCGGCGCGATCGCCTGCCTGCACATCAGCGAGGCCGCCGACCCGAACAGCCCGTCCACCGTGCTCACCGCGCTGGCCCTGGCGTTCGGCGTCGCGCTGGTGCTCGGCGCGTGGAACGGGGTGCTGGTCGCCGTGATCGGCATCCAGCCCATCATCGCCACGCTGATCCTCATGGTGGCCGGCCGGGGGATCGCCCAGCTCGTCACCGAGGGCCAGATCATCACGATCAACTCCGGTCCGTACCGGGCCATCGGGCTCGGGCACTTCCTGACGCTGCCGGTGGCCATCCTGATCGCGCTCGCCGCGGCGCTGCTCGTGGCCGCGTTCACCAGGCGCACCGCGCTCGGGCTGATCGTCGAGGCGGTCGGCGGCAACGCCGAGGCCAGCCGGCTGGCCGGCATCCGGTCCCGGCGCATCGTCTTCCTCGTCTACGTGGTCAGCGCCGCCTGTGCCGCGCTCGCCGGCTTCATGGTCACCGCGAACGTGTCCAGCGCCGACGGCAACGCCGCCGGGCTCTGGATCGAGCTGGACGCGATCCTCGCGGTGGTGATCGGCGGCACCTCGCTGGCCGGCGGCCGGTTCTCGCTGAGCGGCACCGTCCTCGGCGCGTTGATCATCCAGACCCTGACCACCACCGTGTACGCCATGAACATCTCGCCGCAGACGTCGCTGCTGTTCAAGGCCGTCGTCGTCATCGCCGTCTGCCTCGTGCAGGCCCCGGCGTTCCGGGCCCGGTTCCGTCGCCGCCGACGCGGCGTCGAGCCCGGTCCGGCGGCGCCGCAGCGGGAGAAGGAGCAGGTGCCGGCATGACCAGCACGTCGTTGACCACCGGCCGGTCCTGGCGGCCCAGCCTGTCCCGCCGGCACGTCCCCGTCCTGGCCACGCTCACGCTACTGCTGGTGATGTACGGCATCGGCGTGTCCCAGTACCGCGCCTTCTCCAACGTCCAGGTCGTCTTCAACGTCTTCATCGACAACGGCTTCGTCCTGGTGGTCGCGGTCGGCATGACGTTCGTGATCCTCACCGGCGGGATCGACCTGTCCGTCGGCGCGGTGGTCGCGATGACCGCGATGGTGTCGGCCGCGCTGCTGCGCGACGGGATGCCGGCGGCCCTGGTGCTCGTGATCGCGTTGCTCATCGGCCCGATCCTGGGGTTCCTGATGGGCTGCGCGATCCACTTCTTCGACATCCAGCCGTTCATCGTCACACTCGCCGGAATGTTCTTCGCCCGGGGCATGTGCACGTTCATCAGCGGCGCCTCGATCTCCATCACCGATGGCTTCTGGACCGCCGTGTCCCAGGAGCGGATCGGCAACCCGGCCGGAAACTTCGTGTCGATCAGCGTGCTGATCGCGTTCGCGGTGGTCCTGGTGGCCGCGTACGTGCTGGCGTACACCCGGTTCGGCCGCAACGTGTACGCGGTCGGCGGCAACGCGCAGTCGGCGCTGCTGATGGGCCTGCCGGTGGGGCGGACCCGGATCGCCGTCTACACCATCAGCGGGCTGTGCTCCGCCATCGGCGGCATCCTGCTGTCGTTCTACACGCTGTCCGGCGCGCCGCTGATCGCCGTCGGCATGGAGCTGGACGTGATCGCCGCGGTGGTGATCGGCGGGACCGTCCTCACCGGCGGGTCCGGCTACGTCTTCGGCACCGTGCTCGGGGTGCTGGTGCTCGGCGTCATCCAGACGCTGATCACGTTCGACGGCAGCCTCAACTCCTGGTGGACGAAGATCGTGATCGGCGGGCTGCTCTTCGCGTTCATCCTCCTCCAGCGCCTCATCGGCATCCGGTTCAAGTGACTGCTCCTAGCGCGGAAGGCAACAACATGGCAACTCACCCCCAGCCCGAGGTCTGGTTCCTCACCGGCAGCCAGGGCCTCTACGGCGAGGACACGCTCCGGCAGGTCGCCGACCAGTCCCGGGAGATCGCCGCCCGGTTGGACGCCTCGCCGGACCTCCCGGTCCGGGTGTGCTGGAAGCCGGTCCTGACCTCCAGCGCGGACATCCTGGCGGTGTGCCGGGACGCGGCCGTGCAGGGCGCGGTCGGGGTGATCGCCTGGATGCACACGTTCTCGCCGGCGAAGATGTGGATCGCCGGGCTGGACGCGCTGCAGACGCCGCTGCTGCACCTGCACACCCAGGCGAACGTGGCGCTGCCGTGGGACACCATCGACATGGACTTCATGAACCTGAACCAGGCCGCGCACGGCGACCGCGAGTTCGGGTACATCCAGACCCGGCTCGGGGTGGCCCGCAAGACGGTCGCCGGCCACGTCACCGACCCGCGGGTGGTCGGCCGGGTGGCGGCCTGGGCCCGCGCGGCGGTCGGCCTGTCGTCGATGCGGACGCTGCGGCTGGCCCGGTTCGGCGACAACATGCGCGACGTCGCGGTGACCGAGGGGGACAAGGTCGAGGCGGAGCTGCGGTTCGGCGTCTCGGTCAACACCTACGGCGTCAACGACCTGGTCGAGGTGGTCGACCAGGTCGCCGACGCGCAGGTGGACGACCTGGTCAAGGAGTACGACGACACCTTCCGGGTGGACGCCGCACTGCGTCCCGGTGGCGACCGGCACGACTCGCTGCGCTACGCCGCCCGCCAGGAGTTGGGCCTGCGCACGTTCCTGGACGCTGGCGGTTTCCGCGCGTTCACCACGAACTTCGAGGACCTGGGCGGCCTGCGCCAGCTCCCCGGCATCGCCGTGCAGCGGCTGATGGCCGACGGGTACGGGTTCGGCGGCGAGGGGGACTGGAAGACCTCCGTGCTGGTGCGGACGCTGAAGGCGATGGCCGTGGGCGTCGAGGGCGGCACGTCCTTCATGGAGGACTACACCTACGACCTGACGTTCGGCCACGAACTGGTCCTCGGCGCGCACATGCTGGAGGTGTGCCCGAGCATCGCCGCCGACGTGCCGACCGCGGAGATCCATCCGCTGGGCATCGGCGGTCGGGAGGACCCGGTCCGGCTGGTCTTCGACGCGGCGTCGGGCCCGGCCGTCGTGCTCGGCATGGCCGACATGGGGGAGCGGTTCCGACTGGTGGCCAACGTGGTCGACGTGGTGCCGCCGCCGCATCCGCTGCGCCGGTTGCCGGTGGCCCGCGCGGTCTGGCGGCCCCGCCCGGACCTGTCCGGCTCGGCGGAGGCGTGGATCACCGCGGGCGCGCCGCACCACACCGTGCTCTCCCAGGCGGTGGGCGTGGAGGAGCTGCGTGACCTGGCCGCGATGACGCGTACCGAGCTGGCGGTCATCGACGGCGACACCGAGGCGCACCGCTTCGCCGACGAGCTGCGCTGGAACCAGGCGTACTACCGGCTCGCCCGCGGCTTCTGACCGCCGCCGGACCACCGTGACGGGTGGCGTGCCCCGACGTCCGCGTCGGGCACGCCACCCGTTCGTGTCTCCGCCGTTACGGCTTGACGAACTCCATGTTATCGCTCACAGTCGATGTATTGAGCTACGGACGTCCACCGGGCAGGACGACTGTTAACGATCACAAGGAGGGTCATGAAGGCGACAGGTCGGCTGTCCCGGCTCCTGGCGGGGTTGGCGGCGATGGTGGTTGGCGGCGTGCTGGTGGGGGCGGCCCCCGGGCCGGCCTCGGCGGCGACCGTGGACACCAACGCGTACTACGTGCTGGTGAACCGCAACAGCGGCAAGGCGTTGGACCTCTACAACCAGGCCACCACCGACGGGGCCCGGATCACCCAGTGGTCCCGTAACGACGGTGCCTGGCAGCAGTGGCAGTTCGTCGACTCCGGCGGCGGCTTCTACCGGCTGCGGTCCCGGCACTCCGGCAAGGTGCTCGACGTGACCGGCTCGTCCACCGCCAACGGCGCCGCCGTGGTGCAGTGGAGCGACCACAACGGCACCAACCAGCAGTTCCGCCTGGCCGACTCGGACGGCGGCTACGTGCGGCTGATCAACCGCAACTCGAACAAGGCGGTGGAGGTGCAGAACGCCTCGACCGCCGACGGCGGCAACATCGTCCAGTACGACGACTGGAACGGCGCCAACCAGCAGTGGCAGCTGGCCCGCGTCGACGGCGGCGGCACCCCGACCACCCCGCCGCCGACCACCCCGCCGCCGAGCGGCACGTTCACCAACCCGGCGGTCTGGCAGGACTTCGCCGACGTCGACATCATCCGCGTCGGCGACATCTACTACATGTCCGCCTCGACCATGCACTACTCGCCCGGCGCGCCGGTGCTGCGCTCCTGGGACCTGGTGAACTGGGAGTTCGCCGGCCACTCGGTGCCCCGGCTGGACTTCGGCACCAAGTACGACCTGCCCCCGGGCAGCCAGGCGTACGTGGACGGCATCTGGGCCTCGACGTTGAACTACCGGCCCAGCAACAAGACCTACTACTGGGCCGGGTGCGTCGACTTCGCCCAGACGCACATCTACACCGCGTCGGCCGTCGACAGCCCGTGGAGCAAGCTCACCACGATCCCCAACTGCTACTACGACGCCGGCATGCTGATCGACGACAACGACACCATGTACGTCGCGTACGGCAACGGCACGATCAGCGTGGCGCAGCTCTCCGCGGACGGGCGCAGCCAGGTGCGGGCCCAGCAGGTCTACCAGACGCCGTCGAACATCGGCACGCTGGAGGGTGCCCGCTTCTACAAGCGCAACGGCGCCTACTACATCTGGTTGACCCGGCCGGCCAACGGCCAGTACGTGCTCAAGTCCACCAACGGCCCGTTCGGCCCGTACGAGCAGCGGCAGGTGCTGCTCAACCTGCCCGGCCCGATCTCCGGCGGCGGCGTGCCGCACCAGGGCGGGCTGGTCCAGACGCAGACCGGCGCCTGGTACTACATGGCCTTCACCGACGCGTACCCGGGCGGCCGGATGCCGACGCTGGCGCCGATCACCTGGACCGCCGACGGCTGGCCGCAGGTGCAGACCGTCAACGGGGCCTGGGGCGCGAGCTACCCCAACCCGCTGCCGCTGCACCCGGTGAAGCCGCTCACCGGCACGGACACGTTCGCCGGCACCACGCTCGGCGTGCAGTACGAGTGGAACCACAACCCGGACAACAGCCGGTGGTCGGTGAACAACGGCCTGCGCCTGCAGACCGCCACCGTGACCAACGACCTCTACCGGGCCCGTAACACCCTGACCCACCGGATCCAGGGTCCGACCTCCACCGGGACCATCGAGCTGGACTACTCGGCCATGCGTGACGGTGACCGGGCCGGGCTGGCGATGCTGCGCGACAGTTCGGCCTGGATCGGCGTCCGGCGCGACAACGGCGCCACCCGGGTGGTCATGACCAACGGTCTGACCATGGGCAGCGACTGGAACACCACCAGCACCGGGACCGAGATCGCCAGCGCCCCGGTTTCCGGCGGGCGGATCTGGTTGCGGGCCAACGCCGACATCCGACCCGGCTCGGGGCGGCAGGCGAAGTTCTCCTACAGCACCGACGGCGTCACGTTCGTCCCCCTGGGCAACGCGCTCACGCTCAACAACGCGTGGCAGTTCTTCATGGGATACCGGTTCGGCTTCTTCAACTACGCCACCCAATCGCTGGGCGGTGCGGTGACGGTGCGCCAGTTCGCTCTGACGACGCCGTGACGCGGGTCACCATTTCCCGCGCCTGAGGCGGCGGGAAATGGCCCGGGGTGGGGTTCCGGCACCGGCCGGAAATGCCCCACCCCGGGGCCGTGGACCGGGTCGGAGCTGCCACTTCCCGTCGGTCACCGCGAATGGGGAATGGGCCCGGCGTCAATTCCCCGACAATCCAACAGGATGGCGCGAACGGTGGATCGGTCGCGCCGTGACCGGCGGGACAACTGGCGTAGACTGTCGCCACCCCGGGCCGGCCCGGTCGACGTCGACCCGGTTCGGCCACGCGGGCAATGGCGAAAGTGAGGTGGCCGTGCGCGGTCCTGCGATGACGGACGTGGCACGCCTCGCCGGCGTCTCGCACCAGACGGTCTCCCGGGTTCTCAACGGGCATCCCAACGTGCGTGAGCAGACCCGACTGCGGGTCCAGGCGGCCATCACCGAACTCGGCTACCGGCCCAACCGCGCGGCCCGTGCGCTGGTCACCGGCCGGTCCCAGGTGATCGGCGTGGTCGCGCAGAACACCACGCTCTACGGCCCGGCCTCCCTGCTGGCCGCGCTGGAACAGACCGCCGCCGAGGCCGGTTTCGCGGTCAGCGTCGGCAGCGTCAGCGACCTCGACCACCGCTCCATCTCGGCCGCGGTGGAGCGTCACCTCGCGCACCGGGTGGCCGGCATCGTGGTGATCGCGCCGGTCGAGTCGGCCGGCGAAGCCCTGGAACGGCTGCCCCACGACGTGCCGCTGGTGACCGTCGACGGCGATCCGCGCCGGCCGATCCCGCTGGTCACTGTCGACCAGGTGGCCGGCGCCCGGGCCGCCACCCAGCACCTGCTCGACGCCGGGCACCGCACGGTCTGGCACGTGTCCGGCCCGTCGGACTGGTTCGACAGCGCCGGCCGGATCGAGGGTTGGCGCGAGGCGCTGCGGCTCGCCGGCGCCGAGGTGCCGCCGCTGGTCCCGGCGGACTGGTCCGCCGCGGCGGGCTACCGGTGCGGGCAGATGCTGGCCCGGATGCCGGAGGTCACCGCGGTCTTCACCGCCAACGACCACCTGGCGCTCGGCGTGCTGCGCGCGCTGCACGAGCACGGCCGACGGGTGCCGGACGACATCAGCGTGGTCGGCTTCGACGACGTGCCCGAGGCGGCCTACTTCATCCCGCCGCTGACCACCGTGCGGCCCGACTTCGGGGCGGTGGCCCGGGCCAGCCTCGATCTGCTGCTGACGCAGATCGAGACCGCCAGCGCCGGGCCGCTGCGGCAGACCATCGCGCCGACGCTGGTCCCGCGCCGCAGCGTCGGCCCGCCACCGCCGCGCTGAGCGGTTCTCGGCCTACCCCGGCCCCGCATCGCGTCGGACGGCCATGTCCTCGACAGGGGCCACCGAGGTTGCGCACCGAGCCTGCGGGGTCGGCAGGGGCGCCGGCGGCTGCCGACCGGGCGTCCGCCGGGCCCGTCCGGTCAGCGGGCTCGCGCGGCGGGGCGGAGCCGTCGCCGCCGGGTCGCCCGGCCCGGCGGCGACGGCGTCACCACGGGAGTACGCGCGCCGCGACGCGTATCCCGAATCTCAGACGAAGCGCCAGCGCTGGTGCGCGGCGCCGGTGTCGTCGCCGAGCACGGCCTGTGCTCCCTGGCTGGCGGAGCCGCCGCTGAGGCCGAGCACCCGGCCCCCGTTCGCGCACTGGATCCGGAAGTAGCCGTTCCCGCCGTGACGCAGCCGCCAGCGGTGGTCGGCGGCGCCGTTGTCGGCCCACTGGACGATCCGCGCGCCGGCGGCGGTGGAGCCGCCCTCGACGCCGAGCACCTTGCCGCTGTTCGAGTTGCGCAGCCGCAGGTAGCCGCCGGTGTCCACCAGCGCGGTCCAGAGGTGGTCGGCGGTGCCGGAGTCGCCCCACTGGACGACCGGCCCGCCGTCGGCGGTGGACATGTCCTGCACGCCGAGCACGAGCCCGCTGCCGAGGTTCTGCAGCCGGCGGGCGCCGTTGGGCAGGAACCGCCACTGGTTGTCCGCGCTGCCGTTGTCCGGGTCCTGCACCGCCGTCGCGCCCTGCGCGGTCGAGCCGCCGGAGATGCCGAGCAGCTTGCCGCTGTTGACGTTGCGCAGCTTGTGGGTGCCGTCGCCGACGTCGACCACGGTCCAGAGGTGGTCCGCGGTGCCGTTGTCGGCCCACTGCAGGATCCGCGCGTTGTCGGTGGTGGACATGTTCTCCACACCGAGCACCTTGCCGCTGTTGACGTTGCGCAGTCTCAGCGCCGACCCGTCGACCACGAGCTGCCAGTCGTGGTCGGCGGTGCCGGTGTCGCCCCACTGGAGGGCCAGCCCGCCGTCGGCGGTGGACATGTTCTGGATGCCGAGCACCAGGCCGCTCGCGGCGTTGGCCAGCCGGAAGCTCGCCTCGCCACCACCGCCGCCGCTCGTGCCGGCACGCCAGTAGACCGTGTAGTTGAACCCGT
Organism: Micromonospora sp. NPDC018662; assembly: GCF_044391475.1. Taxonomy (NCBI): domain Bacteria; kingdom Bacillati; phylum Actinomycetota; class Actinomycetes; order Micromonosporales; family Micromonosporaceae; genus Micromonospora; species Micromonospora sp. NPDC018662. The sequence continues at coordinate 461,177 of NZ_JBISAC010000003.1, forward strand.
GCGCGTCGTAGAAGGGGCCGAGGTTGACGGTCGCGCCGTTCGCCGTGGCGGTGAACGCCAGGGACCCGCTGCCGGTCCGCGTGACCGAGCCGGTGTCCAGCGTCGGCAGCGCGCTCAACGTGGTGTTGCCGTAGTTGCCGGAGAGCACCACCGGCCCGTACCGGACCGCCTGGACCGCCGCGTCGTCGTTGGCGGCGACCGTGGTCACCCGCATCGGCAGCCGGACGGTGACCACGTCGCCGGCGGTCCAGTCGCGGGTCAGGACGGCGTAGCTGCCCGGTGTGGTGGCGATGCCCTGGGCCGTGCCGTTGACGCTGACCGTCGCCCCGGTGGTCCACGCCGGGATCCGGATCCGCATCGTCCACGACCCGCTCACCGAGCCGGTGACGGTGAGCGTCGTGGTGTCGGAGACCGGGTACGAGGTGCTCTGGGTGACCGTGATGCCGCGCTGGCTCCAGGTGAGCACCGAGGGCAGGAAGAGGTTGACGGTCAGCGTGGTGCCGTTGTGGTAGTAGATGCCGTCGGCCAGGTTGGTGTTGGTCTCCAGCCCGGTGCCCTGGCAGCACCAGAAGGAGTTGTAGTCGGTGCTCCACGTGCCGCCGCCCCAGGCCGGGCCGACTCCGCGCCGGCCGCCCGGGTTCAGCGGGGTGAAGTACGTGACGTGGCCGTGGCTGTCGGCCGGGTTCTGCTGGCCGATCATGTGGTTGAGCAGCGCCCGCTCGTAGAAGTCGACGTACCCGACCCGGTCCGGGTCGAGCTGCCACAGCTCCCGGGTCAGCTTGAGCATGTTGTAGGTGTTGCACGCCTCGCAGGTGTCGTTACGCAGGTAGCCGGCGATGGCGTTGGGCGCGCGGAAGTGCTCGGCCTGGCTGTTGCCGCCGATGGCGTACGTGTGCGCGCCGACCGTGATGCTCCAGGCGTTGGTGGCGATGTCGCGGTAGCGGGTGGTGCCGGTGGCCTTGTACTCCCGGGCCGCCCCGATCCACTTGGGCACCTGGGTGTTCGCGTGCAGCCCGTTGAGCTGGTCGGAGTTGGACGCGAGCGGGTTGAACACGGCGGCGTGGTCGAAGCGCTGCGCCGCGGTCAGCCACCGGGCGTCCCCGGTCTGCTGGTAGAGGTCGGTGAGTACCGCGTTCATGCCGCCGAACTCGGTGCCGAGCATGGCCTGCATCTGGGCCGAGGTGAGCCGGCCGGTGCGCCAGTCGACCCAGCCGGCGAGCGCCAGCAGCACGTCGCGGGCCTGCGTGCTGCCGATCAGACGCCACACGTCGAGCAGGCCGGCGAGCGTCTTGTGCACGCAGTAGTAGGGCACGTTGCCGTTGCTCAGCGTCCGGGCCTCCAGCGCGGTGAAGTCGGACTCCGGGAAACCGGACAGGTAGCCGGTGCTGAAGCCGGCCGCGCCGTTGTTGGCCTGGCACTTCGCCAGCTCGGCGACCATGGTGACCGCCTTGTCCCGGCAGGTGGTGTCGCCGGTCACCGCCCAGGCCTGCGCCCAGGCGGTCAGGAAGTGGCCCTGCATGTGGGTGCGGAACGGGAACGTCGGCGCGTCCCAGCCGCCGTTGGCCGCGGCCCCGGCGGTGGAGAGCCGGTGATTGGCGCGGAAGTTGTAGAGCAGCCGGTTGACGTCGACGAACCGCAGGTAGGCCAGCGTGCGGTTCTGGTTGTCCAGCCAACGGCTCGCGGTCAGCCGGACCTGGCCGGGGTCGAAGGCGTAGGCGGAGACACCGATGTCCGGGCGGGCCGGGGCCAGGGCGGCGCCGGCCGGGCCACCGCCGGTGAGGGAACCGGCGGCGGCGCCGGCCGCGGTCGCGACGGCGGTCGCGCCGGTCGCGCGCAGGAGCATCCGGCGGTTCATGAGGGGAGCGGGCATGCGGGCCTCCGGGCCGGGGTACGGGGTGGCCGGGCGGGCCGTCGCCCGCCCGGCCGGCGGGATCAGTTGCGCAGGTTCCACTGCTGGTTGGCGCCGCCGTTGCAGGTCCAGAGCGCGACCTTGGTGCCGTTCGCGGTGCCCTGGCCGGTGGCATCGAGGCAGAGCCCGGACTGGGCGCTGCTGATGGTGCCGTTGCCGTTGACGTTCCACTGCTGGTTGGCCTGGCCGTTGCAGTCCCAGATGATGGCCCGGGTGCCGGCGGTGGTGCCGGACGCCTCGGCGTCGAGGCACTTGTTGCCGTACACCTGGAGTTGCCGGGCGGCGGTGTAGGTCCAGCGCTGCATGGTGCCGCCCCAGCAGTCCCAGAGCTGCACCTGGGTGCCGTTGGTGGTGCTGCCGTTCGGCACGTCGACGCAGCGGTTGGACTGGTTGCCGACGATCTCGACGTTCTGCCGGCTGCCGCCGGTGGACGCCGCGTAGCCGGCGGCGGTGATGTTGGCCTGGACGGCGTTCTCGGTGGCGTCGGTCGGGTAGCCGGAGGTCATCACGCCCTCGTAGAACGTGCCGGCGGAGCCGTGGCTGTTGTCGCCGCCGATGCCGAGGATGATCGCGCCTTCCTTCTTCATCGGGTGGTAGCCGGGCGCGTTGGGACGCGGCCCGTTGTAGTACGTGGACAGCCCGCCGGACTGGGCGTTGCCGGCCCGGATCGACCAGTGGTTCGGCTCGCCCTTGACGATCGCGGTCAGGAACCGGTGGCTCACCGACGGGTCGTTGGCGTTGTAGCCGGGGTTGACGCCGGAGAACAGGCCGTTCTCCAGGTCGGCCATGATCCAGGGGCCGTTGCCGGTGCCGTAGCCCCAGACCTTGATGTTGCCGAAGTAGATGGCTTCCATGGTGCCGTTGCCGTTGTCGCGGCTGTTGGTCTCGGCGTTGCCGTAGTCGAAGCAGCAGCCGCCGTTGTAGTGGGTGCCGTCGAAGATGGCGTACATGCCCTCGGGTTGGTCGCCCGTGGCGATGCCGTTGGTGGTGTTGTCGCGGTAGCCGGTGCCGGGCGCCACGAACACCCCGTACGCCTTGCGGCCGTTCAGCGTGACCGGGGCTCCGGTGGCGTCGGCGAGGTTGTCGTAACCGCCGGCCGCCGGGCCGGAGAACCCGCCGGGCGGGGCCTGGGTCAGGTGGTTGCCGCGGCCGGACTGGTCGTAGATGACGCTGATCAGGCAACTCGTGTTGGCGCAGAACGCGTCCTGGGTGGCGGCGTTCGCGACGTCGCCGGCGGCGAGCGGGGCGACGTCGCGGGTGGTGTTGTCGGACGCGCGACGCACCTGGTAGAGCGGCCCGGTGTAGGCGCCGTAGAGCGCCCGGGTGGTGCTGTGCGCGGCGACGCAGGGCGTGCCGCCGGCGGCGTAGATGTCGCAGGGGCCGGTGCCGGCGGCGCGCGCCGGGGGCGCGCCGGAGCCGACCACGGACGCGGTCACGGCGACCAGCAGGGCCAGGGGCGCGAGTGCGACCGCCAGGCGGCGACGGGGGGCGGTGGGGTCCATCGATCCTCCTCCGACGGAGATGACGACCTGGTTAACGCTAACAATCGTTCTTAGCGTGGCGTTCACATAGTCGACTGTCAACGTTTCTTTGCGCCGCGAGATCAACAATCGGCGATGTTAGCGCTCTCATGATTGTCCCTGCGTCAGCGATGTCGTACGCTCTGGGCGCGCGGTCCGCCCTCACGGTTCTGTGAGGAGCAACCATGCCCTTGAACCGCTTGCTGACCCTGGGGGTCGGCGCCGCCGCGGCGGTCGCGCTCAGCGTGCCGGTCGCCGCGGTCCCGGCCTCGGCCACCGCGTCCCACAGCCACCGCGACGGCGGCAGCCTGGTGCTGGTCGGCGGCGCGCTCGCCGACGACAACCGGGAGATCTACGACGACATCGTCCGGCTGGCCGGCGGCCCCGGAAAGGCCCGGATCGGCATCCTCACCGCGGGCGCGCCGGTGCCCGCCGAGGATCCCGACGCCGGCACGCCGGACTGCAACAACAGCGTCTGCAACGGCGACTTCTACGCCGAGCTGTTCCGGTCCTACCGGGTGGCCGACGCCCGGTGGATCCCGATCGACCTGGATCATCCGGGCGCGGCCGACGATCCGGCGGTGGTTCGGCAGATCGAGTCGATGACCGGCTTCTTCCTCGGCGGCGGCGACCAGTACCGCTACGTCACCACGATGACCCGGGGGGCGGCGCAGCGGGACAGCGCGGCGCTCGCCGCGATCCGGCGCAAGCTGCGTGGCGGCGCGGTGGTCGCCGGCACCAGCGCGGGCGCGCAGATCATGGCCGGCCGCGACATGATCACCGGCGGCTCCACCGAGCCGGGGCTGCGTGACGGCGCGAAGCCGGGCTACTTCGAGGACCCGGACGTGCTCGGCTACCTGCCGCGCGGCGGGTTCGGGTTCTTCACCGCCGGGCTGGTCGACACGCACTTCTCCCGCCGGGGGCGGGAGGCGCGGTCGATCCGGCTCGCCTCGGACACCCGCCACCGGCGCGTGTTCGGCCTGGACGAGAACACCGCACTGGAGGTGACCGGCGTCGGGAGCCGTCGCCAGTCGCTGCGGGTGCTCGGCCAGCGCGGGGTCAGCGTGCTGGACCTGCGCCGGGCCCGGGTGACCGACCACGGCGGCGTCTGGGGGATCGAGGGCGTGCGGTGGAGCCGGCTGACCGCCGGTGACGCGTACGACGCGCCGCGCTGGCGGGTCCTCCCGGCCGCCGGCAAGCCGCGCGTCCGGCCGGCGGTCGGACCGTGCACCGCGACGCCGTCCGAGGACGTCTTCTACGACTACGCCATGGTCGGGCTGGTCGAGGGCGGGCTGGCCGCCCGTACCGGGTGCGTGGCGGTCGGCGGCACGTCGTACGAGAAGGACCCGCGGTGGTCGGCGCGGCTGACCCGGGGTGCCGGCTTCGCGGCCTACCGGGGTGCGACGGCGACCACGTTCACCGACGTGGTGATCGGCATCCGCCCGGTCTGACGTGGCGCGGCGGCGTCGGGCCGGGCGTCCGGCGCCGCCGTCACCGGCATGTAACAGAAGTTACGTATTGAACAGCGAACTTAATGAATGTAACTTCTGTTTCATCGCTTCGTGGCCCCTCGGAGGTGCCCATGTCCCCTTCCCGCAACTCCCGCCGACTCGCCGTGACGGCGGCCGCCGCCGCGCTGCTCACCGTCGCCCCGCTCGGCGTCACCGCCGCGCACGCCCAGGTCACCCGGGTACGCCAGGGCAGCGCCACCGACGCCGCCCGGGCGAGCTGGTCCGGCCCGGCGTTCACCATGAACGGCTCCGGCGGCATCGTCACCGCCACCATGACGAAGGCGGTCGACGCGATCCGGGGCGGCACCGGCGCGATCGACGTGGTGGTGGTCGCCGGTTCCGGCACCGGCACGCCGGAGTGCGACGTGATCACGCCGCTGACCGGCGTCAACTCCTGCACCACGCTCACCCTGACCGCCACCGCGGACGGGAACGACAGTCAGGTCAACGCGGACATCCGCAACGCCGAGTTCGTCTACTTCGCGGGCGGCGACCAGTGCCGCTACGTGGCCTGGAAGGGCACCGCGCTGGAGGCGTCGGTGGAGTCGGTGGTGGCCAAGGGCGGCGGCGTCGGCGGCGGCAGCGCCGGGCACCACGTCAACAGCGACGTGGTCTACGACGCCTGCACCGCGAGCGCCACCTCGGCGTCCGCGCTGGCCAACCCGTACGACCGGTCGATGACGTTCACCACCGGCATGTTCCGCTGGCCGAACTACGCCGGCACCATCAACGACTCGCACTTCGTCACCCGCGACCGGATGGGCCGGACCATGGCGTTCGTGGCCCGGGCGGTCAAGGACGGGCTGGTCTCCGGCGGCAAGGCCTGGGGCGTCGGGGTCGAGGAGGGCGCCTCGCTCTTCGTCGACCGCGCCGGCCGGGCCACGCTCAGCGGCCCGAGCGCGTACGTGGTGCTCGGCGACCACCAGCCCGAGGTGGCGGTGTCCGGCCAGCCGCTGACCTACCTCAACGTCAAGATCTGGAAGCTGACCGACGGGGTCAGCTACGACTTCGCCAACCGGCCCACCTGCGGCTACTACCTGCGCAGCGTGCGCGCCGGCGTGCCGGACGGCAGCCTCTACAGCGGTACGCCGGTGACCGACTGCTCGACCACGCCGCCGCCGTCGGGCGGCTCGTCCTACGCCGAGGTGGAGCCGAACGACTCCCGGACCGCCGCCAACGACGTCTCCGGGCTGACCTACCCGGCCACCGTCACCGGCGACATGAAGAGCACCTCCGACCGGGACTACTTCGCGCTCACGCTCGGCAGTGGACAGACGCTGACCGTGACCTGCGCGGTGCCGTCCGCGTACGACGCGGACCTCTACCTGCTCAGCGCCACCGGCAGCACGCTGACCCGGTCGGTGAACAACGGCGCCGGGGCGGACGAGTCGGTCACGCTGACCCGCACCGCCTCCGGCTCGGCCACCTACCACCTCGACCTGGAGGCGTACGCCGGCTCCGGCACCGCCGACTACACCTGCACGATCACGAAGTCCTGACCCGGGACCGGTCCGGGGGCGGGCGGCGACGCCCGCCCCGGACCGGCGGGCCGCTACGCTCGGCTCGTGCCGAACTCCGATGCTGTCGACGAACCGCACGTGGTGGGCGTCGCGGCGCTGATCCGCCGGCGGCTCGGCGAGTGCAGCCCGGCCGAGCGCCGGGTCGCCCGCACGTTGCTGGCCGCCTATCCGTCCGCCGGCCTGGGCACGGTGGCGGCGCTTGCCGAACGCGCCGAGGTGAGCGCGCCGACCGTGCTGCGGCTGCTGTCCCGGCTCGGCTTCGGCGGGTACCCGGAGTTCCAGCGGGCGCTGCGCGACGAGCTGGCGGAGCGGGAGACGTCGCCGCTGACCGCCTACCGGGCCGCCGAGCACGGCGGGACGTCACCGGCGGGCGCGCTGCCCCGGGCCGCGGCGACGCTGCCGGAGGCGGTGGCCGGCACGCTGGCCGACCTGCCGCAGGGCGAGCTGGACGCGGCCGTGCGCCTCCTGGCCGACCAGCAGGTCCGGGTCACCGCGGCCGGTGGCCGGTTCTCCGCGCTGGTGGCCCACTATCTGGTGCTGCACCTGATGCAGGTGCGCGGCAACAGCCGGCTGCTGCCGGCCGGCCCGGTGGAGCGCGCCGACATGCTGGTCGACGTCGGCAAGCGGGATCTCGTCGTGCTCTTCGACTTCCGCCGCTACGAGGAGTCGACGCTGGCGCTGGCCCGGGAGGTCACCGCACGGGGTGCGCGGGTGCTGCTGTTCACCGACCGGTGGCTGTCGCCGGTGGCCGGGCTGGCCGAGGTGGTACTGCCGGCCCGGGTCGACTCGCCGTCGCCGTACGACAGCTTCGTGCCCACGTTGGCGCTGGTGGAGACGCTGGTCGCGGCGCTGATCGACAGGCTCGGCCCGGTGGCCGGCGCGCGGCTCAAGGCGATGGAGGGGGCGCAGCAGGCGTTCGGCGACCACTGAAACGTCTGTTACAGAAAACTGTAACCCCATCGAGATCGTAACGTGAGTTACAGTCCGGGGGCTGGCTGTTCCGGCCCCCGGAAGGACCCCCCATGCGTATCCGTTCCCTCGCCCTGGTCGGCGTGACCACGGCGCTGCTCGCCGCCACCGCCGCCTGCGGCTCCTCCGCCGGTGGCGCCACCGACGAGATCACGCCCGTCTCCGTCACCATCGACGGCGTCGGCGCGGTCGACACCGACAAGGCAGTCGCCGCCAAGGTGCCGTCCGACGTGCGTGGTCGCGGCACCGTCACGGTCGCCACCAACGCCCCCTACCAGCCGTTCATCGACTTCAAGGTGGAGGGCCGCACCGACCAGTTCGTCGGCCTCGACCACGACCTGTTCCAGGCCGCCTCGGCCCGGCTCGGCCTGAAGGCCACCTTCACCCAGCAACCGTTCGACGGCCTGGTGCCCGGCCTCCAGGCCGCGAAGTACGACGCCATCGCCGGCGGCATCACCGACAAGAAGGAACGCCAGCAGGTCGCCACGTTCGTCGACTACTCCGCCTCCGGCACCGGGTTCCTGGTCGCCGCCGGCAACCCGCTCGGCGTGAAGACGGTCGCCGACCTCTGCGGCCGCACGGTCGCCGTGCAGAAGGCCAGCAACCAGGCGAAGAACCTGGCCGCGTACGCCAAGCAGAGCTGCGCCGGCCGGCCGCTGGCGGTCAAGGAGTATCCGGAGAACCCGCAGGCGGTGCAGGCGCTGATCGCCGGCAACGTGCAGGTGGTCGCCGCCACCCGGGTCAACCTGGTGGAGACCGCCGGCTCGCTCGCCGGCAAGGCCGAACTGGTCGACGACCCGTCCTCGCCCAACGGCTGGCTGGCCAGCCCGAACGGCTTCGGTTTCCTGAAGGCGAACAAGGAGCTGGCCGAGGCGTACCGGGCCGCCGTGCAGTCGCTGATCGACGACGGCACCTACGGCAAGATCCTGGCCCGGTGGAAGCAGACCCCGATCGCGATCGAGAAGGCCACCGTCGACCAGGCCATCGACTGACCCCCGGCGGACCACCGCCCCCTGATCCGCGGTCGCCGGGCGCCCTTTCGAACTCCGTGAGGGCGGGCCCGAAGGCGCCCGGCGACCGCCGCACCCCTGCCGGAGGCACTCCCACGATGACCACCACCGACCCCCCGACGGTACGGGTCGTCCCCGTCCGCCACTACGGCCGCTGGCTGACCGCGCTGGTCGTGGCCGGGCTGGCCGCGCTGTTCCTGCGGGCGCTGCTGACCAGCCCCAACCTCGAACCCCGCACCGTGGCCCACTACCTGTTCCAGGACTACGTGCTCGACGGCGTGGTCACCACGCTCTGGCTCACGCTGCTCGCCATGCTGCTCGGCACCGCCGGCGGCGTCCTGCTCGCCGTGCTGCGGCTCTCCGACAACCCGGTGCTGCGCGGCGTCTCGTGGACGTTCATCTGGGTGTTCCGCGGCACCCCGCTGCTGGTGCAGATCATCTTCTTCGGGTTCCTCGGCGCGCTGTTCCCCCGGATCACCCTGACCGTGCCGTTCACCGGCACCGTGCTGTTCGACCGCCCCACCAGCGTGGTGGTCACCGGCACCGTCGCCGCGGTGCTCGCACTGTCGCTCAACGAGATGGCGTACGCCGCCGAGGTGATCCGCGGCGGCATCCTGGCCGTCGACGACGGGCAGACCGAGGCCGCCGCCGCGCTCGGCATGGGCCCCACGCTCACCCTGCGCCGGGTGGTGCTGCCCCAGGCCATGCGCGTGATCATCCCGCCGATGGGCAACGAGACCATCACCATGCTCAAGTCGACAGCGCTCGTGTCGATCATCGCCGGGCGGGACCTGATGACCGCCGTGCAGAGCGTCTACCAGAACAACTACAAGGTGATCCCGCTGCTCCTGGTGGCGGCGATCTGGTACCTCGCCCTGGTCAGCCTCCTCTCCGCCGGCCAGTGGCTGGTCGAGCGCCGGTTCGGCCGCGGCTTCGCCCGGGGAGGCGTGCGATGACGGCGATGGTCAGTGCCGAGGGTGTGACCAAGCGGTTCGGCCCGGTCGAGGTGCTCAAGGGCATCGACCTGACCGTGGCTCCCGGCGAGGTGGCCTGCCTGCTCGGCCCCTCGGGCTCCGGCAAGTCGACGTTCCTGCGCTGCGTCAACCACCTGGAACGCATCGACGGCGGGCAGCTCCGGGTCGACGGCGAACTGGTCGGCTACCGCCGCCAGGGCGACAAGCTGCACGAGCTGAAACCCCGCGAGGTGGCCGTCCGTCGCCGCGACATCGGCATGGTGTTCCAGCGGTTCAACCTGTTCCCGCACCTCACCGCGCTCGGCAACGTCACCGAGGCGCCGGTGCGGGTGCTGCGCACCCCGCGCGAGCGTGCCCGCGCCGAGGCCATGCGGCTGCTCGACCGCGTCGGGCTGGCCGAGCGCGCGCACCACTACCCGGGCCAGCTCTCCGGCGGCCAGCAGCAGCGGGTGGCGATCGCCCGGGCGCTGGCCATGCGCCCGAAGCTGATGCTCTTCGACGAGCCCACCTCCGCGCTCGACCCGGAACTGGTCGGCGAGGTGTTGGACGTGATGAAGGGCCTCGCCGCCGACGGCATGACCATGGTGGTGGTGACCCACGAGATGGGCTTCGCCCGCGAGGTCGCCGACCAGGTGGCGTTCCTCGACGACGGCGTGGTGGTCGAGGCCGGCCCACCGGACGAGGTGCTCGGCCGGCCCCGCCACGAGCGCACCCGCGCCTTCCTCGACAAGGTGCTCTGACATGGATCCGCTGCTGCGCGCCGCCGGCGACCGGCTGACCGCGTACCACGACCGGCTCGCCCGGCTGGTCGCCGTGGACTCCGGCTCCGGCCAGGTCGACGGGCTGCGCGCGGTCGCCGACCTGGTGCAGACCTGGTGCCTCGGCGCCGGGCTGGCCGTCGAGCGGGAACCGGTCGCCGACCCGGCCGGCCGGCCGCTCGGCGACGTGCTGATCGCCCGCCGCCGGGGCACCGGCACCCGACGGATCCTGCTCGCCGGTCACCTGGACACCGTGTTCCCGCCCGGCACCGCCGCCGCCCGCCCGTTCCGGGTGCAGGACGGCCGGGCGTACGGACCGGGGGTCAGCGACGACAAGGGCGGCGTGCTCGCCGGACTCGCCGCCGTCGAGGTGCTCGCCACGACCGACCGGCACCGGTACGGCGAACTGGTGCTGGTCTGCACGCCGGACGAGGAGATCGGGTCGGTGGGCAGCCGGCCGCTGCTGCGTACCCTCGGCGCCGAGGTCGACGTGGCGCTGTGCCTGGAGTGCGCCCGCGACAACGGCGACCTGGTCTCCGCCCGCAAGGGCGTCGCCGACCTGGCGGTGACGCTGCGCGGGCGGGCCGCGCACGCCGGCATCGAACCGGAGCGCGGCGCCAACGCGCTGCTCGCCGCCGCCCGGCTGACCGTGGCGCTGGACCAGCTCAACGGCCGCTGGCCCGGGGTGACGGTGAACGTCGGCGCGCTGGAGGCCGGCGGCCGGCCCAACGTGGTCGCCGACCGGGCCCGGATGCTCGTCGACCTGCGCGCCTGGCGCACCGGCGAGTACGAGGCCGCGCTCGCCGAGATCCGCCGGCTGGTCGCCGCGCCGGCCGTCTCCGGCGTGCACGCCGAGCTGGCCGTGCACGCGCCGACCCCGCCCTGGGAGCCGGACCCGGCCGGACGCCGGCTGGCCGAGCTGGCGGCGAAGGTGGGCGCCGGGCTCGGCGTGCCGGTGTCGCACACCGCGACCGGCGGCTGCGCCGACGCCAACCTGTTGGCCGAGGCCGGCGCGACAGTGCTCGACGGGCTCGGCCCGGTCGGCGGCGCCGACCACAGCCCGGGGGAGTGGCTCGACCTCGACTCGGTGGTCCCCCGGGTGGCGCTGCTGGCCGGCCTGATCGACGCGGTCGCCGGCACCGGGTGAGCATCCGTCCTAAATGCGCGCAACCCATTTCGTGAATAACGGTTCCGTTTCGAGCTAGGGTCGCTGCTGTGGAGGACTCCCCGTTTCGCGGCGTGGTGGCCTGCCTGGCGACGATGCACGGCAAGCAGTGGGCGTTGCGCCCGCTGCTGCGGCGCGGGCTCGGCATGAGCCTGCGGGTGGCGCGGGTGGACACCGACGCGCTCGGCACGTTCACCGGCGAGGTGCGCCGGCCGGGGTCGGCGCCGGAAACCGTCGTCCGCAAGGCCCGGCTCGGGATGGCCGCCACCGGGTCGCCGGTCGGCCTGGCCAGCGAGGGCGCGTTCGGTCCCCACCCGGCGGTCCCGTGGATGTCCGCCGACGTGGAGTACGTCGCCCTGGTCGACGACCGGTCGGGGCTGACGGTGGTGGAGCGCGTCGTGAGCCTGGAGACCAACCACGGGCAGGTCGTCACCGACGGCCGGGATCGGCCCGCCGTGCTCGCGTTCCTGCGGCGGGTCGGGTTCCCGCACCACGCCGTCGTCGTCCAGCCGGCGACGGGGCCCGGTCGGCCGGACAAGGGGCTGCGCCGGCTCGCCGACGTGCTCGGCGCGCTCCGGCGGGCGTCCGCCGACAGCGCCGACGGCAACGCCGTCCTCGGCGCGGACCTGCGGGCCCACGTCAATCCGACCAGGATGCGGGTCATCGCCACCGCCGGACGGCTGCTGGTCCGTCGACTCGCCACGGCCTGTCCCGCCTGCGGAGCGCCCGGATTCGGCCCGGTGGGCGCCGAGGGCGGCCTGCCCTGCCGGGACTGCGGCGCGGCCACCCGTCACGACGCGCTGCTGGTCTCCGGATGCGCCCGTTGCGCGTACCGCTCGCGCCGCCCGGTGACCGGCCGCGCCGACCCCGCTTCGTGCCCGCGCTGCAACCCCTGACCGGTTCCGCCGCTCAGGGCAGTCGCGCCTCGGCCCGGTTCGGCGGTCGCAGGCGGCCGACGCGCCGGACCGGTGGCGGGGCGCTGGGGCGCACCTCGACGAGGGTCCGCTCGGCGTCGCGCCAGACCATGCCGTGCAGGCCGCAGCGGCCGGACCGCACCGCCTGATCGAGCAGGGGGGAGTGCCGGCGCAGCGCGGCGAGGGTGGCACGCACCCGCTCGGGTCCGCTGCCGTGCGGCAGCGAGCAGGTGGTGTGGCCGAGCACCACCACCAGGGGCGCGCCGAGGTGGCCGACCGCGTACTCCAGGCTGCCGCGCACCGAGGGCCCGGCGCTCAGGCCGGCGGCCCGGACCGCGAACACGTCGGCGCCGCCGAACACGATCGACGCTTCCGGCTGCGGGTCGGCGCAGGAGAGGACCGCCGCCACCGGGGCGCCGGCCGGGGCGAACGGCGTGGGCGCGCCGCCCACCCGGAAGCGGTGGTGTCCGGCGCGCAGCCGGGCGAGGGCGAAGCTCGGGCTGATGGGCCACCCCTGGGGCGGGGATCCGGTCATGTCCATCACTGCTCCTCGGGACGCGCAACTGTCGTGCGCCTCACGATACACGAATTAGAAATCGTGTAATAGAGTGCGCTTGTCTGAAGGAGGTGGCGATGGACGTCGCACTGGTCCTGGGGGTCCTGATCGGGCCCGCGTCGGCGGCACTCGGCGCGCTGGCGGTGCCCGACCCGCGCCGAGCGGCCCGGCTGGTGGGCGCGTTGCTCGGTCTGAGCGCGGTGGTGGCCGCCGCGCTGCTGGTCCGGGTGGCGGCCGACCCGGCCGTACCGGGCGCGCTCGCCCGCGTCGACACGTTCGGGCCGGCGTTCTCCGTCGGCGCCCGCGTCGACCGGTTCACCGCGCTGTTCGTCCTGCTCGTCTGCGGGCTGGCCGCCGTCGTCGCCAGCTACGCCCGCCGATACCTCGACGGCGAGCCGGGCGCCCGCGCGCTCCAGGCGCGGGTGGCGGCGGCCACCGCCGCGACGCTGCTGATGGCGACCGCCCCCAGCCTCGTGCAACTGGCCGTCGGCTGGATCGTGGCCGGGCACCTGCTGGTCGGCCTCATCGGTCACTACCGGGACCAGCCCCGGGTGCGGGCCGCCGCGCGCCGGACCCGGCGGCTGTTCCTCGTCGGCGACGCCGCCCTGGTCGCCGGCCTCGCGCTGCTGGTCACGCCGGCCGGCGACGCCGACCTGGACGCGGTCCGTGCCGCGGCCGGCGACCGGCCCGGGTGGCTGCTGGCCGTCGCTGGCGCGCTGCTGCTGGTGGCCGGCATGGTGCGGTCCGCGCAGGTGCCGGCGCACCGCTGGTTGCCGTCCACCCTGGACGCGCCGACCCCGGTGTCGGCCTTCCTGCACGCCGGGATGGTCAACGTGGCCGGGTTCCTCATGATCACGCTGGCGCCGGTGGTGACCGCCGCGCCCGGGATGATGCCGGCGATGGTGCTCGTCGGCCTCGTCACCGCCGTCTCGGGGCTGCTGTTCGCGGCGGTCCGCACCGACGTCAAGGGCACGCTCGCCCGGTCCACCGTCGCGCAGATGGGCTTCATGCTCGCCCAGTGTGGGCTCGGCGCGTTCGGGCTGGCCGCGGTGCACCTGGTCGGGCACGCCGTCTACAAGGCGTACGCGTTCCTCTCCGCCGGCGGCACGCTCCAGGCGCAGGCCCGCGCCGCGGGGGCGCCGCAGCCGGTGGGCCCGCCGCCCATCCGGTCCCGCGTCCTGGCCGCGGCGGCGGTGGTCGGCACCGTGCTGGTCACCGAGCTGCTGCTCGGCGCGACCGCCAGCGGCGCCCTCGGCGCCGCGCTGGTCGCCGCCGCCGCGCTCGCTGCCGTGTGGTCCGCCCTCGCGGACCGCGCGCTGCCGGCCCGGACCGCGCTCGCCCTCACCATCGCCGTGGCGGCGCTGGCCGGCGGATATCTCGTCGCCGGGCGGGCCGCCACCGGGTGGCTGGCGCTGCCGACCGGGACGAGCCTGCTCGGCGTCGGCGTGGTGGCGGGTGTGCTCGCCGTGGTGGCCGTCGCCGGAATCGTCCTACGACGCCGGCCGAGCGCCACGCTGTGGTGGTGGGCCTGGCACGACGGCGGCCCGAACCCGCGGGGACGCCGGACGGTTCCACCCGCCCGGACCAGCCCCGCGGCGCTCTCCACGCCGCGTCCCGGCCTGCTCGACCGCTCGGACGGGGCCCGGGTCGTCGCCGCGGTGACCGCCGCCGCCGACCACGTCGGCCCGGTCGGCCCCCTGGACGCCTTCGTCGCGGTGAACCCCCTCGCCGGCCGGGAACGCGTGCCGTTCACGCGGGCCACCGGCGAGCTGCGCGACCTCGCCGGCGCGCGGACCCACCTGCCGGCCGCCGACTACCGGCAGCGGCTGCGCGACGGCCGCATCACGACGGCCGACCTCACCGCCGTGCTCCCGCCACCTGCCGCCGGCGCGGTCACCATCGGCCACCGGCGGGTCGCCGGCACGGACCTCCAACTGGCCGTGCTGTGCCATCCGGTGCACGACGGGCCGCCCGCGCCGGCCGACCTGCTCGCGGTGGCGCGGCGCCGACTCGCCGAGCTGCCCGCGCGACCCCGTCCCCGTACCCCGCACGACGCCGGACCGCGCACCCTCGCCGAGACGCTCGACCGGGCGCTGGGCACCCGGATCGTCGCGGACGTCGACGACCTGGTGGCCGCCTGGTGCGCGGCGCACAGCGGACGCCCGGCGGCGCTCTGGCCGGTCCCCGGGCCGGCGGACGAGGGGTGCTGGGCGCGCTGGCGGCGGATGGCCGGCGCCGACCCGACCCTGGCCCGGTGGGGCGTCACCGGCCTCGCGGCCCTGGTCGACGCGCTGCCCGAGGCGCCCGAACAGGCCGTCGCGGTGCTCCTGCGCGCGGTCGGGGTGCCACCCGAGGCCTGGTCCGCCTACCTGTCCCGGTCGCTGCTCCGGCTGCCCGGGTGGGCCGGGCACGCCCGCTGGGCGCAGGCCCACCCCGGGCCGGGGCCGGCCCTGAGCCCGCTGGACCTGCTCGCCGTGCGCCTCACCTACGAGTACGCGCTCGGCGGCGCCGCCGCCCAGCGGCACCTGGAGCTGCCCCCGGTGCTGGACGCGGTCGCCGCCGCGACACCCACGCCCCTGCCGAGGGCGGCCGGGATCGCGCCGGAGGCCCTCGCCCGGCTGGCCGCCGCGCTCGACGTCGACGCCGCCCTGCTGGCGTGCCTGCCCGGGCCGACCGTGGACGCGCTACGGGACGTGGCGCTCCAGCTGACGCCGTCCCGGCAGTCCGAGGTGTGGCTCGCCGCCGCGGAGCACGCGTACCGGCGCCGGCTGCGGTACCGGCTGGACCGGGGCGTGGACCGGCCGGCCGCCGGTGCCCCGGCGCTCGCCCAGGCGGTGTTCTGCATCGACGTACGCAGCGAGGGCCTGCGCCGCCACCTGGAGGCGACCGGGCCGGTCGACACGTACGGCTTCGCCGGCTTCTTCGGCCTGCCCGTGCGGACCGTGACCGCCGACGCCCGGCGGGGGCGGGACCGCTGTCCCGTCCTGATGCGTCCGGTGGCCACGGTGGAGGAGGCACCGGCGTCGGCGCGGGCCGGGCACGCGACGCGGTCCCGGCTGGCCTGGCGCCGGGCGTACGCCGCCGCCAAGGCGAACCCGGTCGGCGCGTTCGCCTTCGTCGAGGTCGCCGGCGTGCTCGCCACCGCCGCCCTGCTCCTGCGCGCCGTCGCGCCCGGCCGGTTCGCGCCGGCCGCCGACCACACCGCGCCGACCGCCGCCGACCTCGCCGCCGCCATGACGCTCGACGAGCAGGTCTACTACGCCGAGGCGACGCTCCGCACGGTCGGGCTGACCACCGGCTTCGCGCCGCTGGTGCTGCTCTGCGGGCACGGCGCCACCAGCGCCAACAACCCGTACGCCGCCGCCCTGGACTGCGGCGCCTGCGGCGGCAACCGGGGCGGGGTGAGCGCGCGTCTCGTCGCCGGGGTGCTCAACCGGCCCGAGGTGCGCGCCGCCCTGGCCGACCGGGGCATCCACCTGCCCGACGGCACGCACGTGCTGGCCGGCGAGCACGACACCGTCACCGACGAGGTGCGGCTGTACGACGTGGACAGCGTGCCCGCCGGGCTGCGGCCGGCGGTCGAGGAACTGTCCGCCCGGCTGGCCGAGGCGGGCGCGCGGTTGCGTGCGGAACGGGCCGCGCGACTGCCCGGCCGGCCGCGTCCACAGCGCCTGCCCCGGCGCGCGTCGGACTGGGCGCAGGTCCGCCCGGAGTGGGCGCTGGCCGGCAACGCCGCGTTCATCGCCGCGCCCCGCGAGCTGACCGCCGGGGTCGACCTCGGCTGCCGGACGTTCCTGCACTCCTACGACTGCGCCGGCGACCGGGACGCGGCGGCGCTGGAGACCATCATGACCGGCCCGATGGTCGTCGCCGCCTGGATCAACCTCCAGTACTACTTCTCCACCGTCGATCCGCATCGACTCGGGGCGGGCACCAAGACGGTCCACACCGTCCTCGGCGACGCGCTCGGGGTCCTCTCCGGATCCGGCGGTGACCTGCGCGTCGGCCTGCCGCTCCAGTCCGTCGGCGACGGCACCCGACCGGTCCACGAGCCGCTGCGGCTGCTCGCCGTGATCCGCGCCCCGCACCACCTGGTCGACACCGTGCTGGGCCGCAACCCCGGGCTCCGCAACCTGGTCGACGGCGGTTGGCTGTCGTTGACAGTCGTCGACCCCCGCACCGGCGCGTGGACCGAGCCCGCGCCGGGCGGATCCTGGCGGACGCTGCCCGCCCTGCACCTCGTCACCGAACCCGCCACCGAGCTGCCCGCGCGCCGTCCGGCGCCCGCGGCGGAGAAGGAGTACACGGCATGAACGAACTGGGACTGACCCGCATGGTCAAGGTGGAGGTCGTCACGCGCGCCGACGACGCCGACGCCGTCCGTACCCTGCTGCACGCCTCCGGGGTGAGCGGCTGGACGAGTCTGAGCGGCGTCTCCGGCTTCGGCCACCACGGCACCCACGAGGGCCGGCTGCTCTTCAACGACCGGGCCGGGCTCGTCATGGTCATCGCCGTGCTCCCGCACGGCCGGGCCGAACCGGTGGTGACCGGCCTGCGCGACATCCTGGCCCAGCGGCCCGGCGTGATGTTCGTCAGCGACGCCTGGGTCAGCCGACCCGAGTACTTCGGCGCGGAGCGGCGGCCGGACTGACCGCCGCGCGCGCGGCGGCACCCGCACCGGCGGTGGACCGCCGTGGCGCCCGATCGTCCGCCGCCGGTCCGGGCCGGGAGGAGCGGTCCGGCCTACGCCGGCCGGCGGCGGATGATCCCCAGATCGGAGGCGGCGGCGACCGCGGCGGTCCGCGACTCGACGCGCAGCTTGGTGTAGATGCGCGACAGGTGCGACTTGACGGTGCCCTCGGTCAGGTGCAGCCGCCGCCCGATGGCCTGGTTGGACAGCCCGTCCGCGACCAGGCCGAGCACCTCCGTCTCGCGCCGGGTCAGCGCGGTGTCCGGCGTGCGCAGCCGGTTCATCAGCCGGTCCGCGACGGCCGGGGCGAGCGCGGTGCGGCCGGCGGCGGCGGTACGCACGGCGGCGGCCAACTCGTCCGGGGAGGCGTCCTTGAGCAGGTAGCCGGTCGCACCGGCCTCGATGGCGGGCAGCGTGTCCGCGTCCGTGTCGTAGGTGGTGACGATCAGCACCCGGGGCGCGTCCGGTCGGGCGGTGATGGTGGCGGTGGCCGCCACCCCGGTCATGCCGCCGCCGAACCGCAGGTCCATCAGCACCACGTCGACGTCCCCGGCGGCGGCGCGGGCCACCGCCTCCTCGGCGGTGGCGGCCTCGGCCACCACGACCAGACCCGGCTCGGTCTCCAGCACGGCGCGCAGCCCGGCCCGGACGACGGGATGGTCGTCGGCGAGCAGCAGCCGGATCGGCACGCCGGTCACGGTCGCCCGCCGGACGGGGTGCGGGGGAGCCGGGCGGAGACGGTGGCGCCGCGCCCGGGCGCGGCGGCGACGGTCAGGCCGCCGCCGAGCGCCCGGGTACGGGCGCGCATGGCCGCCAGGCCGAAGCCGCCGCCGTCGGGGTCGGGTCCGGGCAGCCGCTCCGGGTCGAAGCCGGCGCCGTCGTCGCTCACGTCCAGGGTGACCCGGTCCGCGAGGAAGCCGAGCGTCACCTCGACGGTGGTGGCCCGGGCGTGGCGGACGGTGTTGGCCAGCGCCGCCTGGGCGACCCGCAGCAACGCCACCTCGTGCGCGGTCGGCAGCGGCGCCGGGGAGCCGGTGACCGTGAACCGGGCGGCGAGCCGGTGCCGGGCGCCGGTGGTGGCGCACAGGCGCTCCAACGCGCCGGCCAGCGTGGTGTCGTCGAGCGCCGGTGGGGTGAGTGCGGCGACGAAGCGCCGGGCCTCGGCGAGGTTGTCCGCCGCGGTCTGCCGGGCCTGCTCGACGTGGCGGGCGGCGGTGTCCGGCCGGTCCGGCAGCACCCGGCCGGCGGCGCGCAGCAGCAACTGGATGCTGGTCAGGCCCTGCGCCAGGGTGTCGTGGATCTCGGCGGCCAGCCGCTCGCGTTCCGCCGCCACCCCGGCCTCGTGCTGCGCCCGGGCCAGGTCGGCGCGGGTGGCGGTCAACTCCTCGATCAGGCGCCGGCGTCGCTCGTTCTCCCGGTAGAGCGCCTGGTAGCCCCGGACCACGGCCACCGCGACGGCGGCGCCGAGCACCGGCCCGAGCGTGCCGGCCACGCTGACCGCGCCGCGGTGGGCGGCGAAGGCGACGACGGCCGCCACGGCGGTCACCGCGACGGCTGCCGCCCCGGTGCGCCGGGGCAGCAGGTGCAGTTGCAGGAGATAGAGCGGGAACGCGATCCACAGGCCGTCCACGGTCAGCGCGGTCAGCGCCAGCCACCCGGCGCCGACCGCCGCCAGCCACCAGCCGGCGACCCGCCGGGAACGGCGGACGCCGGGCAGGAACGCCCCGGCCGCGTACGTCAGCAGGCCCGCCGCCGCCACCGCCGCGATCGCCGCGGCGTGCGGTCGTCCGGTGGCGACGGCACGCAGGCCGGCGAGCGCGAAGAGGACGCCCACCAGCAGGTGCAGGCACCAGGCCAGCACACGGGCGGTGGAGGTGGTCAGGGCGGGAACGGTGGTCACGGCCCTCCCAGCCTAGAGGAAGCGCAGGTCAGCGGGGATCTGTCGAAAGTCGTAACCGGCCCGCCGCCGTTCCGCCCGGAAAGTGCCGCCCCCCGCCGGATGCCCGGCCCGCCACCCCGGGGCGACCGTGGGAGACGTCCGTGAGCGCCGTGGAAAGGACCGGTCGACAAGTGTTCGTCGCGTGGCGAGACCTGAGGTTCGCCAAGGGGCGGTTCGCCCTGATGGGAACCGTCATCGTGTTGATCACCCTGCTGGTCGGCCTGCTGTCCGGCCTGACCGCCGGGCTGGGCCGGCAGAACACCTCCGCGATCACCGGCCTGCCGGCCGACCGGATCGCCTTCGGCGGCCCGCAACCGTCGTACGCCGACTCGACAGTCACCGAACGGCAGTGGCAGCGGTGGGCCGACACGCCCGGCGTCACCGCCGCCGAGCCGCTCGGCATCGGCACCACCCGGGTCACCGCCGATGGCCGCAGCGCCGCCGTCTCCGTGTTCGGCGTCCGCGCCGGGTCCCGCCTCGCCCCCGGCGACCTCGACGACGACACGGCGGTGCTGTCCACCACGGCCGCCACCGACCTCGACCTGCGCGCCGGCGACCGCCTCACCGTGGCCGGCCGGGAGTTGACCGTGGCGGCGGTACGCGGGGACGCCTCCTTCAGCCACACCCCGGTGGTGTGGACCAGCCTCGACACCTGGCGGCGGACCGGCAACGCCGACCCGGGCACCGCCACCGTGATCGCGCTGCGTACCGGCGCGGGCGTGGACGTGGCCGCCGCCGACCGCGCCGCCGGCACCCGGGCCGTCCGCACCGGCGACTCGCTCGCCGCGATCGGCTCCTACCGCTCGGAGAACGGCTCGCTCCAGCTCATGCGCGGCTTCCTGTTCGCCATCTCCGCCCTGGTCATCGGTGCCTTCTTCACGGTGTGGACGATCCAGCGCAGCGGCGACGTGGCGGTCCTGAAGGCCCTGGGCGCCTCCACCGCCGCACTGCTCACCGACGCCCTCGGGCAGGCCGGCGTCCTGCTGGTCGGCGGCACCGCGCTCGGCACCGGCCTGGCCGCCGGGCTCGGCGTGCTCGTCTCCGGGTCGGACGTGCCGTTCGTGCTGACGCCCGCCACCGTCGCCGTCCCGGCTGCGGTGATGATCATGCTCGGCATGCTCGGCGCCGCCCTGTCCGTGCGCCGCATCACCGCCGTCGACCCGCTGACCGCCCTGGGGAGCGCGCGATGAGCCTCGACCTGACCGACGTCACCCTCACCTACCCGGACGGCGATTCCCGGCTGACCGCCCTCGACCACGTCACCCTGTCGGTCGCGAAGGGCGAGCTGACCGCCGTCGTCGGCCCGTCCGGCTCGGGCAAGTCCAGCCTGCTCGCGGTCGCCGCCACGCTCGTCACCCCGGACGCCGGCACGGTCGGGGTGGACGGCGTCGCCACCACCAGGATGAGCCGTGGCGGGCTCGCCGCCCTGCGCCGGCGCGCGATCGGCATCGTCTTCCAGCAACCCAACCTGCTGCCGTCGCTGACCGCCGCCGAGCAGCTCCAGGTGATGGCCACCCTCGACGGCCGGTCGCCGGCGCGGGCCCGGGACCGGGCGCGGGACCTGCTCGACGCGGTCGGGCTCGCCGGCCAGGCGGGTCGGCGTCCGCACCAGCTCTCCGGCGGCCAGCGCCAGCGGATCAACATCGCCCGCGCGCTGATGAACGACCCGGTCGTCCTGCTGGTCGACGAGCCGACGAGCGCGCTCGACCACGAGCGGGGCGCCGCCGTCATCGGCCTGCTCGGTCGGCTCACCCGCGAGCGGGGCACCGCCACGGTGCTGGTCACCCACGACCGGGACCACCTCGCCGCCGCCGACCGGATCGTCGAGATGCGCGACGGCCGCCTGCACCCGGCGGCCTGAGAACTGCGGCAGGCGGTACGGTGCGGCCGAAGAACTGCGGCAGGCTTGTACGGTGCGGCCGGAGAAGTACAGCAGGCTGTACTCTTCGCCGCCGGCGCTGCCGGCGACACCCCCGGTGACCTATCGTGGCGCCGGGGGTGGGCGGGTGTGGGGTACGTACGCAGGCGGGTCCGCGCCTCCGTGGACGCGTTGGAGCACCTGGTCGGCGGGCTGGGCACCGCGCTGCTGGCGCTGGGCGCGCTGATCTGGCTGATCGTCGTGGCCGCCGCCTGCCTGGTCGGTGTCGGCCTGCTGCTGGTGCCCGGGGCGCTGCGCATGCTGCGCTCGGTGGCCGACCGGGAACGCGCCCGGTTGTCCCGCTGGGACGGTCCGCTGCCCGAGGTCGGACGGTCCCCGGTCGACAGGCGCACGGCGCTGCGCGACCCGGTGGTCCGGCGGGAGCTCGGCTGGGTGGCGCTGCACGCGGTGCTCGGCCTCGGCACCGGGCTGCTGGGTCTCGCGCTGCCGCTCTACGCCGCGCAGGACCTCACCTTCCCGCTGTGGTTCCGGCTGCTGCGGCCCGAGGACGGCGCACCGGGGCTCGTCTGGTGGCGGATCGACGGGCTGCCCGACGCGGTCCTGGTCGGGCTGGTCGGGGTGGCGTGGCTGGTCGCCGCGGTCGTGTGCGGCCCGGCACTGGCGCGCGTCCAGGCCCGGCCGGGCCGCTGGTTGCTCGCCCCGCCGCCCGGGGTCGACCTGTCGCTGCGGGTCGCCGAGCTCACCGCCACCCGGGCCGCCGCGCTGGACGCGCACGCGGTGGAGCTGCGCCGCATCGAACGGTCGCTGCACGACGGCACCCAGAACCGGCTGGTCGCGGTGAACGTGCTGCTGGGCGCCGCGCGACGGGCCGTGCGGCGGGACCCGACCCGGGCCGACGAGATCCTCGAACGGGCCCAGGACGCGGCGGAGCAGGCGCTCGGCGAGCTGCGTACGGTGGTGCGCGGCATCCTGCCGCCGGTGCTGGACGACCGGGGGCTCGCCGGCGCGCTGGCCGGCCTGGCCGGCGGGTGCGCGGTGCCGTGCCGGCTCACCGTGGACGTCCCGGTGCGGTGCGCGGTCGCGGTCGAGGCGACCGCCTACTTCGTGGTGGCCGAGGCGCTGACCAACGTGGTCCGGCACAGCGGCGCGGGCGCGGTGGACGTCGCGGTGCGCCGCGAGCGGGACCGCCTGCTGGTGACCGTCTCCGACGACGGGCACGGCGACGCGGACGAGGCGCGGGGCTCCGGCCTGACCGGCATCCGGCGGCGGGTCGAGGCGTACGACGGCCGGATGACGCTGACCAGTCCCCCCGGGGGACCGACGAGAATGCACGTGGAGCTGCCATGCGGATCGTGATCGCCGAGGACGACGCGCTGCTGCGCGAAGGGCTGGCGCTGCTGCTGCGGGCCGAGGACCTGGACGTGGTGGCCACCGCCGGCGACCCGGACGGGTTCCTGGCCGCGGTGGACGCCCACGGGCCGGACGTGGCGATCGTCGACGTGCGGATGCCACCCACCCACACCGACGAGGGGATCGTCGCCGCCGTCGAGGCCCGTCGCCGCCGGCCCGGCCTCGCGGTGCTGGTGCTGTCCGCGTACGTCGAGCAGGCGTTCGCCACCGAGCTGTTCTCGGTCGGCGCCACCGGCCTCGGATATCTGCTGAAGGAGCGGGTCGGGCGGGTCGAGGAGTTCCTCGGCGCGCTGCACCGGGTCGCGGCCGGCGGCAGTGTGATCGACCCGGAGGTGGTCGGGCAGCTGCTCGCCCGCAACCGCCGCGCCGACGACGCGCTGGCCCAGTTGTCGCCGCGCGAGCACGAGGTGCTGGCGCTGATGGCGGAGGGGCTCGGCAACACGGCGATCGCCGAGCGGCTGTTCGTCACCGAGGGCGCGGTGCACAAGCACATCCGCAACATCTTCGCGAAGCTCCACCTGCCGCCGGACGACCGCGCCGACCGTCGGGTCACGGCCGTGCTGCGCTACCTGAACGACGGCCGGCGCGCCGCCTGAGCGACGCGCCGGCCGGAGGCGGTACCGAGGTCAGCGGGCGCAGAGCGCCGCGTCGACGCTGGCGGAGACCGCCTCGACCATGTCCAGCGACGTCGGGAGCCCGGTCACCGCGACCACCGCGCTGCGCCCGTCCGTGGTGGCCAGGTTGCGCGTCTCGAAGCCCTGGATGTCGCCGCCGTGCCCCCAGGCGTGGCCGCCGCACGGCAGGTCGTGCCGGGCGATGCCCAGGCCGTAGGCCCACCCCCCGGTGGGCTCGAACCCCGGCGCGTCCACCGTGCGCATCATGGCGGCCTGCTGCGCGGGTCGGAGCAGCCGGCCGGCGAGCAGCGCCTCGAAGAACGTCCGCAGGTCGCCCGGCGTCGAGACGAGCTGCCCGGCGGCCCAGCCCAGGGACGGGTCCATCTCGGTCACGTCGATCCAGGGCGCGCCCGGCGCGACCGCCACGTATCCCCGCGGGTGCCGGCCGGTGAGGCGCTGGTCGCCGACGCCCGGCCAGGAGGTGTCGCGCAGCCGCAGCGGCTCGATGATCCGCCGGGTGATCTCCTCGCCGATCGGGCGCTCGGTGACCCGCTCGACGATCAGCCCGGCCAGCACGTAGTTGGTGTTGCTGTACTCCCACGTCGTGCCCGGGGCGTGCCGCCGCGGCCGGGTCAGCGCCGCGTCCACCAGCCGCCGCGGTTCGAGGTACGCGTGCGCGCGGTCCACCAGGTCCTGCGGTGCGGTGAACAGCACGTCGTCGTAGTCGGGCAGGCCGCTGGTCTGCTGGAGCAACTGGCGTACCGTGATCCGTCGCCCGTCGTTGCCGTGGCCCCGCACCAGGCCGGGCAGGTAGCGTTCGACGGTGGCGTCCAGGTCGATCCGGCCCTCGCCGACGAGCTGGAGGACGACCACCGCGGTGAAGGTCTTGGTGTTGCTGCCGATGCGCACCCGGCCGTCGGTGGGCACGCGGTGACCGGTCCGTAGGTCGCCGACCCCGGCGGTGAGGTCGCGCACCCGGCCGTCGGCGCTCCGGACGGAGGCCAGCGCGCCGGGGAAGCGCTGCGCGGAGACCAGGCGGTCGAGGTGCTGCTGGACGACGTCGGGCCGCCCGGTCGTGGTGGGCGCGGCGGACGCGGCGGGCACGCCCAGCGCGGTGGCGGTCAGCACGGCCAGCGCGCCGGCGGCCATCGGGACGGTTCGGCGGGTCATGACGACTCCTCGGTGGACGGTGTCGGGTACGGCTTCCAGCCTCGGGCAACCGGGGCCCGCCCTCCATCCCGCCTGCTGCCCGACGCGGGTACCGCAGGCACCACCCCGCTGGGGTGGGGCGACCCCTGCGACCGGCGAAGGCAGGGGTTCGCCGAGGTTGTGCATCCGGCGAACGTCCCTAACATTGATCCACGTCGAACAACGATGGAGGCTCACGTGACTCTCGACCGGAGAAGCTTGCTGACCGGGGCCGGCGTCGCCGGCCTCGGGATCGTCCTGGCGGGCACGACGGACGCCCTGTTCACCGCCGCGCCCGCGTTGGCCCATCCGGGAGCGGGCTACGGCGACCCGGTGCCCGACCCGGCCGGGATCCTGGACCTGCCACCGGGCTTCCGCTACACGATCCTGTCCCGGGAGGACGACCCGTACGCCGGCGGTCGGGTGCCCGGCTACTTCGACGGCATGGGCGCGTTCGCCGGCCTGGGCGGGCAGGTCCGCCTCACCCGCAACCACGAGAACCACCCGGACGCACGGCACCCGGTGGTGGGGCCGCCCGAGCGGACCTTCGACCCGGGCGGCAAGGGCGGGGTGACCGTGCTCGCCCTCGACCGCCGCCACCGACGCGTCGGCGAGTACGTCGGCGTCGCCGGCACCGCGGTCAACTGCGCCGGCGGGGTGACGCCCTGGCACACGTGGCTGACCTGCGAGGAGACCGAACTCCGCCGAGGCGACCAGGGGTACGAGAAGGACCACGGCTGGATCTTCGAGGTGGATCCGTTCCGGGACGCCCGCAACGCGGACCCGACGCCGCTGACCGCGATGGGACGGTTCCCGCACGAGGCGATCTGCGTCGATCCGCGCACCGGCACGGTGTACGAGACCGAGGACGCGTCCGGCCAGGCGTTCGGCTGCTTCTACCGGTTCCTCCCGCGGCGGCCGCTCGGCGGGCACGGGAGCCTGCGGGCCGGCGGCCGGCTCCAGGCCATGCGGGTGCCGGGCGTCGCCGACCTGTCGACCGTCCGCGAGCCCGGCACCACGATCGGCGGGGTCGAATGGATGGACGTCCCGGACCCGTCGGCCACCACCACCCCGACCCGCTACCAGGACTACGGGCCGGCCGGCGTCACCCACTCCGCCAAGCTGGAGGGCGCCTGGTGGGGCGTGGACGGGGCGGCCTACTTCGTCTCGTCCTACGCCCGCCCGGAGGAGGGGGCGGCGGCGGCCCACCGTGGCCAGGTGTGGCGGTACGAGCCGGCGACCCGCTGCCTCACGCTCGTCGTCATCTTCCACGCCGACGGCACGGACGACCCGCTGTTCGAGACGCCGGACAACATCTGCGTCACCCCGTTCGGCGGGCTGATGATCTGCCAGGACGGCGACGGCGAGAACTACCTGATGGGCGTGACCCGGGCCGGCCGGCCGTACCCGTTCGCCCGCAACCGGCAGAACACCGGCTCGGCCACCGAGCCGGTGTTCGGCGAGTTCGCGGGCGTGTGCTTCGCCGACGACCGGCGGACCCTCTACGTGAACATCCAGGCGCCGGGCACGACGTTCGCGGTGACCGGCCCGTTCTGCCGGTGACCGCCGCCGGCGTCGGTCGGGTCGTGCGACCGCTCGTACCGGGCGGTTGCACGGCCCCGGCCGGCGGCGGCGCGGTCGTCGCCGGGGCGCCCGCCGAACGACCCGGTCGGCCGGATCGGCCGGATCGATCTAGAATTTCCCGATGGTCCCCGGTGTCCCAGACCGTGGCGCGGATCGCCGGCGTCGCCGGCCGACCCTGGCGATGGTCGCGGTCCGGGCGGGTGTGTCCACCCAGACCGTCTCCAACGCCATCAACGCGCCGCAGCGGGTGGCGCCGGAGACGCTCGACCGGGTGCTGGCCGTGGTGCGGGAGCTGCGCTACCGCCCGCACCGCGGGGCACGTGCCATGCGGGCGTCGGCCGCCCGGTCGGTGGCGGTCCGGCTCAAGGCGGTCCCGGACGGTCTGAACGGGCCGATCTTCGACCGGTTCCTGCAGGAGCTGTGCGCTCGCCTGAAGGCGTTTCGCTACACCGTCCGCCTGGTGACCGCACCGTGGGGCGTGGAGGAGGTCGAGGCGTACGAGGACCTGTTCGTCGAGGCGGCCATCGACGCGGTCGTCCTGATGGAGGCGCGGCTGGACGACTTCCGGCCGGCGATGCTCCGTTCGGCCGGGGTGCCGTTCGTGATGTTCGGCCGGCCCTGGGGGGCGCCGGACGACGAGACGTTCCCCTGGGTCGACGTCGACGGCGCGCTCGGTCTGGAGCTGGCGGTCGAGCACTGCGTGGACCGCGGCTACCGGGACATCGCGTTCCTGGGCTGGGCGGCGGGCGCGATGAGCGACGAACGTCGTGCCGGGTGGCTCCGTGCGCTCCGGCGGCGGGCGTTGCCGCCGCTGGTGGCGATCCAGGAGGGCCCGGACAGTGTGGACAACGGGCGGGCGCTCGCCGAGCGGGTGCTGCGGCGACCGCGCCACCCCCAGCGGCGGCTGGCGCTGGTGTGCGCCAGCGACGCGATGGCCATCGGCGCGGTGGCGGCGGTGCGGAGGGCGGGCCTGACGGTCGGCCGGGACGTCGGGGTCACCGGCTTCGACGACGTTCCGGCCGCGGCGCTTGTCGACCCGCCGCTGACCACCGTGTACCAGCCGGTCGAGCAGTGCGGCGCGCTGGTGGTGGGCCGGCTGCTCGCCGAGCTGGACGGGGCCGACGCCGCGCCGTCCGCCGGCCTGCTGGCGCCGCGTCTGGTGCCGCGCCGGACGACCTGACCGGCGCGCCGGACGCGGGTCGGCGGCACGGTCGCCGCCCGGGTAGGGGAACCCCTAGAAGATCAAACCGGCTCATCCCTGTCTATGTCGCAACTTCCAGGGAGGTCGACTACGATCTGTGTAACGTTCAAATCGGTGCCCATGGCGTCGATCGCCGCAGCCGAGACCGGGGAACGACGGAGACGCGCGGCTGGGCCGACCCGCGTCCCGTGCCGTTCCGGCCGTGGGTTCGCCGCCCGCCCATCGAACCAGAGGGATCGGGCCGCGGCGTGCCGCGAACCGGCCCGGCCGCCGGGGCGACGTCAGTGGCGCGCCCCGACCACCTACTGCGAATCCGGGGGTGCAGGTTGACCACACAGGTAAGCAGAGAGCCGGAAGAATCTCCGCCGGAGCGGAGCGGTCCACCCGTCGTCACGTCGGTGTCGGCCGGCGAGTCCGTGGCCGTCAGCACGCTGCTGCCCGCCGACTCGCCCCGGCTCGACGGTGAGGACGAGCGGCACGTACGGCTCCTCGCGGAGCTGGTCCCCGACCTGCCACCGATCCTCGTGCACCGGGGATCGATGCGGGTGATCGACGGCATGCACCGCCTGCGCGCGACGCAGCTACGGGGCCACGAACGGATCAGCGTCCAGTTCTTCGACGGCGACGAGGTCGACGCGTTCGTCCGGGCCGTCCGGCTCAACATCGCGCACGGGCTGCCCCTCACCGTCGCGGACCGGCGCGCGGCGGCGGTCCGCATCCTCGGCGCCTACCCGCACCGCGCCGACCGGTGGATCGCGCGCTCCACCGGCCTGGCCCCCAGCACGGTCGCCGCGATCCGGGCCGACCTGGGCCGTGCCGGTGGACCGCAGCCGACCGGCCGGATCGGGCGCGACGGCCGGGTCCGTCCGTTGAGCAGCGCCCACGCCCGCCGGCTGGCGAGCGAGGTCATCGCCCGGCGCCCCGACGCCTCGCTGCGGGAGGTGGCGCAGGAGGTGGGCGTGTCCCCGTCGACCGTGCGGGACGTCCGCGAGCGACTGCGCCGCGGCGAGGACCCGGTGCCGGCCGGTGCGCGGGAGGCGGCGCACGCTCACCCGCTCGACCGCCTCGGGGACTGCCCCACCGACTCCGGTCCCCGCCGGATGCGGTACGACGGTCACCCGCCGCCGGACGTCGCGCCGGCCGAGAAGAACGGCCCGGCGTTGCTGCACAGCCTCAGCCGGGACCCCTCGGTGCGGTTCAGCGAACCGGGCCGGGCCCTGCTGCGCACCATGTTCGTGCAGAACAACGGCCCCCACTCCTGCGAGGGCCTGATGGACCAGCTGCCGCCGCACGTCGCCTTCGTCGTGGCGGAGGTGGCGCGATCGCTGGCCCGCCAGTGGTCGGACCTCGCCCAGCGGCTGGAGCACCGGTTGCGGGCCTCGGCCTGACCGCCTCCGGTGTGCAACCGCTCGAGCGATCGGTTGAACACACCTCCGCCGGACGGGCAGGCTGCTCCGCGAGAAGGGCGGCGGCCCGCGTCCGCCGCCAGGCGCCGCCGGTCCGGCTCCGGCCGAGCCGGTGGAGGAGGGAGAACCCACCATGACCAGGAGACCCGGTCTGCTCCGGGCGGTGACCGTCGGCGTCGCCGCGCTGGCCGCGCTCGCCGCGACGGCGGTGACGGCGGCCCCGGCCGGCGCGACGGTGACCGCGACCCGGACGTTCGTCGGCTACGGCTACCTGCCTTCGGACGCCCACACCGCGGCGGTCAACCAGATGACCGCCTACAGCCCCTCCTGCCGGGAGGTCGGCACCACCTACTCGCCGGCCGGGTCGGAGCACTACTGGAAGGCGACCCTGACCGCGGACTGCTGATCCCGGGTGGCTCCGGGCCGACGCGGGGCGGGGCTCGGCCCCGCCCCGCGGTCGCGGGGGCCGGCGGCGGCTCGACCAGCGCGTACCGCCCGGACAGCATCCACGTTGCTATGATGACCTTCGATATCTTCGGCGACCTCGACGGCCCGCGGCGACGCGTACGGAGCGGGCGGTCCCGCCGATCGCCGCGCACCGGCCACCCCGCCACGACCCGCCCGCCACCCGGCGGGTGACGACGCGCGTCCACCTACAGGGGAGAAGCTCGGACATGACGAAGGTGAACTGTCTGATCATCAATCACAACACCTCGGCGCTCGCCGCCGTGGCGCTGGCGTCCGTGGTCCTGTCCACCGACTCGTGGTCCCGCGACGACCTCGCCATCACCGTGATGGACAACTCGTCCACCGACCCGGACGTGGCGCTGGTCGCCGAGATGGCGAAACGGTGCGACGTGCCGTTCCTGCCCAGCCGGTGGCCGCACCCGGGGCCCGTCATCGCCGCGAAGCGCCTCGACTCGACCGGCGACGGCCTGCGCGACTTCGTCGTGCAGCACCAGGACTGCGACTACTACTGGCTGGTCGACTCGGACGTCGAGGTGCCCGCGCCCGGCGTCCTCGACGCGCTCGTCGCCGCCATGGAACAGGACCGGAACCTCTGGGCGGCGACCGCCACCATGGCCCGGTCCGACGACGCCGACCTGTGGGCCCAGATCGCGTTCGGCGACATCATCGAGATGGCCTTCGAACGGTCCCGCGGGGGCCGCAACGGCCCCAGCCGCAAGGAGTTCCAGGGGCCCCTGCACGTGCGCTCCCCGCACGCCTGCACGCTGGTACGCCGCGACGACGTGGTCGTCTCCGTCGCCCGGCACGTCGGGATGAGCCCGGTGGGGGTGATGAGCGGCGACCCCGCCGTCGGCGGCTTCTACGACACGTTCGGCATGTTCACCCGGGTCATGACCGCGCTCGGGCGGACCTACACCACGGTGGACGTCCCGGTGCTGCACGCCGAGGGCGGGAGCTGGGCCGCGCACGCCTACCCCGAGCGGGCGGAGCGGGCCCGGGTCCGGGCCGCGGAGCTGGCCCGGGAACTGGAGAGCCGGGGACACGGCGCTCCGGACGCCGGCCGAGTCCGGTAGCCGGCCGGGCCGCCGGACCGGACGGGTCACGAGCATGAACGTGCTGGTCGTCGGCGGCGCCGGCTACATCGGCAGCGTGACGGTCCGCTACCTGCGGGACGCCGGCCACCGGGTCGTCGTGCTGGACAGCCTGGTACGCGGATTCGCCGACGTGGTGCCCCGAGGGGTACGCCTCGTGCGGGCCGACATCTCCGAGCTGGCCGACGCGGTGCCGCGCGACGAGCGGATCGACGCCGTGGTGCACCTGGCCGCCTACGCGTACGTGGGGGAGTCGGTGCCCCGACCGGAGATCTACTGGGACAACAACGTGGTCCGGAGCATCAAGCTCCTCAACGCGATGCGGGAGCGGGGCATCCGCGACATCGTCTTCGCGTCGAGCTGTGCCGCCTACGGCGAACCCGTCCGGCTGCCGATCGGTGAGGACCAGCCGCCCCGGCCGGTCAACGCGTACGGCATGACGAAGCTCGCGGTGGACATGGCGCTGGCGAGCGAGGCCACCGCGCACGGCCTCGCCGCCACCAGCCTGCGCTTCTTCAACGCCGCGGGCGGGTACCGCGACGTGGGCGAGCGGCACGACCCGGAGACGCACCTGATCCCGACGGCGCTCCAGGCGGCCCTCGAGCGGCGCGGCGACCTCACCATCCACGGCGCGGACTACCCGACCCGCGACGGCACCTGCGTCCGCGACTACATCCACGTGCTCGACCTGGCCCGCGCCGTGGAGCTGGCGCTGCGGCGCAACCGTCCCGGCCGGCACGCGGTCTACAACCTCGGCACCGGGACCGGCGCCACCAACCGCGAGGTCGTCGAGATGGTCCAGCAGGTCACCGGGCGGTCCTTCGCGGTCGCGTACGGGGCCCGCCGTCCCGGCGACCCGCACACGCTGCTGGCCGCCAACGAGCGCGCCCGCCGACACCTCGGGTGGGAGCCGCTGTGCTCCTCGCTCGACCGGATCGTCGAGGACGCGTGGCGCTTCCACCGGGACTTCCGGGGCGTGGTCGCCCGGCGGTGACCCGCCGCGGCTCAGTCGTCCTCGTCGTAGAAGCCGCAGGCCGGCGGCAGCGTCCAGTCCACCGGCGGGCCCTGCCGGGCGTAGACCTCCAGGCGGATCCCGTCCGGGTCGTGGAAGAAGAGCTGGCCGGTGGCACCGGCGCGGATCGCCACGCCCGCCGCCCGGAGCGCCGCCTCCACCGCGCCCAGCTCGGCGAGGTCGGTCACCTCGAACGACAGGTGGTGCAGGCCGGCCCGCCGGCGCGCGAACGGCCCGTCGCACTGCTGCCAGAGCGTGAGCAGCACCTCCCCGTCCTGACCGAGATGGACCCACGGGCGGTCCGCGTCGGCGGACGACCGGATCACCTCGACGTTCAGGGCCCGCTGGTAGAAGGCCGTCGAGCGGCCGATGTCGGAGACGTTGAGCCCGGCGCTGCCGGTGCGGATCGCGACCATGCGCAGACCCTAGCGGTGGTGGCCAGCCCGCCCGGGGCAGTCAGTTCCGTCGATGAGAAGCCTGTGCCACGATCCCGGCATGACGCTCCTTGCGGAGGCGGATGCCGGGCGACGGGTCGCGGCGCCGCACACGGATGACCGGACGACCGACCGGGGACCGACGCTGCCGAAGATCAGCGTCTCGATCCCCTACCGCAGACGGCTGCACAACCTCGGCCTGGTCCTGGAGAGCCTGGCCCGGCAGACCATGGACCGCGCCGAGTTCGAGGTCGTCGTGGGCGCCATGGAGTACGCCGAGGAGTACGTCGACCTGTGCCGCCGGTTCACCGACCGGCTCGACATCGTCTCGGTGGTCAGCTCCCGCGAGTTCCACATCCCGCACGCCCGGAACCTCGCCATGCGACAGGCCAGCGGCGAGATCGTGGTGCAGATGGACGCGGACACGTTGCTGCCGCCGGACGCCCTGCGCAACCTCTACGACCGGCACTTCGCGTTCGGCCAGCGCGTCTGCGTCGTGGGCCAGGTCGTCGGGTACGGCAACAACAACGACGGCGACGTCACGTCGATCGAGCCGCTGCCGTACGACGCGCACCTGGCGAACCTCGACGCGATGGCCGCGGCCCCGGACTGGCCGGCCGACCCGCGCTTCCAGGTGGACCATGTGATCCCGTGGGCGTTCGGCTGGACCGGCCTGATCGCGCTGCCCCGCGCGCTGGTGCGGGAGCACCGGCTGTACTTCGACGAGAGCTTCCGCGGCTGGGGCGTCGACGATCTCGAGTGGAGCTACCGTGTCTGCGCCAGCGGCACCCCCATCGTGCTGCGCCCGGACGTGTACGCCCTGCACCTGCCGCACCTGCGCGACACCGCCGCGAACCGGGTGACCGAGACCGCCAACTACCGCCGCTTCCTGCGCAAGTGGCCCGGCCCGGACGTGGAGCTGGCGCACGCGATCGGCGACGTCGAGGCCAACGCCCGGTATCTCGAGTTCCGGCGGGAGCTGCGGGCGGTGGGGGAGGGCCGGCCGGTGGGTACGCTGCGCGGCCGGGTGGCCGGCCGGAGCGTCCTCGTCGTCGGCGCGGCGCTCGACCCCGGGCGTCGTCCGGTCGACCCGGCGGTCGGTGACCTCTTCGACGACGGGGCCGCGGTCGAGGCGCTGCCGCTGGCCGGGCTGGCCCTGCCGTACGACGAGGGCGAGGTCGACGAGGCCCGCGTCCTGCCGGCGGTCGGTCGCTTCTCGGCGGGCTGGCGCGACGCGGTGGCCGCGGAGGCGGCCCGGGTCGCCCGCCGGGTCACCTGGGTCGGCGAACCGGGATAGCCGTGGCGGGCGAGGACGACCTGCTCGCGCTGGCGACCCGGGCCGCCCGCCGGGGCGGCGAGGAGATCCGCCGGCGCCTCGGCGGGGCGGTGGAGCTCGGCCGGAAGAGTTCCCCCACCGATCCGGTCACCGAGGCCGACCGGGCCAGCGAGGCGGCCGTGGTGGCGCTGATCGGCGCCGCGCGGCCGGGCGACGGGATCCTCTCCGAGGAGGGCGCCGACCGGGTGCCGGAGACCGGTCTGCGGTGGGTCGTCGACCCGCTGGACGGCACGGTGAACTTCCTCTACGACATCCGGCACTACGCGGTCAGCGTCGCCTGTGAGCGGTGGCGGGACGGCCGGTGGCAGCCGGTCGTCGGCGTGGTCCGGGACGAGGCACGCGACGAGACGTTCACCGCGGTACGGGGCCGGGGCGCCCGGCTCGACGGCGTCGCGCTCGCGGTCAACGAGCCGGTGGCGCTGGACGCCGCGCTCGTCGCCACCGAGTTCTCCTACCGGGCCCGGTCCCGGCGGCGGCAGTCGCGGGCGGTGGCCCGGGTCCTGGCCCGGGCGCGGGACATCCGCAGCACCGGCAGCTCCGCGCTGGACCTCTGCTGGACGGCCGCCGGCCGCTTCGACGCCTTCTACGAGGACGAGCTGTCCCGCTGGGACTGGGCGGCCGGGGCGCTGGTCGTCGAGGAGGCCGGCGGCGCCTCGTCCCCGATGGGCAGCGGGATCCTCGCCGCCGGGCCGTCGCTGCACCGGGCGCTGCGCCGGCTCGTCGACCCGGACCGGCCGGCCGGACGCGGCTAGCGCCGGTTTCGTCGGGCCGGCCAGTGCCGCGGAACAGGCCCTACGGCCGGACCGCCGGCGCCGTCCGTTCGCCGTAGGCCGCCCGCAGCCGACGCTCGGCGTCGGGTCCCGCGCCGAGGTGGTCGAGCCCGAGCAGGGCGGCGCCGGCCACCGGCGGCACCGTGGGCACCCGCAGCACCGCTCGGGGCGCGCGCGCCGCGATGCCGGCGGCGATCGCCGCGGTCATCGGCGGGTGCCGCCGGGCGAGTACGGTGCCGCCGAGCACCACCGGCGTCGCGGCGTCCAGCAGGTCCAGCCGGCGCATCAGCACGCCGGCCATCACGCAGATCTCCTCCGCCTGCCGGGTCAGCAGCGCGGCGG
Organism: Micromonospora sp. NPDC018662; assembly: GCF_044391475.1. NCBI lineage: Bacteria > Bacillati > Actinomycetota > Actinomycetes > Micromonosporales > Micromonosporaceae > Micromonospora > Micromonospora sp. NPDC018662. The sequence goes on from NZ_JBISAC010000003.1 coordinate 495,347, forward strand.
CGACCTCGTCCCCGCCGGCCGCGGTGGCGAACAGCACCGGGGTCAGCCCGGCCAGGTCGGCGCGGGACACCCGGCCCGTGCGCAGCCCGACGGCCACCGCCCGCATGCTGGTCAGGCCGAGGTGAGCCGGGATCGTCAGGCGCAGGGCGGTGTCCGGCCCCCGCCCGTCCTCGGCCCGCATCGCCGACCACGACGCCGCCGCGCTGAGGTCGTTGCCGCCACCCCAGTCGCCGGTGTCCCCGCCGAAGGCCAGGAACCGGGCCTCCCGCCCGTGCGCGTCACGGCCGACGCCGTTGATGCCGGTGCCGCAGACGACACCGACGCCCCAGGTAGCCCCGGCGTCGCCGGCCAGACCGGCCCGGAGCACCGCGAAGGTGTCGTTGCGGACGTCCACCGTCGTGCTCCAGCCGGCCCGACCCAGCGCCCGGGCCATCGCCGTCTCCTCGTCGGGCAGGTCGAGGTGGGCCAGGCAGGCCGAGGTGTGCCGCGCGACGGGTCCGGCCGGCCGGCCCGCCCGCCGCCGCGCGGTGTCGACCAGTTCGCCGAGCAGGCGCAGGGTCGCCGCCGGCGGTGCGTCCTCCCGCAGGCCCGGCCCCCGTACCTCGGACAGCGGTGTGCCGTCGGCGGCGATGAGCGCGACGTCCGTCTTGGTGCTGCCGCCGTCCACGGCGAGCACGGCCGGCAGCTCCCCGCCGGCCACGGCGTGCTCGGCCGGCAGTTCCCCGCCGGCCACGGCGGACCCGGCCGGTGGTGCCGCGCCGGCCGGCCGGCTCACCCGGCGTCCAGCGTCCGGCGCAGCCAGCTCAGGCGGGCCGCGCGGGCGGCGCGGGAGACCTCCGCCTCCGGCACCCACTCGTCGAAGCTGTGGAAGGCGCCGGACCACACGTGCAGCTCGGCCCGGCCGCCGGCCCGCCAGATCCGGCTGGCGTAGCTGACCCCCTCGTCGCGCAGCGCCTCGGCCGATCCCACGTCCACGAAGGCCGGCGGCAGCCCGCCCAGGTCGGTGGCGAGCGACGGCACCGCGTAGCAGGACGCCGTGCCGGTGCCCCGGCGCTCGCCGAGCAGCGCGGTCCACCCGGTCAGGTTGGAGACCCGGTCCCAGACACCGCGCCCGTCGAACTGCACGGACGACGCGCTGTCGCACCGGTCGTCGACCATCGGGCAGAGCAGCATCTGACCGGCCAGGCGCGGGCCGCCCCGGTCCCGGGCCAGCAGCGCCACCCCGGCGGCCAGGCCGCCGCCGGCACTCGCGCCGCTGACCACGATCCGGCCGGCGTCGAACCCCTCCCGCCCGGCGTGCTCCGCCACCCAGCGCAGGCCGGCGTAGCAGTCCTCGACCGGGGCCGGGTCGGGGTGCTCCGGCGCCAGGCGGTAGTCCACGCTGACCACCGCCGCGCCCAGCGCCTGGGCCCGGTCCAGCTCCCCGATCAGCTCCACGCTGTTGCTGGTGCCGGCCACCATGCCGCCGCCGTGGATCGTGTAGACCACCGGCTGCGGCCCGGCGACCGTGGTGGGCCGGCAGACCAGCAGCGGCACCGGCGGCGCGTCCGCCGGGCCGGGAACCCGGTGGCGGGACACCCGGAACGCGCCGCCCCGGGAGATCGCGTCGTCGGAGAGGCCGCCGGCCCGGATCCGGTCCCGGTCGGCCGGGATCATGTCCGGGGTCATCGAGCTGGGCCGGCGGCGCAGGATCTCCCGCAGCGGCCCGGCCAGCTCCGGGTCGAACGGCGGCGGCGGCCCGACGTCCACCGGGACGCTCATCGTCCGGCCTCCGGCCCCCGGGCGCCGTCCGCGGCGAGCACGGGCACCCGCGGCTGGCGCAGGTGCAGGCTGCGGAACATGCAGCGGCGTCGGTCGGGGGCGTCCCGGTAGGGCGTGCGACCGTGCGAGATGCGCGTGTTGTCGAACACGATGATCTCCCCGGCGTCGAGCCGGAGCTGGACGAAGTGGGCGCTGCCCGGCTGGCTCGCGGCGGCCAGGAACCGGATGCCGCGCTCCAGCGCCGCCGCGTCCACACCGGCGGGCACCGCCCACGAGTCGGTCTCGGTGACGCTGTACCGGTTCACCAGCCGGCCGTCCTGCACCGTGAAGGCCGGACCGGCGTTCACGTCGGCGCTGCCGTTGATGGTGGCGCGGCGCACCAGCGTGCCGGGCACGGTCAGCGCCTGCGCGGCGGCCAGGTCCGCGCCGGCCAGCTCCACGAACGCCGCCGACGCGTTGAACAGCAGCGAGTCGCCGCCGGAGGCGGCCGGCATCTCGCACAGCAGCAGGGACGCCTTCACGTAGCCGATGTCCTGGAGCGTGCCGTCGCAGTGCAGCTCCTGCCCGACGGTGTGGCCGAACGACGGGTGGCCCGCGTCCCGGGTGCCGGCGTTGCGGGCGGCGGAGATCTGGGACACCTTGGGCGCCTGCCGACCGGCCAGCGTGTAGAGCGGGGGCACGAACGGCTCACCGAGGCAGAGCGACCCGGCGACGTCCAGCAGCCGTTCCTCGGTGAACGGGCCGCGCGGCAACCGCATGATGGCGAAGCCGTGCCGGTCGTAGCGGCGGACCGTCTCCGCGGCCTCGTCGTGGCCGAGGTGGGCCGGGTCGGCGATCGTCACCGGGTCGGCGGGGATCCGGTCGAAGGTGGTCCGTACCGATCCGGTCGCGGCCAGGAGCCGGTCGGCGGTAACTGGGTGCATGGTCCGTCTCCAGGGGTCGTCGGTCCTCCGGGCCGGATCGGCCGGAGGCGCGGGTCACACGAGCAGGTGGTGGACCGCGGGTGTCGGCCCGGGGGGCTCGTCGCCGATGGTGAAGGCGTGCTCGGCCAGGTGGAGCGCGGTGGCCACGTCGCCGCCGCCGTGGTGCACCTCGGCGAGCACGTCGCCGGCGGCGACCTCGTCGCCGACGCGCCGGCGCAGCACGAGCCCGGCGGCGTGGTCCAGCGGCGCCTCGTGACGCAGCCGGCCCGCGCCGACCCGCACCGCGGCCGCGCCGACCGCCCGGGGATCGACCGCCCGGACCCAGCCGCCCCGCGACGCGGTCACCGGCACCCGGTGGGGCGCGGTCGGGAGCAGGTCCGGATCGTCCAGCATCCGGACGTCGGCCCCCTGCGCCTGGGCCCACCGCAGGAACCGCTCGTACGCCGCCCCGCCGGTCAGGGCCGCGCGTACCCGCTGGTCGGCCGTCGCGTCGTCGAGGTCGGGTCGGACGCTCTGCAGCATGAGCCGGGCGACCACCTCGCAGGTCTCGGTCACGCCCGGCACCTGCGCGCCGCGCAGCACGTCGAGGGCCTCCCGGACCTCGAGCGCGTTGCCGACGGCGTACCCGAGCGGTTGGCTCATGTCGCCGAGCACCGCCCGGCAGCGCAGGCCGAACCGCCCGGCGAGGTCGACCATCGTGCGGGCCAGCAGCCGCGCCTCGTCGGCCCCCGGCAGCAGCGCCCCCGCGCCGGTCTTGACGTCGAGCACCAGGCCGTCCGCGCCGACCGCGATCTTCTTGCTCATGATGCTGGCCGCGATCAGCGGGATGCTGTCGACAGTGCCGGTGACGTCCCGCAGGCCGTACGTGGCGCCGTCGCCGGGGGCCAACGACCGGCTCTGCCCGGTGATCACCATCCCGGTGCGGCGCAGGACGGCGTGGACCTCGGCCGGGTCCAGGTCGAGCCGCAGCCCGGCGATGGACTCCAGCTTGTCGATGGTGCCGCCGGCGTGGCCGAGGCCGCGTCCGCTCATCTTGACCGCGGCCACCCCGCACGCGGCGACCACCGGCACCACGACGAGGCTGACCTTGTCGCCGACCCCGCCGGTGCTGTGCTTGTCGACCACCGGCCCGTCCACGTCGCGCAGGTCCAGCCGCTCGCCGCCGGCCAGGTAGGCCTGGGTCAGCGCGGCGGTCTCCGCGATGCTCATCGTCCGGCACGCGACGGTGGCCAGCCAGGCGGCCATCTGGTGGTCCGGCACCCGCCCGGCGACGTAGTCGGCGACGATGCCCTCGATGACGTCCGGCCGCAGCTCGGCCCCGAGGCGCTTGTCCCGGATCGCGGTCTGGATCCGGGCCGAGGCGTCCAGGGCGCGGGTGCCGCCGCCCGCCGTGTCGGTGCCACGCGTGTCGGTGCCGCCCGCCGGGTCGGCGCCGGCCGCGGCGTCCGCGCCCGCGGCGGCCAGCCCGCTGGTCAGCGCCTCGACCGGCGGGTCGGTGACCAGGTAGAAGTGCCCGCCCGGCCGGCCCACCTCGCGGAACGCGCCGGTGGTCAGCCGTCGCCACGGCCGGCGGTCGGCGTGCTCGTCGTCGTCGCCGACCACAGTGGTCACCGGGCACGCCAGCACCGGGCCGGCGGCCATCCGGTAGGCGTGGAACATCCGGCTGTCGCTGATCACGTACGGCAGCACCAGCTCCCGGAACATCGGGTCGGCGGCCAGCTCCGGGTCGGTGCCGCCGAGGCGGACCAACTCGTCGGCGACCGCGTCCGGGTCGTCGGTGAACGCCAGCTCGTCCGGGCCGGGCAGCTCGCCGTCGCGGGAGCCGGAGGCGAACAGGTGCGCCAGCCGGACGCCCCGGCGTTCCAGCTCGCGGGCGGTCTCCAGGGCGACGGCGGCGCCCATGCTGTGCCCGAACAACGCCAGCGGCCGGTCGGCGAGCGGTTGTACCGCGTCGGCGATGCGGCGGGCGAGGTCCGGCAGGTCCGTCGGCGCCGGTTCGGCGATCCGCTCGGCGCGCCCCGGATAGCGCACCACGTACACCTCGACGTCGGGCAGCAGCTCGGACCAGCCGCGCAGCAGCGAGGCCGAGCCGCCGGCGTGCGGGAAGCAGACCAGCCGCGGCCCCGACCCGGGGCGTTCCGCCTCCCGGTGCAGCCAGATGCCGGGGTCGGCGCTCATCGGTCGGTTCCCTGGCGGCTGCGGAGCTGACGCATCCGGGCGACCTGGTCGCGACGTGGCCCGGCCGGGGGATCGGGCGGCTCCGACGGCGCGCCGTCGGCCGCGCCGCGGATCAGCGCGGTTTGGGCGGCCACGGTGGTGTGCTGGAACAGCGCCACCATGGACGGGCGGGCGCCGACGTGCCGGTCGAGCGCGTCCTGCAAGGTGAACACGGCCAGCGAGTGGCCGCCGAGGTCGAAGAAGTTGACGTCCACCGGGACTTCGGCGATCTTGAGCACCTCGGCCCAGGCGGCCGACACCCGGGCGGTCAGCTCGTCCCCGGCCGGCGCGGCGGCCGGCTCCGGCTCCGGCGTCCGTTCCTCGGCGAGCCGACGGAGCCGGGCCCGGTCCACCTTGCTGTTGGCGGTACGCGGGAAGTCGTCCAGCACGTGCACCCGGGCCGGCACCATGATCGGCGGCAGCCGGTCCGCCGCGACGTCCCGTACCCCGGCGGGCGTGGTGCCGGCGGACCCCAGGACGTACGCCACCAGCCGCTCGCCGTCGGCGTCGGGCAGGACGACGGCCTCGCGTACCCCCGGCGCCGCGCGCAGCGCCGTCTCGACCGCGCCCGGCTCCACCCGGTGGCCCCGGATCTTCACCTGGTCGTCGCGGCGGCCGAGGAAGTCGAGCGTGCCGGCCTCGTTCCAGCGCACCAGGTCGCCGGTGCGGTACATGCGGGCGCCGTCGGTGTCGGCGAACGGGTCCGGGCGGAAGGCCCGTGCCGTGGCATCGGGCCGGCCCAGGTAGCCGCGGGCCACCGTGGCGCCGCCGACGAACAGCTCACCCACCACGCCGCGGGGCACCGGCCGCAGCTCCGCGTCCAGGACACGCAGGTCGACGCCGGGCACGGGACGGCCGACGGACACCGGCTCCGGGCCGGTGAAGCGGTGGTAGCTGGCCCAGACCGTGGCCTCGGTGGGCCCGTACTCGTTGACCAGCGCGGTCGCGCCCAGCACCGCGAAGTGCCGGTCGACGAGCGTCTCGGGCAGCGCCTCGCCGGCCACGACGGCCGTCTCCAGCGAGCGCAGCGGGCGCCCGTCGTCCCGCGCGGCCACGTCGAGCACCATGCGGTAGAGCGACGGTACGCAGAGCAGGCGGGTCACCGCGTGCCGGTCCACCAGCTCGACCACCCGCTCGGCGTCCCGCCGCTCGTCGGCGTCGGCCACGACCAGGCAGCCGCCGCTGGTCAGCGTGCCCCAGACGCCGGCCACCGAGGAGTCGAAGGCCAGCGACGACAGCAGCAGGAACACCGACGGTCCCGGGTAGACCAGGTGGCGCGCGGCGGTGGACGCGGCGAGCTGCCCGTGCTCCACCAGCACCCCCTTCGGCTCGCCGGTGGTGCCGGAGGTGTAGATCACGTAGGCCGGGTCGGTGGCGGCGACCGGCGGCGGCGGGCCCGGCGTGCGGTCCGTGCCCGCGGCCGGCACCAGCGGGATCGTGACGCCGGCCAGGCGCGACGCGGTCACGTCGGTCACCACCACGGCGGCCGGGTCGGCGTCCGCGAGGACCGCCGCGACGTGCCGGTCCGGCTGGGCCGGGTCGATCGGGACGTACGCCGCGCCGCAGCGGAGCACGCCCAGCACGGCGGCGATCACGGTGGGGGACGCCTCCGCCAGCACGGCGACCCGGCTGCCGGGGCCGGCGCCGGCAGCCGTCAGGGCCGCCGCGACCCGGCCGGCGGCCCGGTCGAGTTCCGCGTAGGTGAGGCGCGTCGTGCCGTCGCGTACCGCCGGCGCGTCGGGGCGGCGGCGGGCCAGGTCCGCCACGGCCTCGTGCACCGGGGGACGGGGGACCGGGGGCAGCGGCGCGCCGCGTCCCAGCGCCAGGCAGTCGGCGGGCGTGCCGCCGGGACCGTCCGGTGTGTGCGAAGGCGTGGCCCGATGTCCGGACAACAACAACATGACCCCCTGAGCGGCTGGCGGAAAATGGTCGACCGACGCGGGTGAACGAGGTCGCCGAAGAATTGTGCGCGTGTCGTCGCGCGTGAGTTAGGCGATGCGGTGACGGCCCCTGGCGCGTATTTCTCCCAGCGTTTGACGGGGCCGGACAATCAGAGATTACGTATCGACAAACCTGTTTGGCAACCGCCGCCGTCAGCGGTTCAGGTAGGACGCGTTCTCGGCGAGGAGCCGGTCGGTCAGCTTCCCGGCGAGGTCGTACCGGCCGACGAGCGGGTGGGCCAGCAGGGCGGCCCGCACCCGGTCCCGGCCGCCGTGCAGCGCCGCGTCGAGCGCGAGTTCCTCGTACGCCGACACGTGCGCGATCAGGCCGCGCAGCAGGGGCGCGGGCGGCGCCGGTCGGAGCGGTCGGACCCCGCCGGCGCCGACCTCGGCCGGCACCTCGATCACCGCCTCGTCCGGCAGGAAGTCGAACGTGCCGGCGTTGCGCACGTTCGCCACCTGGACGTCGCCCACGTCGCGGACCAGGGAGTCGAGCAGCGCCATGGCCGCCTCCGAGTAGTGCGCGCCGCCGCGCGCGCCGAGCAGGTCCGGCACCCGGTCCCGGGCCGGGTCGGCGTACGCGGCGAGCAGGTCCCGCTCCACCCGCGCCACCTCCTCGGCGCGGGTGGGACCCGACCGCCCACGGGCGACCTCCTCGTCGTGGCGGTAGAAGTACCGCAGGTAGCTCGACGGGATGGTGCCGGTGTCGTGGAGCAGCCGCGGCGGCAGGCCGAGTTGCCGGCCGATCCGCTCGGCGTGGTCGGCCAGCAGTTCCGGCAGCCGGTCCCGGCCGTCCACCCGTACCGCCCGTACCCAGGTCAGATGGTTGAGGCCGACGTGGTCGAGCGCGATCCGGTCCGGCCCGACGGCGAGGATGTCGGCGAGCGCGTACCGCATCCCGATGGCCACGTTGCAGAGGCCGACGGCGCGGTGCCCGGCGTCGAGCAGCGCCCGGGTGACGATCCCGACCGGGTTGGTGAAGTCGATGATCCAGGCCCCCGGCGCCGACCGGTGGCGCGCCCGCTCGGCGATGTCGAGCACGACCGGGACGGTCCGCATGGCCTTGGCGAGGCCGCCGACGCCGGTCGTCTCCTGGCCGAGGCAGCCGTACTCGGGCGGCCAGCACTCGTCGCGCTGGCGGGCCGCCTGCCCGCCGACCCGCAGTTGGAGCAGTACGCCGTCGGCGCCGTCCAGGCCGTCGTCCAGGTCGTCGGTCCAGCGGAGCGTCACCGGCCGGTCGAGCGCCCGCAGCAGCCGGGCGCAGAAGCGGCCGAGGACCGCCAGGCGGTCCCGGTCGGGGTCGACGAGCACCACCTCGTCGACGGCGAGGCGGTCGGCGCGTAGCCCGATCCCGCTGACGAGTTCCGGGGTGTAGGTGGATCCACCGCCGATGACCGCGAGCTTCACGTTGTGCACCCTTCGTCCGTCCAGCGATCTGGAATATAGTTCGGATCGGCGCTTGCTCGGCTTCCCGTCGACTTCTGCCCCGGATTTCTGGGCGCATTTCCATTACTCTCTCAAAGATTGGGTGACGTCAATGTCTAACGAGAGTCTGCTCCGCGAGCGCGACCGGCGGTACGTCTGGCACCCCTGGTCCCCGGTGACGGCCGACCGGACCCAGCTGATGATCGCGCGTGGCACCGGCCACCACGTCGAGGACATCGGCGGCACCGAGTACATCGACGCGTCCTCGCTGAACTCGACGTGCGGCTACGGCCACCCGGAGCTGGTCGACGCGGTGCGCCGCCAGCTCGCGCGGCTGCACGGCCTGGACATCTCGGTGGCCAGCCACGAGGTCGCCGGCCTGCTGGCCGAACGCCTGGCCGCCTACCTGCCGCCGGCGCTCCACCGGACGCTGTTCGTCAACAGCGGCTCCGAGGGGATCGAGGCGGCCGTCCTCATCGCGCACAGCTACTTCTCGCAGCGCGGCCGGCCCCGCTCCCGGGTGGTCACGCTCGCGGCCGGCTACCACGGTTCGACAATGCTCGCCCGCAGCCTCTCCGGCCTGCCGCGGGTGGAGCACCCGTTCCAGGTGCCGCTGCCGGTGACCCGGGTGCCGCTGCCCGCCGCGCCCAAGGACATGCGGACGCCGGCCGCGCTGTCCGCGCTGCTGGCCGCGTTGCGGGAGGCCGTCGAGGGCGACGACCCGCCGATGGCGGTCGTGGTCGAGCCGTTCCTCAACGTGGGCGGCGGCATCGTCCTGCCCGAGGGGTTCCTGCGCGGGGTACGGGAGCTGTGCGACGCCAGCGGGGCGTTGCTGGTGCTGGACGAGGTGTTCACCGCGTACGGCCGGGCCGGCCGGATGTTCGCCTTCCAACGCGAGGGCGCGGAACCGGACGTCCTGGTCACCAGCAAGGGGCTGGGCGGCGGCTACCTGCCGATCGCCGCGGTGACGGTGCGGGACCACGTGTTCGACAGCTTCGTCGACGAGCCGGTCATCGGCGGCCTGCGGTACGGGCACACCACGTCCGGTCACGCGGCGGCCTGCGCCGCCGCGCTGGCCACCCTGGACGTCCTCGACAAGGGTGACCTGCTGACCCGGGCCGACCAGTTCTGCGCCCGGATGCTCGACCGGTTCGGCCCGTCGGCCGGCAGCGGCGACGTCGTCGACGTCCGCGGCCTCGGGATGATCGCGGTGTTCGAGTTCGCCTCCGTGGCCGCCTGCGAGCGGGTGCTGGGCCGCGCCCGGGCGGAGGGGCTGCTGTTGCGCCAGCACGGCCCGGTGGCCATGGCGGTGCCGCCGCTGACCATCGACGACGACGGGGTGTCGGCGCTCGCCGACCGGCTCGACCGGGCGCTCGAGGCGGTGCGGTGAGCGACCGGGCCCGGGGGCGCGTCGTGCTGGTCACCGGCGCCAACCGGGGGCTCGGCCGGGAGACCGCGCGGCAGTTGGCGCAGCGCGGCGCCACGGTGCTGCTGGGCGCCCGGGACCTGGACCGCGGCCGCGAGGCGGCGGCCGATATCGCGGCCGGGGGCGGGGCCGTGACGCCGGTACGGCTGGACGTGACCGACCCGGCGACCGTCGAGGCGGTCGCCGGTCGGGTGGCCGCCGAACACGGCCGGCTGGACGGGTTGGTGAACAACGCCGGCACCATCGTGGAGGATCTGGCGCTCGAGGTGACCGCGAGCCACCTGCGCCGGACGTTCGAGGTCAACGTGTTCGGGGTGGTGACCACCATCCGCGCGATGCTGCCGTTGTTGCGCCGGGCCACCGCGGCCTGCGTCGTGAACGTCTCCAGCACCACCGCGTCGCTCGCCCTGACCGGCTCCGGCGCGAGCATTCCCGGCGACGCGGACCGGCGGTTGGCGTACACCAGCTCGAAGGCGGCGCTGAACATGCTGACCCTCCAGTACGCAAGGGCGTTCGCCCGTGACCCGGAGCTGGCCCACATCCGGATCAACTCGGCGTCGCCGGGCTGGACCGCCACGGACATGAACGCCTACCGGGGCACCCGCCACGTCAGCGCGGGGGCCCGGATCATCGTGGAGCTGGCGACGCTGCCGGCGGGTGGGCCGTCCGGCGGTTTCCTGCACGACGACGGTCCGGTGCCCTGGTGAGGTCCGGAGGTGGGGCGGGGCGCCGCCGGCAGCCGGGGCGCCGCCGCCCCGCCGTCAGCGTGCCGCCGCGCTGAGCTGTTCCGCGCCGGCCGGCGCGTCCCGGGAGTACGCCTCCGTGTCGCCGAGCAGGGCGACGCTCTCCCGCCCGTCCACGCCGACCGGCACCGGGCCGGCCACGGTGACCCGTTCCGCCCGGCGCACCTGGTCGCCGTAGTCGTAGATCGCGTAGTGCTGGGTCGCCTGGTTGTCCCAGATGGCGAGGTCGCCCACCCGCCACCGCCACCGCACCGTGTGCTCCGGGCGCACCGCGTGCTCCTGGAAGACGCGCAGCAGGTCGCGGGAGGCGGACGGGCCCAGGCCGACGACCCGGCGGGCGAAACCGCCGAGCACCAGCGCCCGCTCGCCGGTCTCCGGGTGCACCCGCACCAGCGGGTGCTCCGACTCGTACGGGGTGGCGATGTACTCCCGGCGTGCCCCGACCGTGGCGTCGGTGTAGTCCGAGTCGTTGCTGTGCACCACCCGGAGCGTGTCGGCCAGCCGACGCAGCTCCGCCGGCAGCTCCGCGTAGGCGGTGGCCATGTTGGCCCACATGGTGTCGCCGCCGACGGGCGGGATCACCTTGGCGTGCAGCAGGGCGAAGGCGGGCGGCCGCCGGATGAAGGTGAGGTCGGTGTGCCAGTGGTTGGCCCGGCTGCCCTGCCGGGAATCCATTTCCCGCAGGAACGGCTGCCCGGTCGGCGAGGCGTAGATCGGGTGGCCGGCGGTGACCGTTCCCAATCGTCGGGCGAACGCCACCTGGCGGTCGAGGTCGAGCTGCTGGTCGCGCAGGAAGACCACTTTGTTGGCGAGCAGTGCGCGTCGGATCCCGGCGACCGTCTCGTCGCTCGTCGCGCCACTCAGGTCGACATTGGCGAGTTCCGCTCCGATCGCCCCGGCAAGCGGCCTGACCTCGATGGATGCTGATGCTTCAGGCATTCTTGGGCACCTCTCGAATGTGCGTCTGCAATTTTCGCATCCTGCCATCGATGGGCATCCGTCAACAAGTCTCCCGATTGTTGGTGGATCGATCAACGACTTCCCATAAATGTCTGTTCGATATAGTGTGGCGCGAGCCGTTGGCCCAGTGTGAGGAGAAGCAATTGACCGAGAGCAGCCCCACGACCCCGGTCCGCCTGTTGGCCTGGTGGCGGTTCGACGACCCGGCCCGGGCGGAGGTCGACGACGCGTCGGGCAACGGGCACACGATGGTCCCGCACGGCGGGCCCACCTGGACGGCCGGCGGCAAGTTCGGTGGCGGGTACGCGCTCGACGGCGCCACCCAGTGGTTCTCCACCACCGACCCGGTCGTCCGCTCCGACCGGAGCCTCAGCGTGGCGGCCTGGGTGCGGCTCGACAGCGCGCGCACCGGCCCGACGCCCGCCCTGCCGGACGACTGGTACGCGGTCACCGCGGTCAGCCAGAACGGGCCCTCCCACACGCCCTTCTATCTGGGCGTGCGACTGATCGACGACCCGGTCCACTCGAAGACGAACTACTCCATCCGGTGGAACTTCACCGCCGCGCCGGTGGACGGCAGCGAGACCGGCCCGGTCGAGTGGTGCCACGCGTTCTCCCGCCAGGTCATCCAGCCGTCCGAACTGGACCGGTGGGTGCTGCTGGTCGGCGTCTACGACCTGGACGCCGGGTTCGTGCGGCTCTACGTGCCGGGCAACGACGACGCCGGCGAGACCCGACTGCCCGACGGCTGGCCGTCGTGGCGGGCCGAGGGCGGGGTGCAACTCGGCCAGGCCCGGTTCCGGGACGACGTCTCCGACCAGTGGCCGGGCTCGATCGGCGCGGTGCGGATCTACTCCGGTGTGCTCACCGCCGCGGACGCCGCCAGCCTCTACGCCGAGGACAAGCTGGCCGGCGAGTGAACCGCGCCCGGTCACCGCGCTGACCGGCGGGTCCGGCGAGCGGTCAGGCGTACCGGCAGGTGGGCCTGGCCGCTCACGGCGATCGACCGCAGCGGCACCACGGGGCCGGCCGGCTCGACCCGCTCGACCATGTCGAGCAGCTCGGCGCAGAGGATCCGCATCTGGTGCCGGGCCATCGTCCCGCCCACGCAGACGTGCGGGCCGGCCCCCAGCGCCAGGTGGCGGTTCGGCGCCCGGGTGACGTCGAACCGGTCGGGTTCGGCGAACACCGACTCGTCCCGGTTCGCCGACGGGATCCACAGCACCACCCGGTCGCCGGCGGCGATCCGCCGCCCGCCGATCTCCACGTCCCGGGTGGCCGTCCGCATGCTGTGCGTGGCGCTGCTCGTCCACCGCAACACCTCCTCCACGGCCGTCGGGATCCGGTCGCGGTCGTCCCGGACCAGCCGCCACTGCTGCGGGTGCTGAAGGAACGCGAGCAGGCCGGCGGTCATGGCGAGCCCGGCGTTCTCGGTGGCGCCCACCAGGTTCTCGCAGTTGAGCAGCACCTCCATCTCGGTCAGCGGGTCGCCGTCGGCCGTCCCGGTCACGAGCAGGCTCATCGCGTCGTCGTCCGGCTCGGCCCGGCGCGCGCCCATCAGCTCCACGAGATAGCGCACGATCCGCCCGTCCGCCACCAGCGACGTGCCGGCCTCGAACGCCTCCGTGGTCCAGGCCAGCAGCAGCTCGTGATCCTCCTCCGGCACCCCGAGCAGGCGGCAGATCAGCGAGATGGCGAGCCGGGCCCCCACGTCGTGGGCGAAGTCGCACTCGCCGCGCTCGACGGCGTCCGCGAGCACCGCCCGGATCTGCGCCCGCAGCGGCTGCGCCAGCCCACGCGCGCACCGCTCGCTGAACCGGTCGGCGACCATGGCCCGCAGGTGCCGGTGCCGGGGCGGATCGGTGAGCGCCAACGTGAGCCCCGCGCCCGCGTCGTCGCCGCGCCGCGTCGGGCGCAGCAGCACCCCGTGCGCCGAGCTGAACCGCTCCGGGTCGAGGTAGACGTCGCGGATGTCGCGGTAGCGGGTCAGCGACCAGAACCCGGGCAGGTCGCCGGGCTCGTGCCAGTGCACCGGGTCGGACCGGCGCATCCACCGCCAGATCCGGTACGGCTCGTCACCGGCGTGCGCGTCGGGGTCGAGGAGTCGCTCGGGAATCGGCGCGGGCGGCGTCACTGTCGTACCTCCGGGTCCAGGTCGGTCAACCGGTCGGTGAGACGCGCCGAGATCGCGGCGGCCACGTCCCGGCCCACCGCGTCCGGGCGGAACGCCACCTCGATCCGCATCCCGCCGTCGGGATCGGGCCACAGCTCGGTGTGCAGCTCCAGCGGCAGGTCCAGGTAGGGCTGCCGGAGGAACTCGGTCCGCGTGCCGGGCAGGTCGAGCCGGGGCGGCGGGTTGTCCTGCACCGCGAACAGCGCCTGGAACACGGGCGGCCGGCCGGTACGCGGCACCCCGAGCCGCTCCACGACCGCGGCCAGCGGCGCCTCGCCCGCGGCGAACGCCCGGGTCACCGCCGCGCCGGTGGCGCGGACCCCCTGCCCGCCGCCCTTGACCGCGTCGGCGCGCAGGCGCACGCCCACCATGCCGATGTGGCAGCCCACCGACTCGGCGAGCCGGACGTCGGACCGCTGCGCCACCGGCACGCCGACCGCGAGGTCCGACTGCCCGGTCACCTCCGCCACCACCTCCGCCCAGGCGGCGAGCAGCACCACGAACCGGCTGACCGAGGCGCCCGCCGCAACGCGGTCGACCGCCGCCACCGTGGCCGGCGACAGGCCGGTCACCAGTCGGCCCGGGGGGCCCGGCGGCTCCCGTGTCTCGCCGGGCCAGACCAGCTCCGGCACCCCGGCCAGCTCCCGGCACGCCGCCGTCACCTGCGCCGGCACGTCGGCGCGCGCCAGCATCGCGGCGTGCCGGGCGGCCGACTCGGCGAGCGACACCGGCGGCGGGGCCGCCGTGCCCCGGTGACCGGCCGCCCGGGACAGGTCCCGGGCGAGGACGGCCTCCGACCAGCCGTCGAAGGCGAGGTGGTGCACCACGCAGCCGAAGATCCAGGTGGCGCCCGCGCGCACCGGCACGACCACGGTCCGCCAGACGTCCGCCTCCATCGGGGCGAGCTCCTCGGCGAGCGTGGCGCGCGTCGCGGCGAGCGCGGTCGTCACGGACGGCTGGGCCGGCAGCACCTCCAGCGCCGGCGGGGCGATGTCGGTCACCCAGGCGGCCGGTCGCGGATCGGGCCGGTACGCCGCGCGCAGCGGCTCGTGCCGCCGGTGCACCTGCGCGACCGCCGCCTCCAGCGCGGCCCGGTCGAGCGGCCCGTCGACCCGCCAGACGAGCAGGCAGTGGCCGGTGCGGTCGGCCGGGTCGACCAGGTGCCGGGTGAGGAAGACGAGCTGCATGGCGGTCAGCGGCAGCCCGCCGGCCGCGTCGCCGCCCACCTCGCTGTCGCCGGGCGCGGCGACGGCGGCACGCAGCCAACCGGCGAGACCGGCGGCGGTGGGATGGCGGTACAGCGCGGACACCGGCACCGGACGGCCCAGCCGGGCGCCGAGCCGGGCGCACGCCCGACCGCCGAGCAGGGACTCCCCGCCGAGGTCGAAGAAGGACACGTCGGCGGGGACCGTGGCGCGGCCCAGCAGGGCGGCGAACACGTCGGCGACCAGCCGTACCGTCGGATCGTCGGGCCCGGTGGCCGCCGCCGCCCCGGTCGGCCGGCCCGGCCCGGCCGGGACGCGGGCCAGCAGCGCGGCCTCGTCCACCTTGCCCTGGCTGGTGAGCGGGAAGGCGTCCACGCTGACGACCGCCGCCGGCCGGTGGTGCGGCAGCAGGACGGCGGCGAGGTCGTCGGTCGCGGTGGGCAGCGCGTCGCCGTCGACCGACGGGACGCAGAACGCCACCAGCTCGGCGGGACGCCCGTCGGCGTCGGGGCGGGCCACCACCCGGCACCGCCGTACGCCCAGCGACGTCTCGATCTGGCGCTCGACCTCGACCGGTTCGACGCGGTGGCCGTGGATCTTCACCTGCCGGTCCGCGCGACCGCGGAACTCCAGCGGCCCGTCCGGTGCCCACCGCCCCAGGTCGCCGGTGCGGTAGAGGCGACGGGGCCGGCCGTCGAGCGTGACCACCGGGAACCGGGACGCGGTCTGTTCGGGATCGCCGAGATAGCCCACGGCCACGCCGTCGCCGGCGACGCAGATCTCGCCCACCTCACCCGGGCCGCACGGCCGGATCCCGTCCAGCACCAGCACCTCGGTGCCGGGCACCGGGCGGCCCAGCGGCACGCCACCCGGCCGCGCGCAGTCGGCCTCGGTGACCCGGTGCGTCGTGGCGAACACCGTGGTCTCCACCGGGCCGTACCCGTTGAGCAGCGGGACCGTCGGATGGCGGCGCAGGAACCGCAGCGCGTGGGTGGGCGACATCCGCTCCCCGCCGGTCATCACCTGCCGCAGCCCCACGAAGGCGTCCAGGTCCTCGTCGACGAGCATGGTGAACAGGCTGGCGGTCAGCCAGACCGTGTCCACCCCGTGCCGGGACACCCCGTCGCGCAGGGAGTGCGCCGACAGGTAGGGCTCGTCCACCACGACGGACGTGCCGCCGTTGAGCAGCGCCGACCACAGCTCCAGCGAGAACGCGTCCCACGGGGTCGGCGCCGCCAGCGGGACCGTCGTGCCGGGGGTGAACCGCGCGAACGTGCCGGGCCGGAACAGCCGCGCGGTGGCCCGGTGCGGGCTCACCACCCCCTTCGGCCGCCCGGTGGTGCCGGAGGTGAAGAAGACGCAGCAGGCCGCGTCGCCGCCCACCTCGGCCGCCCGGAAACCGTCCGGCGCCGGGTCCGGCGCCGACGACGGCGTCCAGACGGGTACGCCGTCGACGCCGGCCGCGCCCGGCCCGGCGACCACGAGGCGGGCACCGAGCTGCCCGACCACGTCGGCGATCCGCCCGCCGGGCCACGTCGGGTCCAGCAGCGCGTACGCGGCACCGGTCTTGAGCACGGCCAGCAGCGCCGCCACCAGGTCGGCGCCGCGGGGGAGCAGCACCGGCACCAGGTCGCCCGGTCCCAGCCCGCGCCCGGACAGCCGTGCCGCCCAGCCGTCGGCGAGCCGGTCGAGGTCGCCGTACGTCAGGACCCGGTCCCCGGCTACCACCGCCCGCGCGTGCGGCCTGGCGGCGGCGATCCGACTGACGGTCCGGTGCAGTCCCTCATCGGGCAGGGGCCGGAGCGGTGCCCGCTCCGGCGTCGATTCCGGTCGCAACGCTCGGCTCCTCTCGCCCGCTGCTGCGGAGTTCGCCCCGCCCGCCCCGGAAGCGGGGCCGGGCTGGCGAGAACGGTGGCATGGTCCGGCGGATCCGCGCCAGCCACCCGGACACGCGGCGTTGCCCGCCGCTGCGCCGCCCGTGCACAGTGGACCCCCTTCGGCGTCACCGACGCCGGGAGGGGATCGTCGGTGGTGAGATGACGCGGGACCGTTCCTTGGACGTCGCGGTGACCGGGCTGGCCGCCCGGTTCCCCGGACCGGTCGACCTGGCGGACTGGTGGTCGGCCCTGGTCGACGGCGAGGTCCTCACCACCCGGCTCGACCGCGACGAACTCCTCGCCGCCGGGGTGCCGACCCGGCTGGTCGACGACCCGGCGTACGTGCCGGTGCGGGGCCACCTCGACCGCGCCGAGCACTTCGACACCACGCTGTTCCAGGTCAGCCCCCGGGAAGCCGAGCTGATGGACCCGCAGCACCGGCTGATGCTGGAGACCGCGTGGCGTGCGCTCGAGGACGCCGGGGTCGCGCCCCGGGACGGCGGCACCCGTACCGGTGTCTTCGCCTCCGCCACCGGAAGCGGCTACCTGCGGGCGATGATCGCCCGCGGCGTCACCGACCCGGTGACTGTCGACGACCTCGTGCACGGCACCGAGCCGGACTTCATGGCCAGTCGCGTCGCCTACAAGCTGGGCCTCACCGGGCCGGCCGTGGCGGTGCAGTCCGCCTGCTCCTCCTCCCTGGTGGCCGTGCACACGGCGATCCAGCACCTGCTCGGCGGGGACTGCGACCAGGCGCTGGTGGTCGCCACCGGCTTCGACTTCCCGCAGGCCGGCCACCTCCACCTGGCCGGCGGCGTCCAGTCCGCGTCCGGCGACTGCCGCCCCTTCGACCGGGACGCGGACGGCGTGGTCGGCGGGTCCGGCGTGGCCGCCGTGGTGCTGCGCCGACTGGCCGACGCCCTGGACGACGGCGCCGAGCCGTACGGCGTGATCCTCGGCTCGGCGGTGAACAACGACGGCGCCGCCAAGGCGGGCTACTACGCGCCGTCCCAGACCGGGCAGGAACGCGTCATCGAGGCGGCGCTGCGCGCCGCCGACGTGCCCGCCGCGTCGATCGGCTACCTGGAGACCCACGGCACCGGCACCCGGGTCGGCGACCCGATCGAGTGGGCGGCGGCCTGCGCCGCGTTGCGTCGTGGCGGCGCCCGCCCGGGGCAGGTGCCGGTCGGCGCGCTCAAGGCCAACATCGGCCACCTCGACGCGGCCGCCGGGGTGGCCGCGCTGATCAAGGCGCTGCTGGTGGTCGGCCGGGGGACCGTGCCGCCGGTCGCCGGCTTCACCCGGCCCAACCCGCTGCTGGCCGGCGCGGACGCCCCGCTGCGCGTCCCGACCCGGGCGGAGCCGTGGACCGGGCCGCGCCCACGCCGCGCCGGGGTGAGCGCGTTCGGCATCGGCGGCACGAACGCGCACCTCGTCGTCGAGGAGGCGCCGCCGTCCCGCCCCCGCACCGCCGGGCCGCCCGGCGTCCGGCTGGCGGTGCTGTCCGCGGCCGAGCCCGAGGCGCTGGCCCGCGCCGCCGAACGGCTCGCGGCCCGGCTGGCCGCCGACGCGCCCGACCTCGCCGACGTGTGCCACACGCTCGCCACCGGGCGGGCCGCGCTGCCGGAGCGGCTCGCGGTCGCCGGGCGTACCCCGGCCGAGGTGGCGGCGCGACTGCGCGCCGGCACCGGTGTCGCCCGCGGCCGGGTCCCGGCCGCCGGCTGCGCCCCGCTGGCCTTCCTCTTCCCCGGGCAGGGCACCCAGTTCCCCGGCATGGGCGTCGGCTACGCCGACGCGCTGCCGGGCTTCGGCGCGGCCCTGGACCACTGCCTCGACGCGTTCGCCGCGCCGCTGGCCGCGACCGTGCGTCGCGCGCTGCTCGACGCCGCGTTCCCGGCCGACGAGCTGGACGAGACCGCGCTGGCCCAGCCGGCGCTGTTCGCGCTCGGGTACGCCGCGGCGACCGCGTTGCGCGCGCTGGGCCTGCACCCGGCGGTCGTCGCCGGGCACAGCCTCGGCGAGATCACGGCGGCCTGCGTGGCGGGTGTCCTCGACCTGTCGGCGGCGGCGGCCCTGGTGACCGAGCGGGGCCGGGCCATGCAGGACTGCCCGCCCGGCGCCATGCTGGCGCTCGGCTGCGGCGCGGACGAGGCGCGCGCGTTGCTCGCCACCGGCCCGCCGCTGGACCTGGCCGCCGTCAACGGCCCGGAGAGCTGCGTGGTGGCCGGCGAGGAGGCGGCGATCGACGCGCTCCGGACGCGGGTCGGCGAGCGTCTGCCGACCCGCCGGCTGCGGACCCGTCGGGCCTTCCACTCCCGGCTCGTCGACCCGGCGGTGCCCCGGCTCGCGGCCGCGCTGCGGGCGGTCACCACCCGTCCGTCAGTGGTGGCGGTCGCCTCCACCGTCGACGGCCGGATCGTCCCGGCCGGCACCGCGCCGCCGGCCGCCGTCTTCGCCGACCAGGCCCGGCGGACCGTCCGGTTCGACGCGGCCATGGCGTCGGTCGCCGAGGCGGTGCCCCGGGCGCTGGTCGTCGAGATCGGACCGGGCCGGGCGCTGTCCGCGATGGCGGAAGCTGCCGGCCTGCCGACCCTGGCGCTGCACGACCCCGGCGCGGCGGACGCGGCAACCGGCGTGCTGGCCGCGCTCGGCGCGCTCTGGACGGTCGGCCAGCCGGTGCCCGCGACGGCCTGGTGCCCGACCGGGCGGCCGGTCCGCCTGCCCGGCTATCCGTTCGCCGGCCCGCGGTGGCTCGCCGCCGAGCTGACCGCGCCCACCGCGCCCACCGCGCCCACCCCCGGCGGTACGGCCGATGCCGATGCCGGGGCCACCGCACCCCCCGACCCGTCGGCGCTGATGCGGGCGGCCTGGGCGGCGCTGCTCGGGCACCACGACCTGGCCCCCGAGTCGGACTTCTTCCACCTCGGCGGCGACTCCCTGCTCGTCACCCGGCTGGCCCGGACGGTGAACGCCGAACTCGGCATCCGGGTGCCGATCCGTGACCTGTTGGCCAGCCGCACCCTCGGTCGCCAGACGCAGCTCGTCCGGCGGCTCGTGGACGACGGCCGGGCCGGCTGAGCCCGACCCGTTCCCCGAGGAGGTTCCGTGTCCCCCGTACCGCTCCGGCCGCCGGTCGACCCCGCCTGGCGGGTCGTGGTGCTCTCCACCCACTTCGACGACGCCGCGCTCTCCCTGGGCGGGCTGCTGCGGGCGACGCCCGGACCGAAGGCCGTCGTCACCGTGCACGGCGGGCCCCCGCCGCCGGGGTCGCCGCTGTCGTCGTGGGACGCCGACTGCGGGTTCCTCGCCGCCGAGGAGGCGCACCGGGTACGCCTCGCGGAGGACGCCCGCGCCTGCGCGCTGCTCGGCGCCGACCAGGTGGTGCTGGACAATCCGGACAACCCGTACCGCGCCGAGGGGCGGCTGGCCGGCCTGACCGAGCTGCTCGACGCGCTCGCCCCCGACGTCCGGGTGTACCTGCCGCTGGCGACCAACCAGCCGGACCACGCCCGGGTCCGCGACGCGGCGCTGGCGTGGTTCACCACCCGGTCCCGGCCTCGACCCCGGCCGCGCGTCTACGCGGACCTGCCGTACACGGCGATCGTCCCGGGCTGGGCCGCCGATCCGGCCGCCGCGATCGCCGGGGCGGCCGACGGCACCGGTGCCGCGTACCGCGCGCTGGCCGGCGCGTACGGCCTGACCCCGGTGCCCGGGACGCGGCTGCCGGACGACATCTGGGCGGGCAAGCGCGACGCGGTGCTCTGCTACGCCTCGCAGCTCAGCCTCGTCGGCGCGATGGACGAGGTGCGCGGCGTCGGCGCCCTGCTGAGCCGCTCCGGGCCGCTGCGGTCGGAGCTGACCTGGGAGCTGGGTCCGGGCCCGGCCTGACCGCTGTCCAACCGTCCGATCGCGCGGTCGCACACCGCCGGACGGCACCCGGCGACGGTGACGTCCCCGGCCCGCGCGGGCCGGGACGCCACCGTCACCCGACGATCAGTCGCCGGCCCGGTCCCGCAGCACGGCGTCCAGCGCCCGCTGCTGCTCCTCCCGGCGCAGCGGCGAGGCGTTCGGGTCCAGCACGGTGATGGCGGCCTTCCACAGCGCCCACCCCCGGGCGCGGCGCCACGTGTCGTCGTCCAGGCCCACCGCCTGCCGGAAGACCGGCCGGGTCTCGTCGGCGAGGTAGGTGAACGCGATGACCAGGTCGCAGGCCGGGTCGCCCACCCCGGAGCAGCCGAAGTCGAGCACGCCCGCGAGGCGACCGTCGGCGATGAGGAGGTTGTCGACCGCCACGTCGCCGTGGAACCAGACCGGGTCGTGCTCCCACTCGGACGCCAGTGCCTCGTCGAGCACCTGCTCGGTGGCCGGGGACCGCACGCCGAGCGCGGACAGCGCGGCGCGCGCCTCGGGCGCGTAGAACGCGAACGGCCCGCCCCGGTGCGCGGTCTCCGGGCCGGGCCGGGGGCCGTCCTCGTCCGGCACGCCCCGCAGCTCCACCAGGAACGCGGCCAGCTCGGCGGCGAGCGCCGCCGGGTCCGCCACCTTGGCCCGGGAGAGCACCTGGCCGTCCAGCCACTCGTTGACCGACCAGGCGTACGGGTAGCCCAGCGCGGGACGGCCCAGCTCCAGCGGCTTCGGCACCGGCACCGACAGGTGCTTCGCCAGGAACGGCAGCCAGCGGCTCTCCTTGGTGATCTGGTGCGCGTAGCCTTCCGCGCTCGGCAGCCGGACGGTCAGTCGCTCGCCGAGCCGGAACGTGCGGTTGTCCCAGCCCTGCGGCGACGCGGCGACGAGCGGCAGGCCCGCCCACCGGGGAAACTGGTCCGCGATGAGTGCGGCGGCGAGCGCTTCGTTGATGTCCGGTCCGACCGCGGTCATGCGGCATTCCTTTCCATAGGGCTGGGAACGGGAGCCAGATGCTGTCCGTACTGGGGGAATCCCCGGGTGAGCAGGGCGAGAACCGGGGCGACCAGAAATGTCGTCGCGCCGATCAGGCAGACGGTTCGCAGACCGAGTTGGGAACTCGCCGGAATTGCCAGGGCCATGCCGACCGGCTCGAGGAGTTTGGTGGTCATCAGATCGGTGGCGTTGACCCGGCCGCGAAGGCCGACCGCCACTCCCTCATTGATCGCAGCGTACCACCAGACACCGTGCAGGCTGATTCCCACACCGCCCACCGCGATGGCCGCGACGAATGTCCAGAGTGGCACGTCGACGACGAGACAGAGGAACACCGGGGTGTAACAGACGAAGCCGAGATTCGCCCAGAGACCGGGCAGTCGCGGCATCTGGACGGCCGCCACCACGGTGCCGACGAGCGCGGCGCCGGCCGAGACGGCGAGGATCGCGCCCAGCCCGGCGCTGCCGTAGCGGTCGGTGGAGACCAACCGGATCAGCACCAGGCCCGGCGCGAAGCCCAGCAGGATCTGCACCGAGGTCTGGATGAGGCCGGTCCGGATCCACGGGGTACGCCGGATCAGGCGGGTGGCGCTGCGTTCCGCGTCGGTCGGACCCTCCGCCCGCGGCTGGTCCACCGCCCGCCCGATGTGCGGGGTGAGCAGCAGCGCGAACCCGAACGTCACGGTCTGGGCGACCAGCAGCACCGCCGGCGGCGAGGTGGTCAGGAACACCCCGGCCAGGGCGGGGGTCAGGATGCTGACGATGTTCTGGGTGCTCGACACCAGGCCCTGCGCGGCGGCCAGTTGGCCGGGCCCGACCAGGTCGGCCAGGCCGGCCCGGGTGGCGGGGGAGCCCAGCGCGCCGCCGGCCCCGGCCAGCGCCGCGCCCAGGATCTCCACCCGGGGCACCCCGTCGAGCACCAGCAGCGCGACGGGGGACGCCGCCGAGACGGCGTACCCGAGCCGGATCAGCCGGCCCCGGGGCAGCCGGTCCGCCAGGATCCCGGCGACCGGCAGCATGGCGAGGGTGGCCAGCGTGGAGATGCTGAGGAACAGGCCCATCGCCAGCGGGCCGGAGTCGGCGAGCAGATACACCGGAAGGGCGACCGCACCGACGCCGTTGGCCAGCGAGGAGACCGTCTTGGTGGCCAGGAAGCGCGCCAGCGGACCGTTGGACAGCAACGCCCGGGCCGCGTGCCGAGTGAGCCGCATGATCAGCCGCCGGCCCGGTCGACGTCCGCCCGTGCCCGGCGGTAGACCTCCGCGTACGCCCGGGCCATCCGGACCGGGTCGAAGCGGGCCCGGGCGTGCGCGGCGCACCGGCGCCGGTCGATCGTCATGGCCCGCCGGGCGGCCTCGGTCAGGTCGGCCGGGTCGCGCACCGTGAAACCGGTGATCCCGTCCTCGACGATCTCGGCGAGGGCGCCCTCGCGGGTCGCCACCACCGGCGTGCCCGCCGCCATCGCCTCCACCGCCACCAGCCCGAACGGCTCCTGCCAGCGCACCGGACTGAGCAGCGCCGCCGCCCCGCTCAGCAGCCGGCGCTTGTCGGCCCCGCCCACGTCGCCCAGGTAGTCGACGCGGCGGCCGTCGACGTGCGGCGCGATCCGCCGGTCGAACCACGCCCGGTTGGACCGGGACACCGGGCCGGCGAGCAGGATCCGCCGGTCGAGCGCGCGGGCCACCTCCACGGCGCGGTCCGGCCCCTTGCGCTCGTCGATCGCGCCGAGGAAGAGGAGGTAGGGGTCCCCGCCCGGCCGGTCGTGGGGCGAGGTGTCGAGCACGTCCTGCGGGATGCAGTTGGGGATCGTCGCCACCACGTTGAGGTGCCGGCACAGCCCGCGCTGCCGTTCGCTGATCGCCACGTACGGCACCTGCGGAAAGCTGTCGACCAGCCGTTCCAGGCCGCCGCCCTCGCCGGCGTACGAGTGCAGGGTGGACACCACCGGCACCGGGGACAGCGCCGCGAACGGCAGCCCGTACTCGGTGTGCAGGTGGACCACGTCCACCCCGGCCGCGAGCTCGAACGCCTTCCCGACCTGGATCAGGTCGTCGGTGCGGTCCCAGAAGCGGTCCCCGTTGCGGTCCACCCGCGCCGGCGGTTCCGGGAAGTGCGCGGCCGTGGCGCCCGGGACCCGGGAGCTGCCGACGGTGAACGTGGTGACCTCGACGCCGACCGAGGGCAGGTGCACCGCCAGCGACTCGACGACCCGCTCGCTGCCGCCGTACGCCTTCGGTGGGACCTCGACGTGCGGTCCGATGACCTGGAGAACACGCAGCATGGCTACGCCCGGCCGATCAGTTTCTCGTACTGCGCCTCGTATCCGGCGGCCATCACCGCCGAGTCGAACAGCCGCACGGCGCGCTCCCGGCAGTCGTACGGCGAGAGCTGCGCGGCCCGGTCGATCCCGGCGGCGAGTTCCGGCACCGTCTCGAAGACGTAGCCGGTGCGCCCGTGCTCCACGACCTCCGGGGCGGCGCCACGACGGAGGGCCACCACCGGCGTGCCGCAGGCCTGCGCCTCGGCCATCACCAGGCCGAACGGCTCGTGCCAGTCGATCGGGTTGAGCAGGCAGGTCGCCTTGGACAGCAGCTCGACCTTGGTGTCGAAGTCGACCTCGCCCAGCCACTCCGTGTCGTCGCCGAGGCGGGGCTCGATGTACTCGGCGTAGTACTTCTTCTCCGAGGGCTCGTTCCACTTGGCGGCCAGCACGATCCGTCGGCCGGCCTGCCGGGCCACGTCGATGGCGGTGTGCATGCCCTTCACCCGGGTCGCCCGGCCCAGGTAGAGCACCCACTCCTCGCGGGGGCGGTCCGGCGTGAACGGGTACCGGGCGGTGGGGATGCCGTTGTGCACGTAGCCGCTCCAGGTGACCGTGGGCAGGCTGTCCACGTGCGCCTGGGAGACGCCGATGAGCGGGCTGGTCGCGCTGACCATCTCGGTGAACGTGAGCCACTCCCGGCTCGGATGGTTGTGGATCGTGGTGAGCGCGGGCACCGACCGCAACGGGGCGAGGAGCGCGCCGAGCCAGGTGTGGTCGTGGATCACGTCGAAGTTCCCGGCCGCGACGATCTCCTGCACGGTGGCCGCGTGCACCAGGTCGACGATGTTGTCGTTGATCCGGTCGGGCATCGGCTTGGGGAACGCGGTGTGCAGGGGGGCCGGCACGTGGGAGCCGCCGCCGGCCACCAGCTCGACGTGGTGACCGCGGGCCACCAGCTCCTCGACGAGCGTGGCGCAGACCGCCTCGATGCCGCCGTACCCGGTCGGCGGGACGGGCAGCCAGGGCGGCACCACCTGGAGGACGGAGAGCGGACGGGCCGGGGGCGGCGGGGTCGCCTCACTGGTATGCACGGTAGCGCCTCCGCAGCGGGGTGTCGGGGTAGGAGTCGTGCCACGGTTTGACGCGGCCGCCGAAGTGGAGGATGCCCTCGTCGGTGTCCAACGCGGCCATCCGTTCGAGGCCGAACGGGTCTCCCCGGTGGTACTGGACGAGCCGGTTCCACCGTGGGTCGACGCCGACCCACTGGTCGTCGAGAAGGATGTTGAGCGTGTCCTGGTCCGGGTGCCGAAGCACCCGCTCGTGCGCCTGGTAGAGCGCGGCGGCCCGGGGGCCGACCCGCTGCTCCCGCCAGCGGTGCAGGTCGAGCACGAGGACCCCGGAGTTGAAGTAGCGGGTGTGGGTCCGCCGGTCGCCCGCCGCGGCCAACGCCTCCGGCCAGTAGCCCGGCGGCCGGTCCACGCCCACCGCGGCCAGACACCGGCCTTGGAGATCGGTGTCGTGCAGGGCGGTGACGTCCTCGACCGCCAGCGTGTCGGCGTCGAGGTAGAGCACCCGCTCGACGCTCTCCGGCACGACCTCGGCGAGGTGCAGGCGGCGCAGGCTGGCCGAGGTCCACCAGTTGTAGTTCGGGTTGTCCGCGGCGTGCCAGTCCGGGATGCGCAGCCCGTCCGCCACCTGGTGGAACCGCGCGTCGCCGACCCGGCCCAACCCGTCGAGGGCGGCGTCCCGCCCCTCGGGGCTGAGGCCGCCGTCGAGGAGATGGAAGACGAGCGGCCGGCCGGTCGGCGCCATGGTGCCGCGTACGGATCGCGCGGTGACCAGCATCGGATTCACGTAGTTGTCGTCGACGCAGAAAGCGATGTGAATGGGCTGCGGGTGTTTCGCGTGCGGATCGTCTGGGCCGTCGGGGAAAGCCAAGCGACACTCCTGGGCCTCGCGCGGACAGTTCTCGGAAAGAGAATGGGACGGCGACGGCGGACCATGGCGGTGCCATTCCTGATTCGCCCGGGTGTCTCGTCCGGCGCCGACCGCAGGCTACCCCGACGCGATGACCGATCGGAAGATCTACTTGCGTCGCTGTCGTCCTCGGCGGACGCATTGTGCGGCCCCGCCGGCGACGCGAATTGCGGTGGGCCGGTCGTTTCCGCCGTCGCCGGCCCACGGGGTAATCTGGGGCCAGCGTCGCGTGCCGGTGGCAGTCCGTGTCAGGCATGGAGGCGCCGGACCGGAGGGGAGCACGACGATGACCGTCGTCCCTTCGCCCGTACCCCGTGGGTGAGGGCGAGCAGGCCAGGCTGGTGGCGTGGAGCCGGGAGTTGCGGCGCGTCCACGACCGGCTGCGCGAGGCGTTACGGGTGACCCGGGAGGCGTTGGCCGCCGGTACGCCGGCCCGGCCGGCGACCCGTGACCTGCTGCTGTTCTGTCACGGCTTCTGTGCCGCGCTCACCGCGCACCACGAGGGCGAGGACCGGGAGCTCTTCCCGGCGGTCGCCGCGCGGCATCCGGAGCTGCGGGACACGTTGCACCGCCTGCGGCAGGACCACTCGATGATCGGGTACCTGGTGGCCGGGCTCGGCGACGCGGTGGCCCGGGGCGCCCCGCCCGACGAGCTGGACCGTCACCTGGACGGGGTCGCGGCGATCATGGAGTCGCACTTCCGGTACGAGGAGCGGCAACTGCTCACCGTGCTGGAGACGCTGGCGCTGGACGCCGACCCGAGGGCGGTCCTCGGTCCACTCTGACCCGTCGGCGAACGTGAGGGCCCATCCGGGTGGCCGGGTGGGCCCTCGCCGCACATGTCAGTTCAGGCCGCAGGCGGCCAGCGCGTCCAGGTTCGGGCGCTGCGCGCCGACCCGGTTGAAGGCGATCTCGATGCGGTCGAGCGCGGCGCCGCGCTTGCTCTTCAACGGTCCGAGGATGGCGTTGTCGATGAACGCCGGCCCGCCCTCGGGCTTGACCGCGAGCCGGGCCAGGCGGGCGTTCGCCTCGGCGATCTGCTTGTCCAACGCGGCCAGCTCGGCCTGCACCTGGGTCGCGGCCGCCGCGGGGACGGCGGGGAGCCGCACCCCGGGGCAGTTCACGGTCCGGGCCGCCCCGACCGCCGCCCCGCCGTTCTGGCCACCGTTCTGGCCACCGGCCGCACCGTTCTGGCCACCGGCACCGTTCTGGCCGCCGGTCGCGCCGCCCTGGCCGGCACCGCCGTTGACGGCACTCGGCACGCCGGCGGCGTTGAGCCCGCAGGTGGCCAGCGCGTCCAGGTTCGGGCGCTGCGCGCCGATCCGGTTGAAGGCGATCTCGATGCGGTCGAGCGCGGCGGTGCGCTTGCTCTTCAGCGGTCCGAGGATGGCGTTGTTGACGAAGTTCGGGCCGCCCTCGGGCTTGACCGCGAGCCGCGCCAGGCGCTCGTTCTGCCGGGCGATCTCCTGGTCCAGGTTGGCCAGTTCCCGTTCCACCTCGGCGTTCGCCGCCGCCGGCACCGCGGGCAGCTTGTCGCGTACCGTCGGGCAGTTCACGGTCTGTGCCGCGGCCGGTGCGGCCGAGCCGCCGTTCTCGTCGGCGGACGCCAGTTGCAGTCCGCCGGCGAGCAGGAGCGCCGCGAGGGCGCCCACCCCACCGAGTTTCAGGACCGCGTTGTTGCGCGTACCCCTGGCCATGCACCTCTCCTTTGGTTGACCTGGAGGGTCGGGGCGGCGGGGGGCGCGCCCCCCCCCCCCGGGGCGGAGTGGGACGCCGGGGGAGCCCCAACAGCCCCCACCCGCCACGCGGGGCCCGCCGCAAACCCCGGCGGGGCGGGCTACCGGCGCGGCGGC
>NZ_JBISAC010000003.1:522998-569336 GCF_044391475.1 Micromonospora sp. NPDC018662
CGCCGGGGGGGTCGGCGGGGGCGCGGCCCCCCCCCCCCCCGCTCTGTGTGCGGGGGGGGGGGGGGCGGGGCCCCCCCGGGGCCGCCCCCGGGGTTGTTTGGGGGGGGGGGGGGGGGGGGGGGGGGCCCCCCCCCCCGCCGCTCCGCGGTGCGAAGTGGGACGCAGGGATCGCCTCTCGTGCCCGCTCCGGCATCGCGGTTCCGGACGATCTCCCGGTCGGGGATGGATACGGGCGCGGCGGCCGGATCGTTCACCGTTCCGTGCGTCGATTGACCACATCGAGGTACGTCAGTAAAATGCACTGAAAGCGCTTTCACCGCGGGAGGCGTGACGGGCCCGTCGAGCACGGGCGTCCGGGGCAGCAGGAAGGCCAGCCGGCGACACCGACCGGGCATCGGAGTCGACGCCGGCGCGGCGCCGAACCACCACCCGCAGGAGAATTCTCATGATCAACAGACAGCGCCGTACGGCGTTGTGGACGTCCGCGGCCGCGGCGGCGACGCTCGTCACCGCCGGCCTGGCGATGGGCGCGAACCCCGCCCAGGCGGCCGCCGGCTGCCGGGTCGACTACGCGGTGACCGCGCAGTGGGCCGGCGGCTTCACCGCGAACGTCAACCTCACCAACCTCGGCGACCCGCTGAACGGCTGGACCGTCACCTGGAACTTCAGCGGCGGCCAGACCGTCAGCCAGGCCTGGGGCGCCGACATCACCCAGACCGGCGCGTCGGTCCGGGCCGCCAACGTCAGCTACAACGGCGGTCTCGGCACGAACGCGACCACGTCGTTCGGCTTCAACGGCGGCTGGAACAACACCAGCAACCCGGTCCCCGCCTCGTTCGCGGTCAACGGCGTCCTCTGCGGCGGGGCCGTCCCCACCGACCCCGGGGGGACCCTCACCCCGCCGCCCGGGCCGACGACAGCACCCCCGTCGCCCACCACCCCACCGCCGTCGCCGACGACTCCGCCGCCGACCAGCGGCGCGGTGTACGCCGCACCGAACGGCACCGCCGGCGCGGCCGGCACCCAGGCCAGCCCCACCACGATCGCCGCCGCGCTCACCCGGGTCGGCGCCGGCGGCACCGTCTACCTGCGGGGCGGCACCTACAGCCTGGCCCAGACCGTGACCATCGCCGCCGGCAACAACGGCACCGCGAGCGCCCGCAAGAACCTGTACGCGTACCCGGGCGAGACGCCGATCCTCAACTTCTCCGCGATGACCGAGGACCCGGCCAACCGGGGGCTGGCGCTGAACGCGTCCTGGTGGCACGTGCGGGGGATCGTGGTCGAGCGCGCCGGCGACAACGGCATCTTCGTCGGCGGCAGCAACAACATCATCGAGCGGACGGTGACCCGCTTCAACCGCGACAGCGGCCTGCAACTGTCCCGGATCG
This sequence comes from Micromonospora sp. NPDC018662, assembly GCF_044391475.1. Lineage (NCBI taxonomy): Bacteria > Bacillati > Actinomycetota > Actinomycetes > Micromonosporales > Micromonosporaceae > Micromonospora > Micromonospora sp. NPDC018662. The sequence goes on from NZ_JBISAC010000003.1 coordinate 524,390, forward strand.
CCTCCAGCACCCCGCGCGACCAGTGGCCGGCGAACAACCTCATGGTCAGCGTCGAGTCGCACGACAACGCCGACTCCGACGGCGAGGACGCGGACGGGTTCGCCGCCAAGCTCACCGTCGGCAACGGCAACGTCTTCCGGTACGCGGTCTCCCACCACAACATCGACGACGGCTGGGACCTCTACACGAAGACCGACACCGGCGCGATCGGGCCGGTGACCATCGAGGACTCCCTCTCCTACAACAACGGCACGCTGAGCAACGGCACGCAGAACGGCAACGGCGACCGCAACGGCTTCAAGCTCGGCGGCGAGGACATCGCGGTCAACCACACCGTCCGGCGCACCATCGCGTACCGCAACGGCAAGCACGGGTTCACCTACAACCGGAACCCGGGCTCGATGACGATCTCCAACAACCTGAGCATCGACAACACCGAGCGCAACTTCTCGTTCGACGCCGGCACCTCGGTCTTCCGCAACGACACGTCCTGCCGCAGCGGCAGCGGGTCCAACGACAAGACGGTCGGCAACGTGGACGGCTCGAACCAGTTCTGGTCCGGCGCCAACGGTTCCCGCTGCGCCACCTACTCCGGCGCCCTCGGTTGGTCCTTCGCCGCCGACGGCCGCCTCATCGTCACCCTCGGCGGGCGCGCAGTCTCCCTGTAACCCCCACGCCGCCGATCTTGCGGTTGCTGCCCTCACAAACCCGACAAGAGGTACGAGTCGAGGGCCGCAACTGCAAGGTCGACGCCGGGGTTCGGGGTAGTGGTTCATTCGGGGCGGGGAGCGTCGGCGAACGTGACCGGGGTGGCGAAGGCGGCTCGCCAGGCGGCCCGGCGCAGCGCGGCGAGCACGGCCGGGCCGGCCAGCACGATCGCCACCGCGGTGGTGACCGCCCGCCCGGTGTCCCAGCCGAACGTGGACGTGACGGCCGTGAAGACCGCGAAGCGGTGCAGGTTCTCCAGCACCGGCGCGCCGGCCAGATAGGAGAGTTGCGTGTCCGCGCCGATGCTGAACGGCCAGAACCACAGGTTCATCAGCAGCCCGTAGCCGTAGGCGGCCACCGCGCCGTACCCGGCCAGCACGACGGTCTCCGCCCGGCCCCGCAGCCGGGCCGGGAGCAGCCCGGCGCCGAGCCCGATCCAGGACGCGCCGAGCATCTGGAACGGCAGCCACGGCCCCACCCCGGCGGTGAGCAGCGCGGACGCGAACAGCGACGTCGAGCCGAGCAGGAATCCGAAGCCGGGACCGAACACCCGCCCGGCGAGGACGAGCAGGAAGAACACGGTCTCGATGCCGGCGGTGCCGGCGCCCAGCGGACGCAACGCGGCGTTGACGGCGGCCAGCACGCCGAGCATCGCCAGGGCCTTGCTGTCGATGCCGCCGGAGCTGAGTTCCGCCAGCACCACCGCCACCAGGACCGGCAGCACGACGAGGAAGACCAGCGGCGCCTCGCCGGTGCGGGCGGTGGACTCCGGGTGTGCCGGGACGAAGAACGGCCAGGTGAACGTGGCCAGCGCGGCGACCGAGGCGAGCGCGAGCACCACGGCGGCCCTGAGCCTGCCGATTCGCTCGCTGCGCCCGCTCATGCTGGCTCCAGCGCGGCGACGAGCTGCTCGACGGTCAGCCACGGCGCCGGCGCGAGCACCTTGGCCACCTGCGGGGCGTACGCCGGCGAGGCCAGCATGATCTCCGCCGTGCCACCGTCGGCGACCACCTCGCCCTCGGCCAGCACCACCACCCGGTCCGCCAGCGTGGCGACGAGTTCGACGTCGTGGGTGGCCAGCACCACGGCGCGGCCGGCGGCGGCCAGCTCTCGGACCACGGCGCCGAACTGCCCTTTCGCGTGGTAGTCCAGGCCACGGGTCGGCTCGTCGAGCAGGATGACCGGTGGCGCGGCGGTGAGCTGGACGGCGAGCACGAGGGCCAGCCGTTGCCCCTCGGACAGGTCGCGGGGATGCCGGTCGCCGGGCAGTCCGGGGGTGAGCTGGTCCAGCAGGCCCCGGCAGGTGCCGGCCGGCGCGTCGCTCTCCCGGTCGGCCTGCGCGCACTCGGCGTCCACCGTCTCCAGGTAGAGCAGGTCGCCCGGGGTCTGCGGAACGAGTCCGACGTGCCGGCGGGCCCGTCCGGCCGGCAGCGCGGCGGGGTCGACCGGGCCGGTCGGCCCGGCCACGGTCACCGTGCCGCTCTGCCGGGGGCCGCTGCCCTGCACCGCCCAGAGCAGGCTGGACTTGCCGGAGCCGTTGCGGCCCATCACCGCGACCACCCGGCCGGCGTGCAGGTCGAGGTCGACGCCGGCCACCGCGACCGTGCCCGGGTACCGCACGACGATCCGCCGGGCGGTCAGCGCCGCGGCGGTGTCCGGCGCGGGCGGCGGACCGGGCGGCGCCACGTCGGCGAGCCGTCGGCGCAGGTCGCCGGCGCGCCGCCGGGCGTCGCGCACCGACAGCGGCAGCGGCGTCCAGCCGGCGAGGCGGCCCAGGTGGACCAGGGGCGGCGCGAGGTCGACGCCGGCGAGCACCTCGGCCGGCGGCCCGTCGACCACCCGGCCGTCGCCGGGCAGCCAGAGCAGGCGGTCGGCGTACTGCACGACCCGTTCCAGCCGGTGCTCGGCCAGCACCACGGTGACGCCGAGGTCGTGCACCAGCCGGGTCACCGCGGCCAGCACGTCCTCGGCCGCGGTCGGGTCGAGCGCGGACGTGGGTTCGTCGAGCACCAGCACCCGGGGATGGCTGGTGAGCACCGCGCCGATGGCGACCCGCTGCTGCTGCCCGCCGGAGAGCGTCCGCAGCGCGCGACCGCGCAGCTCGGCGATGCCGAGCAGGTCCAGCGTCTCCTCCACCCGCTTGCGCATCACCGCCGGCGGCAACGCCAACTGCTCCATGCCGTACGCCAGTTCCTCCTCGACGGTGTCGGTCACGAAGCCGGCCAGCGGGTCCTGGCCGACCACGCCCACGGTGTCGGCGAGGTCGCGCGGCGGATTCCGCCGGGTGTCCCGGCCGTCGACGGTGACCGTGCCGTGCAGCGTGCCGCCGGTGAAGTGCGGGACCAGGCCGTTGACGGCCCGCAGCAGCGTCGACTTGCCCGCGCCGGTACGGCCGGCGACCAGGCACAGCTCGCCCTCCTCGATCCGCAGCGTGACGTCCCGCAGCGGCGGCGGGTCGTCGTCGGCGTAGCGGACGGTGACCCGGTCGAACGTGATCACGGGGGGCCTTCCGGGTGGGGGACGGGGAGCGGCGGCGGGGGCGCCAGCCAGGCCGGGGCCGCCGCGACCGCGACGGCGAGCACCGTCAGCGGGGTCAGTTCGGGCCAGGTGAGCGGGCTGACCGGCGGGTAGAGCGCCGCCGGGTCGACGTGGCCGGCGAACACCGCGAGGGCGGCCGTGGCGATGCCGGCGCCGGCCACCAGCAGCTCGGCCGGGCGCCAGCGGTCCGGCCGGTAGCGGCTGCGGCGGACGCGGCGACCGGCCAGCAGCATCCCGGCCACGGCGGTCACCAGGCCGATGAGCAGCATCGGCAGCCCGAGGGGACCGGTGCCGGTGCTGTCCAGCAGGCCGTACGTGCCGGCGCAGACGCCGACCAGCCCGCCGAGCACCAGCGCGCCGGTGACCGCGCGGTGCCCCGCCGGCACCGCTGCGGTCCGGCCGTAGCCCCGGGAGTCCATCGCGGCGGCCAGGGCCAGGGACCGGTCCAGCGCGTCGGCCAGCACCGGCAGCGCGACGCCCCGCAGCGCCCGGGGGCCGCGCCCGCCCGCGCCGCGCAGCCGCCGCGCGCGGCGTACCCGCAGCACGCTCTCGACCAGTTGCGGTGCCACCGACAGCGCGACCACCACCGCCGTGCTCACCGCGTACCAGGCTCCGGGTACGGCCTTGAGCAGCCGCTTCGGGTTGGCCAGCGCGTTGGCGGCGCCGAGACAGACCAGCATGGTGGCCAGTCGCAACCCGTCGTAGAACCCGCCGAGGAGTTGCTCGGCGGCAACCGGCCCGAGCAGCCGGATGCCGGCCGCCCAGGCCGGCAGCGGGATCTCCGGCAACCGGACCAGCACGTGCTCGCCCTGCCCGCCGCCGAACACGATCCGGAACAGCACCCGCATCGCCACGACCACCGCGCCCAGCCACACGTACATCCGGAACGCCAACGCCCACGGTGCGTCGCCGCGCCGCCGGGCGACCACCAGCGCGGCCACCGCGACCAGAAGCCCCAGCGGCACCGGGTTGGTGGTGTGGCTGGCGGCGGTGGCCAGGCCGAGCGCCCACAGCCACCACGCGCCGGGGTGCAGCCCGCGCGGCAGCCGGCCCGACGTCGCGCCCGGCTGCCGCGCGGTGACCGGGCCGGGCGCGGGCACGACCGCGGTCGCGGCGCGGTCAGTCATCCGGATCCACGGCCCGCCGCCGCCGGGCGGCCACCAGCGCACCGGCGACCAGCACGGCCAGCAGCAGCACCCCGGCCAACGTGCCCAGCGGCGGGCCGCCGCCGCGAGCGTCGTCGCGGGCGGCCACCTCGGTCACCACCGGCCCGTCGCCCGGGGCCGACGGCGGGGCCGGGGACCACGTCGGGGCCGGCGTGCCGGACGCGGGACCGCTCGGCGGCGCGCCGGTGGGCGGGCGGCCCGGCGCGGTCGTAACCGGTCGGCCGCCGAGGACCGGCGGCGCGGCGGGACCGCCGCCACCGGCCGGCGGCGGAACGCCCGGGCCACCGGCCGGCGGGGGAGCGCCCGGACCGGCCGGCGGCGGCGCTGCCGGCCCGCCGCCCGCCGGGGGCGGCGACGCGGGGGGCGGTGGCGACGCGGGCGGCGGCGGTGGCGCCGGCCGCGTCGGCGCGACGCCGGGGCGCGGCGCGTCGTTCGCGCCGCGCCCCTGGGCGAACGACCACCCCTCGAAGCTGCCGGCCGGCGGCTTGCGGTTGAGCACCCCCCGGTCGCTGTACGTCCACCCGCCGCCGTTCGTGGCCTGCCAGTACGACCAGTACGCGCTGGCCGGCGGCGTGTCGACGCACTTCTCCGCGGCGGCGGCGGGCCGGCCGTTGATCCGGCAGACGAACCCGTCGCCCCAGCGCAGCGTGCCGGTGACCTCGAAGCCGGCGTTCCTGAGCGCGGCGAGGCCGGTGGCCTGGTCGCCCCGGGCGCAGCGCACCACGGTGCCGCCGCCCAGCTCGTGGAAGTCGACCACGACGGTGACGCCGGAGGCGTCCGGGCAGTAGCCGGCCGCGCCGGCGGCGGTCGCCGGGGCGGCCGGCCCGGCCAGGGTGCCGGCCGCGACCAGCGCGACGACCGGGGCGGCCCGGACGGTGCGCCGGCTCATGCCGCGCGCCGGCGTCGGCCCAGCACCAGCAGCAGCACCCCGCCGCCGATCAGCAGCAGCGCGACCAGCACGTACCCGGTGATCGCCGCGCCGGTGGTCGGCAGCCCGCCGAGGCCCGGCGCGGCCGGCGGCGGGACCGGGATGGCCGTGCTGGCGGGCGGCGTGGTCTCCGCCGGTGGTGCGCCGGTCCCGGTGGCGCCCGGGGTCGGTGCGCCGGTGCCGGAGCCGGTCGGGGCCGGTGACGCGGTGGCCGTCCCGGTCGGCGTGGGGGCGGCGGTGGCCGAGGGCGACGCGGTGGGCGAGGGCGACGCGGTGGGCGGGGTGGTGACGGTCGGGGTCGGCGCCGGTGACGTCGGCGGCAGGTCGAGGCCGATCCGGTCCAGCGGCACCCGGGCGAGCCCGAGCAGGGCCTGGGCGGTGGACCGGCGCCACTGGTCCCGGGCGATGTCGGTGATCCCGGCGGTCACCGCCGCCGCGAGCCCGTCCGGGTCGTACGCGATGGCGCCCGCGTCCCCGGCGGCCGCGCCGCCGGCGGCGGCGGTGAGCTGCCACCCGGTCAGCGCCCGCGCGGCCCGGTCCGCCCCGGCGTCCCGGCCGGCGGCGGCGAGGGCCTGCCCGGCCAGTCCGGTGCTGTTGGCGTTCGGGCCGGTGGTCGGCCCGGAGCCGCCGAACGCGCCGTCGTCCCGCTGCCGGTCGGCCAGCCAGTCGGCGCCCCGGCTTGCCGCGTCGGCAGCGTCGGCGGCACCTTCCGCCGCGGCGGCGAGCAGCGCCTGCACCGCCATCGCGGTCGAGTCGACGTCGAGCGTGGCGCCCGGCTGCTCGTCGCAGGAGGGCGACGGCCCGGCGGCGGTGTCCGGATAGAGCCGGAAGCCGCCGGTCGCGCACTGCTGCCGGACCAGGAAGTCCACCGCGTCGGGCGGCACGTCGCCGCTGCGGGCCAGGCCGAGCACGGCGAAGGACTGGTCGAACGTGTTGCTGGCGTCCGGGCCGCTGTCGGCGGTGGTGCGGCTGGTGATCCGGCCCCGCTGGGCTCCGGCGTCCGGGCCGGCGAGCAGCGACAGCGTCTCGGCCCGCAGGTCGTAGCCGCCGAAGTCGGTGGGGTCGGCGCCGGCGGCCGAGGCGGCGTAGAGCAGCTTGGCGGTGGCCCCGCCGTCGGTGAAGCCCTCGATGCCCCAGTCGTCGTAGCTGTTGTAGGCCCGGACGTGCGCGGCGACCTGCGCGGTCGCGGCCTGCCGGGCGGCGGCGTCCACACCGGTCGCGGAGAGCGCGACCAGGCCGTCGACGGTCAGGCCCCAGTCCGGGCCGCCGAACGGCCCGGGCAGCGACCCGTCGGTGAACTCGCCGGCCAGCCAGGACGCGGCGTCGCGTGCGGCGTCGGCCGGGGCGGGCGCGGCGGCCCCGGCCGGGGGCAGGGCGGACACGGCGACGAGCGCGGCCGCCGCGACGGTGCCGAGAGCGGTGGTGGAACGCCGGGACAGGGCCATACGGGTGCCTTTCGCGAAGCTGTCGGAGCGGGGGCCGGCCGCCGGCACGCGGACGGGGGCGCGGGCCGGCGGCCGGGCGGTCAGGGCGCGGTGATGCTCGGCGGGGCGCCGGCGCCGAACGACCAGCCCTCCACCGTGCCGGGGGCCGGGTTGTAGGCGTTCGCGCCGGACGAGCTGTAGGACCAGGCGCCGCCGGGGGTGGCGTGCCAGTACGACCAGTACGCGGTGACCGGCGGCGTGTTCACGCACGCCTCGGTCGCGGCCGTCGGCTTGCCGTTGATCCGGCAGACGAACGCCAGGCCCCAGCGCTGGGTGCCGGTCACGGTGAACCCGGCGCCCTGGAGGGCGGCGATCCCGGTGGTCGGGTCGCCGGGGGCGCAGGCGACCTGCACGCCGCCGCCGAGCGCGGCGAAGTCGACCACCACGGTGACGCCCGAGGTGCCGGTGCAGGCGGCGGCGTGGGCGGCGCGCGGCGCGGGTTCGACGGCGGTCAGCGCGACGGCGGCGAGCACGGCGGCCAGCAGGCCGGCGAGCCGGGTACGGAGGGTGGGGCGGGGACGGGACATCGGCTTCTCCTCGACGACGGGGCTCACGGGCAGGCGGGGGCTGGTGCGCCGGGGACGGCGCCGGTGGCGGACAGGGCGGCGTACCCGGTGCCGGTGAGGCCGAGCACGGCCTGGCCGGTGGCGCGGGCGGCGGTGTCCGGGTCGACCGGGCCGCCGTCGAAGTCGACAGCGCCCCGCAGCTCCGGTGCCCCGGCGCAACCGATCTGGAGGCCGGCCAGGAACGCGCGGGCGTGGACCCAGGCCCGCGGCGTGCCGCCGACGCGCAGTGCCTGCGCGGCCAGCCCGGTGCTGTTGGCGTTCGGGATGCCGGCGACGTTGGCGAAGCCGCCGTCGGCGCGTTGCACGGAGACCAACCAGCGCAGCCCGGTCGCCGCGTCGGCGGGGCGTCCGGCGGCGCGCAGCGCCTGGGTGGCGAGCGCGGTGGCGTCCACGTCGGACGTGCACACCGGCTGCGCCGGCAGCAGCGGGTAGCCGCCGTCCGGGCACCGGGTCGCGGCCAGCCAGGCGGCGGCGACCGGCGGTGCGCCGGCCGGGGTACGGGCCAGCGCGAGCAGCGCGAAGGACTGGCTGAACGCGTTGCTGTAGTCGCCGTACGCGGACCGGTCGCGGAACCGGCCGTCCGGTGACTGGAGCGCGCGCAGCCGGGCGATCAGGTCCACGCCGCCGACGTCGGTCGGGTCGCCGCCGCGTACCCGCACGGCGAGGGCGAGCTTGGCGGTCGCGCCCGCGTACGCCTCGGTGGTGCCGTCGCCCAGGTAGCCGTCGCGGATGTCGGGCCGGGTGACCCAGGCCAGCGCCCGGGCGCCGGAGTCGTCGGCGATGCCGGCGGCGGCGAACGCGAACACGGCGTCGAGCGTCAGCCCCTGGTCGGGGTAGGCGACGCCGTCGAAGACGGTCTCGAAGCGTTCGCCGTCGACGAGCTGCCGGGCGAGCCAGCCGGCGGCGGCCTCCGGTCGGGTGACAGTGCCGGCTGTGGCGGCGGTTGCCGGGGCGGTGAGGGTGGGAGCGGTGAGGGTGAGGGCGGCGAGCACGCCACAGCACAGGGCGAGCAGGCGGTGCCGGCTCAGGCGGACGACCATCGGACGCGCCTTTCCGGCCCGGCGGTCGTCAGAAACCCGGCCGACCCGCGTTGCGGCAGGGTCGGACGGCCTCCGACCCGTGGGCCACGACGGGTGGGGAGCGGGAACATCACGCGTGCGGCGGGTATTCGGGCTCACCGCCCCGAGGTGTCTGCCACCTCGGACGGCCTACCGTTGCGGGCCAGCGCCGGACTTCGACCGGACTTCCCCCGCACACACGCGCGTGGATGCAGTTGTGGCGACAGTTTGATCAGGCCGCACGGCCGTTGTCAATGCGGCCCGGTCGCACGGTGGAGAACGCGGGACCGGCTTGACAGCGTGATCGTCGGTTAGGTTAGCCTAACCTTTGTGACGAGCGGAACGATGCGGGCCGACGGCCTGCGGGGCAGCGCGCTGCGGCTGGGCTACCACGGCACCACCGTGGTGCACGACGCGGCCATCACGCTGCGGCCGGCGGCGGTGACCGCGTTGGTCGGGCCCAACGGCAGCGGCAAGTCGACGCTGCTGCGCGGGCTGGCCCGCCTGCACCCGCTCCAGCACGGCGAGATCGTGCTCGCCGACGGCACCCCGGCCCGCGCGCTGTCGGCGCGCGACTTCGCCCGCCGGGTCACGCTGCTGGCGCAGAGCCGCCCCACGCCGAGCGGCGTCACCGTCCGGGACGTGGTCGGCTACGGCCGGCACCCGTACCGGCAGCGGTGGCGGGCCGGCGACCCGGACGGCCCGGCCGCGATCGACCGGGCCATGGCGGTGACCGGCGTGGACACCATGGCCGCCCGGCCGGTCGACGCGCTGTCCGGCGGTGAGCTGCAACGGGTCTGGCTGGCCACCTGCCTGGCCCAGGACACCGCCGTGCTGCTGCTGGACGAGCCGACCACCTTCCTGGACCTGCGCTACCAGGTGGAGATCCTCGACCTGATGCGCGACCTCGCCGACACCGCCGGCGTCGCCGTCGGCGTGGTGCTGCACGACCTCAACCAGGCCGCCGCCGTCGCCGACCACGTCGTGCTGCTGCACTCCGGCCGGGTGCGCGGCGCCGGAAGCCCGCGCGAGGTGTTCACCGAGGCGGCGCTCACCGAGGCGTACGGCATCCGCGTCGAGGTGACCGCCGACCCGGCCACCGGCCTGCTCTCCACCCGCCCCGTCGGCCGGCACACCGTCCGCCGAAACCAGTCCTGACTACAGAAGAGAAACCGATGTTGCGTACCCGATTCACCCTGCTGGTCGCCGCCGCGACCGCGCTGCTGATCGCCGGCTGCGGCACCACCGAGACGCCCGCCGCCGCGCCGTCCACCGCCGGCCCGGCCGCCACCGGCCCGGTCACCGTCACCGACAGCCGCGGCAAGGCGATCACGCTGAAGAACCCGGCCACCAAGGTCGTCGGCCTGGAGTGGGGCGAGGTCGAGATGCTCGTCGGCCTCGGCGTGATGCCGGTCGGCGTGGCCGACCCCAAGGGGTACGCCACCTGGGTCACCGCCGCCCCGCTGGACCCGGGCGTCAAGGACGTCGGCACCCGGGGCGAGCCGAGCGTCGACGCCGTCGTGGCGCTCCAGCCGGACCTGGTGGTGATGGAGGCCGAGCGCGGCGCCGCGATCGTCACCCAACTGGAGAAGTACGTGCCGGTGCTGGTCACCAAGGGCAGCGACGCCACCGACAACCTCGGCCGGATGCGGTCCGACCTCACCATGATCGCCACCGCCACCGGTCGCACCGCGCAGGCCGAGAAGCTGCTCGCCGACTTCGACGCCGCGCTCGCCGACGGCCGGAAGAAGATCGCCGACGCCGGCGCCGCCGGCCGGCAGTTCGCCTTCGCCGACGGCTGGAAGGAGGGCAGCACGGTCTCCATCCGGATGTTCGGCCAGGGCGCGCTCGTCTCCCAGCTCGGCATCCAGCTCGGCCTGAAGAACGCCTGGACCGGCAAGACCGACGAGATGTGGGGCCTGGGCCAGACCGACGTCGAGGGGCTCAGCGTCCTCAAGGGACAGGACCTGCACTTCTTCTACAACGCCTCGGACGGTCAGGACGTCTTCGCCGACGGTCTCGCCGGCAACGCGATCTGGCGCTCCCTGCCGTTCGTGCAGCAGAAGAAGCTGCACAGGATGCCGGACGGCATCTGGACGTTCGGCGGCCCGCTGTCCGCGAAGCAGTACGTCGACCAGCTCGTCGCCGTCTACACGGCCTGAGCCGGCGATGATCGCCACCGCCGTACCGGAGCCGGCCACCCGGCCGGCCCCGGTCGGGCCACCCCCCGCCCGTCGCCGGGTCGCCGGCGCGTTCGCTCTCGCCGCCGCGCTGCTCGTCGCGACCACCGCGGTGCACCTCACCCAGGGCACGTCGTCGGTGGGCGCGCTCGACCTGCTCCGGCTGCTCACCGGCGCGGACGACGAGACCGCCCGGGTGCTGGTCGCCTCCCGGCTGCCGCGCCTGCTCACCGGCCTGGCGGTCGGCGTGGCGCTCGGCTTCGCCGGCGCGGCGCTCCAGTCGACCACCCGCAACCCGCTCGCCTCGCCGGACACGCTCGCCGTGAACGCCGGCGCGCACCTGGCGATCGTGACCACCGCCGCGTTCGGCATCGCGCTGCCGGCGCTACCCGCCGGCGGGCTCGCGTTCTGCGGTGGGCTGGCCGCGGCCGCGCTGGTGATGCTGCTGTCGGCCGGCGGCCAGGCCGCGACCACCCGGCTGATCCTCGCCGGCTCGGCCACCGCGATGGCGCTCGCCTCGCTGACCATGCTGCTCCTGCTGCTCTTCGAGCAGGCCACCATCGGGCTGTTCGCCTGGGGCAACGGCTCGCTCGTGCAGGGCGACCTGGTGGCGGTCACCCAGCTCGCCCCGGTGGTCGGCCTCGCCGCGCTGCTGCTGGTCGCGCTCGGGCACCGGCTGGACCTGCTCGCCCTCGGCGACGACACCGCCACCGTGCTCGGGCTGGACGTGCGCCGGACCCGGCTCGTCGTGGTGCTGCTCGCGGTGCTGCTCTCCGCCGCCGCGGTCACGCTCGCCGGTCCGATCGGCTTCGTCGGGCTCGGCGCGCCGGTGATCGTCCGGCTGCTCGGCCGGTGGGTACCCGAGGTGCACCGGCACCGGGTGCTGCTGCCGCTGGCCGGCCTGGTCGGCGTGGTCATCGTGCTCGGCTCGGACGTGCTGCTGCGGGCCGTGCTCGGCGCACAGGCCGGGGTGGAGGTGCCCACCGGCGTGGTCACCACGCTGTTCGGCGCGATCCTGCTGGTCTGGCTGGCCCGCCGGCACCGCGACGCCGGGCCGACCCGGCAGCCGCCGGGCGGCCACGCCGCCGTCCGCTCCCGCGCCGTCCACACCACAGTGGTCACCGTCTGCGCGGTGGCCGCCGTCGCGGCGCTGGTGCTCGGCATGCTGGCCGGGGACACGTGGGTGCTGCTCGGCGACATCGTCAACTGGGTGCGGGGCCGCACCGGGCCGGCGTACACCTTCGTGCTGGACGCGCGCTGGCCGCGCGTCGCGGCGGCGCTGCTGGCCGGCGCGGCGCTCGCGCTGGCCGGCACCACCGTGCAGGCGGTCTGCCGCAACCCCCTCGCGGAGCCGGGCATCCTCGGCATCACCGGCGGCGCGGGGATCGGCGCGGTGGCGCTGCTGACGTTCGCCCCGGCGGCCGGGGTGCTCGCGCTCTCCGGCGCCGCCGGGTTCGGCGCGGTGGCCGCGTTCGCGCTGGTCTACGGGCTGGCCCGGCGGCGCGGGCTGAACTCCGACCGGCTCGTCCTGATCGGCTTCGCGGTCTGGCAGGGCGGTGCCGCGGTCATCACGTTCATCGTGGTCTCCGCCGACCCGTGGAACACCGGCAAGGCGCTGACCTGGCTGTCCGGCTCCACCTACGGCCGCACCGCGCCGCAGGTGCTGCCGGTGGCGCTGGCGCTGCTGGTCGCCGTTCCGGTGGTGGCCGCGGTCCGCCGGGAACTGGACCTGCTGGCGCTCGACGACGACACGCCCCGGGTGCTCGGCGTCCGGCTGGAACGCGCCCGGCTGGTCGCGCTCGGCCTGGCGGCGCTGCTCACCGCCACCGCCGTGTCGGCGGTCGGCGTGATCGGTTTCGTCGGCCTGGTCGCGCCGCACGCCGCGCGGGCGCTGGTCGGCGGCCGGCACACCCGCGTGCTGCCGGTGGCGGTGCTGCTCGGCGCCGCGCTGGTCAGCCTCGCCGACACGCTCGGCCGCACCGTCATCGCCCCGGCGCAGGTCCCCGCCGGCCTGGTCACCGCGCTGATCGGCACCCCCTACTTCGTCTGGCTGCTGTGGCGCTCCCGCGCCGCCGCCGGCGTCCGCTGAGCCCCGAGAGGAAGTCACCATGACCAGCACCCTGGCCGCCGCGCCGTGGCGCGTGTTCACCGTCGAGGTCCGCGCGCTGCGCCGGCTCGGCCCGTCGTTCCTGCGCGTCACGTTCACCGGCCCGGACCTGGACCGGTTCGCCGACAACGGCTACGACCAGCGGATCAAGCTGGCGCTGCCGGTGGTCGACGGCGGCGCGGCGGAGCTGCCCGACGGGCCCGACTGGTACCAGCGGTGGCGCGACCTGCCGGCGGAGGAGCGCAGCCCGATCCGCACCTACACGGTCCGGGCGGCCCGGCCGGAGGCGTACGAGGTGGACGTGGACGTGGCGCTGCACGGCGACGGCGGCCCGGCCACCCGGTGGGCGCGACGGGCCCGGCTCGGGGACCGGCTCGCACTGGTCGGCCCGGACGCCGGCTGGCCGGGCGGGCACGGCGGCGTCGAGTTCCGGCCGCCGGCCGGCGCGACGCTGCTGCTGGCCGGCGACGAGACAGCCGCACCGGCGATCTGCGCGATCCTGGACCGGCTGCCGGCCGACGCGCACGGCCACGCCGTGGTGGAGGTGCCGGAGGCGGGGGACGAGCTGCCGTGCCGCGTACCGGCCGGCGTGACAGTGACCTGGCTGCCCCGCGGCGGCGCCCCGCACGGCAGCCGGCTCACCCCGGCCGTGACGGGCCTCGCCGCCCGGCTGGTGCCGGCGCCCGCCGGGTCGCCGGCCGGCCCGCCGCCGGCCGAGGTGGACGTCGACCGGGAGATCCTCTGGGAGGTGCCGGACCGGCCCGACGACGCCCCGCTCTACGCCTGGCTGGCCGGCGAGGCGGCGGTGATCCGGGGCCTGCGCCGGCACCTGGTCACCGACCGGGGGCTCGACCGCCGGGCGGTGGCGTTCATGGGCTACTGGCGGGCCGGCCGGGCCGAGTGCTGACCGGTCACTCGCGCAGCGTCTCCCGGGGCGGTCGGCCGTACGAGTCGCGGTAGGCGGCGGCGAAGCGGCCGGGGCTGGTCCAGCCCCAGCGCCGGGCGATGCCGGCCACCGTCTCGCCGCCGGCGGGGTCGGCGGTGAGCAGGTCGCGGTGGGCGCGGGCGAGACGCACCTGGCGGAGGTAGGTCAGCGGGCTGTAGCCGACGTGTCGCTGGAACGCGGCCTGGAGTCCGCGCGGTCCGACCCCGCAGGCGGCGGCGACCTGGGCCACGGTGACCGGTTCGGCGGCGTGCTCGTCCAGGTACGCCTGCGCGCGTCGGACGATCGACGGCGCGACCCGGCGGGGCTGCGGCACGTAGCCGACGGTCATGGTGGTGTTCGGGAAGACGGTGAGCGCGGTGGTCGCGGTCAGGTCGGCCAGCGACGCCTGGACGAGCGGCTGGTCGAGGCCGTGGTCGCCGGTGGCGGACAGCCGGTAGAGGAACGCCGACAGGTGCGCCCAGGCCCGGGCCATGGCCGGCGACACCGGCGCGAGGCCGAGGAAGCGGAACGTGTGCGGGGCGGCTTCCACCCGGTTGGCCGCGACGCGCGTCACCTGCTCCATCGGCAGCCGGACCGTGGTGGCCACCACGTCGGTCCAGGCCAGCACCGACCGGCGCAGCGGGTAGCGGCCGACGCCGCCGGCCGGCACCAGCAGCTCCTCGTCACCGTCGGCGAACCGGAACCGGCCCCGCACCACGTGCACGGCCAGGAAGTCGGGGTACGGCCCGGCCTCCGTCCAGGCGTCCATGGAGTGCGCGGCCCGGGTCAGGCCGAGCGGACCGGCCTGCACGCCGCGCCACGCGAAGCGGAAGTCGCGTCGGGTGCCCCGGAAGTGCGGTCGGTGGTCCCCGCACACCTCGGCGACGGCTCGGCGGGCGACGTCCGGGTCCCGGGTGGACAGCTCGAACCGCCGGGCCGCGCGGTCGTCAGTCACCGGGCCGGCTCCGCCGGCGCCGCCACTCCCGACGCGCGCAGCGTCTCGCCGGGGATCCGGGCCCGGTGGTCGCCGTACCGGCGGGCGATGAGGTGGTGGGCGTGTTCGGGGTCGTCGGTCTCCACCACGTCGTGGTCGGCCGACTCCGGTCGGCCCGTCCACTGCACTGTCACGCGTCACCTCCCGCTGCGCCGGTCCGGGCGCGTACCCCTGGATGAACGGGTCACTTGCCGGGCGGCAACGGTCTGTCACCGACGTCCGGGCGGAGCGCGACACACCGAATCGGACGGCCGATCCGTTTTCCGCAACGCACTGGTCGATTCGCGCACGCCGTTACGTCGGTGGTCGGCGACGGGGTTCGCCGTGTCGTAACACGTTCGCCCGGCGTCGCCGCGCCGAGGGCGGCCGGTGGGACGAGAACGACGATGTGGTTACACCACGCGGTGGACGGAACTGTCGGGTAGCTGACTTTCCGGCCGTCCGGGCCGGTGTTCGTTTCCCGCCTAACGTCTGCCCTGCCGGGCCGCCGTCGTCCCGGGCCCGGCGCAGACGGCCGGCCGATCGGAGCCAGGCGACGATGCCGACCCCGGTCGGCCGGTCCCGCACCCGCCGTCACCGGATGCCGGCTCGGCGAGTTGCCACGGGGGAGGTGCGGATGAGGAGGATCGAGGCGGCGGTCGCCGTACCCGGAACTCGGGCTGCCGGCGGCGTGCCGCCCCGGTGGCGGGTCGCCGGGCGCGCGGTGGTGGCGCTGCTGCGCCGGGACCTGGCCGAGCGTCGCGGGCTGCGCGTGCCGTTCCTGCTGGACCTGGTGTTCGGCGTGCTGAACCTGCTGGTCTTCCTGTTCGTCTCCCGGGTGCTCGTCCCGCATCCGGGTGCCGGCATCACCGGCTCGGGCGGCTACTTCGACTTCGTGGCGGTGGGCATCGTGTTCCTGCTGGTGCTCCAGTCCGCGACCGTGCAGGTGGTCACGCGCGTGACGGCCGAGCAGCGGGACGGGATGCTGGAGCTGTGCGCGGCACAGCCGGTGCCGGGCTGGTCGCTCGCGTTGGGCCTGGTCGCCTACCCGTTCGCGTTCGCGCTGCTGCGCGCCGGTCTCTACCTGGGCCTGCTGGCCGGCGTCCTCGGCCTGCGCGTCGACGACGCGTCCTGGCCCGGGGTGGCGGTCATGCTGGTCCTCGCCGCGCTGTGCACGTTGCCGTTCGGGATCACGCTGATGGGCCTCACCGTGGCGGTCGGGTACGGCGACCCGGCGGCCCGCCTGCTGGTGGTGGCGCTGTCGTTCCTGTCCGGCACCTACTTCCCGGTCTCGGCGCTGCCCGGCGTGCTGCAACCGGTGTGCGCGGTGCTGCCCACCCGGGCCGCGCTGGACGGGCTGCGGGCCGCGCTCGCCGGCGGCGACTGGGGCCGGGCCGCCGTGGTGCTCGCCGGTGCCGCCGCGGTGCTGCTGCCGCTCTCCGCCGGCGTCTTCGACCGTGCGCTGTGGCTGGCCCGGCGCAGAGGGATCCTCACCCGTGACTGACCTTATCTGGAGGCGCCGAGATGACCAGTGAACCATCCGTGTTGTACCGGGTCCGGGGGGACCGGGTGGCGTGGCGGACCAGCGGCGACGAGACGGTGCTGCTCGACGTCGGGCAGTCCGTCTACTTCGCGCTCGACCGCGCCGCCACCGCGCTGTGGCCGTACCTGGTGGCCGGCGCCACCACCGTCCAACTGGCCGAGGTGTTGGTCGGGCAGGCCGCTGTGGAGCGGGAGCGGGCGATGGCCGACGTGCGGTCGTTCCTGGCCGACCTGGAGGCCGCCGGACTGCTGGAACGGGTCTGAGAAGCCGGGTCAGGGCAGCCAGGCGGGCGGCGCGGGCCGGCGCAGGATCTCGGCCAGCCCGTGCCGGTGCGGGTCCGGGTCGCCGTCGAGCCAGGCGTGGGCGTGGAAGCCGGCGCCCGGCGCGCTGACCCCGATCACCACGGTCCGCAGTACCCGCCGTCGGGCGAGGAAGCGCTGCCGGACCAGCGCGCTCTCCAGGCAGTTGCCGCCGCCGCGGCGCAGCGCGCGCCGGACCAGCGCGTCGGTGCCGCCGGGCGGCGGCGCGGGGAGGCGGACCGCGTCCAGCCCGCCGCGGGCGAGCTGGCGACGGACCCGCCGGCAGGCCAGCAGCGTCCACGCCACCAGCGCCAGGCCGAGCGGACCGTGCCGGCGGGTCACCCCGGCCAGGGCGCGCAGCGCGCGTACCGGGTCAGTCACGACGTCGCCGCGCGGTCCGCAGCTCCCGCAGCGCGCGGGGCGTTCCCCGGACGTGCCGGCCGGCCCGCCGGAGGTACGCCCAGAGCAGGCGCCACCGGCCGCCGCGCGCCGCCGGGTCGAGCTTGCGCAGGTATGCCGGCGACGGCATCACCAGCCGGGCGAGGAGCCGGAGGCGGTGCTGCGGCCGGGACGGTTCCGCCAGTCGGGCCAGGCCGACCGCGGTGGAACTGGCCAAGCGGGCGGCCAGCCACACCGACGACGGGTCGGGGGTGTCGGACAGGCCGATCCGGTCGGCGACCGCCACCCCGGCCGGCAGCAGCCGCAATCCGGCGACGAATGCCGGCACGGCGTCGCAGCGCGCGGCCAGCCGGCCGGCCCCCTCCCAGGCGTGCGGGGACATGGCCGCCAGCGCGCCGGCCAGGTCCCGGCCGGGTTTGCTGAAGCTGGCCGGGCTGGCCGCGTGCAGCGCGGCCACCAGCGCGGCACCGGCCTCGTCGGGTACGAGGACCCGCCCGCCGGCCAGGTCGAGGTGTTCGGCCCCGGCGCGCAGCCAGTGCCACAGCGCGTCGAAGTCGCCGACGCCGGCGAAGCCCCGGTGCAGGTCGATGGTCAGCGGCAGCGGGCCGGGAGCGGCCCAGGACTGCTCGTGCCAGTCGCCCGTGACGTCGAAGAGGTCGGGCGGCAGCCGCAGCCGGTAGCCGGCGCCGTAGAGGGTGTCCCCGGTGGCGGTGATGGTCGCCGGCGCGACGAGCAGGTCCACGTCGCCGTAGACCCGGTCGACGCCGAGCCGGCGGGCCAGCCCGGCGCCCTTGAGCAGCAGGCAGTCGATGCCGTGCCGGCGCAGCAGATCGCTGGTGGACACCGCGAGGGCGTCCAGGGCGAGGCAGCGCACCGCGAGGCCGGCGGTCACGACCGTACCCCGGCCGGGGTGAGCGCGGCGGACGCCGAACCCACCGGCGCGCGGAGACGGGACAGCGAGGACATCGAACCTACCTCTCGGGGTGGCGAGCCACGGTGCGGGCACGCCGCAGCGCCCGGTCGACGACCGGGGCGTCGACAAGGGACAAATTCGAGCAGAACTCATTAATATCGAATGCCGGTTATCTCCGGTATAACACAACTTTCCGGACCGAGGTGACTCGATGGGTGCGCCGCCTGCGGTTCTGCCCTGATCTGCGGCGCTAGTATCGTTCCGTCCGTTTCTGAGGGGGAGACATGCTGCGACTGGACGGCGCCGGGCGCGCCTTCGGACGACGCCCGGTCTTCTCGGGCCTCGATCTGGCGGTCGCGCCCGGCACCCGGCTGCTGCTCACCGGCGGCAACGGCGCCGGCAAGACCACGCTGCTGCGCTGCCTGGCCGGCACCCTCACGCTGAGCCGTGGCCGGGCCACCGTCGCCGGTCACCCGGCCGGCTCCGCCGCCGCCCGCCGCCTGGTCGGCGTGGCGCTCGCCCCGGAGCAGACGCTCTGCGGCAGCCTCTCCGCGCACGACAACCTGATGCTGGTGGCCCGGATGCGCCTGCCCGCCCGTCGGGCCGCCGCCGCGGTCGCCGGGGTCGAGGAGGAGTTCGCCATCACCGGGTACGCCCGGACGGCGGCGAACCGCTGCTCGGCCGGCATGCGGGCCCGGGTCAGCGTCGCCCGTGCCCTGCTCGGCGACCCGCCGGTGGTCCTGCTGGACGAGCCCGGCCGGTCCCTCGACGCGCAGGCGCGGGCGCTGTTCTGGGCCGCGCTGGACCGCCGTCCGGAGTCGACGTTCGTGCTCGCCTCGCATCTTCCGGAGGACCTGTCGCACTGCGACCGGACCCTGGCCATGCCGGTCCACCACTGAACCGCCCCAGCCTCGCGCGGTGCGGGGCGCGGAGCGCCTATCGGTTGGTCAGCCCTGCTCGTCGCCGTCTGTGGGGCGGGGCGGGCGGTGGTGCCGGGCCCACTCGTCCACCTCGTCCGCGTCCCAGACGTTCATGCCGATCAGCCGGGCGAGAGGCTCGGGGAACCCGGGCCTGCGGGTGATCTGAAGGACCCGCTGACGCGATACGCCGAACAGGGCGGCCAGCTCGCCGGGCCCGTACAGGCGTGGTCGTCTCACCGCCCGAACGTATGCACGACCTGTACTGTGCATTTGTCACTTACAGATTGACAACCCATTGGGATTGCGGTGGAGTGGTTCCAGGCCCCCGCTTCCCGCTGGAGGCGATGCTCGGCGGGGCGGGGTGCCGTCCGACCAAGCCGCCCATCCCAGGAGGCCAGACGTGCAGCGCCACGCCCCGCTCAAGCCCCTCTGGATCTGCACCGCGTGCGCCCACCCGTGGCCGTGCGCCAGGGCCCAGGTCGAGTTGGCCGCCGACTACTTCGGTGAGACGACCTGGCTCGCCGTCGACATGGCCGAGTTGCTGAACGAGGCCACTGCTGACCTGACGCGACTGTGCCCGAACCCACCGGACCCGGTGGCGCTGTACGGCCGGTTTCTCGGCTGGGTCCGCCGCCTGACAGTCGACCGGTCCCGTGCCGCACCCCGTTTTCGGGACGGCGGGCGAGATCTTGGTAGGAAAAGGCCCCTATGAGGGCCATTCCTTTCCAAGATCTCGCCCGCCGTGGCGCCTAGCGGGGCGACGCGAAGCGGGCGATCGGGTTGGTCAGGGTGCCGGCGAACTGGAGCGCGGCGGACGGGTCGGTCAGGTCCACCATCTGCTGGTTGTTCCTCAGTTGGAGCCGGTTGAGGCAGGACAACGGGAACTCCGGCGCGAACAGGTCGTGCCGCCGCATCCGCTCGGCCAGGTGCGGCACCGTCTCGGCGTACCCGGTGGCGCACTCGGCGACGGTGCGCCAGAAGTCGTCCTGATCCAGCACGCCGGCGGTGTGCAGCGCGGCGCTCAGGTGCCGCAGGAAGCAGTCGAACACGTCGGTGAAGACGGCCAGGATCTTCTCGTCGTCCGGGACCGCCGCCCGCACCCGGCGGACCCGCTCCGGCAGGTCGGCGTCCGGGTTCATGATCACGATCTCCTCGGCGATGTCCTTGAACACCACCCGCTCCACCACGCCGCCGTCCAGCACCAGGATGACGTTCTCGCCGTGCGGCATGAACGCCAGGTCGTAGGCGTAGAGGCTGTGCAGCAGCGGCACCAGGTAGGCGTCCAGGTAGCGGCGCAGCCACCGCGCCGGCGGCAGCCCGGACGCCGCGATCAGCGCGCCGGCCAGCGGACGGCCGGCCCGGTCGGAGTGCAGCAGCGAGGCCATGGTGGCCAGCCGGCGGCCGGGTTCCAGGCCGGGGACCGGGCTCTCCCGCCAGAGCGCGGCCAGCATCTTCCGGTACGGCGACCCCGGCGCGGTCGCCGCCTCGTACTGTCGGTGCCGGTAGCCGATCGCGGCCCGCTCCCGCAGGATCGTCAGCCCGGCACGGGTGAACACCGGGTCGTCGGCGATCAGCGCGGCCAGCCAGTCGTTGATCGCCGGTGTGGCCGCCATGTACGCCGCCGACAGCCCGCGCAGGGAGCCCATGTTCAGCACCGACAGCGCGGTCTTCACGTAGTGCTTCGTCGGGTCGGTGACGTTGAAGAAGGTCCGGACGGACTGCTGGGCCAGATGCTCGTCCGGTCCTTCGCCGAGGCAGACCAGCCGGCGCTCGGCCACCTCACCGGCGAACGTGACGGCGATCCGGTGCCACCACTGCCAGGGGTGCACCGGGATGAGCAGATACTCGGCCGGGTCGAGGCCGAGCCCGGTCAGCGTGGCGGCGAACCGGGCGCGCGTCTCCGCGCCCAGCTCGGCCCGGACCAGCGTGTCGTAGTCCAGGTCGTCGGCGCAGGTGAACGTGGTGTGGTCGCGGTGCGCGGCGAGCCAGAGCAGCCGGAGGGGGGCGGCGGCCTCCGGGGCGTACCGATGGTGGTCGTGGACGCCGAAGCCGAGCCGCCCGTTGTTGGCCACGAAGCAGGGATGGCCCTCGGTCATGCCGGTCTCGATGGTCTGGAAGTCGGCGGCGGCCAGTTCGGCGGCGGTGACCGCCGGCCGGCTCAGCTTGTACGCGGTGCCCGCGAGGGTGGAGGTGATCTCCTCCAGGTAGACCGGCAGGACCGCGTCGGTGAGGCCGAGCGCGCCGCGCAGCTCCAGGCAGAGGTCGACCGCGTCCGGCGGCAGCTCCCGGCCGTCGCGGCGTCGGGTGATGCTGGCCGCGTCGACGTGCCAGTGGTCGAGCGCGAGCACCTCGGCGGCGAACCGGTACTCCACCGCGCCGTCGTCGCCGTGCACGGTCCACCACCCGTCGCCGGCCGGCTCGGGGGTGATCAGGCGCTCGTGGGCGAACTCGGCGAGCGCCTTGCGCACCAGCAGCCGGTTGGCGGTCGACCACGCCGTGGGGGTCAGGTGGTCGACGGATGCGATGGGGTTCACGCCGGCGGGTCTCCTTCGGTGGCGTCGCGGAACTGGTCCCGGGTGACGACGCTGAGCAGCGCGTCCTTCTCCGGTTTGCGGATCTCGCCGACGACGGTGAAGCCGACGGCGGCGTTGAGCGCGTGCACGGCGTGGTTGCGCACGTCCGGCTCCACCACCACCCGGCGGGTGGCCGGGTCGGCGAAGAGCCACGCCAGGACCGTGGTGATGACGGCGCGGGTGAAGCCGTGCGCGGGCGTGTCGGTGGGCGCGCAGAGGAAGTGCATGCCGACGTCGCCGGGCTCCGGGTCGTACAACCCGACCAGCTCCACCCGGGCCGGGTCGTACCGTTCGGCCAGGAACGCCGGCCGGCCGCGCCAGGACCCGAGGTACGCGTCGTGGTGCGGGTGGGCGGCGATCCGCCGGTACTCCCGCGCCACGCCGGCCAGGTCGGCGTCGCCCATCAGCCAGAATGCCGCCTTCGGGTGGGTGACCCAGCGGTGCAGCAGCGGCGCGTCGGTGTCGGCGTCCAGCGGGCGCAGCGCGAACAGGCCGAGCCGCGCGTCGATCCGCGTGAACACGCTCATGCTGTGCTGGCCGGGCATGCGCTCACGGCCCTCGCTGCGCTCGGTGCGTTCACTCATGCCGACACCCCGAACTCCTGGAACGCGATGCTCTGCTCGATCGGGTAGTGCTCCCGGCCGGTCAGCTCCCGGATGATCCACGAGTTGCGGTACGCGCCCATGCCCAGGTCGGGCGACGTGATGCTGTGCGTGTGCGTGCCGCCGTTCTGGAGGAACACGCCCCGCCCGGTGCGGTCGACGCTGTAGTTGCGGGCCACGTCGAGGCGGCCGTGCGCGTCGAAGCGGAGCCGGTCGCGCACCGGCGCGAGGAACTCCGGCACCCGGTGGCGGTAGCCGGTGGCCAGCACCAGGCCGTCGGTGTCCAGGGTGAACGTGCGGCCCTGCTCGGTGTGGCGCAACCCGAGGCGGTAGCGCCCGTCGGTGTACGCGGCGTCGACCAGTTCGGTGTTGGTCAGCAGCCGGGTCGGGGCCGGGCCGGTCAGGCTCTTGGCGTAGAGCGTGTCGTAGATGTCGTTGATCAGGTCGGCGTTGATGCCCTTGAACAGGGGCTTCTGCGCGGCTTCCAGCCGGTAGCGGGTGTCCTCCGGCAGCGCGTGGAAGTGGTCCACGTAGTCCGGTGACGTCATCTCCAGCGTCAGCTTGGTGTATTCCAGCGGGAAGAACCGCGGTGAGCGGGTGACCCAGGTGAGCTGGTAGCCGTACGTGTCGATGTCGCCGAGCAGGTCGTGGTAGATCTCGGCGGCGCTCTGGCCGCTGCCGACGATCGTGATGCTGCGCTTGGCCCGCAGCGCCGCGCGGTGCTCCCGGTAGCGGGAGGTGTGGATCAGGTCGCCGCCCAGGTTCTGGCACGCGGGCGGCAGGTGCGGCGGGGTGCCGGTGCCCAGCACCAGGTGCCGGGCCCGGTGGGTGACCGGCCCGTCCGGCGTGTCGGCGTGCACCAGGTAGCGGTCGTCGGTGTCGTCGTACTCGACGGCGGTGACGGTGTGCCGGAAGCGCAGGTTCGGCAGCTTCCCGGCGGCCCAGCGGCAGTAGGCGCTGTACTCGGCGCGCAGCGGGAAGAAGCTCTCCCGGATGTAGAACGGGTAGAGCCGGCCGGTCTCCTTGAGATGGCTCAGGAACGAGTACGGCGAGGTCGGGTCCGCGAGCGTGACCAGGTCGGCCAGGAACGGCGTCTGCAACCGGGCCGACTCGAGCAGCATCCCGGGATGCCAGTCGACGCCGTCGCGGGTTTCCAGGAAGAGCCCGTCCAGGTCGTCGATCGGCGCGGTCAGGCAGGCCAGACCGAGGTTGTACGGGCCCAGCCCGATGGCGATGAAGTCGTGGGTGGACATGGTTCTCCTCAGCCGACCGGGGACAGCGTGGTCGCGGTGCGGGCGTACCAGGCGGCGTGGTCGGCGATCAGGTCGCGCACCGCGACGACGTCGTCGACGGTGGTCTCCGGGTTGAGCAGCGTCAGCTTCAGCCAGTGCGCCCCGTCCACCTTCGTGCCGGCGACCAGCGCGGCGCCGGAGGCGGCGAGCGCCTCGCGGGCGTGCAGGTTCGCCTCGTCGACCAGGTGCGGCGGGGCGTCCGGCGGCACGTACCGGAAGACCACGGTGCTCAACTGGCCGGAGGCCGCCACCTCGAAGCGGGGATCGGCGTCGAGGTGCCGCCAGGCGTCGGCGGCCAGGTCGACGACCCGGTCGAAGAGCGCGCCGATCGCGTCCGGCCCCATGATCCGCAGCGTCAGCCACAGCTTGCACGCGTCGAAGCGCCGGGTGGTCTGGAGGCTCCTGTCCACCTGGTTCGGGATGCCCTGTTCCGCCGCGCGGGCCGGGTTGAGGTAGTCGGCGTGCCAGGTGGCGTGCCGCAGCGTCCGGCCGTCGCGCACCAGCAGCGCGCTGGAGCTGACCGGCTGGAAGAACGACTTGTGGTAGTCGACGGTCACCGAGGCGGCCCGCTCGATGCCGTCGAGCAGGTGCCGGCGGGTGGGGGAGACCAGCAACCCGCAGCCGTACGCGGCGTCGACGTGCAGCCAGATGCCGGCGGCGGTGCAGATGTCGGCGATCTCCGGCAGCGGGTCGATGGTGCCGAAGTCGGTGGTGCCGGCGGTGGCGACGACCGCCATCACCACCTGCCCGTCGCGCCGGCAGCGGTCGATGGTGCGGGCCAGCTCGTCGGTGCGCA
This sequence comes from Micromonospora sp. NPDC018662, assembly GCF_044391475.1. Classification (NCBI taxonomy): domain Bacteria; kingdom Bacillati; phylum Actinomycetota; class Actinomycetes; order Micromonosporales; family Micromonosporaceae; genus Micromonospora; species Micromonospora sp. NPDC018662. Next base: position 548,360 of record NZ_JBISAC010000003.1, read on the forward strand.
TCCGCCGGCCGGCGTCGGTGGGCACGGTGAGCACCGCGTCGGCGGCGAGGCCGAGCAGCTTGGCGGCCTTCTGCACGCTGAAGTGGCCGGCCGCCGACGTGATGATGCGCAGCCGGGCCAGCACCTCCGGCCGGGCCGGCCGGGTGGCGGCCGAGCCCACCTCCCGCCGGTACGCCTCCTCCCGCGCCAGCAGCATGGCCTGGAGGTTGGACTGGGTGCCGCCGCTGGTGAAGACGCCGTCGGCGGTGCCGCCGAGGCCGATCCGTCCGGCCGTCCAGCCGATCAGCCGGCGTTCCATCAGGGTGGCGCCGGCGCTCTGGTCCCAGGTGTCCAGCGAGGAGTTGACGGCGCTGAGCACCGCCTCGCCGAGCAGCGCCGGGATGACCACCGGGCAGTTCAGGTGGGCCAGGTAGCGCGGGTGGTGGAACCAGACCGCGTCGCGCAGCCAGACGTCGTGCAGCTCGTCCAGGGCGGCGTCGGTGTCGCCCAGCGGCCGGTCCAGGTCGATGCCGCCGACCAGCGGCGCGAGCGCCTCGGGTCGGACGCCGGTGCCCGGCCGGTCCACCTCCGCGACCCGGCGGGCGACCCGGTCGACGCCCCGGGTCAGCACGTCCCGGTACCGCTCGACGGAATCGGCGTGGAACAGGTGGGCGCGTGCGGCGCCGGCGGTCGAACTCATACGACGTCCCGGTGGTCGTGCGGACAGGGGGCGCGGCAACCACCGCGCGGCAGTCAGATTAGGTTAGGCTCACCTAACTATCAAGGAGGGGTGGTCGGATGCGTGTCGAGCGCGACCGGTGGGGCGTACCGCAGTTGTGGGCCGACGACGTGGACGCGCTCGCGCGGCTCCAGGGCCGAGTCACCGCGCAGGACCGGGCCTGGCAGCTCAGCGTCGAACGGTGGCGCGCGGAGGGCCGGCTCGCCGCGCACGTCGGCGCGACGGAGCTGCCCTGGGACCGGTTCGCCCGGCGCGCGCGGCTCGACGACACCGCACGCCGCTGCCACGAGCGGCTCGACCCGGCCACCCGCCGCTGGATCGCGGCGTACGTCGACGGCGTCAACGACGGGCTCGCCGAGGGCGCCGAGGGCGCACCCGAGTTCGCCGCCACCGGCAGCGCGCCGGAGCCGTGGCGACCCTGGACCCCGCTCGGCGTGTTCCTGGTCCAGCACGCGCTGTTCTCCACCTTCCCGAACAAGCTCTGGCACGCGCACGTCGCCCGCACGCTCGGCCCCGAGGCGGTCGGCCGGTTCGCCGTGGAGGGGCCGGCGTCCGCCGGCAGCAACGCCTGGGCGCTGCCCGCCGACCCGGCCACCGGACGCGGCCCGCTGATCGCCGGCGACCCGCACCGGCTGCTCGAACTCCCCGGCGTCTACCAGCAGATCCGGCTCGCCTGCCCGGAGTTCGACGTGATCGGGCTGGCCTTTCCCGGCGTACCCGGGTTGCCGCACTTCGGTCACGCCGGCGGGGTCGCCTGGGCCGTCACCAACGCGATGGCCGACTACCAGGACGTCTACCGCGAACAGTTCCGCCGCGACGCCGACCGGCTGCTGGCGCGCGACCCGTCCGGCTGGACGCCCGTCACGAGGCACGTCGAGGAGATCGAGGTGCGCGGCGGCGCGGTGGAACGCGTCGAGATCGTCGAGACGCCGCGCGGCCCGGTGATCGACCACGACCGGGTCACCGGCGAGGCGCTCAGCCTGCGCACGCCGAGCCGCGTCGAGGGCCGGCTCGGGTTCGAGGCGCTGCTGCCGCTGCTGCGCGCCCGGCACGCCGGCGACGTCGCGGACGCGCTGCGCGCCTGGGTCGAGCCGGTCAACAGCGTGCTCGTCGCCGACCCCGGCGGCACGGTCCGCCGCCTGGTCGCCGGCCTGGTCCCGGTACGCGACGACCGCTGCCGCCGCGAGCCGGTGCCCGGCTGGGAGCCGCGCCACCACTGGCGCGGCGACTACCTGCCGATGGTGGACGAGACGGTGGCGACCGACGGCGTCGGTCGCGCGGCCCGCCGGTCCGACGGCGACGGTCGTGCGGGCCGGGCGGGCGACGGGGTCGCGGTCTGCGCCAACGACCGTCGCCCGGACGTCGCCGCGCACGGCGTCGACTTCGCGCCACCGCACCGCGCCCGGCGGATCCGCGCCCTGCTCACCGACGGCGTCGAGGCGTCCACAGTGCACACCGACGCCCGCCTCCCGGCGACCCCGACGTACCGGCTGCTGCGCCGGCTCGACGCCGTCGGGCTCGGCGCGCCGGCCCGCGCGCTGTGCGACCGGCTGCTGGCCTGGGACCGCGTGATGGCGGCCGACTCGCCCGACGCCGGCGCGTACGCGGCCTGGCGTGCCGCGCTCGCCCGCCGGCTGGTCGCGCATCCGTCGCTGCGTGCGCTGCACGAGCCGTCCGGGTACGACGAGCTGTTCGCCCCCTGGACCGACCCGGCCACCCGGATCGGCCTGGCCCTGGACCATCTCCTCGACGGGCCCGGCGTCGACGTCGTGTCGCTCGGGGTCGACGCGTTGGTCGAGGTGGCCGCCGGACCGCCGCCCGAGCCGTGGGGCCGCCGGCACCTGCCGCACCCGCTGCACCTGGGCGTGGCCGCCGAGACCACGGCCGCCGTCGCGGCGATGCGCGAGCGGGCGGCGCTCGGCGGGGACACCGACTGTGTGCTGGCCACGTCCAGCGTTCCCGGCGTCTCCGTCGCCTGCTGGCGGGGCCCGGTCGCCCGCTACGTGTGGGACCTGACCGACCGGGCCGCCAGCCGCTGGATCGTCCCGTTCGGCGCGTCCGGGCGGCCCGGCGACCCGCACTTCACCGACCAGTTCCCGCACTGGGTCGCCGGCACGCTGATCCCGGTGCCCGCCGGCTCGCTACCTAAGGACGAGACCATGGTTATCCCCCTGGAACGGCACCCCGACCTCGGCGCGCTGGCGTTGGCGCCGGTGCGCCCGGACCAACACGCCGAGCTGCTGCACGGCTGGGTCACGCTGCCCCGCAACCGGTTCTGGGGCATGGGCGCACACACCCTCGACGACGTGCGTGCGGTCTACGCCTTCCTGGACGGGCTGGACACCCACCACGCGTACCTGATCATGCTGGACGGGGAGCCGGTCGGGCTGTTCCAGACCTACCGGCCGGAGGCCGACCCGGTGGGGGAGCGCTACCCGGTCCGGCCCGGCGACGTCGGCATGCACCTGCTGCTCAACCCGCCCCGACGGTACGCGCGCGGCCTCACCTCGGCCGTCGTCCCGGCGCTGATCCGGTTCCTGCTGCGCGACCCGGCCGCCCGGCGGGTGGTGGCCGAGCCGGACGTCCGCAACGAGGCCGCGCTGCGTCGACTGCGCACCGAGGGCTTCGCACTCGCCGACGAGATCGACCTGCCGGACAAGCGCGCCCAGTTGGCGTTCCTCACCCGCGAACGGTTCGAGACCCCCTGACCGCACCGCGCGGAGATCTTGGAAGCGGACGGCCCCGATGAGGGCCCTTTGCTTCCAAGATCTCCGCGCGTTACCGGCCGGGGGCCGGTCAGGACAGGTGCGCCAGCAGGGCGGTCGCCATGCCCTGCTCGCCCCGGGCGTTCGGGTGGAACGGCGCGGCCGAAGTCTGCGGCACCAGGCCCTCGACCCAGCGGGTGCCGCTGCTCTTGCACGTGTCCTTGCCGATCGACGGGGTGTAGACGTCGGCGTAGCTCGCGCCGTTGGCCGCCGCGGTGTCGGCCAGCATGGTGTTCAGCGCCTTCTCCACCCCGCGCAGGTACGGCACGTCCTGGTAGGCGATCGGCACCACCGGCCAGCAGCCGTACCCGCTGTCCGGCAGGATCGCCGGGTAGCCGAGCACCACGACCCGGGCGTTCGGCGCGGCCTGCCGCACCGCGCGCAGCACCGCTGTCACCTTCGGCACCGTGGCGGTGATCCGGGCCCGGAGCTGGTCGGTGCCGCCGGCGGTGAACCGGTTCTTGCACGGCGAGCCGAGCGGGCTGCTGACGCTCGCCTCCGCGCAGTCGCTGATGATCCCGGAGAACCCGATGTCGTTGCCGCCGATCTGCACCGTCACCAGCGCCGTGGTCGAGGTGACGGCGTTGAGCTGCGGCGGCAGGTTGATGCCGAGCTGGCCGTCGCCGCCGTACAGGATGTCGTCGGTGGTGGCGCCGGAGCAGCTCACGTCCGCGAACGACGACGACCCGGCGGAGGCGGCGACCAGCGTCGGGTAGTTGCGGTTGGACCGCAGGCAGTTCAGGTCGACCTGGGTGGGGATGAGCGGGCCGGCGGTGTACGAGTCGCCGAGCGCCACGTAACGCCCGGCGGGCACGGCGGCGTTGGCGGGCGCGGTGACGGCGAGCAGCACGCCGGCGGTGGCCGCGGCGAGCGCGGCCAGTCGTGCGGCCGTACGCCTCAGCGGCAGGTGGGGACGGTTCATGGCGCCCTCCCGGAGCGGGATCAGGGGGTGGTGGTGGTCGGGAGTCTGCCGATGCCGATGATGTCCGTCAATATGCGCAGGGCTCGTTAAGGGGTGGTCGGGGGTGTGGGCCGGCCCCCTGCCGAGGGCCGGCCCACCACCCGCCCGGTCAGGGACCGCTGACGATGCTGGTCACCTGGTGGCCGCTGTCGACGGTGGCCCCGGTGTCGTTGATGACGTGGCTGATGGTGCCGACGCCGCCCAGCGAGACCGTCACCATGTTGCGGAACCGCACGCCCGGCCGCACCGGCACCTCGAACGCGCGGGCGCTCACCACGGCCGGGTTGACGGTGAAGAAGCAGTAGCTGCCCAACCCCCACGCCTGGTGGTTGGTGACCGAGTCGGCGACCTTGTACGCCGCCCAGCCCCGGGTCGACCCGTTCATCCAGGCGGCCTGGTTCGGCGGGTCGTAGGGCATCTCGTTCTGATAGAAGTAGGTCCGCCCGTTCTCGCCGTTCCAGATGGTCTGGTACTGCTGGTAGTGCTCCACGAACAGGCCGTAGAACGTGACGTCGTCGCCATCGACGACCAGCCCGTTGCGGCCGGTGTTGACGGTCCAGCCGACCGTGCCGCCGTTGCCGTGGTCGGCCCGCCAGATCCAGGCGTGGTCACCGATCACGTCGTCGCTGTTGATCTGCATGCTCACGGTCGCCCGTCCGGCGATCGCGCCGCCGACCCGGACGAAGACGTCGGACAGCACTGTCGGGTCGGCCGCGTGGTCGGCGTTCGACCCAGGTGGCCCGACCTGGAGCAGCACGGCCGAGTTGGTGGTGCCGGCGTCGAAGAGCACGCCGGCCAGCCGTACCCCGTCCACGTCCGCGATCGTCATCGCGGTGACGCCGTTGCGCGGCACGAACGTGGCCAGGCCCAGACCGAGCACGACGGTGCCCGGCCGGGTCACGTTCAGCGTCTGGTCGAGCTGGTAGACGCCGGGCGTGACCAGCAGGTGCCGGCCGGCGGCCAGCGCCGCGTTGATGCTCGCCGCGGTGTCGCCCGGTCGCACGATCTGGAACTGGCTCAGCGAGATCGACCGGCCGGCCGGGGTGCCGGCGGCCCAGGTGGTGCCGGCGGTGTCGGTGCGCTTCGCGGGCACGAACACCCGGTACGCGCCGGCCGCGTCCACGTACAGGTAGGGCTTCTCGGCCACCACCGGCGCGGTGCCGATCGTGGTGTACGGCGGGTTCGGGAAGCTGGTGCCCGGCGCGCCCGACACGCCCACGAAGACCTGGTTCCAGTTGGACCCGGTCCAGCCGCCGATCTGCGAACTGCGGGTGATCCACTGCTGCTGCGACCCGGACTGGATCTGCCCGTCCACCTTGGTGTCGGAGATCCAACCCCCGGACGACCAGCCGCCGTCGGAGAGCGCCAGGTTGCCGCGCACGTGCATCCGGCGGTACGGCGCGGCCTGCGACACCGACCACCGCTCCAGCCCGCCGGTCGGGTTGACGGTCAGCCCCTCCGCCGAGCGCCAGAAGTTCTGGGTGGCGTTCTGCGAGCCGTCCGGCCACCAGTCCGCCTCGACGTGCACCCGGCCGTTGACGGTGGTCTGGCCCGGGGTGAGACCCAGGCCGGCGACCTGGGTGAAGAAGCCGACGTTGGCGTCCACCGCGTAGGTGCCGGGCTTGAACAGCAACGCGTACCGGGCGTTGCCGAACTGGTTGGTCTCCTGCTGGGCGAAGACCGTGTTCAGCCGGTTCTGGATGGCCGAGGCCGGCATCGACGGGTCGAAGACGCTGACGTTGGGGCCGAGGTCCGGGTTGGTCACGGGGGTGTCCGAGGGCGGTGGCCCGGTGGGGGTGGCGGTCGGCGGCGGCGTGGTTGGCGTGCCCACGCCGGTGAACGTCCACTTCTGGTTGGCCGAGCCGGCGCACGACTAGATCTGGAGGGGAGCGCCGTCGGCCTGGTTGTTGTCGCGGATGTCCAGGCACTTGCCGGACGCGGCGTTGACCAGGTCCCCGGCGGCGGTGAGCGTCCACTTCTGGGTGGTGACCGTGGCGTAGCAGGTCCAGATGTGCACGACGGCGCCGTTGGCGGTCGAGTTGTTGGCGACGTCCAGGCACTTGCCCTGGGACCGCACCGAGCCGTCGTCGGCCAGCGTCCACTTCTGACTGGCGACGGTCGGGTAACAGGTCCACATGTGCACTGTCGCGCCGTCCGCGGTGGAGTTGTTCGCCACGTCGAGGCACTTGCCGTTCGCGGCGCTCACCAGCGAGCCGGTGCTGGCCGCGTACGCCCCGGTCGGGGCGAGGACGGCGACCGCGCCGACCGCGCCGAGCACGACGGCGACCGCGCCGCACGCGGTGAGCCGGCCGGGCCGTCGTCGGTACGCCGCTCCGAATCGCATCATGTCGGGCACCTTTCGTCGCCGGCACGGGTCGGGGGCGGCGCGCGTGCCGTGGGGGTGGTGGGGTGGGGTGCTACCGCCACGTAACCGCGTGCGAGTGACCGGAGTCAATGAATTCGGTTGGTTCCGGAACTCGCTACACGCTCGGTCACCACCGCGCGACCATGCGGTCGGGCCGGCGTCGACGAGCGTCGTTCCCATTTCCGAAAACCGCTATAGCGCGTTTCGGCCCCGATTCTTGACTTGGTTCCGAGTCGCGCATATCCATTTCGGAGGGGCATGTCGGGTGCCGCGAATGGGGACGGAGGCGTGGTCGTTGGCGGAGGACATAGGTTCGACGGTGCCGCGACGGCAGCTCGGCCGTGCGTTGCGGCAGTTGCGCACCGAGGCGGGGGTGACGCTCGACGCGGCGGCCGAGGCGTTGGAGTGCAGCCGGCAGAAGGTGTGGCGGATCGAGAGCGGCCTCGGGTCGGCGCGCGGGGTGGACGTGCGGGCGATGTGCCAGCTCTACGACGCGAACGCGGAGTTGACCGGCGCGCTGGCCGCGCTGGCGAGCGAGACGAAGGCGAAGGGTTGGTGGCACGCCTACGGCGACGCCGTCCCGGACTGGTTCGAGCTGTACGTGAGCCTGGAACAGTCAGCCCGGAGGCTCCGGGAGTACGGCGACGCGCTGATGCCCGGCCTCCTGCAGACCAGGGAGTATGCGCACGCCGTCTACCAACACCGGGCAGAGGTGACTGACGCGGAGAGGGATCGCCTTGTCGAGGTGAGGCTGCAACGACAGTCGCTGCTGAATCGTCGTCTGCCGCCCGCGCCCCGCTTCGAGGTCGTCCTGTCCGAGGCGGTGCTGCTGCGGACAGTTGGTGGGCGAGTCACGATGGCGGGGCAGCTCCGGCACCTGTTGGCGGTGGGCCAGCGGCCAGCCGTCTCAATCCGGGTCCTGCCGCTCGACGCCGGCCTGCACCGCGGGGTGGAGGCGGGAGCCTTCGTCATGTTGGAGTTCCCGCCCGGGAACCGGGCCACCCCGGAACCTCCGGTTGTCTACAGCGAGTCCTGGACCGGAGCGCTCTACCTCGATCGTCCGGACGAGTTCGCCGCCTACGAAAAGGTCTGGGCGAGCCTGACCGAGCTTGCGTTCGACCGGGGACAATCAGCAGAGCTGATCAACAAGATCCTCACGGAGGTTCACCATGGCTGACCTGAGCGATGCTCGCTGGCGCAAGAGCACTCGCAGTGGTAGCAACGGCGGCAACTGTGTCGAGGTTGCCGACAACCTGCCCGGCCTGGTCGCCGTACGCGACAGCAAGGACCCGGCGGGTCCGGTCCTCACCTTCACCCCCGACGCCTGGACCGCCTTCGCCACCCGGGCCGGGCGCACCCGCTGACGCCGCACCCGGTCGGTGGAACGCCGTGGGTGTCTCGGCGCCGTTGTGACACCCATGCCGTTCCACTCACTGCACACCGGCCGGGTGGCGGACTGCGGTGAGTCAGCGCGCGCGGCGGTAGTGCATGGCCACCGCGCCGTTGCGGAGCGGCGTCGCCGAGAGCAGTTCGAGCTGGCGCGTGGCGGGCAGTCCGCCCTGGTGCAGCGTCGGGCCGTGGCCGGCGATCCGGGGGTGGACGAGCAGCCGGTACTCGTCGATCAGGTCCAGCCGGTCGAGTTCGGCCGCGAGTGTGCCGCTGCCGAGGGGACCCCGGCCGGGTTCGCGTCCTTGAGCTTCTGCACCCCGTCGCGTAGATCGTCGGCGATGTGGTGGCTGTTGGTCCACGGGAAGTCCGTGCGCGTCGACGACACCACGTATTTGGGTTTGGCCTCCAGCGTGACCGCCCACTCGCGGATGGCCGGTGGCGCTGCCACGTCGCCACGGGCGACGGCCGGCCAGGAGCTCTCCATCATCTCGTAGGTGACGCGACCCCACAGCATCGCTCCGCCCTCGTCCATGAGGCGGGTGAAGAAGGCGTGCGTCTCGTCGTCGGCGATCCCCTCCTGGTGGTCGACGCAACCGTCCAGGGTGACGTTGAGGCTCAGGTGAGCAGACCCATGGCCGGCGACCGTAACGTAGATCTTGGTACGAAATGGCCCCTATGGGGGCGCAAATCTTCCAAGATCTCCGCGTTTCTCATGCAGTGGAACGTCGAGCTCAGCATTCGGGAAGTGGGGAAGGGTTGACGTGCGCACTGCCGTGGACGATGTTGCGGCCAGGTCGGGGAGCGCGGGTAGGAAGACGGTGGGGACGCCCAGCGACTGGTTCATCGCGGCGAGCCGGTGTTCGGCCTGGAGGTCGGTGGTGTTTCGCACGCCGCGCACGATCACCTCCGCGCCGTGGCGACGGCAGTAGGCGGCGGTCAACCCGCGCCACGCCGCCACGGTGACAGTGGTCCGCCCGGCCGGCAGGGCGGCCTGCACGGCTGCGGCCCGCTGCTGCTCGTCGGCGCCCGGCCGCTTGTCGCCGTTGATCGCGACGAGCACGACCACCTCGTCGAAGAGGCCGCGTGCCCGGTCCACCACGTTCCGGTGCCCGGGGGTGAACGGGTCGAAGGTGCCGGGGTAGACGGCCCGTACCACGGTCACGGCCCGAGGACCCGCTGCGCGTCGCGGACGACCGGCGCGGAGGCGAGCGGGGCCCAGGCGGCGAACAGGTCCCGGAAGAAGGAGCCGTACCGGTCGGCCACGGTCGGGTCCTGCTCGATGACGTCCAGCTCGTTGACGATGCTCAGGTCCACGAGTGAGCGGAGCCGGGCGGCGTCCGGCGTGCTCACCCGACCGGTGAAACGGTCGACCACCTGGCCGGTCTCCGCCAGCGCCCGCCAGGTTCGGCCACGGTCGCAGGCGCCGTAGAGGTAGGTGAGTTCCTCGGCGTCGACGCCGATGAGATCCCGCAGCACCGCGCGGTCGGCGCGATCGAGCAGGGCGTGGTCGAATCCGTCGGTGCCGTAGGCGGCGTGGGTCAGGCCGGCGGCCTGCGCCTCCGCGCCGCAGCCCAGCGCGGCGAGCCGGGCGCCGACGCGACACAGGTGGGCGTAGAGGGTGCCGCCGGGATGCGCGATCTGCTCGGCGCCCTGCCGGCGGAGCCAGGCCCGTACGCGGTCGTCGGTGCTCATGGCCCGACTGTAGGGACCGGCTCCCGGCCTCGCCGCCCCCGCGGCGCGGACGTCGACCATCCACAATGGCGGGGTGCCGGGTGCCCGGGGCTGTCGCGCCGGGCACTTTTTTCGTGGAGCGAAACAAAGGCGGGTTGATCGGAGATGCCGAGGTGGTCTCGCCGGCGGATCCGAACGTTCCGGAGCGCTCCAGAACCGCCCATCTGTCCAGGTGAAGTGCTCGGACGCGAGTCCGGCGAGACCAGATCGTGACTTGACGCAATAGTTCGTTCGCCGTAGGAAGGAAGTGTGACAGACGTGGTGACCCCACCGACGAGCCCGGTGAGCCGTGAGCGGTCGAAGGAGATCAAGCGCAGCAGCGTGATCTCCGCCGCCCGCTCGGCCCGGGTGCTGTCCCGTGCCGAGCTGACCGAGCTGACCGGGCTGAGCCCCGCCACGCTCACCCCGCTGGTCCGGGACCTGATCGCCGAGGGCTACCTGATCGAGCGCGGCCCCGGCGCCTCCCGCGCCGGCCGTCCCCGCGCCATCCTCGAGTTCAACCCGCGCGCCGAGCTGGTCGCCGCCGTCGCGCTGGAACCGACCAGGATCAGCTGCGAGATCGCCGACAGCGACGGCGCCGTGATCGCCCACCGCACGGTGCGGCGGACCGGCGACATCGTCGACCTCATCTGCACCGCCGTGCCGGAACTGGCCGGCGCCGGGCTGCCCGCGCTGCGGGGCGTGGCCATCGCCGCGCCGGGTGTCTCCACCGGCGGCGCGGTGCGGCTCGCCCCCTCGGTCGGACTGGTCGAGGCGCGCCCGGTGGGGGAGTCGGTGCAGCGACGGCTCGGCGTGCCGGTGGTGGTCGACAACGACGTGAACCTGATGGCCGCCGGTGAGCACGCGGCCGGCGCCGGGACCGACGTCGCCGACCTGCTCCTGCTGCACGTCGCCGACGGCATCGGCGCCGGCCTGGTGCTCGACGGACAGGTCCGGCGCGGCTCCGGCGGCGCGGCCGGCGAGGTCGGCTTCCTGCCGCTCGACCCGGCCGACCGGGGCCACGACGGCATCGGCCCGTTCGAGGCCCGCTGGTCGGCCGGCGCCATCGCCGAGCGGGTGGTGGCGCTCGCTCCGGGGCGGCGGCCGTCCGCACCGGTACGGGCGCTGGTGGAGCTGGCCGCCGACGACGAGCGGGCCGCCGCGTACCTGGCCGAGGTGCTCGCCGCCTGGTCCCGGCTCATCGTCTCCTGCGCCTGCGTGATCGACCCCGGCCGGGTGCTGCTCAGCGGCGCCGCGGCCGACCTCGACGACGCCGCCGTGGCACGGCTCCAGGCGCTGGTGTCCGCCGGCGCGCCCAGCCCGACCGAGGTCCGCCGCGCGGTCCTCGGTGACCAGGCGGTGCTCCACGGCGCGGTCAGCTACGCGCTCTCGGCCGCCGCGTCCGGCCTGTCCACCCTGCTACCCGCCCCCTGACCGCACCACCCCCCACAACACCCCTCGGAGGTACCCCATGAGACGTCGACTCCTGCTCGCCGGTGCGCTCGCCACCGTCCTCGCCGCCGGCACCGCCTGCGGCGGCGGCTCCGGTGACTCCGGCTCCGGCTCCGGCGAGGTCGAGAAGCTGACGATCTACACGGCCCGCGACAAGAAGGTCACCACCTTCGTCGTCGACAAGTTCACCGCCAAGTACCCCGAGTACAAGGGCAAGGTCGAGGTGCTCAACCTGGGCGCCCAGGAGATCCTGGAGCGGGTCCGGGCGGAGAAGGCCAACCCGCAGGCCGACGTCTGGTGGGGCGGCACCCAGCAGGGTCTCGCGTCGGGCGCGTCCGAGGACCTGCTCACCGGCTGGAAGCCGTCGTTCGCCGACAAGATGGACGAGAAGTACAAGGACCCGCAGGGCCGGTGGTTCGGTGAGATCCTGCTGCCCGAGGTCATCATGTACAACAACAAGGCGCTCACCCCGGAGCAGGCCCCGAAGGACTGGGACGACCTGCTGAAGCCGGAGTTCAAGGACAAGATCATCATCCGGGACGTGGCCGCGTCCGGCACCATGCGGTCGATCTACGCCTCGATGATCGTGCGGCAGTCGCCCGACGGCAGCAACCCGCAGCCCGGCTACGACTGGCTGAAGAAGCTCGACGCCAACACCGGCGCGTACGCGGCCAACCCGACCGACCTCTACCTGAAGCTGTCCCGCCAGCAGGGCACGCTGAGCGCCTGGAACCTCCAGGACATCCTGCTCCAGGCCAACCAGGCCAACATGCCGTTCGGCTACGTGATGCCGACCTCCGGCGCCCCGGTGCTGGTCGACGGTCTGGCCCAGGTCAAGGGCGGCAACAGCGAGGGCGCGCAGAAGTTCCTGGAGTTCCTCTTCGACGACTCGCTCCGCGCCGAGCTGGCCAAGGACTACTACCAGATCCCGGCCGTGGACATCGCGGAGAAGCCGGAGTGGCTGGCCCAGCTCAACCTCAAGCCGCTGGACGTCGACTGGGACGTGATCGGCAAGAACGAGACCGAGTGGATCAACCACTGGAACAGCCAGATCAAGAACAAGGGCTGACCGGCCGGGACGCCGGGTGCCGCGCGCACCCGGCGTCCCGCCGTCGCCTCCCCGCACCACCCACCCCGTCACCGGTCCGATCCGGTTACCGGACGCAAGGAGAGACATCATGATCGATGTCACGCTGGAGTCGGTGAGCAAGCGCTTCCCGCGTGCCGGCGACACCGCGGCGGTCGACGACGTCGACCTCCGCATCGGCGCGGGCGAGTTCTTCACCCTGCTCGGCCCGAGCGGCTGCGGCAAGACCACCACCCTGCGCATGGTCGCCGGCTTCTACTTCCCCAGCTCGGGCCGGATCCGGTTCGGCGCCGAGGACGTCACCAACCGGCCGCCGAACAAGCGCGACACCGGCATGGTGTTCCAGAACTACGCGCTCTTCCCGCACCTGAGCGTCGCCCAGAACGTGGCGTACGGCCTGAAGATCCGCAAGGTCGGTCGGGCCGAGTCGAAGCGCCGCATCGACGAGGCGCTCGGGCAGGTCCACCTGGCCGGGTACGGCGACCGGCGCATCGACCAGCTCTCCGGCGGCCAGCAGCAGCGCGTCGCGCTGGCCCGCGCGCTGGTGATCCGGCCGCGCACGCTGCTGCTCGACGAGCCGCTGTCCAACCTGGACGCCAAGCTGCGCGAGGAGACCCGGGTCGAGATCCGCCGGATCCAGAAGGAGTCCGGCACCACCGCGCTCTACGTCACCCACGACCAGGCCGAGGCGATGGCCATGTCCGACCGGATCGCGGTGATGGAGTCCGGCCGGGTCCGGCAGGTCGGCACGCCGCAGGAGATCTACCACCGGCCGGCCACCTCGTTCGTGGCCCGGTTCATCGGTCGCAGCAACGTGCTCAGCCTGCCGGTGGTGACCGCCGGCCCGGAGCGGGTGACGGTGGCGCTGCCCGGCGGCTGGGAGGTCCCGGTCGCCGCGCCCGCCGAGCACGGGCTCCGCGAGGGCACGACCGCGCTGGTCAGCGTGCGACCCGAGCACATCACGCTCGGCTCGCCCACCGACGAGGGCGCGCTGCCCGGCCGGGTCACCGAGCTGGAGTTCACCGGCATGGCCACCAACCTGCTGGTCGACGTGGCCGGCGAGCCGGTGCAGGTGGCCGCGATCGACGTGCCGGCCGGGCTGGCCGTGGGCGACCAGGTCGGGCTGCGCCTGCCGCCGGAGCGGATGTGGGTGGTGAACTCTTGAGCACGATCCCCGCGACCCCGAGCGCGGCCACCGTCCCGCCGATCACCGAGGACCCGACGCCCCCGGGCGGCCGGCGCTCCCGCCGCCCGGCGCTCAACGCCAACTCGCGCTGGTTCCCGTACGTCCTGGTGTTCCCGCTGGTGCTGATCCTCTTCGGCTACGTCGTGCAGCCGATGCTCGCCACGTTCGGCGAGAGCGTCGGGGTGGACGGCCCGGAGAACTGGGCCAGCTTCCTCACCGGCGACGGCGTGGCCCGCTCCGCGCTGCTCACCTCGCTGATGATCTCCGCCGCGAGCGTGTTCCTGTGCGGCGTCGTCGGCGTGGCCATGGCGTTCCTGCTGAAGCGGTTCTCGTTCCCCGGTCGCCGGCTCATCGAGGCGATCATCCTGGTGCCGGCGGCGCTGCCGCCGTTGATCGGGGCGATCTCGTTCCAGCTCCTCTACAGCGAGACCGGCATCCTGCCCCGGGCGCTGCAACAGCTCTTCGGCACCGAGAACCCGGTGCTGCCGTTCAGCGGCATCGCCGGCGTGCTGGTGGTGCACACGTTCACCATGTACCCGTTCTTCTACCTGGCCACGTCCGCCGCGCTGATGGGCATGGACCCGTCGGTGGAGGAGGCCGCCTACAACCTGGGCGCCGGCCGGGTGCGGGTCTGGCGGACCGTGCTGCTGCCGATGCTCACCCCGGCGCTGGTCTCCGCCTCGCTGCTGGTCTTCATGACGTCGCTGGCGTCGTACACCGCTCCGCTGCTGTTCGGGGTGGACCGCACCATGACCATGCAGATCTACATCAACCGCACCAACGGCGACCTGCCGATGGCCTCGACCTACGCGTCGGTGCTCGCGGTGGTCTCGGTGCTGTTCCTGCTCGGCATGCGCTGGTACGAGGGGCGGCGCAGCTACCGCTCCCAGTCCAAGGGCGTGGCCAGCCACCGCCGCGAGCTGACCAACCCGTTCGCCCGCTGGCTGGCGCTGGCCGCCTCGCTGCTCGCCGTGGTGGTGCTGCTCGCCCCGGTGGCGACCATCGCGCTGGTGGCCTTCTCCGAGGACGGGACGTGGACCACCGAGGTGATCCCGTCCGGCTACACCACGCAGAACTTCGTCACCATCTTCTCCGACCCGGACGCCTACCGGCCGATCGTCAACTCGCTCCAGATGAGCCTGCTCGCGACCGTCGGCTGCGTCGTGGTCGGCGTGCTCATCGCGTACGCGGTGCGCCGGCTCGACTTCCGCGGGCGCGGCCTGCTCGACGTGGCGGTCATGCTGGCCTGGGCGCTGCCCGGCACGGTGGTGGCGATCAACCTGATCTCGGCGTTCAGCACCGGCAACGCGTTCAGCTTCGGTCAGGTGCTGATCGGCACGTTCTGGATCATGCCGCTGGCCTACTTCGTGCGGTTCCTGCCGCTGGTGTTCCGGTCCAGCTCGGCCACGCTGGCCCAGCTCGACCCGTCGCTGGAGGAGGCCGCCCGCAACCTCGGCGCGTCCTGGGCGCGGGCGTTCGGCACGGTCACGCTGCGGCTGATGCTGCCGGGCGTGCTGGCCGGCGCGCTGCTCGCGTTCGTCAACGGCGTCGGCGAGTTCGTCGCCTCGGTGCTCATCTACACGTCGGAGACCGCGCCGATCTCGGTGGAGATCAACAACCGGATGTACTCGTTCGAGGTCGGCACCGCCGCCGCGTACGGCATGCTCCAGGTGGTGTTGATCTTCGTGGTGATGGTGGTCTCCGGCCGGTTGCAGAACGGCGGCCGGGCCGCCCGGGAGGCGGCGAAGTGGACGGCGTGACGAACCACTGGCCGGCCGGCGGTGGGCTGCTGCCCGCCGCCGACGTCCCCGGCGGCGAGCTGGCCGACGTGGTCGCGGCGGCGGACTTCGCGGTGCTGCCGGTCGGCGCCGTCGAGTGGCACGGGCCGCACCTGCCGCTCGGCGCCGACCTCATCCTGGCCGAGGGCTTCGCCGCCGAGAGCGCCGCGCCCGGGCCCGGCCCGCGCGGCGTGCTGTTCCCGCCGGTCGCGTACGCGGCCTGCCCCGGGCAGACCCGCCCCTGGCCCGGCACGGTGGCGATCCGGCCGGAGATCGCGGTCGGCTACCTCGCCGACGTGATCGAGGGCATCGTCGCGGCCGGCTTCCCCCGGCTGCTGGTGGTCAACGGCCACGACGCCAACATGTCCACCGTGCGGGCCGCGATGGAGTGGGTCTCCGGGCGGCGCACCGCCAGCCTGCTGCTGGTCAACTGGTTCCAACTGGTCACCCCGGCGGAGACCGGCGCGCTCTACGGCGACGTGGTCGCCCGCGGGCACGGCGGCGCGTACGAGACGTCCGGCGTGCTCGGCTTCGCGCCGGACACGGTACGCCTGGACGCCGCCACCGACCTGCCGCCGCGCCCCAAGCTGCCGGTGACCCACCCGTACGTGCTGGTCGAGTCGCGGCCCGACCCGTGGCAGGGCTGGTCCGGGCACGTCTCGCGGGCCACCGAGGAGGCCGGCCGGACGGTCCGCGCCACGGCCGGCGCGCGGCTGCGCGAGATCGTCGCCGCCTGGGTGGCCGCCCCGATGCCGGCCCCACCCACCGCCGACCCGCTACCTCAGGAGGACGTGTGACAGTCGACCGGGGACTGGACGTCGTCGACTTCCACCTGCACTTCCGCATCGGCGCCGACGAGACGGTCCACGCCTGCGAGGACGCCGCCGGGATGCACCCGGGCGGCACGCACGAGCGCGAGGTGCGGGCCGCCGGCTCCGCGCCGTATGCCAGGCAGTGGCGCCGGGCCTGGAGCTTCCCGGACCCGGAGCCGCCGGCCGAGCGTTGGCAGGACGAGGCGGACCGGTGGGCCGAGGAGCTGCGCGCGGTGCGGGTGCGCCGGGCGGTCTTCGTCACCGGCGGCGGCAACGACGCGCTCGCCGACGTGGTCGACCGGCACCCCGACCTGCTGCTCGGCCTCGCCCACCACGACCCGTACGGCCCGGACGCCGCCGTCGAGTTGGAGCGTGCGGTCACCGAGCGGGGGCTGCGCGGGTTGAAGCTGTTCGCGCCGCTGCTGCGCGGCCCGCTCGACCACGAGGACCTGGACCCGCTCTGGGGCACCGCCCAGCGCCTCGGCGTGCCGGTGCTGATCCACATCGGTCACTACGGCAGCGCAGGCGGCCTGTCCGTCGGCCGGTACGGCGGCCCGGACGAGCTGGTCCGGATGGCCCGTCGCTTCCCCGAACTGAACGTGGTGGTGCCGCACTTCGGCGTCCAGCACGTGCAGGAGCTGTTCTTCGCCGCCTGGGGCTGCCCCAACATCTCCATCGACACGTCCGGCTCGAACCAGTGGGTGCGCTGGATGCCGTACCGGCTCACGCTGGAGGACCTGTTCCGCCGCGCCTACGAGACGATCGGGCCGCAGCGCATCGTCTACGGCAGCGACTCGTCCTGGTTCCCGCGCGGCTACGTCACCCGCTACCTCGACGACCAGCTCCGCGTCTGCCACGAGCTGGGCCTGCCCGAGGACCACCTGCGCGCGATCTTCGCCGGGAACGCCGAGCGGCTGCT
Source organism: Micromonospora sp. NPDC018662 (assembly GCF_044391475.1). Taxonomy (NCBI): domain Bacteria; kingdom Bacillati; phylum Actinomycetota; class Actinomycetes; order Micromonosporales; family Micromonosporaceae; genus Micromonospora; species Micromonospora sp. NPDC018662. Next base: position 565,502 of record NZ_JBISAC010000003.1, read on the forward strand.
CGGCCTGACCGCGAACCGGAAGGAAACCCGATGAGCACGCTGACCACCTACCAGCGCCACCACCTGGCCCCGACCTACGACCACCACGTCGGGCGCCTCTACCCGGCCATGGTGCGCGCCAGTCAGGCGCACGTGGTGATGCTGACCGAGCAGCGGCTGATCCCCGCCGACCGCGGGGCCCGGCTGCTGCGCGGCCTGGCCGAGCTGCGCGCCGACACCACCGCCACCCCGGCGTACGACGGCAGCTTCGAGGACACCTACTACCTGCTGGAGAAGCGGCTCGCGGCGGCGTGCGGCATCCCCACCTCGGAGCTGGACGTGCAGCTCGCCCGCAGCCGCAACGACCTGGACGCCGGCGTGTTCCGGATGCTGCTGCGCGACCAGCTCGTCGAGGTGCTCCAGCGGGTGCTGGACACCGGCCGCACCGCGCTGGCCCAGGCCGACCGGTACGCCGACGTGGTCATCACCGGCTACACCCACCGCCGGCCGGCCCAGCCCACCACCATCGGGCACGCGCTGGCCGGTTACGCCGAGGCGCTCACCAACCAGGCCGCCGCGTACGCCGACGTGATCGACCAGCTCAACGTCTCGCCGCTGGGCTCCTGCGCGTTCGCCGGCACCGACCTGGACATCGACCCGTCCCGGGTGGCCGAGCTGCTCGGCTTCGCCGGCCTGGTCACCAACTCCTACGAGGCGGTGGCCGGCGCCGACCACCTGGTCCGGGTCGGCACGCTCAACGCGCGGGCGCTGGCCACCGGCGCCCGGCTGGCCCGCACGCTGATGGACTGGCTGAGCTGGCAGTGGGTCACCACGCCGGGGGACTTCACCCAGGGCAGCAGCATCATGCCGCAGAAGCGCAACCCGGTGGTGCTGGAGCATCTCGTCTCGTACGCCGGGCAGGCCGCGGCGGACGCCGCCTCGGTGCTCAACAACGTGGGCGCCGCCTGGTGGGAGGACTCCAACAACGCCACCACCGACGTGCAGGTGCGGCTCTGGGAGAGCAACGACCGGGCCGAGCGGTTCTTCGCGCTGGCCGGTGGCTTCCTCGCCGAGATCGCGCCGCTGAACCCGCCGAGCCGGGAGGAGATCGTCGCCTCCGGCGCGACCACCACCGCGGCGGCGGACGCGCTGACCCGCCACGGCGTACCGTTCCGGGCCGCGCACTCGGTGGTCGGCCGGCTGGTGCGCGCCGGCGGGCCGGACACCTGGACCCCCGAGGGCGTCCGCGCCGCGGCCGACGGGATCGCCGGCGAGCTGGACGACGCGGCGGTGGCCGACCTGATCGCCGCCGCGGTCCGCCCGGAGCTGGTGCTCCAGCGGGCGCAGGCCGACGGGCCGGGCGCCCGCGCGGTCCGCACCCAGGTGGGCGTGCTCTCGGCCGCGCTCGACCCGATCGCCGACCGGCTGACCGCCGTGCGGGGATTGCTGCGCCAGTCGGACGACATGCTGGACGCCGTGGCCGCCGAGCTGGGGGCCCGGTGACCGTGCGGCTGACCGACCCGTCCGCCACCGGCACGGGCGGTCCGGGGCTGCTGCTCGGCATCGACTTCGGCGGCACGAAGATGGCGGTCGGGGTGTCCGACACCGACGGCCGGCTGCTGGCCCACCGGCGGGTGCCCACACACGCCGAGCAGGGCGCGCCGCAGGCGCTGTCCCGGGCGCTGAAGCTCGCCGGTGACCTGGTCGGCGAGGTCGGCGGCCCGCTCGCCGCCGCGGGCGTGGCGTCGCCCGGCGTGGTCCGCCCGGACGGCATCGACCTGGCGCCCAACGTGCCCGGCTGGGAGCGGCTGCGCCTGGCCGACGCGGTCCGCGACGCGCTGGACGTGCCCCGGGTCGCGGTGGACAACGACCTGAACGCCGCCGCGCTGGCCGAGCTGCGGCTGGGCGCGCTGCGCGGTGTCGACCCGGGGCTGGTGGTGGGCATCGGCACCGGGATCGCGGCGGCCGTGACGGTCGGCGGCGCGGTGCTGCCCGGTCATCGCGGCGCGGCCGGCGAGATCGGGTACGCGGTGGCCGGCGCGCCCTGGCCGGGCACGATGCTGGAGCTGGACTTCTCCGGCCGGGCGCTGGACCGGCTCGCCGCCGACCTCGGCGTGCCGGACGGGGCGGCCGGCCTCACTACCGCCGCCGAGGCGCCGGGCGCGGCACGCGACGCGCTGGCCGCCCGCGTCGACGAGGCGGCCCGGACGCTGGTGACCTGCTGCCTGCTGCTCGACCCGCAGCGGATCGTGCTGGTCGGCGGCGTGACGCGCAGCGCGGTGATCCGGCGGATGCTCGTCGACCGGCTGACCGAGGCGCTGCCGCACCCGCCCGACGTGGTGCGCTCCCGCTTCGCCGACGACGCGGCGTTGTACGGCGCGCTGGCGCTGGCGCGGGACACGGTGCCGGCGCCGCGCTGACCGCGCCGATGTGTCGTGTGCGTCACACTTCTCGACGCTCCCGGCGTCGGGTCCGGGAACCGGAACTTGTTGCACCGCAACGGATTCGGCCTGGTGGGGTGCGGTCGCCGGACGGGCGGCGCACCCCGCCGGGCACGCACCGGAACGGCCCCGGCACCGGTGGTGAAGACCGATCGAACTTCGGTGATCGCGGATTTGCAGCCGTCATTACGCTGCGGGGTGGTTGATCGCCGGAACCACGGACGACAGGTGGAAGAACCTCAGATGAGTGACAATCACCCTCCCTACGGAGGTTATCCGGACCCGAACGCCGGAGCGTGGGGCAACCAGCCCGACCCCAACGCCCCCTACGGCCAGCAGCCGGCCTCCGGCGCGCCGTACGGCCAGCAGCCGGCGTCGGGTGCCCCGTACGGCACGCCGCCCGCGTCCGGCGCGCCCTACGGCCAGCAGCCGGCGTCCGGCGCGCCCTACGGCACGCAGCCGGCCTCCGGTGCGCCGTTCGGCGCGCAGCCGGGTGCGCCGTACCCGCCGCCGCCCGGCTATCCCGGCCAGCCGGCGCCGTTCGCGCCGGTCCCGCCGCCGGCCAAGTCGAAGAAGGGGCTGATCGTCGGCCTCGCCGCCGGGGCGGTGACGCTCACGCTGCTGTGCTGCGGCGGTGGGCTCGCCTACGTCGCGTTCGGCGGCGACGACAAGGACGACCCGACGCCGATCGCCTCGGGCAGCACGACCCCCGGCCCCGGCACCCCGACGCCCGCCCCGAGCGAGTCCGGGCCGGAGTCGACCGGGCCGGACGAGCCCTCCAACAACGACGCGCTGACCGCCCGCTACTCCAGCGAGATGTCAGCTGTCTGCGACGGCGGGGCGATCCTCAACGCCGCCCCGTACACCGGCCCGTCGAGCGCGAAGGCGTACGTCTTCTCGAACGCCCCGGACCGGCCGACGTTCTGGTCGCAGAAGTCGTTCAGCTCGGAGAAGTCGTACTACGTGAAGTCGGCGGACTTCGCCAGCGCGTCGGTGATCGGCTGCCTCAAGGTGGTCGACGGCAGCGAGGGCACGCCCAAGAAGTGCCAGTACAAGGCCAGCGACGGCAAGGCCGTCACGGTCGACTACATCTCCTCGCGGTACACGCTGACGTTCTACGCCGCGAAGACCGGCGAGAAGATCGGCGACGGCGGCACGGTGACCGCGCCGGCCGCCCGCTGCCCGAGCTTCATCTCCTACAACAAGGTGACGATGAAGTCGTACGCCGCGCCGGACAGCGGCACCATGGAGGCGGCGCTCGACCGCTTCCTGAAGTAGCGGATCGTCGAGGGGGCCCCGGCGGCGCGGCCCCCCCCCGCGGGGCCCCCCCCCCCCACCCCCCCCCCGCCCCCCCCCCCCCCCCCGTGCCGCCCGGGGGACCCGTGGCCCGGGCCCGCGCCCCAGCCCCCCCCCCG
>NZ_JBISAC010000003.1:569346-680357 GCF_044391475.1 Micromonospora sp. NPDC018662
GCGCGGCCGCCGCCGCGCCCGCGGCGGGGGGGGCGGGGGCCCCCCGTGCGGGGGTGGGGGGGGGGGGGGGGGGGGCGGCCCCCGCCGCGCCCCCCCCCCCGCGGCGCCCCCCTCGCCCTACACGCACTCGTTCGCGAAGATGCGCAGCAGTTCCGGCAGGTGGAAGCGTTGGCCGGGGCCGTCGAAGTCGACCGGCAGCAGCATGTTGTGCTGGACCAGGTGCTCGACCAGGCGGTTCGCCTGCGACCGGGGCAGGCGCAGGATCTCCACCGCGCTCGACGCGGTGATCTGCGCGTCGGCGGCGGCCAGCGCCCGCAGCGCGTGCCGGGCGTCGACGTCCAGCCCCCGGTAACTGACCGAGATGGTGTCCCGCACCGAGATGTCGCCGACGATCATCTCCGCCAGCCGGTTCTCCTCGTTCTCCAGGTGCGTCGCGAAGCCGGGCAGCGCCGTGTCCGGCTGGGTGACCAGCCGGCTGCCGACGATCCGCAGCGCCAGTGGCAACCGGTCGCAGGCGGCGGCGATCCGGCCGAACACCTCGGGCTGGTCGCGGACCCGGCGCTCACCCGCGAGCGACGCCAGCAGCTCCACCGCCTCGTCCCGGCCCAGCGCGCCGAGCGTCAGCCGCCAGCCGACGTCCAGGTCCAGCAGGCGCTGCCGGCTGTTGACCAGCACCAGGCTGCGGCCCGCGCCCGGCAGCAGCGGGCGTACCTGCTGCGCGCAGTCCACGTCGTCGATGACGAGCAGCAGCCGCCGGCCGGCGAGCGCGCAGCGCAGCAACGCGGCGCGCTCCCGGATGTCCTCGGACACGTCGCCCAGCGGCACGCCCAGCTCGACCAGCAGTTCCCGGATCAGCTCCCCGCTGCCCCGGGGTGGGGCGTCCCCGCCGTCGAAGCTGACGAAGAGCTGCCCGTCGGGGAAGAGGTCGGCCAGGTCGTAGCCGCTGGACACGGAGAAGGACGACTTGCCGACGCCGGGCGCGCCGGAGACCAGCACGACCGCGGCGTGGCCGTCGGCGCCGGCCGAGTCGGCGATCCCCTCGGCGATCGCGCGGAGCTGGCTGGCCGTGGTGTCCCGACCGACCAGGGACGGTGGTTTCATCGGCAGCGCCTGCCGGCCGGCCGGCGGGGTGGGCGGCGGCGTCGCCGGGCCGGCGCCGGCCACCACGGACGGCCAGCCGACCGAGGGGCGGGCCTCGGCCGAGTCCGCGTCGAGCGCGTGCTGGAGCGCGTTCTGCAGGGTCGGCCCCGGGTCGACGCCCAGCTCGTCGACGATGCCGCGCCGGGCCTGCTGGTACGCGGCCAGCGCCTCGGCGACGCGCCCCTCCATGGTCAGCGCCGTCACCAGTTGCGCCTGCCGGCGTTCGTCGAGCGGCTCCTCGGCCACCATCGCGCGCAGCGAGGGGATGACCCGGGCCGGCTGGCCCAGCCGCAGGCGCAGATCGGTCAGTTCGGTGGTCATCTCCCGGTGCTGCTCCCGCAGCGCGGTGACGGTCGGGCCCAGCTCGGTGCCGAGGTCCGGCAGGTCCTCCAGCGGCCGCCCCCGCCACAGCGCGACCGCCCGTTCGAACAGGTCGGCGGCGGCGTCCGGCCGGTCCTCCCGGGCGGCGCGACGCGCGTCGTCGATGTGGCGCCGGAACCGCAGCAGGTCCAGCTCCTGCTCGTCGACCCGCAGGTGGTAGCCGGTGCCGTCGTGGACCAGTCGGTCGGCCGAGTCGCCGCCGCGGTCCAGCACCTGCCGCAGCCGGTGCACGTAGGTGCGCAGGTTGCGCACCGCCGACACGGGTGGCGCGTCCGGCCAGAGGCCGTCGACCAGCCGGGAGGTGGAGACGGTGCGCCCCGCGCTCAGCAGCAGCACGGCGAGCAGGAGGCGCGGCTTGGTGCCGGTCAGCGCGACCGCCCGGTCGTCCGCGGACACCGTCAGCGGACCGAGAACACTGAACTGCATGGATGTAGTCCCTCGCTCCGCAGGGCCGTCCACAATGTCGTGACGGCGGAATTTCCCACCTCCGGCTAGGAAATAACGCGCCCCCAGATGGTGAAAAGACTCACCGATTGGCGTGTCCGTCATGACCCAGGGTGAGCTGGGCCGTCGCCTGCCGCGCCGCGTCGAGCACGGCGACCGCGTCCGCCACCCCGGCGCCGGCGGACCGACCGGTGCGGACCAGCGCGGCGAAGTCCTCCGCCTGGCGGGCCAGCGCCGCGTGCATGGTGGCGTCGCCGTCCGCCGGGTCGAGGACCGTCAGCCGTTCGTGGCCCCGGGTGCCGAACACCTCCACCACCGCCATGTCGCCGCCGGGGAAGTGCCGGCCGAGTGAGACGAGCGCGGTGCCGCCGCCGGAGAGGCCGAGCAACGCCTGCGCGCTGTCCACGTCGACGCCGCGTACCGCCGGGTCGGTGACCGGACCGGCCGGCCGGGCGTCGACCCGGACCACGTCCTGCCCGGTCAACCACCGGATCTGGTCGAACTCGTGCACGCCCATGTCGACGAAGATCCCGCCGCTGCCGGTGCGGAACGCCGCCGCCGGCGGCTCGCCGTCCCACTGGTACGCGGCCACGAACAGGACCTCGCCCAGCTCGCCGCCGGCGATCCGCGCGCGCAGCCGGCACAGCTCCGGCACGTACCGCCGCCAGTAGGCGACCTGGAAGCCGATGCCGGCGGTCGCGGCCACCCGCCCCGCCTCGGCGGCCTCGGCCGCGTCCAGGCCGGCCGGCTTCTCGCACAGCACCGGCAGTCCCGCCTTCGCGGCGTCGGCGACCAGCGCGCCGTGCCGGCCGGTGGGCGCGGTCACCAGCAGACCGTCCGGCACGGCGTCCGCGAGCAGGTCCGCCACGCTCGGGTACGCGGGCAGCCCGGTGGCGACGACCGCCGCGCGTGCCGCCGTCACCGGGTCGACCACCCCGGTGATCCGGACCGTCGGGTGGCCGGCCAGCGCCCGCATGTGGTGCCGGCCCATCCGCCCCGCGCCCACCAGCGCCAGCCGGAACTCGTCATTCCTGGTCATCCTCTGTTCCTTCCTCGTCGGTGCCCTCCGGGCCCAGCCAGTCGGCGAGCGCCGCCACCACGGCCGGCGCCCCGGTGGCGAACACGGTCTGCCCGCCCCGGCGCCACCGTCGGCTCACCCCGCCGCCGGCCTCGACCAGCGCGGTGCCGGCCGCCACGTCCCACGGCGCCGGGTCGAAGCTGACGAACGCGTCCAGCTCCCCGGTGGCCACCGCGGCGAGGTCGCAGACGGTGGAACCGGAGTTGCGCAGGTCGGCGACGCGCGGCGCGAGGCCGACCAGTTCCTGGTACGCCTGCCGCCGGGCAGCGGGCGTGTTGGGCACCGCGAACGCCACCAACGCGTGCCCCGGCACCGCGTCCCGGTCGACCGCGACCCGGGTGTCGCCGTCGTGCGCGCCGTCGCCGTCGAGCACCAGGCAGGCGCCGGTGGCCGGTTGCAGGATGGTGGCCGCGACCACCCGGCCGTCGCCGTCGCCCGCGTCGCAGTCCGCCGCGACGGCGATGCTGACCGCGTAGCGGCTGGCCCCGTGGCTGAAGTTCAACGTGCCGTCGAGCGGGTCGACGATCCAGCGCAGGCCGGAGCAGCCGGCGCTCAGCCCGGACTCCTCGGCCAGCACGGCGTCCTGCGGCCGGTCGCGGGCGAGCAGGTCGAGGATCGCCCGTTCGCTGGCGTGGTCGGCGGTGGTCACCGGGTCCTGGGCCGCGCCGCCCTTGTGGACGGTGCGGAAGCCCTGGCTGCGTGCCACGCGGATCGCGTCGGCCCCGGCCCGCGCCGCGCGCAGGCTCAGGTGGCGCAGGTCGCCGGGAGCGGCGCCGACGCTCATCGCGCCACCTCCGCTTCCCGCCGCGCGGCGACCCGCGCGTAGTGGCCGTCCAGGAACAGCAGCGGCGGCGTCGACCGGAGCAGGCCGGCGGCGCGGACGGTCCCCATCAGCACGGCGTGGTCGCCGGCCGGCTCGGCCGACACCGCCTCGCACCCGAAGTACGCCACCCCGTCGGTCAGCCGCGGGCAGCCGGTCTCCCGTTCCGCGTCGTACGAGACGCCCGCGAAACCCTCGGCGCCGGCCGGCCGGCCCCGGCTGGCGAACCAGGCCGCGTCCTCCCGCTGGTCTTCGGCGAGCACGGTGACCGCGAACCGGCCGGTGCGCCGCACCGCGCCGAGCAGCCGGCAGTCCCGCTTCAGGCAGACCAGCAGCATCCGGGGGGACAGCGACACCGTGGTGAACGAGTTCACCGTCATGCCGAGTGGTCCGTCCGGTCCGACCGCGGTCGCCACCGCCACCCCGGTCGCGAAGCGCCCGGCCACCGAGCGGAAGGCTCGTTCCTGCTCGTCCGCGTTGCCGATCCCGGTCATCACCGTTCTCCTCTCGTCCCGCCGGTCGCGTCGCCGACCAGGGCGGCGGTCCGGCGTCGGTCGGTCTTGCCGTTGCCGTTGGTGGGCAGCGCGGCCACGTGGTGGATCCGGGCCGGCGCCATGTAGCCGGGCAGCCGGTCCGCGCAGCGGCGGGCCAGCTCGGCGGCGATCCCCGCTGCGCCGGTGTAGACCGCCTGCAACGTCACGTCGTCGCCCGCGCCGAGCGCCAGCACCACCGCGTCCCGCACGTCGGGATGGCCGCGCAGCACCATCTCGATCTCGCCCAGCTCGATCCGGTAGCCGCGCAGCTTCACCTGGTCGTCGAGGCGGCCGTGGTGCACGAGCGTGCCGTGCTCGCGGCGGACCCGGTCACCGGTGCGGTAGTAGCGCCGCCCGTCATGGGTGACGAACCGGCCCTCGTCGTCGGCCGGGTCGAGGTAGCCGGCGAAGCGCTGCGGTCCCCGGACGCACAGCTCACCGTCGTCGCCGCCGGTGGTGCCGTCCTCGTCGCGCAGGATCGCGTCCAGGTCGGGGTGCACGTCGCCGATCGGCACGGTGCCGTTCGAGGTGGCCGGCCAGTCCGCCGGCTCGGCCGGCAGCCGGTGGACGGTGCAGGTGACGGTCAGCTCGGTGGGGCCGTAGAGGTTCTCCACCACACTGCCCGGCGCCGCCGCCGCCCAGGCGCGCGCCGCCTCCAGGGTGAACTGCTCGCCGGCGAAGAGGCTGTGCCGCAGGCCCGGCATGGCGCCGGGGGAGAGCATCCGCATCCGGCGGGCCAGCGAGACCACCGACGGCACCGAGAACCAGTGGGTGATCCGCCGCTCGTTGACGAACCGCACCGGCGTGAGCACCTCGTCCGGCTGCGGCACCACGAGCGTGGCGCCGCCGCCCCAGGCGACGAACATGTCGAACACCGACGGGTCGAACGTCAGGTCGAACGTCTGCGACAGCCGGTCACCCGGCCCGACCGGCCAGCGGTCGAGGCAGTGCGCGAGATAGGCGTCCACGTTGCGGTGCCGGATCGGCACGCCCTTCGGCCGCCCGGTGGACCCGGACGTGAACAGCAGGTACGCCACGTCGTCCGGGCCGACCGCCGGCTCCGGCGGCGGCCCGGCCGGCGTGCCGTCGAGCCGTACCGTGGCGGCGTCGCCCGCGACGTCGGCCGCGACCGCCGCGCCGGCGGCGTCGACCACCAGGGCGTCCACCCCGGCGTCGCGGCACAGCCGGGTGTTGCGGGCGGTCGGGAACGCCGGGTTGAGCGGCACCACCACCGCGCCGGCCCGCAGCGCGGCCAGATAACCGGCGTACGCGGGCAGGCTGCGGGCGGCCAGCAGGCCGACCGCCCGGGGGCGCCCGCCCACCTCGGCGTGGATGCGTCCGGCGAGGCCGCCGGCGAGGTCGTGCAGCTGGCGGTACGTCACCGACTCCCCGTCGACCTCCAACGCGACCGTGTCGGGCACACGCTCCACACTCCGCTGGAACCACTGGTAGAGACTCACGGCGTTGCTCCCTTCCCTGTGCTGTCGGTGCTGTCGTCGACCGGCGCCGGTCAGGTCCCGGCGCCGACCAGGTCGTCGGCGTGGTCGGCGATGCCGGCGAGCATCGCGCCGGTGGCGCCACCGGCGATGCCGAACATGGCCGCCTCGGTCCGGAGCTGGGCCTCGCCGCCGTCGCGGAACGCGTCCGCGCCGCGCAGGCGTACCGCCTCGGCGGCGACCCGGTCGACCGTCTCGGCGGCGGTGACCTTGAGCAGCATGCCGTCCACCGGGGACGGGACGGCGTCCGTCGCGGCCAGCAGCGGCGCGCACATCGCGTCGAGCTGGCGCACCGCCACCAGGCAGCGGGCGTACCGCTCGCGGACCGCCGGGCGGTCCCAGAGCGTGCCCTCGGCGGCCGGCCGGCGGCGCAGCCAGTCGCGCAGGCCGGCCAGCAGCCGGTGGCACATCGCCCGTGCCCACAGCGCCCCGGCCAGCCGTTCCACGCCGGCCTGCCGGGCGAAGCCGGCCAGCGCCCGGCCGGGCCGGCCGACCACGGCGTCCGGGTCGAGCGCGACGCCGGCGAAGCGCAGGTGTCCCACGCCGGAGCCGGCGAACGCGCGGCCGGCCGAGGAGACCGTCACGCCCGGCGCGGCGGCCGGCGCGAGCACCCAGCAGAAGCTGGTGAAGTGCCGCGCCTCGCGGTGCCGGGCCAGCACCAGCGCCGCGTCGCAGGTCGTCGCGTTGGTGATCCAGTCCTTCCCGCCGTCCAGGGTGGCGGCGCCGTCGCCCCGCTTCACCCGGGTGGTGGCGTCGAGCAGGTCCGAGCCGGACCCGGCGGCGTCGGTGACGGCCAGCGCCACCACGCGCTCGCCGCGCAGCATGGCGTGCCGCGTCCGCTCCGCCGGCCCGCCCGCGCCGGCCAGCAGCGGCAGCACGGTGGCCACCTGCACGCAGACCGACAGCGTCACGCCGAGCGGGCAGCGGGTGTCCAGCTCGGTGAGCAGCGCCGACAGCCGGCCCGGGTCGGGCTGGTCGCCGTCCGGGTAGAGGGCCGCGGTGACGCCGCCGGCACCCAACGCCCGCCACACCGCGCGCGCGTCGGTGGGGTCCACGCCGGCCAGCGCCGCGCGCACCCCGGCGGCCGGCTCCCCGGCGGCGCGGTCCGCGGCCGGCGCGGCGTGGTCGTCCGCCGGTGCGGCGTGGTCGTCGGCCGGTGCGGTGCGGTGGCCGGCCGGCGCGGCGCGGTCGCCGGCCGGTGCGGTGGGCGTCGGCTCAGGCAAGACGCACCCCCGGGTCGCGCAGCGACAGCGCCCCGTTCGCCAGTCGCAGCCGGTCGTTGGCGTAGTTCAGCGACGCCGACCGCAGGTCCCGGAACGTCCGCTCCAGCGTCAGCGGCGAGTCGGTCAGGTAGCCGTGCCGCAGCCCGGCCAGCTCGACCAGCTCGTCCGCGGCGGCGAACGACTCCTCGGCCGCGCGGATCTTCAGCGTGTTGAGCAGCAGCTGCACCGGTGTGGCGGACATGTCCGGCGCATCGGCGACCACCGAGACGGTGTGCCGCAGCAGCGCGTGCGTCGCGTCCAGCCGGGTCCGGATCCCGGCCAGCCGCAGCAGCACCAGCTCCGAGGAGGGGGCGAACTGTCGCCGTCCCGCCTCGCTGCGCGCGTGCCGCAGCACCCGCGCGTACGCTCCGGCCGCCGCGCCCAGCCAGGCGGCGGCCCAGCCGACGTGCGCCAGCGGCGCGAAGACGGTGGTGGCGATCTCCCGGAACCCGCCGTGCTCGCCGACCACCTGCCACTGCGGCACCGCGCCGCGCAGCCGCATCGGCACGCTGTGCGTGGCCCGCATGCCCAGCGGACGCCACCCGCCGGTCACCTCGATCTCGAGCTGGTCCCGGGCGGCGTAGACCAGGTCCACCCGCGCCGCCGAACCGGCGTCCGGGGCGCGGGTGGTGATGAGGAACGCGTCCGCGTACGGGCCGCCGGTCACGATCGGCGCGGCCCGGTCGATGCCGAGCATCTCGCCGTCGTGCGTCAGCGCCGACTCGGCGGTCAGCAGGTGGCCGCCCTTGCCGGCCTCGGTGGTGACCGAGCCGAGATAGCACTCGCCCCGGGCCACCGCCGGCAGCACCTCGGCCCGCAGCTTCTCCCCGCCGTAGGCGGTGACGGCGGCGACCTGCTGGCAGTGCATGGCGAAGACCATCGCCACCGACATGTCCACCCGGCCCAGCGCCAGCGTGACGTCGACCAGGTCGGTCAGCGTGCCGCCGGCGCCGCCCTCGGCGGTCGGGACGAGCAGCCCCAGCAGCCCGGTACGCCGCATCGCGGCCAGCGCCTCGGTGGGGAACGCGGCGGTCTCGTCGGCGGTCGCGGCGTGCGCCGCCGCCACCTCGGCCACGCTCTCCACGGCCGGGGCGTACCCGGCGGCGGCGGTCATCGGGAACCACCGCCCACCGGCGTCCGCAGTTCGTCGATCACGCCCCACAGCCCACCGGCGGTGGCGAACGTGGAGTCGACCAGCTTGTCGTCCGGCACGGCCACCCCGAACGTGTCCTCGATGGCGAACAACAGCTCGATCTCGCGCATCGAGTCCAGGCCGAGGTCGCGCAGGCGGGACTCCTCGGTGATCTCGTCCGGGCCGGCGAACTTGAGGAACGGCCGGAGCAGCTCGGTGAATTCGGTGTTCATGACGTCACCCTTCTTCTCGTGTGTGCGGATGGTCGGCGGGCAGCCGGGTCAGCGTCAGCCGGGACGTCTCGACGACCCGGTCGCCGTCGCAGACCACCTCGACCGGGGCCGGGTGGCCGAGGAAGGCCAGCAGGCTGGCGGAGAGTCCGTACGCCCCGACGTTCGGCACGGCGAGCACGTCGCCCGGCCGCACGTCCGGCAGGTTCGCGGCGCGCGCCCAGGTGTCCAGCGGCGTGCACAGCGGCCCGGCCACGATCGCGGCGCGCAACGGCTCGCCGTCGCGGTCGTCCGCGGCGTGCAGGGCGGGCACCAGCGGCGGCAGCCGGCGCAGGCCGGACATCCCGCCCAGGTGGTTGATGCCGGACTCCAGCACCACCACCGGCGTGCCCTGCGACCGCTTCACGTCCAGCACCCGGGTCAGCAGCGTGCCGGCGGTGGCGGTGAGGAACCGCCCCGACTCGAACGCCACGGTCGGCGTGCCGTCGCGCCAGGTCGGGAACAGCCCGTCCAGCGCCGCGCCGACGGAGTCGGCGAGCCCGGACAGGTCGGCGTTGCGGCCGGGCCGGGCGAACGGCGCGCCGAACCCGCCGCCCAGGTCGAGCACGGTCAGCTCGATGCCGAGCCGGTCGCGCAGCCGACGGGCGGTGGTCGCGGCGGCGGTGAACTGCGCGACCAGCGCGTCCACCGAGTCGACGTTGCTGCCGGTGTAGAGGTGGAACCCGCGTACCGGGGCGGACGGGCGGGAGCGGAACCGCTCCGGTTCGGCCTCGATCCAGTCGACGTCGGCGCCGAACTGCGACGCGACGCCGGTCATGGTCAGCCCCTGGCCGGGGTTCGGCATCCGGTCGTTGACCCGCAGCAGGCAGCGCGCCTCGACGCCGTGGGCGGCGGCGACCCGGTCGACCTGGTCCAGGCCGACCGGCGAGTCGACGGAGAACCAGCGGACGCCGGCGCGGACCGCGTCGGCCACCTCGGCGTCGCGCTTGCCGGGCCCGGTGTAGAGCATCCGGTCACCGGGCACCCCGGCCCGCAGCGCGGCGGCCAGCTCGCCGGCCGAGCAGATCTCGGCGTCGCAGCCGGCGCGATGCAGCGCCGCCACCACCGCCGGGTGCGGGTTGGCCTTGAGCGAGTAGTAGAGCCGGCTCGGCGCGGGCAGCGCGGCGCGCAGCGTGGCGTGGTTGGCGCGTACCTCGGCCAGGTCGTAGCGGTAGGCCGGGGTGTCGAAGGGCAGGTCAGCCACGGCGCTCACCCGCCAGCCGGGCCAGCGCCCGCCGGTCGACCTTGCCGTTGCCGGTCAGCGGCAGGTCGGGCAGCACGACGCACCGCGCCGGCACCTTCATCTCCTCCAGTTGGCCGCGCAGCCGGCGCAGCACGTCGCCGGGCGTCAGCGCGGCCACCACGAACAGCGTCGCGCCGTCGCGGCCGTCGGCCGGTGGCAGCACACCGGCGGCGTCCACGCCGTCCACCCGGTACGCGGCGGCCTCCACCTCGGTGGCGCTGACCCGGGTGCCCTTCTCCTTGTAGACGTCGTCGCGCCGGCCGGCGAAGTGGACGTACCCGTCGGCGTCCAGGTGGCCGTGGTCGCCGGTGTGCAGTTGCGGGAAGAGCCCGTCCACGCGCCGGAACCGCTGCGCGGTCAGCTCGGGACGCCGCCAGTAGCCGGCCATCACGTGCGGCCCACGGACCACCAGCTCGCCGGTGACCCCGGCCGGCTGGCGCCGGCCGTCCGCGTCGACGGTGAAGATCTCGGTGCCGGGCAGCGCCCGGCCGCAGGCGCCCGGCCGGCGCAGGTCCTCGTCCGGCGGCATGATCGCCGCGCGTTTGCACTCGGTGAGGCCGAACATGAGCTGCACGGTCAGGTCGGGCAGCAGCCGGCGCAGGCCGGCCAGCACCTCCGGAGGCATGGCCGCGCCGGTGTTGGTGACCAGGCGCAGCGGCGGGCGCGGCGCGCCGGGCCGGCCGAGCAGCCGCAGCAGGTTGATGGCCAGCGACGGCACGCAGGGCAGCACTGTCGCGCCGGACTCGACCAGGCTGACCAGCAGCCGGCCGCCCGTCGCGGCGGGGTCGCCCAGGTGCAGCCGCGCGCCGGCCATGGTGCTGAGGAAGACCTGGTAGAGGCCGTAGTCGAACGCGCTGGGCAGCACGTCGTGCACCACGTCGTCGGGCCGGTAGCGCAGCTCCGACTGGATGGCCCGGACCGCGAACGTCACCTGGGCGTGCGTGGAGACCACCGCCTTCGGCATGCCGGTGCTGCCGGAGGTGTAGATCAGGCAGACCGGGTCGACCGCGAGCGGTACCGGGCCGGCCGGCGCGTCGTCGTCGCCGGTCACCGCCGCGCGGGCCAGCTCGGCGGCGCCGCGCACCGGCACGCGCCGGGCCCGGGACAGGTCGCCGAGGACGCCGTCGTCGGTGAGGACCAGCGCCGGTTCCGCGTCGTCCAACACGTGCGCCAGGGCGACCTCGGGGGCCGGCGTCCGGACCACGACGAACGCCGCGCCGGTGCGGGCGACCGCGTACAGCAGCGCCGGCAGGCCGGCGTCGGTGGGGAGCGCGACCAGCACCCGGTCGCCGCGCCGCACACCGGTGGCGCGCAGCCAGCCGGCCAGTCGCAGGCTGGCGGTCCGGACCGCCCGGTACGTGTGGCAGGCGGTGCCGTCGTCGACGGCGGGCGCGTCGGGGCGCGCGGCGGCGGTGCGGTCCAGCAGGTCGGACAGCAGTTCGCCGGTCATCGGGCACCTCCGGCGGCGGCGCCGAACATGGCGCACAGCGAGCCGACGTCGCGCAGGTCGGCGGCGGAGAGCGCGGTCGCCGGCACCTCGACGCCGAGCCGTCGCTCGACCCGGTCGATGACGTCGACCAGCCGGAACGAGTCGAAGCCGGGCAGTTCCCGCAGCACGTCGGTGGCGCGCAGCTCGGAGCCGTCCAGGTGCAGGGTGTCGCCGAGCGCGCCGAGCACCGCGGCGCGTACCCCGTCGCCGCCGGCCGGGGTGGCCGGACCGGCGATCGACTCCAGCGCGGCGAGGTGGTCGGCGATCAGCGCGCCGAGCGCGTCCGCCAGCTCCGGCGCGGCGGGCCGTCCCGCCTGCGCGCGTCGCAGCGCGACGTAGCTACGGGTGGCGAGCTGCTGCCAGCGCGGGCCCTGGTCGGCCAGCGCGGCGGCGGCGTCCGGCGCGACCGTGGCGAGCCACTGTTCGTGCAGGTCGCGGGCGCGGGCCAGCAGCCAGACGTCGAGCACGAGGCGGTGCAGGCCGGCCACCGTGTCCAGCGTGGCGCCCATCCGGGCCAGGTAGCCGGCGATCTCCGGGCGGGCCCGGCGGGCCCGGTCGGCGTTCCCGGCGAGCATGGCCGGCACGTCGATCGCCGGCGCCGGGTGGGCGGCCACCGCCAGCGTGTGCGCGCCGCCGGCCAGCGCCGCGTCGAACCGGGCGGTGGGCAGCCGCCACACGCCCGGCCGGGCCGCGCCCCAGGCGGTGTCGTTGTGGTACGCGTCGACCACTGTCACCTCGCCGGCGTCGGCGGACGCCACCAGGAAGCTGTGCCGCATGCGCTCGTGCCCGTGGTACGGGCACCACGGCAGGTCGTACGCGTCCGCGGTGACGTAGAGCGGCTGGCCCGGGCCGCACAACCGGCGCACCTGCCGGCCGTCGAGCTGCACCCACCGGCCCTCGACCCGCAGGCCCAGCAGGTCGACCGCCTCGGCGGCCCGGTCGTCCGAGGTGGCCTCGACGGTGACCAGGCCGTCCCGTTCCCGGGTGTAGAACCCGTAGCGGGCGCCGAGAGCGAGGTGGCTGCCGGCTCCGTTCGCGTGGTCGGCCAGCAGCGCGAAGCTCGTCTGGAGGCAGTCCAGCGCGGTCGCGCGCAGGTCGGTCAGGATCGGTGTCCACACCGGATCCGTGGTCGGCGGGTCGGGCGCGTTCCGGACGTGTGGGGACATGGGGGGCTCCTCGAAGCGGATACAGGGGGTGGGGGCCGCCGGCGGGGGGGGGGGGCGCCCGCGCCCCGGGGGGGGGGGGGGGGCCGGGCGCCCCCCCCCCCCCCGCGGGCCCGCGCGGGGGGGCCGCGCCCCCCCCCGCGCGGGGGGGGCGGGGGGCGGGCCGCGCGGGGGGGGGGGGCCCCGGGCGCCCCCCCCCCCCCGGGGCGGGGGGGGCGGGCGCGGGCGGGCGGGCCGCCCCCCCCCCCCCGCCCGGGGGAGAGGTCAGCTGCCGGAACGGCCGTCCAGCCCGTTGGCCCAGGCGGAGAGCGCCTGCGCCTGCTCGGCGAGGGCGTGCTCGTCGCTGCCGATCGGGTCCTTGAAGAAGAACCCCAGCTCCTCGATCGGTCCCACGTGGCCGGCCCGGTGCGCCGCGGCGGTCAGCCGGGCCAGGTCGAGCACGAGCGGGGCGGCCAGCGTGGAGTCGACGCCGCTCCAGGTGAGCTGCATGGACATCCGGACGCCCAGGAAGCCCTCGAACGAGACGTGGTCCCAGGCGGTCTTGTGGTCGCCGAGGTCCGGCACGTTGTCGATGTGCAGCGGCGCGGTGACGTGCTCACCGAGCAGCGCCGGCAGCACGCCCGACTTGGAGCTCAACTTGCTCCGGGCGTTGCGCGGGTCCTCCAGCGTGGCGCCGTCGCCGCCGCCGAGCAGGTTGACCCCGGCCCAGGAGAGCACGTGCAGCGCGCGGCAGGTGAACATCGGCGCCAGCGCGGTCCGCAGCAGCGTCTCCCCGGTCTTGCCGTCGGAGCCGGCGAACGGCACCCGCTCGCGCTGCGCCATCATCTCCAGGGCGGGCAGCCGGGCCCCGGTCGACGGCGTGAAGTCGACGAAGCCGCACCCGGCGCGGAACGCCGCGTACGCGACCACCGAGCTGGCCGGCAGCACCCGGTCCGCCGGGTCGGCCAGGCTGCGGGTCAGCGCGTCCAGGTCGTCGTGCTCGGGCCGGTGGTCGACGGGCGGCTCGGTCGACGACACGTTGATGACGACGACGTGCGACAGGCCGTGGCGGGTGCGGAACTCCTCGATGTCGCCGGCCAGCCGGTCGATCACGTCGGCCAGCGGTCCGGTCTCGGTGCGCGCGTCGTACCCGGTGCGCAGGTCGTTCTCGACCTGCGGCAGGCTGCCCCGCACGGCGGCGAGCACCGCCGCCGGGATGACCCCGGAGTCGACGAGCGACTCGGCCTTCTTCTCCAACGGCGTGTCGACGATGTCGTGCCCGCCGACGACCAGATCGGTCCAGTCCGCCAGCGGCGCGTCGCGCAGCATGCCGGTGTCGGTGACGCAGCCGGTCGAGGCGGTCATGCCGGCGCGCAGCGCCAGCAGACCGGTGATCGCGGTGGTGGCGACCGAGCCGCGGGCGCCGTTGAGCCACACGCCGACAGGTCCGTCGGCGTCGGGGGTCGGATTGTGCGAGGTCTCACGCTGGGTGACGGTCACGGGAAGGTCCCTTCTGGTGGGTGCGCCGACGGTGGCGCCGATCAGCGGGCCAGCACCTTGGCGATGGCGGCGGCCACGTCGTGCATGTCCTGCTCGCTGCCGAGGAAGGTGCTGTGGTGGGTCTGGACGGTGTGCGCGGCGAGCCATTCGGTGTTCGGGTACGCGCGGTCGGCGTGGATCGCGGCGAAGCGCTCGGCCAGCGGCGCGAGCAGCGGCTTGGTCCACGGCTGGAGCAGCCGGCTGCGGTGCAGCGGCTCGTCCGTGCAGTAGAACCGCTTGCCCAGCTCGGCGGTGAGCGCCGCGGCCACGTCGGCGTTGTCCATGCCGGTGGGCAGCTCGTCGAGGACGATCGTGCCCTCGTAGATGGAGATGCGGGTCTGCGCCGCCGCCGGTTGCAGCAGCCGGACGCCGTCGACGTCGGCCAGCAGGTCGGCGAGCAGCCGGTAGTTGTGGTTGCGCACGGTGTGCTGCACGTCCAGGGTGGCCAGTTGGGCGCAGGCCACCGCGGCGGAGAACTCGCCCAGGCAGAAGTTGGCGCCCTGCACCCCGGCGCTCTCCTCCAGGTCCAGCTCGCCCGGGGGCGTCCGGTCACCGCGGTAGCGGCGCGAGTCGGCCCGTAGCTCCTCCAGCACCGGCGCGAGCGAGTCGTCGTCGGTGACCACGGCCCCGCCCTCACCACAGGTGAGGACCTTGCCGTGCTGGAAGCTGAAGCAGCCGAGCCGGCCGAACGAGCCGGCCTGGCGGCCCTGCCAGGTGGCGCCGTGCGCCTGCGCGCAGTCCTCCACCACCGAGATGCCGCGCGGCCGGGTGACCGCGTCGAGCGCCGGCATGTCGGCCATGTTCGAGGCCCAGTGCACGGCCACCACGGCCCGTGGGTCCACCGACAGGTCCAGGTCGTCCGGCCCGACGCAGCCGGTGTCGCGGTCGACGTCGACCAGCACCGGCACCAGGCCGGCGCGCAGCGCGGCGGTGGCGGACGCGGTCCAGGTCAGCGCCGGCACGAGCACGGTCTCGCCGTAGCCGAGGCCGAGCGATTCGAGCGCCACCACCAGCGCGCTGGACCCGTGGTCGACCGGTACGCAGTGGCGGGTGCCGACGTAGCGGGCGAAGTCGGCGGCGAAGCGGCGTTCGAACAGCATGCCGTCGCCGACGGCGGGACTGCTGATCGCCCACCGCCCGCCGTGCAGCACGGCGGAGAGGTTGCGGGCGGCGTCGGGTGCGGGCATCGGCCAGCGTGGCCACGGCCGGTCCGGCGGGCGGACCGGCCGGCCGCCGTCGACGGCGAGCCGCCGGTCGAGGGGGATGGAGGTCGTCATGCCAACGACCTTGATGCTCGTCGATACATCGGCGGTACACGGCGGGTACCCGCGCCGCCCGCCGCCGTGTATCGGCGTTGTATCACGGTGGCCGACGCTCGGGGCATGAGCCGATCCGTATCGCCCGTGGGCGAACCGACCGAACCCCGTGCCGTCACGCGCGGCGTCTCCGTCGTCATCCCGGTCAAGGACCGGGTGCCGGAGATGCGCCGCCAACTGCGCAGCCTGCGCGACGCCGCCCCGAACTGCCCGGAGCCGGTGGAGGTGGTGGTGGTCGACGACTCGGCCCCCGCCGCGGCCGCCGCGCACCGCGCCGCCTGCGCCGAGTACGGCGCCCGCTACGTGCGCGGGCCCCGCCACGTCGGCGCCAAGCGGAACCTCGGCGTCCGGCACGCCCGGTACGACCTGCTGCTCTTCACCGACTCCGACTGCCGGGTGCCGGCCGACCTGATCACCCGGTACGCGGCCCGGCTGCGGGCCAGCGGCGAGGAGGTCGCCGGCGTCACCGGCCCGGTGCTGGTGGAACCCGGCGACTCCGCCTTCTTCCGCGTGATGCGCCGCTCCTACCTGCTGCTCGGCGACCTGACCCGGCCGCTGCACCACGAGCGGGTCTCCTGGGGCGCCAGTGCGAACCTGGCGCTGACGCGCGCCGCGTTCGACGCGGTCGGCGGGTTCCCGGAGGACTCCCCGATGCCGCTGGGCGGCGAGGACCTGCACCTCGGGCTGCTGCTGACCGACGCCGGGTACGTGCTGCTCGCCGACCCGGACGGCGTGGTCACCCACGACACCGGCGTCGCCGACACGTTCCGCGCGGTGGCCTACCGGTTCACCACGTACGGGCGCTCCGAGCAGTGGCTCTGCCTGGCCCACCCGCACCGACGCCGGTTCGTGCTCAACACCGCCAGCACGCTCGCCGTGACCGCGCTGGCCGGGTTGCTGACCGCCCGGCGCAGCGGCGGACGCAGCCTGCTCGCGGTGCCGGCCGTCGCGGCCGCCGTGATCGCCGCGAAGACGCCCGGCCGCCTCGGCGGTGACCGTGGCCCGCGGGCGGTGGCCGAGTCGGTGGCCTGCGCGGCGATCGAGACGCTCTTCGACGGTGCCGCGTTCGTCACCGCGCTCCGGCTGGGCCGGCCCGACCTGCTCTTCACCGGCTTCCGCGCGCCGGACGAGGCCGACTACCAACCTGTCGACCCGGCGCCGGCGCAGCCGGTGGCGGCCTGAGGAGGCGACCGTGCCGACGACGCTGCCGCTGGCGCCGAGCCAGCAGATGATGTGGGAGTTCATGACCGCGCTCGACCCGGCCCGCCCCGGCGACGCCCGGCTCGTGGTGGTGGAGTTCCGCCGGTTGGCCGGCACGCTGCGGGTCGACGTGCTGCGGCAGGCGATGCGGGACGTGGTGGACCGGCACGACGCGCTGCGGATGCGGTTCGACCGCGTCGGCACCGAGCCGGCCGTGACGATCCTGCCGCACGTCGACTCGCCCCTGGAGTACGTCGACCTGTCCGGCCTGCCGCCGGACGAGCAGCAGGCCCGCGTCGAGCAGATCGCGTACGCGCACCGCAACGACGCGTTCGACCCGGGCCGGGCGCCACTGTGGCGGGCCGCGCTGGTCCGGCTCTCCGCGACCGAGCACGTGCTCGCGCTCTGCTTCTTCCACATGGTCTCCGACGGCTGGTCCTGCCGGGTGTTCGTGGAGGACCTGTGCCACGCGTACGCGGCCCGGCTCGGCGCGGCCGATCCGCAGCCGCCGCTGGGCGTGGACTTCGCCGGCCTCGCCGCGCTCCAGGAGACGGAGCTGACGGGGGGCGGGATCGACGCCGCCACCCGGGCCGGCTGGTGGCGTGACCGGCTGCGGCCGGTGGAGCCGTACCAGCTCTTCCCGGCGTCGCCGCCGGCCCCGGACGTGCCGCTCAGCGCCGAGGTGGCCACCCGGTTCGCGTTCCCGCCCGAGGTCACCGCGCGGCTGCGCCCGGCCGCCCGGGCGGCCCGGACCAGCCCGTACGTGCTGCTGCTCGCCGCCTACCTGGTGCTGCTGTCGCGCCGGGCCGGCCGACGGCGGGTGGTGCTCGGCACCACCACGCTGGGCCGGGAGAGCCCGCTGGCGCGGCAGCTCATCGGGCAGTTCACCAACAACGTCTACCTGCCGGCGACTGTCGATCCGGACGCGCCGATGCGGGACGTGGTCACCGCCGCGCACGCCGCGCTGGCCGGGGCCATCGACCACGCGGCGCCGTTCCACCGCGTGGCCCGCGCGGTCCGACCCGACTTCCCGCACGTCCGCCCGTGGCCGGACAACCACCTGTTCGACGCCTGGTTCCAGTCGGCCGCGTCCGCCTCGCCGGTGCTGCACTGCCCGGAGCTGCGGGTGGAGCCGATCGACGTGACCGCCCGGCCCGCCCCCGGCACCCCGCCCCCGGTGCTCGCCGCGGACGTGCCGCCGGACTGCCTGCCGGTCTGGGTGAAGCGGGGTTCGCCGATCGTCGTGGTGGACGACGACCGCGCCGGCGGCGTGGTCATCCGCAACCGGGGCGTCTTCGACGACGACCTCGTGCGGGGCCTGATCGACGACTACCTGGCGGTGGTGTCGGCGCTCGTCGTCGACCCCGACCTGTCCCCGGCGCGGCTGCGCCTGCCTGACGGTGCGTGCTTCCTCGACCACGCCACGGGGTAGGACACTGACCGGCACCGATCCGAGAGAGGTACGACGACCATGACGGACACCTCGACGCATCCGCACCCGACCGGGTCACCCACGCCGCCGGTGCCCCGGCCGGTGGTACGGGCCCGCTGGTCGGTGACGCTGCTCTTCGTCATCATGGGCCTGGCCATCGGTGGCTGGTCCGCCCGCGTGCCGGACGTCCGCGACGCGGTCGGCGTCGGCAACACCGGCTGGGGCCTGGCCAACATCGCCACCAACGCGGGGGAGCTGGTCTCCCTGGTCGTGGTCGCGGTGCTGATCAGCCGGATCAACACCCGCCGGCTGGCGCTGGCCGGGGCCGCGCTGATCCTGGTCAACGCGCCGTTGCTGGCCGCCTCCGGCACGGTGGTGGCGCTGGTCTGCGGGCTCGCGGTCTGGGGCTTCGCGGCGAACCTGCTGGCCACCCCGATGAACGCCCAGTCGGTCGAGGTGCAGAAGCGCTACGGGCGGCCGATCCTGTCCACGTTCCACGCCGGCTTCAGCATCGGCATGCTGGCCGGCGGGCTCTGCGGCACCGCCGCCGCCGCGGTCGGGCTGTCCCCGTCCGCGCAGATGGCGGTCACCAGCGTCCTGCTGGGCGTGCTGCTGGTCGGCACGCACCGCTGGCTGCCGGACACGCCCCGGCAGGAGACGAAGGACGGCGAGGCCCGGCGCGGGTTGCGCGAGCGGTTCACCCCGCAGCTGCTGCTGCTCGCGGTGATCGCGTTCCTCGCCTCGTTCGTCGAGATGGCCGGCGCGCAGTGGAGCGCGCTCTACGCGACCGAGGTGGCCGGCGCGGCGGCGGTGCTGGCCGCCGCCACGTACACCTGCCTCTCGCTGGCCGCCACCGTGGCCCGG
Organism: Micromonospora sp. NPDC018662; assembly: GCF_044391475.1. NCBI lineage: Bacteria > Bacillati > Actinomycetota > Actinomycetes > Micromonosporales > Micromonosporaceae > Micromonospora > Micromonospora sp. NPDC018662. The sequence goes on from NZ_JBISAC010000003.1 coordinate 588,127, forward strand.
CTGTTCGGCGACCGGCTGGCCGGCCGGATCGGGCGGGTCCGCTTCGTCCGGGCGTCCGCGCTGGTCGCCGCCGTCGGCGTGGCGCTGCCGGTGGCGTACCCCCATCCCGCCGCGGTGATGGCCGGGTTCGCGCTGCTCGGCTTCGGGCTGGCCTGCGTGACCCCCACGGTGCTCGGCTTCGCCGGCGAGCAGCCCGGCCTGACCTCCGGCGAGGGGGTCTCGGTGGTGGCGATGGGGCAGTGGCCCGGGGCGCTGCTCGCCGCGCCGGTGATCGGCCTGCTCGCCGGCGCGCTGGACCTGCGTACCGCGTTCGTGGTGGTGGCCGTGCTGGCGTTGGCCATCGTGGCGTTGATGGGGCGGGTCCGGGCCCGGGCGCTGCCGGGTGAGAGCCCGGTGGCCTGACCCGGTCGGCGCGGTGTGGGGAAGGCGACCGGTGTCGGCTTGCCGACCTGGGAATCCCATGCTGGCTCCTAGGGTCGGCACGTGACGCTTCCCACCGCCGCGGCGGACCAGGCGTGGATACGCGAGGTGGCGACCGGGATCGGGGCGCTGCGGGGCCCCGCGCTCGTCGACACCGTGCTGACCGCGGTCGCCCGCCGGCTCCACAGCGAGCTGTCCACCTACGCCGAGCTCGACCTGGCCACGCTGCGCCCGCCCGGTCTCGCCACCGACCGGCCGGTGGACCGGACGCTGGTGCGCCAGATGCACCACCAGGTGACCGACCACCCGCTGTTCGCGCCGACCGTCCGCCGGTCGCACCCCTACCCGGGGACGCCGATGCAGGTGACCGATGTGCTGTCGGAGCGGCAGTGGCGGCGGCACGGGCTCTACCGTGAGGTGCTCGCGCCGCGCGGCATCGGCGCGCACACGGTCACGGTGGTGGTCGGTCCGACGCCGGTGCTGCGCTGGTACCAGTTCAACCGGGACCGCGCGTTCGACCCGCGCGAGATGGATCTGCTCACCCGTCTGCAACCGGCGCTGATCGCCGTGCACCGGCGCGCCTGCCTGCCCGCCGGGACCACCGCGCCCGGCGCGACGCTGACCGGGCGGGAGGTCGAGGTGCTGCGCGGCATCGCCGAGGGGTTGACCGTGGCGGCCACCGCGCGCCGGCTCGGCCTGGCCGCCGGCACGGTCCGCAAGCACCTGGAGCACGTGCACCGCAAGCTGGGCACCTCCGGGCCGGTCGCCACCGTCATGAAGGCGGTCGAACTCGGCATCCTGGAGGTGCCCGGCCCGCGCCCCTAGCTGGTGGCGCAGGGCAGCGGCGCACCCTGACAGGCCCGGATCAGCGATCCGATGTCGACCCGGCCGATCCGCCGGTCGGCCAGCACCACGTCCACCACGGCCGCGGTGTCGACGACCGGCAGGTCCACCACCACGTCCGCGTCCTTCACCCGAGGCGTGTCGTGCGCGTTCCGCTTGCTGTCGTACACCCGGACCGCGAGCGGATCGTCCGGCGTGAGCGTGTCCAGCACCGTCCCGGCGGCGTCGCGCACCACGAGCTGGAACGGCCCGCCGGAGTCGCGCAGCGACGAGGCGAAGCCACTGTCGATCTCCAGCAGGTTCGGGGTGGCGGACCGCGCCGACACGCGCAGCCCGAGCCGCAGGTGGGTGCCGGTGGTCGGGTCCGCCGGGTCGACGGTCGGCGCCGGCACCACCGGCGCCGCGCCGGCCGCGGTCGGCGCGGCCGGCGAGGCGACCTCCACGGCGCCCAGGAACGGCAGCGCCAACGCGGCCACGACCAGGGTACGGAGACGTCGGTTCAGCATTGCCCTCTCCCGCATCGTGCGAAGGTCGCCTCGGCGGCCCGGATGTCGTCGGCTCGTTCGACCGAGTTGTCGATCATGACGTCGGCCATCGGGCCGTCGCTGCGCCACCAACCGGTCGGGGTCACGCCGTCGGTGATCTCGTTGCAGGTGCCCGCGTCCGAACCACCCCGCCGGCAGTCCGTCAGCGAGTGGTAGGTGTTCTTCCCCTCGCCGTACCAGTAGCCGCCGTCGCAGCAGTACTCGTCGCCCTCGTGGTAGGCGCTGTGGTGCAGTTCGTGCCAGCCCACTATCGACGAGTCGGCGCTGAACACGGTGCCGGAGGCGTTGTCCCGGCAGTTGACGGTGTGCAGCACGCCGTTGGTCTCGGCGAAGCTGACCGGGCTGAACGCGCCGCGCCGGCACAACGCGTCGCCGTCCGGGCTGACCGTCACCTCGACCGGCACGTTCTGCACCCAGATCCCCACCTGCGACCAGTGCGTGCCGATCGAACTGGGGAACACCCGCGACCGGATGCCCAGCAACTGCCACGCGTTGTCGTCCACCGCGTTGCCGAACTGCCGCGCGCCGTCCAGGGTGGACGTGTCGTAGCCGGTGCCCGGCGCGTACGCCACGTCGATGGTCTGGTTCAGCGGTCGGGTGTTCACCCGCCCGCCCGCGTCCACCACCGCCGGCACGCTGGCCCGCCACAGCGGCACCAGGGTCACCCCCGGCGTCTGCGACGGCTTGGGCGGATTCAGGTCGGTGATCCGCCAGTCCGCCACCGCCGTGCGCATCTCCGGCACCCCGTCCGCCTCGCTGGCGGTCACCCGGTAGGCGACCGCCGCGCCGGCCAGGATGTCCGCCGGGATCACCGCCTGGCACTCGTCGACCTGCTCGCACGTCTTCACCACGCGGGGCGCGAGCGTCACCGGGCGCCCGATCCAACCGGCCGGACTCATCTCCACCGTGATCCGGGCCGCCGGCCGGGCGGTGTGGTCGGCGGCGACCACCTTGGCGCGGATCGACGTGCCGGGCACGGCCTGCGGGTTGACCGCCGGGACGCCCGGCTCGGCCAGCGCGTACACCTCCAGGCCGGGCGGCGGGTCGCTGACCGGCACGGTACGGGAGGTGGCCGGGAACGATCGCCCGTCGTCGGCGGTGCCCTCCAGGGTGAAGACGTAGCTGCCGGGGGTGGCCCAGGAGCTGTCGGCGTGCCGGCCGGTCCAGGTGAACGAGATCGGGCCGGCGGCGCGGCGCTGGTCGGCGCTGCGGAACACCTCGACGCCGCCGCGCAGCACCCGCATCCGGAAGGTGCCGGCGGCCGTCGCCACCGCGCTCACCACGATCGGGCCGCTGCGGTACTGCCAGTTCGTGGCCGGCTGGCTGGTCATGCTGGTGATCGCCAGGTTGACCCGCTGGACGACCCGGGCCTGGGTGGTCCGCGCCGAGGCGGCGTCGACCGGGTCGACGACGGTGATCGTGTACCCGCCCACGGCGGCGTACGACCCGTCGGACCAGCGGCCGTCCCAGTCCACGTTGAACACGCCGCCGTAGAACGACGCCTCGGCCAGCACGAACGACGCCCCGGTCGCCTGCGAGGTGACGGTGAACCGCAGCGCCGACGGCACCGACAGCGATCCGCTGATCATCAGCCGCTCGCCGAGCCGCGGGTCGAACTCGCGCGGCGTGCCGGTCGGTGGCGGCGACGAGATGGTGACGGTGGTCGGCCGGGGCGCGACGCTCACCGTGAAGATCGCCCGCGACGGTCCACCGCTGGTGGCCCACCGGGACACCCCGGCCCGGCCACCGAGCAGGTTCGTGGTCGCCCAGTCCTTCGCGGCGCCCGGGTTCAGGTCCGCCTGTTCGCGGCTGCCGCCCTCGGTGGAGTCGTCCTCCCACAGCTCGAAGGTGACCCGGAAGTTGCCGGTGACCGACCGCCCGGCGCAGACCGTGCGGTCGCCGACGATGTCCGTGCCGGCGGCCGCCGGCAGCGCCATCTCACAGCGTTGCTGCTGGCCGTCGTCCTGCGTGATGATCGCGACGCCGAACAGCTCCGGCGGGTCGCAGACGACCAGCCAGACCCGGTCCAGGCACTCGGTGGTGTGCATCTCGTCGGCCGTGACGGTGACCGTGGAGCCGTAGCTCGCCACGGCCGGCGTGGCCGGCAGCGCGGCGGTGACGGCCACCCCGACCACCGTGGCCAGTGCCGCCGCCAGGAACGGCCGCAGCCGTCGACGGATCCGTTTCATGGTGCGTCTCCCCCTCGTCCGCCGACGCCCGGGCGGGGATCGGCGCAGACAACTGTGCGGATCGGGGGCGACGCGGGCGATACGCGCATGCGCGTACCGGGAGGTCCCCGTCCCGGCCGCGGACCGCGGCCGGGACGGGGCCCGGGGTCAGAAGTCGTCGTCGAACGTGACGCTGCCGGTCACCCCGACCTGGTACGCCGACACCCGCCGCTCGAAGAAGTTCGACAGCTCCTGCACGTCCTGCAACTCCATGAACGCGAACGGGTTGCCGCTGCCGTACATCGGCGCGATGCCGAGCGCGGCCAGCCGCCGGTCCGCCACGTGTTGCAGATACTGGCGCATGTCGGCCGGCGACATCCCGGAGACGCCCTGGTCGAGCAGGTCCGCGGCGAACTGCGCCTCGCACTCCACCGCCTCGGCGAGCATGTCCCGGACCTGCCGTTCCAGTTCGGCGTCGAACAGCTCCGGCTCCTCGGCGCGTACGGTGTCCACCACGTCGAACGCGAACGCCATGTGCATCGACTCGTCGCGGAACACCCAGTTGGTGCCGGAGGCCAGCCCGTTGAGCAGCCCCCGGGAGCGCAGGAAGTAGACGTAGGCGAACGCGCCGTAGAAGAACAGCCCCTCGATGCACGCGGCGAAGCAGATGAGGTTGAGCAGGAACGCCCGGCGATCCTCGCGGGTGCGCAGCTCCCGCAGCGCGTGGACCGAGTCGATCCAGCGGAAGCAGAACTCCGCCTTGCGGGCGATCGAGGGGATGTTCTCCACCGCCGCGAACGCCGCGAACCGTTCCCGCTCGTCCGGCACGTAGGTGTCCAGCAGGTTCAGGTAGAACTGGACGTGCACCGCCTCCTCGAAGAGCTGGCGGGACAGGTAGAGCCGCCCCTCCGGCGAGTTGACGTGCTGGTAGAGGTTGAGCACCAGGTTGTTGGCGACGATGGTGTCGCCGGTGGCGAAGAACGCCACCAGCCGGGACACCAGGTGCCGCTCGGCCGGCGAGAGCTTCTCCAGGTCGGCCAGGTCGGCGTGCAGGTCCACCTCCTCGACCGTCCAGGTGTTGCGGATGGCGTCCCGGAACCGGTCGAAGAAGTGCGGGTAGCGCATTGGGCGCAGGGTCAGGTCCATGCCCGGGTCGAGCAGCATCGGTCGGGTGTCGGGGATCGTGGTCACTGGCAGGCCTCGCAGCTCTCGGGGTTCTCCAGGGAGCAGGCCGCCGCCGCGTCGTCCGCGACGACCGGGGCGAGCACCGGCGCGACGGTGGCCTGCTGGATCCGGGTGGCGGGGCGGGACCGCAGGTAGTACGTGGTCTTCAGCCCGGCCTTCCAGGCGTACCGGTACATCGAGGAGAGCTTGCCGATGGTCGGCGCGCTCAGGAACAGGTTCAGCGACTGCGACTGGTCGACGTAGGGCGCCCGCGCGGCGGCCAGGTCGATCAGCGCCCGCTGCGGCAGCTCCCACGCGGTCCGGAACAGCTCCCGCACCTCGGCCGGCAGCTCGGTGATGCCCTGTACCGAGCCCTCCGCCCGTTTGATCCGGTCGCGGACCTCCGGCGTCCACCGCCCGCGCGCCTTCAGCTCCCGCACCAGGTACGTGTTGACCTGGAGGAACTCGCCGGACATGGTCTCGCGCTTGAACAGGTTCGACACCTGCGGCTCGATGCACTCGTAGCAGCCGGCGATCGAGGCGATGGTGGCGGTCGGCGCGATCGCCACCAGCAGCGAGTTGCGCAGCCCGTGCGCGGCGATCCGGCCCCGCAGCGCCGCCCACCGGTCGACCTGGGTCGGCGCCGCACCCCACAGGTCCGGGTGCAGGTCGCCCTTCGCGGCCCGGGTCCGGTCGTACGCCGGATGCGGCCCGAACCGTTCGGCCAGCCAGGCGGAGGTCTCCAGCGCGGTCAGCAGGATCTCCTCCTGGACCCGGGTGGACAGCTCCATCGCCTTCGCCGAGTCGAACGGCAGGCGCAGCGTGAAGAACGCGTCCTGGAGGCCCATCAGGCCCAGCCCGACCGGCCGCCAGCGCGGGTTCGAGGCTGCCGCCTGCGCGGCCGGGTAGTAGTTGATGTCGATCACCCGGTCCAGGAACACCACCGCGGTGCGTACCGTGGCCCGCAGCTTCTCCCAGTCGACCCCGTCGGCGGTGACGTGCGCCCCCAGGTTGACCGAGCCGAGGTTGCACACCGCCGTCTCGGCGTCGTCGTTGACCTCCAGGATCTCGGTGCACAGGTTGGACAGGTGGATCACGTTCCCCGGCTCGCCGGTCTGGTTGGACAGCCGGTTCGCGGCGTCCTTGAACGTCATCCACCCGTTGCCGGTCTGCGCGAGCGTCCGCATCATCCGCCCGTACAGGTCGCGGGCCCGCACGGTGCGCACCGCCTTCTTCTCCGCCGCCCGGTACGCCGCGTCGAACGCCTCGCCGTACAGGTCGGGCAGCTCCGGCGCGTCGGAGGGGTCGATCAGCGACCAGTCGCCGTCCGCCTCGACCCGGCGCATGAACTCGTCCGGGATCCAGTTGGCCAGGTTCAGGTTGTGGGTCCGCCGGGACTCCTCGCCGGTGTTGTCCCGCAGCTCCAGGAACTCCTCCACGTCCGGGTGCCACGGCTCCAGGTAGACGCAGGCCGCGCCCTTGCGCCGGCCGCCCTGGTTCACCGCCGCCACCCCGGCGTCGAGCGTCTTCAGGAACGGCACGATGCCGTTCGAGCGCCCGTTGGTGCCCCGGATCAGCGCGCCCCGGCCGCGCACCCGCGACCAGGAGATGCCGATGCCGCCGGAGAACTTCGACAGCTTCGCCACCTGGTGGTAGCGCTCGTAGATCGAGTCCAGCTCGTCGCGCGGGGAGTCCACCAGGAAGCATGACGACATCTGGGTGTGCCGGGTGCCCGAGTTGAACAGCGTGGGGGAGCTGGGCAGGTAGGCCAGGCTCGACATCAGCCGGTAGAGGCCGACCGCCTCGTCCGGGGTGTGGGACAGCCCGCAGGCCACCCGCAGCAGCCAGTACTGCGGCGTCTCCACCACCAGCCGCGACTCCGGGTGCCGCAGCAGGTAGCGGTCCGCCACCGTACGCAGTCCGAAGTACTCGAACCGCAGGTCGCCGGCCGGGTCCACGGCGTCGTCCAGCGCGTCGGCGTGGCGGGCCACGAACGCGGCGGTGTCGTCGCCGATCAGCCCCAGCCCGTGCGCGTACGCGATCGACTCGCTGAAGCGCGTCACCTGCTGCCCACGGACCTCCTCGTCCACGTACGCGGCCAGCAGTCGGGCGGCCAGCCGGGAATATTGCGGCTCCTCGCCGATCAGCTCCGCCGCGGTCTGGATCGACAACCGGTCCAGCTCCGCGGTGCTCGCCCCGTCGTAGAGCCCGCTGATCGTCCTCGTGGCGACCCGCAGCGGATCGACCTCGTCCAGGTCGGCGACCCAGCGCTCGACCGCCCGGACGATCCGGTTGACGTCCACCGGCTCGGTGTCGCCGTCGCGCTTGCGGACCCGCATCGCCAGCCGGCGCTGCTCCGGCCCGGCGACGCCGGGCCGGGGACTCTCCTGCACGACCGTCATGACCTCTCCCTCGCTGTCACCGATGGCCTCGGCCGCGCGGGGGAACGCCAACGGGCCCGGCACGCACGGCCGGCCCGGCTGCTGGCGTCGGTCGTCCCGCGCGACCTTCGACCGCCGCGCGCGGCAGCGCACGGCGCGCTGGCAGGTCTTCGGACTCGCGGGCCGGACCGGTTCGGTCGCCTACTGGCCGTCGCTTCCCAGGCCGGTGGCCCAGTGCTGATGACGGCGGTCGTTCCCACTTACCGCTGCGGGGCAGTCCCGGACTTCCACCGGGTTCCCTCTTGCCTCGACCACGCCCGACGGACGCGGCCGAACCAGCTGCGGGGACACCATATCTGGCGGTGATGGCCGGCGGGCAACACCAGATGTCGCGTCGGGCGTGTCGGGACTCGACGCGTTACGACCTGTTCTCCGATGACCGAGCCAGTGGGGACCGCGCTGGTCGGCTCGCAGGGCAACCTCGGCGCGGTCGAGCAGACGCCGCTGGTCCGCGGCCTCACCGCGCTGGCGGCGCATCTGTCCTGGACCGGTCTGACCGCTGGCGCGGGAAGGCGCGGGCCCCGCCCAACGCATTCGGTAGAGGCGGAGTCCTCCAATTAGGGCCTGTGTCGTAGGTCGGGCTGGCGGTGCCGAGGTCATGGCGCGGCGGTGAGTCGACGACTGAAGAGGTCCTGTATCTGATTCTACGACCAAGCAAGAACCTCATGCCGCCCAACCGCCGATCTGACGGTCGCGCAGGCGGCCCGCGTTGTCGAATCCTGGATTTCCAGGAGATGACTCACGGACACTTCGAAGATGCGAGGATCGTATCCAGCGGGGCTTGGCTGGTTGTGTAGGACTTCGCCAAAGGAGAGGCGGTCAGATGGCAACTACCTACGTATACGGCTCCACGAATGCCGATGAAGGCGTTACTGTATCACTTCAGCAAATTGGCCCTGACCTCGGCAGCGCAATCCTGTCCAATAGCGTGCTCGGGAAATCCAAAAAGCGCATTGAGATTGCGAGGCTTGCGCGAGCAGTCGACGAAGGCGTTTATATCTCACACTTCTCATTCTTTGTTGAATCTCAATACATAGCGTCATTGCAGGTGCTCCTTGTGGGTGGTGGGCTTACGAGCGCAATTTGGTGGCGATGGCAGGTTGCCAGAGAGGAGTCGTGCAGGTGGGTCACCGACCATAACGATCATCAGGTATTGAGTACCGCGAATGGAAAGACGTATGCGCTGCATATAGCGGGAGAAGCGACCATAGGTTACGACGACATCGCTATTCGACTTGAGAGGGCATAACGATGCCCAGCTATATCTACCTTACGAATCCGGGAGACCATCCGATCTCTCTTTCTATTCGCCAACTCGGCCCCACGGACGCCTACAACGACATGTATCACCTTCTCGTGAATGAGGTTGCGCCCGGATCGAGCCGGGTCAAAGTCATGCAGGTGGATCGTTCGGGAAGGGTTGGAACGGGCGTCCACATAGGGATGGCCGAGCTTGTCATGCACTCGTTACCCATTCGTGAATTCCTCGGGTCCTTGCAGATCCTGCTGAGCGAGCAAGGGCCCAACGTAGTGCCGTTGAAGAATTACATGCAATTTGCACTGAGGGTGCCCGCCGCCAGTCAGCAAAGATTTGTTAGTGACTACGAACGGCACGACGTTCAGTTCCGGACGGGCAACAACAGCACGATTACGTGCAGCGCCCAAGGGCAGAAAACCGTAGGGTTTGATGACGTTGAAATAACCGTGTACGTCAAGGCTAATCGGATGGTCGCGCAGAGTGAACAGATTAATCCAAGTCAATTTACTCCGGTGCTTTTGTTTGAGAAGACGCAACTTTCTTCCCAGTATCGACAGGGTGACCCGTATCAGCTTTTCCAAATTCGGGGAGCTAGTCGATTGGTCGTGAATTTCATGGTGCCTAACGCTGTGCGTGACTATGGCAAAGGAAGCGCATACCTTCACCTGAATCACTGCGGAACAGCCGCAGATAGTATTATCAAGATGACTATCAATAGCGCGATTCTACGTTCAGGTTACAAGGATTTGCCACGCGCAAGTTTCGGAGTTCAAACTTTCGAGATTCCTTACTCTGCCCTGAGGATGGAAGATGCAAATCAATTAGAAATAATGCTTTCCTCCGATAGTTCTGGGTACTATTGCCTTTCTGACGTCTCGTTTTCCTTCGAGGACGCACACCAGTGTCGGGAATATTCAAGGGCATGTCACGCAAGTGCAGTTCCAGCGGGGATGTTGTACAACTCGACCACGATTACCGATGCCCACCGGAAGGGAAACCCCTATCTTCTATTCAGTCAGTCGAGCTCATCCTGCCTAATTGTTTTCGCCATCCCAGGTAACTTCCGAAATCTGAACCAAGGAACGCTCACGATCTCCCTTAATCATTGCGCGGCGGGTGTGCGGGGCAAGGTGGACATGTACCTGAACGGCAGCGCCTACCGGTTGGCGTACGGGGACGCCCCTAATGAGAGTTTCGGCGTCCAAAATTTCGAGATACCATTTTCCGCACTAAGGCTCGGAAGTGATCCGAATTACTTTGAAATTCGTCTGAGCTGTTCCGCGTCGGGAGCCCAGGCGCAATATTGGCTCTCGGACGTGACGCTCGAGTACCGAACAATACTCCCTGAAGTGACACGGGCTGGCTATGACAACTATGTTAAGAATTGGGTGTTGGAGCATCGCTCAAATATAAGGGAGCTCGAGGCGGTGCCGAGAGATGACATGTCGGCGTTCGACTTCATGCTAAACGCGCCTAGCTGGTTCTACCTACCCTTTCTGCCCATTTCGCCGACCGAGCTTGGTGTTTTGATCAAGAGTTTCCCTGTGAGATTCGCCTGGGTTGGTTGGGAGGTGCGGGGCATGAACCAGAAAGCGAGGGCATTCCACCCCGAGTTGCTGTCCACGGATCTTGCGCGAAAGAACGCACTGAGACACTCCTACTGGACAGCTCTACTTACGAGGCAGTATGGAGCACTCTTTGCTGATGATTTGAGCAACGCTCACGAATATGCGCACGTCGACCTTACCATCGAAGGGCCATTCGACCATGTTACGGACAAGATCAACAATGCGGTAGGGATCGAACTGGCAAAGAATGATAAGTCCACGCCCTGTGAGGTTTTGATAGAGAAGGCTTGGGATCAAGGCAGGCTGGCTTGGGCCAAAAATTTCCGGACCGAGAATGGGCGACAGCAAGCGGACATTTATTGGCAGATGCCGTTGAACAAGCTCGCGAATGATTTCAACGTCATACCAGATTTCAATTCAGTAGAACTGGAAACGTTAAAGAGGATGGGTGTGCTGGTTCCGGCGAAACGCCCAATCCATGATGAGCTCTGATGCTCCAGGAGGTGCTCATTTTAAGGGATCAGTCAGGGCTTGCCGGGTGTAGTGGCTGATCTTGGCTGTGGCTTGATTCCGTCGTCGGAAGATGGACCAGACGATGACGTCGCCGGTGCGTCGGCGCTCAGGCCACGAACGACACCTCGGGGAACGAGCGGCTCGGGCCGCGCAGCAGGTGACCCCGGTGCCGCAGGTGCAGGTCGAAGAAGGCCAGCGGGTACGCCTGCTGGATGCGTACCGCCCGTGCCGGGTCGAGGGTGCCGATCCAACCGGCGAGGTCCTCGTCGCTCATCCCGATCACCCGGGCCAGTTGCGGCACCAGCCACTGGTTGTCGCCGTACGACTGGTGGAGCGCGCCGGCGGCCTGGACGTTGAGCCGCCAGCCGTGCAGGTGCGACCAGAACTCGGCGACGGCGGGCTCCGTGACGCGGGTGTACTCCGCCGTCATCAGCATGAACGGCCGGTCCAGGTCGGTGGTGGGCCGAGGCTGCGACAGCATCGGGCCGTCGAAGCTCAGCCCGGCGCGTATCCGTTGGTCGGTGCCCATGGTGAGCGCGGTCGCGGTGCCCCCCTTCGACCAGCCGAACATGCCGATCCGGTGCGGGTCGAGCGCCGCGCCCAGCCCGGCCGGGAGCGGCCGGCGGTCGACGTCGGGGTTGCCCCCGGCGGCGAGGACGCCGATCTGGTCCAGCACGAACCGGATGTCCCGGCTGTAGGTCCACGGTGTCGAGTCGTAGTCGTCCTCCCGGACGGTCACCCGGCCGTCCGGGAACTCGGTGGGCCCGTCGTACGTGTGGTCCACCGTGACCACCACGTATCCGTGGCTGGCGAGTTCCTGGACCACGATGGTGGTGTCCGAGCGGTGGCTGCCCGCGCCGTGCGAGTAGACCACCACCGGCAGCCGACGGGCGGCGCGTCGCACCGGCGCGCCCTCGTGGCCGGCGGTCAGCGGCGCCAGCACCGTGTCGGGGTCGAACCCGGTGGACTCCAGCAGCGCGCGTAGCGACGCGGCGGTCATCCACGGGGCGCGCGGGTGTCGCCACACGTCCCGGGCCGGATACCAGACGCTGACCATCAGCTCGCGGAACCGGCCCGGCCCGGCCAGCGGGTCCGGCTGGGACCGGTCGACCAGGTGCAGTGCAACCGTGCCCACCGGGTGCGGCCCGGTCGGCGCGGGCAGCGTGAGCCGGACGGGGCCGGAACGGGCCGACGCGGCCGGCGCGCGGCCGGCGACGCCGAGCGACGCGCCGGCTCCCACCGCCAACGCGGCTCCGACCAGGCCGCGACGGGTCATGCCTCGTCCTGCGACAGGTGTCTCGGTCATCACGGGGCCTCCTCGGTTGGGATTAGACACTCAGTATATATACCGAGTGTATAGAGGCAAGGGGGTGACCTGGTCCGGCCTCGGTGCCGCGTCTACCAGGTCACCGGCAACCCGGCCGGGCCGAGGATGGCGTGGCCCGCCTTCCACGGCACCTCGGCCGGCGGCACCGCGAGGCGCAGGCCGGGCAGCTCCCGCAGCAGCAGGCCGAGCGCGGTGCGGACCTCCAACGCGCCCAGGTGGGCCCCGATGCAGTAGTGCGGGCCGTGCCCGAAGGACAGGTGCGGGGTGGGCGTCCGGTCGAAGTCCATCCGTTCCGGGTCCGGGAACACCGCCGGGTCGCGGTTGGCGGCGTCGTGCGAGGGGACCACGATGTCGCCCTCGGTCAGTCGGGCGCCGCTGGGCAGCGTCACGTCCGCCATCACCCGCCGCGGCATCTCGTCGCCGTTGGACGTGGAGTGCAGCCGCTCCAGCTCGGCGACCGCGCCGTCCAGCCGGTCCGGGTGCGCGACCAGGTACGCCCAACCGGTGCCGTCCGGCCCGTACGGCTCGGTCTGGAGCACGTGGACGAACGTGGCGATCGAGCTGGCCGTGGTCTCCCACCCGCCCACCACCAGCGAGATCGGCAGCTTGATCTGGACGTCCACCGGCTCGTCGTCGGCGGCGGTCGCGATCCGGCCGAGCAGGTCGGCGCCGGGCTGCCCGCGTCGCTGTTCGAGCTGGCCCCACAGGTAGCCGCCCATCTCCTCGGCCGACCGGGCGGCCTGCTCCCGGCTCAGGTCGCCGGCGCCGAGGAACATGTCGCCCCACCGGCGGAACCGCATCCGGTCGTCGGCCGGCAGCCCGAGCAGGTCGCAGATCACGTCCAACGCGAACGGGACCGCGAAGTCCCGGACCAGGTCCGCCGGCGTGCCCCGGGCCACCATCGCGGCCAGCCGCTCCTCGGCCGCGGCCCGCACCGCGTCGCGCAGCTCGTCGACGGCCGGTCGGGTGAACGCGTCCTTCACGGTGCCGCGCACGCGGGCGTGCTCGACGCCGTCCATGCCGAGCATGGTGCCGGCCACGTCGACCTCGTCGGCGTACGCGGCGGCGGCCCGGGAGAAGACGTCCTGCCGGCGCAGCACCTCCCGCACGTCGGCGTACCGGCAGATCAGCAGTGCCGGGACCGGCTCGCCGCCGACCCGGCGCACGATCGGCACCACGCCGGGGCCGGCGGCGAAGCGGGCGTAGTCGGGGTGCTTGCGCGGGCCGGGCGGCCGGTTGACGCCGTCGGCGTCCTGGTAGAAGGGATGGGGTCGGCGGGCGTCGATGTCCGTCATCCGTCCACAGTGCCAGCTCCGGCCCGGTCGCGGGACCCCGCCGGCCGGTGCCGGGCTGCCAAGGGACGGGTCAGGCGGCGGTCCGGCTCAGGGCGCGGGAGCGGCCGTACTCGGCGAGGGCGTGGAACGCGGCCTTGGGGGTCCACGAGCCGTCCGGCAGCACGCGCACGATTCCCCGCGCCGCCAGGTCGTAGTCGTGCTCGGGATCGTCGGTGGTGGGCAGGTGCCGGTTCGCGAACGTGTACACGAACGCCGCCTCCACGCCGCCGGCCTCGTAGTCGCGCAGCAGGTCGACGACGTAGCGGGCCTGGCCCTCCTCGTCGCGCTCCAGCGCCGCGGTGAGCGTCGCGGCCCGGCCGTGCTCGTCGTAGGTCACCGGTTCCGTCGCGCCCGCGACGTCGGCGGCGCCCCGGAACGTGCAGCAGCCGAACTCCGTCGCGGCGTACGGCTTGCCCTGTCCCACCGCGGCCGCGAGGCTCTGCGGGAACGCCGCGGCGTTTGTCGCGTCGCGGTAGCCGGCGTCGCTGGCGATGATGTCGAACGGCGTCCAGTCGACGTCCTCGAGGGGGATCGAGGCGTATCCGACGGGGCCGCCGAAGCGCGCCCGCACGGCGGGTACCGCTTCGGCGAAGAAGTCGCGCACCGCGGCCCGGGCGACCGGGACCGCCTCCCGCATCCGCATCGGATCGGTGAACAGCGCCAGACGTTCCGGCAGGTCACGGCCGGGCAGGAACCCGTCGGTGAACATGGAGATCTCGGAGCCGGTGAGATACACGACCGAGGCGCCGTCCCGCCGCAGCCGCTCGGCCCGCTCGGCGCCGTCGAGCACGAACGCCATCAGCCCGTCGCGGTCCAGGCCGTTGGTGAACGGGCAGTACCACACCTCGAGCCCCGCCTCGGCCGCCAGCCGCGCGGTCAGTTCCAGCCGGTCCTGGACGCCGCCGGTGATCCGCACCGCGTCGCAGTGCAGCTCGTCGCGGATGACCCGCAGGTCCCGCCGTACGGTCTCGGGGTCGAACGGCTCGTGGGTGGTGGACCCGGCGCTCACGAAGCCGGTGTCGTAGTTCATGCCGAAGACGCGCATCAGGCGTTCCTCTCTCCTCTTACGGTACGCCGCGTACCTTATAAGGTACGTCGAGTACCCTGCAAGCCATGGGCACGCGGCGTCGGGGCGAGGAACTGGAACGGGCGATCCTGCACGCCGCCGCGGCGGAACTACGCGAGTCCGGGTACCCGGGGATGACCATGGACCGGGTCGCCGCCCGCGCCGGGACCAACAAGAACGCCATCTACCGCAGGTGGCCGCACCGGGCGGCGCTGGGCATCGCGGCGTACCGCCACCTGTCCGACGCCGCCATGCCGAACCCGGACACCGGAACGCTGCGGGGCGACGCGCTCGAGATGCTCCGACGGGCCAACGAGACGTGGGCCTCGCCGCACGGGACGATCCTGCGCGGCCTGCTCGCCGCCGCGGCCGACGACCCGGAACTGCTCACCCTGATGCGCGAACGCTCCGGCGCGGACACCATGGACCGCGCGTGGCTCGGCATGCTCGAGCGGGCCGCGGCCCGGGGCGAGGCGCCGGCGGCGGCCGTCCGTGCCCGGGTGGCGACGGCGCCGATGATGCTGCTCCGCGCCGAGTACGCGATGCGCGGCATCCCGTCGGTGCCCGACGAGGTGCTGGTCGAGATCGTGGACGAGGTGTTCCTGCCCCTGGTCCGCGGCCACCGCTGACCCGGTGAGCACATCACTGCCGGTTCCGCCCGGTCGAGCACCGCCACACGCGAAACGGCGGGCGGGCCCGATGGCCCGCCCGCCGTTGTCGGCAGAACGTCGGTCAGCCCCGACGCGCCTCGATCGCCTCGATGACCCGGGGACGCAGCTCGGCGGCACGGATCACCGCGTCCACCGAACCGACCTCGACCGCGCGCTGGATGCTGTGCACCCGGTCGAACTCCGTGGCCACCTCGCCCAGCTTCTCGGCCCGCACCGACGACCGCAGCTCGTCCAGCTCCGCGGTGAGCGTCGCGCGTTCGGTGCCGGCGGCGGCCCCGACCCGGCCCTCCAGCTCGCGTACCCGGGGATCGGCGGCGGTCCGCGCGGCGACCTCGCCGGCGAAGACCACGGCGGCGGCCGGCGCGCCACCGAGCACCGAGGCGTACGAGCCCTCGATCGCCAGCACCGTCATGGCCGGGTTGAGCGCCTTGGAGAACACCACGAACGCGCCGCCGTGGTAGCGCGAGATCACGCAGAACACGATCGGGCCGCGGAAGTTCACGATCGCCCGGCCGATCTCGGCGCCGTACTCCAGTTGCAGCTTGCGCATCGACTCCGGCGAGCCGTCGAAGCCGGACAGGTTGGCCAGCACCACCAGCGGCCGGTTGCCGCTGGCCGCGTTGATCGCCCGCGCGGCCTTCTTCGACGACCGGGGGAACAGCGTGCCGGCGGTGTAGGTGTCCGGGCCGTCGGTGGGCGGGAAGCCGTGCCGGGGCACCGACCGGGACTCGATGCCGAGCAGGCACACCGGGATGCCGCCCAGGTGCACGTCCTGCACCACAGCGGTCTCCGCGTCGGCCATGCCCGCCCACCGCTCCAGCACCGGGTGGTCCTGGTCCGCGAGGGCCCGCATCACGGTACGGATGTCGAACGGCTTCTTCCGGTCCGGGTTCGCGGTCGCCGAGAAGATCTCGCCGACCGTGGTGAAGTCGCTGCCGGCCACCGCGTGCGGGAAGGTCGTGACGTCCCGGTCCACCGGGTCGGTGGTGGTGGCGCGGCGCGGCGCGTCCTCACCCGGCGCCACGTACGTGTGGTCGTAGTGCGCCATCAGCACGTCCCGCGCGGCCGGCAGGTCCGGCGCCCAGTACTGCGCCTGCCCGTTCGGGCCCATCACCCGGTCGTAGCCGCCGATGCCGAAGTTGTCCTCGGCGGACACGCCGCCGGAGAAGTCCAGCGACTGCTTGCCGGTGAGCACCATCGCCGAGTCCGGCGTCATCACCAGCACACCCTTGGTGTGCATGAGCATCGTCGCCTCGGCGTTCCAGTACGGCTGGGCGCCGACGTTGATGCCCGCCACCACGATGTTGATCTCGCCGCCGGCCTGGGTGAACTCGACGATCCGCTTGAGCGCCGCGGCCACCCAGTCCATGTTCTCGGTGCCCGAGGTCATCGAGATCCGGGCGCCCGCGGAGAGCGCGTACCACTCCAGCGGCACGCCCATCCGCTCCGCCAGGTCCAGCGCGGCGATCACCCGCCGGCACTCCGGCTCCGACAGCGCGCCGAGCGACTTGGTCGGGTCGCCGAGCAGCACCACCCGGGTCACGCCGTCCGGGTGCCGCGGCGTCGGCGTCCGGACCACGCCGGCCACGATCGCGGCGTCGTTGCGGCCCTTCGGCCGGTCCACCGGCACCAACCTGTGGTCGGCGTCCAGGTCGTGCTCGGTGAAGTCGCCGAGCAGCCCGGTCAGCTCGTACGGGTAGACCGTGTTGCGGCTGGCTGCCCGCAGCACCTTCAGCCGGTAGTCGTCCAGCGGCTCGACCGGCTCGGTCGGCGGCTCGCCGACGGTGAGCCGGGCCCGCCCGGTGACGTCGAACGTGATCCGGACGCCGACCTTGGTCAGCTCGCCGGTGCGGCGGTCACGCTGGCGCGCGACGAACAGGATCTCCTCCAGGTCCGCGCCGACAGTGGTCGGGCGCATCCGGGTGGCGATCAGCTCCATCTCCTCGCGGGTCAGCTCGCTCGGCGGCCAGACGTAGATGACGATCCGGTTGGTCGGGAACCGGACCTTCGACGGCCGCCGGGACTGCGCCCGCCGGATCGAGTCGATGCAGGCGGTGACCGCGTCCTCGGTGGTCGGCAGCGCGACCAGCCGGCCGTCCTGCTCGCGCAGCTCGGTCAGGTCGCGGACCTGCGCGAACGCGACGAGCCGCTGGTCGGACCGGTTCTCCCGGGCGACCGCCTGGAAGAGGTAGACCTCCTCGTCCAGCGACGGCAGCCGGGTCAGGTCGAACCGGTGCAGCCGTTCCAACTGCATCCGCTGCGCGATGTACGGGTGCAGGCCCCGGATCAGCCGCTCCTCGACCATCGCGGTCCCGTCCGGACGGAACGTGAAGTGGTGGTGCATCACCGCGCCGCCGCGCCCGGCCACCGTGGTGGTGAGCCGGCGGACCCGGTCCGGCAGCGGATGCGCGTTGATCACGTCGAGCAGCGCGGCGACGGTGGCGTCGAAGTCCTCGGGCTGGTTCTCCCAGGCCAGGTAGACGTCCGCGTCGACCGCGTCGCAGTCCCCGGCGACCTCGGCCAGCCCGCGCAGCGCGTCGCCGAGCGCGTCGAACCGTACCGCCGCCGACACCACGCTCGACTCCGCGCGCCCGGCCACCACGAACACGCAACCCCCGGCGGTGCGGGTGCGGACGCCGGTGAGCGCCTTGTTGCCGTAGTAGCGGCGGGTCAGCACCTCCAGCATGGTCGCGTTGTCCAGGTTGTCCCGGACCAGCCGCTGACCGAGCAACCGGACCAGTGGCTCCGTGCTGCGAACCATCTCGGCGACCCGCTCGTCGCGGTCCGGCGCGTCCGGGTGGGTGTCGAGGTGACGCAGGTGCGACCGCACCCGCGCGTACACCCGGGCCCGGTTGCGACGCAGCAGCGGCTGCGCGAACCAGGCGAAGACCACGCCCCGGGCCAGATCGGCGACGACCGGGAAGCGGACCTGGGTGGCCGAGATGAGCCGCTCCAGCGCGAGCCCGGCGGGCTCCCGCAGCGCCGCGTCCGGCGGCGACTCCCGCAGCCAGGACCGCAGCAGCGCGGCGATCACGGTGGCGTCGGCGGTGGCCCGCTGCTGGGCCAGGAAGATCCGGAACACCGCGGCCTCGAGCGCGGGGGAGCGGTCCAGCTCGGTGACGCCGTAGTGGCCGAGCGCCTTGGCCAGGCGGGCCCGGAACGGCTCCGGTGACCCGGCCCGCTCCACGTCGAGGCTCTGCAGGTAGGTGTGGAAGTGCTCGCGGGCGCTGTGCAGGTGCCCGCCGGGGCCGTCCTCGCCGCTGGGCCGGTTGCGGCTCAGCTCGGCCAGGTCGGCGAAGACGTCGACCAGCTCCAGCTCCTCGGCCAGCGGCCGGTGCCCGGCGTCGGTGGCGGCCCGGCGCGCGTCGAGGTAGTCGTCGAGGACCCGGCGCTCGTCGTGCGGGTCGACGTCGAAGCCCAGCAGCAGGCCGCGCAGGTCCTCCTGGCCGCGCTCGACCCGGGTCCGCGCCGGGACGTCCGCGGGCGCGGCGGGCAGGTCCAGCTCGACGGCCGCCTCGACCGGGGCGGCGGCGGTCTCGGCGCCCTCCTCGGCGACCGGCTCCAGGCGCAGCAGCGGCGCGCCGGCCTCCACCTGCGTGCCGACCGCGACGGAGCACTCCTTGAGGCGGGCCCGGAACGGCGCCCGCAGCACCGTCTCCATCTTCATCGCCTCCAGCACCAGCACCGGCGCGCCGGCCTCGACCTCCGCGCCGACCTCCAGGGGCGTGGCCACGACCAGCGCCGGCATCGGGGAGCGCAGCACGCCGCCCTCGTCGCGGCTGATCCGGTGCGTGACGCCGTCCACCTCGACCAGGTGGACCGGCCCGTGGGTGCCGGTGAGCAGGCGGTAGCGGATGCCGTTGACGGTGATCTGCCCGGTGTGGCGGTCGAAGCGGTCCAGCTCGACGTCGGCGGTACGCGCGTCGCCGCCGGCCTCGATGCCGACCCGGAACCGGTGCGCGCCGACCCGGGCCACCCGCATCCGGTAGCTCACCCCGCGCAGCTTCAGGTCCAGCGGCCGGCCGCTGCGGTGCTGCACCTGGGGCCGGCCGCCGGCCGCGGTGGAGAGCAGCCGCTGCCGTTCGGCGGTCTCGTCCTCCTCGTACGCCTCGATCGCGGCGGCGGCGAGCGCGACCGCGGAGTGCCGGTGCCCGACCAGCCGGCCCTCGCCCCGGACCCGGTCGATCCAGCCGGTGTCCGCGCTGGCGTCGATCACCTCGGGCTGGTCGAGCAGGTCCAGCACGAAGCTCTTGTTGGTCGCGCCGCCCTCGATGACCACGATGGTGTCCGCCATCGCGCGGCGCAGCCGGCCGAGCGCCTCGTCCCGGTCCCGGCCGTAGGCGATGATCTTGGCGATCATGGAGTCGAAGTCGGCCGGGATGGTGTCGCCCTCGCTGACCCCGGTGTCCACCCGGATGCCCGGGCCGGCCGGCAGGTCCAGCCGGGTGATCCGCCCGGGGGAGGGGGCGAAGTCGCGGTCCGGGTCCTCGGCGTTGAGCCGCGCCTCGATGGCATGCCCGCGCTCGACCGGCGGCGTGCCCTCCAGTCGCCCGCCGCCGGCGACGTGCAACTGCGCCTTGACCAGGTCGAACCCGGTGGTCGACTCGGTGATCGGGTGCTCCACCTGGAGCCGGGTGTTCACCTCCAGGAAGGCGAAGAGCCGGTCACCGGGGTGGTAGAGGAACTCCACAGTGGCCGCGCCGCGGTAGCCGACCGCGACGGCCAGCCGCTCCGCCGACGTCTTCAGCTCGGCGACCTGCGCCGCGTCGAGCAGCGGCGAGGCCGACTCCTCGATCACCTTCTGGTTGCGCCGCTGCACCGAGCAGTCCCGGACGCCGAGCGCCCACGCGGTGCCCTGCCCGTCCGCGATCACCTGCACCTCGACGTGGCGGGCGCCGGTGACCAGGCGCTCCAGGAACACCACGCCGCTGCCGAACGCCCGTGCCGCCTCCTGGCTGGTGCGCTCGTACGCGTCGGCCAGCTCCGCGTCGCTGCGCACCACCCGGATGCCGCGCCCGCCGCCGCCGGCGGTCGCCTTCAGCATCAGCGGGTAGCCGATCTCCGCCGCGGCGGCCACCGCCGCCTCCAGGCTCTCCACCGCGCCGCGGCTCCACGGCGCGACCGGCACGCCGACCTCCTCGGCGATCAGCTTGGCGCCGATCTTGTCGCCGAGCTTGCGCATCGCGTCCGCGCTCGGCCCGACGAACGTGACGCCGACCTTCTCGCACAGCTCGGCGAAGGCCGGGTCCTCGGCCACGAAGCCCCACCCCACCCACGCGGCGTCCGCGCGGGTCTCCACCAGCGCGCGTTCCAGCGCCTTGAGGTCGAGGTACGGGCGGGCGGACGCGGGCCCGAGGTCGTACGCGACGTCCGCCTCGCGGACGAAGGTGGCGGTGCGGTCGACGTCGGTGTACAGCGCGACGGTCTCGATCCGGCTGCCGGTCTCCGCGGCCAGTTCCCGGACCGCGTGGATGAGCCGCATGGCGGCCTCACCACGGTTGACGATGGCGACACGGGTGAACACGTGACCGTCCCCTTCGGTAGACCCACGGTGGTGCGCCGGGTGGCGGCGGTGCCTCCGGCTTGCCTCACCTTTCCGTCTGTCAGCGGGCGGCGCCATGTCGTAATCGCCGAACCCTGAGCGGCGACCGTTGTAGGAACCACACAAAACTTTTTATGCCAATACGCCCTACGGCGCCGGACCCCAGCGGGTCCGGCGCCGTCCGGCGGTCGGGAGTGAGCGGCTCAGCCCGGGATCTCGCGGGGGTCGCGGCTACGCGGGTACGTGTTCTTCTCGCCGATCGTGCCGTCCTGCTTCTTGATCACGTGCTCGGTGCCGCGCTCGGCCGCCATCTCCCGGCCGGCGGCCTCCGCCTCGGCCTTCGTGTCGTGTCGGCTGCTGGCGCGCTCGTTGCCCTCCGGGCGGTTCTTCCACTGCCCGTCCTGCTGGTAGGTGTCGATGTCACCGGTCGCCATGTCGTCAGCTCCCCTCACTCCGTGGTCGATGACTCATGTCTGCCCCCACCCCGCTAACCCTCCCGCCCCCTCCTCCCACCCCTCCCACCCCTCCCACCCCACCCCCGGCCCGCGCGCTGATTCACGGAAAGAGTGGCCATCCCGGCGGCTATGGGCACTCTTTCCGTGAATCAGGCGTCCGGGGGGTGGGGGCGGGCGGGGCGGGTGGGTGGGTGGGTGGGTGATTTTTCGATGTCGATCTCGTCCCGGCATCTGGTCGGGGGGTCGGGGCGGGGTCGGGTGGGGCCGCGCCCGGATCGCGTTACTGACCAGTAAGGACGCGCGTGAATGCCGCCAACCGCCCGAGTCGCCGCCGATCGGTCCTACCCGACCCGAGTGCTGAGATCGGGGCTAGTCGCCGCAACCGGAACTCTTGCCATCTATGACGAACATGTGACAACTTCGATGAAGCCCGATCGGCCGAGCCTCACCGGCCGAACGGCTGCCCGGGGCTGCCGAAAGGCCGCCCGTGCTCAGCTCCAGGAGGTATCCACATGCGACTCTCCGGGTCATCACGGCGTTCCGCCACCGCCCTCACGGTGGCCGGCGCGCTGGTCGTCGGCTCCCTGGCCGGCGCACCCGCCCACGCCGCACCCGAGACGTCCGCCACCCCCGAGAAGGCCACCGCGCTCGCCGCCGCACTCGGCGACCGCTCCGCCGGGACGTACGCCGACGCCGCCGGCGCCATGGTCGTCACGGTGACCGACGCCGCCGCCGCCCAGAAGGTCCGCGCGGCCGGCGCCACCCCCAGGCTCGTCACCCGGGGCGCGGACGACCTCGCCCGCGCCACCTCGGCGCTCGACAGGTCCGCCCGCATCCCCGGCACCGCCTGGTGGGCCGACCCGGCGACCAACCAGGTCGTCGTCTCGGTCGACAGCACCGTCACCGGCGCGAAGCTGGACCGGGTCAGGGCCGTCGCGAAGCAGCTCGACGGCACGATCCGGATCGAACGCGAGGCCGGCACGCTCGGCACCCGGACGGCCGGCGGCGAGGCCATCTACGCCCAGGGCGGCGGTCGTTGCTCGCTCGGCTTCAACGTGCGCAGCGGCAGCACCTACTACTTCCTGACCGCCGGGCACTGCACCGCGATCGCCGCCACCTGGTACGCCGACTCCGGGCAGAGCAGCCAGCTCGGCACCGGCGGCACCGGCAGCTTCCCCGGCAACGACTACGGCATCGTGCAGCACACGAACGCCGGCGCGGCCGAGGGCAGCGTCTCGCTCTACAACGGCAGCACGCAGGCCATCACCGGCGCGGCCGACGCGTTCGTCGGGCAGTCGGTGCAGCGTTCCGGCAGCACCACCGGCCTGCACGGCGGCACGGTCGAGGCGCTCGACGCCACGGTGAACTACGCCGAGGGCAGCGTCTCCGGCCTGATCCGCACGAACGTCTGCGCCGAGCCGGGCGACAGCGGCGGCTCGCTGTTCAGCGGCAGCAGCGCGATCGGCCTGACCTCCGGCGGCAACGGTGACTGCTCCTCCGGCGGGACCACCTACTTCCAGCCGGTGACCGAGGCGCTCAGCGTCTACGGCGTGAGCATCGCCTGACCGCATCCGCCCTCGGGAAGGGGTCGCCGGACAACCGGCGGCCCCTTTCCGTTTCTTTTGCCGGAACGGCAAGGATCCTTGCCGCCAGCTCGGCCCGCGCGCACGATGGCGGGGCCGGGCCACCGACGCGCCCGGCGGCGAAGGAGGCAGGCATGACCGGGCACCACCAGCACCACCAGGACCCGCCGGCGGACACCGACCCGGCCCGGTTCTGGGACGAGCGGTACGCGCAGTCGGACCGGATCTGGAGCGGCCGGGTCAACCCGTTGCTCGCCGAGGTGGCCACCGGGCTGCCGCCGGGCACCGTGCTCGACCTGGGCAGCGGGGAAGGCGGCGACGCGGTCTGGCTGGCGGCCCGGGGCTGGCACGTCACCGCCGTGGACATCTCGACGGTGGCGCTGGAGCGACTCGCGGTCGAGGCCGCGCGGGCCGGCGTGGCGGACCGGATCACCACCGCCCGGCACGACGTGACCCGGGACTTCCCGGCCGGCCGCTTCGACCTGGTGTCGGCGCAGTTCTTCCAGTCCCCGCTGGCCCTGCCCCGGGAGCAGGTGCTGCGTCGGGCGGCCGAGGCGGTCGCGCCCGGCGGCCGGCTGCTCGTCGTCGAGCACGGCGCACCGCCGCCGTGGTCCGGGCTCGACGCCGACGACCCGCGGTTCGCCAGCCCGGAGCAGATCCTCGCCGCGGTCGACCTCGAACCGGACGGCTGGGAGATCGAACGGCTGGGCGCGGCACGCCGCACCGCCGCCGGCCCCGACGGTCACCCGGGCGAGCTGGTCGACCACGTGGTCCTGGCCCGCCGTCGCTGACCGCCCGCCCCGGGCCGGGTCAGCGCCAGCACCAGCGTCCCGGCCGCGCACAGCGCCGCGGCCATGACGTACGCCCAGCGGAAGCCGATCTGCGCGGCGAGCCCCAGCAGCGGGCCGGCGAGCATCGCGCCGATCGGGAACGTGTTGGTGAACAGCGTGGTGGCCCGGCCGGGCTGGCCCGGCAGCAGATCCTGCACGTACGAGATGCCGACGCCGGAGACCGCGGCGATGAATAGCGCGTTGACCGGCTGCGCGCCGAGCAGCAGCGGCACGCTCGTCGCCCCGGCGGCGATCGCGTGTTAGACGATGCCGCAGCCGGCGCCGAGCAGGATCAACGGCCGGAGCCGGACCCGTGCGGTGAGCGCGCCCAGCCCCAGCAGGAGCGGGATCTCCAGCGCGGCGCAGAGGCCCAGCACGAGGCCGGCGTCCGCCGGGTCGCCGCGCAGCACCCGGCCGATGAACAGCGGCAGCACCTGCACGCCGAGCGTCAGCGGGCACTGCAACATGGTGAAGGCGGCCACCGTCAGCGCCAACCGCGCCCGCGACGTGCCCGGCGGGCCGGCGGCCTGCTCGTCCGGGGCCGGCCGCGGCGGCACGGGCAGCTCCTCCAGCCGGAACGTGGCGATCAGCGCGGCCAGCGCGTACATGGCGGCGGCCGCGCCGTAGACCAGCCGGAAGCCGCCGACCGAGAGCAGCACCGCGGCCAGCGGCGGCCCGGCCACCCAGGACAGCGAGAAGACGGTACGCATCACGCTGACGCCGAGCGCGGCCCGCGCGGGACTGTCCCGGTCGAGCAGTTGACGGGTGTAGGCGAACGACTGCGGGAACAGCGAGTTGGCCAGCGCCATGACGGTCGCGGTGAGCACGATCAGGACCCAGTAGTCGCGGACGAACGCGATCAGGCCGGCGCCCACCATCCCGGCCAGCGACGCGCCGATCAGCAGCCGACGCCGGATCGGCCACCGGTCCGACAGCCGCCCGACCCGCACGGCCACGACCACCCCGGACAGCGGCGCGACGACAAGGAACGCGGTGACCCGCACCGGATCGGCCCGCACCTCGGTGTCGAGGAACAGCGACAGGAACGGCATCACCACGGAGAAGGAGGTGCCGACGGTCAGGAACAGCAGCGCCAACGGCAGCAGCCGGAGGCGCCCGGCGCGCACCGCCGGCCCGGTGTCCACGACCATGCCGGGCACGGTACGCCCTACCGGTGACAAACCTTGCCCGCACGTGATTCGTACCGTCCTCGAACACCGCGCCGCTAACGTCGACCCCATGACGGAACGGGAGGCGGTGGCGCACCTGCTGCGCCGGGCGACGTTCGGGCCGACCGCCGACGAGGTGGACGACGCCGAGCGCGCCGGGCTGGCCGCCACGCTCGACCGGCTGCTCGACCCCGAGGGCCCGGACCGCGGTGCGGCGGCCACCCCGACGCCCGCGCTCGGCCCCGACCCGGCGGCCGCGCTCGACAAGGACGCCGCCCGTGAGCTGCGCCAGCAGGCCAACCGTGGGCGGCGGGAGCAGGTGACCACGCTGACCGCCTGGTGGCTGGCGCGGATGATCGCCGCCGAGCACCAGGGCGAGGAGAAGCTGCTGTTCTTCTGGCACGGGCACTGGGCCACCAGCGTGCGCAAGGTCCGGTCGGCGCCGCTGATGCTGCGCCAGTTGGAGACCCTGCGCCGCCTGGGCCGTGGGCCGCTGCCGCCGCTGGTCGACGCCATGGTGCGCGATCCGGCGCTCGTCCTCTGGCTCGACGGCCAGCAGAACACCCGGCGGGCGCCGAACGAGAACCTGGCCCGCGAGCTGATGGAACTGTTCACGCTGGGCATCGGCGGCTACGGCGAGGCCGACGTGAAGGAGGGCGCGCGGGCGCTCACCGGCTGGACGGTGGACCGGCGGACCGGCGTCGCCCGGTTCGTGGCGCGGCGGCACGACCCCGGTCCGAAGACGATCCTCGGTAGCCGGGCCGCCTTCGACGCCGGTTCGTACGCGGCGCTGCTCGCCGGCCGCCCGGAGGCCGCCCGGTTCGTCGCCGGTCGGCTGTGGTTCCGCTACGCGGGCACGCAGGTGCCGGCCCCGGCGGACCTCGCCGGGCCGGACACGATCGGTACGCTGCGCCGGATCTTCACCGCGCCGGCGTTCGCGCTGACCCGCGACACGCTGGTCAAGCAACCCGTGGAATGGCTGGTCGGCGCGGCCCGGCAGCTCGGCGTAGCCCCGTCGAGGCTGACCGGGACGGGCCGGAACCGGCTGCTGGCCGGCCTCGACGCCCTGGACCAGGTGCCGTTGCGCCCGCCGAGCGTCGGTGGCTGGCCGGCCGGCACGGCCTGGCTGACCACCTCGTCGTTGCAGGCCCGGATGCGGGTCGCCGACCAGTTGGCCGGCGCGGCCGATCCGGTGGTGCTGGCCCGGCTCGCCGCCGCGCCGCCGGCGGGGCGGCCCGACGCGTTGGCGCGGCTGCTGGTCGTCGACAGGTGGAGCGATCGCACCCGGGCCGCCCTGGCCCCGCTGGCCGGACAACCACGCCGGTTGCTGGTCGCCGGCCTGGTCAGCCCCGAGTACGCGGTCAGTTGAGAGGAACGATCCATGGACGTCCTGACCCGACGACGGTTCCTGGTGGCCAGCGGCGTGGTCGGCGCGACCGCGCTGGCCGGTGGCGCCGCCGCGTACCGCCTGAGCGACCTGCTCGACACCGCCGGCGACCGGGACCCGCAGGCCCGCACGCTGGTCCTGGTCACCCTCTACGGCGGCAACGACGGTCTGAACACGGTCGTGCCGCACGCCGACCCGGCCTATCGGGCCGCGCGGCCCGAGCTGGCGTACTCCGCCGAGGAGGTGCTGCGGCTCGACGACGGCACCGGCCTCAACCCCGCGCTCGGCGGCCTGCACCGGGCGTACGGCGCGGGCCGGCTCGCGGTGGTGCGCGGCGTCGGCTACCCGAAGCCGGACCGCAGCCACTTCCGTTCCATGGACATCTGGCACACCGCCCAACCGGACCGGCCCGGCACCACTGGCTGGCTGGGTCGCTGGCTCGACCGGGCCGGCGCGGACCCCCGCCTCGCGGTGTCGTTCGAGCCCGCCCTGCCGCCGCTGCTGGCCGGCGAACGGGGAGCGGGAGCGTCGGTGCCGGTGACCGAGCGGGAGACGGTGCCCCGGCTCGGCGCCGAGACGCTCGCTGCGCTCGCCGCCGCGACGCCGGACGACTCACCGGCCCGGGCCCGCGCCGCGGCCTGCTTCGCCGACCTGCGCGCGGTCGACGGGATGGTCCGCGAGGTCCGTGCCACGGCGGCCGGGGACGAGACCGAGGACGACGGGGAGACGACGCCGGGCACCGCCACCGGCGGGGCCCGGGCCTCCCTGGACGCCCAGCTCGACCTGGTCGCCCGGTGCGTCGAGGCCGGCGTGGTCACCCGGGTCTTCTCCGTGTCGCTCGGCGGCTTCGACACGCACGCCGACGAGAAGCAGCTCCAGCAGGTGCTGCTCGGGCAGCTCGACGGCGCGTTGAGCCGCTTCACCGACCGGATGTCCCGCACCGAGGCCGGCCGCAAGGTGGTGGTGGCGGTCTACTCGGAGTTCGGCCGCCGGGTCCGGGCCAACGCCTCCGACGGCACCGACCACGGCACCGCCTCGAACGTGCTGCTGCTGGGCGCGCCGGTCACCGGTGGCCTGTACGGCGAGCCGCCCAGCCTCACCGACCTCGACGACGGCGACCTGAAGTTCACCACCGATTTCCGGGACGTCTACGCCACGCTGCTGGAACGGGTGCTGGCCACCGACCCCGGCGCGGTCCTCGCCGGCTGGCGGGGGCGACTCGCCGGCGCGCTCTGACCCGGCGACGCCCGGTCAGCCGACGGCGGTGGCCGACGGCGGCGCGCTGCCGCCGCGGGGTGCCTCAGCCGTCATCAGCCGGACGATCTCCGCCCGGTCGGCGGCCGACGGCAGCCCCCACTCCGGCCGGTAGCCGTACACCTGGTCCAGTCCGGTGGCGGCGATCCGGCCGTCGACGATCTCGACCGAGTCGGTGCCGATCAGGCCGGGATGCTCCACGCCGCACGCCTCGGCGACCTTGACCAGGTCCCGGCGCAGCGTGCGGACGTAGTTGGCGGCCCGCACCGACTTGCGGGCCGGGTCCAGGCCCCGGGCCAGCCAGGCGTTCTGGGTGGCGACACCGGTCGGGCAGGTGTCGGTGTGGCACTTCTGCGCCTGGATGCAGCCGATCGCCAGCATCGCCTCCCGGCCCACGTTGACCATGTCCGCGCCGAGCGCGAACGCGACCACCGCGTTGTCCGGCAGGCCGAGCTTGCCGGCGCCGACGAAGACCACCTGCTCGTGCAGGCCGTGCTCGGCGAACGTCCGGTAGACGCGGGAGAAGCCCTGCTGGAACGGCAGCGACACGGAGTCGCTGAAGATGAGCGGGGCGGCGCCGGTGCCGCCCTCGCCGCCGTCGACGGTCACGAAGTCGACGCCGCGGCCGGTGTCCCGCATCAGCGTGGCCAGCTCCTCCCAGAAGCCCTGGTCGCCGACCGCCGACTTGATGCCGACCGGCAGACCGGTCTCGGCGGCCAGCAGCTCCACCCAGTCCAGCAGGCTGTCGCAGTCGGAGAACTCGGCGTGCCGCGACGGGCTGACGCAGTCCTCGCCCTGCGGAATGCCCCGGGTGGCGGCGATCTCGGCGGAGACCTTCGCCGCCGGCAGCAGGCCGCCCAGGCTGGGCTTGGCGCCCTGGCTGAGCTTGATCTCCAACGCCCGCACCGGCGCGTCCGCCACCAGCTCCTTGAGCCGGTCCAGGCTGAACCGGCCCCGCTCGTCACGGCAGCCGAAGTATGCGGTGCCGAGCTGGAAGACCAGCTCCCCGCCCTTGCGGTGGTAGGGCGACAGGCCGCCCTCGCCGGTGTTCTGCAGGCAGCCGGCCAACGCGGCGCCCCGGTTCAGCGCCTCGATCGCGTTGCCGGAGAGCGAGCCGAAGCTCATCCCGGAGATGTTGACCACCGACTCCGGCCGGAACGCCCGCGCCCGCCCACGTGCCGCGCCCAGCACCTTGGCGCACGGCAGCGCCACGTCGTGCCCGGCGCCCGGCGCGGACGGCGGCACGGCCCGCCCGAACGTGCGGTGCTTGATGATCGGATAGCCGCGGGTGTGCTCGATGTCGTTGTCGGTGCCGAAGCCGAAGTAGTTGTTCTCCTGCTTCGCCGAGGCGTACACCCAGCGCCGCTGGTCACGGGTGAACGGCCGCTCCTCGTCGTTGCCGGCCACGACGTACTGGCGCAGCTCGGGCCCGATCGACTCGATCAGGTAGCGGGCGCGGCCGAGGACGGGGAAGTTGCGCCGCAGCGCGTGGTCGCGTTGCAGCAGGTCCCGGGCGGCCATGGCGGCGACGGCGGCGACGGCGGCGGGTACGGCTCTTCTGGCCCAGCTCATCCCGCCACTCTTTCCGCCCGGGCCGCCGATCAAACTCGGCGGAACCCGGCCGGCGCGGGCGGTGTCGGAGAAGTGGACCGACGGAGGTTGCCCTGGACGACGAGGAGATCGTCACCCGCGTACGCGCCGGTGACCGGGAGGCGTACGACCTCCTGGTCGCCCGGCACACCGCGTCCGCGTACCGGACGGCGGTGCTGCTCGGCGCCGGGTCGGACGCGGAGGACGTCATTCAGGAGGCGTTCGTGAAGGCGTACCGGAAGCTGTCCCGCTACCGGGGGGAGGCGTCGTTCCGGTCCTGGCTGCTCGCCATCGTGGCCAACGAGAGCCGGAACCTGCACCGCTCCCGCGGCCGGCGGGACGGGCTGGCGCTGCGGGCCGCGGCCGCCGACCCGGCGCCCGAGGAGACCGCCGGCGACGGGCTCGACGCGGTTCTCGCCGCCGAACGCCGGGCCACGCTGGTCGGGGCGCTGCGCCGGTTGCCGGCCCGGGACCGCGAGGTGATCGCCTGCCGCTACCTGCTCGACCTCACCGAGGACGAGACCGGCACCGTGCTGGGGCTGCCCCGGGGCACCGTGAAGTCGCGGACCCACCGTGCCCTGGCCAAACTGCGCGGCCTGCTCGACCGCGAGGAGGTGCGCCGTGGATGACCTGGAACGGGAGCTGCGTGAGCTGACCGCCTGGCTGGAGCCGGCCGCGCCGCCGGACGTGACCGCCCAGGTCCGCGACCGTCTCGCCGCGCCGCCACGGCGGTGGCGGTACTGGCTGGCCGTGGCGCTCTCGGCCCTGCTCGTCGCGGCGCTGCCGCCGGGCCGGGCCGCCCTGGCCGACGTGGTGACCGGGCTGCTGCGGTTCTCCGGCGTCGTCATCGACACCTCGCCCCTGCCCGCGCCGCCCACCGGCACCCCGTCGCCGTTGCCGGCGCAGCGTCCGGTCGCGCTCGCCGAGGCCCAGCGGCAGGTCCGCTTCCCGATCCGGGTGCCGGCCCGGCTCGGCGCCCCCGAGCGGGTGCTGGTCGCCGACCCGGACGGCGCCGGTGCGCACCGGGTCGCCAGCCTGCTCTACCGTGGCGGCACGCTGCGGCTGGACGCGTTCGACGGCACCCTCGACACCGTGTTCCACAAGCAGACGGCCGGCGCCGACGTGACGTTCACGCAGGTGCACGGCGACTTCGCGATCTGGGTCGGCGGCCCGCACGCGCTCGCGTACATCGATCGGCGGGGGAGCGTGCGGGTGGCCACCGCGAGGCTGAGCGCGGCGACGCTGATCTGGCAGGCCGGCGGCGTGAGCTACCGGCTGGAGGGCGACCTGACCCAGGGCGAGGCGCTCGACGTCGCGGGTTCGCTGGAGTGAGCCGGGAACCCGCCGGGCGCGGGCGGTGTCCTGCTGGTGAGCGTACGTCGTCGATCGGGGGTGTCGGATGTCCCGTCCGGGCAGGGTCCTGTTGGTGCCGGTGCTGTTGCTGGCCGGCTGCACGAGCGCGGGCCGGCCGGCCCCGCCGACGCCGGGCGCCGGACCGGCCGGTACGACCACCGCGGCGCCCGCCGCGACGGGTTGCCGCGCGGCGGTGGCGACCGGCCGGTTGCCGGACTGGGCGGACGCCGGGTTCAGCGGCGACACGCGGATGCCGCACGTCCTCGGCGACCGGGGGGAGATCGTGGCGATCCTGTTCGGGCACCCGCTGACGTACGCCCGGGCCGAGGGACCGACCAACAAGATCCTCTGGGTGGGGCGTCCGACATCCGGCTCGCCCGACCCGACCGCGTCGACCACGCTGGTGATCACCGCGACGCTGGACGGTGTCGGCACCCCGGTCACCCGGGAGGTGGCCGGCGGCCCCGGTCCGTCCACCGTCGACCTGCCGGCGGCCGGCTGCTGGCACCTGCGGCTGGCCTGGTCCGGCCGGTCCGACACGATGGACCTCGTCTACCGGGCCGCCTCCTGAGGGGCATGGCCCCGCCCGCTCCGGGTAACGCCGGGTCATGGCGAAGTACACGAAGCCGGAGCTCCGGGAACGGCTGAAGGAGGAGATCAAGGCCTCCGACAAGGGTGGCCGGCCGGGGCAGTGGTCGGCCCGCAAGTCGCAGTTGCTGACCAACGAGTACAAGAAGCGCGGCGGGGGCTTCGAGGGCCCGAAGGACGCACGCCAGCGGTCCCTGCAACGCTGGGGCGGTGAGCAGTGGCAGACCCGGGAGGGCGACACGCGCGCGCGACACAACGGTGAAACCGAGCGTTACCTGCCCAGACAGGCATGGGAGGAGCTGTCCGAGCAGGAACGGCGGGAGACCGACCGCCGCAAGCGGCGCGCCTCCCGCACCGGCCGGCAGTACGTCCCGAACACCGGCCCGGCCAAGCGGGCCCGCCGGGACGCGACCGCGGCCGAGCAGGTGAACGAGCTGCCGGTGGCGGAGGCGGTGAAGCTGGTGCGGGACCTCGACACCCGCCAGCTCGACGCGGCGCTGCGCCGGGAGCGCGGTGGCAAGGCCCGCAGGACGCTGATCGGACGGTTGGAGTCGGAGCTCCGCCGCCGCCGGGCGGCGTGAGACCGGCCTAGCGGCGCGGCTGCTGCGGGACGCGGGGCAGCACGAACGGCGGCCCGGCGAAGATCAGGTCCGCCTTCAGCTCCTGGTACGCCCGCTTCGGCCGGTAGTTCTCGTCGTACACGGTGGCCAGGCCCTCCGGCGGGTCGGAGAACGCGCCCGGCACCCAGGAGTGCTTGTCGGTGAAGCCCCAGAGCGTGAACGACAGGCAGTGCCGCTCGGCCAGGCAGGCGCGCAGCAGCGTGCTGAAGTTCGCCGCGGACGCCTGCAACCGGGGGTTGATCTCGGCGGAGTCGCCCGCCTGGACCCCCGCGGTCAGCTGGCTGCGCACGTCCACCTCGGTGAACGCGGTCGCCAGGCCCAGGCCGGCGAACTTCCGCAGCGCGGCGGCGACCTGGAGCGTGTCGTAGTTGCCGTACTGGGTGCCCAGGTGGCCCTGGCTGCCGACGCCGTCGATCGGCACGCCCCGGGCGCGCAGGTCCCGGGCCATGTCGTAGACGAACTGGGTCTTGTCGTCGGCCGGGTTGCCGGAGCCGAAGGCCTCGATGTTGTAGTCGTTGTAGAACAGCAGCGCGTCCGGGTCGGCGGCACGGGCCCAGCGGAACGCGTCCGCGATGTAGCCGGGGCCGAGGTGTTCGGCCCAGAAGCCCTTGTAGTGCAGCGTGGACGGGGTGTCCCAGGGGTCGCTGACCGCCTCGTTGACCACGTCCCACTGCCAGATCCGGCCCTTGAAGTGGCGGACCACGGCGGTGATGTGGTCGCGCAGGATGCGGCGCAGCTCGGCGGTGTCGATGGAGCCGTCCTCGACGCCGCTGGTCAGCCACGCCGGCAGTTGGTTGTGCCAGACCAGCACGTGACCGCGGACCCGCTGGTGGTGCTGGCGGGCGAACGCGACCAGCTCGTCGGCCGGACCCCAGTCGTAGGTGCCCCGGGTGGGTTCCAGGCTCTCCCACTTCATCACGTTCTCGGCGGTGACGGTGGAGAACTCGGACCCGACGAGCTCCCGGTAGCGCGGCTCGGCGGCGTTGTCGAGGGTGGCCATGTCGACAGCGGTGCCCACGTACAGGCCGTGGCGCTTGGCCAGGTCGCGCAGGCTCTGCGCGGTGGGGTCGTAGGGGCGCCCGGCGGTGGCGGGCACGACGTTGAGGGCGGCGGCGGTCGCCACGGCGACCAGGCCGGCGGCGATCCAGCGGCTCGGCTTCACAGGTGTCCTTCCGGCAGCGGGCGAAACTTCCGGGAACTTTTCCGAAACTCGGCCGGAACATTACGGCGATCGATGTGGCGTCGTCAATCGTCCCGGCGCCTGACCTCTTGACGCCCGTCGGTGTTAACGTACACATTGATGGTTGTCTGTTTAGGGAGGTTGTGGGCATGGACGGGGTGAGGCGTAGTCGGTTGCTGATCGCGCTGCTGGGCGCGCTGACCGCGCTAGTGGGTGGTGTGGCGGTCGCCCCCACGCCGGCCGCCGCCGCCACCGACCAGTTCCGCGGCATGAACTGGGCGGTGCTGGGCGACAACTTCAGCACCGGCCCGCTCGTCGTGCAGGGGCTGAGCATGTCCGACAGCAACGCCACCGTGCGGGCCAAGGCCAACGCCCTCTACGACGACATGGCGGCCACCATGGGCGTCAACACCGTCCGGCTGCCGATCAACACGCATACGGTGGGGACGGCGTGGTGGGACGCCTACCGGGGCGCCGTCGACGCCGCCACCGCGCGGGGCTTCAAGGTCATCCTGGCCTACTGGGAGGACGGCGCCGCCTCCGGCGGCCGGATCACGAACCTCGCCGCGTGGAACGCGATGTGGTCCACGGTGACCAACACGTACGGGTCGAACCCCAACGTCTACTTCGAGCCGATGAACGAGCCGCACGGCTACAGCTCGGCGGAGTGGCGCGACGTCGCGGCCAACTGGCTCAGCTACCACTACTCGGCGGTGCCCGCCCGGGTGCTGATCGGCGGCACCGGCTTCAGCCAGGACCTGCGCGACGTCTGCAACGATCCCCGCTTCGCCGCGACCTTGTTCTCCTTCCACCACTACGCGTTCTTCTACGAGGCGATGAGCTACGACGCCTTCCGGAGCCACATCCAGACCCGCCTCGGCAACTGCGCCTCCCGCGCGGTGGCCACCGAGTTCGGCGCGCCGATGAACGACGGCCGCGACTACGCCGACGCCGCCAGCACCGACAACTTCGTGCGCCACATCCGCGCCATGGCCCAGGTGATGCGGGACAACCGGATGGGCGGCACCTACTGGCCGGCCCTCGGCGGCAAGCCCGGCAGCATCGGGTACGACTGGTACTCGATGTTCTCGCTCAGCGGCAGCGGCACGAACCTCGACCTGACCGTCCGCAACCCCTCCGGCGCGGACCGGATCCGCTACGGGTGGGGCGACACCGTCGGCGGCGGACCGACCACGCCGCCGCCGTCGAGCGGGACGTCCTACCGGGTCACCGTGCGCCACAGCGGCAAGGCGATGGACGTCCAGGCGCCGAACACCGACAACGGCGCGCGCGTCGGCCAGTACACGTACGGCGGCAACGCGTGGCAGCAGTGGCAGTTCGCCGACGCCGGCGGCGGATACTGGCGCCTCGTCAGCCGGCACAGCGGGAAGTGTCTCGACGTGACCGGCGCCTCGACCGCCGACGGCGCCGAGCTCATCCAGTACACCTGCGGCAGCGGCGCGAACCAGCAGTTCCAGATGGTGGCCAACGGCGGCTGGTTCCAGCTCCGGGCCCGACACAGCGGCAAGTGCGTGGACGTGCCGGCCCTGTCGACCGCGGACGGCGTGGTCCTCAAGCAGTATCCGTGCAACACCGGCGCCAACCAGCAGTGGTCGCGGACACCCGTCTAGTGCGGTGACCGCATGGGTTCGCCGGGTTGGATGCCTTACAGGTTGTTGACGTAGAAGTTGGTGAGCCTTTCGACGGCGGCGTCGACGTATGCCGGCTCGTCGTACATCTCGTAGTGGCCGGCGCCGTCGATCATCATGAGGTCGACCGGGTTGGGGGCCAGTTTCCACAGCTGCATGCCGGTGTCGTAGGAGCCGGTGTTGCCGATGCGTCCGGCGAGGATGACCTGCAGTGGCTGGGTCATGAGCTGATCGGCCAAGTGGAAGGCGTCATAGCCCAGCAGGAGGGAGTCGCTGCGCAGGAGGCGCCGGTTCGTGGAGTGTTCGTTACCGCCGCGCTCGGTGCGGTAGTAGGTGACGGCCTGAGTGGTGTCGATGTCGGTCAGGCCCGCTGCCGTGGCGTCCTCGAGGGTGTCGGGCAGCCAGTTCACGCGGGTCGTCTCGCCGGAGCGGGCCTCCTCGGTCCGTGCGTCCGCGAGGGCGTCGAGTGCTGCGGCCGGACCGTCGGGGGAGAAGCTGCGGAACGCGGCGCCGACGTTGACGGGGACGACCGTGCCGACCGCCTTGATGCGGTGATCCGTGCGGGCGGTGTGCACGGCGTAGCCCCCACCGGCGCAGATGCCGAGGACGCCGATGCGCTGCGGGTCGATGCCGGGGGTCGCGGTGAGCATGTCGATGGCGTAGGAGATGTCCTCACCCCGGCGGTAGGGGTCTTCGAGGTCGCGGGGCTCGCCCTCGCTCTGGCCCTGATGGGCGGGGTCGAGGACGAGCGCGGCGATGCCGCGGGCGGCGAGACGGGAGGCGTAGTTGGCGCCGATCTGCTCCTTCACGCTGCTGCCCGGGGTGGAGAGCACCACGGCGCGCAGCGGTGCGCTGCTGTCGGCGTTGTCGGGCAGGTGGAGGTCCGCGGCGAGGTTGATGGGCCCGCGCGGGATCGTGAGGTGCGTGAGCATGCCTGACTTCCTTCGTGGGATCATGTTCCATAGGAGTCAAGTACAAGACGACGTGTTGTACGAGATGGAACTAGTACGAAACTGTACCACGTGATGGAGGGCCCGCATGTCGGTCGACGGGGCGCAGCTGTGGACGCTGAACCAGCGGCTGCTGGCAGTCGTGATGGATGCCTGCACGGAGGAGCTGACCGAGCTCGGGTTGGAGACGAAGGAGTTCTTCGTCCTGGCCGAGGTGGAGGCATCGCCGTACCCGGCCGAGATCGCGACGGCACTGCTGCTGCCCAAGGCGAGCGTGACGGTCTACGTCCGCAACCTCGTCGCCAAGGGCTTCGTCCGCCGCGAGATCGACGAGGCGGACCTGCGGCGTCACCGGCTCGTCCTGACCGCTGAGGGCACAGAGGCACGGGATCGTGCACTTGCCGCCCTCGCGGCGGAGTACGACCGCAGGTTGGCGAGAGTCACCCCCCAGGACCGCACCGAGCTGCAGCGCATCCTTCAGGAGATGCTCTCGCCCGCATGAGTCCATGATCACGAGCGGTCCGTCTGCCGGTCAGAGCACTAGCCGAGCGGGCGGCAGGAGGCCCGCACCACCAGCTCGGTGGGCAGCCTGATGTGCGCGTCGCGTTCGACGCCGGCGATCAGGTCGATCAGCAGGCGCAGCGACTCCGCGCCCATCCGTTGCAGCGGCTGCCGGATCGTGGTCAGCGGCGGGTCGACGAGCGCCGACTCGGGCACGTTGTCGAAGCCGATCACCGACAGGTCGTCCGGCACCGGGATGCCCATGCTCCGGGCGACGTCCAGCGTGGAGATCGCCGACAGGTCGTTGCCCGCGAAGATCGCGGTCGGCCGGTCGGGGAGCGCGAGCAGTTCCGCCGCCGTGCCGGCCGCGCCCTCGATCCGGAAGCCGCCGACGCGGACGAGTCGCTCGTCCACCGCCACGCCGGCGTCGGCCATGGCCTGGCGGAAGCCGGCCTCCCGCAGGCGCGCCGACTCCAGGTCGGGCCGCCCGCTGATGTGCCCGATCCGGCGGTGGCCGAGCGACAGCAGGTAGTTGGTCGCGAGCACGGCGCCGGCGAAGTTGTCCGAGTCGACGGTGGGCAGGCCGGACGGGCCGGTGTGCGGGTCGACGGCCACGACGTGGAAGCCGTGCTTGGTCTCGACCACGGTCGGCGTCACGATCACCGCCCCGTCGATGAGCGTCCCGGAGAGGCGGGCCAGCGACCGGCGCTCCCACCCGATGGCGGCCCCCTCGCCGTCGCCGCTGGAGTAGGCCAGCAACTGGTAGCCGCTGCCGGCCACCTCGCGGGAGGCGCCCTTGAGCAGCTCGGTGGAGAACGGCTCGAACTCGGCGACCAGGATGCCCAGCACGTTCGTCCGGTGGCTGCGCAGGCTCTGCGCGCCCAGGTCGGCCTCGTACCCGAGGTCGTGGATGACCTGCCGCACGCGCTCGACGGTGGCCTGGGCGACGCCGTACCGTCCATTGACAACCTTGGATACGGTTGCCACCGAGACGCCGGCGGTGCGGGCCACGTCCGACATCTTGACGCGCTGCGGGAAGGTCACGCCGACGATGATAGAGGGCTCGTGGGGTGGCGGCGCGACGGTTCGAAAACGTTATCGATACCGATTGACATCGAGTTACGTGGCTGTAACACTCCCCGTCAGGTAACCCGACTGAGCGGTCGAGGAGACATCTAATGGCGATGAAACGCCGCGCCGGTGCCGTGCTGGCACTGTTGATGACCAGCGCCCTCGTCGCCGCCGGATGCAGCGGCGGTGGCGACGACGACAAGGCGGCTCCGGAGAGCGAGCTGTACCAGAACCCGGTGACGCTGACCTGGTGGCACAACGCCTCCCAGGACGGCCCCGGCAAGACGTACTGGGAGAAGGTCGCCAAGGACTTCTCCACCGCC
Source organism: Micromonospora sp. NPDC018662 (assembly GCF_044391475.1). NCBI lineage: Bacteria > Bacillati > Actinomycetota > Actinomycetes > Micromonosporales > Micromonosporaceae > Micromonospora > Micromonospora sp. NPDC018662. The sequence continues at coordinate 625,490 of NZ_JBISAC010000003.1, forward strand.
CACCCGACCGTCAAGATCGAGATCGAGGCGATCGAGACCAACCAGCTCCAGCGCACCCGGCTCCCGGCCGCGCTGCTGAGCAACGACCCGCCGGACATCTTCCAGGCCTGGGGTGGCGGGGAGATGCGCGAGCAGGTGGAGGCCGACTACCTCAAGGACATCACCGACCAGGTCAAGACCGAGGTCGCCGACAGCGGCACCGCCGCCGAGATCTGGCAGGTCAACGGCAAGCAGTACGGCCTGCCGTACCGGATGGGCATCGAGGGCATCTGGTACAACAAGGACATGTTCGCGCGGGCGGGCATCGCGGCGCCGCCGACCACCTTCGAGGAACTCAACGCCGCGGTCGCCAAGCTCAAGGCGATCAACGTCGTGCCGATCGCCCTGGGCGCGGGGGACAAGTGGCCCGCCGCGCACTGGTGGTACAACTTCGCGCTACGCGCCTGCTCGGTCGACACGCTGAAGAAGGCGTCCACCGACCGGAACTTCGACGACCCGTGCTTCGTGAAGGCCGGCCAGGACCTCAAGACCTTCATCGACACCAAGCCGTTCCAGAACAACTTCATCGCCACCCCCGGCCAGAACGACCCGACCAGCGCCAACGGCCTGCTCGCCAACGGCAAGGCCGCGATGGAGCTGATGGGCGACTGGAACCGGGGCACCCTGGACACGGTCGCCACCGACAAGGCGGCGCTCGGCAAGTTCCTCGGCTGGTTCCCGGTGCCGGCGATCTCCGGGTCCGCCGGTGACCCGAAGGCGGCCCTGGGCGGCGGCGACGGGTTCGCCTGCGCCAAGCAGGCCCCGGCGGAGTGCGTCGAGTTCCTCAAGTACCTCGTCAGCCCCGAGGTGCAGAAGGGCTACGCCGCCACCGGCACCGGCCTCCCGGTCGCCAAGGGCGCGGCGGACGGCGTGACCGACCCGGCGCTGAAGTCGATCCTGACGGCCACGTCCGAGGCCACCTACGTGCAGCTCTGGCTGGACACCGCCTACGGCAGCACCGTCGGCAACGCGATGAACGACGCCATCGTCGCCATCTTCGCCGGCAACGGCACGCCGGAGAAGGTCGTCTCCGCCATGAAGGCGGCCGCGAGCAAGTGACCTCCACCGACCAGACCCGGTTCCCCGCCGGCGGCGTCACCGCGCCGCCGGCGGGCTCCCGGCCCGCCGGACGCGCCTACTCCCGTCGGGCCGAGACCCGCCGCAAGTGGTACGAGATCGTCGGCCTCACCACGCCGGCGCTCGTCGTCTACGTGACGTTCGTGCTGGTGCCGATGGGCTTCGCGTTCTACTACAGCCTGTTCCGGTGGCGCGGGGTGGGCCCACCCACCGAGTTCGTCGGCCTCAAGAACTACACCCTCGCGTTCCAGGACCCGATCTTCCTCGACGCGCTGCGCAACAACGCCATCGTGGTGTTCGGTTCGCTGCTGGTCCAGGGCCCGCTCGCGCTCGGCGTCGCGCTGCTGCTCAACCGCCGCTTCCGGGGACGCGGCGCGTTCCGGCTGCTGGCCTTCGTGCCGTACGTGCTCGCCGAGGTCACCGTCGGCATCATGTGGAAGCTGATCCTGACCGGCGACGGCACGGCCGACGAACTGCTGCGGGCGGTGGGCCTGGGCGGCCTGGTGCAGGCGTGGCTCGCCGACCTCGACGTGGTCATCTGGACGCTGCTGTTCGTCCTCACCTGGAAGTACGTCGGCTTCGCCATCATCCTGCTGCTGGCCGGCCTGTCCAACGTGCCGGAGGAGTTGACCGAGGCCGCCGCGATCGACGGCGCGAGCTGGTGGCAGACCCAGCGCCACATCACGCTGCCGCTGCTCGGCCCGACGATCCGGATCTGGATGTTCCTGTCGGTGATCGGCTCGCTCCAGGTCTTCGACGTGGTCTGGGTGACCTCGGTGCCGGCGGTGCGCTCCCTCGGCGCGTCGGCCACCATGGCGACGTACATGGTGGACAACGGCTTCTTCGCCCGGCTGTGGGGCTACGGCAACGCGGTGGCCGTGATCCTGTTCGTCATCTCCTTCGTGGCGGCGCTGCTGTTCCAGCGCTTCCTGCTCCGCCGCGACATCGAGGGCGCCATCACGAGAAGGGCGAACTGACCGTGACCGCGAATTCCGTCCTGCCGCCGGCTGCCGGCCGCCGGCCGATCTCCTGGGGCACGCCGCTCACGTACGCGCTGGCGCTCGCGGTCGCGGCGGTGTCGATCGCCCCGATCGTCTACGTGATCGTCGGCGGCTTCCGCACCACGCCGCAGATCGTCGCCGACCCGGCCGGGCTGCCCGACCCGTGGGTGTGGGACAACTACGCGCGGGTGCTGACCCAGAGCGACTTCTGGCGGCAGGCGTTCAACAGCGCGGTGATCGCACTGGGCACCACGCTCGGCGTGGTGGTGCTGGGTCTCTGCGCCGCGTTCGTGATCGCCCGTTACACGTTCCGCGGCCGGGAGGCGCTCAACACGTTCTTCACGCTGGGCCTGCTCTTCCCGGCCGGCGCGGCGATCCTGCCGCTCTACCTGATGCTGCGGGACCTGAACCTGATCAACTCCTACTACGCGGTGATCCTCCCGCAGGTCGCCTTCTCGCTGCCGATCACGATCGTCATCCTGCGGCCCTTCCTGGCCGCCATCCCCCGGGAGCTGGAGGACGCCGCGGCGATCGACGGCGCGGACCGGCTCGGCTTCCTCTGGCGCATCGTGCTGCCGCTGTCGCGGCCCGCGCTCGTCACCGTCGGGATCCTCGCGTTCGTGGCGAGCTGGAACGCGTTCCTGCTGCCGCTGCTCGTCCTCGGCGACGTCAACCTGCACACCCTGCCGCTGGGGGTGCAGAACTTCTCCAGCCAGTACACCACCGACACCGCGGGCGTCCTCGCCTTCACCTCGCTGGCGATGCTGCCGGCACTGCTCTTCTTCACCCTCGCCGAGAAGCAGATCGTCGGTGGCCTGCAGGGTGCGGTCAAGGGCTGAGCGGCAGCGGTACGCGCACAACCAAGGGAAAGGCACACCATGACAGAGGTCCACGCGGTGGTGGACGGGCCGGCACCGGCCCAGGAGGGCCCGGACGGGCACGCCGGCGAGACCCGGGTCCGCGAGCTGCTCGGTCGGATGACGCTCGACGAGAAGATCGCGCAGCTCGTCGGGTTCTGGGAGAAGGAGGACGGCGAGGCGGTCGCGCCCCTGCAGGGCGAGTTCGCCGCCGCCGCCCGGCTGGAGGACTTCGCCCGGCACGGACTGGGCCACCTCACCCGCGTCTACGGCACCCGCCCGGTCGACGCCGCGGCGCGCGCGGCCTGGCTGTGGCGGTTCCAGCGGAGCCTGGTGACCGGCACCCGGCTGGGCATCCCGGCGATCGTCCACGAGGAGTGCCTCACCGGCCTGTCGGCGTGGAAGGCGGCCACCTTCCCCACGCCACTGGCCTGGGGCGCCGCGTTCGACCCCGACCTGGTCACCGAGATGGCCGCCGCGATCGGGTCCTCGATGCGGGCGCTGGGCATCCACCAGGGTCTCGCCCCGGTGCTCGACGTGATCCGGGACCCGCGCTGGGGCCGGGTCGACGAGTGCATCGCCGAGGACCCGTACCTGGTCGGCACCATCGGCACGTCGTACGTGCGCGGCCTCCAGTCGCAGGGCGTGCACGCGACGTTGAAGCACTTCGCCGGCTACTCCGCGTCGCGTGCCGGCCGCAACTTCGCCCCGGTGCACGCCGGTCCCCGCGAGCTCGCCGACGTGCTGTTCCTGCCGTTCGAGATGGCGATCCTCGACGGTGACGCCCGCAGCGTCATGCACTCCTACGCCGAGATCGACGGCGTGCCGGTGGCCGCCGACCCGACGATGCTGACCGGCGTGCTGCGGGACCGGTGGGGCTTCGACGGCACGGTGGTGGCCGACTACTACGGCGTCGCCTTCCTGAACCTGCTGCACCACGTGGCGGGCGACCACGCGGAGGCGGCCGGGCAGGCCCTCGCGGCGGGTGTCGACGTCGAGCTGCCGACCGGGGACGCCTACCTGACGCTGCGGGAGTCGGTGCGGGCCGGCACGGTCGACGAGGCGCTCGTCGACCGGGCGGTGCTGCGGGTCCTGCGGGAGAAGCAGGACCTCGGGCTGCTCGACGCGACGTTCACCGACGAGCCGCCGGGCGCGGTCGACCTGGACCCGCCGGCGCACCGGGCGACCGCCCGCCGTCTCGCCGAGGAGTCCGTCGTGCTGGTCGCCAACCAGGGCGTCCTGCCGCTGGCGGCGGGCCCGCGGGTGGCGGTCGTCGGCCCGAACGCGGACCGGCAGGGCGCGCTCTTCGGGTGCTACTCCTTCCTCAACCACGTGCTGGTCCAGCACGCCGGCGTGGAGACCGGCATCGAGGTGCCGACGGTCCTCGACGCGGTGCGTGACGAGTTCGGCGCCGAACGGGTCACCTGGGCCGGCGGCTGCGAGGTCGACACCGACGACCGGTCCGGTTTCGCCGAGGCGGTCGCCACGGCGTCCGCGGCCGACGTCGCCGTCCTGGTGGTCGGTGACCACGCCGGCCTCTTCGGGCGCGGCACTGTCGGCGAGGGCTGCGACCGGGACGACCTGGAGTTGCCCGGCGTCCAGCGCGAGCTGGTCGAGGCGGTCCTGGCCACCGGCACCCCGGTCGTGCTGGTGCTGATCACCGGCCGGCCGTACGCGGTCGGCTGGGCGCTGGCCCGTTGCGCGGCCGTGGTGCAGGCGTTCTTCCCCGGTGAGGAGGGCGCCGCCGCGATCGCGGGGGTGCTCTCCGGCCGGGTCAACCCGTCCGGCCGGCTGCCGGTCAGCCTGCCCGGTTCGGCCGGCGCCCAGCCGTACTCCTACCTGCACCCCGCCCTGGGCCAGGGCAACGAGGTCACGAACCTGCCGGCGCTGCCGGTGGCGCCGTTCGGGCACGGCCTGTCGTACACCACGTTCGCGTACACCGACCTCGCCGTGCCGGCCACGACGCCGACCGACGGCGCGCTGCGCGTCACAGTGCGGGTGACCAACGCCGGCGCGGTCGCCGGCGACGAGGTGGTCCAGCTCTACGGTCGTGACCTGGTGGCCTCGGTGACCCGGCCGGTGGCGCAGTTGCTGGGCTACCGGCGGGTACGCCTGGAGCCGGGGCAGTCGGTCACCGTCGCGCTGACGGTGCCCACCACCCGCCTGGCGTTCTCCGACCGCACGCTCACCCGCGTGGTGGAACCCGGTGAGGTCGAGGTGTGGGTCGGTACGAGCGTGCGGCGGGACGCGGCGGCGTCGACCACGCTGACCGGGCCCACGGTGCCGGTCACCAATGCGTCGGCGCGCTGGACGACCACGGAACTGAGCTGACGTCCGGTCCGCCGGTCGTCCACGGGGACGACCGGCGGACCCGGCCCACGGCTCGGCGTCGTCGTGCGCCGGGCGCGTGCACTGCCCGAGGCCCGAGGAGAAGCAGCACCCAGAATGCGATAGACCTCTAGGTCCGTTTTAGCCTGAAAAAGGGCTTATGTCGAAGGTGAACTCCGTAGGCTCCGGGATGTCGACCCGCCTCGAGGCGGAGATCCTGGTGCCGGCCCACAGGGGATGCGTGAGTCACGATGATGGACGCGGACACCATGGTCCTGCCCCGGATCGGGCCGGCCGAGGCCGGCGTCGAGGACCCGTGGGGCGAGGACCGGCCGGCACGCCCGCGCCGGGCCGCCGCCCGCGTCACGGCCGGCCCCGCCCGGTGGCGGATCGCCGCCTGGCTGCTGCCGGCGCTGCTGACCGGCGGGCTCGGCGGGGCCGGTCTCGGGACGCCGGGGCTGCGGACCGAGGAGTTGGCCACCTGGCGCGCCGCCACGTCCCCGTGGCGCGACGCGTGGGGCGGTGACCCGGCGCTGGCGCCGTACTACCTGCTGATGCGCGGCTGGGCGGCGCTGTTCGGCGCGAGCGACCTCGCGCTGCGCGTACCGTCGCTGCTGGCGATGATCGCGGCCGCGGCGCTGGTCGGCGCGCTGGCCGCGCGGATGTTCGCGCCCGGCACGGGGGTGCTGGCCGGTGCGCTGCTCGCGGTGCTGCCGTCCTCGACCCGGTACGCGCAGGAGGCCCAACCGTACGCGGCGGCACTGTTCGCCGCCGTGCTCGCCACCTGGCTGCTGCTGCCGGTCCTTCAGCGGCCGACCGCGCGACGGCTCACCGCGTACGCCGGTGTGGTGCTCCTGCTCGGCCTGTGCCAGGCCGGCGCGGTGCTGCTGCTCGCCGGCCACGGGTGGGTCGTGCTCGCCTTCCGGCGCCGGACGGCCGGTCGCTGGCTGGCCGCGGCGACGCCGGGCGTGCTCGGCGTCGCCGCGCTGCTCTGGTCCGGCGCGCGCGACGGCGGACTCCCTCCGCCCGGTGTCCGCGTCGATCCGGGCGTCCTGGCGACCACGCCCCGGGAGGTGTTCGGCGTCGCCGCGCTCGGCGCGGTGCTGGCCGTGCTGGCGCTGTTCAGCCTCCCGCTCCGCTACGCCGCCGCGATCTGTACCGCGTGGGCGCTGGTCCCGGCGCTCGGGCTGCTGCTGGTGGCGCGGGTGGTCCCGGTCTGGTCGCCGGCCGGCCTGCTCTTCACGCTGCCGGCCTGGGCGGTGCTCGCCGCCGTGGCCCTGGCCCGGCTGCGTGCCCGCGGGGCGGTGGTCGGGCTGGCGGTGATCGCCCTGGTGGGCGCGCCGGCCCAGGTGGCCGCGCGGGGACCCGACGGGCACGGCCAGGACCCCCGCCGGGTCGCGGCGATCGTCGGCGGGCTGGGGCGGCCCGGGGACGGGGTGCTCTACGGCGACGCGGCGGCGCGGACGCTGGTGGCGCGCTACGTGCCCGCCGACCGCCGGCCGGTCGACGTGTTCGCCGCCCGGTCGGTCGACGTGTTCGCCACCCGGCCGGGCCCCGACTGTGCCGGGTGCGGCGTGGTCCCGCGCCGGCTGTGGCTGATCCAGCCCGGTCATCCGCGTGGCCCGTGGCTGCCCGGGGAGGGCGCCGGCGCGGCGGCGCGGGCGCTGCGGGCCGGGTACCGGCCGGCGCAGGTGTGGCGGCCGGCCGGGTTCACGGTGGTCCTGCTGACCGACCAACGGCGGACATCCGCCTGATTCGCCCTCTTCTCACCTGGTTGTCCGCTTAGCATCGGTCGGGGTTCCTGGCGAGCCCGATGCAGACCATGGGGGAAACGTTGGCCGTCGCCGCCGATACACGCCTGTCCCGCGCCACCCGGCCGGGGCCGTCCGGTGACCGCCCACGGGTGGGCGCCCCGCCCGGGCGGCCCGTCCCGCCGGGTTCCGACCGACGGCAGCGCAACATCCGGGCCCGCCTGGCGTACGCGCGCTGCGGCGCCACGGCCGGACCGCTGCGCCCGCCCCGGCGCCCCGACGCGCCGGTCGAACTCCGCCCCGCCGTCTCGGTCGCCGCGCGGGCGGTGCTCACCCTGCTGGTGCTGGTCAACAGCGCCGCCGGCCTGCTCTTCGTCGGTTGGCTGCTGCTGCCGCAGCACGTGCCCGGGCCGGGCGTCGTCGGGCCGGGCGGCTGGCCGACGCTCGCCGCCCGGCTCGCGTTCTGTGTGGTGGTCGGCATCGAGCTGATCCGGCTGGCGCAGAACGTGGTGGTGTGGGTGTTCGCCTTCCACGCCAAGGATCCGGTGCCGGTCGATCCGCCGGTCGGCCTCCGGGTGGCGCTGCTCACCACGATCGTGCCGAGCAAGGAGCCGCTCGACGTCGCGGAGCGGACGCTGCGCCGGCTCCGCGAGATCGTCTACTGCGGACAGGTCGACGTGTGGATCCTCGACGAGGGGGACGACCCGGCGGTGCGGGCGATGGCGGCGCGGCTGGGCGTCCGGCACTTCACCCGCCGGGGCCGGCCGGAGTACAACCAGCCGCGCGGCGAGTTCCGGGCCCGGACCAAGTCCGGCAACCACAACGCCTGGCGGGCCGAGCACGAGCACCGCTACGACGTGGTGGCCAACGTCGACCCGGACCACGTGCCGCTGCCGCACTTCCTGGAACGCACGCTCGGCTACTTCCGCGACCCCGACGTCGCGTTCGTGGTGACCCCCCAGGTGTACGGCAACATGCACCAGAACTTCGTCGCCCACGGCGCCTCGGTGCAGCAGTACCTCTACAACGGCCTGATCGCCCGGGGCGGAAACGGGCTGGACGCCCCGCTGCTCACCGGCACCGGCCATCTCTACCGGCCGGCGGCGTGGCGGACCATCGGCGGCTACCAGGACTCGATCATCGAGGACCACCTCACCAGCATCCGGATCCACGCCGCCGTCAACCCGGCCACCGGCCGCCGGTGGAAGGGCGTCTACACCCCGGACGTGGTGGCGCTGGGGGAGGGGCCGACCTCCTGGGCCGACTACTTCAACCAGCAGAAGCGCTGGGCGGCCGGCATCTGCGAGATCCTGCTCCGCCGTGAGCTGCGCGCGCCGCGCGAGCTGCCGGCCCGCCGCCGCTGGCAGTACCGCCTGCTCCAGTTCTACTACCCGAGCGTGGCGGTCAGCCTGCTGCTGGGCAACGCCGCCACCGCGCTGTACCTGCTCACCGGCGTCGACGCGGGCCGGCTCGACCCGCAGGTGTGGGCCGCGCTGTGGGGCACGACCATCGGCACCTGGTTCCTGCTGTGGCTCTGGCTGCGCCGCTTCAACATCGCCCCGCACGAGCGGGAGGAGGTGGGCATGGTCGGCATGGCGCTCGCGTTGTTCGCCGGGCCGGTCTACCTGGCCGCGGCGGTGGGCGCGGTGCTGCGCCGCCGGCTCGGCTTCGTGGTCACCGCCAAGGGGACGCTGCGTACCGCCGAGTCGCCCAGGACGTTCCGGCTGCACCTGTGCTGGGCGGCGGCCGCCGCCGGCCTGCTCGGGGCCAGCTTCGCGCTGGACCACGACCACCCGCTGCTGCGGGTCTGGCCGGCGTTGACGCTGGTCACCGGAATCGCGCCGCCGCTGATCGCCTGGGCGGAGCGGGTCCGGGCCGGCCGGGACGAGCCGGTACCGGAGCGGTCGGTGTCGACGCCGGTCGGCGGCGGTGCGCCGTGCTGAGGCCGACCGCGCCCCGGGTGGGGCTGGCGCTGGCCGGCGTGCTGCTGCTGGCGTACGCCTTCGTGGTGGCGCCCGGTCTCCGGCGCGACCCGGCGCCGGCCCCCGCGCCGGTCCCGCCCCGGGCGGTGTCGACGGCCGACGCCCCGACCACGGCCGACCCCACCGCGGGCGTCTTCCCGCCGGCCGGCCGGGCGTTCCTCGGGGTGATGACCGACAAGGGCCCGTACGACCTCACCGCCGTGGACCGGTTCACCACCGCCGCCCGGCGGGCGCCGCAGGTGCTGCTCTTCGGCGCGAGCTGGGCGTCGGCCACCTTCGACCGGAGCCTCTTCGACCGGATCGCGGACCGGGGCATGATGCCGATGCTGGGCTGGGAGCCCTGGGACCACACCGTGGACGAGGCGGCCCGGCGCACCGGGCTGACCGACCGTCAGGTCGACCGGCTCCGGTCCACCCAGCCGGACTACCGCCTGGACCGCATCGCCCGCGGCGACTTCGACGGCTACCTGCGGTCCTGGGCCGAGGGGGTGCGGTCGCTCGGCTACCCGATCGCCATCCGGTTCGCGCACGAGATGAACGGCGACTGGTACCCGTGGAGCGAGCGGGCCAACGGCAACCACCCGGGCGACTACGTGCGCGCCTGGCGGCACGTGCACGACGTGTTCACCGCAGCCGGGGCCACCGACGTCGCCTGGGTGTGGAGCCCGAACGCCCGGTGGGACAAGACGACCGCCGGGCTGGGCGGCCTCTACCCGGGCGACGACTACGTCGACTGGGTCGGCGTCACCGGCTACTACGGCACCGGCGCGTTCACCAAGACGTACTGGTCGTTCGACCAGATCTTCGGCCCGACCATCGCCGAGATCCGCACCTTCACCGGCAAGCCGCTGGTCGTCACCGAGACCGGCGCCTCCGACGTCGAGACGCGCAAGGCGCGGTGGATCCGGGAGACGTTCGCCTCGCTGCCCCGCTACCGGAACCTGATCGGGCTGATCTGGTTCGAGGTGGACAAGGAGACGGACTGGCGCATCGCCGACTCGCCGGCCGCGGCGACCGCGTTCGCCGCGTCGGTGTCCGGTGCGCGCTACGACGTGACCTGGTCGCCGGCGACGAGGCCGCGTACCGAGGCGGACCGGTAGGCCGACGCGGTCGAGGTCGACGCGCGTGACGTCCCGGTGGCGTCACCGGACGACGACACCCCGAGCGGCGCCCGTGACGGCCGGTTGACGCGACCTGCGGCAGGGTCGCGGCACGAGGCGGCACGGCGCGAGGGGACGTAATGATCAGGACGATGCTCCGGAAACGCGCGCGTCCCGGATGCGAGCCCGCGGTGGGGCCGGCCTGGGAGACGGTCGCCGGGCAGCTCAACGCGCTCCCCGGCAGTCTCCGGCACGAGCTGCTGCGCGACGCCCTGGACCCGTACGGCTTCGTCGTGGTCACCGAGTGGGCCGACGAGGCGGCGCTGCGCGCCTACCGGGACGGGCCGGTGGCGGCACGCCTGGCCGAGCTGCTCCGGCCGCTCACCGAGCCGGCCGGACCGCCGGACTACCCGCCGATGCGGGAGGACGCCGACGGGGGCGGCCCGGTCTACGTCGACGTGGAGCTGATCGTGCCGGGCGCCCGGCTCGCCGAGTTCCACCGGGGCTACCCCGAGGTGGTGCGGCGGATGACGGCCGTGCCGGGCTACCGGCGGGAACAGCTGTTACGCGAACCCGGCTCGGACGTGCACCACATCTTCGCCGAGTGGGACGGCGCGGCCGAGTTCCTCGGCTGGATCGCCGACCCGGCGCACGCCTCGGCGCAGGCCGGGCCGATCGCGCCGTTCCTCCTCGACATCCGACGCCGCCTCTTCCACGTCGTACCCGACGCGGACGACCGGCGACACCACACCACGGGCAGGGAGGCCGACGTGCAGAGGACAACTGACGTACTGGTGGTCGGGGCGGGCCCCACCGGGCTCACCGCCGCCGTCGAGCTGGCCCGGCGCGGCGTCGACTGCCGGGTGATCGACCGGCTGGCGACCCCGCCCGACCAGGCCGACAAGGCGATCGGCGTGCACTGCCGCACCATGGAGATCTGGGAGGAGCAGGGCGTCGTCCGGGAGGCGATGGACGCCGGCATCTGGCTCACCGGCAACATGGTCTTCGTCAACGGCGCGCAGACGCACCGGATGAGCTGGGAGCTGCCCGGCCTGCCGTACGCCCACCTCGGCCTGCCGCAGTACGAGACCGAGCGGATCCTCACCGACCGGCTGGCCACGCTCGGGGTGCGCCCCCGGCGCGGCGCCGAACTGGTCGACTTCACCCAGGACGGCGACGGCGTCACCGCCACCGTCCGCACCGCCGACGGCGGCACCGAGACCGTGCGTGCGGCGTACCTGATCGGCTGCGACGGCGCGCACAGCCGGGTCCGGGAGCGGCTCGGTCTCACCTTCACCGGCGGGCTCGGCCGCTTCCCGCAACTGTTCATGCTCGTCGACGTGGACGTGGACTGGGACATGCCGGACGGGCACCTGCTGCGGTTCCTGCACCTGACCGACGGGAAGATGGACGGGATGCTGGTCTGCGTCCCGCTGCGCGGGGAGCACCGGTACCGCATCGCCACGCTGGCCCCGCCCCGGTTCTTCGCCCAGACCGGCGGTCAGGACGCCCCGCCCGGGTTCAGCGAGGAACTCGCCTCGCCGACGCTCGACGACGTGCAGGCCGCCCTCGACCGGCTCGCCCCGCCCGGCACCCGGGCGACGAACCTGCGCTGGTCGTCGGTGTTCCGGATCAGTCACGGCATCGTCGACCGCTACCGGCACGGTCGCGTCTTCGTCGCCGGCGACGCCGCCCACCTGCACCCGCCGGCCGGCGGCCAGGGCATGAACACCGGCATCCAGGACGCCTGGAACCTGGCCTGGAAGCTGGCCCTGGCGGTCCGCGGGCACGCCGCCCCCGGGCTGCTGGACAGCTACGAGGCCGAGCGGCGCCCGGAGGGCGAGGAGATCGTCGGCCGCGCGGTGCGGATGGCGGGCACCGAGGAGGTGGACCGCGCCGACCTGGAACGGCAGTTCCTCCAGGAGATGTCCCTGCTGCTCAGCTACGCCGGCAGCCCGGTGGTCGGGGAGACCGTCGCCGACCCGGCCGCGCTCGGCGACGCACCCCGCCCCGGCGACCGCGCGCCGGACGTCGAGGGCCTGCGCCGGCGCGGCGTCGGGCACCCGCTGCGGTTGCGGGACCTGACCCGGGGCACCGGGCACACGCTGCTGCTCTACGCCGACGCCACGGCGGACGCGGCGGAGCTGGCCGGGTTCGCCGACCTCTGCGCCGACGCACGGCGGCAGGCCGGCGGCGAGCTGGACGCGTACCTGCTGCTCGACCCGGACGTCGACGAACCGCGGCTGGCCGACCCACCGGTGCTGCACGACGCCGACCGGCGGTTCCGCGCCGGGTACGGCCTGACCGGCACCGGGCTCTACCTGATCCGCCCGGACGGGCACGTCGGGTTCCGCGGCGCCCCGGTCGACGCCGACGCGCTCCGCAAGCACCTGTGCCTGGTGTTCGGCGGCGTCCGGTGAGCCGGGTCCGCACGGTGCTGGCGATGCGGACCCGGGAGGGCTGCGAGGAACGGTTCGAGGCCGAGTGGCGCACCGCCGCCGAGGAGATCCGCACGCTGGACGGCTGCCTGCACCAGGACCTGGTCCGCGACGCGGACGATCCGCGCACCTATCTGGTGATCAGCGACTGGGCCGACCGGGAGCGGCTGGACGCGTTCGGCCGCAGCGCCCACCGGGACCGGCTGCTGCGTGTGGTCCGGGAGTTGCGCGAGTCCGCGGAACGGCACACCTACCAGGTGTTACACAGCGTGACCGGCGAGCCGGGGGAGGTCCGATGACCGAGGACGCGGTGCCCGCCGGCGAGCTGTACACGGACGCGTTCGCGGCCGACCCCTATCCCACCTTCGCCCGGCTGCGCGCGCAGCGGCCGGTCTGCCCGGTGCGGTCGCCGCGCTTCGACTCCTGGCTGATCACCCGCTTCGAGGACGCGCGGGCGGCGCTGACCGACCCGCGGCTGTCCAAGGACCTCTACGGACCGGACCGGCACTTCCTGCGGATCTTCGGCCCGAACTCGGAGGGGCTGAACCGCAACATGCTCAACTCCGACCCGCCCGAGCACACCCGGCTGCGTCGGGTCGTGTCGCAGGCGTTCGCGCCGCGGCGGATCGAGGCACTGCGGCCCCGGGTGGCCACCACCGTCGAGCACCTGATCGACAAGATGGCGCCGCGCGGCGAGGCGGACCTGATGCGGGACTTCGCCATCCCGTTGCCGATGACTGTCATCTGCGAGCTGCTCGGCGTGCCGCCGGCCGACCACGACCGGGTGCTCGACTGGACCCAGGTCATCCGCACCTCCGGCTCGACCAGCCGCCCGCCGGAGGAGGAACGGGCGGCGGTGCAGGAGGCCCAGGCGCAACTGCACCGCTACCTGACCGACCTGGTCCGGGCCAAGCGCGACGACCCGGCCGACGACATCATCGGCGTGCTCGTGGCCGCGGTCGACCGGGACCGGACGCTGTCCGAGGCGGAGCTGGTGACCACCACGTTCCTGCTGCTGTTCGCCGGCCACCAGACCACCGCCGACTTCCTCGGCAACGCGGTGCTGGCCCTGCTCACCCACCCCGAGCAGCTGGAACTGCTGCGCAGCACGCCGCGCCTGCTGCCCACCGCGATCGAGGAGCTGCTCCGGTTCGACGGCCCGCTGCCGGTGGCCAGCCCGCGCATCGCCACCGAGGACGTCGAATACCAGGGGGTACGCATCCCGCGCGGGTCGATCGTCGGGGTGGCGATCAACGCGGCGAACCACGACCCGGCCCACTTCGCCGACCCGGACCGGCTGGACCTGCGCCGGGTCCGGGGGCCGCACCTCGGCTTCGGTCACGGCGTGCACTACTGCCTGGGCGTCTCGCTGGCCCGGATGGAGGCGCTGCTCGCGCTCTCCGCGCTGCTGCGCCGGCTGCCCGGGCTGCGGCTCGCCGTGCCGCTCGCCGAGGTGCGCCGGCTGCCCGCCGCCTCGCCCTTCCGCGGCCTGCTGGAACTGCCGGTCACCTTCACCGTCTAGCCCGCCCACCCAGCCAAGGAGCACGTCATGGTCTTCCGGAACGTGATCGTCTGCCACATGGTCCCCGGCAGCGACGAGATCGTCGGCAACGTCTTCGGCCACTACGACCAGATCACCCGACCGCAGGACCTCGGCGTCATCGGCCGGTACCTGCTGTCGCACCACGACCTCTACCTGCACGTGATCGAACGTGAGCAGGACCCGAGGATCTCCGGGCAGACCCGCGGGCTGCCCGCGTTCCAGAAGATCGCCGAGGAGATCGGCCCGTACGTGACGCCGTACCCGCGGTACTGGAAGAACCCGTCGGACTCGGTGGCCAAGGAGTTCTACCACTGGGCGCCGGAGGGCCAGCCGCCCGACGACACCACGCTGACCGTGATCGTGGGGCGGATCAAGCCGGGCGCCGAACCCGACGTGGCCCGGGTCTTCGCCGAGTCCGACGCCGGGCCGCTGCCGACCGAGCTGGGCGTCACCGGGCGCTGGCTCTACTCGATCGACGACGTCTACGTGCACCTGCTGGAGCAGGAGTCCGCGGCCGCCGAGGCCACCCGCGACCAGCACACCGACACGGCGGCGTTCGACAAGGTGCGGCGGGACCTCGGCCCGTACGTCGAGCCGTACCGGCCGGACCTCTGCCACGGCCCGCAGGACCAGGTGGCCACCGTCTTCTACCGCTGGCGCGCGCAGGACTGAGCCGGCCGGTGTTTACATGCCGGTAACCGCTGTGCCAGCCTCGTGGGCGCGCTCCCACGATCGCCGGTGGTCGGGATCCCGCGGGGGCCGGAGGGCGGTGCGCGGTGACGGCGGCGGCGGACGTCGAGCTGGTGGCGGCCGCGCGCCGCGGTGACCGGAGCGCGCTCACCGCGCTGCTCGCCGCCCACCTGCCGCTGGTCTACAACGTGGTCGGCCGCGCGTTGGCCGGGCACGCCGACGTCGACGACGTGGTCCAGGAGGTCATGCTGCGGGTGGTCGAGCGGCTGCCCGCGTTGCGCGACCCGGAACGCTTCCGGGCCTGGTTGGTCACCATCGCCATCCGCCAGGTCCGGGAGCACGCCCGCCGGCGGGCCGCCGCCCGGCAGGCGCCGCTGGAGGCGTACGCGGAGGTGCCGGACCCGGCGGTCGACGTGGCCGGCGAGGCGTTGGCCGGGATGGCGCGGGACGCCGAGCGGCGGACCGTGCTCGCCGCGGTCGCCTGGCTCGACCCCGACGACCGCGAGGTGCTCGCGCTGTGGTGGCAGGAGCTCACCGGTGAGCTGACCCGCGCGGACCTGGCCGAGGCGCTGACCGTCGCGCCGGCGCACGCGGCGGTCCGGGTGCAGCGGATGCGGGCGCGGCTCGCGCAGGCGTACACCGTGCTGGCCGCGTGGCGGGCCCGGCCGCGCTGCCCGGGGCTGGCGCTGGCCGCGCGGGGCTGGGACGGCGTGCTCGTCCCGCTGTGGCGCAAGCGGCTGGGCCGGCACGTGCTCGGCTGTCCGGCGTGCCTCGCGGCCGGCGGACGTGCTGTCGCGCCCGAGCGGGTGCTGCCCGTGCTGGCCGGGCTGGCGGTGCCGGCCGGGCTGCGCGCGGCGGTCGAGGCCCGGGCGGTCGCGCCGGCGGCGTCGACCGCCGCGTCGGGCGTGGCGGGCGGCCTGCGGCGGATGCTGTCGCACCAGGCCGCGGTCGCGGCGGGCACGGTCGCGGTCCTGGCCGCCGGCGGGCTCGTCCTCGCCGTGCGCCACGAGCCCGACGTCCGCGACGGCGTGGTGGCCGCCGCGCCGACGATGCCGGCCCGCGGTGGCCCGTCCGCCCCGCCCGCGCCGTCCGGATCGCCGAGTGGCACCCCGACGCCTCGGCCGTCGCGGGCGCGCACCGGCGTCACCGACGCCGACATCATCGTCGCCCCGGACGGCCGCGACGACGGCGACGGCAGTCTCCGCCGCCCGTTCGCCACGCTGGGCCGGGCGGTCGAGGTGGTCCGGCCCGGCCAGACCATCGCGCTGCGCGGCGGCACCTACCGGATGACCGAGCCGGTGACCATCACCACCGACGGCGCCGCGGACCGGCGCATCGTGCTCGGCGCCTACCGGGCCGAGCGGCCGGTGCTCGACGCCGCCGCGATCCCCGCCGACAAGTGGGCGGTCACCCAGCGGACCGCCTGGTGGACCGTGCAGGACCTCGAGGTACGCGGCTCCCGCAGCCACGCCTGGGTCTGCCGGTCCTGCGCCCACACCGTGTTCCGCCGGCTGTCCATGCACGACAACGTCCGTTCCGGCCTGACGCTGCGCGACCCGGGGACGGTCGACAACCAGGTGCTCGACAGCGACTTCTTCCGCAGCTACGACCCGGCGGACCCGGGCGGCTCCGGGATCGGGCTGGCGGTCAAGTTCGGCACCGGCGCCGGGAACGTGCTGCGCGGCAACCGGGCCTTCCACAACGCCGACGACGGCGTCGACCTCGGCGGGTTCGCCGACCCGGTGACCGTGGAGCGGAACTGGTCCTACGGCAACGGGCAGAACCGCTGGGGCGTGGCCGGCTGGGACAGCAACGGGTACGGCTTCTCCCTCGGCGGCGGTGAGCCGATCCCGGCCGGGCACCGGGTGCGGGGGAACGCGGCCTGGGGCAACCGGGGGCACGGCTTCGGCGTGGAGGCCAACAGCGGGCCGATCGACCTCACCGGCAACACGGCCTTCCGCAACGGCGGCGCCGGCTTCGACCTGGCCGGCGGCGACGCCACGGCGCGACGGAACCTGGCCGTGGAGAACGCCGTACCGGCCCGCGGCGCCGTGGACGCCACCGGCAACTCGTGGGACGGCGGGACCGCCGTCCGGCTGCGGTCGACCGACCCGGGTGCGGCCGAGGGACCGCGCCGGCCGGACGGGACGTTGCCGTCCACCCGCTACCTCGGCACCGGAACCGGCGTCGGCGCCGACCTGACCATCTCCTGAGAAATCTGCGGAAAACCGTTGCCGCGGTCGCGGTGGCCCGTCTGTGTGCTGACGGGTCGCCGGGCAGCACCCGTTCCGGGCACCGCTCCCTGCCGTGCGGGCCGCCGCCAGCGATGGCGGTGACGGTGGGGGCGACCACACCGCATCCGCACCGAACCCCGGGAGAACCGTGAGACATCTCGTCCGACGACGGACGGCGGCCGTGCTCGCCGTCCTCGTCACCACCGCCATCGCCGCCGTGGGCATCGCCACCGCCGGCCCGTCCCAGGCCGCCGCGGGCTGCCAGGTCGACTACCGGGTCACCACGCAGTGGTCCGGCGGCTTCAGCGCGGCCATCACCATCCGTAACCTCGGTGACACGCTCACCGGCTGGCGTCTCGGCTGGACGTTCCCGGCCGGGCAGACCGTCACGCAGGCGTGGGGCTTCACCGCCAGCTCGTCCGGCGCGGCCGTCGTCGCCACCAACGTCGACTGGAACGCGACAATCGCCGCCGGCGCGAGCGTCGAGGTCGGCTTCAACGGCGCATCGAGCGGCACCACCAACCCGAGCCCTACCGCGTTCACGCTCAACGGCGTCGCCTGCGGCGGCTCGTCCACCCCCACCCCCACGTCCACCCCGACCGCCACCCCCACGTCCACCCCGACGCCCACGCCCACCCCGACCACCCCGCCGCCGGCCGGCAAGCCGACGGTGGCCGCGGACGGCAGCGGCAGCTACCGCACCGTGCAGGAGGCGGTGGACGCGGTGCCGGCGAACAACACCACCCGACGGGTCATCACCATCAAGCCCGGCACCTACCGGCAGGTGGTGCGCGTGCCGGCGAACAAGCCGAACATCACCTTCCAGGGGCTCGGCTCGTCCCCGTCGAACACCGTGCTCGTGTTCAACAACTCGGCGAACAACGGCGGCACCTTCGCCAGCGCGAGCATGTTCGTCGACGGCGCGAACTTCGTCGCGGAGAACCTGACCATCGCCAACGACTTCGACGAGAACTCCACGACCGTCAACCAGCAGGCCGTCGCGCTGAACCTCAACGCCGACCGGGCCGTGCTGCGCTCCGTGCGGCTCCTCGGCGACCAGGACACCTTCCTGGTCAACGCCCGCGCCCGCGCGTACGTGGTCGACTCCTACCTCGAGGGCACCACCGACTTCATCTTCGGCGACGGCACCATCGTCATCAACGCCTCCACCATCCACGAGAAGCGCTCCACCGGCAGCGCCATCACCGCCGCCAGAACCGACCCCGCCAAGACCTACGGCTTCCTGATCTACCGGTCCACCATCACCGGCACCGGCACCAACAACACCACCCTCGGCCGTCCCTGGGGCCAGGGCGCCCAGGTGCTCTACCGCGAGTCCACGCTCAGCAACACCATCAAGATCAGTCAGCCGTGGACCAACATGGGCGACGCCACCTGGCAGAACGCCCGCTTCTCCGAATACCGGAACACCGGCCCCGGCGCTACCGTCAACGGCAACCGTCCCCAGTTGAGCGACGCCCAGGCGGCGAACTACACCCCGCAGCGGTACCTGGCCGGCACCGACGGTTGGAACCCGCTGTGAACACCACCCGGGAGAGGGACATGACGAACCCGACGACGCGCCGGTCCTGGCGTACCGGCCTGGTGCTGGGCGCCACCGCGGCGCTCGCGGTGGCCGGCGCGGTCACCGCGGTCACCGCGCAGGCGGCGGCCGGCTGCCGGGTCGACTACCGGGTGTCCAGCGAGTGGGGCGGCGGCTTCAACGCCGACGTGACGGTCACCAACCTGGGCGACGCGCTCAACGGCTGGCGGCTGGCCTGGACGTTCCCCGCCGGCCAGCAGGTGAGCCAGGCGTGGAACGCGGTGATTCCGACCGGTACGTCGAGCGTCACCGCGACCAATGTCGACCACAACGCCGCGGTGCCGACCGGCGGCAGCGTGTCGTTCGGCTTCACCGGCTCGCGCGGCGCCACCAACCCGCCGCCGACGGCGTTCACGCTCAACGGCACCGCCTGCGCCGGCGGGGGCGCCCCGACCACCGGCGCGCCCAGCCCGACCCCGCCCAGCCCGACCCCCAGCGCGCCGCCGGCCGGTGTCCCGTACGCGAACACGCCGGACGGGTTCGCCGGGGCGGCCGGCACGACCGGCGGGGCCGGTGGCCCCACGGTCACCGTGACCAACCAGGCCGACCTGGAACGCTACGCCTCGGCCAGCACCCCGTACGTGATCCGGGTCGGCGCGGCCATCACGATCACCCCGTACGGCCGGGAGATCCCGGTCAGGTCCCACAAGACCATCGTCGGCGTCGGCAAGAACGGCCAGATCGTCAACGGCGGATTCAACCTCGGCACCGGCACCAGCAACGTGATCATCCGGAACCTCACCATCCGTGACACCCGGATGACCTCCGACGACCCGGACGACAAGGACTTCGACTACGACGGCATCCAGATGGACACCGCCGACCGGATCTGGATCGACCACAACCAGATCGTGCGGATGAACGACGGCCTGATCGACAGCCGCAAGGACACCACCAACCTGACCGTGTCCTGGAACGTCATCGCCGAGGGCAACAAGGCGTTCGGCATCGGCTGGACCACCAACGTCACCGCCCGCATCACCATCCACCACAACTGGATCCACGACACCAACGTGCGCAACCCCAGCACCGACAACGTCGCGTACGCCCACCTCTACAACAACTACCTGCAGAACGTCCGCGGCTACGGCAACTACTCCCGCGGCGCCACCAGGATGGTCATCGAGAACACCTACTACGACACCGTCAAGGACCCCTACTACCGCGACGACACCGCCGAGCTGCGCCAGACCGGCAGCGTCTGCGTGAGCTGCACCGGCCAGCGCGAGACCGGCGGCTTCGCGTTCACCCCGTCGAGCTTCTACACCTACCGGCTCGACCCCGCCGCCGACGTGCCCGCCCTGCTGCGCACCCACGCCGGCCCGCAGGCCGCCATCGGGCAGTGACGCCGCCGGCCGGGACGGCACGGGTCACCGGCCCGCCGTCCCGGCCGGACGTCCCGCACCGGCGGTGCGGTCGCGGAAACCCGCTCGCCGCCCCGCCGGATACGCCAGGCTGAGGCGTACGGGGGGTGTCGGGTGCCGACGAAGGAGATCATCCAGCACGTCGGGGCGCTGCTGGACCTGGCCGGGGTGCTGGTCATCGCGGTCGGCGTCACGGTCGCCTCGGTGGTGTTCGCGGTGCGCTGCGGTCGTACCCGGCAGGTGGTGGCGCACTACCGGGCGTACCGGCAGGGGGTCGGGCGGGCCATCCTGCTCGGCCTGGAGTTCCTGGTCGGCGGCGACATCATCCGCACGGTCGCGGTGTCGCCCACGTTCACCAGCGTGGGCGTGCTGGCGTTGATCGTGCTGGTCCGGACGTTCCTCAGCTTCTCGCTGGAGGTGGAGCTGGACGGCCGCTGGCCGTGGCAGGGCAAGCCTCCGGAGGGCCGTTGAGCCGGACGTGACATGTATTGCTGGTCGGCACCGGCGCGCAGGTGAGAGGTTTGATCTCGACTCACCGGGTCACTGATACCGGGAGTGCCGACGGAAGGGGAACACCGGTGCCCGACACGATCCGGACCAGGTCCAGTCAGGACGCCGTCCTGCCACGCGGCGTCACCGACCCGTTGCTGTGGCGCAGCGCGTACGACGTCGCCGCCGCGCACCGGGCGGACGCCGCCGGCCGGTGCTCCAGCCTGCTCTGCGCCGGCCGTCCGGCGCCCTGCGAGCCGTTGACCGCCGCCCGTCGGGCGATGCGACTGGCCGGGGACGCCGGCCGCCGCGCCGAGCACGGCGAGTCGGACACCCGGCCGGCCGGGGAGCGGCGGCGGGCCGCCTGAGCGGCCGGTGGGTCGGGCGGTTCGAACCCGGGCCGCCCCGCTTCCGTGTTTATGATCGACAACTCGGTCGGAATGCGGGAGACGAGGAGGATTCGTGACCGTCGACGCCCACGCGTTCTGGCTCCGCGCCCCCGGTCAGGGCGAGATCCGGCCGGTCCGCCTCGACCCGCCCGGCGCTGGTGAGGTGCTGGTCCGCACCCGGTTCACCGGCGTCAGCCGGGGCACCGAGACGCTGGTCTTCACCGGTCGGGTCCCCACCGACCAGCACGCCGCCATGCGGGCGCCGTTCCAGGACGGCGACTTCCCGGCGCCGGTCAAGTACGGCTACCTCAACGTCGGCACCGTCGAGGCCGGCCCGGCGGAGCTGCGCGGGCGTACCGTGTTCTGCCTGTACCCGCACCAGACCGCGTACGTGGTCCCGGCCGGGTCCGTGGTGGTGGTGCCGGACGGTGTGCCGGCGGCCCGCGCGGTGCTGGCCGGCACCGTGGAGACCGCGGTGAACGCGCTCTGGGACGCCGCGCCGCTGGTCGGCGACCGGGTCACCGTGATCGGCGGGGGAATGGTCGGGTGCAGCGTGACCGCGCTGCTGGCCCGGTTCCCCGGCGTCCGGGTCGAGCTGGTCGACGCCGACCCGGGCAAGGCCGCGGTCGCCGAGGCGCTCGGTGTCGACTTCGCCTCGCCCGCCGACGCGGCCGGCGAGCGCGACCTGGTGGTGCACGCCAGCGCCAGCGCCGACGGGCTGCAACGCGGCCTGGAACTGCTCCGCCCGGAGGGGACCGTGCTGGAACTGAGCTGGTACGGCGACCGTCCGGTCACGCTCGCCCTCGGCGGCGTGTTCCACTCCCGGCGGCTCGGCATCCGCAGCAGTCAGGTCGGCACCGTGTCGCCGCGGCGGGCCGACCGCAGCTACGCCGACCGGCTCGCCGTCGCCCTTGACCTGCTGGCCGACCCGGCCTTCGACGCGCTGCTCACCGGCCGGTCCCGGTTCACCGACCTGCCCGACGTGCTGGACCGGCTCGCCTCGGGTGAGCTGCCGGCGCTCTGTCATCTCATCACCTACGGCGAGGAGTGAACGTGTTCAGCGTGACCGTCCGGGACCACATGATGGTCGCCCACAGTTTCCGCGGCGAGGTGTTCGGCCCGGCCCAGCGGCTGCACGGCGCCACCTTCGTCGTCGACGCCACGTTCCGCCGGCCGGAGCTGGACGCCGACGGGATCGTGGTCGACATCGGCCTGGCCACCGAGCAGCTCAGGGCCGTGCTGGGCGAGCTGACCTACCGCAACCTGGACGACGAGCCGGCCTTCGCGGGGGTGAACACCACCACCGAGGTGCTGGCCCGCACGGTCGCCGACCGGCTCGCCGACGCGGTGCACGCCGGCCGGCTGGGGGAGGGTGCCCGCGGCCTGGCCGGCATCACCGTCACGCTGCACGAGTCACATGTCGCCTGGGCGAGCTACGAGCGGTCGCTGTGACCGGATGACCGCCGTCCACGTGGTGCTGCCGGGCGACATCGACGACCCGGCGAACCCCAGCGGCGGTAACGCCTACGACCGGCACGCCTGTCGCGGGCTGGCGGCGCTCGGCTGGACCGTGCGTGAGCACCCGGTGCCGGGCGGCTGGCCGCACCCGGGGGACCGGGAACGGTCCGCGCTGGCCGGGCTGCTCGCCGGGCTGCCCGGCGGCGCCACCGTGCTGCTCGACGGCCTGGTCGCCTCGACCGTGCCGGACGTGCTCGCCCCGCACGCCGCGCGTCTGCGCCTGGTGGTGCTGGTGCACCTGCCGATCGAGGACGCGGCCGAGCGGCGGGCCCTCGACGCGGCGACCGCGGTGGTCGCCACCAGCGAGTGGACCCGCCGCCGGCTGCTCGACCGCTACCCGCTCGACCCCGATCGGGTGACTGTCGCGCCGCCCGGCGTCGACCCGGCGCCGGTCGCCCCCGGCACGCCCGGCGGCGGGCGGCTGCTCTGCGTCGCGGCGGTCACCCCGGTCAAGGGCCACGACGTGCTGGCCGCCGCGCTCGCCGAGGTCACCGACCTGGACTGGACCTGCGACTGGATCGGCCCGCTCGACCGGGACCCGGCGTTCGTGGCCCGGCTGCGCCGAGAGCTCGCCGCCGCCGGGCTGGCCGACCGGGTCCGCCTGCTCGGCCCGCGCACCGGAGGCGAGCTGGCCGGCGCGTACGCCGCCGCCGATCTGCTGGTCCAGCCCTCCCGGCGGGAGACGTACGGCATGGTGGTGACCGAGGCGCTGGCCCGGGGCGTACCGGTGCTGGCCAGCGACACCGGCGGCCTGCCGGCCACGCTCGGGCACGCGCCCGGCGGCGGCCGGCCCGGCCTGCTGGCGCCGCCGGAGGACCCGGGCGCGACCGCCGACGCGCTGCGCCGCTGGCTCACCGAGCCCGGCCTACGGGACCGGCTGCGCCGCGCCGCCCGGCAGCGGCGGCACACCCTCACCGGCTGGTCGGTCACCGTGGACCGGCTGGCGACGGCGCTGAAGGAGGCGACCCCGGCATGACCACCTCACTCCCGCCCGACTTCGCGGACTGGCTGCGGCTGCGCGAGCCCGCCGACGCGGCTGCCCGCTCGGTCGAGCTGGCCGACGCGGCCCGCGACCGGCTGCCCGCCGGTCGCCCGCTGGTCGTGCACGACCTGGGCAGCGGCACCGGGTCGATGGCCCGCTGGCTCGCCCCCCGGCTGCCCGGCCCGCAGCGCTGGGTGCTGCACGAACGCGACAGGCACCTGCTGGCACTGGCCACCGCCGGCGGGCTCACCGCCGCCGACGGCGAGCCGGTCACGGTGACCACCCGTGGCTCGGACATCACCCGACTGACCCGCGCCGACCTGGCCGACGCCCACCTGATCACCGCGTCGGCGCTGCTGGACATGCTCACCGCCGAGGAGATCGACCGGATGGTGGACGCCTGCGTCGGTCATCCGACGCTGTTCGCGCTCACCGTGTCCGGCCGGGCGGAGTTCGCCCCGGCGGATCCGCTCGACGCCGAGCTGGTGGACGCGTTCAACGCCCACCAGCGGCGGACCGTCGACGGGCGGGCCCTGCTCGGGCCGGACGCGGTGGACGCCACAGTGGCCGCGTTCGGTCGGCACGGCGTCGAGGTGGCGGTGCGGTCCACCCCGTGGCGGCTCGGGCCGGAGCAGGCCGCGCTGACCGCCGAGTGGCTGACCGGCTGGGTCGACGCGGCCGTCGAGGAACGCCCGCATCTGGCCGGCCCCGCCGCGACGTATACCAAGTGGCGGCTCGTCGAGGCCGCCGCCGGCCGGGTCGAGGCGGTGCTGCACCACGCCGACCTGCTCGCCGGCTGAACCGAACGGCCCGCCGACACGTGACATCCGGTGGGAACGAGGGAGGACCGTTTGTCACACGTCGCCGTCGCCGCGCCCGTGCCGGTCCGGCCGCGCCCGGCCCGGGAGCGCTGGGCCTGGACCCGCCGGGCCTGGTTGCGGCCGGCCGCCGGGCTGGCCGTGCTCGCCGCGCTGGTCACGGTCGTGGGCACCGGCCCGTTCCTGGCCGGGCTGCGGCTGATCGACGCGCCGGCGCTCGCCGCCGCGCTCGGCATCGGCGTGGTCACCACCGTGAGCGGCGCCTGGCGCTGGTCGCTGGTGGCCGGCGGGCTGGGCGTACGGCTGCCGATGCGCGCCGCGGTGGCGCACTGCTACCGGGCGATCTTCCTCAACTCCACCCTGCCCGGCGGCGTGCTCGGCGACGTGCACCGGGCGGTCCGGCACGGCCGGGACGCCGGGGACGTGGCCCGGGGGGTCCGCGCGGTGGTCTGGGAGCGTGCCGCCGGCCAGGTGGTGCAGGTGGTCATCGCGGTGGCGGTGCTGGCCGCGTTCCCGTCCCCGGTCCGTCGGTACCTGCCGGTGCTGGCCGCCGTCGGGGTGGTGACCGCGGTGGCGCTGGTGCTGGCGGCCCGCGCGGTGCCCCGCGCCGGGGCGTCCCGCGTCGCCCGGGCGGCGCGTACCGCGCTGGCCGACGTCCGCGCCGGGCTGCTGGGGCGGCGGACCTGGGCCGGTGTGGTGATCGCCTCGACCGTGGTGTTCGCCGGCCACCTGGCCACGTTCGTGGTGGCGGCCCGCACCGCGGGGGCCGACGCGCCGCTGTCCCGCCTGCTGCCGCTGACCCTGCTCGCGCTGCTGGCCATGGCCCTGCCGCTCAACGTGGGCGGCTTCGGGCCGCGTGAGGGCGTCGCCGCCTGGGCGTTCGCGGCGGCCGGCCTGACCGCCGCGCAGGGCGTGGCCACCGGCACCGTCTACGGCGCGCTGGTGCTGGTGGCCAGCCTGCCCGGCGCCGTGGTGCTGCTATTGCGCCCGACCGGCAACTGTCGGTGATCCCGCATACGGTGAGGGTGCGAGGTGTGCGTCGCCGGTCAGCCCGGCGACCGGACGGAGGAGAACCATGGACGAAACCCTGCCCAGCGCGACGGTCCGGACCCGGGTCACGGTCCCGCTTCGGTTCCCCGACGGATATGCCACCACCGCCCTGGTGCACACGTTCCACGGCCTGGCCGACGGCCGGGAGCACCTGGCGTTCGGCCTCGGCGCCTACGCCGACGCCGACCCGCCGCTGGTCCGCCCGCACAGCGAGTGCCTGACCGGTGACGTGTTCGGCAGCCAGCGCTGCGACTGCGGCCCGCAGCTGCGGGAGGCGGTCGAGCGGATCGCCGAGGCCGGTGGTTACCTGCTCTACCTGCGTCAGGAGGGGCGGGGCATCGGTCTGTACGCCAAGCTCGACGCGTACGCCCTCCAGGACGACGGCCTGGACACGTACGAGGCGAACCTGGCGCTCGGTCGGGGCGCCGACGAGCGGGACTACACGGTGGCCGCGCAGATGCTCGCCGCGCTGGGCGTGGACCGGGTGGCCCTGTTGAGCAACAATCCGGACAAGGTGGCCCAACTCGAACGGCTGGGCGTCACGGTGGCCGACCGGGTGGTCACCGGCGTGCACCTGTCCCCGGCGAACGCCGACTACCTGGCGGCCAAGGTCACCCGCGCCGACCACGCCCTCGACCTGCCGTTCGTGCCGTGACCACCCGCCCGTACGTGCTGCTGAGCTGCGCGATGTCGATCGACGGTTACATCGACGACGCGACCACCGAGCGACTGCTGCTCTCCAACGACGACGACCTGGACCGGGTCGACGCGACGCGGGCCGGGTGCGACGCGATCATGGTGGGTGCGGCCACGGTCCGCCGCGACGACCCCCGGCTGCTGGTGCGCAGCGATCGGCGGCGTGCCGAGCGGGTGGCGCGGGGCCTGCCCCCGTCGCCGGTGAAGGTGACGGTCACCGGCAGCGGCGACCTCGACCCGGCGGCCCGGTTCTTCACCGTCGGCGAGGGCGCCAAGCTGGTCTACTGCCCGAGCGGGGTGGTGGAGAAGGCCCGGGAGCAGGTCGGCGCGGTGGCTACCGTGGTCGACGCCGGTGAGCCGGTCACCCCGGAGGTGGTCGTCGCCGACCTGGCCGGGCGCGGGGTCGGCCGGTTGATGGTGGAGGGCGGCGGCACCATGCACCGCCAGTTCCTCACCGCCGGCCTCGCCGACGAGCTGCATCTGGTGGTTGCGCCGTTCTTCGTGGGGGACGGCCGGGCGCCCCGGTTCGTGGGGGAGGGCCGCTTCCCCTGGCACCCGGGTCGTCGCGCCCGGGTGGTCGAGGTGCGCCAGATCGGCGACGTGGTGCTCACCCGGTACGCGCTCTCCGACCGCTGCCGAGCCTGACGGACGGTCCCGGTTCGCTCTTGTGCAAGCTCACGGTCGAAGTTAGTTTGTTGCTCATCCATACGAATGCATCCCTCCCGAAGGGGTATCGATGAGCGTGCACCACCCCGATCCCGGCGCCACCCGCCGCCGCTTCCTCGGCCTGGTCGGTCTCGGCGTGGCCGCCACCGCCGGCGGCCCGCTGCTCGCCGGCTGCTCCGAGAAGCCGACCGGTTCCGGCGGCGCCCAGCAGCTCGACGCCGTCTCCGGCGTGCTGCCGACGCGCAAGGACCTGGCCGGCGCCGTCAAACCCGACATCGTCGGCACCCGGCCGGTGCCCGACGGCTACACCAGCTACCCGGCCACCCTGGTCGACGCCATCACCGACAAGCCCGGCACCAGTGGCAAGCAGGTCACCGCGATGACGCCCGCCTGGGGCCCGGCGCCGCCCGGCGTCGCGCAGAGCGCCTACCTCCAGGCGGTCAACGCCGAGCTGGGCACGCCCGTCACCTTCACCATCCAGGACGGCAACACCTACGCCGACAAGCTCAACGCCATGTTCGGCGCCCGGGACGTGCCGGAGCTGGTCTGCGTGCCGGGGTGGGAGGTGGAGAAGATCCCGCGTTTCGCCGAGGCGATCAAGGTGCTCTTCGAGGACCTCACCGACCACCTCAAGGGCGACGCCGCCAACGCGTACCCGATGCTGGCCAGCTTCCCGACCGGCGCCTGGCGCGAAGCGGTCTGGAACGGGCGGCTGATGGCGGTGCCCAACCCCACCGACGGGCCGTTCCCCTGGGCGCTGTTCGCCCGCAAGGACCTGCTCGACGCGCGCGGCCTCGCCGTGCCGAGCAACCTCGACGAGCTGCTCACCATGGCCAAGCAGGTCACCGACCCGGCGCGCAAGGTGTGGGCGTTCGACGACGTCTTCGCCATGATCCAGATGTTCCACAAGGTGCCCGGCTCCAACGGTGGCTGGCGGCTGCGCTCCGACGGGACGCCGGAGTTCAAGTACGAGACCCCGGAGTTCCGCCGGGCGCTGGAGGTGATGGTCCAGGTCTACAAGGACGGTCTGGTCCACCCGGACGTCGTGGCCAGCAAGGGCGCGGACGCCAACACGCTGTTCGCCAAGAACGGCGCCATCGTGTTCAAGCAGGCCGGCGTCGGCTTCTGGCAGGGCGCCCAGGCCGAGCACCAGAAGACCAACCCGAAGCTCAACATCCAGCCGGTGCCGATCTTCTCCGCCACCGGCGGCGACCCGCTCGTCTGGGGCGACGACAAGCCCATCTCCTTCACCTTCATCAAGAAGGGCGTCGGCAAGGAGCGGATCGAGGAGCTGCTGCGGATCATCAACTGGTGCTCCGCGCCGCTGGGCAGCCAGGAGGCGCAGCTCCGCGACTTCGGCGTCGAGGGAAAGCACCACACCAAGTCGCCGAACGGTCCGGTGAAGACCGACCTGGCGTTCAAGGAGATCGCCAACCAGTACTTCTTCATCAGCGGCCGTAACCCCACCATCGGGCCCTACCCGGACACCCCCCGCTACGTCCAGGACGTCCTGAACTACTCCAACCAGATGGTCACGTTCATGGAGAAGGACCCCTGGGACGGCGTCAAGCTGGAGATGCCGGCCGCCTACAAGGCCAACCAGGTGCCGACCGAGGACAAGTTCACCGACATCCAGCGCGGCCGCCGCCCGCTCGGCGACGTGGACGCCATCGTCGCCGAGTGGAAGGCCAACGGCGGGGAGGAAGCCCGCAAGCTGCTCGCCGACTCGCTGCCCAAGGGGGCCAAGTGAGCGAGCCGGCCGTCGCGGTCGGGCCCGCACGGGCCCGACCCGGCGACCCGGCCCCACCGGCCCGTACGCCCCGCCGTCGCCGGGTGCCGCTGCGCACCCGGCTGCGCCGGGACTGGCAGTTGCTGGCCATGGTGGCGCCCGGCTTCCTGGTGCTGCTGATCTTCAGCTACCTGCCGATCGCCGGCAACGTCATCGCGTTCCAGGACTACAACCCCTACCTGGGCGACAACCCGTGGTCGGCGTTCACGCACAGCAACTGGATCGGCTTCGGCCAGTTCCAGCTCCTCTTCGACGACCCGGCGTTCTGGGACGCGTTCCGCAACACCCTCGCCATCACCGCGTTCCAGCTGGTGTTCTTCTTCCCGCTGCCGATCCTGCTGGCGGTCATGCTGCACAACCTGCTCTCCAGCCGGCTGCGCGGGTTCGTCCAGACCATCGTCTACCTGCCACACTTCTTCAGCTGGGTGCTGGTGATCAGCTTCTTCGTCGCCATGCTCGGCGGGGCCGGGTTGCTGGCGCAGACCATGCGCGACGCCGGCATGCAGCCGTGGAACGTGATGACCAACCCGGACACGTTCATCGTGCTGGTCACCGCCGAAGCGGTCTGGAAGGACGTGGGCTGGGGCACCATCGTGTTCCTGGCCGCGCTCTCCACCATCGACCAGAACCTCTACGAGGCGGCCGCCGCGGACGGCGCCGGACGGTGGCGGCGGCTCTGGCACATCACGCTGCCCGGCCTGCGCCCGGTGATCATCCTGCTGCTCATCCTGCGCCTCGGCGACGCGCTCTCGGTCGGTTTCGAGCAGTTCCTGCTGCAACGCGACGCGGTCGGCCGGCAGGCCGCCGAGGTGCTCGACACCTTCGTCTACCACTTCTCCATCGCCACCGGGAACTACGGCTACGGCGCGGCGGCCGGCCTGTTCAAGGCCGTCATCGGCCTGGTGCTCATCCTGGCCGCGAACCGGGTGGCGCACCTGCTCGGCGAACGAGGGATCTACTCGAAGTCATGACCGTGACCATCCGCCGGCCATCCGGCACGCGCCCCCGCCGCCCGGTGTGGGAGGAACCACCGACCCCGGTCGGCCAGGGGTTCAAGGCGCTCCTGCTCACCCTGCTGGTGCTCGGAGTGCTCTTCCCGCTCTGGGTGGTGCTGGTGACCAGCCTCTCCTCCCGCCAGACCATCGCCGACGCCGGCGGCCTGGTGGTGGTGCCGAAGGGGATCGACACCTCGGCCTACCAGACCATCCTCGCCGGCGGGGCGGTCACCCGGGCGCTGTGGATCAGCACGCTGGTCACCGTGTGCGGCACCGCGATCGCACTGACCGTCACCGTGCTCGCCGCGTACGGGCTGTCCCGGCCGGGCTCGCTGGGCCACCGCTGGCTGCTGGCGTACTTCCTGATCCCGTTCCTGCTCTACCCGCCGCTGGTGCCCCGCTACCTGGTGGTCACCGGGCTCGGGCTGAAGGACACCATCTGGGCGCTGGTGCTGCCGCCGGCGATCAGCGTGTTCAACCTGGTCGTGGTGCGCGGGTTCGTCCAGGGCATCCCGCAGGAGCTGCTGGACAGCGCCCGCATCGACGGCGCCAGCGACTTCCGTACGCTGGGTCGGATCGTGCTGCCGCTGTCCCGCGCGGTGATCGCCGTGGTCGGGCTCTTCTACGCGGTCAGCTACTGGAACGTCTGGTTCGACGCGCTGCTGTTCATCGACCGCAACGACATGTACCCGATCCAGCGGGTGCTCCAGAGCTACCTGCTGGCCGGGCAGGCGCCGCACACCTCCGGCGGCACCACCGGGGTGACCATGCCGCCGACCGAGGCGATCAAGATGGCGGTGGTGGTGCTGACCGTCGCGCCGATCGTCGCGGTCTACCCGTTCATCCAGCGGCACTTCATCAAGGGCGTGCTGATCGGCGCGGTGAAGGGCTGATCAGAGCACCTGGGACAGGAACCGTCGCAGCCGGGGGTGTTGGGGAGCCTCGAACACGGCGGCCGGCGACCCCGCCTCCAGCACCACGCCGGCGTCCATGAACGCGACGGTGTCGGCGACGGTGCGGGCGAAGCCCATCTCGTGCGTGACCACCACCATGGTCATGCCGGCGGCGGCCAGGTCGGCCATCACCGCGAGCACGCCCTTGACCAGCTCCGGGTCCAGCGCCGAGGTGGCCTCGTCGAAGAGCATCACCTGCGGTCGCAGCGCGAGCGCCCGGGCGATGGCGACGCGCTGCTGCTGGCCGCCGGAGAGCTGCGCCGGCCGGGCGTCGGCCTTCGCGGCCAGGCCCACCAGGTCGAGCTGGGCGCGGGCGAGCGCGACCGCCTGGTCCTCGTCGAGCTTCTTCAGCTTCCGCAGCGCGAGCGTGACGTTGCGCAGCACGCTCAGGTGCGGGAACAGGTTGAACTGCTGGAACACCATGCCGATCCGCTGTCGCAGCGCGTCCGGGTCGTCGCGCAGCACGCTGCGGCCGTCCAGCAGCACGTCGCCCCGGTCCGGCTCGATCAGCCGGTTGATGGTGCGCAGCAGCGTGGACTTGCCGGAACCGGACGGCCCGATCACACAGGCGGTGCCGCCCCGGGCCACGTCCAGGTCGGCGCCGCGCAGCACCCGGTGCGCGCCGAACGCCAGGTGCACGTCGCGGACGGCGAGGCTGACCGAGGTGGCGGTGCTGGTGCTCATCGCGGGTCCCTTCCGGTCGGGGTGACGCCGGCCGGCGTCAGGTCGGGTTCGGGCTCGGGCGGCGGGGCGGTCGGGCGGCCCTGGCGCAGCCGGCGGTCCAGCCAGTTGACCGCGTGCGTCAGCGGCACGGTCAGCAGCAGGTAGCACAGGCCGGCCAGCAGCAGCGCGGACTGGTTGCCGGTGTTCGCCGCGTAGTCCTGGCCGATCCGGAACAGCTCGCGCTGGCTGGCCAGCAGGCCGAGGAAGTAGACCAGGCTGGAGTCCTTGATCAACGCGATGAGCTGGTTGACCCAGGCGGGCAGCACCCGGCGTACGCCCTGCGGGATGACCACCAGGCGCATCGACTCGGCCCAGGAGAAGCCGAGGGCGCGGGCGCCCTCCAACTGGGCGGCCTCCACGCTCAGGATGCCGGCCCGGAAGATCTCGCCGAGGTAGGCGGCGGCGATCAGCGACAGCGCCAGCACGCCCAGCGGGTAGGGGTTGGGGCCCCACACCGCCATGCCCAGCGGCGCCAGGCCGACGCCGATGAGCAGGATGGTGGCCGCGGCCGGGAGGCCGCGGAACACGTCGGTGTAGACCCGGGCCGGCCACCGCAACCATCGGGTACGCGAGATGCCGGCGACCGCCAGCAGCATGCCCAGCACCGAGCCGAGCAGGGCGGCGGAGACCGCCAGGAGCAGCGTGTTGGGCAACCCGACGGTCAGCATCTCGGGCAGCGCCTCGCGCATCGAGTCCCAGTCGAAGAACGTCTCCCAGAGGGTGCTCAGTGGATCCATGGTTCCTCCGTCCGCCCCGCTCGTGTCCGGCTGTCCGCTCAGGAGGCGGCCGACGGCGAGGGCGTCGCCACCGAGCCGCTGCCGGGCGTGAAGTCGGCCGGGATCGGCCGTCCGGGGTAGTACTGCGCCTGGAGCTTGCTCCACGTCCCGTCCGCGATCACCTCGTCGAGGCCCTTGTTCAGCGCCTCGCGCAGCTTGTCGTTGCCCTTGGCCACGGCGTACGCGGTGGGGGCCGTGCTGAGCTGCTTCGCCGCGACCTTGATCTTGCCGGTGCTGTCGGCCGCCGACTTGTCGCCGATCTCGGCGGGCGCGATCCAGGCGTCGGCGGTGCCGGCCTTGAGCTGGTTGACCGCGCCGTTGTAGTCGGGCACCCGCACCGGGTCCAGGTTCTGCCGGGTGGCGAAGTCGTCCTGCACGGTGCCCTGGACCACCACCACCCGCTTGCCGGCGAGCTGGTCGAAGCCGGTGATCGGGGAGCCGGCCGGCACGTCCAGGCCGAAGTAGCCGAAGTCGTAGCCGTTGCCGAAGTCCACTGTCTTCTTCCGCGCCTCGGTGACCGTGATCGAGGAGCTGCCGACGTCGAACTTGCGGTTGTTGACCTGGGAGAGCAGGGCGGAGAAGTCGGTGCCGACGAACTCCACCTCGAGGCCCACCTTGCCGGCGACGGCGCGCAGCAGGTCGTTGTCGAAGCCGGTGAACTCGCCGTCCTTCAGGTAGACGTTCGGCGGGGCGTCGGTGAGCGTGCCGGCCCGGATCACACCGGGTCGGAGCAAGCCGTACGGGTTGTCGGCCTGGTCGGCGGCGTCACCGCCGCCGCAGGCGGTCAGCGCGCTGGCGGCGAGCACGGCGGCGGCGCCGAGCGCGGCGACGCGGGTCAGGACGGTACGGATACGCACGATGTCTCTCCAGAGTGGACGAACACGCGGGACGCGTGTCGGTGCCGGCGCCGCCGGGCACGGCGGAGCCGGGAAGGGTGGATCGGGAAGAGGGTGGAACGCCTGCTCAGCGCGCGTCGCGACAGCTGTCGCTGCACACCCGCATCAGGTCGACGTGGCGGCGCTTGACCAGCGCGAGGCCGGCCCGGGTGAGGGGTGGTGCGAACATGGGTCTCCCTGGTCCGTCGGTGCTGACCTGGGTGCCAGGCCACGCTTGCACCGGCGGCTGCCGGTGCCTGGTCCTCACCCGGAGCACCCCACCGTGGTGGAGGGTTGCCGGCCAGCGAGCCGGGGCTTGACGCTGGCGCTCATGACCTGCCGAAAGGCTAGCAGCACCGGGTCGCCGGCCGTCCAGCCGTTATGACCACCCTCACGCGCCGTGCCTTACCGCCCGGCTGGGTCTTGCTATGCAACAAGGTGCATAGCAAGATGGCCGGCATGTCGCTGGAGCACGCCATCCTCGTCTCGCTGCTGGAGCAGCCCGCCTCCGGCTACGAGCTGGCCCGGCGCTTCGACCGCTCGATCGGGCGCTTCTGGACCGCCACCCACCAGCAGATCTACCGCGTGCTCAAACAGATGGCCGGGGACGACCGGATCACCGGTGTCGAGGTCGGCCAGGAGAGCCTGCCGGACAAGACGGTCTGGTCGGTCACCCCGGCCGGCCGGGCCACGCTCGTCGACTGGCTGCACGCCCCGGTGCGCCCGGAGGCGGTGCGACACGAACTGGCCGTCAAGATCCGTGGCGCCGCGTTCGACGACGCGGCCGGGCGCGCCACGCTGGTCACCGAGGTCGAGCGCTACCGCGCCGACCACGAGGCCGTCCTCGCCGGCTACCTGGCCGGCGAACGCCGCGACTTCCCGCACCCCGACCCACCCGACGCCCGCGCGGCGCTCCAGCACGTGGTGCTGCGCGGCGGCATCGCGTACGAGCGGATGGTGCTGGCCTGGCTGGACGACGTCCTGGCCACCCTCCGCGACCTCGACCTCGACCCGGAAAGGCCCTCCGCGTGAGCGACCCGCTGCTGTTCCACCCGCACCGCTACGACCCCGCCGACCTCGACGAGACCTCGCGGCGGCTGCTGCGCGCCACGATCGACTGGTTCGAGACGCGCGGCAAGCGCGCCCTGGTCGACAGCTACCACGCCCGCGAGTGGTACGCCGACTTCCTCGACTTCGCCGCCCGGGAACGCCTCTTCGCCACGTTCCTCACCCCGGCCGCCGACGGCGGCGACGACGCCGACAAGCGCTGGGACACCGCCCGCAACGCCGCGCTCAGCGAGGTCCTCGGCTTCTACGGGCTCGGCTACTGGTACACCTGGCAGGTCACCGTGCTCGGCCTCGGGCCGGTGTGGTCCAGCGGCAACGCCGCCGCCCGGGCCCGCGCCGCCGAACTGCTCGACCAGGGCCACGTGATGGCGTTCGGCCTCTCCGAGCGGCCGCACGGCGCCGACATCTACGCCACCGACATGCTGCTCACCCCCGACGGCGCGGGTGGTTTCCGGGCCACCGGCGGCAAGTACTACATCGGCAACGGCAACGTCGCCGGCCTGGTCTCGGTCTTCGGCCGGCGCGCCGACGTCGAGGGCCCCGAGGGGTACGTGTTCTTCGCCGCCGACAGCCGGCACCCGGCGTACCGGCTGGTCCGCAACGTGGTCGCCGCCCAGATGTACGTCTCCGAGTTCCGGCTGGAGGACTACCCGGTCCGGGCCGAGGACGTGCTGCACACCGGGCCGGCCGCGTTCGACGCCGCGCTGAACACGGTCAACGTCGGCAAGTTCAACCTCTGCACCGCGTCCATCGGCATCTGCGAGCACGCCATGTACGAGGCGGTCACCCACGCCCACGGCCGGGTGCTCTACGGCCGGCGGGTCACCGACTTCCCGCACGTGCGCCGCGAGCTGACCGACGCGTACGCCCGGCTGGTCGCGATGAAGCTGTTCAGCGACCGGGCGGTCGACTACTTCCGCTCGGCCGGCCCGGACGACCGGCGCTACCTGCTGTTCAACCCGATGACCAAGATGAAGGTCACCACCGAGGGCGAGAAGGTGATCGACCTGCTCTGGGACGTCATCGCCGCCAAGGGCTTCGAGGCCGACACCTACTTCGACAAGGCCGCCAAGGACATCCGCGGCC
Source organism: Micromonospora sp. NPDC018662 (assembly GCF_044391475.1). Lineage (NCBI taxonomy): Bacteria > Bacillati > Actinomycetota > Actinomycetes > Micromonosporales > Micromonosporaceae > Micromonospora > Micromonospora sp. NPDC018662. The sequence goes on from NZ_JBISAC010000003.1 coordinate 660,370, forward strand.
TGCCGAAGCTGGAGGGCACCGTGCACGTCAACCTGGCACTGATCCTGAAGTTCATGCCCAACTATCTGTTCCGGCCGCAGCCGCACCCGCCGGTGTCGACCCGGCGGGACGCGGCCGACGACGCGTTCCTGTTCCGGCAGGGCCCGGCGCGCGGCCTCGGCGCGATCCGCTTCCACGACTGGCGCGCCGCGTACGACGCGCACGCCCACCTGCCGAACGTGGCCCGGTTCCGGGAACAGGCCGACGGGTTGGTCACGCTGCTCGCCACGCACGCGCCGGACGAGACGCAGCAGCGCGACCTGGACTTCCTGCTCACCATCGGCCAGCTCTTCGCGCTCGTGGTCTACGGGCAGCTCGTCCTGGAGCAGGCGGAGCTGACCGGTCTCGACCCGGACCTGCTCGACGAGATCTTCGACCTGCTGGTGCGGGACTTCTCCGGCTACGCCACCGAGCTGAACGGCAAGCCGGCCACCACCGACGAGCAGGCCGCCTGGGCGCTCGCCCACGTCCGCCGCCCGGTGGTCGACGCCGACCGCACGGCCCGGGTGTGGCAGCGGGTGGCCGACCTGGCCGGCGAGTACGAGATGCGGCCGTGAGCGGCGGAATCGGCGCGCGCGACGGCCCGCCCGACCGGTAGGTTGCACGGATGTTCGCGCTTGCCCTGACCGACGACGCCGAGCTGCGACCGTTGCAGCCCTGGCACGCCGACGAGTTCCTCGCCAACCTCGACCGCTGCCGGGAGCACATCGCGCCCTGGGTCGGTGCGTCGTTCGTGGCCACCGACGCCGAGTCGGCCCGCCGCGTCCTCCAGGCGTACGCCGACCGGTGGGCCCGCGACGACGGCGGGATCTGGGGCATCTGGCAGCGCGGCACGCTCGTCGGCGGCGTACTGCTGGTGTCGCTGAGCACCGCGCGCGGCGTCTGCGAGGCCGGCTGCTGGCTGGAGGCGGACGCCCAGGGGCAGGGCCTGGTCACCCGGGCTGCCCGGGTGGTCGTCGACTGGGCGGTCCGGGAGCGCGGCATCCACCGCGTCGAGTGGGTGACCCGGGCCGGCAACGAGCGCAGCATCGCGGTCGCCCGCCGGCTCGGCATGCGCCGCGACGGCGTGCTGCGAGGCGCCGCGCCGGCGCCGGAGGGCCGGGCCGACATGGAGGTCTGGTCGGTGCTGGCACCGGAGTGGACGGCCTGACCGGCTTTTTGTCACACCCGGACGTCAACATGTGTCCATGGCTGTCCCCGCACTGGCCGACCGGTCCCCCCAGCCGCGCGCCCTGCCGCTGCGCGAGGTCCGCACCCGGCTCACCCAACTCGTCTCCCTCGCCGAGCTGACCGACACCGTCACCGTCGTCACCCGCGACGGCGATCCCCGCCCGATCGCCGCGATCGTGCCGGCCCCGGCCGCCCGCACCGGGGCCCAGGCCCGCGCCGACGCGGAGCGGGTCGCCGCGATCAGCGCCGGCTGGGCCCGCCGCCTGGAGGAGCTGCACCGGCAGTCCAGCCGGCGGCACGCGGCCGAGTTGCGGGCCCTCACCGACGCGCTCGCCGAGGCGTGGGCCGAGCTGGATCGGCGCGCGCCGGCCGGCGACGCGGCGCTCGGCCGCCTCCGCGCCGCCCACGCCGACCTGCTGCGCCGCCCCTGACCCCCTCCGCGCCGCCCACGCCGACCTCCTGCGCCGCCCCTGACCCCCTCCGCCCCGCCCCGCCCCGCCGATCTTGGACTTGTGGTGCCAGGAATTGTCCCGTTCAGACCGTTATCTGAAGTGCCACAACTCCAAGATCGACCGGATGGGCGGGCGGGGCGCTGGGTCCAGCGTCGCCCGGCAGTCGGGTGGAACGCCATGGGTGTCTAGCGGGCCCTGACACACCCGTGCTGTTCCACTCACGGGCAGGCTGGGGCCTGAGTGGAACGCCATGGGTGTCTACGGCGCCCTGACTCACCCGTGGCGTTCCATCCAGGGCACCGAGGGGGTGGTCACCGACGTGAGGCACCTCGACCCGGCCAGCCCGCCCACGTCTGGAAGAGCCCGACGGCGGTCTCGGCGGCGGTGCGGCGCGGCAGTCGGCGCGGCGGTCGGTCCGGCAGCGTCCCGGCCAGGTGCGGGGCAGTGCCCTTGCCCCGCACCTGTCGCCGCGCCCGCTCGAACGCCCGGGCGCGGCGGCTCGTCGAGCTGGTGGCGGGTGGTGATCACGAAGCAGCGGGATTGCGCGCCGTGGAACGGCGCGCGGAACCCCGGGTCGACGGTGGTGCTGCCGCGACGCCCGGGCGGTCCGGCCGCCCGGGCGTCATCGGCCGGGTCAGTCGCGGCCGCGCTCGGCGCGGTAGCGGCGGATCAGCTCGGCGGTGGAGGTGTCCACCTCGGCCAGGTCCGGATTCCGTCCGGTGAGCTTCGGGGCGAGCTGGTTGGCCATCACCTTGCCCAGCTCCACGCCCCACTGGTCGAAGGCGTTGATGTCCCAGACCGCGGCCTCGGTGAAGACGATGTGCTCATAGAGCGCGATGAGCTGGCCCAGCGTCGCCGGGGTGAGCTTCGGGGCCAGGATCGAAGTGGTCGGGTGGTTGCCGGCCATCACCCGGTGTGGCACCACCTCGGCGGCGGTGCCCTCGGCCTCCACCTGCTCCCGGGTCCGCCCGAAGGCCAGCGCGGCGGTCTGGGCGAAGAAGTTCGACATGAACAGGTCGTGCATGTCGCCCAGGTCGTGGTTGGGCCGGCTGAACGCGATGAAGTCCGCCGGGACCAGCCGGCTGCCCTGGTGGATGAGCTGGTAGAAGGCGTGCTGGCCGTTGGTGCCGGGCTCGCCCCAGAAGATCTCCCCGGTCGGGTACGTCACCGGGGAGCCGTCGACGCGTACCGACTTGCCGTTGCTCTCCATGGTCAGCTGCTGGAGGTAGGCGGGGAACCGGTGCAGATACTGCGCGTACGGGAGCACGGCGTGCGTCTCCGCGCCGAGGAAGTCCGTGTACCACACGTTGAGCAGCCCGAGCAGCGCCGGCACGTTGCGCTCGACCGGGGTGGAGCGGAAGTGCTCGTCGACGGCGTGGTAGCCGGCCAGCATCTCGCGGAATCGGTCCGGGCCGATCGCCAGCATCACCGACAACCCGACCGCCGACGGCAGCGAGTAGCGGCCGCCCACCCAGTCCCAGAAGCCGAACATGTTCTCCGGGTCGATGCCGAAGTCGCGGACCCGCTGCTCGTTGGTGCTGACCGCGACGAAGTGCCGGGCGACGGCGTCGTCGTCGGCGTCCAGCCCGGCGAGCAGCCAGCGCCGCGCCTGGTCGGCGTTGGCCAGCGTCTCCTGGGTGGAGAACGTCTTCGAGACCACCACGAACAGGGTGCTCGCCGGATCCAGGTCGGTGGTCTTGTCGTGGATGTCGGTCGGGTCGATGTTGGACACGAACCGGCAGCTGATCCCCGCGTCCCGGTACGCCTTCAACGCTTCGTACGCCATCACCGGGCCGAGATCGGAGCCGCCGATGCCGATGTTGACCACGGTGGTGATCCGCTCGCCGGTGTGGCCGCGCCACCCGCCGGAGCGTACCCGGTCGGCGAACGCCGACATCCGATCCAGCACGGCGTGCACGTCGGCGACGACATCCTGGCCGTCCACCCGCAGCGAGGCGTCCCGGGGCAGGCGCAGTGCGGTGTGCAGCACGGCCCGGTCCTCGGTGACGTTGATGTGCCGGCCGGCGAACATGGCCGCGATCCTCTCGGTCAGGCCGACCCGCTCGGCGAGCGCGGTGAGCAGCGCGACCGTCTCGTCGGTGACCAGGTTCTTGCTGTAGTCCACGTGCAGGTCGGCGACCTCGCCGGTGAGCCGTTCGCCCCGCTGCCCGTCGGCGGCGAAGAGGTCGCGCAGGTGGGTGGCGCGCATCGCCTCGGCGTGCTTGCGCAGCGCCTGCCATTCGTCCGTGGTGGTGACGTCCACAGCCATCGGGTCGATCTTCTCCTTCACGACGGGGCGGTCGGCGGGCCTTCGCCGGCGACCCCACCAGCCTGCCACCAGCGGCCGGTTGTCGCGACGCGACCCGACGGTCACCCACCCGGTGGGCGCGTCCGGCGCGACACGCGCTTGCGACACCTGTTCGACACGCCGTCACTGGCTGACATCGACAGATCGCCGAAAGTAATATCCTGCTGCCGATCGTCGCAGGAGGTGTCATGGCCGGGGTGGTCCATCCGCGTGCCGCGTCCGACCCGTCGGAGCCGGCCGAGCCGGCCGGTGAGTCGGCGCTGCCGGAACTTGTCGATCCGCACTGGATGCACCGCGCGACCGAGCTGGCCGAGACCGGGTTCTGGTCGGTGGCCCGTCGGCTGCCCGAGCTGGTGCGCGAGGCGATCAGCCTGGCCTGGTCGAGCAGCCGCCGGGACACCGCGGCCTCGCTCGGCCTAAACGTCGCCGCCGGCGTGCTCACCACGCTCGGCCTGCTCGCCACCACGGGCGTACTCCAGCAGCTCTTCGCGGCCGGTCCGACCCCGACGCGGATCCGCGCGGCGGTGCCCGCCCTGGCGCTGGCCGCGGCGGCCGTCACCGCACGCGGCGCGCTCACCGTCGCCGCCGGGTGGGCGCAGGCCCGGCTCATTCCGCAGATCAACTACACGGTCGAGCAACGTCTGTTCGAGACGACCTCCGAGGTCGAGCTGGCGGCCTTCGACGACGCCGGTTTCGCCGAGGAGATGGACCGCGCCCGCGACCGGGGGGTGGCGGAGGCGGGGTCGCTGGTCAACGACACGGTCAACCTGGTCACCGGCGTGGTCGGCGTGGTGGCCACCGCGACGGCGGTGACCATCATCCATCCGCTGCTGCTGCCCTGTCTCCTCACCGCCGCCGTCCCGGAGGCGGTGACGGCGGTGCGGATGGCCCGCCGGCAACGTGTCGACTGGCTCGCCCGGATCACCCGACGCCGGCGCAAGTGGATGCTGGGCGACCTGATGGCCAACCGGCACACCGCAGCCGAGATCCGGGCCTACCAGATGCGCGACTTCCTGCTCTCGGAATACCGGCTGATGACACGTCTGGAGACCGGCGCCGAGCTGCGGCTGGCCCGCGCCCAGACGGTCACCCGGGCGCTCGGCCTCTCCGTCACCGGGCTCGCCACGTTCGGGCTCTACCTGGTGCTCGGTGGCCTGCTGCTCACCGGTGTGGTCGCGCTCGCGGCGGCCGCCACCGCGCTGCTCGCCCTGCAGTCCGCGCGCGGCAGCCTGCGTACCGCGATCTTCGCCACCAACTCGCTCTACGAGGACGCCCTCTACTACCAGGACTACCGCGACTTCGTCGACCGGGCCGGTCGGCGGGTCCCGACCGGCGGTGAGCGGCCGGTCGACGGGCTCGACCGGATCGACCTCCATCGGGTCAGCCTGCGCTACCCGGACACCGAGGCCGCCGCCGTCGACGAGGTCAGCCTCAGCTTCCGGCGCGGCGAGGTGGTCGCCCTGGTGGGGGAGAACGGCTCCGGCAAGACCACGCTGGCCAAGCTGATCGCCGGCCTCTACCGGCCCACCGGCGGCAGCATCCACTGGGACGGCGTGGACGCCGCCGAGCTGGACCCGCGGCAGACCGCCGCCCAGGTCGCGGTGATGAGCCAGGACTGGTGGAAGTTCCCGTTCACCGCCGGGCAGAACATCCGCGTCGGCCGCCACGACCGGGTCGGCCGGGCCGGCCCCACCGTGGAGACCGCCGCCCGGGACGCCGCCGCGCACGACATGATCAGCGAGCTGCCCTTCGGGTACGAGACGTTGCTGGACCGGCAGTTCAAGAACGGTCAGGACCTGTCCGGCGGGCAGTGGCAGCGGCTGGTCGCCGCACGTGGCCTCTACCGAGACGCCCGGCTGCTGATCTGCGACGAGCCCTCCGCGGCGCTGGACGCCCGCGCCGAGCACGCCCTCTTCCAGCACCTGCGCCGGCACCCGGACCGGGCCGTCGTGCTGATCACCCACCGGCTCGCGAACGTCCGGCACGCCGACCGGATCTTCGTCATGGACCACGGCCGGCTGGTGCAGTCCGGCGACCACGACACGCTGATGGCTCAGGACGGGCCCTACCGGGAGCTGTTCGAGTTGCAGGCGTCCGGCTACCTGGCCGGCGCCGGCGGGCCCGCCGCCGACCGTTGACTTCCAGCGCACTCGAACCCCTACCGTGACCGGACCGGCCGCCGCCCGGTCAGCGCGGCGTCACCCCTGGAGTCCTCATGCGCTATCGCGTCCTCGGCGGCACCGGCATCGAGGTCAGCGTCCACTGTCTCGGCACCATGATGTTCGGCGCGGTCGGCAACCCCGACCACGACGACTGCGTGCGGATCGTGCACGCGGCCCTGGACCGTGGCGTCAACGTCGTGGACACGGCCGACATGTACTCGGCGGGGGAATCCGAGGTGATCGTCGGCAAGGCGCTGCGGGGCCGGCGTGACGACGTGGTGCTCGCCACCAAGGTGCACTTCCCGATGGGCGAGGGGCCCAACCGGGGCGGCAACTCGCGACGCTGGATCGTCCGGGAGGTCGAGGAGAGCCTGCGCCGGCTGGGCACCGACTGGATCGACCTCTACCAGGTCCACCGGCCCGACCACACCACAGACGTCGAGGAGACGCTCGGGGCGCTCACCGACCTGGTCCGGGCCGGCAAGATCCGCGCGTTCGGCTGCTCGACGTTCCCCGCCGACGAGATCGTGGAGGCGCAGCACGTCGCCGAACGGCGGGCACTCGGCCGGTTCCGCACCGAGCAGCCGCCGTACTCGATCCTGGCCCGCGGGATCGAGACGTCGGTGCTGCCGGTCTGCCGCCGTCACCGGATGGGCGTGCTGGTCTGGAGCCCGCTGGCCTCCGGCTTCCTGTCCGGGCGTTACCGGCGGGACCGGCCGGTCGACCTCGGCACCGGCCGACCGGCGCTCACCCCGGCCCGGTTCGACCCGGCGCTGCCCGGCAACTCCGCGAAGTACGCAGCCGTCGAGGACCTGGCGACGCTCGCCGACGAGATCGGTTGCACGCTGCCGCAACTCGCGGTGGCGTTCACCGCGGCGCACCCCGCGGTCACCTCCACCATCATCGGACCGCGCACCATGGACCAGTTGGACGCGCTGCTCGCCGGCGCGACGCTGACGCTCGACGACGCGGTGCTCGACCGAATCGACGAGATCGTGCCGCCCGGGGTGAACCTCTACCAGCCGGACGGGGCCTGGTCCCTGCCGGCGCTCACCGACCCCACCCTGCGCCGCAGGCCCTTGCGGGAGCGCGCCGCGGCCTGACCACCCGCTCCGCGGCGCCTGCTCTCGCCCGACCGCCCGTTCGTTCGCGCGCCGCCGTCCGTCCGCCGTCCTTCCGCCCGTCCGTCGGTCCGCCCGCCGCCCGTCGCCCGTCGCCCGCCGCCGTGCTCGCTGTTGACGCCCGCCCGACAACCCCCCGATAGCACGCCCGCTCGTAGTGCTAGCGCCTCCGGGAGGGCCATGCAAGCTGTTCACCGACCGCCGTCCGTAGATCTTGGTGCCAAACGGCCCCCATAGGGGGCCCCATAGGGGGCCATTTTCTTCCAAGATCTCAAGAACCGCCAAGATCTGAAGAACGGAAGCAGTGGCTCATCCGGGCCAGCCGGCGGCTCGGAGGGCGGCTCGTAGCTGGTCGATCACCGCTTCCGGGTCGTCGCGTAGGGCCCAGGAGGGGAAGCGGAGGATGCGGTCGCCCTCGATCCAGAGGTCGTTCTGCCGGCGCGTGTCCGCCCAGGCGTGTGCCGGGTCGAGATGCTGCCCGCCGTCGATCTCGACGTGCACCCGCCACTCGTCGAAGTAGGCGTCGAGGTAGCGTCGCCGGCCCGCGGCGTCGCGCCGGACCACCTGGCGGGTTGGTTCGGGCAGGCCGGCGCGACGCACGAGGTCGAGCAGGGTCAACTCGCCCAGCGAGTGCGCGCCGCCGGCCGCGTCCGTGGCGGTGGTCAGCAGGAGTCGCCGGCGGCGGACTCGTGGCATCCGGCTCAGCACCTCGTGCAGGTCGTCACCGCCGACCAGCCGCTGCTGGAACGCCGCGGCGACGATCGCTCGGGCCTGCGCGTCGGTAGGTGTCCACTGGGCCGCGTCGATGACCGAGCGCGCAGCCGTTGTCCGGGGAGGTTGGCCGACCCGCACCACGTCCTCGTCGGGTAGGTGGGTGGTCCGGTGTGCGCGCACCCCGGCCGGGAGCGGAGCACGACGGCAGGTGGCGGGCAGGAGCAGATGGATGACGCGGTCCGGAAACCCCCGAAGGCCACCCGCCTGGGCGGCGGTGATGCCGCCGAGCAGCGCGGTCGGGCCGGCGGCCAGCACCGCGATCCACCGGAGCTGAGCGGGACCGACGGGGCCGTTGTGCGCGACGAGAACAGCACGGTGAGCGTGACGCCATCGACCGGTCGTCACCCGGTGCCGGATCGCCTTGCGCGTGAGATGTGCCTGTGCCTGGCCGAGGCTGAGCACGTCGTCCTGACGGAACAACAACCAGGTCAACTCGTCCGCGTCGTCCGATGGCAGCGCCCGCCGCATCCCCGCCCAGGAATTCCCCACCCCCCAAGGCTGCCGTCCACAGGAGCCGCCGCGCGCCCCCTGTGGACAACGCTCGTAGATCGTGGAAGAAAAGGGCCCTGGGAGGGGCCGATTCCTTCCAAGATCTACGTCGATCCTGTCATTTGGATCAGCTGTCCCGGATAGTGAGGGCGCTGGACGATCTGCCGGGGCGGGGCGGGGCGGGGCGGCATCGAAGGGCGGGCGGCCAGATCGGGCTGGTTGCTGGGGGACGGCAGGTTGGGGCAGGATCGCCGGAATGCTCCGTCCCCGCCCTCGCCGCGCCGCCGTCGTCGCTGTGCTGGCCCTGCTCACCGCCGGCTGCTCCGCGTCCGGGGCTGATCCCGCGGCGCCCGGAGCCACCGCCACGGCGGACGCCTCCACCGCTGGTGGTGCCGCCTCCACCGCTGGTGGTGCCGCGTCCACTGCGGCGCCCGGGTCCACCGGCGTGACGCCGGGCGCGTTGTCAGCCTCGGCCGTGGCGGGCGCCCGAGCTGGCATCGGCGCCCGGCCGAGCCCAGCCGCGCGGCCCTGCACCGTCTTCCCGGCGGAGAACGTCTGGCACGCCGACGTCTCCCGGCTGCCGGTGCACTCCCGGTCGGCCGCGATGGTCGGCGCGATCGGGGCCGGCGCGAACGTGCACGCCGACTTCGGCTCCGGGCAGTGGGAGGGCGCGCCGATCGGAATCCCGGTCACCGTCGTCCCGGCCGGGCAGCGGAAGGTTCCGGTCACCTTCGGGTACGCCGACGAGAGCGACCCGGGGCCGTACCCGCTCCCGCCCGACGCGAAGGTGGAGGGTGGCCCGTCCGGCACCGGCGACCGGCACGTGATCGTCTGGGACCGGGCGGCCTGCCGGGCGTACGAGCTGTTCGACGCGCACCGGTCCGGTAGCGGCTGGCGGGCCGGCTCGGGTGCGGTCTTCGACCTGCGGTCGAACCGGATGCGCCGGGCGGGCTGGACCTCCGCCGACGCGGCCGGGCTGTCCGTGCTGGCCGGGCTGGTCCGCTACGACGAGGTGGCGGCCGGCCGGATCGACCACGCGATCCGGGTGACGGTGCCGCGTACCCGCACCGGGTGGACGTGGCCGGCCAGCCACTCCGCCTCGTCGGCCACCGACCCGGCGTTGCCGCAGCTCGGCCAGCGGCTGCGGCTCAAGCGCTCGGTCGACCTGTCCGGGCTGCCCCGGCAGGCCCGGATCGTGGCCGAGGCGATGCGGACCCACGGGCTCATCGTGGCCGACCACGGCTCGGCCTGGTACCTCTCCGGCGCACCGGACCCGCGCTGGGACAACGACGCACTGCATGCCCTGGACCGCCTGCGCGGCAGCGACTTCGAGGTGGTGGACGCCGCCAGCCTGATGGCCGACCCGAAGTCGGCCGCCGTCCGCTGAGTCGGCTGCCGTCCGCTGAGTCGGCTGCCGCGCCGTGGCAGTCTGCCGCTGATCGGTTTCGGTCGCGGCAAGCCGCCGGGCGGTGTGCCGCGACAACCCGGTCGACGTCGTCCGGGCGAGCGTCCACACTGTCGGGATGGAACAGCGCGACCTGGTCCGGGTGAGCAAGCGGATGTCGCTGGCGTTGCGCCACCGACCCGACCGGTTCGGCCTGACCCTCGACCGGGCCGGCTGGGTGCCGGTCACCGACCTGCTCGCCGCGATGCGGATCGACCGTGCCGAGCTGGACGCCGTGGTGTCCGGCAACGACAAGCAGCGCTTCGCGGTCGAGCCCGGCCCGGACGGGGTCGACCGGATCCGCGCCAGCCAGGGGCACTCCGTCTCCGTCGACCTCGGCCTCAGCCCGGCCGACCCGCCGGGCCGGCTCTTCCACGGCACCGCCGCGGACGTGCTGCCCGCCATCCGGGCGCAGGGGCTGCGCCGGGGGCGTCGGCACCACGTACACCTGTCGGTGGACGTGCCGACGGCCCGGCGGGTCGGCGCGCGGCGGGGCGGCGCGGTGGTGGTGTTGGCGGTCGACGCCGCCGCGATGGCCGCCAACGGCTACCTCTTCTACCGCTCCGCGAACGGGGTGTGGCTGACCGACACGGTGCCGCCGGGCTACCTGACCGTCAGCACGCCGTGACCGGGTGCGCCACCACGGCGTCGAAGAGGTACGCGAGCGTGTTCGGGTCGGCCCGCTCGGGCTGGCCGGCGCCGGTGCGGTCGGTGGCGCGGGCCCGCAGCGTGTGCCGGCCGGCGGTCGGTGGGCGCCAGCGCGCCGTCCAGCGCTGCCAGGGGCCGCCCCGGTCGGCGGCCACCAGGTCGGCCGCGCGCCACCCGTCACCGGTGTCCACCTCGACCCGCTCGATCGGGCCGTTGCCGGACCAGGACCGGCCGCGCAGCAGCAGCTCCTCGCCGACCGGCACCCGGGCGTCCCAGGCCAGCTCGAACGCGCTCTTCACCGGCTGCGCGCCGAGCACCGTGCCACCGTCCGGGTGACCGGGGCCGAACAGGCGGTAGAACTGGGTGTTCCACGGTGAGAAGAGCGGCGTGGTGGAGACCTCCACCGGTCCCACCCACTTGATCGAGGAGATGCCGATCCAGCCGGGCACCACCACCCGCACCGGGAAGCCGTGGTCGGCGGGCAGCGGCGCGCCGTTCATCTCGTACGCCAGCAGCACGTCGTCGAGCGCCTTGGCCACCGGCAGCGGCCGGCGGACCCGGCCCAGGTCGACCCCGCCGGTGACGTAGTTCGGGTCGAGGCCCTCGGGCATCACGTCGACCGCGTCGTCGCGCAGCCCGGCCCGGCGCAGCACCGTGCCGAGCCGCACGCCGCGCCAGCGGGCCACGCCCACGCCGCCCAGCCCCCAGGCCACGCCCGGGGCCGGCTCGCCCTGCTGCTCGGCGAAGAACCGCCGCCCGTTGCCGGCGCACTCGACCAGCGCGGTGCTCTCCTCGGCCGGCAGCCGGCGCAGCTCGTCGAGGCCGAACTCGACAGGCGCGGTCCGGGTGGGCGCGCCGCGCAGCCCGTCGCCGAACAACGACAGTCGCCAGGTGGCCGGGTCGAGCCGCGGCGTGACGGTGTGGTTGCGGACGAAGAAGCGGTCCGTCGGGACCACGTACCCCTGACCGGCCATCGCCGACCAGCGCATCTCGGCGTTGGTGTCCAACCGGTGCAGCAGCTCCGGCGGCAGCGGCTTGGCGATCGGCGGGTCGACGCCGACCGGGACGGCGGTCACCGCGACCGGCTCGCGTTCCGCGGCGGCGGCGGTGACCGCGGCCATCGCGGTGCCCAGTTCCCGCAGCGCGTCGCGGTCGACGCCCGCGCCGTACGCCTCGCCGGCGAGCCACTGCCGGCTCCGCTCGGCGTCGTGGACGGTTTCGGCGGGGGACGGGACACGACTCATGGGTGACCTCCGGGGCTCGGCGACGCTGCCTTTCCTATTAAATCAGTAGGAGTTTGCTGCGCCGAGCAGCGTCACCACACCGGCCGCCACCAGCACGCCGGCCCACAGCCGGTCGACGTTGAACCAGGCACGGCGCAGCACACCGACGCCGAGCACCTCGTACACCAGCAGCGCGACCGCCAGCGCGACACCGAGCATGGCAGCGGTGTGTACGGCCGCCGCGGCCAGCCCGGTGACCGCGCCGGCCGGCGCGGCGGCCAGGTGCCCGGCGTGCGGCCCGCCGCCGACCGCCGGTTCGGCGAGCAGCACCGGCAGCAGCATCAGGCCCGCGCCGTGCGCCGCCGACATCAGGAACGACCAGGCGGTGAGCTGGGCCGCCGACAGCCGCATCCCGGCCCAGCGGAAGTGCCGGTCGGACAGCAGCCGCCACAGCCCGAACCCGACCAGCAGCACCCCGCCGCCCACCGCGACCGCCGTGCCGGCCGTCGCCGAGCGGGTCGCGCTGACCAGCGCGGCGACCACCGCCACCGACGCCAGGTGGCCGGCCGCGATCGGCGGCAGCGCGGCCAGCAGCGCGGCCCGGCGGCGCTCCTGGAGGCCCCGGGCCACCGCGAACAGCCAGCCCATCGCCGGGTTCAGGCCGTGGAACGCGCCGAGGCCGGCCAGCGCCGCCCAGGTCGCGCCGGTCACGGGAAGCAGTACGAGTCGGACGAGGCGTCGCCGCCCTGCAACCGGGTCTGGTGCACCCGCCGGCCGCGGAACTCGTCCCCGCGCGGGAAGAAGCGCGGGTCCGGGACGAGGCCGCCGTGTTCCGGGTCGACGTCCAGCTTCGCCACCCAGGCGCCCACCCCGTCCGGATAGAACTGGTCGTCCCACGCCCCGTAGAGCGAGTTGCTGACGTAGACGCGGCGGCCGTCGCGGCTGATCTCCACCATCTGCGGGCCGCCGGCCAGCGGCTCGTCCGGGAACGCCGGGTGCGGGGTGCGGGCGACGATGCCGCCGAGGCGCACCGAGCCGACCCGCACCGGGTGGAACGGGTCGCTGACGTCGTAGCGGATCAGCTCGCCGGTGCCCCAGCAGGAGACGTGCAGGAACCGGTCGTCCACCGACAGGTCGATGTCGGTGACCAGCGGCGGCACCGCCCCGAACGGCTTGAGCAGCTCGGGCAGGTCCGCCGCGTCGGCCGGCTCGGCCGGGATGTCGATCACCTTGGTCACCGCCCAGGCGTCGCCGTCGCGGTGCCACAGCCAGATCGAGGCGGACAGGTCCTCGACGCTGATCACCACGCCGACGAAGCCGTACGACTTCGTCGGGTCGTGCGCGGGGCGCAGCTCCAGCGGCATCTGGTAGGCGTCGCCGAGGTCGACGCGCTGCACGTGCCGGCGTTTCGCCAGGTCCCAGAAGTGCAGCGCGTGCCCGTAGCGCCGGCCCAGCAGCAGCTCGCCGACGATGCCGTCCTCGATCATCGACGGGGTGCCCCACTCGCTGGTGACCAGCACGTCCTGCGTGTAGTGCCACCAGAAGTCGTACGCCAGGAACTGCGGCCCCCGGTCGGCCTCCCACGCGCCGCGTACCTCGAACGTGGTGTGGTCCAGCACCGCGATGCCGCCCGGCCCCTCCGCACCGTCGGCCCCGCCGAGCGCGGAGACGTAGATGCCGTCCGGCCCGCAGTGCACGGTGTGCGGGCGGGAGTACCCGGCGCGATCGCCCAGCTCCTTCGCCTCGATCACCTTCACCAGCTCGGGCCGGCGCGGGTCCGGCCCGGTGTCCAGCACGTGGATGCGGGACGACCGCAGCCCGGGCACGATCAGGTAGCGGCGTTCCACGTGCGGGTGCGGCGCGGTCGGGCAGAGCGCGCTGCTGCACGCGTTCCAGCCGAAGTGGTGCAGCTCGTCGCCGGTGTGCGGCAGCTCGGTCCAGCCCACCACCCGGCCGTACGTGTCGGAGTCCGGGTCGGTGTCCAGCACCGCGATGGCGTCCGGTTGCCGCCCGGCGCGGTCGAACGCGGCCACGTACGCCAGCTTCTCGGCCGGCGCGGCGGCGGCCAGCGTGGGGGAGGGGTAGAACGTCGGGTCCGGGGTCCAGCGGGTCATCGGTGCTCCATCATGGTCACGAGGCGGGTACGCCGAGGCGGTCGAGCAGCCGGCGGCGCAGCGCGCCGAGGGCCGGGTCGTCGGTGCTCGGGGCGGGGCCGAGGCCCACCGGGATCTCCTCGGCGATCACGCCCCCGTCGAGCAGCAGGACGCGGTCGGCGAGCAGCAGCGCCTCCTCCACGTCGTGGGTGACCAGCAGCGCGGCGAAGCCGTGCTGGGCGCGTAGCCGGCGCAGCAGCCCCTGCATGCGCAGCCGGGTCAGCGCGTCCAACGCGCCGAACGGCTCGTCGAGCAGCAGCAGGTCCGGTTCCCGGACCAGCGCGCGGGCCACCGCGACGCGCTGCGCCTGCCCGCCGGACAGCTCGGCCGGCCAGGCCCGGCCCCGGTCGGCGAGCCCGACCTCGGCCAGCGCACGGTCCACGCGGGCGCCGACGTCCGGGCCGCCGACGCCGAGCGCGACGTTGTCGGCGACCCGCTTCCAGGGCAGCAGCCGGTGCTCCTGGAACACCACCGCGGCGGCGCCGTGCACCCGGTGCGTGCCGCCGGCGTCGTCGTCCAGCCCGGCCAGCACGCGCAGCAGCGTGCTCTTGCCGGAGCCGCTGCCGCCGAGCAGCGCCACCGTCTCCCCGGCGGCGACGGTGAGGTCGACCCCGGCCAGCACCACCGCCGGGCCGAAGGACCGGGTCACCGCGCGTGCGGTGAGCACCGGCGGCGTCAGGTCGCGCGCAGCCCGCGTCGCCACGTCAGCGTCCTCCGTTCCGCGTACCGGATGAGCAGGTCCGAGGCGAGGCCCAGCAGCGCGTAGACGACCAGGCCGAGCACCACCACGTCGGTCTGGCTGAACTCGCGGGCCTCCATCATCAGGAAACCGACGCCGGTCTGCGCGTTGACCTGCTCGCCGACGACCAGGCTGAGCCAGGCCGCGCCGATGGCCAGCCGCAGTCCGAGGAAGAGCGCGGGCAGCGCACCCGGCAGCACCACGTGCCGCAGCCGGGCGGCCGGGCCCAGGCCGCAGGTGCGGGCCGCCTCCACCAGACGCTCGTCGATGTCGCGGATGCCGGCGTACAGGTTGAAGTAGATCGGGAAGAACGCGCCGAGCGCGACCAGCGTGACCTTCAGCGACTCGCCGATGCCGACCCAGATGATCAGCAGCGGGACCAGGCCCAGGTGCGGCAGCATCCGGGCCATCTGCACCGGCGGGTCGACCAGGTCGTCGCCGAGCCGCAGCAGCCCGGCCGCGGCGCCGAGCACCAGCGCCAGGCCGCCGCCGATCAGCAGGCCGAGCGCGGCGCGGGTGAGCGAGTCGAGCAGGTGCACGCCGAGCGTGCCGTCGGCGGCCAGCCGCGCGCCGGTGGCCAGCACCGTGCTCGGCGCCGGCAGCTTCTCCGGGGGGAGCAGGCCGGCCCGCGCGGCGGCCTCCCAGGTGAGCACCAGACCGACCGGGCTGACCAGCCGCCACCACCGCCGACCGGTCCGGGCCCGCGGTCGGCGGGGTGCCGGCGACGGTACGACCGGGGCGGGCGCCTCGGCCAACGCCGGGCCGGTCACCGGAACGCCTCGGTGAACCGGTCGTCCACCCGGCCGGCGATGTCCACCGGCCCCGGCACCAGCTTCAGCGCCACGAAGCTGTCCGCGATGGCCTGCAACTCGCGGCCGATGTCCGGGGTGACCGGGGCGAGCGGCTTGGCGCTGCGGGCCAGCGCCCGGCTGGTCACGTCCAGTGGGATCTTCAGCTCCGGGGCGAGCACGGCGGCCCGCTCCGCCGGGTGGGCGATGCCCCAGTCGGTGGTCTCGCGGTAGGTGTCCAGGAAGGCCCGCACGTCGTCGGTGCGGTTCTTGACCGCGCCGGGCGCGGCCAGCACGTACTCGCGGTTGCCGGCGAGGCCGGTGGCGTCGGCGAGCACCCGCACGCCGGGCCGCTCGGCCAGCGCGAAGTAGGGATCCCAGATGATCCACGCGTCGACCTGCCCGTTGTCGAACGCGGGCCGTCCCTCGGCCGGCTTGAGGTACTTCACGTTGAGGTCGGCGAGCGTCATCCGGTTCGCCTCCAGCAGCTTCACCAGCAGCCAGTGCACGTTGGAGCCCTTGTTCAGCGCGACCGTCTTCCCGCGCAGGTCGGCGAAGCTCCGGTACGGGCTGTCCGCCTTGACCAGCACCGCCTCGCCCTGCGGGATGGGCTCGGACGTGCCGATCACGGAGAACGGGATCTTCCCGGCGGCGGCGAAGACCGGTGGGGCCTCGCCGACCTGTCCGATGTCGATGGAGCCGGCCTTGAGCGCCTCGGTGAGCGCCGGGCCGCTCTCGAACAGCGACCAGGTGACGTTCTTCGCTTCACCGCGCGCCTTGACCAGGCTGAGCCCGCCGAAGCGTTGGTAGCCGATCCGCAGCGGGCCGCCGTCGCCCGCGCCGGCCGCCTCACCGCCGCAGGCCGCCAGCGCCGTGGCGGCGAGCAGCACGAGCGTGGTGAGCAGCGCGGTCACCCGGCGGCGGGGTCTCGACGGGGTACGCATGACGACTCCTCGGGGAGGGGATGGGCCGGCCATCGGCGGGCGTCAGCAACCTACCAACCCGATAGGTTTTATGGGTAGTCTGTCGGCGCGGTCGTCCCACCCCTCAGGAGGCGGCCCGCCCGACCCGCGCCGGAGGCCCCCATGTCGCTCACCTTCCACTGGTTCCTGCCGACGTACGGCGACAGCCGGGACATCGTGGGCGGTGGGCACGGTGTGCCGGTGGGCACCGCCGGGGGCGCCCGCCCGGCCGACGTGGCCTACCTCGGGCAGATCGCCCGCAGCGCCGAACAGCTCGGCTTCGTCGGCGCGCTGACCCCCACCGGCGCCTGGTGCGAGGACGCCTGGCTGACCACCGCCATGCTCACGCAGGTGACCGAGCGGCTGAGGTTCCTGGTGGCGTTCCGGCCCGGCCTGCTCTCACCCACGCTCGCCGCGCAGATGGCGTCCACCTTCCAGCGGCTCTCCGGCGGCCGGCTGCTGCTCAACGTGGTCACCGGCGGCGAGTCCACCGAACAGCGGGCGTACGGCGACTTCCTCGACAAGGACGCCCGGTACGCGCGTACCGACGAGTTCCTGCACGTGGTGCGGGCGCTGTGGCGCGGCGAGACGGTCGACCACGACGGCGCCCACCTGCGCGTCTCCGGCGCCCGGCTGGGCCGGCTGCCCGACCCGGTGCCGCCGGTCTACTTCGGCGGGTCGTCCGCCGCCGCCGGGCCGGTGGCGGCAAGGCACAGCGACGTCTACCTGACCTGGGGCGAACCGCCCGCGCAGGTGGCCGGCAAGCTGGACTGGATCCGCGGGCTGGCCACCGCCGCCGGCCGCGAGCTGCGGTACGGCATCCGCCTGCACGTGATCAGCCGGGACACCGCCGACGAGGCGTGGGCGCAGGCCCGCCGGCTGCTCGACGGCATCGCCGAGGACGACATCCGGGCCGTGCAGGAGGGGTTGCGGCGCAGCGAGTCCGAGGGGCAGCGGCGGATGCTGGACCTGCACGGCGGCTCCCGCGACGGGCTGGAGATCGCGCCCAACCTGTGGGCCGGGGTGGGGCTGGTCCGGGGCGGCGCGGGCACCGCGCTGGTCGGCAGCCACACCGAGGTCGCCGACCGGATCGCCGAGTACCACGCGCTCGGCATCGACGAGTTCATCCTCTCCGGCCACCCGCACCTGGAGGAGGCGTACTGGTTCGGCGAGGGCGTGCTGCCGATCCTGCGCCGGCGCGGGCTGTGGCGGCACCCGGCCGGCGAGCCGGCCACCGGGGCGCCGGCCGGCGTGCCGTTCGCACCCCAGCCGGTGCCGGCGCGGGGCTGACCACCATCGTTTTGATCATGAAGTTAGCGCCGACAATTCGGACACCAGGCCCGGCTAACCTCATGATCGCCGGGGCGGGCCGGGCTGGGGGCGATCAGAACGGGCGTTGCCCGGCGAGGAAGTCGGCGAGGACCCGGGTGTGCGTGGAGAAGGCCAGCTCGGTCGCCTCGGTGAGCACCAGCCACTCGGTGGCCTCCTCGGTCGGCGCGGACGGCGGCAGGTCGCCTATCGGCCGCTCGGGCAGCACGCCGAAGACCATCATGGTGCCGCCGGCCGGCGCGCCGTGCACCGCGAACAGCCGCGCCTCGCCGGCCTCGGCGAGCAGCCCGGTCTCCTCGCGCAACTCCCGCACCAGCGCCTCGTCCCACTCCTCGCCGTACTCGATGAAGCCGCCGGGCAGCGCGAGCTGGCCGCGGGCCGGCTCGATGTCCCGGCGGACGACCACCACGCCGAGCCCTTCGGGCGTGCGGACCGGCAGCACCGCCACCGCCACCGGCAGCGGGTTGCGCCACACCGTCTCGCCGCAGGCGGGGCAGACGCGTGGCCACCCGGCGCCCGCCGGGTAGGCCGCGCCGCAGAAGGAGCAGTGCGAGTACGCGGTCACGCCGCAGCACGTTACCCGTCGGACCCGGTGAGCGCGGCGCGCGCCTCCATCAGGGCGAAGCCGAGCAGGTTCGCACCGCGCCAGGTCGCCGGGTCGGCGGCGCGCGGGTCGTCGGCGGTCAGGCCGATGCCCCACACCCGGTCCGTCGGACTGGCCTCCACCAGCACCCGGTCACCGGTGCCGAGCAGGAACCGCCGCAGCGCGTCGTGCTGGCCGAACTTCGCCACGCTGCCGGCCACCACGATCTCCCCGCGGCGGGCCGCCCAGGTGGCCTCGTCGAAGCCGCGCACCTGCCGGCCGAGCGCCTTGGCCCGGTGCGGGTGCGGGGCGGTGAGCACCCGCCCGGCGATCTCGTGGTCGTCGAAGAGCGTGGCCTTGTGCCACATCATCCAGTGCTCGGCGGTGGCGAACTCCCGACCGTCCACGGTGAACGCCGCCGGCCACCACTGGCTCAGGCAGCCGACGCCGACGCTGCCGTCGCGCTGTGGCCGGTGCCCCCAGAAGTGCAGGTATCCGACCCGCTCACCGGCGTGGAGCGCGGCGGTCAGCTCGGCGACGGATCGGATCGGCATGCCTGCATCCTGCCCGCATCCGCCGCCTCGCCTCCCCGGCGGCCCGTGCTGTCCGGGAGGCGGGACCGCCTGATCGCCGTTGTCCCTTAACTTGAGACGATCGTTCCGCCTGATGGGAACGGGAAAGATCTTGGAAGGAACGGGCCCTCATGGGCCCATTCGTACCAAGATCTCGGCGGCACTCGGGCTGGCGCGGTGCGGGGCGCCCGTCGCACCCGGGCGCCCCGCGGGACCGTCAGCCGCCGAGGCGGGTGGCGACGGTGCGGCGCAGCTCCGGCAGCCGGTCGTGCAGCAGGCCGGGGCACTGGGTGGAGTTGAAGTCCTTGTGCCCGTAGATCTCGGTGGGCGCGATGCCGTACTGCTGGCAGGTGAACGCGCAGAACCAGACCAGGCTGTCCCAGAGCGCCTGCGGCGGCTGCACGTCGAGGTAGATGCCGTCGTTCTCGATGCCGATGGCCTGGCTGTTCTGCCCGACGCAGTGCGCGCCCTGCACCATGCTCTGCCCGTGCAGCAGCCCGTACAGGCTGCCGTGCCGGCCCTCGGTCAGGTAGCCGCCCCGGCTGTTGGTGAAGTGCTGCCCGGAGTCGAGCCAGCCGTTGGAATCCATGTGCAGGTTCTGGATGTCGCGGGAGTTCCGGTACGCCTGGGCGAGGCTGTAGTCGGTGGTGTTCGGGAACGCGGTGTGATGGATGATGATCTTGTTGGGGCGGCTCTGCACCACGCTGACCGGTGACGACGGGGGTCGGGCGCCCCAGGTCGCGCAGTTGGCGATGGTGGGCTGGTCGACGCGGGCCGCGGCGGCCCGCGCCTCGCGGCCGGTGCCGAGCGGGGTCAGCGCGCCGGCGCCGAGCAGGACCGCGCCGCGCAGCACGGCCCGTCGGGGGAGCGGAACGGACATCGGGAGACCTCCTCATCGGTACGGACACGGCGGCGGGGGGGGGCGCGCCGGGCCCCCCCCCCCCGGGGGGGGCCGGGGGGGCGGGGCCGCCCCCCCCCCCCCCCGGGCCCCCGGGCCCCCCCCCCCCCCCCCGCCCCCCCGGGCCCGGGCGG
>NZ_JBISAC010000003.1:680367-754474 GCF_044391475.1 Micromonospora sp. NPDC018662
GGGGGGGGGCCGCCGCCGCCCCCCCCCCCCGCCCGGGGGGGGGGGGGGGCGGGCCCCCCCCCCGGCCCCCCCCCCCCCGGGGGGGCGCGGGGGGGGGGGGGGGGGCCCCCCCCCCCCCCCCCCCGCCGGTGGGGTCAGCAGGTGCCGTTGCAGGCCAGCACGCGCAGTCGGTCCAGCGTGCCGTTCCAGACGTTCTGGTCACCGGGGAACGTGCCGGAGGACGACCACTGCCAGAACGAGTACGTGCCCCAGCCGGCCGGCAGCGTGCCGACGCTGCTGGCGTAGCGCGCGATCCAGAGCGGGTTGTTGGCCGCGAACTGCGACGTGTTGCCGGTGCAGGTGCTCCACCAGTCGGTGGTGGTGTAGATGGTGGCCCACCGGCCGGTGCGGGCGTAGTACTGGTTGACGAACGAGGCGATCCAGCTCCGCATCGACGCCTGGCTCAGCCCGTAGCAGGTGGCGCCGTACGGGTTGTACTCGATGTCGAGCGCGCCGGGCAGCGTCCGGCCGTCCCTCGACCAGCCGCCGCCGTGGTCGACGAAGTAGTTGGCCTGGGTGGCGCCGGTGGTGGTGTCCGGGCGGGCGAAGTGGTAGGCCCCGCGGATCATCCCGACGTTGTAGGAGCCGTTGTACTGCTGGGCGAAGTAGGCGTTGGTGTAGTACGTGCCCTCGGTCGCCTTGACGTACGCGAAGCGGGCGCCGTTGGCCCAGGCGCCCGACCAGTTGACGTTGCCCTGATAGCTGGAGACGTCCATGCCGGGCAGCCCGGCCGGGGCGGCGTGCGCGGGGGCGGCGCCGATCAGGGCCGCCGCGGCGGCGGTGACGGTGGCGAGCAGGGCGGCTCCGGCCGCGCGCAACGCCGATCGCAGGTGACGGTGCATCTTTCCTCCCGGGGGGTTGCCGCCTGGTGGCGGCGGGAGTATGACGAAGGGAACTGTCAACATTAGGTCACAGAATGGAGAAACTTTTCAATAGACGTATCGAAGATTTTCTTTGAACTTCGGGCTCAGTCGAGCGCCGCGAGCGCCTCGGCGGCGGCGCGCTCACCGGCGGTCACCGCGCCCTCCAGGTAGCCGCTCCACCGGGTCGCGGTCTCCGTCCCGGCCCAGTGCACCCGGCCCACCGGCGCGCGCAGCTCCGGCCCGTAGTCGCACCACGAGCCGGGCGTGAGCATCCCGCAGAAGCAGCCCCGGGTCCACGGGTCGGCCGACCAGTCGTACGCCACGATGCCCACCGGGTGGGCGGCGGCCGGGCCGAGGAGCGCGACCAGCGCGGCCCGCAGCACCGCGTCGCGGGCCCCGACCGGCAGTCGGCGCAGCGCGCGGGCCTCCGCGCCGTAGCTGAACGCGGTGAGCACCCCGCCCGGCACCCCGGGCAGCGAGTTGTCCACCGTCTCGGTGATCGGCCCGGTGTCCGTGGTGGCCACCCCGGAGCGGCCGTCGGCCCGCCAGAACGGCTCCGGATAACGCGCGTGCACCTTGACCGCCACGCCCATCGGCATCCGCTGGGTCAGCCCGTCGCGCAGCGCCGGCAGCGGCGGGTCGTACCGGATCCGGCCGGCCAGCGCCGGGGCCACCGCGACCACCACCGCGTCGCCGCGGTGCACCTGACCGCCGGCGAGGACCCGCACGCCGGAGGCGTCCTGGACGATCGCGTCCACCGGCGCGTCGAGCCGCAGCCGACCCGGCGGCAGCGCGGCGACCATCCGCTGCGCCAGCGCCGCCGGTCCGCCGACGATCCGGTCCTGCTGGGCGCCGCCGGCCATGCCGAGCAGCGACCCGACGCCGCCGCCACTGCGCAGGTAGAACAGCATCTGCAACAGCGACACCTCGTCCGGCGAGGCGGCCAGCAGCCCACCGGCCAGCAGGCGGCCGGCGTAGCGGGCGGTGACCGGGTCGGGCGCGGTGGCGTCGAGCCAGCCGCCGAGCGTGGTCCGGTCCCACTCCGCCGCCCCGGCGGCCCGCCACGGCGCGACCGGATCGACAGCGGCGGCCAGCTCGTCGAGCGTGTCGAGCAGCCCGGCCAGGCCGGCCGGCGCCCCGGCCACCGGTCGACCGTCCAGCACCAGCGTCGTCGCGCCTCGGGCCGGCGACGGGAACGTCTCCAGGCCGTACGCGGCGACCAGCGCGTACATCCGGTCCTGGGTGGGGCCGATCCACTGCGCGCCGAGGTCGAGCCAGCCGCCGCCGGGCAGCGGTCGGCTCAGCGTCCGGCCGCCCACCCGGTCCCGGGCCTCCAGCAGCAGCGGCCGCGCGCCGGCCGCCTCGACCGCGAGCGCGCAGGCCAGCCCGGAGAACCCCGCCCCCACCACGATCACCCGGCCGTCGCCCACGGCCGGGCATACCCGGATCCCGGCGGGAATCTCGCCCGCCCGGCGTGTCGAGACCGGCGTCCGCCGTTCGTGTGAAGGGTGGAGGGCGGCAGGGGGTCGCCCGTGGTGCCGAGGAGGAACCCGTGAAGCAGTACCTGATCAGCATGTACCAGCCGGCCGGCGCGCAGCGGCCGGACCCGGCGTTCCTGGCCGGGGTGATGCGCGAGGTCGAGGCCATCGGCAAGGAGCTGCGCGACGCCGGGTGCTGGGTGTTCGGCGACGGCCTGCACGCGCCGGAGACCGCCACCGTGCTGCGACCGGCCGGCGACGACGTGCTGGTCACCGACGGGCCGTTCGTCGAGGGCAAGGAGTACCTCGGTGGCGTCACCATCATCCGCGCGCCCGACCTGGACGCGGCGCTCGACTGGGGTCGCCGCTACGCCCGCGCCACCACACTGCCGATCGAGGTCCGGCCGTTCCAGGGCGAGGGATGACCGACGTCGAACGCGTCTTCCGGGCCGAGTACGGCCGCGCGGTGGCCGTCCTGGTCCGTCTCCTCGGCGACATCGACCTCGCCGAGGAGGCGGTCCAGGAGGCGTTCGCCGTCGCGGTGCGTCGCTGGGCGGTGGACGGGCCGCCGCCGAGCCCGGCCGGCTGGATCGTCACCACCGCCCGCAACCGGGCGATCGACCGGCTGCGTCGCGAGTCCACCCGCGCCGCCCGGCACGCCGAGGCCGCCCTGCTGTACGCCGCCGACCCGCCCGCCGAGGAGGGGCCCGTGCCCGACGACCGGCTGCGCCTGATCTTCACCTGCTGCCACCCGGCGCTCGGCCCGGCCGCCCGGGTGGCGTTGACGCTGCGCCTGCTCGGCGGCCTGAGCACCGCCGAGATCGCGCGGGCGTTCCTGGTGCCGGAGCCGACCATGGCGCAGCGCCTGGTCCGGGCCAAGGCCAAGATCCGGGATGCCGGGATCCCGTACCGGGTGCCCCGTGACGCGGACCTGCCGGACCGGTTGCGCGGGGTGCTGGCCGTGGTCTACCTGATCTTCAACGAGGGGCACACGGCCAGCGCGGGGGAGCGGCTGGGCCGCGTCGAGCTGGGCGCCGAGGCGATCCGGCTGGGCCGACTGCTGGTGACGCTGATGCCGGACGAGCCGGAGGCACTCGGACTGCTCGCGTTGATGCTGCTCACCGAGGCGCGGCGGGCCGCCCGCACCGGCCCGGACGGGGTGCCGGTGACGCTGCCCGAGCAGGACCGGAGCCGATGGGACCGGGCGCTGGTCGTCGAGGGTCGGGAGCTGGTGCGACGCTGCCTGCGGCGGGGCCGGCCCGGCCCGTACCAGATCCAGGCCGCGATCAACGCGGTGCACGCGGACGCGGACACCGCCGCCGACACCGACTGGGGTCAGATCCTCGCGCTCTACGACCGGCTGGCGGCGTGCGCGCCCGGGCCGGTGGTGGCGCTCAACCGGGCGGTCGCGCTGGCCGAGGTACGCGGACCGGCCGTCGCCCTGGCCGAGGTGGACCGGCTCGACCTGGCCCGCTACCACGTGTGGCACGTCGTCCGGGCCGACCTGCTGCGCCGCCTGGACCGGCCGGCCGAGGCGCGGGACGCGTACGACGCGGCGATGGCCGGCACCGGCAACGAGGCGGAGCGGGCGTTCCTGCGCCGGCGTCGCGACCGGCTCGCCGGCTGGCGCGACGGCCGGGTCGGCCCTGTCGACGTCGCGGCCGAGTAGTCCCGTCGGCGTCGCGGCCGAGTAGTCCCGTCGGCGTCGCGGCCGGGTCGGCCCCGTCGGCGTCACCGGCGGTCGACCGGGTGGCGCTACTCGTCGCGCAGGCGGCGCAGGATCCGGGTCAGCTCGGTCCGGTCGACCGGGTCGAGCGCGCCGAAGAACCGTTCCGCCTCGGTGGCCCGGGCCGCCCGGATGGCGGCGCCGACCCGCTCGCCCTCGGCGGTGGGCGCGACCAGCGTGGCCCGCCGGTCCCCCGGATCGGGCCGCCGCTCGACCAGGCCGCGCTCCTGGAGGCCGTCGACCACCTCGGTGGCCGAGCGTGGCGCGATGTGCAGGTGCTCGGCGAGCGCGCCGGGGCGCAACGCGCCGTGCCGCAGCAGCACGCCGAGCGCCCGTGCCTGCCCCGGGCTGACCTCCCACGGCTCCAGCGCGCCCTTGGTCTGGTGGCGCAGCCGCCGGGCCACCGCCCAGAACGCCTCGGCCAGGCTCTCCTCGTCGCTGCCGCTCACCCGGAATACGGTAGCAGCCGATCCTGTTGTTCCCTCATGATGAGGTAACCTCAGCATTAGTCCGACGAAGGAGCACCCCCTTGGATCGCATCCCCGACGGCCGCGGAGCCGGCCGAACCGTGTCCCCCGCCGAGAAGGCCCAGGCCCGCGACGTGTCGCTGCGCCGCATCGGCGGCCTCTTCACCGCCCACCGCGGCCCGCTCGCCGCCGTGGTGGCGATCATCGTGGCGTCGTCGATCATCGCGATGGCCTCGCCGTTCCTGCTGCGTACCGTGATCGACCGGGCCCTGCCCGACCGCGACCTGACGCTGCTGGCCTGGCTGGTCGCGGCCATGATCGCGGTGGCCGCCGTCACCGCCGTGCTCGGCGTCGTCCAGACCTGGATCTCCACCCGCGTCGGCCAGGAGGTCATGCACCGGCTGCGCACCGACGTCTTCGCCCACCTCCAGCGGCAGTCGATCGGCTTCTTCGTGCGCACCCGCACCGGCGAGGTGCAGTCCCGCATCACCAACGACATCGGCGGCATGCAGTCGGTGGTCACCTCCACCGCCACCTCCATCGCCGCCAACCTCACCACAGTGGTCGCCACCACCGTCGCCATGGTGGCGCTGAGCTGGCGACTCACGCTCGTCTCGGTGATCGTGCTGCCGCCCGCGCTCTGGCTCACCCGCCGGGTCGCCCGACTGCGCCGGGAGATCACCGCCCGGCGCCAGCGGGAGCTGGCCGACCTCACCGTGACCATCGAGGAAGGGCTGTCGGTCAGCGGCGTCCGGCTGGCCAAGACGCTCGGCACCGGCGCGGCGCTGGTCGACCGGTTCACCGCCTCCTCGGCCCGCCTGGTCGACCTGGAACTGCGCTCCGAGCTGGCCGGCCGCTGGCGGATGGCCGCCATGACCGTCGTCTTCGCCGCCATCCCCGCCGTGATCTACCTCGGCGCCGGCCTGCCCGGCACCGCCGGCACGCTCACCATCGGCACGCTCGTCGCGTTCACCGCGTTGCAGGGCAACCTGTTCCGCCCGCTGATGGGCCTGCTCAACGTCGGCGTCACGCTCACCGCCTCGCTCGCGCTCTTCGCCCGCATCTTCGAATACCTCGACCTGCCGGTGGAGGTCGCCGAGCCGGCCCGCCCGGCGTCACTGGACCCGGCCACGGTCCGTGGCCACCTGCGCATCGAGGACGTCACGTTCAGCTACCCGGGCAGCGACACCGCCGCGCTGGCCGGCGTCACCCTGGACGTCCCGGCCGGCACCAGCCTGGCCCTGGTCGGCGAGACCGGCTCCGGCAAGAGCACCCTCGCCGCCCTGATCAGCCGGCTGCACGACCCCGACGCCGGCCGGATCACCATCGACGGCGTCGACCTGCGCGACCTGCGCCTGGCCGACCTGGCCGCCGTCGTGGGCGTGGTCAGCCAGGAGACGTACCTGCTGCACGCCACCGTGCGCGACAACCTGCGGTACGCCCGGCCGGACGCCACCGACGCCGACCTCGAGGCCGCCGCCCGCGCCGCCCGGATCCACGACCTGATCGTCGCGCTGCCCGACGGGTACGACACCATGGTCGGCTCCCGTGGCCACCGCTTCTCCGGCGGCGAACAGCAGCGCCTGGCCATCGCCCGGACACTGCTGCGCGACCCGCGGATCCTGGTGCTCGACGAGGCGACCAGCGCGCTGGACACCGAGACCGAGCGCGCGGTGCAGCGGGCCCTGGACGAGCTGGCCCGGGGCCGTACCGTGGTGACCATCGCGCACCGCCTCTCCACGGTCCGCGACGCCGACCGGATCGCCGTGCTCGACCACGGCCGCATCGTCGAGTCCGGCACCCACCAGTCCCTCCTGGGCCACCAGGGCCGCTACGCCACCCTCGTCGGCTGACCCCCGCCCCGTCACCCCGTGCGCCCCCGCGCGTCGACCACGCCCGGCGCGTCGATCTTGGAGTTGTGGCACCTCCGAATTCCCATCAAAAAGAACATTCCATGGCGCCACAAGTCCAAGATCGGCGGAGGCGGGAGGCGGGCGCGGGCGGGAGCGTGGTGGGGTGGCGGTTCAGGGGGTGGGTGGGGTCGGGTCGTTCGGTAAGGACGGATGGGGCCGCTGGTGGGGAGTTGGGCGTGGGGTTGGTGGAGGCAGCAGCGGCTCCAGCGGGGTGAACGCCTCCACCGGAGCGCCTGGGCGTGGTCCGCTCCGAGTCGCGGGACGACTCGCGTGTCTGGTCGGCCGCGTCGGGTCCATCCGGTCCGCCGGATCCCTGGGCGGGCGGCTCGCGTCCGGGTGCGGCCCGGACGGGGTGGACGGCGGGTCGCGCCGGCGGCGTTCCTCGGCGTACTCGGCGCGTCGGCGGGCCAGGTCGCGCTCGCACTCCAGCGCGATGCGCTGCTCCCAGTACGGCTGGAGTAGCCGACGGACCCGTTCGTCGAGGTGCACCGTCACGTCCGGCTCGCAGGTGAACGTCACGTCGCCGCGCGCGTACCCCCAGGGCGTCGGGTCGTCGGCGGCCAGCGCCGCGGTCAGCGCGGCGAGCAGGTCGCGCGGGCGGTGCGGCGGCACCTCCGCCGCGCAGCGGACCGCCAGCCGGCGCAGCCGTTGCGTCGCCTGCGGCTGGAAGTAGTCGACGTACCAGCCGAACAGCTCCGGCCGGGCGGTCTCGGAGGACCAGGTGAAGGTGGCCCGTACTCCGAACACGTAGACCTGGCCCTGGGCCGGCACCACCAGCGGCTCCGGGTGCCGCCGGTCGACGGTGGTCACCGGTGTCGCCGGCTCCTCGGTCCACCACAGGTGCCGCAGCGTGGGCTGCGCGCCGGCCCAGAACCTCCGGGTACGCGAGCGCGCCGCGTCACCGAGCATCCGGGCCCGGCCGGCCCAGCGCCGCCGCCAACCATCGACGGGTATGCCGGGTTTCGGCCGCGGGCCGGGAGCCTCCGGCTTTCCGGTCATCGCACCCCTCTCCGCCGGGCGGCAGCCGTCCGCCCGGGCGCCGTGGGGTAGGCGGCGCCCAGGTTCGGTCGGACGAGGGGTGTGGGACCGTCGTGCGCGACGATCCGCGTTCCAAACTAACAACCGAAGCCGGCCGGAGCGGTCCGCCGCGCGGACGACCCGCCTGACCGGCGACCGGCCGATCGGATGAGGTGTCCGGTAGTCCTATCGACGGGACTTCGCGTCCAGAGTCTGTTAACGTGCTCAGGCGGTCGGTCCCGTGAACGGGACCGACCGTCCAGAACGGACATCGATCTCCGGGTAACGTCTTGAATCCGCTAGGTGGCGCTTCGTAACGTGGGGCTCCGCAATCCTTCCGGCGGTGGGGCGCCGCCGGAAGGATGCGGTCGTCTCTGTGGGGTGTGAATGCTGATCGCCGGAGCTGTATCGGTCGCGCGCGTCACGGCGGAGTTGAGCGCCGAGCGGTCCCGGTTCCATTCCGAGGCCGACTTCCCGCACGCGTTCGCGGGAAGGGGCTGACCATGGGCGTGGAGGCTCGCCAGGACGCCGGCCGGACCGTCGAACTCCTCAGGTCCCGCGCCGAGCTGCGGTACGACCGGGTCTGGACTCCACGCGTCCTCGGTCGTATCCCGGATGTGCAGGGCTTCGCCGTCTTCCACTGCGGCGGGCTGGCGCTGGTCTACGGCGCGGTCGTCCAGGGCGACCCGACCCGCTGGCTCTTCCGGCTGGCCTGCGCCGCCGGCGCGGACGTGACGGACGCCGCCGAGGCGACGGTCTGGGCGGACATCAGGAACCAGTTGACCGACGAAGGTCGCTACCACTGCGTCGTCACGGCCGACCGGAGCGCCTGCCACGTGGTGTTCACGCGGGAGGTTTGCATCCCGCTGGTCGAGGACGTGACCGCGCCCGAGTCGCAGGCGGCACGCGATCTGTTCGACGACGCGCTGGCGGCGTGCGTCCACAACGCCACGGCCGACTTCCGCGACCTGTCCGCCTACCTCCTGGCCCGCCCGTTGGAGCCGACCGAGGCCGACGTCCGGACCCTGTTCGCCTGGGTCCGGGGCTGAGCCGCCCGAACCGCCCGGCGGGGCGCCGCCGGCTCCTCGGCCCGCCGCAGTCCCGTGAGCTGTACGAAGATCTCCCGCTTCGCGGTGGCTGCACCACGGCGATCGAGGACGTATCCGGTCAGCCAGATCCAGCCGAGGTGGGTCAGCTCGGGGCCGACCGACACGACCCGGAACGTGAGGGCGCGGTCGCCGCCGAACTGCACCGAGGCGCGGCCGTCGATCCGCAGCAGGTCACCCGGTTGCGGACGCACCGCTACCAGTGACCCTGGTTCGGTGGGCGGCACTCGCGGGCGTGCATCGCCTGCCAGTCACGCACCGCCCGCTTCAGTCGCTCGTTCTCCACGGTCAGCCGGCGGATCTGCCGGTGCAGGTCGGTCAGCTCGTTGGCGACCTCGGTCTGGAACGCGCGTACCTGATCCTGGTCGACACCTCGACGGCGCGGGTCGAACGCGCGGTTCCGCGCCTCGTGCGGGGTCATCCGGGCCGGCAGTCCGGTGCCGTAGAGCTGGCCGGAGCGATACACCTCGGTCACATCGGTCCTTTCTGAGGGCAGGCGGAAGCGCGGAGGGTCGGTGCGGTGGGACTGGACGGGCGGGCCGTCCGCGGCCGGCGTGCGGACGGCCCGCCCGCTCCGCCGCCGCAGCCCGGATCGGCGGTACGGAGGCGAAGCGCGTCGGTGGGTCGGGACGGGCACGCGCACCCGCCCCGACCGGGGGAATGAGCCGAACTCGTTGCCACGCGAGGATCGGCTCCGCTCCAACATAACTAGATATGTCAGATGAGTCAACGCTGCTTGTTAGGCGCGTCGCGGTGTGATCGAATCGGATTGCCACGCGAGGAGTGCCATGCGAGAAGTGCCGGATTACTGGCGCATCGCCGACGATGTGATCGCCGATGTCAGATCCAAGAAGCTGAAGCCGGGGGACAAACTGCCCTCGATCGCCGTGCTGCGCGAGAACTACCGCGTCAGCCACGGAACGGTCCAGATGGCCTATGCGCGGCTGGAAGCGCTGCGGGTGATCCGACGCCAGCAGGGCAAGGGCGTGTTCGTGACCGACCCGAAGACCTGGATGAGAGAGCCGTAACCGGCGTCAGTCCAGCAGGGCCTTCAGCCACTGGTCGGTGTGGCGCTCGGTGTATTCGGCGTCGTTGCGCCACGCGTCGCCGTGCCCGGTCCGCCAGTGCGTCGTCCAGGGCTCGACCCCGAGCGCGGCCTGGTCCCGCAGGAAGTCGTGCATCGCCCGGGCCCGCGTCGTCAGCAGCGGCACCAGGTCGCGACGCTGCCGCTCGTCCAGCCCGTACGCGTCCACGAGAGCGCGAAGCCGCTGTCCCGCGTCGGCGCGCTGCCAGTCGGGATGGGCCGACAGCGGGACGAAGCCGTGCGCCGTGTAGGCGAGGTCCCACAGGCGTGATCCCGGCCCGGCGTTGTCCCAGTCGATGACCACCCAGCGGTCGCCGATCACGAGGTTCCACGGCGCGAGGTCGTGGTGGACGATCATCTCGTTCCGGTCGGCCGGGATGAGGGCGTTCCACCGCGCGTCCGGCGGCGGCGTGAAGGTCGCGAGCGCGTCGTGCAGCTCCCGCGCCAGTCGACCGACCCGGGCGAGCTGGTCCAGCGGTTCGAGCAGGTCGAAGCGGTGCGGCCAGGGCACCTCGCCCGCCGCGTAGGTGAGCACCTCCCGCCCTTTCTCGTCGATTCCGAGCGGCCGGGGCGCGCCCCGGAAACCGACCGACCAGAGGTGGTCGAGCAGCGCGTGCACCGCAGGGGTCCAGGGGCCGGCCTGCCGGCGTACGGTGTCGCCGACCCGCACCACGCCCGCCGACACGTTGCCGCCGGTCAGCGGGATCTCCTCGGCGCTCATCCGCCCAACGTGCCACATCGACCGCCGCGCCGCAGGCCCCCGCCGGCCGGCGCACGAATCGCCATACTGTCGCGATGGCCGCTCACGTGCGTACCGAAGATGGTTGTCGCCTGTGGGCCGACCAGGCCGGCGCGGGGTCGCCGCTGGTGCTCTGCCACGGCGGTCCGGGCATGTGGGACTACCTCGGCCCGGTCGCCCGGCTGCTCGACGAGCACGCCCACGTCATCCGGTGGGACCAGCGCGGGTGCGGTCGCTCCGAGCGGCGCGGGCCGTACACGGTCGACCGCTTCGTCGCGGACCTCGACGCGGTACGCGAGCAGCTCGGCGGCCCTCGAGTGGCGCTGCTGGGTCACTCGTGGGGCGCGCACCTGGCGCTGCGGTACGCGCTCGAGCACCCGGAGCGGGTCAGTCACCTGATCTACGTCTCCGGCACCGGGATCGACAGCGATCGTGGCTGGCACCCGCACTACGAGCGGAACCTCAGGCGGCGGCTCGAGCCGCATCGGGACCGGTGGGAGGCGCTGGACGAACGCGCCCGCACTCCCGCCGAGGAACGCGAACGGGCGGTCCTCCAGTGGTCGGCCGACTTCGCCGACCCCGACGTCGCTCTGCGGCACGCCGAGGACATGGCCACGCCGTGGCGGGGTCTCAACCGCGACTGCAACCGGGCCATCAACGCCGAGGTGAAACGGGAGCTGAGGGAGGCTGACCTGGCCGCGCGGTGCCGAACGCTGGAGGTGCCCGCGCTGATCGTCGACGGACCCGAGGACATCCGTCCCCGGTGGGGCGTCGACTCACTGCACCGCGCGCTGCCGAGCGCTGCGCGGGTGAGCCTGGTTGGGGCCGGCCACCTGCCGTGGGTCGAGGATCCGCAGGGCTTCCAAGGCGCGGTGACCACCTTCCTGACCACGCCCTGACAGACCGGTCGGATCTGCGACCCGGTCGGAGGTGGCGACAAGATCCGTTCTGGTGCACGCTGTCCGTTGTGAAGGCCTTCGTCGGCGTGACCGACGCGAAATGGCATCGGTTTCTGGCGGCCCGACCCGACCTGACCGAGGTCAACTTCTGGCGGCCCTCCGGCGGCGCGTTCCGCGCCTTGACGCCGGGAGAGCCCTTCTTCTTCAAGGCGCACCACCCGCTCAACCGGGTCGTCGGCGGCGGCTTCTTCAGCGGCTTCCAGCGGTTGACGATCTCCGAGGCGTGGGAACTCTTCGGTGAAGCCAACGGTGTCGCCAGCCTCGCCGAGATGCGCCGGGTCGTCGGCGGCTACCGCAGGCAGCCGATCGCGCCGGACGAGGACCCCTCCATCGGCTGCATCTTCGTGCGGGACAGCGTCTTCTTCTCCGACGACTCCACCGTCGACCCACCCCCGGCCTTCGCACCCAACGTGGTGCAGGGGAAGACGTACGACCTGGCGGATCCGGTCGCGGCCGACTACTTCGGGCTGTTGCTGCAACGGCTGCTGGGCGGCGTGGTGGAGTTCGACCCGCGCGAGCCGTGGCACCGCCCCGGCCCGGTCTACGGTGATCCGCGGCTCATGCCGCAACGCCTGGGTCAGCAGTCGTTCAAGGCCGTGGTCCTCGGCGCCTACGGCCGGCGCTGCGCGATCACCGGGAACAAGGTCCAGCCGGTGCTTCAGGCGGCCCACATCCGTCCATTACCGGCGGGCGGCGAACACCGGATCGACAACGGCATGCTCCTCAAGTCGGACGTGCACATCCTCTTCGACCGTGGATATCTGGGCGTCGATCCGAAGTACCGGTTGATGGTCAGCCCGCGGCTGCGCAGCGAGTTCGGCAACGGGGACCAGTTCTACGCCAAGGCCGGCTCGGTGATCGAACTCCCGGAGCGGCGGGTCGACCGGCCCGCCGCCGAGTTCCTCGAATGGCACCTGGACACCGTCTTCAAGGCAGCCTGACCGTCAACGCCAGGCACACCGGAGGCGGCCTCAGCGGCACGGAGGAAGCGACGGTCCTGACGAGGGCGCCCGCGGCGAATGTCTAGACAGTTGTGCCGATGCGGGCGGCGAAGCTGCGCAGCCCGGGCAACGACTGTCGACGGTCCGCGTCGAGCAGCGCCGCACTGAGCTGCTGCGCCCATGGCCGGTACCGGACCTCCTGCGGCGCGATGCGCTCGGCCGCCTGCAAGGCCCGGAACGACTCCCCGTACGCGCCACGGCCGTGCAGCGCGAGCGCGTAGTCCTCCCAGTAGCGGGCGCGCCGCTCCACGCTGCCCAACTGGACGGGTCGTAGGGCGCGGGCATGCTGCACCGCCGCGCCGAAGTCGCCCAGCACCCGGCTGACGCCGATGCGGTAGAGCGCGACGTCGACATCCGCGAACCCGTCCCGGCCGCCTCCGCGGCGCCCCGCCTCGGCGGCCTCGTCGAGGAGATCCGAGGCGGCGTCCCGGCGATCCCCGACCGCTGCCGTGTACGCAGCCGTCGCCAGCAACCGTCCGTACGTGGCGACCTGTCCGGCCGATCTGAGGCGGGTCGCTGCGTCGCGCCCGGCGGCGTCGGGGCCGGACACCTGACGCATCGACGCACTGTCATTAATGGATGTTCGGCTGGTGTCGGCCGGTCGATCATCCTGGTCGGATGGCGGAACGGACATCGCCGTTCGACGATGACAGGAGGGACCGTGCGCACACCATCCCGTGCGTTGACGGGGACCACCGTGCTGCTCATGGCAGCCGGCATGGTCCTGACCGCCCAAGCCGGCGGTCAGGCCGCACCCCGGGACCAGGCCCGCACCCAGGCCGCACCCGACCACCTGCCGGGGGACCGGCACGACACCAAGGCCCGCGACAACCGGAAGGGCCGCGTCGCCGCCAGCGCGCGGCAGCGGGACCGGGCCGCCGCGCTGGGCGCCCGGGTCCGCTGGACCGACTTCGGTACGCCCGCCACGCTCACCTCGACCGGGAAGCCGCTCGCCACCGGGCTGCCGGCCGACCCGGCCGCCGCCGCCCGCGCCTACGTGACGGCGAACTCCGACGTGCTCGGGCTGACCGCCGAGGGCGCCGCCGCGCTGGAGCAGCTGACCGTGGCGCCGATGGGGGAGGGCGCGACAGTGCTGTTCCGCCAGCGCTTCGGGGACCTGCCGGCCGCCGTCGACGGCATGCTGGCGATCGGCGTACGCGACGGAGCGGTCTGGCACGTCAGCTCGTCGCTGGCCCGTGACGGTGGCACGCCGGCGCCGGCCACGATCGACGCCGCGCAGGCTCGCAGGGCCGCCATCGCGGACGCCGGCCGCGCCGACGCACAGGTCCTGCGTACCTCGTTGGTCGCGGTGCCCACCGCGGACCGGGGGCCGCGCGCGGCCTGGGAGGTCGTGCTGGGCGCGGACACCACCGGCGCGGACCCGGCCGCCTACTCCACCTACGTGGACGCCCGCGACGGCGGCGTGCTGGTCCGCGAGGACCTGATCGACCATGCGGAGGACAATCCGTCCTGGGACGTGTTCCCGAACTCGCCGCGCGTCGACAGGTCCTCCGTCGACAGCCGGGTGCGGTGGTGCGCCGCGCCGGCCGCCGGCTGCCGCGAGGTGGTCGGCGTGCCGGGGCACCCGGCGTGGGACGTGGACCCGGCCACCGGGGCGTCCACCACCACCACGAAGGGCAACAACGCGACGGCGGTGCAGAACTGGTTCAGCAACGACCCGTTCAGCGTCGGCACCGAGACCGCCACGCCGCGCCCGGACCGCGGCTACGCGTACCCGTGGACCAACCAGTGGCAGGAGCGGCGCTGCGACCCGGAGGTGTTCACCTCGCCGCAGGCGAACGACATCGACGCGGCGCGCGCGAACCTGTTCGGGATGCACAACCGGATGCACGACTGGACCTACCACCTGGGCTTCACCGAGGAGACCTGGAACCTGCAACAGGACAACCTCGGCCGGGGCGGCCTCGGCGGCGACGCCGAGCAGGGCAACGCGCAGGCCGGCGGCGTCAGCGGCGGTCCGCCGACGTTCCCGGCGCGGAACAACGCCAACCAGATCACCCCGCCGGACGGTGTCGCGCCGACCACCAACATGTACCTGTGGCAGCCGGTCGCCGGCTCGTTCTACGCGCCCTGCGTGGACGGTGACTTCGACATGTCGGTGATCGCCCACGAGTACGGCCACGCGGTCACCAACCGCATGATCGCCGGCCCGAGCGCGGGCGTCAGCTCCCCGCAGGGCATGAGCGAGAGCTGGTCGGACCAGCTCGCCATGGAATACCTCTACGAGCACGGGTACGCCGCGCCGGGCCGGCGTGGCTTCACCATCGGCGAGTACACCACCCAGGACCCGAACGCGGGCATCCGCAACTACAACATGAGCGCCAGCCCGCTGAACTACTCGTCGGTCGACTACGACGTGACCGGCCTCCAGGTGCACGCGTCCGGCGAGGTGTGGAGCGCCACCAACACCGACATCCGGGCGGCCATGATGCGCCGCTGGGGCGCCGGCACCCCGGCCGTGCAGAAGGCCTGCGCGAACGGGCAGCGGCCGGTGACGGCCTGCCCGGGCAACCGGCGCTGGATCCAGCTCGTCGTCGACTCGTTCCTGCTGATGGCGGTCAGCCAGGTCAGCATGGTCGACGCGCGGGACGCGATGCTCGCCGCCGACCGGATCCGCTTCGGCGGGGCCAACCAGGATCTGCTCTGGAACGCGTTCGCCGCGCGCGGCCTGGGCGAGACCGCGGCCAGCGTCGGCAACGCCGACCCCGATCCGACGCCGGGCTTCACCTCCCCGTACGCGAAGGAGGGCTCGCTGCGGCTGCTGCCGCTCGGTGACCGCGGTCCGGTGGCGGGCGCGCAGCTGTTCGTCGGGCGCTACCAGGCGCGGGCGGTGCCGGTCGCGGACACCGACGCGGCCACCCCGCTGACCGACCGGGTGGACCTGGTGCCCGGCACCTACGAGTTCGTGGTGCGGGCGCCCGGCTACGGGCACACCCGGATCGGCCCGGTGACCGTGAAGGCCGGCCAGAACCGGACACTGCCGGTGGTGCTGCGGCCCAACCTGGCCTCCACGGCGGCGGGCGCGACGGTCGCCGGCGACGGGATCAACCTGGGGTCGGTCGCGGATGACGACGAGGCCACCAACTGGGCCTCGCTCGGCGCGCCGGTGGCCGGCCGGCAGGTCACCGTCGACCTGGCCGGCGGCCTCCAGCAGGTACGCCGGGTGCAGGTCAGCGCGATGCTGCGGCCCCCGGTGGTCGGGGACGCGGACGCCGGCACCCAGAGCCGGTACTCCGCGGTGCGGCAGTTCCGGGTCCTGGCGTGCACCGCCAGCGGCACGGTGAGCTGCGCCGACGCGGCCGACTTCCGGCCGGTGTACACGAGCCGGCCGGACGCCTTCCCGGCGGTGGCGCCGCGGCCCCGGGCGCCGGAGCTGATCCTGCGCTCGTTCGACATTCCGCGCACCCGGGCCACCCACCTGCGCGTCGAGGTGCTGACCAACCAGTGCACCGGTGCGCCGGACTACGCCGGTGAGCAGGACGCCGACCCGCGGGCGGCGACCGACTGCGCGACGGCCAGCCCGCAGGCGCAGAACGTGCGGATCGCCGAGTTCCAGGCGTTCGCGCGCTGAGCACGCGGCGGGTGCGGGCGGGTCGGTGCGCCGTCCGTCCGCACCCGCCACCGCGTGTTCACCGGGCATTCGGGGCGCGGTCGCTCAGGTGGGGCTGTACGCCGGGCAGGATCCTCGGCAGACTGAGCGCCGACCAGCCAACGAAGCTGGTCGATGCCCTGTCGGTTCGTGCAAGGAGGATCCCTTGACCCCGTTCCGCGCCGCTGTCACCCGCTTACGCCGCGCCCTGGCCGCGTCCGCAGTGGTCACCGCCATGGCCGCCGCCGCGCTCGTGGCCCCCGCCACGGTCTCCACCCGCCTCACCGAGCCCGCCGAGGCCGCCGTCTACAGCTCCTGCACGCTGTCCCGCTGCGCGGACGCCCGCACCGCGCGCTCCGGCTGGTCGGCGAAGAGCTTCCCGACCAGCCGGGGCTGGTACTCGTGGAGCGGCGGACAGTGCAACTTCGCCGGTGGTCGCTTCTACAACTACGAGGGCCAGCTGCCCACCGACGCCACCTACTACGAGTACGACGTCTACCCGCGCGCCTGCAACGCGGCCCGGGACGCGTACCGGATCGTGGTGAACAAGAGCACCGGGACGACCTGGTTCTCACCCGACCACTACGCCAACTTCTACCGACTCTGACGCACGCCGTCGCCGGCCGGGCGTGCTCCGGCCGGCGACGCGGGAAAAGGACGGACCGATGGGTGCCGCGTCCCCGCCGCCGGCCTGGCTCACGCTCGACGCCGGGCCCGCGCCCGAGCCGGCCGGCGTGCCGGTGCCCGGCCCGGCCACCCGTACCCGGGCGGCCCTGCACGAGACGCTCGCCGAGGCGCTGTCGCTGCCCGACTGGTACGGCCGCACCTGGGACGCCCTCGCCGACGTGCTGGCCGACCGGATCGACTCCGGGCCGCTCACCCTCGTGGTCCGGGACGCGGCGAACCTGCTCGCCGACGAGCCACCCGCCCAGCTCGGCACGCTGCTCGACGTGCTCGGCGCGGCAGCCGCCGGCGGTCACGCCACCCTGCGGGTGGTGCTGCGCGAGCACCCGGAACACCTGCCCGCCCTGCGCGCCAGAGTCGCCGCCGCCCTAGGCGCCCCGCCCGTTCCCACCCACCCCGCCCCACCCCACCCGTCCCGCCCGCTCTTTCACGGAAAGAGTGGCTAATCCGCCGGAAATGGCCACTCTTTCCGTGAAAGAGGCCGCGCCTGGGGTGGGGGTGGGGGTGGGGGCGGGGTCAGGGTTGGGGGTCGAGGATGGCGCTGAAGCGCTCCTCGGCGAGGTCGAGCTGGGCGAAGATGTGTTGCTTGACCGGTGCCGACAGGGGCGTGTCGGGGCGGGCGATCAGCTCGCGGAAGACCGGCACCAGCGGGCGGTACTTGGCGGCCGACCGGGCCACCTTCGGGCCGACCGTGTGGATCACGCCCACGCCGTTGTCGGTGAAGTCGGACACCTTGATCACCCGCGCCCAGGGCTCCCGGTCCAGGCTGGCCGCCACGTGCTCCCGGTACTGCGTGTCCCGGTCCCGGTCCCGGTCGTACGCCGGGTTGGTGACCGCAGCGACGAGCCGCGCCACCCGCGGGCCGAACCGGTCGGCGAGCGCGGCCAGCGCCGCCGTCGTCACGTCCCCGTCCGGCGGCGGGCCGGCCAGCTCGGCCGGGTGGTCCTCCACCGCGTCGTGCAGCAACCCGGCGACGATCACGTCCACGTCCCGCACCTGGTAGTGGTGCATCATCCGGATCGCCACCCGCAGCAGGTGGTTCAGGTACGGCTCGCGGACCCGCCGGTCGTCGCGGTGCAGGTCGGCGGCGAGGTCCAGCGCCTCGGTCAACCGGTCACGCGCCGCGTCGTCGAACGCGGCGACCTCCAGCCGGAAGCGGGCCAGCAGACCGGGCTCACCGTGGATCTCGGTGATCGCGTGCATCGGCATGCTGGCGAGGTACGCGGGGAACTCCATGCGTCCCTTATAGCTGATCTTCGCTCGCCGTGGAGGTCGGCTGGCCGTCAGCGGCGCCAACCCGGCAACTGTCGTTCGGCCATCTGCTGCCAGAACCGCCGCAGCGCGCGGCGTTCACTGTTCTGCCACGGGGCCCGCGCCTGGGCGACGTAGCGCAGGGTGGCCAGGTCGCGCTGCCGGGCGCAGAAGTTCTGGTCCAGGTCGTGCGGCATCCGCTCACCCCGGGCCGGCAGCGGGCAGAGCCGGAACGCGCAGTCGTCCAGGCAGGTGGCGCCCGGATCGCACCGCTGGTCCTCGCGGACGGTCCGCAGCGGCTGCATGGCCGAGCGGTCGTTGGTCAGACAGGGCGGCAGGTCGCAGCGGTCCGCCCGGGCCAGCCGGCTCTCGCGTTCCGCCGAGGTCTCGCCCCGGTCGGCGAGGTTGAGCAGCAGCATGACGTCGGCGAGCAGCCGCTGGGCCCGACGGTCGAGGATGCTCCACCCCATCGAGTCGGGAATCCACAGCCGCTGCTCGCGGCGCAACAGGGGCGAGGCGGTGCACGACCCCACCCGGCTCGCGGTCTCCCGCTCGTCGACCCAGCAGAACCGGTCGGGTCGACGGGTGAGCAGGGCGCGTACGCAGAGCCGCCCGACCTCCAGCACGAACGGGTGCGCCGTGCACCGCTCGCGTCCCGGCACCGCGGCGCCCGCGCTGGCCACCCAGTGCTGCACCAGCCCGTACGGGTTGGCGCCGTGTCCGCGGCGGGGCAGCGGGGTGGCCGGGTCGTCGGGCAGGGAGAGCAGCGTGAGCGCCTGGATCAGGGCCAGGTGGCTGTACCAGAAGCGGGAGTGGCGCAGCGCGTACTCGGCCTTCTCCGCCAGGAAGCTGCGGTCCCACTGCTGGCGGCCGACGGGAAGCCGTCGGGTGTTCGCGGCGAGCCGGAAGCCCTGCGCCAGTGCCATCTCCGCGGAGATGGTGAGCGTGTCGTCGTCCGGGCCGTGCCCGGGCAGCGCGGTCAACCACTGGTGCAGGGCCGCGCCGCTGTGCTGCCGTCGCTCCTCCTCGGACAGGCCGGAGTCCGTGTCGTGGACGGTGGACAGGTGCAGCAACGGCACGACCCAGCCACGCATCTGCTGCTCGCGTCGTTGCCGGCCGTCGTCCGCCCTCGGGTCCGTGACCTCGACCCGGGGGCGGAGCAGGTCGGGCGCGGTGAGGGCGAATGTGGCGTCCATCCCGCCGAGGCCCAGTTCGCGCGCGGCGGCCAGCCGCACCCGGTAGGACAGCTCCCGACCGGCCATCCGGAACAGGTCCGCGTACGGCGGCGCGTGCA
The DNA here is from genome assembly GCF_044391475.1 of Micromonospora sp. NPDC018662. NCBI lineage: Bacteria > Bacillati > Actinomycetota > Actinomycetes > Micromonosporales > Micromonosporaceae > Micromonospora > Micromonospora sp. NPDC018662. Next base: position 699,599 of record NZ_JBISAC010000003.1, read on the forward strand.
GCGCCTGCCGCCGGTCGAAGGCGGGGAACCGCCGCCGGTCGGTGATCAGCCGTCCGGTCTCCCCGACCCGGCGCACCAGGTCGAGCTTGGCCTCGTCGAGCGGCCGGTCCGGCGTGTCGTCCTGATACCGGTGCCAGCGTCCGGCCACCTCGTGCACCAGGTCGGCGTGGTCGGGCCGGGTGCTGCTGGCGTCGATCTCCAGGGCCGCCGCGTAGAACTCCAGTTCCCAGCACCGGTCCAGTTGTTCCGGCGCGCGGGCCCGCAACCGTCGCGTCAGGTCCGCGGCGTCTCCGGCCCGTCGGCGATTGCTCGCCCAGACCTCGTGCAGGCTCGCCAGGACGGTCCAGCCCTGCCCGGAGTGTTCGCCGCGAGGGGCCTCCCGCTGGTCGGCCAGGCACCGGGAGAGCAGGCGCAGCGCGTCGAGCAGCTCCCGGCCCGGTTTCGCCCGCAGGAGACGGGGCAGGAGCGCGTCGCGCACCTGCGGGTCGGTGAGCATCAGGGCGCCCAGGTACGCCTGGACGTCGCCGTGGTGGAACCGGACGCCGTCGCTCTGGGCGTCGACGACGCCCAGTTCGCTGCCCTCGGTCGCGGCGTGGGTGAGCACGTCGCGGTCACCGGGATTCCGGCTCGGCGGCAGCCGGTGGACCAGCGCGTCGAACAGCGGCCGGTGCGGGGAGTCCGCCCGCTCCCAGTGCCCCTCGTCGGTGAGGCCGGCGTAGGTGACCTGGAGGGTGTCGCGCAGGAAACCGACGCAGGCGAACGCCGCGAGCACCCAGAGGGTGCCCTCGCGCTGGCCGGCGTTCGACGCGAAGTCCGCCCGCAGCAGCCCGGCCTGCAGCGCGTCGCGCCACTCCTCCAGCAACGGCCACCGGACGGCGTAGCGATCGGTTGCCCGGGCGGCCACGCCCTGTTGGGACTGGTAGCCCGCGCGGGGGCGCAGCCGACCCTGCCGCTTGAGGTCGCGGATGATCCGCAGGAAGACCGGGGACTCGGTGACGTCGGCGGCGATCACCAGGTCGATCACCGGCGCCCAGGTGACCGAGCCGGGGCGGTCGTCGCCGCCGAGCGCGTACTCCAGCGCCGCCCCCTCACCGAGCGGTTCGAGACCGACGATGATCGCCGGCATCCCGCGCAGCGGGTCGTACGGGCGGGAGGCGATCACCAGCGGCAGGTGGTCGTCGGCGGCCTTGGCGACGGCGGTCCGGATGACGCTTTCCCCGCTGTGCTCCTTGTCCGCCCGGACCGCCTCCTCGAGGCCGTCCGCCAGCACCACGACGTGGTTGCTCCACCGCAGCGTCCGCCACAGCCGACCGCCCTGCGCGTCGCTGACCAGGCGGGCGTCGATCTCCTCCAGGAACCGTTTCCGGGCCATATCCTCGAAGTCGATGTCGTTCTTGTCCTGGACGTCGTGCAGCCGGATCGACACCGGGATGATGCCCCGGCGGGCCAGTTCGCGGGTCAGCGCCACCAGCGTGGCGGTCTTGCCGCTGCCGACGCCGCCCACGATCACGGTGGGGCAGCGGACCCGGTCGTCGCGGATGCGCTCGATCAGGACCTCGCACAACTCCGCGCGCCCGACCACTCGATCGATGTCGTCGCTGGCCGTGCGCACCAGGTCGCACGGCTGGTGCTGCGCCCGCTTGCGATACCACCGGCGCACGTGGATCCGGGTGAACAGATAGAACGCGAAGAACGCGAGCGCCGCCCCGGTGACCGGGGTGAGGAAGCTGGTGATGGTCGCGCAGGACCTGCCCGGGCTGTCGCCGGTCTGCCCGGGCGGGTTGTCGCCGCACGGATGCGGCAGCCACCCGAGGAGGCCGAACGCCCGGTCGAGGCCGAGGTGGTAGAAGAGCAGGTGGACCAGCGGAAAGATGAACTGGGTGGCGGTGAGGACCACCACGGTCAGCGCCGCCACGATGAACAGGACCAGCCACAGCCAGGGGTAGTGCCACCACCGGGCCCGGGTGGGAAAGAGGCCCACGTGCCGCCCGTGGTAGTCGCCGAGATCGCTGCCGAACGTGGTCTGGCCGCTGCGGAAGATCCGCGCCCACCAGATTCGCGGCGTCCAGAGCCAGCCACGCCAGAGCGGACCGCGCATACCTGGCACCCCCCGGACAGCGCCGACGCGAGCGATGCTCACGTCGTCCCGGGTCGAGGCTAACCCGCCTCCGAGCTGCGCAGACGGGGTTTGCGTCAGCCGGTCGGGGTGAGCCGCTTGACCAGCCGTACGCAGGTGCCCTCCGGCGTGCCGACGATGGTCGCCTCGTCCATCACCCGCGCCATGATCAGCCGCCCCCGGCCCCGGTCGCTGTCGTCGCCGTCGTCGGTCGGCCGCCAGGCGCCGCGGTCGCGTACCTCGATCTCCAGCCAGTCGTCGCGCAGCTCGACGCGGAGCGTGGTGATCCCCTCGGGGGCGAAGCGGTAGCCGTGCTCGATCGCGTTGGCGCAGGCCTCGCCGGTGGCGATCAGCACCGTCTCGACGTCCCACTCGCCGACGCCGTGCGCGTGCAGCCAGCCGCGCAGCCGCTCCCGGGTGGGCGCGAGCCGGCCGGGGTCGGCCGGCAGGTCGATGGTGAGGACCCGGCCGGATGTCCCACCCGTCACGTCCGGCCTCCGTCCCGCCCGCTTCTCACCCTCTTGTCCCCGGTGACCGCCGATTCATGCCACCGCCGGTGGTCCCCGTCAAAGGTGATCATCGCGCATCGCGGCCGGCGTGTCAGCCGACACCCCGACGGACGCCGTCGGGCCGGCGTCCGTCAGGAGGGGACACCGGCCCGGTCGCGTGTGGGGCAGCGGTCAGAGCGGGAGCCGGCCGGCGCCCGCCCAGGCGCCGACGACCAGCGGGACCAGCGGTGTCGGCAGCGGCGGGGCGGCGCGCAGGGTGGGCGTCCAGCCGGCGTCGCCGCCGAGGTCCGGGTCGTGCGCGGCGTTGTACGCGGCCAGCAGGTCCACCGGCCGGGCCCGGCCCTCGCCCTGCCGCACCCAGCTCCCGCGTTCGGTGAGCGCGGTGCCGCCCCAGTCGTGGATGAGGTCCGCCGGGTCGACGTCGTCGGCCAGCGTGAAGAAGTTGTTCTCCGCGACGATGGCGGACCGGACGCCGACGCCGAGGGCGTACTCGAAGCCGGGGCCGCCGAGCCGGTAGTGGTTCTCGTGCACGTCCACCTGACCGAACCGCACCCGGGGCAGTCGTTGCAGGTCCCCGTCGAACAGGTTGTGGTGCACGCTGACCTTGAGCCGGTCGACGTCCGGGCCGACCGTGTTGGAGGAGCCGATCAGCATCAGCTTGTCCCGCCCGGCGAACCGGTTCCAGGAGGCGGTGACCAGGCTGGCGGTGTGCGTGACGTCGAGCGAGCCGTCGTGCACCTGGTAGGGCCGGCCGAAGTAGCTCGGCTGCGCGCTGTCCGGGTTGTCGCCGTCGGTGAACGTGTTGTGGTCCACCCAGACGTGCTCGCTGCGCCGCACCGAGATCTGGTCGTACTGGGAGTTCCAGTTGCCGGCGTCGCCGTCGGTGGGGGACCAGGCGGGGAAGCAGTCCCGGGCGTCGGCGAGCTCCAGGTTGCGCACGATCACGTTGGCGACCCGGTCGATCATCAGGGTCAGCCCGGTGAGCCGGGCGCCGCGCAGGCCGACGATGGTGGTGTTGGACCCGACGTTGAGCTGCGTCTGCCGGGTCTGGGCGGCCACCGACCGGATCCGGGCCGCCTCCAGCGGGCCGCTCGGGTCCACCCGGCCCCAGACCGCCGGGTCGTACGCGGCCAGGTAGGCCGGCAGGGAGTACTCCGGGTCGGCCAGGTCGGCGCAGCCGAGTGGCGTGCCGTCGGGCCCTTCGAAGCCGTCGATCGTGCCGGCCACATACACGATCTTGGGGGTGGCGTCGGTGGCGTTTGTGGCGTTGTCGCCGCCGAGCGCGGCGACCAGCTCCGCGCGGGTACGCACCACGCGTACCCGGTCGGCGGTGGCGGCCCCGCCGCCGGTGGTGCCGGCGCCCTCGGCGGCCCAGCCGTCGTTCGCCGGCAGGGCCTGGCGGCCGAGCAGCTTCGCCGCCGACTCCTGGCGGCCGATCGGCTCCGCCGCGCGGGACGACCGCTGCCCGGCCGGCGCGGCCGACGCCGGCGCGGCGGTGGTGACCGTCAGCGCGGCGGTGAGGACCGCGGCGGCGAGTGTTCGTCTACGCATGACTCGTTCCGTCCTGTCTGTCGGGGATGTCGGTACGGAGGTCCACCACGTGCGGCCGGGTCGCCCACGGCACGCCCGCCTCGGACGGCAGCACGCCGGTCTCCGCCGCGTCCCGCAGCACGGCGTTGACGCCCCGGATCACCCGCACCCGGTCCGGACCGTCGCCCACGGGGCGCACCAGGTCGCCATCGAGCAGCGTGGGCTCGGGCGCGTCCCGCAGCGCGTCCAGCACCTCGGTGAACGGCCCGGTACGCGCCAGCGGCACGATCAGCGGCACCCCGGCGGCGCGGTGGTCCAGCAGGTTCGCCAGCAGCCCGACCCGGCCGGGCACGGCGCGCGGACGGGCGTCGCCGGGCAGGCGCAGCCGGTCCGTCGGGTACTCCAGCACCGCCCGTCCCCGCTCGCCGGTGACCAGCACGTCGCCGGCGACGTGCTCCTCGGCGGCCAGGGTGAGCGCGGCCAGCACCGGCGGGCCGGCGTCCGGGGTCAGCCGCAGCACCGTGGTGTCGTCCACCTCGATCGGGCGCACCCGGTAGCGCTCCACCTCGATCCGGGCCGGCCGCACCGGCGCTCCGGTCACCGCCTCGGCCACCGCCAGGCACTGCATCAGCGCGTGCGCGAGCGGGTTGGCCAGCGCGCCGTCCAGCGCCGGCCGGCCGTCCACCGACCGCCGGCCGGCCCACGGGGAGCGGGCGTAGTAGGCGTCGGGACGCTGCCAGGCCGCCATGGTGGCGATGCCGGTGACCGGGCCGAGCCGCCCGGCGGCCAGCACACCGGTCAGCTCGGCCAGCGCCGCCGAGCCGAGCGCCTGGAAGTTGACCTGCACCGCCCGCCCGGCGGCGGTGGCCGCGCCGACCAGCGCCCGGTGCTCGGCCAGGTCGAGCACCGGCGGCTTCTCCAGCAGCAGGTCCGCGCCGGCGGCGAGCACGTCGCGCGCGATCGGCAGGTGGGTGTGCGGCGGCGTGCACACCACCACCACGTCCGGGCGGGACGCGGCCAGCATCGCCCGGTGGTCGGTGAAGATCCCGGTCCCCGGCGGTGTCGGCGCGTCCGGTTCCTCCTCCGGGGGCCGCACGTCGACCAGCGCGACCAGCCGCAGCCGGCCGGCGGCGTGCAGCGCGGCGATCACCCGCCGGTGCCAGCGCCCGTGCCCGTTCGCGCCGACCAGCGCCACCCGAGGCGGCGCGCCCCCGGTCACCGGGCACCTCCGGGGGCCTCGTCGCTCGCCAGGCCAGCGCCGCCGGGCCGGATCGGCGCGTCGCCGGTCACCGGGCACCGGCCAGTGTCGCCCGGACGCCGTGCCGGTCCAGCGCGGTCAGCCAGCCGGTCACGTCCGCCCGGAACTCCTCGTCGGCGGCCAGCTCGCCGGGGAAGACCTCGCGGACCGCGAAGACCGCGTCGACCACGCCGGCCGGGGTGTGTCGACCGTCGGCCAGCGCCGCGCGCAGCCGGTCGGCGAGCGGGTCGTCCAGCGGCAGCGGCCGACCGTCGTCGGTGTGGCCGTGCAGGAACCGCAGCCAGGCGGCCACCACCAGCGCGCTCCACCGCGCCGACCGGCCGGCCGCCCGCAGGTCGACGGCCGTGTGCAGCACCCGCTGCGGCAGCTTCTGCGAGCCGTCCGAGGCGACCTGCGCCGTGCGGTAGCGGATCGCCGGGTTGCCGAAGCGGGCGAGCACCTGTTCCCCGTACTCGGGCACGGAGACGCCGGGCGGCGGGGTGAAGCTCGGCGCGATCTCCTCGGCGACCAGCCGGCGCAGCACCGCGTCCAGGTGCGGCAGCGCCAGCGCGTCGAGCACCGTCTCCGCGCCCGCGAGGGCGCCGAGGTACGCGGTGGCCGAGTGCACGCCGTTGAGCGCGCGCAGCTTCAGCCGTTCCCACGGGCCGGCGTCGTCGGTGAGGACCGCGCCGGCCCGCTCCCAGGCGGGTCGGCCGCCGGGGAAGTCGTCCTCGATCACCCACTGCGACCACGGCTCGGCCGCGACCGCCGCCAGGTCGTCCACGCCGAGCGCCCGTCGGGCGGTCTCCCGGGTCTCGTCGGTGCTGGCAGGCACGATCCGGTCGACCATGGTGCCGGGGCAGGTCACCTGCGCCGCCACCCGGTCCAGCGTCGCGTCGGGCACCCCGGCGAGTGCGAGGCACTGGTCGACGAGCGAGCGCAGCCGGCGCCCGTTGGCCGGCAGGTTGTCGCAGCTCACCAGCGCCAGCGGCCCGGCGTCGGCGGCGGCACGGGCGAGCAGCCCGCGGACCAGCAGCCCGGGCACGGTGCGCGGCGGCCGGTCGGTGGTCAGGTCGGCGGTCAGCTCCGCGTCGGCGGCCAGCGCGCCGGTCACCGGGTCGAGCTGGTACGCCTTCTCGGTGACGGTCAGCGTGACCACCCGGATCGCCGGGTCGGCGAGCAGGCGCACCACCGCGTCCGGGTCGGCGGCGGCGTGCCGTACCCCGGCCAGCGCGCCGACCACCCGGGTGGACGCGCCGCCGGCGGCGAGTGTGGTGACGCTGAACAGCGCGTCCTGCGCGGCCAGCGCCTCGACCACGTCGGTGCTGCGCGGCGCCACACCGATGATGCCCCAGTCGCCGCCGGCCGCGCCGACCGCGGCCTCGGTGTGCACCGCCTGGTGGGCGCGGTGGAACGCGCCGAGCCCGAGGTGGACGACGCCGGCCGGCACGGTGCCGGGGCGCAGCAGCGGCCGGCTCGCCTCGGGCAGCCGGCGCAGCGTGGCCAGCCCGAGCCGGCCGGTGTCGACGGTCAGCGCCATGCCGGTCCCTCCGGGAAGCGGAACTCCGCGATCGACTCCGGCCGCATGGTGGCGCTGTAGCCGGGCGCGGTGGGCAGCAGGTAGCGCCCGCCGCGGGTGCGGACCGGGTCGACGAAGTGCTCGTGCAGGTGGTCCACGTACTCGACCATCCGGCCGTCCAGGCCGGTGCTCACCCGCAGGTGGTCGAAGACCGCGAGGTGCTGCACGTACTCACACAGCCCGACGCCGCCGGCGTGCGGGCAGACCGGCACCCCGAACTTCGCCGCCAGCAGCAGCTCGGCGAGCACCTCGTCGACGCCGCCGACCCGGCACGCGTCGATCTGCATCACGCCGATCGCCTCGGCCTGGAGCAACTGCTTGAAGATGACCCGGTTGGCCGCGACCTCGCCGGTGGCGACCCGGCACCGGCCGCCGGACAGCTCGGTCACCGCGCGGGCGATCCGGGCGTGCCCGAGCACGTCGTCGGCGTGCGTGGGTTCCTCGATCCAGTACGGGTCGACCTCGGCCAGCACCGCCATCGCGGCGATCGCCTCGTCCACGTCCCACACCTGGTTGGCGTCCATCATCAGCAACGCGTCCGGGCCGATCTCGGCCCGGATGATCCGGGCCCGCCGCAGGTCGTCGTCGAGCCGCCCGCCGACCTTCATCTTCATCGCCCGCCACCCCGCCGCGTACGCGTCGCGGGTCAGCGCGCGCACCTGCTCGTCCGGGTAGCCGAGCCAGCCCACCGAGGTGGTGTACGAGGGGAACCCGTCGCGTTCCAGCCCGGCCAGCCGGTCGCCGAGCCCGTCGCGGCCCTTGTCCAGGATGGCCGCCGCCTCGTCCGGGGTGAGCGCGTCGGTGATGTGGTGGAAGTCGACGGTGGCCACCAGCTCGTCGGTGGGCATCTCGGCGAGGAACCGCCACATCGGCTTGCCGGCGAGCTTGGCGCGCAGGTCCCAGACCGCGTTGACCAGCGCGCCGGTGGCCATGTGGATGACCCCCTTCTCGGGCCCGAGCCAGCGCAGTTGCACGTCGGCGGTGAGCGAGCGCCAGAACGCCACCGGCTCGGCGGCGATCTCGGCGACCGTGCGCCCCCGCACGTGGTGGGCGAGCGCGCGGACCGCCGCGCAGGTGATCTCGTTGCCCCGGCCGTTGGTGAAGGTGAACCCGGCGCCGGTCGGCCCGCCGTCGGTGGTCAGCTCCACGTAGGTGGCCGAGTAGTCGCCCCGGTTGATCGCGTCCGAGCCGTCGCCGCTGGCGGCGGTGGGGAAGCGCACGTCGTGCACCTCGACGTCGACGATCCTGGTCATGAGCGCCCTCCGGAGAACTTGAAGACCTGCTTGGGCAGCCGGTACGCCAGATCGACGATGGTCTCGGCGGCCTCGTCGGCGTCGAGGCGGTGCTCGGCGACCAGGCGGGCCAGGAAGCCGGCGTCGACCCGGCGGGCCACGTCGTGGCGCACCGGGATGGAGCAGAACGCGCGGGTGTCGTCGACGAACCCGGCGGTGTTGTAGAAGCCGGCGGTCTCGGTGACCGCCTCCCGGAACCGGCGCAGCACCTCCGGCGAGTCGAGGAACCACCAGGGCGCGCCGAGCCGCAGCGCCGCGTAGCCGCCCGCGAGCGGGGCGAGTTCCCGGGTGAAGGTGTCCTCGTCGAGCGTGTAGAGCACCACTGTCAGCCGCGGGTCGTTGCCGTGCGCGTCCAGCAGCGGTGCCAGCCCGTGCACGTAGTCGGTGGCCTGCGGCACGTCGCCGCCGACGTCGCGGCCGTGCCGGGCGTGCAGCCACCGGTTGTGGTTGCGCACCGCGCCCGGGTGCAGCTGCATCACCAGGCCGTCGTCGAGCGACATCCGGGCGAACTCCAGCAGCATGTGCGCCCGGAACGCCTCCGCGTCGCCCGGGTCGGCGAGGCCGCGCCGGCCCTTGTCGTAGAGCGCCGCCGCCTCCGCCGGCCCGAGATCGAGGGTACGGGCGGTGGGGTGGCCGTGGTCGGTGGAGGTGGCGCCGGCGGCGGCGAAGGCGGCCCGCCGGGCCCGCAGCGCGGCCAGGTAGCCGGCGTACGTGCCGGTGTCCTCGCCGGAGACGTCGGCGAGCCGGTCCACGTTGGCCGCCCAGCCGTCGAACTCCATGTCCACCACGTCGTCCGGGCGGAACGTGGTGACCACCCGCCCGCCCGGCCCGCCCCAGCCGTCGGCGGCGAGCTTGGCGTGCCGGCCCAGGTCATCCAGGGGTGACTCGGTGGTGGCGAGCACCTCGATGCCGAAGCGCTCGAAGAGCGCCCGGGGCCGGTACGCCGGCTCGGCGAGGCGGTCGGCGAGCGCGTCGTAGACGGCGTCGGCGGTGGCCGGGCTCAGTGGCGTGTGCACGCCGAACACGTTCCGGAACGTCTGCTCCAGCCACAGCCGCGACGGCGTGCCCCGGAACAGGTGCCAGTGCGCGGCGAACCGCCGCCAGATGGTCCGCCCGTCGGTCTCGACCGGGCTGCCGTCGACGCTCGGCACGCCCAGGTCGGCCGGCGGCACACCCTGGCTCAGCAGCATCCGGGTCAGGTAGTGGTCGGGCACGATCAGCAGCCGGGCCGGGTCGGGGAACGGGCGGTCCTCGGCCAGCAGCGCCGGGTCGACGTGCCCGTGCGGGGAGATGATCGGCTGCGTGGCCGCCAGGGCGTACAGCTCGCGGGCCAGGGCGCGTTGGCCGGGCTCGGCGGGCAGCAGCAGATCGCTGGGGGAGACGATCGACACAGCGGGGCTCCTCGGTCAGGGCAGGGGAAGCAGGTCGGCGACCCGGACGGGCGCGCCGGTCTCCAGCGAGCGGTTGGCGGCCAGCCCGGTGAGCAGCGCGAGCGCGCCGTCGTACGCGGTCGCGGCGCGGCCGAGCGGGTCGGGTTCGCCGCCGAGCAGCACCCGGGTCATCCGGGCGTCCGCGCCACCGTGCCCGCGCCGGGTCCAGCCGTCCACCGGAATCTCCACCGGCGGCGCCCAGAACGGTCGCAGCGTGAGTCGGGCCGCGCCGCGTTCCACCGCGGCCTCGTCGCCGTGCAGCGCGGCGCCCTTGAGCGCGGACGCGCCGCCGGGGCTGACGTGGTCGCTCTCGGTGACCTCCAGTTCGAGGCGGCCCCGGCTGCCGTTGACCATCACCCGGTAGCCCTCCCAGGGCGCGTAGGCGGTGAGGTGGTAGGTCATGGTCGCGCCGGTGGAGTAGCGGGCCAGCACCGCGAGGTCGTCCTCGATGGTCACGCCGGGGGCGAACACGTTGCGGTCGCGGTGGTAGCCGTCCTCGGCCTCGGCGTCGAGGTACAGCTCGCGCAGCCGGGGGTGCTCGGCCATCCGCAGCGCGAACGGGTCGTCGGCGGCGGCCGGGGCGCCGTGTGCGCGGTCGTAGTCGCGGGCGTAGCCGTGCCGGCGGCCGGTCTCGCCGTAGAAGAACAGCCGGCCGGCCGCGTACACCTCGACCGGCCGGGCGTCCAGCCACCAGTTGACCAGGTCGAAGTGGTGGCTGGCCTTGTGCACGAGCAGGCCGCCGGAGGTGGCCTTGTCCCGGTGCCAGCGGCGGAAGTAGTCGGCGCCGTGCCGCACGTCCAGCAGCCACTCGAAGTGCACCGAGCCGATCTCGCCCACCGCGCCGTCGGCGAGCAGCCGACGAAGCTGCTCGTGCAGGGGGTTGTAGCGGTAGTTGAACGCGACGGTGACGTGCCGGCCGGTCTCCGCCACCGCGTCCAGGATGCGCCGGCAGCGGGGCGCGTCGACGGTCATCGGCTTCTCGGTGACCACGTCGCAGCCGGCCCGCAGCGCGGCGGTCACGTACTCGTCGTGGGTGACGTCGACGCTGGTCACCAGCACCACGTCGACCCGCTCCTTCGCCAGCATGGCGGCGAAGTCGGCGGCGGCGTACGTGGGCACCGGCGGGTGGCCGAGGTCGGCGAGCCAGCGGTTGTGCGCGTCCATCCTCCGCTGGTTGACGTCGGCCAGGGCGACCAGCTCGGCGGTGTCGGCGTGGTCGAGCGCGAGCGCGCGGACGAACATCTCGGCGCGCGCCCCGGCGCCGACCAGGGCGTGGCGGACCCGTTTCCGGGCCGGTGGTGACATGACGTCGGCCTCCCGCGGTTATGCAAAGGTTTGCAGCCGAAGAAACCACGTCGGGCGAGAGGTCGTCAACGGTCGATGGACATCCCGCCCCATGAATCCGCATTGGTGCGTTTTTGTGCGCCCACCGGGAGCGGTACCGCAATCGAGCCGCAACAATGGACCGTTGACACCGGCGCAACCGTTTGCATTAATTGGCGGCACCCCGTGACCCCCACCACATCGGACGAGGGAGCCCACCGTGCCAGCCACCATCCGGGACGTCGCCCGGGCCTCCGGCGTGCACATCTCCACCGTCTCCCGCACGTTCTCGGCCCCGCACCTGGTCAACCCGGAGACCCGGGTCCGGGTGTTGGCCTGCGCGGAGGACCTCGGCTACCGGCCCAACCGGGCCGCCCGGGCCCTGATCACCGGCCGGACGCACAACATCGGCCTGATCGTGGCCGACATCGCCAACCCGTTCTTCCCGCCGCTGATCAAGGCGGCGGAGGGGCAGGCCCGGCACCGCGACTACCACGTGTTCGTGGCCGACACCAACGAGGACGTGGCCGCCGAGGAGGACCTGGTCCACGCACTCGCCAAGCAGGTCGACGGCGTGCTGCTGTGCAGCCCCCGGATGAGCAACAGCCTGATCGAGCAGGTCAGTCGCGAGGTTCCGGTGGTGGTGATAAACCGCCAGGTCGCCGGCCTGCCCTGCGTGATGATGGACGTCGGGCAGGGCGCCCGGTCCGCGATCGAGCACCTGCTCGGCCTCGGCCACCGGCGGATCGCGCTGCTCGGCGGCCCGCGCGGCTCCTGGACCGCCCGGGAGATGCGCCGGGCCGCCTCGGCGGCGGCCCGGGCCGGCGGCGCCGAGCTGACAGTGCTCGGGCCCAACCAACCCACCGAGACCGGCGGCGGCGCGCTCGCCGACCAGGTACGCCGCAGCGGCGTCACCGCCGTGCTCGCCTACAACGACCTGATGGCGCTCGGCCTGATCGAGGGGCTGGACGCGCTGGGGCTCCGGGTGCCGCAGGACGTCAGCGTGGTCGGCGTCGACGACATCGCGCTGAGCCGGCTCACCCGCCCCAAGTTGACGACGGTGGCCACGCCGACCGCGGCCGCCGGCCGGACGGCCGTCGACATGCTGCTGCAACTCGACTCCGACGCGCCGCGTGGCGTGCGGGGCCGGGGCGCGTCGGCCGGCGACCGTCGCACCACCGCACAGGTAATGCTCCAGACCGTACTGGTCGTCCGCGACTCGACCGGGCCCGTTCCCGAGCCCGGTCGGGACGGCACCGGGGCCTGAGCAGGTGGCCCGGGCCCGCATAGCGGTGCGGACCCGGGCGACCCGTGGACGGCCGCCGGTGACGTCGTCGCCTCCCACAGCCGAGGAGTGAGCGCAGATGCACGCCGCAACGCCCCCCACCGCCGGCGCACCCGCCGGGCGGACCCACCGTACCCCCCTGTCCCGACGCCGATTCGTGCGCGGCCTGGCCGTCGTCGCGTTGGCCGCGCCGCTCGCGCTCGGCGCGGCCGGCTGCGGCGACGACGACGCCGCCGGCGACGGCGGCCCGGTCAAACTCTCCGTCTTCTGGTGGGGCGGCGAGGCCCGGGCCAAGCTCACCGAGGACGCCCTCGCCCTCTACACGAAGAAGCACCCCGACGTGACGTTCGAGAAGACCTGGCAGGCCAACCAGGGCTACTTCGACAAGCTCGCCACGCTGACCGCCGGCGGCAACCCGCCCGACCTGTTCCAGATCGACGACAACTACCTGGCCGAGTACGCCGGCCGCAGCACCACGCTCGACCTGGGCAGCTACCGCGACTCCGGCAAGCTCGACGTGTCGAAGTTCCCGAAGAGCCTGCTGGAGTACGGCGTGGTCGACGGCAAGCTCGCCGGGGTGGCCGCCGGGGAGAACACCCAGGGGCTGGTCTACAACAAGACGCTGCTGACGAAGAACGGGCTGCCGGAGCCGACCACCGGGATGAGCTGGGAGGAGCACATCGCCTGGGCGGAGCAGGTGACGAAGAAGACGAAGGTGCCCGGCACCCAGGACCCGAGCGCCGACTACAAGGCGCTCTGGGTCTGGCTGCGCCAGCAGGGCAAGGACCTCTACAAGGGCAAGGAACTCGGCTTCACCGTCGAGGACGTGACGAGGTGGTTCGAGCTGTGGAAGGGCGCCCGCGACCGGGGCGCCACCCCGACCGCCGACGTCATCCACCAGGGCAACGCCACCGACATCACCAAGCAGCTCGTGGTCACCGGCAAGGCGGCCACCTCCTGGGTCTGGGCCAACCAGATGCCCGACCTGAAGAAGAACACCAAGGACGAGCTGGGCGTGGTGGCGTACCCGGGCGACCCGAGCGCCCAGTGGGCCCGCGCCTCGATGTACTGGTCGGTGTTCAAGGGCAGCAAGCACCGCGACACCGCGGTCGACGTGATCAACTTCCTGAACAACGACCCGGAGGCGGTCGCGCTGCTCGGCACCGACCGGGGCCTGCCGTCCAACATGGACCTGCGGGCCAAGGTCAGCGAGACCGCCACCGACCCGGCGATGAAGCAGTCCATCCAGGTCGAGTCCGACCTGGCGCAGAAGTTCGGCCCGTCCCCGCAGGTCCCGATCAAGGGACACAGCAAGGTCAAGTCCGAGCTGACCAAGGCCGCCGAGAACGCCCAGTACGGCCGCGCCACCCCGGCCCAGGCGGCGGAGCAGTTCGTCACCGCCTGCAAAGCCGCGATCGCCTGACCCCTCGACGGAAAGGACCCGGATCCGTGGCCCTCACCACGGCGCCCGGCCGGAGCCCACGAACCGGACCGGTCGGCCCTCGCCCCACGCGGCGCGGGGCCGGCCGGGCCCGGTACGGCGAGGGCCTGGCAGGGTACGTCTTCCTCTCGCCCTGGCTCATCGGACTGATGGGCATCACGGCGCTCCCCATGCTGCTCTCGCTCTGGCTGAGCTTCACCGACTACGACATCCTCACCCCGCTGTCCGAGGTGCGCTGGGTCGGGCTGGCCAACTACGAGCGGATGTTCACCGCCGACCCGTCGTACTGGCACGCGGTGCGGGTCACGCTGACGTTCGCGCTGGTCGCCGTGCCGCTGAAGCTGGCCGCCGCGCTCGGCGTGGCGCTGCTGCTCAACCGCACCTGGCGCGGCGTCGGGCTGTTCCGCGGCCTGTTCTACCTGCCGTCGCTGCTCGGCGGCAGCGTCGCGCTGGCCATCGTCTGGGTGAACATGTTCAACCGGGACGGCGCGTTCAACTCGTTCCTCGCGCTCTTCGGCGTCGAGGGGCTGCCCTGGGTCGCCGACCCGGACTGGGCGTTGCAGACCCTGATGGTGCTGGCGATCTGGCAGTTCGGCGCGCCCATGGTGATCTTCCTGGCCGGGCTCAAGCAGGTCCCCACCGAGCTGTACGAGGCGGCCTCGGTCGACGGCGCCGGCACCTGGCGCAAGTTCCGCGCGGTCACGCTGCCCATGCTCTCCCCGGTGATCTTCTTCAACCTGGTGCTGGAGACCATCCACGGCTTCCAGGGCTTCACCGCCGCGTTCGTGCTCAGCAACGGCACCGGCGGCCCGGTCGACTCCACCCTGATGTACACGCTCAAGCTCTACATCTCCGGCTTCACCGACCTGGAGATGGGCTACGCCTCGGCGATGGCCTGGGTGTTCCTGCTGGCCATCGCGCTCATCACGGCCGTCTTCTTCAGCACCGGCCGGTTCTGGGTGCACTACTCGGACGGGGAGGACTCATGACCGCGGTGACCGCCGCTCCGGTCCGCCGCCGCCCGCGCAACCGGCAGGCGCTGCGCCTGGCGGTGCTCGTGGCGATCGTGGCGGTGGTGCTCTACCCGCTGATCTGGATGCTCGGCACCTCGGTCAAGTCGCAGGCCGAGATCGTCAACAACATCGGCCTGCTGCCGGAGACGTTCACCCCCGGCAACTACGCCGAGGGCTGGACCAACTTCGACGTCAGCTTCGGCCGGTTCTTCCTCAACAGCGCCATGGTCAGCCTGCTCACCGTGGTCGGCAACGCGTTGTCCTGCCTGCTGGCCGCGTACGCCCTGGGGCGGCTGCGGTTCCGGTTCCGCAAGGCGTGGTTCACCGTCATGATCGGCACCCTGCTGCTGCCCGGGCACGTGCTGATCGTGCCGCAGTACATCCTGTTCCGCAGCCTCGGCCTGGTCGGCGGCGACTGGCCGTACCTGCCGCTGCTCATCCCGCACTTCCTGGCCACCGAGGCGTTCTTCGTCTTCCTCATGGTGCAGTTCATGCGCGGCATCCCCCGCGAGCTGGACGAGGCCGCCAAGATCGACGGTGCGTCGCCGTACGGCGTCTTCCGGCACGTCATCCTGCCGCTGAGCCGGCCCGCGCTGGTCACCACCGCGATCTTCTCGTTCATCTGGACCTGGAACGACTTCTTCCGGCAACTGGTCTTCCTGTCCACGCTGGAGGACTACACCGTCCCGGTGGCGCTGACCCTGTTCATCGACTCGACCAGCCAGAGCGCGGTCGGCCCGATGTTCGCCATGTCGGTGCTGTCCCTGCTGCCGGTGTTCCTGTTCTTCCTCGCCTTCCAGCGGATGTTGGTCGAGGGCATCAACACCAGCGGGCTGAAGGGATGAGCGCCGACGCCCCCCGCCGGGACTGGCGGGACACCGTGGCCGAGGCGGCCGACCTGGCGCTGCTCGGCCTCGCCGTGGCGGTGGCGTCGCTGCCGGTGCTCACGCTCGCCCCGGCCGTCGCCACCGCCTCCGCCGCGCTGCACGACCGGTCCGTCACCGGAAGTTGGCCGCCGGTCCGGACCAGCCTGACCCGGTTCGGCCGCGCGGCGCCCGCCGGCGCGGCGGTCAGCGCCGTCGCGCTCGCGGTCGCCGCGCTGCTCGCCGTCGACCTGCTGGCGCTGGCCGCCGGCCGGGTGCCCGGCGGCGGGCCCGCCCTGGCGGTCACCGCCGTCGTGGTCGCGGCAGTGCTCGGGTACGCCGGCCTGGTCGCCGTCGCGGTCGGGCGCACCGGTGGCCGGGGCTGGCGGTCCGCCGCCCGGTCGACGGCACGCACCTGCGCGCGGCACCCCGGCGGGTGGGCCGCCGCGGCCGGGCTCTGCGCGCTCGCCGCGCTGCTCGCCGCGCTGGTCACCCCGGTGGCGGTGCCGATCCTCGGCGGGTACGCCCTGGCCGCGCTGCACGCGGTCGACGCCCGACGCCGGGCGCGCGCGCCGGAACCGGTCGACGCCCACCCCGCGACGATCGGGCCGGTGGCGTCGTGACCGCCGATCCCGCCGAGGAACGCCTGACCGTGGCCGGGGTCGAGGTGGCCCGCTACGTGGTGCGGCCCGACCTGGACCCGCGCCACGGCCCCCGGCCCTACCTGCACCCGGTGCGCACCCGGGCCGGTACCCCGGTCACCGACGCGCTCCCGGCCGACCACGTCTGGCACCTCGGCGCGTCCCTCGCCGTGCAGGACGTGGCCGGCGCCAACCTCTGGGGCGGCCGGACGTACGTGCGGGACACCGGCTACACCTGGCGGGACGACCACGGCGTCATCGCCCACACCGGCTGGCGGGACCGGGCCGCCGACCGGCTCGACCACGACCTCGAATGGCGGGACCGGAACGGCCGGACGCTGCTGCGCGAGCACCGCCGGCTCACCGTCGGGCCGGCCGGGGACGACGCCTGGTGGCTCGACCTGTCCGCCACGCTCACGTCCGCCACCGGCGCCGACGTCCACCTGGGCAGCCCGGCCACCAACGGCCGCCCCGGCGGCGCCGGCTACGGCGGCTTCTTCTGGCGGGCGCTCGCCGACCCGGAACCCCGGGTGTGCACGGTGGACGCGGCCGGCGAGGAGGCGGTCAACGGCTCGGCCGCGCCCTGGCTGGCGCTGTCCGGCACCGCACCGGGCGGCGGCGCGTACACGCTGGTGTTCAGCGGTCTGGGGCCGGGCGACAGGTGGTTCGTTCGCACCGCGATGTACCCGGGCGTCTGCGTCGCGTACGCGTTCGACCGGCCGGCGGTGGTCGCCGCCGACCGGCCCCGCCGCAACCGGCACCGGGTGCTGGTCGTGGACGGCCACCTGGACCGGACCGAGATCCGGGAGCGGATGACGGTGGTGTCATGACCGGTCCGGAGGTCGCCTGCGTGGGGGAGACCATGGTGGTGCTCACGCCCGACGACGGCGGACCGCTGGAGCACGCCGTCCGGTTGGCGGTCGGCGTCGGCGGCGCCGAGTCCAACGTGGCCATGGGACTGGCCCGGCTCGGCCACCGCGCCGCCTGGGTCAGCCGGGTCGGCGACGACCCGTTCGGCCGCCGGGTGGTCGCCGAGATCGCCGCCGCCGGGGTGGACGTCCGCACGGTCACTGTCGACCCGGTCGCGCCGACCGGCGTCTACCTCAAGGACCCCGGGCCGGCCGGCACCCGGGTCCACTACCACCGGGCCGGATCCGCGGCGAGCCGGCTCGGCGCGTCGGACCTCGCCGACCCGCGACTGGGCGGGGTGCGGCTGCTGCACCTGTCCGGGATCACCGCCGCGCTCTCCGACTCCTGCCGGGACCTGCTCGCGCACGCGCTGAGCGGTCCGGCGCTGCCCGGCGCCCGGACCACGTTCGACGTGAACCACCGGCCCGCGCTCTGGGCCGCCGACCGGGCCGCACCGGTCCTGCGCGACCTGGCCGACCGCGCCGACGTGGTGCTCGTCGGGCTGGACGAGGCGGCGACGCTCTGGGGGAGCGCCGACCCGGGCGCGGTCCGCGACCTGCTGCCCGGCCCGGAGCTGGTGGTGGTCAAGGACGGGCCGGTCGGCGCGACCGCGCTGCCGCGTACCGGGCCGGCGGTCTTCGTGCCGACGCCGCCGGTGGACGTGGTGGAACCGGTCGGCGCCGGGGACGCGTTCGCCGCCGGCTTCCTCGCCGGGCTGCTGCGCGATCTCGACCTGCGCGCCTGCCTGCGAATGGGACACCTCACCGCGGCGCCGGTGCTGGCCGCGCCGGGCGACACCGCGCCGCCACCCGACCCGGCCGGGATCGCCCGGGCGCTGGCACTGACGGACCGGGAATGGGCGGCGCCGGCGAGGCGGCGCGACGGAGGGAGCAGCACATGATCGAACACGACTTCGCACCACTGTTCGGCGACGCGCGGGTCATGGTGATCCTGCGCGACCTGCCGCCGGAGGAGACGGTCCGGCTCGCGGAGCTGGCCTGGGACCTCGGCATCGGCGTGGTGGAGGTCCCGATCCGTACCCCGGGGGCGGTGCCCGCGCTGCGCGCCGCCGTCACCGCCGGACGGCGCCGGGACCGGATCGTCGGCGCCGGCACGGTCCGCACCCCGGCCCAGGTCCGCCAGGCGATGAGCGCCGGCGCGGCGTTCACCGTCGCCCCCGGCCTGGACCTGGCCGTCGCGGACGCGGCGCGCGGCTACGGCATCCCGCACCTGCCCGGCGTGGCCACCCCGACCGAGGCGCAGCGGGCGCTCGACCACGGCCTGGTCTGGCTCAAGGCGTTCCCGGCGGTCAGCCTCGGCCCGGCCTGGTTCCGGGCGGTCGCCGGGCCGCTGCCGGAGGCGCGGTTCGTGGCCACCGGCGGCATCGACGCCGGCAACGCGGGCGACTTCCTGGCCGCCGGGGTACGCGTGGTGGCGGTCGGCTCGGCGCTCACCGACCCGGCGCAGCTCCCGCGCCTGGCCGCGCTCGCCGCCGGCGACCCGGTCAGCTGACCGTGCGGCCCGACGTCGTCGCGGTGGCGCGCACCGCCTTGACGATCGCCGGGATCGAGCCGACCAGCAGCACCAGCGCCCAGATGATCGCCACCACCGCGAACACCACCGCGCCCAGGTCGTCGACGACGCTGACCAGGATCACCGGCACCAGGCCGTGCAGGAACTGCAACACCACCGTGCACAGCAGCGTGGTCAACGCCAGCAGCACCAGCCCCTTGTTGCGCAGGAAGCGCGGCTGCGCGGCCAGCAGCAGCCCGGCCCAGACCAGCTTGAGCAGCAGCGCCAGCCCGAGCAGCACGGCCGCGTCGCCGACCGGGAAGAACCCCCACACCGCGAGGTACGCCAGCGTGCCGAACGGGGCCGCCAGGAACAGCGAGACCATCACCGTCAGCTCGACGAACGCGACGACCAGCAGCACCAGCGACACCAGCAGCAGCACCACCGAGAAGACCAGCGTGGCCGCGCCCTGCACCCGGCCCTGGACCCGGTCCGGCAGCACCAGGCTCAGCGCGAACAGCCCGGTGGTCCAGAGCGCCACCACGTCGATCAGCGCCAGGTAGCCGGTGCCCCGGCCGGACGGCTCGGCCACCGCGCCGACGTTGCCCAGTTCGACGCCGAGCCCGCCGGCGCTGTCCCGCAGCGCGGTGCCCGCGTCCCCGCCGCCGGTCAGCGCCGCCGCGCCCAGCTCCACGCCGACCACCAGCGCCACCGCCAGCAGCGCCAGCAGCAGGAACGGCTTCCGCAGCTCACCCACGTCGGGCCTCCCGGCGGCCGGGCCCGGTCAGGACCGGGCGAGCGTGACCGTGCACCCGCCACCTCCCGGGCAGCGCAGGAGCACCTCGGTCTCCCGGTCCACCGCCACCTTGGCCACCGTCGCGCCGTCCGGCCCGGGGGTGACCTCGTCGGTGACCGTGACGTCCGCGTCGCCGGGCGTGCGGGCGGTCACCTGGAACGGCGTCGCGCCGCGCAGCACCAGCGTGCGCAGCGCGCCCGGGTCGGCGACGCGCAGCCGGCAGGTCGCGCCGAACGCGACCACCACCCCGTCGGCGGTGGTGGTCGGGTCGGTGGCCGGCGGCACGCACGCCACGCCCACCGTCGCCGGGTCCACCGTGCCGGCGCCGCGCCCCAGCCGGGCCAGCGGGCCCGGCCCGGCGGCCGGGTCACCGACGTCGCCGTGCCGCCCGGCCGCCGCCACCAGGTAGAGCGCCACCAGCAGCCCGGCCAGCGCGACCACCAGCAGCTTCTGCCGACCGCTCATGGCCGGCCGACCGGGGTGAACCGGATCTGGTCGACGCCGGCGAAGTAGCGGTCGGTGCCCTGGGTCCGGCTCACCGCCACCAGCGTCAGCTTGTGCGTGCCCCGGGTCAGCTCCAGCGTGCCCACCTCCACGTCGGCGGTGCGCACCACAGTCGGCGTGAAGCCGAGGAACGCGTCGCCCACCTGCCGGCCGTCGACCAGCCAGATGGTGTTCGCGTAGTCGAGCGAGGTGGTGCGCACGGTGGAGAACCGCCAGGCGCCGTCCGCCGGCAGGTCCACCGGCACGGTCACCCGGTCGCCGACCGCCCGGCCCAGGAAGAACAGTTGCGCGTCGCCGGACCAGGTCACGTCGCAGCAGTTCTGCTGCGCCACCACCGCCGCCTTGGCGGCGGTGGTCGAGCTGACCTCGGCGGCGGTCACCAGCGTCTCCGCCTCCACGGTCACCGCCCCGGCCCGCGGCGTCGGCGGGGTGTCCGGGCCCCGGGTCACCAGCCAGACCGCCACGCCGGTCACCACCAGCAGCAGCACCGCCGCGGCGGCCAGCCACGGCCACGGCGTACGCTTCGGCGGCGCGACGGCCCGCACGTCGTACGTCACCCGTCCGCTGGAGCGGGAACTCTCCTCCGGGGCGGTGTTCGCCGAGTACGCGAACCCGGTCATGTCGTACCGCCGGGGCGGGGTGCCGGGCGGCACGGCGACCCGGACCAGCACCGACACCGACCCCTGCCCGGGCACCACCCGCTGCGGCTCGGTCACCGTGAACCAGGCCCGCTGGCTGCCCTCGCCGGGCGCCACGTCGACCACCACGGTGTCCGGCGCCGGGCCCGGGTTCGACACGGTGAAGGTCAGCTCCCCGGCGTTGCGGGCGTCCAGGGTGAACTGCTCGGCGGCGGCGACGACTGTCCATTCGGTGGTCATGACGGCTCCTCGGGCGGCTCGGGGGACGGGGATGAAGGCACGTGCGCCCGGCCGACCGCGCGTACCGGCCCGGGCGGGGGTGGGTCGTCGGCGGGGCCGACCACCTCGGCGGTGACCGCTGCCGGTTTCTCCGCCTCGACGATCCGGCCGACCAGCGCCAGCTTGTCGGCGGCGGCCGGCGGCACGCGCACCACCAGATGGAACGGCCGGTCCGCCGGCTCGTCCAGGACGAACCCGGTCACGCCGGTGGCCAGCTCCAGCGCGGTGCGCAACCCGTACGGGGTGCCCCGCCAGCGGGCCAGCAGCGCGCCGTGCGCGACCAGGTCACGCAGCCGGCCCAACGGCAGCGGCAGCGGCGCGTCGACGCGCGGCGCGGCGACCACGTGGTCCATCGCCACCCAGCGGGTCAGGTACGCCACGAACCCGTCGGGCGTCCGGTACGGCCCGAACAACGCGTCCACGTCGGCGAGCACCGCCTCGTCCGGGGCGTGCAGCTCCGCCATCACGTCCAGCAGCGCGCCCAGCACGCTGCCCGGGCCGGCGGCCCGCTGGTACGCGGCCGGCAACAGCCGCTCAATCGCCGTTCGGCGCATCCTGCCGCACCACCTCGATGTCGTGCTCGCCGGAGCAGAGCAGCCAGGTGCCGGGGACGGTGACCACGTCGGCGGTGGACTGGTTGGCGCTGGCCGACCAGTCCTCGCCGTCGCCGCTGCGGTAGACGCCGCGCTCGCCGCCGGCCAGCACCAGTCGGTCGCCGCCGGCGGACGGCGCGGTCGCGGCGATGGCGTCCACCGGCACGAACCGGGTCCGGTCCCGCAGCGGCAGCCCGCAGTTGACCATCACCGGCCGCCACTGCGGCTGCCCGGCGAGGGTGTCCAGCCGGACCACGCCGCCGCTCTGCGTGGCCGCCAACGCCAGCGGCCCGCTGAACGCCAGGTCCCGGCAGGTGCCGCCGATCCAACCGGCGGCCATCGACTGCCACCGCACGTCGGACTCGAACAGCCGGGTGCGGTGCGCGCCCTGGCCGGGCTTCTTCGGGTCCGGCTCGCCCGCGCCGCACCACAGCAGCGTGGCCGGGCCGTCGTACTGCACGGCCAGCACCCGGTTGTCCACGTTGGCCAGGCCGACGTGGGTGAACGTGCCGGGGCGGCCGGCCGCGGTGGACAGGTAGACGCCGAAGCCGGCCTGCGCGGCGACCGCCACGCCGGGTGCGCCGCGCTCGGAGACGAACGACCGCACCGCGTAGAAGCCGCGGTCCGCGTCGGCCGGGTCGACCAGGATCTGCAACGGCACCGCGCCCGGCAGCAGCGGCACCTCGTACAGGCCGGCGTCGGTGGCCAGCAGCAGCGCGCCGGTGCCGTCCCGGTCGATCCAGGCGAGGTCCCGCACGCCGGAGTCGAGATCGGTGAGCAGCGTCCACGTCTCGCCCAGGTCGGTGCTGAGCCGCACCCGGGAACCACCGGCGTCGCGGGCGGTCACCACCGCCACCGAACCGGCCCGGGGCACCACGCCGGGGCGTACCGGGGCGGGCGCGGGCGCCACCCGCACCACTGTCTCGTCGTCGAACCGGCCGGCCGGCTCCCAGCCCGCGCCCGCGTCGGTCGACCGGAACAGCACCGGCCCGCGCCCGGCGTACCAGGTGTCCGGCTGGTACTGGTCGACCGCGACGGTCCGGACCTGCGCGTCCGGCGCCTCGTCGACCACGAACCGCACCGACTCGACGTACCGGACGCCCGGCTCGGCGTGCTCCAGCATCCGGTAGACGTTGGACGCGCGCAGCGGCTCGCCGAACGCCCAGCCGGCCGGGTTGAGCGGCGTGGGCAGCGGGCTCAGCGTCTGGTGCAGCCGGTCGTGGATGCGGCGGCGGACCGCGTCCACGTCCTCCTCCCGGCGCACCACCACCCGGGCCCGGACCGAGACCGCCTTGTACCGCGCCCAGCCGGCGCGCACCGCCGTGCCCAGCGCGCGGCGCCGCTCCAGGTCGGCCTCGACCCGGCGGCGCGCCTCCTCCACCTCGTGCTCGCGCAGCACCGCCACCGGCAGCCGGCCGCCGGGGCGGGCCGCCGCCGGCACGTACGGCACCAGCACCACCTCCACCTCGCCCGGCCGGGCGAAGCTGTAGACGGCGGCCCGGGTGAACGCGCGCGCCCGCGCCACCGCGCCGGAGCCGGTGGCGAGGATCTCGAAGTCCCGCGCGGTCACGGCACGCTGCTGGGCGAAGAACTCGTACGGCCCGCGGGCCAGCACCGACTCCAGCGACTCCAGCTCCCGGCCGCCGGTGGCCGGGAGCGGGTTCTCCACCCTCAGCCCCGGCAGCGGGTCCCGCAGGCTTGTCAGCACGCCGGCGGCCACGTTCCCGGCCGGCCCCCCGCCGCACCGGTACCACAGCCGCACCTGCCGCCCGGCCGGCGGCACCGCCGCCACCGTGGTCGCCCCGGCCGCCCCCTCGACGGCCGGGCCGCCCCCGCTCCCGGCGTCCGGCCCGCTCCCGTCGCCGGTGGCCGGGCGCAGGTCCAGCGCGGGCGCGAACGTGACCACCCCGGACGCCCGGTCCACCAGGTAGACCTTGGCCTGCGGGCCCAGGCCGGCGAAGCTGTCCACCGGCCGCCAGATCTCGTACGTGCGCCCCTCGTGCTCGCGGGCCGCGGCGCCCGGCTCCACCGCGCCGGCCGGCACCTCCACCCCGAGCAGCAGGTCCAGCGTCTCGGTGGTCCGGGTCAGCGGCGCGCGGGCGGCCCGGAACGCCTGCCCGGGCTGGCCGGTGCCGGTGCCCAGCAGCTCCGCCTCGACCGGCTCGCAGTGGTGCACGCGTACCGTCACCTCGGTCTCGCCGGCGGACAACACGGCCGGTTCGGTGGTCACGAAGACGACCGGCCGGGGGTCCACGCCGCGGGCGGCGGCGACCCGGGTGCCGGCCGGCACCCGCACCGGGCCGCGATCCGGGCCGGTGCGGACGAGGCGGACGTCCGCCCAGGCCGCCGCCGGCGGGTGCCGGGTCGCGCCCAGCAGGTTCAGGAACGCCACGTACGCCTTCTCCGGCAACTGGTTCAGCCGGTAGATCATCACCTCGGTCAGGTAGGCGAACGCCTCCAGCAGCGCCATCCCCGGGTCGTGCGCGGACAGGTCGGTCCAGTCCGGGCAGGAGCGGCGGATCCGTTCCCGGGCCTCGGTGACCAGGTCGAGGAAGGCGCGGTCGTCCAGGTGCGGCACCGGCAGCGTCATGGCGTGGCCTCCTCACCGGGGCAACCGCCGGGGCGGCCGCCGGGCCGGTCGCCCGGGTCGTCACCGGGCTCGTCGTCGGGCGGCAGCAGGTCGACGGAGAACACGAGCTGGCCGGGGGAGAGGCTGGCCCGCACCCGGTAGTCCAGCCGGATCACCAGGCGCCACGGGTCGTCCGGGTCCGGCCCGGCGTCCACGTCGAGCACCTCCACCCGCGGCTCCCAGCGCCGGATCGCCTGCCGCACGTAGTGGATGGCCAGACCGGCGGTGGTGTCGTCGTTCGGGGCGAAGACCAGCCGGTGCAGCCGCGACCCGTACCCGGGACGCATCAGCCGCTCGCCCGGCGTGGTGGACAGCAGCAGGTACAGCGCCTGGCGTACCGTCTCGTCGCCGTCGGTCATGGCGAGCCCGCCGGCGGCGGTCAGCGCGAGCCCGCCGGCGCGGCCGGCGTCGAAGCCGGCGCCGACGAACCGGAAGGCCCTCACCGGTCCGCCCCCAGGAACATCTGCCGCGGGTCGCGGACCTGGTGGTGCACGGTCCCCGGCGGCGTGCCGTCGGTGAGGCCGTCCAGGTGCGACAGCACCACCGGCTGCCGGTCCACCCGCAGCCAGGCGCTGTAGCCGACCGTCACGGTCATCGTGTGCAGGCAGGGTTTGACCGTCGGGCCGTAGTTCGGGCACGCGGTGATGTCGCGCCCCTCCGGGTCCGGCCGCACCAGCACCGGCACGCCCCGAACGGTGACCCAGCGCTGCGACGGACGGTTCGCCACCCGCCCGTCGTGGCCGCAGGTGATCAGCGAGTCACGGTGGATCCAGCGCATCAGCCACCTCCGGAGGAACGGGCGAGCGTACGGGCCTGCGTGGCGGCGGTCTCGGCGTCCTCGACCGCCGGGGCGTGCAGGAAGTCGACTGTCTTCGCGCGCACCACCATGGCCCGGCCCGGCGCGGAGAGCACCAGGTCACCGGCGGCGTGCACGGTGGTCAGCTCGGGACGCAGCTCGACGAAGCTGCCCGCGTCGGTGGCCAGCCGCAGCGTGCGCCCGTCGTCGTCGATCACGATGGACTGGCCGGTGCCGGTCCGCATCGACCAGCGGCGGGACCGCCCCGACACGATCCCCGCGTCGTACGGCTCGACCGCGCCGAACAGCGAGCCGAGCACCACGCCCGAGGCCGGCTCGCCACCGGGCAACGCCACCAGCACGGTGTCCTCCGGGTCGGGCAGCGCGACGATCCCCTTGCCCCGGCCCGCACCCGGACAGAGCACGGCGAGCCAGCCGGCGTCCAGGTCCCCGTACGCCGGCAACGTCACCCGGGCCCGGCCCAGCGCGTCCGGGTCGTCGACGTCGGTGACCGTGCCGAGCGTGACGGTCGCCGCCGGCGGCACGGCCACCGGCGGCGGCTCGGGCGGGGCGGTGGAGAACCGGGTCAGGTGGCCGTCGGCGTCCACCGTGTGCACCACCTCGGTGAGCACGTACACGCCGGCCACCGGCTCCGGGACGCCGGCCAGCGCGATCCGCCGACCCGGCCGCAACGCCGGGTCGCCCTCGGCCGTGCCCTCGACCGTGACCAGCGCGGCGACCCGCGCGTCCAGTGCCGCCTGGGCCAGCGCGGCCAGCTCGTCGTCGCTGCGCCCCGGCTGGTCCACCGCGGTACGCACCCCGTCCGCGCCGACGTCGCCGGGCGCCGGGCGCAGCGGGATCCGCCGTCCGCTGCGCGCCTCACCGGCCCGCTGGCCCAGCGGCTCGGCGCGCTGCGGGTGCCAGCCCAGCGCCGCGCACTCCGCCCCGGCCCGGTCCAGGTTCTCGGTGACGCGCAGCGCGTGCACGCTCTCGCCGAGCGTCAGCGGCACCGGCTCGCCGTGGCCGTCGAGGGTGAGCAGCCGCAGCCGGTCGCCGTCCACGCTCAGGTGCAGCCCGGCCCGACCGGCCACCTCGCACAGCAGCTCCAGGTCGGTGTGCCGGTGCTGGAGCAGCCGGTCCAGGCGCGGCCCGTCGGCCTCGGCGGCCACCTCCAGCCCCAGCCCGGCGCACAGCTCCCCGGCCAGCTCGGCGGCCGTCACCGACTCGAACACCCGCAGCTCCTGCCGCTTGCGCAGCCGGTGCAGCGGGTCGTACGCCCGGAGCCGCAGCAGCGCGGCGCCGTCGCCCGCGTACTCCACCTCCACGGCGGTCACCTCGCCGGTGAACAGCGCGTCCGGGTGGCCGTCCAGGCGGACGTCGAGCGTCGCGCCGGGGCGTACCGGTGGGTCGAGGGCGCCCGCGCCGGGCGCGGTGGCCAGCGCCAGCTCACACTGCGTCGGCTGGTCCAGCCGGGCGGCGACCCGGACCCCACGCAGTCGCCCCGGCTCGGTCAGCGGCCGGCCGTCCACCCGTACCGCCACTGCCCGCCTCACCGCACGCCTCCCGTGGCCGTCGCCCCGGGTGGGGGCGCGACGGCGTCGGTCGGGGGCACCGCCAGTGCGGTGCCGGCCGGCACGGCGAGCGGGTCGGTGATCCGGTTGTGCTCGGCGAGCAACCGCCAGCGCAGCGGCGAGCCCAACGCGTCGTGGGCCAGCAGGTCGAAGCGCACCCCCGACCAGCCCGGCTCGGCCGCGCCGTCCGCGGCGGCCACCACCGCCGAGCCGGGCGCCACGGTCGGGGTGCTCGCGGCGGCCAGCTCCGCCTCGAAGCCGGCCTGGGCCGCCTCGGCGCTCTCCGCCACCCGGACCAGCCGCAGCCGCAGCCAGGAACGCCGGGGCGTGCCGGTGAGCGTGAACGCGTCGAAGCGTTCCGCGATCGCCGCGATCACGCCCGGCACGTTCCAGGTCTTGCCCCAGACCAGCCGGACCAGCGGCGGACGGGGCCAGCCGTGCTCGACAGTCGAGTTCTCGGCGAGCATCCACAGCGGGCGGGTCAGCGCGCGGACGTCCTCGGGACGGGCCGGGGACTCCACGAAGTCGAGGTCGAAGAGCAGGTCCAGCACCAGTTCGGTGCGCCCGCCGCCGGTGAAGACCAACGGATCGTCGGCCAGGCCGGCGCCGGTGAGCGACCCGTCCGGCCCGCCGCGCCGACGTACCCCGGCCAGCCGGGTGACCTGCACGGTCTCCGGATTGAGCAGGCAGTCGACCCGGGTGCCGGACTCGTCCACGAGGAAGGCGACGCGCTCCATCAGCCACCCGCCTGTTCCCGGTCCAGCCGGGCGTCCCGGAACAGGACGCCACCCGCGACCGGGAGCCGGACCGCCGGCTCGTCCGGCAGCGCCGGCCACGGGTCCCGGTGCGCCGTGCCCGCCTGCGTCGTCCCGCCCGCGCCGGTCGGCTGCCCCACCCCGAACGGTCGCCCCGCGCCGCCGGCCCGGCCCGTGCCGGTCTCGTCCGGCAGGGCCGGCCACGGGTCGACCGGCCGGCGCCGGCCTCCGTCGTGCTCCGGCGGCGGCGGCGACGGATGCGGTCGCCGCCACGACGGCGGCACCGGAAACCCGCCGCCGCGCACCGGGTCGACCCCGTCGTGTCCGGCCCGGTCGGATCCGTCGACCGGGCCCCGCGGCGCGGGCCCGAACGACAGCGGGAGCACACCCGCCCGCTCCGACCACCCGTCCGCCCCGGCGCGCGCCGACCCGACGGCGGCGTCGGGCCGACGCCCTTCCCGGCCACCACGAGGGGAGTCGGCCGCCGCGCGTCGGCCCGACGCCCGCGACCAGCCCGGCCCGGCTCCACCGGGTACGTCCACCCGGTCCGCGCCCTGGTCGGGCCCTCGGGTGCCGCTCGGCCATCGGGTGTCGGCCGGCCACCCCGTGTCGGCCGGCTGTCCGGTGTCGCTCGGCTGTCCGGTGTCGCTCGGCCGTCTGGTGTCGCTCGGCCGTCTGGTGTCGCTCGGCCGTCTGGTGTCGCTCGGCCGTCTGGTGTCGCTCGGCCGTCTGGTGTCGGCCGGCCACCCCGTGTCGGCCGGTTCCGCGGCATCGTTCCGCCTCGGTGTGCCGTGGCGCCTCGTGGTGCCGCCAGCGGATGCCGCGGAGACTCCGGAAGCCGCTGCGTCAGGTGCCGGCGACCCGGCAACCCGGGATCCGGCAGCCTGGGATCCGGCAGCCTGGGATCCGGCAGAGCGGGGTCCGGCAGAGCGGGGTCCGGCATCGGCCCGGGGGCCGGAGGACACCGCCCCGGACGCTGCCCGCGTCGGGTCGGCCCAGGCCGGCGGCATGCCGCGGCCCGCCGGTGTCGTGTCGTCCGGATCCCGTCCCGTCGCCACCCGGGCCGGTCCGGCACCCGCTTCCCTCGGGCCGGGCCGCCACTCCGAGTCGATCCGCGCCGTCCCGCCGTCCAGGTCGGAGCCGATCACCGCCGCCGCATCCGACCCGCCGCGCCGCCACCCCCCACCGCCCGTCTCACTACCACTGGACAGGACACTCGTCCCAATGATCGGGACCTGGCCGAGATCTTGGTAGGAATCGGCCCCCCAGGGGGCCCTTTCGTACCAAGATCTCGGCCAGCCGAGCCGTCGTGACCAGCCCACGCCATCGGTCGGCCGCGCCCTCCACCCACGCCACAGCCGTCCCACCCGGCCCCACCCCGCCCCGCCCCTCGCGGACCGTCCGGTGATCAAGGAGTTCGGGTCGGCGACGGGGTCGGAGCCGACGCCAACTCCTTGATCACCGCCGGGGGGCGTGGGGTGGGGAAGGTCCCGGAGGAGGCCGGGGGCGTGGGCGGCCACCAGGCGGAGCCAGTGTTCGGGGGGCTCGCCGGGGTGGCGCGACGGCAGCGCCGCCGACGGCACGGCGGGAGGCCGGCGGGCGGCGGGCGGCCGGTCCGTGAGGCGGTCGGCGGTGGCCCGCAGGGCGCGGGCCAGCCGGTCACGCGGTCGGGGCGGCCGCACTGCCGGACTCCAGCTCCAGTCCCTCGTACGCCAGGGTCAGCGCCTCGATGGCGATCTCCTGGGAGAGGGTGTTCAGGTGGGCGCCCCGCCACCGGGTCGGCCAGGCGTTGATCATGTTCCAGCGCAGCACCTCGGCGGTGCCGGCCGGGTCGAGCAGCACCACCGACACGTTGCGCCGGTTGACCGTGCCCTTCGCCGCCGCGTTCACCCAGTCCCACAGCTCCCGGGCGTTGGTCAGGCCGAAGTGGAGGGTGACCGGGGCGTACTCCACCTGCCCGGGCACGGCGCGGATGCGCTCGTTGCCGGCCTCCCGGTAGGCCAGCGACGGTATCGCCACCTCGAAGCCGCTGACCTCGGTGAAGTGCCCGTTGGTGATGCCGTTGATGAGCAGCTTGAAGTGGTAGGCCCGGTACGGGTCGACGGGCGCGCCCGGCTGCGGGGTGGCCGTGGTCGGCATGTCAGCCTCCGATCGTCTCGGTCTCGGTGCCGCCGGCCCACTGGCTCAGCTTGAACACCACGAACTCCGCGGGCTTGACCACCGCGATGCCGATGTGCGCCACCACCATCCCGGCGTCGCGCACGTCGGCCGGGTTCGTCTCCTCGTCGCACTTGACGAAGAACGCCTCCTCCGGCGTACGGCCGAGCAGCGCGCCGTCGCGCCACACCCGGGTCAGGAACGCGCCGATGTCGCGCCGGATCGAGCGCCACAGCGTGAAGTCGTTCGGCTCGAACACCATCCACCGGGTGCCGTTGGCGATGGCCTGCTCGATGGAGATGGAGAGCCGGCGCACGTTCAGGTAGCGCCACTCGCTGGCCTCGGCGGCGAGCGTACGGGCGCCCCAGAGCCGGATGCCCTCGCCGGCGAAGAACCGGATCACGTTGACGCCCTTGGGGTTCAGCACGTCGTGCTCCGGCCGGGTGACCCGGTACGCCAGGTCGACCGCGCCGCGTACCGGCTCGTTGGCCGGCGCCTTGTGCACGCCGCGCAGCGCGTCGGTGCGGGCCCAGATGCCGGCCACGTGCCCGCTCGGCGGGGTGAGCACCAGGTCGCCGCCGAGCGGGTCGCGGACCCGGATCCAGGGGAAGTAGAAGGTGGCGAAGTCCGACTGCCGGGGCCGGTCGCCGCCGGTGCCGGGCGCGTCGTCGTCGCCGGCCGGCGTACCCTCCGCGGGCTTGCCGGTGGTGGGCTTGCCGGGCGTGGCGACCCGGGTGAGCCGGGAGACGTCGGTGACCTCGGGCGGCGGGTCGCAGATCGCCACCATGGTGCGCAGCCGCTCGGCGGTGCTGATCAGCGCCTCGTGCGAGACCGGGTCGTGGTAGCCGGGCGCGGCCAGGATGGCGATCTCGTCGATCGCCTCCAGCAGTTGCAGGCCGCTTCGCCGCCCGCCGGTGCCGGTGAGCTGGCCGCCCTCACCGACGTTGACCACCCAGCAGCGGGTGCCGCCGTTGTCCAGGAAGCCGAACACGGCCCGGGCCAGCGGCGTGCTCTCCAGGTGCTCGCCGTCGGCGTAGAGGCGCAGGAACTCGGTCCAGCTGTTGACCGCCAGTGGCCGGTCGACGTGGGCGGTGCGGTTCGGCGCGACCCCGACGAACGCGGCGGTGCTGGTGCCGACCGGCCCGATCGGGCGGGCCCCGGAGGGCACCTCCTCGACGTAGATGCCGGGGGAGAAGTAGGTGGGCATCGGTCCTCCTCGGGACGTCAGTCGGGGGCGGGCACGACGACCACGTCGTCGGTGGCCGGGTCGAACTCGGCGGTGTGGACGCGCCCCCGGCCGATCAGCCGGATCCGCACCGGGCGGTCCGGGACGTCGGGGTCGTGCGGCACGCCGACCAGCCGGAACCGGCCGGCCACGTCGGTCTCGGTGGCCTGGGCGGCGCCGACCAGCTCCACCCGCATCGCGGCGAGCGGCTGGTCCTGCGGCCCGACCACCCGGCCGTCGAGCGTGCGCATGGCGAGCTGCCGCAGCCGCAGCGGCTGGCGTACCGGCGGCGCGGTCGGCGCCGGCCGGTCGATCCGGGCCGGCACGTCGAGCAGCAGCGCCGGCCGGGGCGGTACGCCGAGCGCCCGCCACAGCGCCGGGTCGCCGGCTGCCAGCACCAGCTCCGCCCGGCCGGTCCCGGTGGTGGCGGCGGCGAGCACCCGGTCCAGCGCCGGCAGCGCCGCCGGCCCGCCGCCGGTGACCAGCAGCCGGACCACGAACCGGTACGGCTCGCGCGCCGCGCCGCCGGCCGCGGTCTGCCGGGCCGGTCGCAGCTCCAGCGGCCAGACCGTGAGCCCGCCGGCCGGGTCGTCGCGGGGCGGACCGACCGGGACGGGCTCACCCGCCGTCCCGGTCAGCCAGTCCGCGACGTCCGCGACGGCCGCCTCGATGGCGCCGGTCATCGCGGCGGCGTCCCCTGGATCCGGTACGCGATGGCCTCGTTCCAGACGTGCGGGTAGACGCCGATCTCGAAGTAGCGGGTGAAGCGGTTGATCGGCGCGTTGGTGTGGTCGTGCCAGAGCAGCCACACCGGTGCGACGGTGAACAGCGCGTAGTTGAGCGCGACCAGCGGCAGGTAGAGCGGGCCGAGCAGCCGGGCCTGGAACACGTGCACGTCCTCGTGCCGTTGGATGCCCGGGCTGGACCCGGCGCAGACCGTGCCGATGGTGGTGGCGTACCGGGGCGAGACGCCCTCGACCACGTTGACCCGGCCGCTGCCGGCCGACACGACCCGGTCGAGCTGGTGGCCGACGACCAGGTGCAGGGCCAGGTAGAGCGCCCCGGCGAACGTGTTGAGCAGGCTCCACGTGTGGTCGACCACGAAGCGGACGATGCCCTTCGCGCCGCCGCCGTAGGTGCCGGCCGAGGCGGTCGCCCAGCCGAACGGTGCGCCGACGAGCAGCCCGACGACCGCGCCGACCAGCAGGCCGACGGTGCCGGCGGCGGCCTGCCCGAGCACCGCGCCGAAGACGATCTGCGCGGCGGCGCTGAGGATGCCGAAGACCATGACGGTCACCTCTCTCAGACCCAGGAGCGAACGAAGCGGGGCTCGCGCCCCTGGGCGAGCTGGGTCGGCGACGCCTGCGTCGCCTGCCGGTTGCCCGGGGGCAGCTGGTTGATGCCGAGCGCGGCGGAGAAGATGACCAGGCCGTTGAAGAACGCGATGATCCACTTCTCCGGCCCGGCGTCGGCGGCGAACGCGGCGGTCAGGTACGACAGCAGGAGCGCGAACCCCAGCGCGATCCACTTGCGCGCCTTGTCGCCGCTCGGCCCGATGAGGCCGCCGATGACGTTGGTGGCGAGCAGGGTGGCGGCGCTGGCGCCGGTGAGGCTGCCCAGGGCGGCCCAGGTGAAGAGATCGTTCACGGCGATCCCCCTTTTCGACGGTGCGGTGGTGCGGTCTCGGGTGGGATGGTGCGGCGGCCACGGGTGCCCGCCCGGTCGGTGGTGGCGCACCGGCGGGGTGCCGCCGGTCGGTCGGGTCGCGGTCCGCCAACCCGGAGGTCGTCGGCGCGGATCGGTGGGAACGGGACGAGCGATGTGGTCGGGAGGTCTCGGGGCCCGCCGGGAAACCTCGGGTCGTTCGCGAGGTCTCGGGGTCGGCCGGGGAGTCTCGGGTCGGTCGGGAGGTCTCGGGGCCGGCGGGGAGGACCGGGCCGGCGGGTGTGGCCGCCGGACTCAGGTCGGCCGGTCGCTCGGGGGCGTCGGCGCGGTCGGGTCGGTCGGAGCGGGGGAGGGAGTGGGTGCGGGCGGCGCTGCGGCCGGGGCGGCCGGCCCGCCCCGGGAACGGCGCCGCAGCAGGACGATCACCACGGCGACGACCAGCAGCAGCGCGACCGCTCCGGCGACGAGCGGCAGCCAGGGCAGGGAACCGTCACCGGTCACGGCGGCGGCAGCGGTGGTGGCCGGCGGTGGCGGCGCCTCGGCGACGGCGCGCAGCTCGGCCGGCTTGGGCTGGTTGGCGACCACCTTCCAGCTCACCGAGCGTCCGTTGATCGTCCCGTTGGTGTCGAGCACCCGCCCCGGGAACGTCACGGATATCTCGAACGCCATCAGGGTCATGAACGCCGCCTGGTTCCGCGGATCCTGTTCGGCCACCTTTCCGCCGTATTTCTTCGGATCGAGCGGAAGGGAGAAGCGATAGAGATCGTCATCCCGGACAAGATTCACGCTCTCGCTGGTGAATTGTGACAGCGGTGTTTTCCGGTAGGTGATCTGGATGCCGTAGAAGGTGGCGTCCTCGTATCGGCTCTCGGTGCCGGCGGGAAGCGTCGGAATGTTCTGCCGCAGTTCGGCGAAGGCCGCCGCGACGTCCGGGTTGCGCTGCTTGAGCACGGACTTCTCGGCGGTCAGCAGGAGTTGGCCGGAGACCGTGTCGTCGGCGCTCACGGTCAGCCCGAGGTTGAGCTGCATGCAGCCGCTCAGCGTCGCCACGAGGGCGAGACACACCGCGAGGCGGAATGCCCGGCTGCGGCGGAGTCTCGTATTCATGCGCCCAGTGTGGGCGGTCGGGACGGGTTCGGCAGTCAGCGATCAGCCGCCGATTTGTCGCCGATCTTACCGGTGCACTCTCCCATTCGGACGACCCCGACAACGTACGCGATCGATATCCTGAAAGGTTGTCACTCCGCCTTTTCCGGCGCCGGCCGGTCCGTGCTGATCCGGAAGACCGGGATGCCCGGGGCGACCCGCGCGAACTCGGCGAGCGGCGCGTGCCGGTCCACCGGCACGTGCGGGCGCGCACCGGGCGCGAGCGCGAGGTGGCGACGCAGGATCGGCGGCCGGTCGGCCACGTCGACCTCGACCAGCCGGACCGGCTCCCGGCCGCCGTGGCGCAGCACCGCCCGCCCGCCGGCGGCCCGGACGTTCGCCACCCAGTTGACCTGGTCGCCGAGCATCGACACCAGGTACCGCTCGCCCTCGTGGTCGGCGACCACCAGCGGCAGGGCGACGGTCCGGCCGGTACGTCTGCCCCGCACCTCCAGGGTCACCCAGTTCCGGGGGCCGAGCCCGGCGCCGTGCTGCCGGGCGGCGAGCCCGTTCAACACCCGGGCGAGCCGGTTCGGCCGGCCGTCGCGGTACAACCACCTCACCTGCCGTCGCCACAATCCGGTACGCATCAGTCGTCCCCTCTCTCCTCCGTCTCCATTCAGGACCGGCGCGGGCGGCGACGACCAGGGTCGATCGGCACCCCATGCGTCGATCTTGCGGTTCCCGCCCCGACAAACCGGGTGAACGACCCGACGCGCGGGCCGGAAGCGCAAGATCGCGCGCGGGGTGCGGGCCGGTCCCGCAGGATAGGGGCCGGGTGGGACGGGAGGCAGCGATGAGCGGGGTACGCGGTGGCCGGCGGCGGAGCGCGGCGGCGGTGCGGGCGGCGGCCGGGCGGCTGCGGCGGGGCTGGCTGCCGGTGGTCGAGGCGACGCTCGCCGCCACCGTCGCCTGGATGCTCGCCACCCGGCTGGTCGGGCACCCGCAGCCGTTCTTCGCGCCCGCCGCCGCGCTGATCGTGCTCGGGCAGGCGCGGGGACAGCGGATTCGCCGGGCGGTGGAGGTGGTGCTCGGGGTGGCCGCCGGCGTGCTCGTCGCCGACCTGGTGGTCCAGGCACTCGGCCCGCGCACCACCTGGACCGTGTTCACCGTCATCCTGCTCACCGTCGCGCTGGCGGTGGCGGTCGGGGCCAGCTCGGTCACCGTGGTCCAGGCCGCGGTCTCCGCGCTCTACCTGGTGGTGGTCTCGCCCCCGACCGAGTCGCTGATCCCGTTCCGGTTCGTCGACGCGCTGATCGGCGGCGCGGTGGCGGTGGTCGCCAGTCAGCTCGTCGACGCCCGCCGGCCGCTCGCCCCGCTGGTGGCCGAGTTCCGGCACACGTTCGCGGAGCTGGCCGGCGTGCTCGACGAGATCGCCGACGCGCTCGACCACGCCGACGACGAGGCCGCCCTGGCCGCGCTGGACCGGGCCCGGCAGGCCGACGCCGGGGTGGAGCGCCTGCGCGACGCGGTCCAGGCCGCCGGCGAGGCGCTCCGGCTCAACGTCCGCCGTCGCCGGCACCTCGGCCGGCTGCGCTCGGTGGCGGGCTCGATCCGGCAGATCGACTACGCGGTGCGCAACGTCCGCGTGCTGGCCCGGGCCGCGGTCACGGTCACCCGCGGCGACGCGCCCGTCCCGACCGACCTGGGTGCCGCGGTACGCACGCTGGCCAACGCCGTCCGCTCCGCCGGCGACGCGCTCGCCGCCGACCTGGGCGGGCAGGAGGAGATCGCCGACGCGCACGCCGCCCGGGCGGACACGGCCGCGCTGGCGGCGGTGCGGTCGGTCGGCCGGCTCTTCGCCGCCGGTCCGACGCTGCCGCTCGCGCTGATCATCGGCCAGGTCCGGGCCACCGCCATCGACCTGCTGCGCGGCGTGGGCGTGGACGACGCCGCGACGGTGCTCAGCCGGGTCGACGCGGCGGTCACCGGGCCGGAGCGCTGACCACCGTCACCTCAGGCGCTCTCCCGGGTCACCAGCGTCGACGCGAACGCGGTACTCGCCGCCACCGGCGCCTGGGCCAGCACGGCGGTGGCCGCGGCGGCGGCGATCCGGTCGACCGGGTGGGTCGCGGTGGTCAACGCCGGGCTGCTCATCGCCGCGTACGGCAGGTCGTCGAAACCGGCCACCGCCACGTCGTGCGGCACCC
Organism: Micromonospora sp. NPDC018662; assembly: GCF_044391475.1. Classification (NCBI taxonomy): domain Bacteria; kingdom Bacillati; phylum Actinomycetota; class Actinomycetes; order Micromonosporales; family Micromonosporaceae; genus Micromonospora; species Micromonospora sp. NPDC018662. The sequence goes on from NZ_JBISAC010000003.1 coordinate 735,183, forward strand.
CCACGCCCTGCCCGCGCAACGCGGCGATCACCCCGAACGCGGTCTCGTCGCTGGCCGCGTAGACCGCGTCCAGGTCCGGCCACCGGCGCAGCGCCGCCAGCGCCGCCGCGCCGCCCCGGGCCGCGGTGAAGTCGCCGGTCACCAGCCGCTCCGGCGACCCCGCCGCCCGCATCAGCTCCCGGTACTCGGTCACCGACCGCTCCGCGCAGGTGAGCCAGCGCGGGCCGGTGACCATGGCGATGCGGCGGCGGCCGGTGGCGTACAGGTGACGCAGCACCGCGCCGGCGCCGGCGGCGTTGTCCACGTCGAACGAGGGCACGGCGGCCGACCCCTGACCGATCGAGGCGACCCGGCCGCGCAGCCGGGCCGGCACCGCGTCCAGCGCCGCCTGGGTGGTGTTGACCAGGATCACGCCGCAGACACCGCGGTCCGCGCCGAGCCGGACCAGGCCGGACGGGTCGCCCAGCGGCAGCCACTCCAGCGCCACCCCGATCCCGTGCGGCGCGCACACCCGCGACGCGGCGCTCACCACCCGGTGCACGTACGGGTCGTCGAAGACCGTGTCGTCCCGGCCCACCACGGCCACCACCAGCCGGACGCCGGCGCCCCGCACCAGCGCCCGGGCGGTGACGTCCGGCACGTAGCCGAGCTGGTCGGCGGCGGCGCCCACCCGGGCCCGGGCCGCCGCCGAGGCGAACCCGTAGCCACCGAGCACCCGCGAGGCGGTGGCCCGGGACACCCCGGCGGCCCGGGCCACGTCGTCGAGCGTGGCCGGTCGTGCGGTCGGCGTACTCATGTCGCGCATCATGCCCGGTCCGGCGCGTGCACGGTAAGGGGCGGGAGCGCTTGTGGTGGTAGCGCTCTCAGGTGTGCGATGGTCGTCGGGAACCATTCCGGGGAAGGGACGACCGCACCGTGAGCAACACCCTCGACGCGTCGGCCGCGCCGCGGCCACCGGCTTCCCGGCCGGTGCTGGCCGCCCGCACCGGCGTCGCCGTCGTCTTCGCCCTCAACGGGCTCGCGGTGGCCAGTTGGTTCTCCCGGGTGCCGGCGGTCCGGGAGGCGCTCGGCCTCAGCCCGGGCCGGCTCGGCCTGCTGCTGCTCTGCATGTCGGTGGGCGCGCTGCTGGCCATGCCCGCGGCCGGTCTGGTCAGCCAGCGGCTCGGCCCGGCCCGCACGGTGGTGGTGGCGACCGTGCTGGTCGCGCTCGGCATGACGGTCGCCGGTCTCGCCACCGGCCTGGCCGGCTGGGCGGTCGGCGTCGGGCTCGGGATCGCCGCGTTCGGCTTCGGCTCCGGCCTGTGTGACGTGGCGATGAACGTCGAGGGCGCGACGGTGGAGAAGCGGCTCGGCCGGACGATCATGCCCCGCTTCCACGCCGCCTGGAGTCTCGGCTCGGTGGCCGGGGCCGGGCTCGGCGCGGGGGCCGCGCGGCTCGGCGTACCGATCGAGGTGCACCTGCCGGTGCTGGCGGTGCTGATCCTGACCGGCACGCTGCTCGGCGCGCGGTCGTTCCTGTCCGCGCCGGCCGAGTCGACCGGCGCGGGCGAGCCGGCGGCCCGGCGGCGGGCGCTGCTGACCGCCTGGCGGGAGCCGCGCACCCTGCTGGTCGGCCTGCTGGTGCTGGTCATGGCGTTCACCGAGGGCAGCGCCAACGACTGGCTGGCGGTGGCGTTCGTCGACGGGTACGGCGTCGACGAGGCGGTCGGCGCCGCCGTGTTCGGCGTGTTCGTGGTCGGCATGACGCTGGGCCGCACCGCCGGCACGGTCGCCATCGACCGCTGGGGCCGGGTGCCGGTGCTGTTCGGCACCATCGCGCTCGCCGCCGCCGGCGCCACCCTGGCCGTGCTGGCCGGCTCCGGTCCGCTGGCCGTGGTCGGCGTGGCGCTGTGGGGGCTCGGCGCGTCGCTCGGGTTCCCGGTCGGGATGAGCGCCGCCGCCGACGACGAGGAGAAGGCCCCGGCCCGGGTCAGCGTGGTCGCGGTGATCGGCTACACCGCGTTCCTCGCCGGGCCGCCGCTGCTCGGCTTCCTCGGCGACCACTTCGGCGTGCTGAACGCGCTCGGCCTGGTGCCGCTGCTCCTGCTGCCCACGCTCGCGCTGGTGCCGGTGCTCCGCGCGCCGGTGGGGTCCGGCCAGCCGGTCCGCTGAGCGCGGCCCAGCCGACTCCCACTCCGCTCCCAGGCGGCTGCCAGGCGTGCGTGCTGCACTGGACTCCGACGCCGAGGAGAGGAGGCGGGCATGGGCTGGTTCAGCCGACGGGCCGCCGAACCGACGACCCCGACGAAGCTCGACCGCGAGGCGAACCGGGAGGACCTGGCGCAGCTGGAGGCGTTCGTGACCAGCCGGCGCGGGGTCGAGTTCTATCTGGAGCCGGAGACCACGGCCACCGACACCACGGTGGTGGCCATCGCCGACGACGGCGAGTGGATCCGCCGCCGTACCGGCTCGCCCCGGGTCGCCGGCACGATCGCCCGCCGGCACGCGGTGCCGCTCTACGAGGCGGCCCGCACCGGCTATCCGGAGCGGATGCGGGCCTGGAACCGGGCGCACCCGGAACGTCACGCGCGCTGACCCGTGGGCCGGCGCGGCGGCCGGTCAGTCGCCGAGCGCGGCGCGGGCCTGGTCGCGGCGGAGCGGCTCGTCGTGCGCGGAGACGTACCACTCGACGTGCTCGGAGAGCAGGCTGCGGGCCAGTGCCAGATCCGGCCCGTCGGTCGGGCCGCGCTCGTGCAGCGGCGGTGGGTACCAGCAGTCGCCGAGCAGCAGCACCCGGGAGTCCGGCACCAGCACCACAGTCGAGTCGGGGGCGTGCCGGCCGCCGACGTGCCGCAGCACCACGCCGGTGGGCAGCATCAGCTCGTCGGTGAACGTGCGGGTCGGCGGCAGCACCGCGAAACCGTCCCAGTCGTCCACCGCGAGCGCCCGGGCCCGGTAGCTGGGCCCGAGCCGGGGCTCGTCGCGGACCCGTTCCCGCAGGTGCCGGTGGCTCCACGGGCGGGCGGCCTCGGCGCGCAGCGGGGCGACCCCGGCCTCGTGCCCGACGATCTCCACGCCCGGCCAGGCGCAGGCGCCCCAGACGTGGTCCCAGTGGTGATGCGTGTAGACCAGCCAGCGCGGCTCGGGCAGCCGGGCGGCGGCGATCCCGGCGCGGATCTCCCGGGCGTGCGCGGGGCTGTGGCCGGCGTCGACGAGCACGCTGCCGCGCTCGTCGGCGACCACCGCGACGGCGGGCCGGATCGCGCCGGGATCGGGGTCGCCCGGGAACAACCAGACCCGGTCGGCCAGGTGGCGCAGCTCCATGGCGGGATGCTATCGCCGCCCGCCCCTCACCGGCTGCCCCGTCAACCGGTGAACGCGCCGGCCAGCGCGTACCCGACGAAGGCCGCGCCGAGCCCGGCGACCACGCTGACCAGCACATTCGCGTACGCGTGCAGGCGCGGACCGGTGCGGGCCAGCCGCAGCGTCTCGTAGCTGAGCGTGGACCAGGTGGTCAGCGCGCCGCAGAAGCCGGTGCCGACCAGCGCGGTCACCGCGGGATCGGCCGGCACCGCCAGTACCACGCCGAGCAGCAGTGAGCCGGCCACGTTGACGGTCAGCGTGCCCCACGGGAACGCCGAGTCGTGCCGGGCCTGCACCGCCCGGTCGGTGAGGTAGCGCAGCGGGGCGCCGAGCGCCGCGCCGAGCGCGATCAGCAGGACGGTCACCGGGCCTCCCCGCGCCGGGCGGCCAGCAGCCGGCCGGTGACCACGTCCCCGGTGGCGACCGCCAGCAGCGCGGCGAGCACGGTCGCGGCCAGGTAGAGCAGCGCCGTGCCCGGCGCGCCGGCGGTCACCAGGCGTTGCGCGTCGACCGCGTACGCGGAGAACGTGGTGAACCCGCCGAGCACCCCGACGCCGAGGAACGGCCGGACCAGCGGCCCGGCGGGCCGGGCGGTGAGCACCGCCATCAGCACGCCGATCAGCAGGCAACCGGTGACGTTGACGCCGAACGTGGCCCAGGGGAGACCGGTGGGCGGGTGCGGCGCGGCGGCCTGCGCGCCGGCGCGGGCCAGCGCGCCGAGCACACCCCCGGCGGCGATCACGCCGAGCACCGCCGCCGGGTGCCCGGTCAGTTCCGCCCGGTCGGCGGGTACGCGGAGGTCGACGTCCGGATCGACGCGGGACTCGGGCGGTCGTGTCACGGTGCCTCCCACCAGGACGGGCATCACTGGCAGGGACCGTTGGCGTGGTCGCGGTTCTCCCGGCGCCCCCCGGGACGGCGGGCCCCACCGCCGGTCCAGCCGAGCATAACCCCCACCCCGTCCCGTCCCTCGCCCTCCGCTCCGGCGATCTTGCACTTAGTGACCCGACAAAGTTCGCGAGAAGGGCATTCCGCAGACCGAAACCGCAAGATCGACGATGCGGGGGTGGGGAGGGGAGGGGTGGGGAGGGTGGGTCAGGTTGGGGTGTTGGTCAGGGTGGGGGTGGGGCGGGCGGCGTGCTTGGCGGCCAGGAGTACCGCGAGGCCGAGCAGGGTGAGTGCGGCGCCGGCCCAGATCGGGGCCGTGAAGCCCAGGCAGGCACCGATCGTCAGGCCGCCGATCCAGGCGCCGAGCGCGTTGCCGAGGTTGAACGCCGCGATGTTGGCGCCGGAGGCCAGCGTGGGCGCCTGGTCGGCGTACTTCATGATGCGCATCTGCAGCGGCGGCACCGTGGCGAAGCCGAACGCGCCCATCAGCACCAGCGCGACGACGGTCAGCGCGAAGCCGACCAGCACCACTGTGAGCGCCGCGAGTACGGCGATCAGCGTGGCGGGCAGCGACCGGTCGGCGGCCCGGCCGCCGGCGAGGTTGCCGGCGAACAGGCCGACGCCGAAGAGCACCAGCAGCCACGGGACGGTGGTGGTGGCGAAGCCGCTCACCTCGGTCAGCGTGTACGCGATGTAGGTGAACGCGCCGAACATGCCGCCGAAGCCGAGCACGGTGACCACCAGGGAGAACCAGACCTGTGGTCGGGTGAAGGCGAGCAGCTCGCGGCGGAGGCCGCCGCCGGTGCTCACCGACGCGCTGGCCGAGGCCGGACGCACCCCCGAGCTGGCCCCGCTGGTCGACGCGCTGCACCGCCTGCCGGTCGGCCGCTGACCGCCGCCGTCCCGCTGGCGGCGCTGACCTGGCAGGACGGTCCGTACGGGCGTACGGTGATCGGCATCCCGCCCGGCGCGGCGGCGTCGGGACCGTCGCGCAGGAGGCAACCGTGCAGGACCGCACCCCTCGTCCGGACGAGCTGGATCCCGTCGAGCGGATCGGCGTCGACGAGCTGCGGGCGCTCCAGTTGGACCGGTTGCGCGACTCGCTGCGGCACGCGTACGCGCACGTGCCGCACTACCGGCGCGCGTTCGACGCGGCCGGCGCGCACCCCGACGACGTCCGCGACCTGGCCGACCTGGCCCGCTTCCCGTTCACCGCCAAGGCCGAGCTGCGCGAGAACTACCCGTTCGGCATGTTCGCCGTGCCGCGGGAACGGATCGCCCGGCTGCACGCCTCCTCCGGCACCACCGGACGCCCCACCGTGGTCGGCTACACCCGCGCCGACCTGGACACCTGGGCCACGCTGATGGCGCGCTCGATCCGGGCCGCCGGCGGCCGGCGCGGTGACCGGGTGCACGTCGCGTACGGGTACGGCCTGTTCACCGGCGGCCTGGGCGCGCACTACGGCGCCGAGGAGCTGGGGTGCACAGTCGTCCCGGTGTCCGGCGGGATGACCGAGCGGCAGGTCATGCTGATCCGCGACCTCGAACCGGAGGTCATCATGGTCACCCCCAGCTACATGCTGGCCATCGTGGACGAGATGGAACGCCAGGGCGTCGACCCGCGCGCCACCTCGCTGCGGGTGGGCATCTTCGGGGCCGAGCCGTGGACCGAGGACATGCGTCGGGAGCTGGAACAGCGGCTGGATCTGCACGCGCTGGACATCTACGGCCTGTCCGAGGTGATGGGCCCCGGTGTGGCGGTCGAGTGCGTGGAGACCAAGGACGGCCTGCACCTGTGGGAGGACCACTTCTATCCGGAGATCATCGACCCGGTCACCGGCGCGGTGCTGCCCGACGGGGAGCGGGGTGAGCTGGTGCTGACGTCGCTCACCAAGGAGGCCATGCCGGTGGTCCGCTACCGCACCCGCGACCTGACCCGGCTGCTGCCCGGCACGGCCCGCACCATGCGGCGGATCGAGAAGATCGCCGGACGCACCGACGACATGATGATCGTCCGGGGGGTGAACGTCTTCCCGACCCAGATCGAGGAGCTGATCCTGCGCGCCCCCGCGCTGTCGCCACACTTCCAGTGCGTACTCGACCGGCAGGGACGGCTGGACACCCTCACCGTCCGCGTGGAGCGGCGCGTCGACGCCGCCGTGGCCGACGCCGAGCGGGCCGGGGCGGCGCTGGTCGAGCAGGTCAAGAACACCATCGGGGTCTCCGTGGCGGTCCGGGTGATCGAGCCGGACGGGGTGGAGCGGTCGATGGGCAAGATGCGCCGCATCGTCGACCAGCGGCGGGAGCACTGAGATGCCGGACGACGGCGGGCGTACCGCGGCCCACGCCATGTTCGACGCCGACGTCGCCTCGAAGGGGCTCGGCATCGAGCTGGTCTCGGCCGGCGACGGCGCGGCGGTGGCCCGGATGCGGGTCACCCCGGCGATGCTCAACGGCCACGCGATCGGCCACGGCGGTTTCGTGTTCCTGCTCGCCGACACCGCGTTCGCGCTGGCCTGCAACAGCCACGGCCCGGCCACCGTGGCCGCCGGCGGCGAGATCAGCTTCCTGCGCCCGGTGCGCGAGGGCGACGTGCTGGAGGCGTACGCCACCGAGCGGGTCCGGCACGGCCGCAGCGGCATCTACGACGTCACCGTGCGGCGCGGCGACGAGGTGGTGGCCGAGTTCCGGGGGCGCAGCCGGGTCGTCGCCCGCGACTGACCCGGCGCGCCGCCGCGTGGCCGCGCCCGCACGCGCGACGATGGGCCGATGGCCCACGTCCTGCTCCTGCACCCCGTCCACGGGTTGCGGCCCGCCGTGCTGGCCGCCGCCGACCGGCTGCGGGCCGCCGGGCACCGGGTGACCACCCCCGACCTGTACGAGGCGCCGGCCGCGGCGACGGTGGAGGCCGGTTTCGCGCTGCTCGGCACGATCGGCCACGGGACGGTGCTGGACCGTGCCCGCCGGGCGGTCGCCGCGCTGCCCGCCGAGACCGTGCTGGCCGGGTTCTCGATGGGAGCCGGCATCGCCGGCGCGCTGCTGGCCGAGCGGCCCCGGGCGGCGGCGCTGCTGCTGATGCACGGCACCGGCGGCGGACCCGACTCGGCGCGTCCCGGGCTGCCGGTGCGGCTGCACCTCGCCGACCCCGACGAGTACGAGCCGTCGGCCGAGGTGGACGAGTGGCGGCAGGCGATGACCGCGGCCGGCGCGGAGGTGGTCGTGCACCGCTACCCAGGCTCCGGGCACCTGTTCACCGACCCGGACTCGCCCGACTTCGACGCGTCGGCCGCCGCGCTGGCCGAACACCGGGTCCTGACCTTCCTAGCCCCGCCCTGACCCCGCCCCTCCCGCCCCCTCCCACCCCGCCCCCGCCCGCCCCCGTCCCCGTCCCGCCTCGCCGACCCGCCTCGCCGATCTTGGACTTGTGGTGCCAGTGTATGTCTGTTTGCTCCGGGTATCGGAGGTGCCACAACTCCAAGATCGATGTGCTGGCGGGTGCGCCGACCGCGTCCCGCCGAGCCAGCGTCGGCGGGCGTGACCGTTTCCGGGCGCCGCCCGGGCCGGAGTGGCCCCGTGCCCGCTCCGACCCGGGCGTAACGCTCAGGCGGCCAACCCGATCGTGGCGTCGGGCGACGCCGCTGTTCGCCGGCCGCGGTCCGCCCGTTCGGGCGGGCCGGACACCCAGCCGAGCGGCGCCGGGCCGCCCGGCGCGATCGGTGCCGCGCCGGCCGGCCTGACCTGGACCGGGGAACCCGACCCGTCCCGTCCGCGGTCGACCGGTCCGTTCCGTCCGCCGTCGACCGGGGCGTCCCGTTGCCGGCCGGTCGCCCTCGACGGGGTGGCCCGGGTGACGGCCGCGTCGGCGTACCCCGATCGCGCCGGCGCCGGACGGGGCGCGCCGGTCCCGTCCGGCCCGGAGGGTGGGGCGGGCGCCGGTCGGGCCCCTCCACCCGACCGGCGCGACCGCCCCGCCCCGAGCGGGCAGGTCGCCCGCTCCTCGGCGCCCCACCCGGGGGCGCCGGTCCCCACCGGCGTCGGTCGACGCGCGGCGGGAGCCTCATCCGGCCTTCCGGCCACATGACGCCCCGCGCCGACACCCGGACTGCCGCTGACCCCCCGATCAGCGACGCCGGTCCCCGGCCCGACGCCGGCCCCCCACCCCATGCCGGAACCCGTCCCGACGCGGGCCCCCCGCCCGACGCCGGAACCCGTCCCGACGCGGGCCCCCCACACCATGCCGGGCCGGGCCTCGGCACCGGCACCGGCACCGGCACCGGCACCGGCACCGGCACCGGCACCGGCACCGGCACCGGCACCGGCACCGGCACCGGCACCGGCACCGGAGCGCGCGTCGCTGCGCGGCCCGGTGTCGACGCCGGACCGGACGGCGACGAGCACGCCGATGCGGTCGGCCCGCATCGCCGTCATCGGCCCGCCGCTCAGCCGGCGGACGAAGTCCGCCCGCACCGCGCGCGGCAGCCGGTGCGCGGCCACCCGGGCCACCACCGGTTCGACGATCGTCCAGCCGTCCGAGCGGTTCGAGCCGTCCGAGCCGGCGGTGATGCGCACGCCGGGGGTGACCGGTGTGGTGCACGAGCCGGCTGTGCTCCCGCCGGCGGTGACGTCCACGCCCGCCCGGGGGTCCGCATCGGCCCACTCGCGCGCACCGGTCGGCCCTCCGGGATCCGCGTCTCCGCCGGTTCCCGGGTCGGGTACGGCACCGGTGCGGCGCAACAGCCCGACCGAGGCCAGGGCGCGTAGCACCGGCCCGGCCTGCCCGGCCGGCCAGGCGAGCATCCGCTCGACGGTCGCCGCGACGAGCGTGCCGCCGACCACCGCGCCCGCCATCAGCACCGCGCGCTGCGCCCCGTCCAGCCGGTCCAGCCGGGCGTCCACCCGCCGGCGGACCGGGGCCGGCACCCCGGCCGGTTCGTCCCCGGCGTCGGCTGCGGCGTACGCGGCCGCGACGGCCGGGTTGCCGCCGACCAGCGGCATGAGCGTGGCGGCCAGCGCGGCGGGCCGGCCGGCCCGGTCCAGCAGGTGCCGCAGCAGGCGGCCGGTGTCCCGCGCGCCCAGCGGCGGCAGCCAGATCCGCACCCGCCGGGCGGGCGGGCCCGGCCGGGGGTCGGCGCGGCCGGCGCCGTGGGTGGTGACCACCGCGAGCGCCAGCCCGCGGTCGCCGGCCGCGGCGTACAACTGGCCCAGGAACCGGTGCAGCGCCGGCGCGGCCCGGTCGAGGTCGTCCACCGCCACCACCACCGGGCGTCCGGCGGCCTGGTCGAGCAGCAGTTCGCGGGCGGCCACCGCGGCCCGGGCCGCCGCGGCGGCGTCGCGCGGCGCGGCGAGGAACGCGGTCAGGGCGGGGCTGGTCGCGGCCCACCCGGCGGCGCCCGTGGCGGAGCCGGGCAGCGCGCGTACGGTGGCCGGTCGGCCGGGCGCGTCCGGCGTGAGCAGCGCGCGGACCAGCTCGGCCAGCGGCGCCAGGTCCCCCTCCGGGTACGGGGGGCAGTGCGCCACGCACCAGCGCACCGCGGTGCCGTCCACCTGGGTCACGGCGCGGGTCAGCTCGTGCAGCAGCCGGCTGCGGCCGCTGCCGGGCGGCCCGCTCAGGGAGATCCACCGTGGATGGCGTTCGCGCAGCGCCCGGGTGACCGCGTCGGCCGCGTCGGCCAGTTCGCGCCGGCGGCCCACCAGCGGGCCCCGGTGCCGGGCCGGCCGGTGCGGGGACACCCCGGTCACCCGCCAGACGTCCAGCGGGAGCGCCTTGCCGGCCATCGTCATGGTGGCGAGTGGACGCTGCTCCACCAGGCCGGCGACCGCCCGCCGGGTGACCGGGCAGACGACCACGCCGCCCGGCGGGGCGTACTCCTGGAGCCGGGCCGCGGTGGTGATCACCGCGCCGCTGGCCGCGCCGTGGCCGCCGTCGCGGGCGCCGGTCAGGTCCACCAGCACCTCGCCGGTCGCCACGCCGACGCGTACCCGCAGCCGGGTGTCGCCCGGTGACCGCCGGTCCAGCGCGGCCTGGATCTCCAGCCCGGCCCGCACCGCCCGGTACGCGTCGAAGCCGTCGCCGTCGGGCACGCCGAACAGGGCCATCACGGCGTCGCCGACGTACTTCTCCACCACGCCCCGCCACCGCCGCAGCACGCCGGACACGGTGCCGAAGTAGACCCGTTGCAGCGTCCGCACGTCCTCCGGGTCGAGTCGTTCCACCAGGCCGGTCGAGCCGACGATGTCGACGAAGAGCACCGTGACGGTGCGGCGTTCCTCCGGGACCGGCCAGTGCGCCGCGGGTGCGGCTTCCCGACTCGCCACGGGCGTGGTGATCAACATCGCACCCACCCTTTCCCTGGTCCGGTGCCCGACGACCTCCGGACACTTTCACCACCGGGTCCTCGGGGGATCGGTAGGACGACGTATGTCGACCACGCGCAACCGTTAGTCGTGTTGTCGACGCGAGAGGTACCACAGGGCCCGGAAGGCCGTAGAACGGTGCGGGGACCTGTGACTAGGCTGCGTCCCATGGCCAGCGACGTGGACACCGCACCGCTCGTCGGCCGTGCCGGGACCGTGGCGACGCTGCGTTCGGCGCTGCTCGACGACGTCGCCCCGGGGCACACCGCGGCGGTCTTCCTCAGCGGCGAGAGCGGGGTGGGCAAGACCCGGCTGCTGAGCGAGGTCGGGGAGCAGGTGCGGCAGGCCGGTGCGCTGGTGCTCACCGGCACCTGCCTCGACATCGGTGACGCCTCGCCGCTGCACCCGGTGCGTCAGGCGTTGCGCCGGCTCGACGCCGATCTGGCCGAGGCGCGCACCACCTCGGCGGTCCGCGGCCTGCTGCAGGTGTTCGACGAGGAGACCCCCGGCCCGGACGGCGCCGGCGCGCTGCTGGAACGGGTCGCCCAGGGGCTGCACCTGGTGGCCGGCGGCCGGCCGCTGGTGCTCGTCCTCGACGACCTCCAGTGGGTCGACCGGAGCACCCGCCAGCTCCTGCTCTATCTGCTCGCCGGCCTGGGTGACCTGCAACTGTCCGTGCTCGCCGCGATCCGCGCGGAGTCGCTGCGGGGCGCGCACCCGCTGCGCCGCGTGCTCGCCGAGCTGCGCCGGTTGCGCTCCGTCCAGGTGGTCGACCTGCTTCCGCTGGACCGGGCCGGCACGGACGAGCTGGCCGCCGCGATCGTCGGCGCGCCGCTGCCGTCGGAGGCCGCCGACCAGTTGTGGCAGCGCAGCGGCGGCAACCCGTTCGTGGTGGAGGAGCTGGCCCGCGACCGGCGGGACGGCCGCGACGGCCTCTCCGACACGCTGCGCGAGGTCTTCCTGGGGCGGGTCGACGCGCTGCCCCAGCCGGCGCACGCAGTGGTGCAGGCGGTCGCCGCCGGCGTCGAGCCGGTCGAGCACTGGTTGCTGGCTCAGGTGGTGCGGCTGCCCGAGGACGAACTGCTCGACGCGGTACGCGAGGCGGTGGCGCACCGCCTGCTGGTCGGCGCCGACGACGGCTACCGGCTGCGGCACCGGCTGGTCGCCGAGATCCTGGCCCACGAGCTGCTGCCCGCCGAGCGGGCCGCGCTGCACCGCCGCTACGCGGAGGCGCTCACCGCCGCCCCGGCCGAGCTGCACCAGGCCCGGCTGGCCCACCACTGGCGGCAGGCCGGCGAGCCGGCCCGGGCGCTGCCGGCGGCGATGGCCGCCGCCCGCGAGGCGGAACGGCTGCACGGGTACGCCGAGGCGCACCGCCACTGGTCCGCCGCGCTGACGCTGGCCGCGGCGCCGGCCGTGGGGCCGCCCGACGGTGGGCGGCCGGAACCCGTCGAGGTGGACCGCGTCGAGCTGCTCAGCCACGCCGCCGAGGCCGCGCACCACAGCGGAGAGCACGCCCGGGCGTTGACCCTGCTGGCGGAGCTGTCGGCCGATCCGGCGGGCCCCCCGACCTGCGCGCTGCACGTCCGGCGGGCCCGCTACCTGGCCGCCGCCGGCCGTTCCGCGCCGGCCGAGGAGGAGTACCGGCGGGTGCTGTCCTCGACCGACTGCACGCCGCACGAGCGGTGCACCGCCGCCGCCCGCCGGGCCGAGCTGCTGCTGCACCTGGGTCGCTACGCCGAGGCCGGCGAGCAGGCCCGGGAGGCGCTCGACTTGGCCGCCGGGGTGCCCGGCTCGACGTCCGAGGTGGTGCTGGCCAGCGCCGCGCTCGGCTTCAGCGAGGCGTTCCTGGGCGACCCGGCGGACGGGCTGGCGGTGATGCGCCGGGCGCTGGAGACCGCCGAGTCGTCCGGCCGGCCGGAGGACGTGGCCTGCGCGTACCTGCACCTCGCCGAGCTGCTCACCGGGCCGCTCAACATCCTGGAGGAGGGTGTCGTGGTGGCCCGCCGCGGCGCCGAGCGCGTCGCCGAGCTGGGTCTCGGCCGCACCTGGGGGACCCGGCTGCTGGCCGTGGCGACGAACGGGCTGTTCCGGGTGGGGCAGTGGGCGGAGGCGGAGAAGGTCGTCGCCGCCGCGCTGCGGCACCGGCCGTCCGGCGCGGACGCGGTCGAGTTGCTGCTCGCCCGGTGCCGGCTCTCCGTCGGGTACGGCGACGTCGAGGCCTCCGACCGTGACCTGGAGGCGGTCGCCACGGTGCTGGCCGGCGGCGGCGCCCGGCACGTGTTGCCGATGCTCATCCTGCGCGCCGGGCTGGCGATGTGGCAGGGTCGGCACGACCTGGCCCGGCAGGCCGTCCAGCGGGGCCTGACCGAGAGCCGCTCCGACGACGTCATCGTGCTGGCCACGTTGGCCTGGCACGGGCTGCGGGCCGAGGCCGAGGCGGCGGCCAGCCGCACGGTCGAGGTGGACCCGACCGCGGTGCGCCGGCTACGTGAGGTGGTCGACCGGGTGACCCGCAAGAGCGCACAGGCGGGCGCCCCGGTGCGGTATGTCGCGGACGGTTTCCTGGCGCTCTGCGACGCCGAGCTGAGCCGGCTCGACGACGGCCGGGGCGATCCCGAGCTGTGGGGCCGCTCGGCCACCGAGTGGGACCGGCGCCACCATCCCTACCCGGCGGCGTACTCCCGGTTGCGGCAGGCCGAGGCGCTGCTGGCCCGGCGCAGCCGGATGGCCACCGCCGGCAAGCTGCTGCGCCAGGCGCACGCGACCGCGCAGGCGCTCGGCGCGGTGCCGCTCAGCGCGGAGATCCGTACCCTGGCCGGTCGGGCCCGGGTCACCCTGGACGACGCGCCGGCCCCGGCGCCGGCGCCCCGGCCGCGCGCGGCGCCCGCGGCGCCGGCGGTGGACGAGCTGGCGGTGTTGACCGCGCGCGAGCGGGAGGTGCTCGCCGCGGTCGCCGAGGGGCTGACGAACAAGGAGATCGGCCAGCGGCTGTTCATCAGCGAGCGGACCATCGGCGTGCACGTGTCGCACATCTTCGACAAGCTCCAGGTCCGCACGCGGGTGCAGGCCAGCGCCATCTTCCTGCGTAACCGTCCGGAATAGACGTACGCCGGCAATACGTCGTTCTACTGATCCGACCCGGGGGCGGCGGCTGGCAGGCTGTCCGGCGGAATCGGATGGCGTCGTGGGGGCGCCGACCATCGTGGAGGAGAGATGACCGAACCGGTCTGGGGTCCCGTGCACCAGGACATCGTCGGGTTGCTCGCCGACCACCCCGCCGACGTGCCGGCGGTCGTCGACCATCTCACCAAGCTCCAGGACCTGCTGGTCCGGCTGCCGCCGCTGGAGGCGAGCTGCCCGCTCGCCGACTTCAACCGGCTCTACCTGGTGATCACCAGCACGGTGCTCGACGGCCTCTACGAGGACCGGTTCGTCGACCCGGCGTTCCTGGCCCGGCTCGACGTGGAGTTCGCCGCCCGCTACTTCGAGGCGCTGCGGTTCTGGACCGACGCCAGCCCGAGCACGCCGCGGGCCTGGTCGTGCCTGTTCAAGCGGATGCGCGGGCCGGACGCCCGGCCGCTGCCGTCGGCCGCCGCCGGGGTGAACGCGCACATCAACTACGACCTGCCGTTCGCGCTCGTGACGACGCTGGAGAGCCTGGAGTCCGAGCCGGTCGACGGCAGTGACCAGCACCGCGACTACCTGGAGATCAACAAGATCTTCGCCGAGCGGATCCCGGAGCTGCGCCGGGGCTACCTGGACCACTGGCAGCTCATGATCGACATGGTGAACGGCGACATCGACGACTGGTACCAGGGCGAGCTGGTGGAATACACCCGCAACGTGGCCTGGCGCAACGCGCAGAAGATCTGGCACTGCCGCCACGACCCGGACGCCCGCGAGTGTGAGCGGACGCGGCTGGACGACAACGCCGCGCTGCTCGGCCGGCTGCTGCTGTCGCCCCTCGGGGCGTTCCTGCAGTAGCCGGGACGGGGGGTCCCCGCGTCCCGCCGTCCGGGCGCGGGACGCGGGGACGCCGTCCGGCGGGTGTCGAGCCGGCCCGGCCGGGTACGACGGGGCCGTGTCGTATCCCGAACCGACCGGCCCGCCGAGTCCGGTCCGCCACTTCCCGTTCCGCTTCGACCCCGCGTTCCGGCTGCCGCTGGCCCTGCTCGGGGTGCGGTCGGGGACCGCCGCGGTGGAACTCGCCCCGGACGCGCTGGTCGTCCGGTTCGGCCCGTGGCGGCTGCGGACCACCCCGGCCAATGTCGTCGATGTCGAGCTGAGCGGCCCGTACCGTTGGTGGCGGGCGGTCGGACCGCACCTGTCGCTGGCCGACGGCGGTGTGACGTTCGGCAGCAGCGTCGCCGGCGGCCTCTGCCTCCGGTTCGACGAGCCGGTGCCGGCGCTGGCGCCCGGCCCCTGGCCCCGACACCCGGCGGTCACCGTGACGGTCGCCGACCCGACGGCACTGCGCGACGCGCTGGCGCCCGGTTCTTCCGGCGGTGCTTGACCGGTTCCGCCGGGCCACGCCCCGGCCACCGCCTACCGTGATCAGGGGGCCGGAGGGAAGCAGATGGCGCAGGCACGGGACGGGGAGCAGCCCCGGCGTACGCGGGACCGCCGCCGCGAGGCGCACGCCGCCGCCGCGGCCCGGGCCGGCCGGCACGCCGAGCCCGGCGACCGGGCCGTCCGCGCCCCGGGCACGCTGCCGGAGCGGGTGGCGGCGCCGGCCCGACCGGCGGCCCCGGCCGACCGGCTGCACCGCTGGCTGTTCCAGCACCGGGTCGAGCCGGTCGGCCCGGAGGTCGGGGAGCACCAGGCGCGGGCCCACCCGTGGTGGCAGGTGATGTGCCTGACCGGCGTCGACTACTTCTCCACCCTGTCCTACCTGCCCGGCATCGCCGCGGTCGCGGCCGGCGCGCTCAGCCCGCTGGCCACCCTGCTCATCGTGGCGCTGACGCTGCTCGGCATGCTGCCGATGTACCGGCGGGTGGCCCGGGAGAGCCCGCACGGGCAGGGCTCGGTGGCCATGCTGGAGCGGCTGCTGCCGTTCTGGCGCGGCAAGCTCTTCGTGCTGGTGCTGCTCGGCTTCGTGGCCACCTCCTGGATCATCACGATCACGCTCTCCGCCGCCGATGCCAGCGTGCACCTGCTGGAGAACCCGGTGCTGCCCGCGTCGTTCCCGCACGGCACGACCGCCGCGGTGCTGGTGACCGTGGTGCTGCTGCTGGTGCTCGGCGGCGTCTTCCTGCTCGGCTTCAGCGAGGCCGTGCAGGTCGCCATTCCGCTGGTGGCGGTCTTCCTGGCGTTGAACGCGGTAGTGGTGGTCGCCGGGCTCGCCGCGATCGCCGCCGACCCGGGGCTGCTCACCGACTGGACCGGCCGGCTGACCCGGGTCGGCGGCGCCGGCGACGTGCTGGCCACCAGCGTGCTCGCGTTCCCGCTGCTGGTGCTGGGGCTCTCCGGCTTCGAGACCGGGGTGAGCATGATGCCGCTGGTCCGGGGCGACGGCGCCGACCCGGAGCGCCGGCTGGCCGCCCGGATCCGCAGCACCCGACGGCTGCTCACCACCGCCGCGCTGATCATGTCGGTCTACCTGGTCGCCACCACGTTCGTCACCACCGTGCTGATCCCGCCGGCCGCGTTCGCCCCCGGCGGGGCGGCCAACGGCCGGGCGCTGGCGTTCCTCGCCCACGAGCGCCTCGGCGAGGTGTTCGGCACCGTCTACGACGTCAGCAGCGTGCTCATCCTCTGGTTCGCCGGCGCCTCGGCGATGGCCGGGTTGATCAACATCGTGCCCCGCTACCTGCCGTCGTACGGGATGGCGCCGGAGTGGGGACGGGCGGTCCGCCCGGTGGTGCTGGTCTACACCGCGATCAGCATCGCCATCACTGTCGCCTTCTCCGCCGACGTCAACGCCCAGGCCGGCGCGTACGCCACCGGCATCCTGGCGATGATGGTCTCCGGCGCGATCGCGGTGACCATCTCGGCGGCGCGCGCCCGGCACCGGCTCGCCGCGGCCGGGTTCGCGCTGCTCACCACCGTGCTGCTGTACGCGCTCGCGGAGAACGTGGTGGCGAAGCCGGACGGCATCACCATCTCCGGGTTCTTCATCGCCGGGATCGTCGCGGTCTCGTTGATCTCCCGGGTCACCCGGACCACCGAGCTGCGCGCCGAGCGGATCGAGTTCGACGGCCCGGCCCGCCGGTTCGTCGACGAGTCCGTCGTCCGGGACGGGAGACTGCACGTCATCGCCAACAAGCGGCAGAGCGGGTCGGTGAAGGAGTACCGGGTCAAGGAGCGGGCGCAGCGGTCGATGAACCCGGTGCCCGGTGCCGCCGACGTGCTCTTCCTGGAGATCGACGTGAGCGACCCGTCGCAGTTCAGCCACGTGCTGCGGGTGCACGGGGTGGAGGTCGGCGAGTACCGGATCCTGCGGGCCCGCAGCCCCGCCGCGCCGAACGCGATCGCCGCGATCCTGCTCGCGCTGCGCGACGCCACCGGGGTACGCCCACACTGCCACTTCGAGTGGTCGGAGGGGAATCCGATCGCCCACCTGCTGCGCTACCTGATCCTGGGGCGCGGTGACACGCCGCCGGTGGTCCGGGAGATCATCCGCAAGTCCGAGCCGGACCCCACCCGTCGCCCCGGCATCCACGTCGGCGGGTGAGGGGTAAGGAGGGGCCCCCTTTTAACGCATTCGGTAGAGGAGGGGCCCCCTTTTAACACCCCGGCTCATCGTCGCGGAGCAACGAACCCAGCCTCCTAGGATGCGCTGGAGGTGGTGACGTGGCTGATCCGAGCAGCGAAACGGCCCGCGCTCGCTGGGCGGGCGCGGGCCGGGGGAGTGCGAGGAGTACGAGGTGCGGCGGACCTACTTGGACGGTTCCGGGAGCTTGCAGTCGATCTTCGGGTTGGCGCCGATGTAGTTCAGCGGGCCGGCGACGATGGTGACCAGGATCGTGCCCGCCTCCGCGCAGTTGGTGTCATCGTTGCCGTAGTAGCCGCGCTGGCCGGCGGCGATCGCGCCGATGATGAGCCAGATGACGACCAGGACGCCGACTATCGAGGTGCCGCGCATCAGTTGCCTCCACGGGGTTGTGGTGGATTCGAGGTGGAGGCCATGTACCCCGCGCGGGTGATCCGTCAAACGGCACGCCGGCCCCGGTACGGCCGATTCCGATTACCGGCCCGGTGACTCAGTGTGGGGGCGCCGGCTCCTCCGGCGGGCGGCCCCGGCTGCGCCGGTGGTCGGCCGCGGCCACCCCGGCCAGCACCAGCATCGCACCGACGGAGGCGTGGACCGGCGCGAGGAACAGCAGCGCCGGCGCGATGCAGAGCAGCGCCAGGACGCCACCGGGGCGGGACGGCGACACCCGGCTGAACACCTCGTACTCGAAGGCGGCCCGACCGGCCAGGAACAGCGCCGGCCCACCGAGGATGACCGCCAGCCAGGCCGGCGGGGTGTGCCCGGTCGGCTCCCGGAGCACCAGGTCGAAGCCGGCCGCGGTGGTCACCACGCCGGCCACCATCAGCAGGTGGGTGTACGGGGCGGTGTCGAGGAACCGGCTCGGTTGGCTCGACCGGGCGATGGCGTCCGGCAGCAGCTCGCCGGACCGGTGCACGTAGACGCGCCAGAGCAGCAGCGTGGTGGTGAACGCGGTGGTGAACGCGGCGATGTTCTCCACCTCGGAGTGGTGCAGGCTGAACACGGTGCCGGAGACCAGCACCGCGTCCCCCAACGCGATGGTGAAGAACTGCTGGTAGCGCTCGGAGAGGTGCTCGGCGGTCACGTTGCGCTGGGCGTCCGGCACCGCGCCCAGGCCGGGCACCGGATAGGCCAGCCGGAACCCGAGGTAGTCGACGGCCAGCGCCGAGGCCCAGCACCACGTCCGGGCGGCACCGTGCGCCGCGACCGCGCCGACCAGCCAGGGCACCGCCGACACCGCGAACCAGACGGAGACCCGGATGGCCCGGCGGCGGGTCTCGGGGTGCCGGTGGACCGCCGGCAGCAGGAACAGGCCGCGTCCGAGATGGATCGCCACGTACGTGCCGGCGAAGACCAGCCCCCGGGCGCCGAACGCCTCCGGGATGGCGGTGGTCATCAGCAGCGCGCCGAACATCACCGCCACCACCAGCAGTTTGATCTCCGCGCGCTGCGGGTCGTAGAGGTCGGTGACCAGGGTGGTGATCGCCCACGTCCACCAGATCGCCATCAACATGATCAGTGACTCGGCGGCCCGCTCCCAGCCGACGCCGCCGATCAGGTACCGCGAGATCAGCGCGAGCGCCACCACGTAGACGAGGTCGAAGAAGAGTTCCAGCAGCGTCACCCGGCGCGGCGCCTCGGGGTCGCGGACCGGCGGTCGCCGGCCGGCGGGCTCCGGCGTCGGGGTGGGCACGGGCTGCTCCTGCGGTGGCGGGCTCGGCGTCGGCCGTCCCGCCCCTGCACCGACCGTAGCGAGGCCGGTGGCCGTCCGTCGGTTTTCCGGCATTCCGCCGTCCCGCGCTCTCGGCCGGGCGACTGGTCGGCCCGTGCGCAGGGCGTGGGCCGGTTCGCCGGCGGGAGGACACGTCGGGGCCGGGGGGGGCCCCCGGGGGCCCCCCCCCCCCCCGGGGGGGGGGGGCCGCCGGGCGGGGGGGCCCCCCCCGGGGGGGCCGGCGGGGGGGCCCGCCCCCCCCCCAGCCCGCCGCCGCCCCGG
>NZ_JBISAC010000003.1:754484-895890 GCF_044391475.1 Micromonospora sp. NPDC018662
GCCGGCGCGGGGGGGGGGGGGGGGGGGGGGGGGGGGGGGGGGGGGGGGGGGGGGGGGGGGGGGGGGGGGGGCGCGGGGGGGGGGGGGGGCCCCCCCCCCCCCCCCCCCCCGCCCCGGAACGGGTACGGGCTACTCGGCGCTGGCCGGCAGCACCTTGTCGGCCTCGGCGGGGGCCCCGGCCAGCACCTTCGCCTGCTGCGGCCAGGTGGCCAGGCCGGGCGCGGCACGCAGGCCGGCGGCCTTCACGGTCTCGCGCAGCGCGGCCTCGTCCAGCTCGGCGAGCTGGCGGTAGGTGCGGATGCCGGCGGCCTGGAGGGCGGCGGCCAGCTTCGGCCCGATGCCCTGGATGCGGCGGAAGTCGTCCGGCGCGTCGGTGTCGGCCGGCGACGGCACGTCGTTCTCGGCCGAGGCCCGGGGCGTCGGCACGATCGGGGCCACTGCCGGCTCGGCGGCCACGGTGGCCGGCTCCCGCTCCTCCCCGGCCGGCGCCGCGTCGACCGACGACGGCACCGGCCCGGTGACGACGGACGACGCCGTCGCGCCCGCGGCGGCGGGCGCCGGCGCTGCGGTGACGGGCTCCGGCTCGGTCGCGGCCGTGACCGGCGTGACCGTGGCGGCGACGGGCTCCGGCTCGGGCTCGGCCGCGACGGGCTCGGCCGCGACGGGCTCGGCCGCGACGGGCTCGGCCGCGACGGGCTCAGCGGTGACGGGCTCAGCGGTGACGGGCTCAGCGGTGACGGGCTCAGCGGTGACGGGCTCAGCGGTGACGGGCTCGGCCGCGGCGGGCTCGGCGACGGTGGGCTCAGCGGTGACGGGCTCGGCGACGGCGGGCTCCGGCTCGGGCTCGGTCGCCACGACCGGCGCCGCCGGCACCGGCTCGTCAGCCGTGGCCGGCTCGTCCGCCGGCACCGGCCCGGTCGGGGCGGCGGGCGTCGAGACGGCCACCGGCTCGTCGGCGGAACCGGCGGCGGTGACCACGACCGGCTCGGACTCGGCGGTCGCGGCGTCGGCGGTCGAGGCGGCGTCGGCGGTCGGGGTGTCCACGTCGGCCGGGGCCGGCCGGTCGGTCACTGCGGCGGGGGCCGGCGTCTCGTCCACCACGGCGGCCGGCTGCGGCTCGTCGACGGTGGCGGTCACCGGGGTGGCCAGGGTGGTCGGGGCGGTGGCACCGTCCACGGTGGGCGCCGCTGCGCCGGGGCCGCTCCGGCGACCGCTCACCATCCAGCCGACGACTAGTCCGATGAGCAGGGCCAGGATCACGAGCAGCCACTGCCCGAAGCTCGACGGCATGGCCTACCTCCTTCTATGTACGTGCACGACGGTCGCGAGAAAGCTCGGGGCAGCTTTGCACACGTACGCGCGGCACGACAGGCAGGTCGGCGGTGGGGCGTCGACGGTGGGATCGATCCTGCCGGCCGGTGGCCGGAGGATGACAGTGGGTGCGGGAGGACACCCCGGGACCTGGTGCCGTGCGCGGTCCCGGGGTGCCCCCGTCGGTGGCCCGGTCCGGTCAGCGGATCCGGTCGGGCGTGGGCGCGTCGGCGGAGTCCCAGCTGTAGAAGCAGCCGGCCACGGCGTCGCGCGGGGAGTGCCAGGTCGGCAGGTACGGCGAGGTGTGCGCGGAGAGCCGCTCGTTGACGCGTTCGTAGAGCGGGTGGCCGCGCAGGTCGGCGGTCGGGTCGGGGGCGACGTCGACGGTCTCCATCAGATGGACGCACAGGTCGTGCAGGTAGTACAGCGACCGGTGCCGGACCCCGGTGAGCCGGGGCAGCTCGGTCGCGTCGGACTCGGCGAAGATCTGGGCCACCCGGCCCTGCGATCCGGGCACGATCCGGCTGACCACCAACAGTCGACTCATCGCAGACCCCTTCCGCCGCGCTGCTGCCGCGTCGACCACCGGCCGGACGGCGGCGGTCGTGCGTCCCACCATGCCGGGGCGGGTGTCACCTCGCCGTCACGGCGTACCCCTGGGCAGTGATGGGGGTGGTGACGGCGCGCCGCGCGGCTGCGGCGCCGGGCCGCGTGGCGCGACGTTGGCGGGCCGCCCGGTACGCGGCTGCGGCGGATCCGGCCGGCTGGCCCGGCGGATCGGCGCGAGCGTGTCGTCGAGCAGCGCCGTCATGGCCGGGGAGGGTTCCAGGCGCAGCTCGCGCAGGAGCAGGTCACGGTAGACGTAGAACGCGTGCACCGCCTCGAACGCGTTGCCCTCGGCGAGGTGGATGCGGACGACCAGGCGGTGCGGGGTCTCGCGCAGCGGCTCGGCGGCCATCGCCTCCAGCGCCGCCTCGAGCGCCTCGCCGTGGCGGCCGGCGGTGAGGTGGTTGCCGGCGAGTTCCTCCAGCATGTGCAGGCGCAACTGGCGCAGTCGTTCGCGTTCCAGCAGCACCCAGTCGTCGTACCAGCCGGGGAGCAGGTCGTGCCGGCCGGTGCCGGCGGCGCCGCGGGGCACCACGCCGTCGCGGACCCGGGCGGCGGTCTCGACCAGCTCGTCCACGTCGAGGTGGACGGTGGGTCCGAGACGGACCGTGTCACCGTCGGTGCGCAGTGGGCAGCACGGGTCCTGGCGGAGGCGCCACAACGCGGTACGCAGCGACGAGAGCGCCCGTTCCTCGGGGGTCTCGGGCCAGAGCAGCCCGGCGAGGTGGCTACGGGTCGCGGCCGGGCGCAGCCCGATGAGCGCGATGACCCGTTGCAGCCCGCGCGGCACCACCACCGGCACCTCGTCGTGCAGCAACTGGAAGCCGCCGAGCAGGTGCAACGCCACGCGGGGGACGGGATCCCCCGCCGTCGGCATCCTCGATCCACCGGACACGGCGCACCCCCCAGCACCGGAACCCTGAGTCCCGACCGTCCTGTCTGCCCGGATCTTCCCGCCCGCGACGCCGATGTCGGAACGTCTCCGCCGCGGTCGCCGGACGAGTGCCGTGGCCGGGTCGACCGGAACGGAGAATATCAACGTCTGTTACTCTGAGTCAACGGCCGATGGCTTCGTTGACCCTCCGTAACGTATTCGTAAGTGGCCCGTGATCTGCGAATAAGTGTCGTCAATGGAAAGCCACAATCGATCTTCGCATAGCTGACGCACAGGTTGCGTCAACGCAGCGTCACCAATCTTGCGGCCCGGTGGGACCCGGTTGACGCCCGGTTGACGGCGTCGGCGGGACCGTGGGCCATCCGTGCGGCGTGACCGGTCCGCCGCGCACCGGGACGTACCAGGGGAGGCCGCGAATGGACCGTTCGCTCATCGTCGCGAAGGTGGTGCCCACCGCCGAGGACCGGGTCGCCGAGATCTTCGCCGAGTCCGACGCGACCGAGCTGCCCGGCCTGGTCGGCGTGCGGCACCGGTCCCTCTACCGGCTCCACGACCTCTACGTGCACCTGCTGGAGACGGAGACGCCGGCGCAGGGCGCGGTGGAGGAGGCTCGCGGGCATCCCGAGTTCGTCCGGGTCAGCGAGCGGCTGCGGCCGTACATCTCGCCGTACCTGCCGACCTGGCGCTCGCCCCGCGACGCCATGGCCCACTGCTTCTACCGGTACGACGCCGGGCGGCGGTCGTGACCACCACCGCGCCCCGCGACGAGCAGCTCTGGTCGCGGTGCGACGGCTGCGCCTCGCTGCTCTACCGCAAGCGGTTGCGCCGCAACCTGGACGTCTGCCCCGAGTGCGGCTCGCACGCCCGGCTGGACGCGCCGGACCGGGTGGCGCAGCTCGTCGACCCGGACTCGTTCGTCCCGCTGCCGGACCGGGCGGTCCGGGTCGACCCGATCGACTTCGTCGACGCCCTGCCGTACCCGCACCGGCTCGGCGCGGCCCGCGCCGCCACCGGCCTGGACGAGGCCGTGCTGTGCGGCACCGCGCGGCTGGGCGGACACCCGGTGGCGCTGGCCGTGATGGACTTCCGCTTCCTCGGCGGCAGCCTCGGCTGCGCGGTCGGTGAGCTGATCACCCGGACCGCCGAGCGGGCGCTGGCCGACGGCATCCCGCTGGTGCTGGTCACCGCGTCCGGCGGGGCACGGATGCAGGAGGGCGCGCTGTCGCTCATGCAGATGGCCACCGTCAGCCAGGCGGTGGCCGGGCTGCGCGAGGCGGGCCTGCTGACGGTCAGCGTGGTCACCGATCCCACGTACGGCGGGGTGGCCGCGTCGTTCGCCACCAACACCGACGTGGTGCTCGCGGAGAGCGGCGCCCGGCTGGGCTTCGCCGGCCCCCGGGTGATCCGCCAGGTCACCGGCGCCGCGCTGCCGGAGGGTTTCCAGACCGCGGAGTACCTGCTGCGGCACGGGCAGGTCGACATGGTGGTGCCCCGGCACGCGTTGCGGGGACGGCTGGCCGCGCTGCTCGCAGTCGCCGGGGCCGCCCGCCGGCCCCCCACGCCGGTGTCGCGGCCGGTCGCCGCCGGGTCGCCCACCGCCCGGCCGGACCGCGATCCCTGGGAGACGGTACGCACCGCTCGGCACCCCGGCCGACCGACCACGCTCGACTACCTGGAGACCGCGTTCGACGGCTTCGTCGAGCTGCACGGCGACCGGCTGGGCGCGGACTGCCCGGCGGTCGTCGGCGGCGTCGCCCGCCTCGACGGCCGGCCGGTGATGGTGATCGGCCACCAGAAGGGACACACCACGGCCGAGCTGGTGGCCCGGAACTTCGGCATGGCCAGCCCGGCCGGGCACCGCAAGGCGCTGCGGCTGATGCGCCTCGCGGCCCGGCTGCGGCTGCCCGTGGTGACGCTGGTGGACACGCCGGGCGCGGACCCCGGGGTGGCCGCCGAGCAGCAGGGCCAGGCCGCGGCGATCGCGGAGAACATCCTCGCGCTGAGCGTGCTGCCCACCCCGGTCGTCGCGGTGGTCACCGGCGAGGGCGGCAGCGGTGGCGCGCTGGCCCTCGCCGTCGCCGACCGGGTGCTCATGCTGGAACACGCCGTCTACTCGGTGATCAGCCCGGAGGGCTGCGCCGCGATCCTCTGGCCGGACAGCGCCGCCGCCCCGCAGGCCGCCCGGGCGCTGCGGCTCACCGGCGCCGACCTGTGCCGGCTCGGCGTGGTCGACGAACTGGTGCCGGAGCCGTACCCGGCCGCGCACGGCGACCCGGCGGGCGCGGCCGACCTGCTGGGCCGGGCGATCGCGGCGAACCTCGCCCCGCTGCTCACGGTGCCGCCGGCCACGCTGGTACGCCGCCGCCGGCAGCGTTTCCGCCGCTTCGGCGCGGCCCGCTCCGTCGAGCCGTCCACCGTGCCGGTCCGCTCCGTCGAGCCGTCGACCGTGCCGGTCCGCTCCGTCGAGCCGTCGACCGCGCCGGCCCGCGTCGCCGAGTCGGCGGGCCGGGCGGTGCCGGGCGCCGGACCGGCATCCGGCGACGGCCGGCCGGAGGTGGCGTGATGGCGGACGCCGGAGCCGAGCAGGTACTGGACGGGCTGCGTCGGCAGGCCCGCAAGCTGGTCGCCGACCTGACCGGCCCGGTACGCCGGGTGCGGCTGCGCAGCGGCGACGCGGCGCTGGAGGTGGAGTGGCACGACCCGGTGCCGCCGGTGCCGCGTACCGGCCTGGACCCGGCCGGCGAACCGGTGGCGCGGACCGTCGCGCAGGTGACGCCCGGGGCCGACCGGCCGACCGTGCGGGCGCCCGTGGTGGGCACGTTCTACCGCGCCCCCGAGCCCGGGGCGATGCCGTTCGTCGCGGTCGGCGACCTGGTCCGGCCGGGTCAGGTGATCGGCATCGTGGAGGCGATGAAGCTGATGAACGAGGTGACCGCCGGCCAGGCCGGCCGGGTGGTCGAGGTGCTGGTCGAGGACGGTAAGCCGGTCGAGTACGACCAGCCGCTGATCGCCCTGGACCCGGTGACCGGACAGGACGCCTGATGTTCGACAAGGTGCTGATCGCCAACCGCGGTGAGATCGCGTTGCGGGTGCTGCGCGCCTGCCGGGAGATGGGCGTGCGGACCGTGGTGGCGCACTCCAGCGCCGACGCCGACTCGCTGCCGGTGCGGCTGGCCGACGAGGCGGTCCGGATCGGGCCGGCGGCCAGCCGCCGCAGTTACCTGAACGCCGCGGCGATCGTCGAGGCGGCCCGGCAGACCGGCGCGCAGGCGGTCCACCCCGGCTACGGCTTCCTCTCCGAGGACGCCGACTTCGCCGAGATCTGCGCGGAGAACGGGCTGGTCTTCGTCGGCCCGCCGCCGCAGGTGATGGCCGCGCTGGCGGACAAGTCCACCGCCCGCGCGTTGATGAGCCGGGCCGGCCTGCCGCTGCCGCCGGGCAGCGTGCGGACGCTGCCGACCGTCACCGAGGCCCAGGCGGTGGCCACCGAGGTCGGCTACCCGGTGATCCTCAAGGCCGCGGCCGGCGGCGGCGGGCGCGGCATGACCGTGGTGCGGTCCGCCGCCGAGCTGCCCCGCGCGTACGCCCGTACCCGCGCCGCCGCGCAGGTCGCCTTCGGCGACGACCGGGTGTACGTCGAGCGGTACCTCGCCGACGCCCGCCACGTCGAGGTGCAGGTGCTCTGCGACGGCCACGGCAACGGCGTGCACCTCGGCACCCGGGACTGCTCGGTGCAGCGCCGGCACCAGAAGCTGGTCGAGGAGGCGCCGGCGCCCGCGCTGCGGCCGGCCACGCTGGACACGCTCGCCGAGGTCGCCCTGCGTGGGGTGCTGTCGGTCGGCTTCACCGGCGCCGGCACGGTCGAGTTCCTGGTGGACGACGCGGAACGCGCCCACTTCCTGGAGATCAACTGCCGGATCCAGGTGGAGCACCCGGTCACCGAGATGGTCACCGGCGTCGACCTGGTGCAGGAGCAGTTGCACATCGCCGCCGGCACGCCGCTGCGGATGCGGCAGTCCGACGTGCGGCTGCACGGGGTGGCGATCGAGTGTCGGGTCAACGTGGAGGACCCGGACCGCGACTTCGCGCCCGCCCCCGGCCGGCTGGAGCGGTTCCGGCCGCCGGGCGGCCCGTTCACCCGGGTAGACACGCACGGTCACGCCGGCTACCTGGTCAGCCCGCACTACGACTCGCTGCTGGCCAAGGTGGCGGTCTGGGCGCCGGACCGGACGGCCGCGCTGAACCGGCTGGACCGCGCGCTGGCCGAGTTCGACGTGGCCGGCCCCGGCGTGCGGACCACCATCCCGTTCGCCCGGCGGGTGCTGCGCGACCCGGCGTTCCGGGCCGCCCGGCACACCACCGCGCTGGTCGAGCGCCTGCTCGCCCCGATCCCCGACAGCACCGACAACGCCGGCAACACCGACAACACCGGGAACGCCGACAGCGCCGGCACGGCGCCGGTGCGGGCCGCCGTGCCCGACCCGCGTGCCGGGCCCGCACCGGCCGGCCGTACCCCCGTTCCCGCCACCGGACCGACCACCTGGAGGAACCCATGACCGTCGCCCCCGACCGACCGCTCACCAGCGAGATCACCGACATCCTGGTGACGCACTGCGGCCTGGACCCCGACGCCGCCGCCACCACGCCGGCGGCGAGCCTGGACGAGCTGGGCATGGACTCGCTGGCGCTGCTCGAACTCGCCGCGGTGGTGGCCGACCGGTGGCGGGTGAGGATCCCCGAGCAGGCCGGCGGGCTGAGCATCGCCGGCGTCGCCGACCTGGTCGCCCGCCGCGCGGACCCGCCGGGGCACACCGAGAACGCGGTCGACATCCTCGCCCCGCTGTCGCTGGTCTGGGACGTCACCAACGACGTGGCCCGGTGGACCGAGCTGTTCACCGAGTACGCGGTGGCCGAGATCCTGCACCGCGACGGCGACACGGTCCGCTTCCGGCTCACCATGCACCCGGACGAGAACGGCGTGGCGTGGAGCTGGGTCAGCGAACGCACCGCCGACCCGGCCACCCGCCAGGTGCACGCCCGGCGGGTGGAGACCGGGCCGTTCGAGTACATGCGCATCCACTGGCGCTACGAGGAGATCCCCGGCGGCACCCGGATGACCTGGACGCAGGACTTCGCCATGAAGCCCACCGCGCCGGTCGACAACGCCGGCATGACCGCGCGGATCAACACCAACAGCGCGATCCAGCTCGCCGTGATCAAGGAGAAGATCGAGCGGGCGTACGCGGGAGGCACACGATGACCGACACCACCACCGCCCGGGTCTCCGTCCACGACGTCTCCGCCGACCGGCGGCGCGGGGGCGAGCTGCGGGTGCTGCTCGGCCCGAAGACCGTCGGCAGCACCTCCGGGTTCATGGGGGTGGCCGCGCTCGCGCCGGGGGAGCGGATCGCCGAGCACTACCACCCGTACAGCGAGGAGTTCCTCTACGTGGCGCGCGGCGCGATCACCGTCGACCTGGACGACCAGCCGGTCCCGGTGGCCGCCGGCGAGGCGCTCTACGTGCCGAAGGACGTCCGGCACCGGCTGCGCAACACCGGCGACGAGCCGGCCGAGGTGGTCTTCCACCTCGGCCCGCTCGCCCCCCGCCCGGAACTCGGCCACGTCGACACCGAGAGCGCCGCCCCACCGCCACGGGAGCCGTCGTGACCGGCCGGCGCACCGTGGTCACCGGCGTCGGCGTGGTGGCGCCCGGCGGCGCCACCCGCGACCGGTTCTGGAAGACGATCACCGAGGGGCGGACCGCCACCCGGCGGATCAGCTTCTTCGACCCGTCGCCGTTCCGCTCGCAGATCGCCGCCGAGTGCGACTTCGACCCCGACGCCGCCGGGATCACGCTCGCCGAACGGCAGCGCGCCGACCGGTACGTGCAGTTCGCGCTCGCCTGCTCCGCCGAGGCGCTCGCCGACAGCGGGCTGACGCTCAGCGACGCCGAGCGGGAACGGGCCGGCGTGGTGCTCGGCACCGCCGTCGGCGGCACCATGGCGCTGGAGCAGGAGTACGTCCGGGTCAGCGACTCCGGCCGACACTGGCTGGTCGACCACACGCTCGGCGGGCCGTACCTCTACCAGGCGCTGGTCCCCAGCAGCCTGGCCGCGGACGTGGCCTGCCGGCACGGCCTGCACGGCCCGGCCCAGGTGATCTCCACCGGCTGCACCTCCGGCATCGACGCGATCGGGTACGCCCACCAGCTCGTCGCCGACGGCGAGGCGGACGTGGTGCTGGCCGGGGCCGCCGACTCGCCGATCTCCCCGGTCACCGTGGCCTCGTTCGACGCGATCGGGGCCACCAGCCCGGACAACGACGACCCGGAGCACGCGTCCCGGCCGTTCGACGCCGACCGGCACGGTTTCGTCCTCGCCGAGGGCGCTGCGGTGCTGGTGCTGGAGGAGGCGGAACACGCCCGCCGGCGGGGCGCGCACGTCTACTGCGAGGTCGCCGGCTACGCCAGCCGCAGCAACGGCTTCCACATGACCGGGCTGCGCCCGGACGGCGCGGAGATGGCGGTGGCCATCACCGACGCGTTGCGCCAGGCCCGGCTCGCCCCGTCGGCCGTGTCGTACGTCAGCGCGCACGGCTCCGGCACCCGGCAGAACGACAGGCACGAGACCGCCGCGTTCAAGCGGGCGCTCGGCCCGGCCGCGTACCGGGTGCCGATCAGCTCGATCAAGTCGATGGTGGGGCATTCGCTCGGCGCGATCGGCTCGATCGAGATGGCCGCCTGCGCGTTGGCCATCGAGTACGGCGTCGTGCCGCCCACCGCGAACTGGGCCACCCGGGACCCGGAGTGCGACCTGGACTACGTGCCGAACGAGGCGCGGGAGGTGCCGGTGGACGTGGCGCTCTCGGTGGGCAGCGGCTTCGGCGGCTTCCAGTCCGCGATGGTGTTCCGCCGGCTGGCGGTGACCCCATCGTGACGGCGCGGGCGGTGGTGACCGGCATCGGCGTGGTCGCGCCCAGCGGCGTCGGCACGGACGCGCACTGGGCCACCGTGCTCGCCGGCACCCGGCGCACCGGCCCGATCACGCTGTTCGACCCGGCCGGCTACCCGACCCGGGTGGCCGGCGAGGTGGCCGACTTCGACCCGGCCGGCTTCGTCGGCACCCGGGCGCGGGTGCAGACCGACCGATGGACGCACCTGGGGTTCGCCGCCACCGGGCTGGCGCTGGCCGACGCCGGGTTGCCGGAGGTGTCGCCCGACCCGTACCGCTGGGCGGTGACGTTGGCCAGCTCCTCCGGCGGCAACCTGTTCGGGCAGCGGGAGCTGCAACGGCTCTGGGGCGGGCCGACCCGCACGGTCGGGGCGTACCAGTCGATCGCCTGGTTCTACGCCGCCAGCGTCGGGCAACTGTCCATCCGGCACCAGTTCAAGGGGCCGTCCGGCGTCACCGTCTCCGAGTCGGCCGGCGGGCTGGACAGCCTCGCGCACGCGGCGCGTACCGTCCGGCGGGGCACGCCGGTGGTGCTCGCCGGCGCGACCGAGTGCCCGCTGAGCCCGTACGCGCTGGCCTGCCAGCTCCGTTCCGGCCTGCTCAGCGACGTCGCCGACCCGGCACGCGCGTACCGGCCGTTCGACGCCGCGGCCAGCGGTTACGTGCCGGCCGAGGGCGGCGCGGTCTTCGTGGTGGAGGAACTGGGGCACGCGCTGGATCGGGGCGCCCGGATCTACGGGGAGATCACCGGCTGGGCGGCCACCCACGACGCCGCGCCCACCGACGTCGAGGCCGGACCCGACCCGACCCACTACGCCCGCGCGTTGCGGCTGGCCCTGGACCGGGCCGCGGTCCGGCCGCACGACGTGGACGTGATCTGGCCGGACGCGCTCGGGGTGCCGGCGTACGACCGGGCCGAGGCGACCGCGCTGCGCGCCGTGTTCGGCGACCGGACCCCGCCGGTGACCACGCAGAAGCCGCTGACCGGCCGGGCCCACCAGGGCGGGTCGGCGTTGGACGCGGCCACCGCGCTGCTCGCGTTCTCCCGTGGCGTGCTGCCCGCCTCCGCCGGCCCGGACGAGCCCGCGCCCGGCTGCGAGCTGACCTATTTGCGGGAACCCCGCCGGCCGCGGAGCCGGATCGCGCTGGTCGGGGCGCGTGGCTTCGACGGGTTCAACAGCGCGCTGGTGCTGCGCGGCGCCGCGCCGCCGCCGACCGTCGACCGCTGACCGGCGCGGTCAGCGCCGCCGCTCGCGCGGCGGCGTAGGCTGCGGCCGGCCTCCCGGGCCCGCCCGGGCAGCCACCGGCGCAGCCGAGAAGCACCGCGATCAGCACGACGAGCAGGACCAGGTAGAGACCACGCACGGCTTGCTCCGTCCACATCGCTGGACCGGGCCGGTCCGTCGCGACGGTGATGCCCAGGATGGAGGGTGCCTGTTCCGCACGCTTCCTCACGCCCGCGCCCGGCGCCCACGCCCGCGCACGACGACGCGGCCGGCGGGCCACTGTGCCGGCGTGCGCCCGATCCTGCCTGTCCGATCGAGCCTGAGCAATCCACCCAGCCGCTGTTTTGGATCTAGCCATTTGCATCTGGTGATGCGGAGAAGGCCCTCGTAGTGTTCCGGTCAGCAAACGCGAAGGGCGTTCTTCTCGGGCGGGTTTCCGCCCATCTCTAGGCTGGGCGGTGGCGGGTCGTGACCGGGGCGCAAGATCCCATATCGACGGCGGGCTGGGTGGACGAGGTCCTGCTCGCCGGACGCGACGAGGACATCTGTCTCCGCCTGCCCGAGCCCGTCGACCGGGGCACGCTGCGCCGGCTGGTCGGCGAGGCGCAGGCCCGGCTGACCGAGGCCGGGCTGCGCGCCGGCGGCGCGGCCGCGCTGCGCCTGCCCCCGTCGCTGGCGTACGTGGCGCACCTGCTGGCCACCTGGCGGGCCGGCGCGCAGGCCGTGCTGCTCGACCACCGGCTCACCGACCACGAGGTCGACCGGGCGCTGCACCGGCTGACCCCGCAGGTGGTGGTCGCGCCGGTGCGCACCGGCGGCGGCGCGCTGCGGATCTTCGTCGACGTCACCGCCGGCGTCAGCGCCTGGTCCGACCGGCCGGCCGTCAGCCCGCACGCGGTGATCCAGCTCAGCTCCGGCTCCACCGGGCCGTCCAAGGTGATCGGCCGCACCGCCGTCGACCTGGTCGCCGAGGTGCGCCGCTACACCGAGATCGACGGGGTCGCGCGGCCCGGCGAGCGGATCATCCTGCTGCCCAGCATGGTGCACGTGCTCGGCCTGGTCGGCGGCCTGCTCTACGGGCTGCACGCCGGCGTCGAGCTGTGCCCGCCGGAACGGCTGAGCGGCGACGCCGTGCTCGCCGCGATCACCGCCCAGGACACCCCGGCCACCGTGCTCGGGGTGCCGTTCCACATCGGACTGCTCGCCTCCACCGTGCCCACCGGGCCGCTGCCCCAGCTCGCGCGCATGACCACCGGCGGCGAGCTGGTGCCCGCCGCGGTCGCCCGGGCCTTCACCGACCGCTACGGCGTCCCGCTGGGCAACATGTACGGGATGACCGAGGTCGGCGTCATCGGCACCGACCTGTACGGGCGGCACCGCCCCGCCATCGCGCCGGCCCCCGGCATCCGGGTCCGGGAGCAGGACGGCGAGCTCTGGGTGAGCTGCCCGGCGAACCCGTACGTGGGGCTCGCCGACCCGACCCGCTGGGCCGACGGCTGGCTGCACACCCGCGACGCCGGCGTGGTCGACCCGGAGACCGGGCTGGTCACCATCGCCGGCCGGCTCGACTCCCAGGTGTCGGTGGGCGGCCTGAAGGTCGACCTGACCGAGGTGGAGGCCACCGTGGCCGGCCTGCCCGGGGTGACCGCCGCGGTGGTGGTCTGGGACGACGGGATCAGCGCCTACGTGCAGACCGACGGCGCGTTGACCGAGGAGAAGTTGGACCGCCTGATCGCCGAGCGGCTGGCCGGCTTCAAACGGCCCCGCGCCCTGCACCTGCTCGACCAGTTGCCCCGCACCACCACCGGCAAGCTGGTCCGCTCCGCCCCGGCGCTGCGGGACGCGGCCACGTGACCGGCCCGCTGCGCGAGCACCACCCCCACCGGGTGCCCACCGGGCATCCGACCCACCCCGATCCCCGCCCCGGACCGGCCGGCCGGCACGCCACCCGCGCGCCGGATCAGCCGCCGCGTCAGCTCCCGCTGGACGACGGCGGCACGGCCGGCCCACCCGGACACGGTGTCCCGACCGGGCACCGGTAACTGGTTACACGGAAATGAGGTCACACCCATGCGCGACGAGGTCCGCACCTTCGTCATCGACCAGCTCGCCGACATGAACTACGACGTCGAGGACCTCGACGACGGCACCACCCTCGGCCCCTCCGGCGTCGACCTGGAGTCGCTGGCGCTGGCCGACCTCGCCGTCCGGGTCGAGGACCGGTACGGGCTGAAGTTCGCCGACGACGAGTCGGAGAAGCTGGCCCTGATGACGGTGGGCGAGTTCACCACGATGGTCGCCGACCGGGCAGCCGCGAACAGCGACAACTCCTGATGCCCGGTCAGCCCGACCTGGGGCGAGCTGACCTGGTGCAGATGCTCGCCGAACTGACCTCGAAGCCCGCCGACCAGGTGCCGGACCGGCTCGGCTCGATGGAACTGGCCTGGCTGGTGCACCTCGTCGAGCAGCGGTTCGACCGCCGGCTGGACCTGACCGACGACCAGGTCGCCGGCGTCCGCACCGTCGACGACGCGTTGACCGTGTTCCGTGCCTCGCTGACCGCTCCCGCAGATGGCTGAGCGGGGCCCCGTACGGATCACCGGCACGCACGCGGTCAGCGCCCTCGGCAGGGGCGCCGACGCGCTGCTGGCCGGGGTGCTCACCGGCGCCCCGGCGTTCGCCCCGGTGCGCCGCTTCGACACCACCGGCCGCCGGGTCACCGTGGCGGCCACCCTGCCGGAGACCGGCACGCTCGCCGACGAGTTGGCCGACGCGGTCGACCGCGCCGGCCGGGCCGCCGGGCTGGACCCGGCCGGCCGGGCGGGCACGGCGCTGTTCCTGGCCACCCACGGCGGGCCGCACTCGCTGCCCGTACCCCGGTGGTCGGTGGAACCGTCGGACGTGCCCGGCGCGGCGGACGGCGGGCGGCTCGGGCCGCCGGTGCCGGCGCTCGCCGGCCACCTGGCCGACCGGTGCGGCCTCGGCGGGCCGACCCGGGTCTACACCACCGCCTGCGTCTCGGCGAGCACCGCGGTCGCCGACGCCGCCGCGCTGATCCGCCGGGGCGACCTGGATCGGGTCGTGGTCGCGGCCGGCTACCTGGTCGAGCCGGACCAGTTCGCGCTCTTCGACGCCGGCCGGGCGCTCGCCGCGGACGGGGCGGTACGCCCGTTCAGCGCCGGCCGGAAGGGGCTGCTGCTCGGTGACGGGGTGGCCGCCGTGGTGCTGGAGTCGGCCGACGTCGCCGCCCGACGGGGCGCGCCGACGCTGGCCACGGTGGCCGGCTGGGGCCGGGCCGGGGACGCCTACCACGCGTGCCAGCCGCATCCGGGCGGGCTCGGGCTGGCCCGGGCGGTCGAGGCGGCGCTGCGCCGCGCCGGGTTGCCGCCGGCCGCGGTCGGCTACGTCAACGCGAACGCCACCGGCACCGCGTTCAGCGACGCCTCGGAGGCGGCGGCGCTGACCCGGGTCTTCGGCGACCTCGCCGGGCGGCTGCCGGTCAGTGCCACCAAGTCGGTGCACGGGCACGCGCTGGAGGCGTCCGGGCTGCTCGAACTGGTGGTCACCGTGCTGGCGCTGGCGCACGGCAAGCTGCCGCCCACCGCCGGCTGGCTGGCCCCGGACCCGGCGTGCCCGCTCGACGTCATCCGGGACGCCCCGCGCCCCGCCGCCACCCCGTACGCCCTGACCCTGAACGCCGCCTTCGGCGGCGCCAACACCGCCCTCCTGGTGAGTGCCCCGTGACCGCCTCCACGCCACCTGCACGGTCGCGCCAAGGGATCGCGGTGCTGGCCGAGGCGCGGTGGCCCGAGGAGGGGGACGCGGGAGCGGCGCCGCCGGGGGTGCCGGGGTTCGTGTTCTCGGCGTTCCACCCGCTGGTGGTGGCCGTTGCCGAGCGCTGCCTCACCCGGCGCTACGGTGCCGGGCCGCTGCCGGCCGACAACCGGACGGCGGTGGTGCTGGTCAGCGCCGGCGGCGACACGGCCGGGGCGGCGCACGTGCGGGAGACGGTGGCCGGCGGCGGGCGGGTCGGTCCACTGTTCTTCTTCCAGTCGGTGCCGAACAGCGTGGCCGGGCACGTGGCCGCGCGCTGGGGACTGGACGGGCCGGTGGTGTGCCTGAGCCCCACCGGGGACCCCCGGGCCGAGGGCGAGGCCGAGGTCGACCTGCTGTGCCACGACGGCGACGCCGCGCAGGCGTTGCTGATCCTGATCGAACCGGCACCGGACGGGACGCCGGGCGAGGCGACCGCGGTGCTGCTGGGGGAGGAGACACGTCAATGAGGACGAAGGGTCTACGCGGCGCGCTGGCCGCCGACACCGAACTGGGCGCGGGCAACGTGCTCGCCCGGGTGCTGGCCCACGGCGCCGACCCGGACGGGCCGGGGCTCACGTTCGACACCGCTGTCGACGGGCGGGCGGCGGAAACCCCGCTGACCCTGGGCGAACTCGACCGGATGGTCGCCGCCCGGGCGGCCTGGCTGCACGAACGCGGGGTGAAGCCGCGCGACCCGGTCGCGGTCTGGGCCGGCACCGCCGCCGACATGGTGCTGTCGTTCCTGGCGCTGACCCGCCTCGGCGCCATCCCGGCGCTGATGAACGGCCGACTGCGCCCGGAGATCGCCGCCGAGTACATCCGCCGGCTGCGGGCCGCCGGTGTGCTCGCCGACGCCGAGCACGCCGCCGCGCTGGCCGGGCACGACCTGGGCGCGCCGCTGCTCGGTGAGCCGGCGCGGGCCGGTGCCGGCGATCCGGCCGCCGCGCCCGCGCACTACCGGCACCACCCCGACGACCCGATCGTGATCACGCACACCTCCGGCACCACCGGCGTGCCGAAGGCGGTGCTGCACTCGCACGCCAGTCTCTTCGCCGCCACCCGGCACCTGCTGTCCATGCCGCAGGCGCAGGGCACCACCCGGATCCTCAACGCGCTGCCCGCCCCGCACACCGCCACCGTGCTCATGGTCAACCAGGCGCTGGGCAACCGGGCCCAGATGTTCCTCCTCTCCGAACAGGGCGGCGAGCGGGTGCTCGACGCGATCCAGCGGTGGCGCCCGGACGGCGTGTTCGGCTTCTCGATGACCTGGGCCGAGCTGGCCCGCTTCGACCTGTCCGGCTACGACCTGGACTCGGTACGGCTGTGGTTCAACACCGGGGACTGCTCGCACGAGCCGCACGTGCGCCGGCTGGTCGCGGTCGGCTCGCGGGACGTGGTGACCCGCGCCGGGGTGACCCGGGTGCCCGGCTCGGTCTTCATCGACGGGCTCGGCTCCAGCGAGATGGGCCACTCGATGTTCCACCTCACGCACACCGTCGACACCGACCGCTACGGTCGCTGCGTCGGCCGCCCCTACCGGTTCGCGCGGGTGGCCGTGCTCGACGCCGACGGCAACGAGCTGCCCGCCGGGCAGGTCGGCTGGCTGGGCATCGACTCGCCGTCGCTGTTCCGCGGCTACTGGAACGACTCGGTCACCACCTACCGGTTCCGGCTGCGCGGCTGGTACCTCACCGGCGACCTGGTACGCGCCGACGACGAGGGCCGCTACTACCACCTGGACCGGGCGGTCGACTCGGTCGAGGCGAACGGGAAGCGGTTCTTCACCGCGCTGTCCGAGGAGCGGATCCTCGCCGCCTGCGCCGACGTGACCGACTGCACCGTCGTCATCGTCAAGGAGCCCGACGGCGACCGGGTGACGACCGACGTGCTGCTGGAACTGGCGGCCGGGGCCGACCCGGCGGAGGACCGCACGGCCCGCATCCGGGCCGCGCTCGGGCCGGACGTGGCCGCCACGCTGCGCCGGGTGGTGCCGGTGCACGCCGACGACATCCCGGTCACCGTGACCGGCAAGGTCCGCAAGGTGGCGCTGCGCGAGCGCTACCTGACCGAGGCGCCGTCATGACCGTCCTGATCACCGGCATGGGGCTGTTCACGCCGGCCGGCCGCGGCGTCGCGGAGACGTTCGACGCGCTCCTCACCGGCCGCTCCGGCCTGCGCCGCCCCCCGGCGGGGCACCCGGCGGCCGACAGCCTGGAGGTGGCCGGGGTGCTGCCGGACATCGACCCGCGCAGCGTCGCCTCCGGGCCGGAGACGAAGGTGCTCGACCGGGTCGTGCTGCTCGCGCTGCTCACTGCCGCGGAGGCGCTCGCCGACGCCGGCATCGAGGTGGGGCGGGACGTCGACCCGGAGCGGATCGCGGTGATCGTCGGCGGGGTCGGTGGCATGTCCACACTGGAACGCCAGATCGTGGCCCGGGCCGAACGGGGCCGGGCCGCGGTCAGCCCGTACCTGCTCACCGGGATCCTGCCGAACATGCCGTCGGCCCGGATCGCCATCGCGCACGGCATCCGGGGCTACAGCTCGTCGGTGGGCACGGCCTGCGCCTCCGGCGCCCAGGCCGTCGCCGACGGGGTACGCCTGATCCGCGCCGACGAGGCCGACGTGGTGGTCTGCGGGGCGAGCGAGGCACCGCTGTTCGGCACGTTCGCCGACACGTTCGGCAACGCCCGGGCGCTGGCCCGGGGCTGGGACGAGCCCACCGAGGCGAGCCGCCCGTTCGACAAGCGGCGCAACGGGTTCGTGCTCGCCGAGGGCGCGGCGCTGCTGGTGCTGGAGCGGGCCGGGCACGCCGCCGCCCGGGGCGTGACCGGCTACGCCGAGGTCGCCGGCTACGGCACCAACACCGACGCGTACCACCCGACCGCGCCGCGGCCGGACGGCGCCGGCGCGGCCGCGTGCATGCGCCGCGCGTTGGCCGCCGGTGGGATCGAGCCGGCCGACGTCGGCTACGTCAACGCGCACGGCACCGGCACGAAGCTCGGCGACGTCGCCGAGACGATCGCGCTGGCCGACGTGTTCGGCCTCGGTGGCGTGCCGGTCAGCTCCACCAAGGCGCTGACCGGGCACCTGCTCGGCGCGTCCGGCGTGCTGGAGGCCGCGGCCACCGCGCTGGCGCTGCGGCGCGGCCTGCTCCCGCCCACCTACCACCTGGACGACCCGGACCCGGAGTGCGAGGCGGACCACGTCCGCGCCGTGCCCCGGCCCACCCGGACCGACCACGCGCTGACGAACTCGTTCGGGTTCGGCGGCCAGAACGTCAGCCTGTTGCTGCGCCGGGTCGCCACCCCGGACGCGGACTGACCGGACTCCATCCCCGGGCGACGAGCCCGGGTCGCTACCACGGGGGGAACAGGGGGAAGCCCATGCACATCAACGGCATCGACCATCTGGAGCTTTACGTGGGGGACGCCCGGCAGGCGGCCTTCTACTTCGACACCGCGATCGGGTTCCGGCTGCGCGGCCAGGGCGGCCCGGAGACCGGGCTGGCCGGGCAGCGTTCCCTGCTGCTGGCCCAGGCCGGCATCCGGCTGCTGCTGACCACCGGCCTGTCCGCCGAGCACCCGGCCGCCACGTACGTGCACCGGCACGGTGACGGCATCGCCGTGGTGGCGCTGGCGGTCGACGACGCCGCCGGGGCGTACGCGGAGCTGGTGGAGCGCGGCGCGACCGGGGTGACCCCGCCGCGTGCCTACACCGGCGCGGACGCCGAGGTGGTGATCGCCGAGGTCGGTGGCTTCGGCGACGTGCTGCACCGCCTCGTCGAGCGGCGCGGCGACCGGAGCGTGTTCCTGCCCGGCGCGATCGAGCCGGTCGCCGCGCCGGACGGGGACGCGCTGCTGGCCGAGGTCGACCACCTGGCGGTCTGCGTGCCGCCCGGGCAGCTCGACGCCACTGTCACCCACTACGAGAAGGTGTTCGGTTTCGCCCACATCTTCACCGAGCACGTCGAGGTCGCCGGGCAGGCGATGAACTCCAAGGTGGTGCAGAGCCCGTCCGGCCTGGTCACCCTGGTGCTGCTGGAACCGGACACCGGCGCCCGGCCGGGGCAGATCGAGGACTTCCTGCGCTGGCACGCCGGCGCCGGGGTGCAGCACCTCGGGTTGCGCACCGACGACATCGTCAGCGCGGTCGGCGCGCTCGCCGGCCGGGGCGTGCGGTTCGCCCGCACCCCGGGCGCCTACTACGACGACCTGGAACAGCGCGTCGGCCGACTGGACGCGCCGGTGGACCGGCTGCGCGAGCTGAGCATCCTGGTCGACTCCGACCACGACGGCCAGCTCCTGCAGATCTTCACCGAGTCGATGCACGTGCGCCGCACGCTCTTCCTCGAACTCATCGAGCGGCGCGGGGCGCGCACCTTCGGCAGCGGCAACATCAAGGCGCTCTACGAGGCCAAGGAACGCGAGCTGGCCGCGGCGGGGGCGACCCCCGTCGTCGCGGCCGGAGGGGTAGGAGGGGTAGGGGTATGACCACCATCGATCCCGGGCTGACCGCCGAGGAGGAGGCGCTGCTGCCCTCCGACGACGACGTCCGGCACTACGCCGAGCACGGCTGGTACCTGTCGAAGAAGCTGTTCACCGACGACGAGGTGGACGAGCTGGTGGCGGCGACCGACCGCTACTACGCCGGGGAACGCGACCGGCGGCTGCCGGTGCGCCCGCCGAAGCTGGCCTACTGGGAGCCGTCACGCGGCGACGTGCAGCGGCACAACGACTACGTCCACCACGAGCACGACGGGATCGCCCGGATCCTGCGCAAGCCGCTGATCGGGGCGGTCGCGGCCCGGCTGGCCCGGGCCACCGAGATCCGGATCTTCCAGTCCACGTTGATCTGGAAGCCGCCGATCGCCGGTGAGCCGTCGAACATCGTGCCCTGGCACTTCGACAAGCACTACTGGGCGTCCTCGTCGTCGGAGGACATGCTCACCGCGTTCATCCCGTTCCACGACTGCGGCGAGGAGATGGGCACCATCACCATGGTGGACGGCTCGCACCGCTGGCGGGAGATCGGCGCGGACGACACCGTGGTGCGGCACTTCGCCGACCGGGACCGCAGCCAGTTGGAGGCGATGCTGGCCGAGAACGCGGCGTACAACCACGCCGAGATCCGCAAGATCCCGATGGTGATCCCCAAGGGACACATGAGCTTCCACCACTGCCGCACCTACCACGGCAGCGGTGCGAACGTCAGCGGACGCCCCCGGCGGGCGATCTCGCTGCACCTGCAGGACGGCGCGAACGCCTGGCGGGAGTATCCGCTCTCCGACGGCGCGCTCGCCGCGTACAACCACGACGTGCTGGTCCGCCGCACCGACGAGGGCCGGCCGGACTACGCGGACCCCGATTACTGCCCGGTCATCTGGCGCGACCGCGCCCAGCAGGGAGGCTGACAATGTCACGGTACGACTGGGGAAAGACGCACCCGGGCATCGAGCGGCTGGAGCGGGCGGTGACCGAGCGCCGCGACGTGGTGGTCAACCACCCGCTCTACGCCAACCTGGACACCCACGAGGCGCTTGTCACGTTCATGGAGCACCACGTCTTCGCGGTCTGGGACTTCATGTCGCTGCTGAAGTCGTTGCAGCGCCAGCTCACCTGCGTCACGGTGCCGTGGATCCCGACCGGCCCGACCGGCAGCCGTCGACTCATCAACGACATCGTGATGGTCGAGGAGAGCGACGAGCTGGGTGAGGGCTACATCAGCCACTTCGAGCTGTACGTGCGGGGCATGACCGAGGCCGGCGCGGACACCTCAGCGGTGGAGAAACTGGTCGACCTGCTGCGCGCCGGCCGGCCGGTCACCGAGGCGTTCGGCGCCGCCGGGGTGCCGGCGCCGTCGGCGGCGTTCGCGGGCACCACCTGGCGGATCATCGAGACCACCCCGGTGCACTGCCAGGCGGCAGCGTTCGCGTTCGGCCGGGAGGACCTCATCCCGGAGATGTTCACCCAGGTCGTCGCCGTCAACGAGCGCAGCAACCGGCTGAACACGTTCGTCGACTACCTGGAGCGGCACATCGAGGTCGACGGCGAGCAGCACACCCCGATGGCCATGCAGATGCTCGCCGACCTGTGCGGCGACGACGACACCAAGTGGCAGGAGTGCGCGGACACGGTGAACACCGCGCTGGCCGCCCGGGCCCGCCTCTGGGACGACATCCTCGCCGCGATCAAGGAGGGCCGTCCGGCGTGACCGGCCCCGACCCGGCCGCGCTCTACCGGACGGTCCGGCTGATCCGCCGCTTCGAGGAGCGCGCGATCGAGCTGGTCGACGCCGGGGAGATCGTCGGCGGCATCCACCCGTACCTGGGCCAGGAGGGGATCGCCGCCGGGGTCTGCGCGGCGCTGGACGCCGGTGACCTGGTCACCGGCACCCACCGCGGGCACGGGCACGTGCTGGCCAAGGGCGCCGACCCGGCCCGGATGCTGGCCGAGCTGTGCGGCCGGGTCACCGGGCTGAACCGGGGGCGGGGCGGGTCGATGCACGCCGCCGACTTCGCCGTCGGCGTGCTCGGCGCCAACGCGATCGTCGGGGCCGCCGGCGCGATCCTCACCGGCGCGGTGTGGGAGCGCCGGCGGCGCGGGGGGGGGGGGGGGGGGGGGGCCGGGGGGCGGGGGGGGGGGGGGGGGGCGGGGGCGCGCGGGGGGGGGGGGGGCGCGCCCCGCCGCCTACGGCGCGGGGGGGGGGCGCGGCCCCACCGGGGGCGGGGGGGCGGGGGGCCCCCCCCCCCCCGGGGGGGGGGGGGCCCCGCGGCGCCGCGGCGCCGACCTGGTCGGCGCCACGTTCTTCGGCGACGGCGCGGTCAACGAGGGAATGCTCCTGGAGGCGTTCAACCTGGCCGCGCTCTGGCGGGTGCCGGTGCTGTTCGTCTGCGAGAACAACGGCTACGCCACCACCATGCCGGTCGCCGGCGCGGTCGCCGGCACCGTCGCCGGGCGGGCCGCCGCGTTCGGCATGCCGGCGGTCGCCGTCGACGGCCAGGACCCGGAGACGGTACGCGCGGCGGCGGCCGCCGCCGTCGCACGGATGCGCGCCGGCGGCGGACCCGAGCTGATCGAGGCGCACACCTACCGGTTCGACGCCCACCACACCTTCGAACACCGGGTACGCCTCGACTACCGGCCGCCGGACGAGGTGGCCGAAGGCCGGTCCCGCGACCCGGTCGACATCCAGGGTGAACGGCTGGACCCGGCGGTACGGGCCGAGATCGACGCCGCCGTCGAGGCGGTCCTGGCCGCCGCCGTCGACTTCGCGCTGGCCGGTCCGCACCCCGATCCGGCGACCGCCCTCGACCACCTGTACGCCAGCGGGCTGACCGCCCGGACCGGAGGTGGCTGATGCCCCGGCTCTCCTACCGCAGGGCGCTCACCCGCGCGCTCGCCGACGAGATGGCCCGTGACGAGTCGGTCCTGGTGCTCGGCGAGGACATCCGGGTGGCCGCCGCCAACGTCACCACCGGCCTGGTGAAGAAGTTCGGCCCGGAACGGGTCCGCGACACCCCGCTGTCGGAGCAGGCGTTCACCAGCTTCGCCACCGGCGCGGCGCTGGCCGGGGCCCGGCCGGTGGTGGAGTTCCAGATCCCGTCGCTGCTGTTCCTGGTCTTCGAGCAGATCGTCAACCACGCGCACAAGTTCCCGCTGATGACCGGCGGCCAGTGCGCGGTGCCGGTTACCTACCTGGTGCCCGGTTCCGGCTCCCGCACCGGCTGGGCCGGGCAGCACTCCGACCACCCGTACGCGTTGTTCGCCCACGCCGGGGTGACCACCGTGGTGCCGGCCACCCCGGCCGACGCGTACGGGCTGCTGGTCTCCGCGATCCGCTGCGACGACCCGGTGGTGGTCTTCGCCCCGGCCGGCGCGCTGGACCTGCGGGAGGACGTGCCCGACCCGGCGCCGGTGCCGCTGGGCCGGGGCGTGGTCCGCCGGGCCGGCGACGACGTCACAGTGGTCGCGGTCGGCCACCTGGTGCACGACGCGCTCGCGGTCGCCGACGAGCTGGCCGACCAGGCGTCGGTGGAGGTCTTCGACCCGCGCACGCTCCACCCGTTCGACTGGGACGGGCTGATCGGGTCGGTGAGCCGCACCGGCCGGCTGGTCGTGGTCGACGACGGCAACCGCTCCTGCGGCATCGCCGGGGAGATCATCGCGACGGTGGTGGAGCGGGTCCGGCTGGCCGCCCCGCCCCGGCGGGTCACCCGGCCCGACGGCGCGGTGCTGCCGTTCGCGCCGGCCCTGGACCGGGCCGTGCAGCCCGGCCGGGACCAGCTCACCGCCGCCATCCAACTGACCCTCAAGGACGGATGAACGATGGACCCGAACTACTCGTGGCCGCCGCTGGACGCGGCGTGGAACGACCTGCCCGAGCCCACCCGGTCGGCCATGGTGACGGCCGGCGCCGGTGCCTGGGAGAAGATCTTC
This sequence comes from Micromonospora sp. NPDC018662, assembly GCF_044391475.1. Classification (NCBI taxonomy): domain Bacteria; kingdom Bacillati; phylum Actinomycetota; class Actinomycetes; order Micromonosporales; family Micromonosporaceae; genus Micromonospora; species Micromonospora sp. NPDC018662. Next base: position 777,724 of record NZ_JBISAC010000003.1, read on the forward strand.
CACGGCCGGGCCACCTACAACATGCAGTGGCGGCTGGCCCGCCCGCCGGTGCTCACCGCGGACGCGTTCCGCGAGCTGAACGAGGTGTGTGACCGGATCGCCCAGCTCATCCTGGAGGCGTGCTGCCGGCGGGCGCGCACCGCCGACGAGCTGCGCCGGCTGCTCGACGTGCCGGAGGGGGAGACCCGGCTGCTCGACCCGGCGGAGGAGCTGCACGAGGGGCTGCTGGCCGCGTACCGGCCGGACGTGCTGTTCTCCGGCGGCGTGCCGTGCATCGTGGAGTACAACATCGACAGCAGCCTCGGCGGCGGCTTCGACGCCGACACGGTGATCCAGCGGTACGCGGACCTCTACCGCGACGCCGGCCTGCTCGACCGGGCGCGGCCCGCGCCGTCCCTGCTGGACCAGCGGTTCGTCGCCATCCGGGACACGCTCGGCCTGCCCGATGGTGCCCGGGTGGCGTTGCTGTTGGACTTCGACGGCGACTATCCGGGGTTGGAGACGCCGGAGATGTTCCTCCGGATCCTCGACCCGCTGATCGACCAGGCCCGGCCGTTCGGCATCGACCTGGTCATCGCCTCGGTCGGCACCGCCACGTTGGACGACGAGCGGCGGTTGGTGGTGGGTGGCGCCCCGGTGGACGCGCTGTTCCGGCTCTTCGTGCCCAACCGGGTCACGCCCAGCGACGGCCTGGACGCGGTGGCCGGCGCGCTGGCGGCCGGCACGCTGCCGATGTTCGTCAGCAGCGCCGCCTGGCTGCTCAGCAACAAGATGAACTACGCCTGGCTCTGGGCCGACCTGGACCTGCTGTCGGAGACCGACCGGGCGCTGGTCCGCCGGTACGTGCCGCACACCGTGGCGCTCACCGCCGACCAGCTCGACCGGGCGCTGGCCGAGCAGGCCGACCTGGTCGCCAAGCCGGCCGGCGGGTCCGCCGGGCTCGGCGTGCTGATCGGCCCGGAGATGAGCGCGGTGGCGTGGGAGGAGGGGGTACGCGCGGCGATCGACGCGGGCGGCCACATCCTCCAGCGCTACCACGAGGCGGATCGGGTGGCGATGGACTTCGTGCGGATCGACACCGGGGAGACGGTCACCGCCGACGTCCCCTGGAGTCTGGCCCCGTACCTGTTCGACCGCACCGCCTCCGGTGCCCTGGCGAGGGTCGGTTACCCGGGCTGTGAGGGTGTCCTGAACCTGGCCCGAGGCGTCCTGATGACCGGCATCCTGCTCACCGACTGACCGCCTCACCCCCACTCGACCCCGTTGATCATGATGTTAGCGGTGCTCGGCGTCTGATCTGTCGCCGTCAACTTCATGATCACCGGGGGCGGTGAAGAAGGCGGACAGGGGGGTGATCAGGGCGGGCGGCGCCACGGCGATGCCGTTGTGCGGGCTGCCGGGCACGCTCAGGGTGCGGGCGTGGGGGAGGGCGGCGGCCAGCAGCTCGTTGGTCTCGGTGAAGAACGGCGCGGCCCTGGCGCCGCTGATCAGGAGCGTGGCGGCGGTGATGCCGGCGTACTGCTCGGCCGGCCCCTCGTACGCCAGGATCTGCCGGGACTCGGCGAGCGTCATGCCGACCAGCGCGCCCATGGTGCGCCCGACCTCGGTCCGCAGGAACAGCCGGGTGATCGCGGCCCGGACCGGCAGCGGCAGCCGCGACGCCGGGTTCTGCGGGTCGACGGCGGCGGCCACGATGGCCAGGGCCCGGGCGGTCTGCCCGGCCCGGACGGCCGCCTCGGCCGGTTCGAGGAACGCCATCGGCATGCCGTGCCCGGCCAGCCGCAGCGGGGTGTCGTAGACGGCGATCCGGTCCAGCGGCAGCCGGAGCGCGGCCCGCAGCACGACGAACGCGCCGTAGCTGTGCCCGACCGCCCACCGGGTGCCGGTGTGCGCGAGCACCGCGCCGAGGTCGTCGATCTCCTGCTCCACCGTGTACGGCTCGCGCCGGGGTGGCGCGTCCGCCCGACCCCGCCGGTTGTAGAGGTGCACGGTGAACCGCTCGGCGAGCCGCGCGGCCAGCCGGCGGTACTCCGCGATCGTCACCCCGCCCCCGTGCACCACCACGAGCCCCGGCCCGGTGCCCGTGGAGTGCAGGACGATGTCCGCGCCGTCCGGCGCCGTGATCCGTTGCATGACCGTTCCCCTTCGACCCCATAAAACTGCGAACGCTGTTTGCAGTTTACAGTTGTGGGGTGAGCGGCGCATCCCCGAATCCGGCCGGCGGCGGATCCACCGGACCGTCCATCTGGACCCGGCCGCCCCGCGGCAGCCGCGGGCCGACCCCGACGCACAGCCGGGACGAGATCGCCGCCGCCGCGGTCACGCTGGCCGACGCCGGCGGGCTGGACGCGGTGTCGATGCGGGCGGTGGCCGGCGCGCTCGACATGGCCGCCGGCTCGCTCTACCGGCACCTGTCGTCCCGCGACGACCTGCTGGACCTGATGGTCGACCGGTGCGTGGGCGAGCTGCGGCCCCACCCGACCGACGACGGCGGCTGGGTGGACCAGTTCCTGCTGCTGGCCCGCCGCCAGCTCGCCCTGCACCGGCGGCACCCGTGGCTGGCCGACGCGCTCGGCCGACGCGCGACGCCCGGGCCGAACACGCTCGCCCACTTCGACGCCTGCCTGCGCATCCTGCAACCGGTGCCGGCCGGGGTCGCCGCCAAGTTCGAGGCGATCGCCATGGTCACCGGCGTCGTCTCGCTCTTCGCCCGCAGCGCCGGGGCCACGGGCACGGTCACGTTCGACCACGTGGACATGGCGGCGTACCCCCACCTGGCCGCCGCGTTCGCCGCCGGCGCCGGCGCCGGCGCCCCGCCCGACGGCGACCTCTTCGCCCGCACCCTGCGCGCCCTGCTCACCGGCCTCCTGACCCCCGACTGCCCCTGACAGTGACCCCCCCCGCCGGCGTTCGTGATCAAGGAGTTCGCGTCCCCGCGCCCCGGTGGACCCGACGCCAACTCCTTGATCAACGGGTGGTGGCGGGGACGACGCCGGTTCGGGTGCCTTTCGAGCTGAGGGCAGGAACGACTCACGGTCGCTGATTCGGCCCGACGTGGCGGGCGCACGAGGGTGCGGGTCGCGAGGGTGCCGGCCGGGGGTGTTGAGTCGTTTACGCCATCAGCTCGAAAGGCGCTCGTGCGCCGGACCGCCGCCGCCGTCTGCGAGCGCCGTCGGCGAGCGCTGCCGGCGAGCGCTGGCTGGCGTCGGGTTGGCCCGCCACCATCAGCGGCGAGCGTCGACCACTCGACCACTCGACCACGGGCCGGTTGGCGCCGAGGTCAGGACGGAAACCGTCAGGGGCGGCCGGCCGGTGCGCCCAGCAGGTCATCCGCCGGTGACCGGCCCCCGTCGTGACCCGTCCGCGACGTGCGGGCGACGGGTGTGGTGGGTGGCGAGGACGCGGAGGGTCTCGGCGGTGGCGACGGCGTCGCTGCGGGCGCTGCCGTGCCGGCCGTCGCCGCTGTAGAGCGACGGGTCGGCGACCAGCGGATGGTCGGTGAGGTGCACGTGCAGCGTACCGAGGCGCTCGGCCACCGCGCGGGTGTGCTGGGCCAGCCGGCGCATCCGCACGCCCAGCCCGGCCCGCAGCGAGTCCCGCACCGCCGGGCTGTGCGAGACGTCGAACATGCCCACCGTGATCACGTCCGCCCCGGCGTCGCGTAACGCGGTGATGATCGCGATCAGCTCCGCGTCGACCGCGTCGGGGTCGTAGCCGGGCCGGAACGCGTCGTTGCCACCGCACACCACCAGCGCCAGGTCCGGTCCGAACGCCAGCGCGTCGGCCAGCTGCGTGGCCCGCACCTCGTGCGCCCGCAGCCCGCGCCGCCCCAGGTTGAGGTACGCCAGCTCCGGTCGCACGGCCCGCAGCTCGGCCGCGATCCGGTCCGCCCACTGCACGTCCGGGTAGCCGTCGAGCGGCTCGCACAGACCTTCCGCGACGCTGTCGCCCAGCACCACGAACCGGTGCCACGGATGGTCGCACAGCAGGTCGGCGGCCTCGCCGGGGCGCAGGCACCACGGATCCGTGGCCTCGGTCATCGTCGATGGCATGACGGGGAGGCTAGCCGAGCGGTGGTGGCGGGGAAAGCGGTCCGCCGCCCCGACCGGTCGACCGGTCGGGGCGGCGGAGGCCGGTGTGACGCTGTCGCCTCAGGCGCCGGCGCCCGCCGGGGGGTTGAACCAGCCGTGCAGGGTCACGATCACGTGCACGGTGCCGCCGCTGACGTTCAGGATCCGCACCGATTTGGTCGAGTTGCGGGGATCGGCGTCGTTCAACTGGACCATCACCATGGTGGTCCGGGCGACCTGGCCGGCGGCGAAGTTCGCCACGGACTGGCTCGACACGACCGGTCCGTCCGGGGTGTACCCGAACGGGCCCTGGCCCGACTCCACGGTGAGGAAGCCCGAACCGGTCGGACCCACGGCGGTGACCGACAGGATCGCACCGCCCATCGCGCCGGACGAGGCGCCGACAGCGTCGCCCAGGTTGACGAACAGCTCACCCTTCGCCTTGACCGGCGCGCCGCCGTTGGCCCGGGTGTCGGCGACCTGGACTGCCGGGGCGGTCCGCAGGTCCGCACCGAGTGACGGGTCGGCGGTCACGTAGCCCTGCACGGAGATCACCAGGTCGACCGCGGGACCCTTGTTGAAGAACGTGGCCCGACCGGCGGACGAGAGCTTGACCGTGACGCCCTGCGAGGTGACCCCGCCGACGTAGTCGAGCACGCTTGTCGAGTCCGCCCCGCCCTCCGGGTAGGCGCGGAGGAAGCTCGCGCTGGTCGCGCCGACCACGGCGACGTCCAGGAAGACGCTGGTCGCGCCGCTCGGGACGACGCCGCCGGTGAACGTGAACGTCCGGGACCCGTTCGTCGGGATCTTGCCGGTGCCGGTGCGGGTGTCGACCACGCGGGTGTGCGGCACGGCGACCAGCCCGCCGCCGGCTCCAGTGGTGAAGTAGCCGTGCACCTCGACGACGACGTGGACGCTGCCGGCCTTGTTGTGGACCGAGACGCGTCCGTCCGGGCCCGGACGGACGACCTGGGTCGTCGAGATGATCTCGCCGGCGGAGGCGTTGAGGGACGACGTGGCCGGCTGGGTGGAACCCCGGGGGAACACCGTCAGGAACGTGTTGACGGTTGGGCTGACCGCGGTCACGTCGACCAGGACGGCGGAGACGCCGGTCGTGGGCACCCCACCGACGCCGAGCACCGGGAAGTCGGTGGTGCTGTCCGCGCCGCGGAGCCCGGCGGTGGCGCCGGTGCCGCTGCGGGTGTCGAGCAGGAGACCGCCGGGGGCGAGCGCCACGTAGTTGTTGCTGGTGTTCGCGGCGATCCACGGGGCCAGGCCGTCCACCCGGACCTCGGTCGCGGTGCGCCGGGTGTCGGTCTCGGCCAGGCAGCCGCCCTGCCAGGAGCTGTCGTGCAGCGCGACCAGCTGGGGCTGGCCGGCGCCGGTGCGCAGCAGTGGGCCGCCGGCGTCGCCCTTGCAGAGGCTGGCCGAGGTGCCGCTGCCGTCGACGGTCAGGGCGTCCGCCGCGACGCCGGTGACCGTGAACGTGCCGGCGTGCAGCTTGTTTGGCACCCACTCGGTCGCGGTGCGGCCGAAGCCGGCGGCCAGCAGCTCCTCACCGGTCGTGGCAGCCGCGCCGATGGTGACCGGCGGCACCCCGTCCGCCGGCTTCTCCAACTGGGCGAGCGCGACGTTGCGGGTCGGGTGGGGGAGCACGGCGGTGACGGCGAGGACGTGCCCGGCGGTGGTGCTCAGATCCGTCCGGCCGACCGTGACGGTGGTGCGCCGGGTGGGCGGGCCGGCGACGAGCTGCTGGCCGGGCTCCGCGAGGCAGCTCGCGGTGGTGATCACCCAGGTCGGGTCGACCAGCACCGCGGAGCAGGCGCGCAGGTCGTTCTGGATCTTCGCGGTGAAGGAATAGCTGCCCGCCGGCACGGGGCTGACGCCGCTGACCGCTTGGGCGGCCCCGCCGCTGATCAGGCTTGTCGTCAGGGCCACGGCGAGCAACGCCGCCGTGTTCCGGGTGCGACGCTTTCGGATGACGCTCATACTCCTCTTTCCGTCCTTCGAGCACTGGCCAGGCCACCGGCCCGCCGGACCCGCCGACGAGCCGGGAGAGAGGTCGACCGATGGACGGCGCTGACCGTCCGCTGCGCCAGACGCAGGACACACCGGAGCGTCGCCGCGCCGGTGCACTCTCGACTTCCCCCGTGTTGCCGCCGCGGACGTCGCCCGTGGCAGCCAGAGAGTAGCGCTTCGCGCATGGTCGGGGCGGCCCCGAGGAGGTGCGGTGCTGGACGCCGGTGAGCGTCCGCAACGGAGCGCGGTCGCCGCTCAGGCCGGCGTGGGGGCGACCGGTTCCGGCGCCGGCCGGTCGGCGGAGGGCCGGAAGAACAGCAGCGGCGCCACGGTGAGCACCAGGCAGGCCACCGACATCACCAGCAGCGCCGGGGTCAGGTCGAGCAGCGCCACCGACCAGCCACCGAGCAGCGCGCCCACCGGCAGGCCGAGGAACGCCACCGAGCCGGAGATGCCCAGCACCCGGGTCTGCAACGCGGCCGGCACCCGTTGGTAGAGCGCGGCGCCGAGCAGCGGGTTCACCGCCGCGACCCCGATCCCGGACAGGAACGTCACCACGAGCACCACCACCAGGTCGTCGCTGAGCGCCAGCGCCAGCAGTCGGGGCGCGCCGCTGAGCGCCAACCCCAGCGCGAACACCGCCTGGCCCGGCAGCCGCGTGCCGAGCAGCGTGAACAGCAGGTTGCCCAGCAACGCCCCGGCCGAGAAGACGCCCAGCAGCAGCCCGAACCCGGCCGGGTCGCCGAGCACCTGGTTCACCCAGAGCGGGATCCAGACCGCGACGCTGGCGTTGGCGAACATGTTGGACGCGGAGACCACGATCAGCATGATCAGCAGTGTCTGGTCGGTGCGCAGGTACGCGAAACCCCCGCGCAGCGCCCGCAGGTACGGTTCCCGGGGCGCCGGCTGCGTCGACGCGGGCGGCCGGACCAGCACCCCGATCAGCAGCGCGCAGACCGCGAACGTGGCCGCGTCGATCCAGATCGCCCGGGTCACCCCCACCCAGTCGATGAGCAGCCCACCGAGCACCGCGCCGAACAGCGTCATGCCCCGCGCCAGCCCGTCGTAGGCGGAGGTGAGCCGGATCAGCGGCACCCCGGCCCGCTCGGCGGCCGGCTTGAACAGCACGTGCTTGACCCGGTCGCCGATGCCGCGCAGCCCACCGGCGACCGCCACCAGCACCAGCAGCGTGCCGAAGCCGAGCCAGGGCGCCAGCGCCACCACCGCCATCGCGGCGGCGCTCGCCGCGTCCACGAACACCGAGGTACGGCGTACCCCGAACCGGTCCGCCCACGGGGTCGCGAGTGCGCTGGAGAGCATGTACGGAAGCGTCTCGGCGGCCGCCACCAGCCCCATCTTGGTGGGGCTGCCGGTCGTCTCCAGCACCAGCCAGGGGATGGCGATCACCGAGATGCGGGTGCCGAGGATGGACAGCAGGTCGGCGCCGACCAGGGTGTACAACTCTCGGCGCGGGTTCACGCCGGACTGCCGATCGGGTCGGCGTCGGCCGGGTGCGCCTCGGCGTACCGGGCCCGCAGCGCGCGTTTGTCGACCTTGGCGGACCGGTTCAGCGGCAGCGCGTCGACGAACTCCACCGCGCCGGGCGCCCAGGTCTCGCTCAGTTCCCGGACGACCAGCGCGATCAGGTCGTCGCCGGTGACCGAGGCGCCCGGCGCCGGCACCACGTACGCGTGCGGCAGTTCCCCGGCCACCGGGTCCGGCACCCCGATCACCGCGGCGGCGCGGACCTCGGGGTGGCCGGCGAGCACGTCCTCGATCGGGCGGGAGTAGATCGGCCAGCTCCGCTGCCGGGTGAGGATCCGGTCCTGCAACCGGTCGACCAGGTAGAGGAAGCCGTCGTCGTCCAGGTGCCCGATGTCGCGGGTGCGTACCCAGCCGTCCACGAGCGTCTCGGCGGTCAGCTCCGGCTGGCCGTGGTAGCCGGCGAAGCTCAGCTTCGTGCGGGCCCACACCTCGCCGTCGACGCCGGCCGGCAGCACCCGCCCGTCGGCGTCGCGGATCTCGACCGTCACGTCCCCGTACGGCCGGCCGCAGGAGCGCAGCCGCTCCGGGTGCTCCGGGTCGTCGGTGAGCCCGGGCAGCGCGCAGATGACCACGGCCTCGCTGAGCCCGTAGACGATGCGCAGGCACGGGCCGAAGCGGGCGATCGCCTGGCGCAGCCGGGCCGGCGCGGCCGGGCCGGCGCCGACGTTGAACATGACCATCGCGGAGAAGTCGGCGCCCGGCAGGTCGGGGTGGTCGAGCACCTCGTAGAGCATCGGCGGGGTGACGAACGTGGAGGTGAGCCGTTCGGCGTCCACGGTGGCGATGAACGCGGCCGGGTCCCACTGCTCGCGCAGGAACAGCACCCCGCCGGTGAACAGGTTGACCAGCGTGGTGATCTGGCCGCTGGCCAGCCACATCGGGGAGTGCGACAGGTGCCGCAGCAGCGGGATCCCGGCGGCCCGGATGCCGGCCGCGAGCACCAGCACCTGTCGGTAGAAGCTCTCCCGGTGGTGCACCAGCTTGGGCGTGCCGGTGGTGCCGCTGGTCTGCAGGAACGACTCCGGCGCGGGCCCGGAGGCCGGCAGGTCGGTCGGGTCGTCGGTGTCGCCGCCCGCGGTGAGGTCCGGTCCGGCGCCGCCGGGCCCCAGGCAGAGCACCGGTACGCCGACCAGCCCGGCCGCGAGCTGCCCGGCCACCGGATCGCGGGGGTCGTGCACGAAGACGTCCGGCGCGGCCAGCGCGACGAACTCGTCGATCTCCCGCCGTGAGGTGACCGGGGCGACCCACATGGCGCGGCAGCCGAGCAGGTGCAGCGCCAGGTGCAGCAGTGGGCCGTCGACCGTGTTGCCGAGCATCACCAGCACCGCCGCGCCGGGGCGTACGCCGTGCCGGCGCAGCGCGGCGGCCAGGCCGCGCACCTCGGCGGCGACCTGCGGGTAGGTGAGCCGGCGGTCACCGCCGACCAGCGCCTCCCGGTCGCCGAAGCCGGCGAACAGCTCCAGCGCCTCGTTCACGTAGTTCGGGCGGTCGGTCATCGGGCAGCCCCCATCGTGGTCCGCGAGCGGCGTCCGGCCAGGTCGGGGCCGGGACGCAGGCGGCGGGTGCCGGGGTCGGCGACCGCACCGCCGCCGGTTCCGAGCCTAGGCAGCGGCGGTCCACGGCGGACAGAGCCGAACGTCGGTGCCCGGCATCCCCCGGGCATTTGATCATGTCGATCAGGTTGATTGACGCTCGTCACGAGCGGCGGCTAGTTTCCGGTCCATCGCCCGGGCAGGTGGCGCCGACCGCGCCGCGCCCGGGGTTGCCGAACATGGAGGATCGATGCCGACCCCGAAGAGATGGCACGTCATAGCGTCCGCCGCAACGCTGCTGATCGCCGGCACCCCGGCCGTCACCGCGAGCGCCGGCCCCACCGACACCGAGCGCGCCAAGCAGGGGCGCACCGAGTGGGCGGGCAGCTGGGCCGCCGCGGTGACCCGCGGGAACACCGTGGGGCTGACCAACACCGGCCTCAACGACCAGAGCATCCGGATGACGGTGCAGACCACGGTGGGCGGTCCGCGCCTGCGGGTCCGGCTCACCAACCTCTACGGCGAGCAGGCCGTCAAGGTCGGTCACGCCACCGTCGCCCGGCCGAACACCGCCACCGCCGACGACCTGTCCGACGTGGACCCGGCCAGCGTCCGGGAGCTGACGTTCTCCGGCGGCACGTCGGCCACCATCAACAAGGGCGCCGAGCTGCTCAGCGACCCGCTGGGCTACCCGGTCGCCGAGCAGGAGGACCTGGTGGTCACCCTGTACTTCCCGGTGCTCACCGGGCCGGTCACGTTCCACGGCCAGTCCCGGGTCACCAACTTCATCGGCGCGACCGACCTGACCACCGCGGCCGGCGGCGCCGGCTTCACCATCAAGCCGAACTGCTGCTGGATGTTCCTCTCCGGCATCGACGTGGAGCGCAAGGTCACGCCGGGCTCGGTGGTGGTGCTCGGCGACTCCATCGGTGACGGCAACGGCAGCACGGTCAACGCGGACAAGCGCTGGCCGGACCTGCTCGCCGAGCGGCTGATCGACGCCCGCCCGGAGGTCCGTACGCCGGGCGTGCTCAACCTCAGCCTGGCCGGCAACCGGCTCAACCACGAGGGCCCGGAGCCCGGCGCGGGCGGCTTCCCCGGCTACTACGAGCTGGGCCCGAACGCGCTGGCCCGGCTGAACGAGGACGTGTTCCCGCAGACCGGCGTCCGGACCGTCGTCACCCACCTGGGCATCAACGACATCTGGATGAACGGCGACAGCAGCGAGGCGATCATCGCCTCGCTGCGGCAGCTCAACCAGCAGGTCAAGGCGCGCGGGCTGACCAGCCTGGTCGGCACCATCACGCCGTACGAGGGCAACGGCGGGCCGGGCGTGTGGACCGAGGAGAAGGACGCCACCCGCAACGCCGTCAACGCCTGGCTGCGCGGGGCCGGCCGGGCCGAGTTCGACGGCGTGCTCGACTTCGACGCCGTGCTGCGCGACCCGGCGCAGCCGAGCCGGCTGCTGCCGGCGTACGACTCCGGGGACCACATCCACCCGAACGACGCGGGCGCGCAGGCGATGGCGAACGCCGTCCCCCTGCGACTGCTCGGGCTGTGACACCGGGCGGGGGCGGCGTCGACACGGCGGCCGCCCCCGCCGCCTTTTCCTGGGGAGGAAGAACCGCCGTGGACGTCAGCGAGATCCTGACCGGCCTGTACAGCGAGCAGGGCCGGCAGAACCCCTATCCCTTCTACGCGGCCCTGCACGCGCTCGGGCCGATCAACGCCCTTCCGGTCCGCGCCGAGCACAGCACCGTCACCGCCGTCGCCGGCGGGTACGACGTGGTGGACCGGATCCTGCGCGATCCGGGGTGGTACAAGGGCTTCCCGCCCGGCTGGGAGGAGCAGGAGATCCTGCGCACCTTCCTCACCTCGATGATGTTCGTCAACCCGCCGGACCACACCCGGATGCGCGCGGTGTTCGCCAAGACGTTCACCCCGCGCCGGCTCGGCGCGCTGGAGCCGGTGGTGGTGCGGATCGTCACCGAACGCCTGGACGCGATGGCCGAGGCCGGCGCGGACGGCACCGAGGTGGACTTCGTCGCCGACTTCGCGTACCCGGTCCCGGCCCTGGTGATGGCCGAGTTCATCGGCCTGCCCGCCGCCGACCTGGCCTGGTACCGGCAGCGGGTCGACTGGATCGACGAGTACATGGACGTCGCCGGCAAGACGCCGGAGCGGCTGGCCCGGGCCAACCAGGCCGCCGAGGAGCTGCGGGCCTACTACCGCGACCTGATCGCCCACCGCCGCCGTGCCCCCGCCGAGGACCTGATCAGCGGGCTGGTCGAGGTGCTCGACGCGGGCGGTGTCGACCTCACCGAGGACGAGCTGATCAGCAACCTGATCGTGCTGTTCAACGCCAGCTTCGTCACCACCGTCTACATGTTCAGCAACGGCCTGCCGCTGCTGCTCGCGCACCCGGAGGTGACCGCCGCGCTGCCCGGTGACGACGCGCTCGCCCGGGGCTGCGTGGACGAGGTGCTGCGGCTGGAGAGCCCGGTGCACTTCCTGGCCCGGTCCGCGCCGGCCGACACCGAACTGGACGGCGTGCCGGTCGCCGGCGGCGACGACGTGCTGCTGCTGGTCGCCGCCGCCAACCGTGACCCGGCGCGCTTCCCCGACCCGGACCGCTTCGACCCGCACCGGGACGGCCCGCCGTCGTTGGCCTTCGGCGTCGGGCTGCACTTCTGCCTCGGTTCCGCGGTGTCGAAACTGGAGGGCCGGCTCGCGCTGCCCCGGCTGTTCGCCCGCTTCCCCCGGCTCGCTGTCACCCAGCCGTACAGCTACAGCGGTAGCCTCTTCCTGCGCGGCATCGACAAGCTCTTCGTCACCACCGGGGAGGCCGGATGACGCTCGATCCGCAGGTGGTCGCGTGGCGGGCCGCGCGGGCGGCGGCCGGCGCGGTGCCGCTCTACACCCAGACCCTGGCGCAGGCCCGCGCCGCCGACCTCGCCGCGATCCGCGCCGGCGGCGGCGCGGTCGAGCCGGTCGCCGAGGTACGCGACACGACCGTGCCCGGCCCGGCCGGGCCGCTGCCGGTGCGGGTCCACCGGCCGGCCGGTGACGGTCCGCTGCCCACACTCGTCTGGTTCTTCGGCGGCGGCTGGACGCTCGGCAGCGTGGACACCGCCGACGGGATCTGCCGCCGCCTGGTCAACCTCGTCGGCTGCCAGACCGTGACGGTCGGCTACCGGCTCGCCCCCGAGCACCCGTTCCCGGCCGCGGTGGACGACTGCCACGCCGCGCTGCGTCACCTGGCCGCCCGACCCGACGAGTTCCGCGTCGATCCGGGCCGGCTGGCCGTCGGCGGGGACAGCGCCGGCGGCAACCTGGCCGCCGCGGTGACGTTGCTGACCCGCGCCGACGGCGGTCCCCGGCTCGCCGCCCAGGTGCTGGTCTACCCGAACACCGACCAGCGCCCGGGCCGGCGGCCGACCGGCGAGGAGGACCCGCTGCTGTTCAACCGGCACTCGGTGGCGTGGTACCGCGGCCACTACCTCGCCGACCCGGCGGACGCGGCCCATCCGCTCGCCTCGCCGCTGCTCGCCGAGGACCTGTCCGGCCTGCCGCCGGCGCTCGTCGTCACGGCCGGGCACGACCCGCTGCACGCCGAGGGCGAGCGGTACGCGTCCCGGTTGCGCGGGGCCGGGGTGCCCACCGAGACGGCCGACTACCCGGGCATGGTGCACGGCTTCTTCGCCATGCCGGGGGTGTTCGACGCCGGCCGCGAGGCCCAGCAGCGGGTGGCCACGTTCCTGCGCCGGCGCCTCGGCCTCGACGCGGGGCCGGTGACCGGCGGGGACGCCGACGTCTCGGCTCCGGCGGGGGGCGTCGGTCATGGCTGAGTCGACCGGCGGCGCGCCGGACGGCGCCCCGACCCGGGCGGACGCGCCGGGGGCCGGCTTCGTGCCGCCGGCCAGCCTGGCGGACTTCGCCGCGCTGGCCCGGGCCGTGCTCCCGGCCGACGTGTGGGACTTCGTCGACGGCGGCAGCGGCGCGGAGACCGCGCTGGCCGCCAACCGGGCCGCGCTGGACCGGGTGGCGGTGCTGCCCCGGATGCTGGCCGGTGTGGACGAGCCGACCACCGAGGCGCCGCTGCCCGGGGGCCGGGCCGCGTTGCCGGTGGCGGTCGCGCCGATGGCGTACCAGCGGTTGCTGCACGCCGACGGCGAGCCGGCGCTGGCGGCGGCGGCCGGCGCGGCGGGCGTGCCCTACGTGGCGAGCACGTTGTCCAGCACGCCGGTCGAGGAGATCGCGGCGGCCGGCGGGACGGTGTGGTTCCAGCTCTACTGGCTGCGCGACCGGGGCCTGGTGGGGGACCTGCTCGACCGGGCGTCGAGCGCGGGCTGCGCGGCGGTGATGCTCACCGTCGACGTGCCGGTGCTCGGCCGGCGCCTGCGCGACGTGCGCAACGGCTTCGCGCTGCCGGCGCACGTCACCGCCGCCAACCTGCCCGGCGGGCGGGACGACCTGGCCCACCGGGGCACGCCCGGCGTCTCGGCGGTGGCGGCGCACACCGGCGCGGTCTTCGCGCCGGCGGTGAGCTGGGCCGACCTGGCCTGGTTGCGGGCGCGTACCCCGGTGCCGTTGCTGGTCAAGGGCATCCTGGACGCGCGCGACGCGGTCCGCGCGGCGGACGCCGGGGTGGACGCGGTGGTGGTCTCCAACCACGGCGGCCGGCAGCTCGACGCCGCCCCGGCCAGCGCGAGCGTGCTGCCGGAGGTGGTCGACGCGGTGGGGGAGCGGTGCGCGGTGCTGCTGGACAGCGGCATCCGTGGCGGCGTCGACGTGCTGCGCGCGCTGGCGCTCGGCGCGGCCGGTGTGCTGGTCGGCCGGCCGCTGCTCTGGGCGCTCGCCGCCGGCGGCCGGGCCGGGGCGGAGGCCGCCCTGGCGCTGCTCGCGGCCGAGCTGCGCGACGCGCTCATCCTCAGCGGCTGTCCCGACCCGGCCTCGGCCCGGCGGCTGCGCACCCGGATCGGAGCCTGACGTGGAACCGGTGGACCTGGCCGTCGAGGCGCTGCACGGCAGCGTCGGTGACCCGGCGCTGAACTCGATGAACTTCCTCAACGAGGTGGCGCAGCACTATCCGGACGCGGTGTCGCTGGCCGCCGGCCGGCCGTACGAGGAGTTCTTCGACTCGGCGCTGCTGCCCGGCCACCTGGACCGGTTCCGGGCGCACCTCGCCGACGACCTGGGGCTGAGCCCGGCCCAGGTCGACCGGACGCTGTTGCAGTACGGCCGGACGAAGGGCATCGTGCACCACCTGATCGCCCGCCACCTCGCCGTCGACGAGGGGCTCACCGTCGACCCGGAGACGATCGTGGTGACGGTCGGCTGCCAGGAGGCGATGTTCCTGGTGCTGCGCGCGTTGCGGGCCGACCCGGCCGACGTGCTGTTCGCGGTGGCGCCGACGTACGTCGGGCTGACCGGCGCGGCCCGCCTGGTCGACCTGCCGGTGCGTCCGGTGGCCGGCGGGCCGGACGGTGTCGACCTGGCCGACCTGCGGGCCGGGGTGCGCCGGGCCCGCGCCGAGGGGCTGCGGCCCCGGGCCTGCTACGTGATGCCGGACTTCGCGAACCCGTCCGGGGTGAGCATGGACACCGCCCAGCGCCGCCGGCTGCTCGACCTGGCCGCCGAGGAGGAGCTGCTGCTGATCGAGGACAACCCGTACGGCCTGTTCCCGGCCGCCGGCGTGGACCGCCGCCCCACGCTCAAGGCGTTGGACACCGCCCGTCGGGTGGTCTATCTCGGTTCGTTCGCCAAGACGGTGCTGCCCGGCGCCCGGGTCGGCTACGTGGTCGCGGACCAGCGGGTGGGGGGCGCGGACGGCACCGTCGGTCCGTTCGCCGACCAGCTCGCCAAGATCAAGAGCATGGTCACTGTCAACACGTCGCCGATCAGCCAGGCGGTGATCGGCGGCGCGTTGCTGGCGCACGACTGCTCGCTGGTGGCCGCGAACGTCCGGGAGCGGGCCGCGTACGCCCGCAACCTCACCCACCTGGTCGACGGCCTGGCCCGGCGCTTCCCGACCGGCGGACCGGTGCGCTGGACCGTGCCGGCCGGTGGCTTCTTCGTGGTGGTCACCGTGCCGTTCCCGGTCGACGACGCGCTGCTGCACCGCTCGGCCCGGGAGTACGGCGTGCTCTGGACCCCGATGGCGCACTTCTACGACGCCGGCACGCCGGTGAACGCGCTGCGACTGTCGGTGAGCGCGGTCACCCCGGCGCAGATCGACGTGGGCCTGGACCGGCTCGCCGCGCTGGTCGCGGACGCCACGGCCGCGGTGGGCGCGCCGGCCTGACGCCGCAGGGTCGCGGTTCCGGCACCACCCGTGTTCCCCGGCGACCCGGTGTCCGTTGATAATGGACGGATGGTTGCCTGGGAGTACGCGTTGCTGGTCCGCCGCTATCAGGGGCAGGGCCGGAATTTCCACGTCTCGTTCGTCTGGTACGGCCCGGACGGGTCCCGCACCGACGTCACCGCGTACGGTGACACCGCGGTCGCGCACCTCAACCGCGTGGGTCGCGAGGGTTGGGAGCTGGTCACCGCCGCCGAGGACGTGAACAACGTGCAGGGCAGCACCGAGGTGCACCGCTACCACCTCAAGCGCCCGCTGCGCTGACGGCAGAGGCCGGCACCCGCGCGGGTGCCGGCCCCTGCCGGGTGACAGCGGCTCAGCCGAGGGTGACCTCGGGGTAGAGCGGGAACGGGGTGAGCAGGTCGGCGGCCTGCTTGCCGACCTGCTCGGCCACCGCGGGGTCCAGCACGTACTTCGCCTTCGACGGTGCGCCGTCGGGGCCGGTGCCGGGGCTCGTCCGGGTGAGCACGGTGTGGATCAGCTCGGCGGTGGCGTCCATCTCGGCGGTGCCCAGCCCGCGGGTGGTCAGCGCCGGCGTGCCGATCCGGACGCCGGACGTGTACCACGCGCCGTTCGGGTCCTGCGGCACCGCGTTGCGGTTCGTCACGATGCCGGAGTCCAGCAGCGCCTGCTCGGCCTGCCGGCCGGTCAGGCCGTAGCCGGACACGTCGATGAGCACCAGGTGGTTGTCGGTGCCGCCGGTGACCAGCGTCGCGCCCCGGCGCAGCAGCCCGTCGGCGAGCGCCTGCGCGTTGTCCACGATCCGCTGGGCGTAGTCGGCGAAGTCGGGCCGGCGGGCCTCGGCCAGCGCGACCGCCTTGGCGGCCATCACGTGCGGCAGCGGGCCGCCGAGCACCATCGGGCAGCCGCGGTCCACCTGGTCGGCCAGCTCCGGGCCGCAGAGCACCATGCCGCCGCGCGGCCCGCGCAGCGACTTGTGCGTGGTGGTGGTGACGATGTGCGCGTGCGGCACCGGGTCGAAGTCGCCGGTGAAGACCTTGCCGGCGACCAGGCCGGCGAAGTGCGCCATGTCGACCATGAACGTGGCGCCGACCGAGTCGGCGATCTCCCGCATGATCCGGAAGTTGACCTTCCGCGGGTACGCCGAGTAACCGGCGACCAGGATCAGCGGCCGGAACTCCCGGGCCGCCGCGGCGACCTTGTCGTAGTCGATCAGCCCGGTGGCCGGGTCGGTGCCGTAGCTGCGCTGGTCGAACATCTTGCCGGAGATGTTCGGCCGGAAGCCGTGGGTGAGGTGGCCGCCGGCGTCCAGCGACATGCCCAGCATCCGCTGGTCGCCCAGCTCGCGCCGCAGCGCGAACCAGTCCGCCTCGGTCAGGTCGTTGACGTGGCGCACCTGCGCCTTCTTCAGCGCGGGGGACTCGACCCGGTCGGCCAGGATCGCCCAGAACGCGACCAGGTTGGCGTCGATGCCGGAGTGCGGCTGCACGTACGCGTGGGCGGCCCCGAACAGCTCCCGGGCGTGCTCGGCGGCGAGCGCCTCGACGGTGTCCACGTTCTGGCAGCCGGCGTAGAAACGTCGACCGACGGTGCCCTCGGCGTACTTGTCGCTGAACCAGTTCCCCATGGCCAGCAGCGTCGCGGGGGAGGCGTAGTTCTCACTGGCGATCAACTTCAGCGACTCGCGCTGGTCGGCCAACTCCGCGGAGATGGCGTCCGCCACCCGCGGCTCGACGCCGCGGATCACCTCCAGCGCGCTGCGGAAGGCGGTGGACTCGGCGTTGTGCGACATGCGACCTCCTGGTGACGTGCGGAAGGCCCAGGCGCTCGGCATGCGTCCTCATGACGAGGCCGCTCCCCGATGGTGCTCCATCTCCAGCGCCAGTCACGGCCCGTGGGAAATCCTAGCGGTCGGTCCCGGACCGGGCCTGCGGGGTTGGGCGGCCCGCCGTGGGGCACACCGAGAGCGGGGCCGGCCCGCCGGCCCTCCGGGAGAGGGAGGTAAGGCGGGGCCCCTTCTTAACGCATTCTGCATAGGCGGGGCCCCCTCTTAACATCCACGTGTTAAAAGGGGGCCCCGCCTTACACCCGGGCTCAGGCGACCACGGCGTCGCGCGCCTTCTTCAGCGCCTTCGGGGCGGTCGGCGTCTTCGGCGCCTGAGGGCGCAGGTCGAGCATCCGCTGGCCGATCTCCTGGAGCTGGTTACGGCCGAGCGCGTCGCGCACCTTCGGGAACCACTCCTGCTCCTCCTCCTCGACGTGGTGCAGCACGTTCTCGATCAGCACCGTCGTCTTGGCGACGAACCGCTCGTCGTCGGCGTCCATGGCGGACAACTCGAGGCAGAGCACGTCCGCGACGTGGTGCTCCTCGTACGACTCGAGGATGTCGTCCTCGACGTCCGGCACCAGCTTGCGGACCTCCGGGTACATCACCTCGTTCTCCAGGTAGGTGTGCACCGTCAGCGCCTCGAGGATCTGCGTCACGATCTTCCCGCGCTTGCTCGGCGGCCCGTCCTCGGCATCCTGGAAGGCCTTGAACAGACGGCGGATCTCCTTGTGGTCCTCCTTGAGCAGGACGATCGCGTCGGTGGACACCGGGTTACCTCCTAGGTCGACTGATGAGGCCCCCTACCCGACGCCCGACCAGGACAAACGGACCGGGCCCGGCACGATCGTGCCGGGCCCGGTCGGTGCCGGTCGGGGTTACCGCACCGCGTTGTACGCGTCGACCAGGCCGGCGCCGTAGAACCCGTTGCGGTTGCCGCCGGAGCAGGTCGCGTCGTAGGCGTTCGGGCCCGCCGGGATCAGCGGCACCGGGTTGTAGACGCCGGCCGGGCAGGACTTCGCCACCGCCGTGCGCTCCAGGAACGACGACAACTGGCCCGGGGTCATGCCCGGGTGCGCCGACAACGCCAGCGCCGCGACGCCGGTGGCGTGCGGGCCGGACATCGACGTGCCCTGCTTGTAGCCCCACCCGTTGGTGCGGGTCACCGTGTTGAAGGTGGTCGACAGGATGCCGTCGGTCGACGTCGAGCGCGCGCCCTGGGTCCGGAACCGGGTGTCGCCGCCCGGCGCCGTCACGTCGATCACGCCCTGCCCGTACGAGGAGTAGTAGCTCTTCGCGCCGGTCGGGCCCACCGCGCCGACGGTCACCACGCCGGGCGCCTCGGCCGGCAGGTCGAGGCAGGCGTTGGTCAGGTTCTCGCGCTCCTCCGGCGTCCCGTTGTTCGGGCTGCCGGTGTCGGTGATCTTGTGGGCGAGGTCGTAGTTCGAGTTGCCGGCGGACGCCACGTTGAGCACGCCCTTGGACTGCGAGTAGCGGATCGCCCGCTGCACGGCCTGCCACACCGGGCGCTGCCGCGCGTCGTTGCGGCAGTTCAGCTCCCACGGGTCGATGTAGTAGCTGTTGTTCGTCAGCCGCATCCCGTGGTCGGCCGCCCACAGGAACCCGCAGACCGCGGCCTCCGGGAAGATGTAGCCGTCGTCGTTGACCACCTTGACGGCGGCGACCTTGACCCCCGGCGCGACGCCGGTGACGCCGACGCCGTTGATCGCCGCGGCGATGGTGCCGGCCACGTGGGTGCCGTGGTCGCTGTTGGTCGGGTTCCAGGCCGCCTCGGTGGTGTCGGTGACGCCGCCGACGCAGGACGTGCTCTTGTCCTTGGCGATCTGGGTCGCCAGGTCCGGGTGGGTGCTGGAGATGCCGCTGTCCAGGACGCCGACGACGACGTCGGGGCGGCCCGTGGTCACCGCGTGGGCCTGCGGGACGCGGATCATGTCCATGTCCCACTGCTGGCCGTAGAGCGGCTCGCGGGTGGGGTCGGCGGCGACCTGCGCCGCCGGGACCTCGACCGTCTCGCCCTCGTCCAGGGCGGTGCCGAGGCCGGCGGTGGAGGCGACCGACTCGACGCCCGCGCCGGCCACCCGGGCGGCGAAGTCCGGGTTGGTCGAGCGGGCGACGAGCACGCCGATCTGGTCGTAGCTGGCCACCACGGTGCCGTCGGCGGCGGCCACCCGGGCGGCGGCCTTGCCGGTGGTGGCGCCCTGCGGGGCGAGGACCAGGTACGAGGTCTCCGGTCCGGCGGCTGCCGCCGGCGCCAGGCCACCGGTGACGGCGAGGCCGGCGCCGAGCGTCACGGCGGACGCGGCGGCCAGTGTCTTGCGACGAAGGTTGTTCACACGTACTCCCAGGGGGCCGATCCGGTGGAGGACGCGCAGACTGCGCGCCCTTCACCGGATCAGCGCGGCGGTGCCGTGTGGTGTTACACACACCCTCGCCGCCGCGTGTCGACCGTCAGACGGTGGCCAACGTGTACGGGATCTCGTCGAGCAGCTCGCGGGCGAGGAAGCCGATCCGGCCGTAGCGGGGCACCAGCCGCTGCCCGCTGACCGCGTGCGCGAACGCCGCCCAGCACGCGGCCTGCGCCGGGTCGGCGCCGCGGGAGAGCAGCCCGGCGAGGAGCCCGGCCCGCACGTCGCCGCTGCCGGAGGTGCCCAGCCCGGCGTCGCCGCTCTCCTCCCGCCAGGCCCGGCCGTCCGGGGTGGCGATGTGGCCGTAGAGCGAGACCACCGCCTCGTACCGGCCGGCCAGCTCCACCGCCTCGGCGTCGAGGTCGTCGCCGGGGTCCCGGCCGAGCAGGTGGCGGGCCTCGGTGAGGTTCGGCGTGAGCACCACCTTGCGGCCGGAGCCGACCAGCAGCTCCGGCTCGTGGCTGAGCGCGCCGAGCGCGTACGCGTCGAGCACCAGCGCGGTCTCCCGGCCGGCCGCGTCGAGCACCAGGCGCAGCAGCTCCCGGGTGGCGTCGATGTCGTTCAACCCGGGGCCGACGGTCACCACGTCCGCATCGGCGACCAACCCGCCGAGCACGTCACCGGGGTCGCCCCGGACCGCGCCCTCGCCGGTCTCCGGCAGGCCGACCACCAGCGCCTCCGGGACCTGGATGCTCAGTGCCGTGGCGGTCGACTCGGGGGCGGCGAGCTGGAGCACGCCGGCGCCGGCGCGCAGCGCGGCGACGCCGGCCAGCAGCACCGCCCCGGGCGTGAACCGGGAACCGCCGACCACCAGCACCGTGCCGCGTGCCTCCTTGCCGCCGGAGGGCACCGGCAACGCCCAGTCCCGCAGCAGCGCGGGGGTGATCACGTCAGACCGGCTCGGCATGGACCTCGTCCTCCCTGGTGGGCCGCGCCCCCTGCCGGTGCAGGTGGGTCACGTCGTTGAACATCTCCGGCGCGAGCCGGCCCGCGCCGTCGGCGCGCCAGCCGGTCACCGAGCAGTTGGCGATCACGTGCTCACGGGTGAGCGCCATCAGCTCCGCCTCGGTCAGCCCCTCCACCAGGTAGCGGAGCAGGAAGACCAGCGCGTCGTGGCCGAACAGCAGCACCCGGCCGCCCTCGTGGTCGCGGCGCAGGTCGCCGAGGAGGGCCCGCAGCCGCAGCGCCACGTCGGTCCAGGACTCGCCGCCCGGCGGCCGGTAGTAGAACTTGCCGAGCCGGTCCCGCCGCCGGGCCTCCTCGGGGTGGCGTCGGCGTACGCCGTGCCCGGTGAGCCCGTCGAGGATGCCCAGCTCCCGGTCGCGCAGCCGCTCGTCGCGGCTCATCGGCACGCCGGTGCCGGCCAGCGCCAGCTCGGCGGTGCGCACCGCGCGCAGGTACGGCGACACCACCGCCACCTCGGGCCGGCGCTCCGCGGGGAGGCCGGCCAGCCACCGCCCGGTCGCCCGGGCCTGCTCCTCGCCGGTGGGCGACAGCGGCACGTCCGCGTCCCGGTGGGTGAGGTCGATCAGCTCGGCACCGGACGTCTCGGCCGCGGTGGCCGCGACGTTCGCGGTGCTCTCGCCGTGCCGGACGATCCAGAGCGCTGCCAACTCCGCCATGCGGCTCCCGGTACCCGGGCCCCGCGCCCGGTAACCGCGCCGGCCGGCCCGCCGGCTCGTCCGGCCGGGTCCCGACGGCTCCCGGCCACGGGGCAGCGCGAGCCGGCATCGACCCGGCAGAATGTCCGCCGGGTCGGGTGGCCCGGTCGGGGAGGTGCGCATGTCGACGGTGGTCCGGGGTCTGCGGGAGGCGCTGGTGCTCTTCGTGATCGCGGTGGTGGCGATCACGGTGGCGGTCGGCATCTGGGTGGCGGTCGCCGGCGGCGACTTCGTGCACCGGGTCGGCGTGGCGTTCCTGCTGGTCGGGGCCGTGATCGGGATGACCGGCGACCTGACGCTGAGCCGGATCGGCATGCTGCCGGCCCGGTCCACGTTCGGGCTGGCGCCGGAGCGCGAGGACGCCGGCGGCGGCCGGGTGCTCACCGGCGTCGGCATCTTCCTGTTCGTCTCGGTCCCGCTGATCGTGGTCGGCGTCCTGCTGATCACCTGACGAGATGCCCGCGCGACGCCGGTCGGTGCCCTACGGTGTGTGGCGTGGCGACCACGGCGGCCGAGGAGATCCGGGTGGGGGAGCGGCTGGTCCGCGTCTCCAGCCCCGACAAGCCCTACTTCCCCGAGCGCGGGCTGACCAAGCTGGACGTGGTGCGCTACTTCCTCGCCGTCGGCGACGGCGTGCTGCGCGCCCTGCGGGACCGGCCCACCATGCTGGAACGCTGGCCGCGCGGCGTGTTCGAGGGCGCGACGATCGCCACCCGGCAGACCAACCGGGGCGACGCGTTCTATCAGAAGCGGTTGCCGGCCGGTGCGCCCGACTGGGTGCGCACCGCGCACATCACGTTCCCCAGCGGACGGACCGCCGACGAGGTGGCGCCGAGCGAGCTGGCGGTGGTGATCTGGGCGGCGAACCTGGGCACGCTGCGGTTCCACCCGTGGCCGGTCTCGTCGGCCGACGTGGAGCACCCCGACCAGCTGCGCATCGACCTGGACCCGATGCCCGGGGTGGAGTTCGCCCAGGTGGTGCCGGTGGCCCACGAGGTGCGCGCGTTCCTGGCCGAGCTGGGCATGGAGGGCTTCCCGAAGACCACCGGCGGGCGGGGCCTGCACGTCTACCTGTCGATCGAGCCGCGGTGGAGCTTCGGCGAGTGCCGGCGGGCGGTGCTGGCGCTCGGGCGGGAGATGCGGCGACGCCGGCCCGACCTGGTCACCACCACCTGGTGGCGGGACCAGCGCGACCGACCGGTCTTCGTCGACTACAACCAGATGGCCCGCGACCACACCATGACGTCGGCGTACTCGATCCGGCCCACGCCCCGGGCGCTGGTCTCGGCGCCGCTGGACTGGGCCGAGCTGGACGACGCCCGGCCGGAGGACTTCGACGTGCTCAGCATGCCGGCCCGCTTCGCCGACCGCGGTGATCCGCACGCCGGCCTGGACGGCCGCCGGCACTCGCTGGAGCCGCTGCTGGAGCTGGCCGACCGGGAGGGCCTGGAGCCACCGCCGGAGCGCTGAACCCGGCCGACCTCCCGGCGGCTAACGATGAGCGCGCAGCGCCGCCATCGCCGGCTTGAGCGCGATGTCGAGTCGGGGTGCGAGGGTCTCCGCGTAGGTGGCGGTCAGGTGGTGGCCGTCGCGCCAGACCAGGACGCCGCCGATCACCGGCGCGCACCGGCTCGCGGGGCAGATCCAGTCGTTCAGGTCGATCAGGCGGACGCCGTCGAGTCCGGCCGCCGCCTTCTCCTGGGCCGGGCCGCCGCCGTAGTTGAGGGCCTCGTCGCGGGGGGTGGTGCAGCGGGTCAGGTGCTCCGGGTTCTGGGCCACGCACGCGGCGATGTCCTTGAGCTGCAACGGGGTGTCCCGGATCACCACCACTGGCACGCCGGCCTCGACCATTCCGGTCCACGTCCTGCGCAGTTCCCGGGCCATCGCCGCCCGCACGTCCGTCTTGGCCTCGCCCACGATCGGGTACTCCGAGTGGGTGACCACGAGCACGTCGGGACGGTCGGCGCCGAGCAGCCGCTCCCGGACCGCGTCGTTCCAGGCCCGGCAGGACGTGTACGGCCGGCCGTTCAACCTGATCTCCGCCGCCAGGAAGGGGCACCCGGATTTCGTGTAGGTGACCAGACGCCAGCCGTTCTTCTCCGCCACCACCCGCATCGCCGGCACCCAGTGGTCCGCGTGCGAGTCGCCGACGAGCGCGACACGGGTCGTCCCGTCCGGCTTGCCGTAGACGCAGTCCTTGGGCGTCGCGGACGTCAGGTCGACGTGACAACCCGGCGCCTTGACCTGCTGGGCGTCCTGCACGGCGGACATCGGGTCGGGGGTCATCGAGCTGACCCGGTCGACCGGCACGCCGGCCGGGCTGGTGCGGGGTGCGGCGCCCAGGGCGGCGGCGCCGGGCGGGCGCGTCGTCGACGCGGACGCGGTGCTGCCGGGAACCTGACCCATGATCACCGAGGCGGTCCCGGGCGCCGCCGACGTGGGAACGGCCAGGTGGAACGCCACCGCGGCGAGTGCGGTGGCACCGGTGCAGAGCGCGCCGACGCGCAGGGCCAGCGACGGCCGGTCGGTCAGGCTCCGGGACCGTCGGACCGGGTTCTCGATGAAGTGGTAGGTGAGCACGGCGGGGATCGCCGACACCGCCACGACCGCGAGCGCCTCGCCGGTGTTCAGGTCGCCGAACCGGGCCTGCGCGGCGATCAGAAGCGGCCAGTGCCACAGGTACAGCGAGTAGGAGAGCGCGCCGACGGCCCGCAACGGTCGGCGGCCGAGCAGGAGGACGGGCCCTGCTCGGCCGGCGGCCGTCCCGAATGCGATCACCACGGCGGTGCCGAGGGTGGGACCGAGCGCGGCATGGCCCGGGAAGCCGGATTCCGTGTCGATCAACGCGGCCGAGCCGACGACGGTCACCAGTCCCGCCCAGGCCAGGACGGCGGCCGGCGCGCGTGGTGCCCGAGCCAGCCCGGTGGCCGCGACGGCGATCGCGCCACCCAGCGCCAACTCCCACATCCGGGTGGTGGTGACGAAGTACGCCGACGGGTCGGCGGGCGAGGTGCGCAGCGCCCAGAGGAACGAGGGGACCGCGATCAGCGCCAGCCCGGCCAGGAAGAGGCCGCGCCGGCCCCTGCGCCAATGCCGGCCCACCCACCCGAGCAGGATCAGCAGCAGTGGCCAGACCAGGTAGAACTGCTCCTCCACGGCGAGCGACCAGAAGTGCTGCACCGCGCTCGGCGCCGCGTTGACGGCGACGTAGTCGAGCGACTGGGCGGCCATCCGCCAGTTCATCACGTAGCCCGCGCTGGCGACGACGTCCCAGGCGGTCGCGGACCAGCGCGTCCGCGGGATGAAGAAGTAGGTCAGCACCAGCGTGGCGACGAGGACGGTCGCGGCGGCGGGCAGGAGACGCTTCGCCCGCCGGGCGTAGAAGCCGGCCAGGGAGATCTGGCCGCGCCGGTCGAGTTCGTCGAGCAGCAGGCCGGTGATGAGGAAGCCGGAGATCACGAAGAACACGTCCACGCCGACGAAGCCGCCGGCCAGGTACGGCACCCCGGCGTGGCCGAGGAGCACGAGCAGCACGGCGACCGCCCGCATGCCTTCGATGTCCCCCCGGAACGACGAGGGGACGCGTGCCGGCGGCGTGGCCCGCGGCGCCGGCGCCGCGGGTCGGGTCTCGGTCCAGAAATGTGTTGGTATGGCCACGCCGGCAGTTTAGGAGCTATTGACCGATGAATGCCCGATTGGGTAGTCTCTGGTATTTATTCGTGTTATCGCTCGGCCCACGGGGTGCGCGCGCCGTCGAACTCCTCGAAGACCAGCCAGGTGCGGGTGGAGAGCACCCCGGCGATGCTCTGCACCCGGTCCAGCACCACGTCCCGCAGCGTGGCGTTGTCCGGCGCGCGGACCAGCGCCAGCACGTCGTGCTCGCCGCTGAGCAGCGCCGCGTGCTCGATGTAGCGCACCTGCGCCAGCTCGGCGGAGACCTCCCGCCAGGTGTTCTGCTCGATGGTCAGCGCGATGTACGCCGACGTGCCCAACCCGGCCGGCTCCGGCGCCACCCGGGCGGTGAAACCGGTCAGCACGCCGTCGCGCAGCAGCCGCTCCACCCGGGCGTACGCGTTGGTGCGCGAGACGTGCACCCGTTCGGCCAGCGTGCGGATGGAGAGCCGGGCGTCCGCGACCAGCTCACGCAGGATCCGCCGGTCGACCTCGTCGAGCGGCCCGGCCGAACGTCCCGTTCCGGCCGCCGGGCCCGCTGTGGCGCCGGTCTCCTGGCTCACTCCGCTCACCCTCCCGTGCCATTCGTCCCGCCTTCATCGCGGATGTTGAGTCAATCATCCATGAGCAGGAGCATAGGGCCACCACACGTCCAGGAGGTCCCCGCCGTGACGACCACACCCCAGGCGGTCCGCAGGGCATCCCCGCGTACCCGCCGGCCGGCCAACCCGGCCGCTCCCGACCCGTCGGCCGGCCTGCTGCCGCAGGCCGAGCCGGTCCGGCTGCTCGACCCCGACGGCACCCCGCTGCGGCCCCGCGACGACTACCCCGAGCCGCCGGTCGAGACGCTGCGCGAGATGTACCGCCGGATGGTCGTCGGCCGCCGCTTCGACACCCAGGCCACCGCGCTGACCAAGCAGGGCCGGCTCGCCGTCTACCCGTCCGCGCGCGGCCAGGAGGCGTGCCAGGTCGGCGGCGTGCTCGCGCTGCGCGACTCCGACTGGGTCTTCCCCACCTACCGGGAGTCGATGGCGCTGACCGCCCGCGGCCTCGACCCGGTCGAGGTGCTCACGCTGCTGCGCGGCGACTGGCACTGCGGGTACGACCCGGCCGTCACGCGTACCGCCCCGCAGTGCACCCCGCTGGCCACCCAGTGCGTGCACGCCGCCGGCCTGGCCTACGGCGAGTCGTACCAGGGGCGGGACACGGTGGCGCTGACGTTCATCGGCGACGGCGCCACCAGCGAGGGCGACTTCCACGAGGGGATCAACTTCGCGGCCGTGTTCAAGGCGCCGGTCGTCTTCCTGGTGCAGAACAACAAGTACGCGATCAGCGTGCCGCTGTCCCGGCAGACCGCCGCGCCGAGCCTGGCCTACAAGGGCGTCGGCTACGGCGTGCCCAGCGAGCAGGTCGACGGCAACGACCCGGTGGCCGTGCTGGCGGTGCTGAACCGCGCCGTCGCGCACGCCCGCGCCGGCAAGGGCCCCTACCTGGTCGAGGCGCACACCTACCGGATGGAACCGCACACCAACGCCGACGACCAGACCCGCTACCGGGACGCCGACGAGGTCGAGGCGTGGCGCGACCGCGACCCGATCGCCCGGCTGGAGGCGTACCTGCGGGCCCGGGGCGTGCTCGACGACGCCGCGGTCGCGGCGGTCGCCGAGGAGGCCGAGGCGTACGCCGCCACGCTGCGCCACCGGATGGACTCCCAGCCCACCGTGGACCCGCTCAGCCTCTTCGACCACGTCTACGCCGAACCGACGCCGCAACTTCTCGAGCAGCGGGAACTGGTCCGGGCCGAGCTGGCCGCGGACCGCGACCAGGAGGGCGACGCCTGATGGCCACGCTGACCATGGCGAAGGCGCTCAACGCCGCGCTCGCCGACGCGCTGCTCGACGACGAGCGGGTGGTCGTCTTCGGCGAGGACGTCGGCCAGCTCGGCGGCGTCTTCCGGATCACCGACGGGTTGCAGGCCCGCTTCGGCGACAAGCGCTGCTTCGACACCCCGCTCGCCGAGGCCGGCATCGTCGGCTTCGCGGTCGGGCTGGCCATGTCCGGGCTGCGGCCGGTGGTCGAGATGCAGTTCGACGCGTTCGCGTACCCGGCGTTCGAGCAGATCGCCTCGCACGTGGCGAAGCTGCGCAACCGCACCCGCGGCGCGCTCAGCGTGCCGATCGTGATCCGGGTCCCGTACGCCGGTGGCATCGGCGGCGTGGAGCACCACTGCGACTCGTCCGAGGCGTACTACGCGCACACCCCCGGCCTGAAGGTGGTCACCCCGGCCACCGTCGACGACGCGTACTCGCTGCTGCGCGCTGCGATCGACGACCCGGACCCGGTGGTGTTCCTGGAGCCGAAGAAGCTCTACTTCTCCAGTGCCGAGGCGGAGCTGCCGGCGCGCACCGCGCCGATCGGCACCGCCGTGGTGCGCCGGCCCGGCACCGACGCGACCCTCGTCGCGTACGGCCCGGCGGTGCCGGTCGCGTTGGCCGCCGCCGAGGCGGCCCGGGAGGAGGGCTGGGACCTGGAGGTCGTCGACGTGCGCAGCATCGTGCCGTTCGACGACGCCACGGTGACCGCGTCGGTACGCCGTACCGGCCGCTGCGTGGTGATCCAGGAGGCGCAGGGCTTCGCCGGGGTCGGCGCCGAGATCGCCGCCCGGGTGCAGGAGCGCTGCTTCCACGCGCTGCACGCGCCGGTGCTGCGGGTGTCCGGCCTGGACATCCCGTACCCGGCGCCGATGCTGGAGCACACCCACCTGCCCTCGGTGGACCGGGTGCTGGACACCGTGGCCCGCCTGCAGTGGGACGACCAGCCCGACAGCCGGTGGGTGGCGGCATGAGCGAACGCACCGAGCGGAGCGAGGGCCGTGAGGTCATGCCCGGTCGGCCCGGCATGAGCGAACGCACCGAGCGGAGCGAGGGCCGTGAGGTCATGCCCGGTCAACACGGCATGAGCGCCACCGTGGGAACCCGCGACTTCCTCCTGCCCGACCTGGGTGAGGGGCTCAGCGAGGCGGAGATCGTCGAGTGGCGGGTCGCGGTCGGCGACGTGGTCACGGTGGACCAGAGCGTGGTCGAGGTGGAGACCGCCAAGGCCGTGGTCGACGTGCCCTGCCCGTACGCCGGACGGGTCGTCGCGCTGCACGGCGCGGCGGGTGAGGTCCGCCCGGTCGGCCAGCCGCTGATCACCATCGCCGCGCTCGACGGCGGTGCCGCCCCCGACCCGCACGCCACCTACCGCGAGGAGGAACGGGCCGGTTCCGGCAACGTCCTGATCGGCTACGGCACCGGGCACGGCGGCTCGGGCCGGCGGCGTCGCCGGCCCCGCCTGGCGCTCGCCCCCGAGCCCGGCGTGCCGGCGCCGGTGGCCGCCGCGTCACCGCCTGAAGAGGTCGCCGCTCCGGGCGGTCGTGCGGAGGCCGCTCCGTTGGTCATCTCGCCGATCGTGCGGCGGTTGGCGAAGGAGCGCGGGGTCGACCTGGCGTCGCTGCGCGGCACCGGGCCGGGGGGCGTGATCCGCCGCGCCGACGTGGAGGCCGCCGTGGCCGCCCCGGCGCCCCGGCTGGCGGCGGTGCCGGACGCGCCCGCCGCGCACCTCGGGCTTGCCCCGACCGCCGACGGGGACGTGGTCGTCCCGCTCACCGGCATCCGCAAGGTGATCGCCGACAAGCTCTCCCGCAGCCGTCGGGAGATCCCCGAGGTGACCATCTGGGTCGACGTGGACGCCACCGGGCTGCTGGAGACCCGGGCCGCGATCAACGCCGCCACGCCGGACGCGCCGGTGAGCATCCTGGCCCTGCTGGCCCGGATCTGCCTCAGCGGACTACGGAGGTATCCCCAGCTCAACGCGCGCGTCGACACCGAGGGGGAGCGGATCGTCCAGTCCGCCGGGGTGCACCTGGGCATCGCCGCGCAGACCGACCGGGGCCTGGTGGTGCCGGTGCTGCGCGACGCCCAGCGGCTGACCACCGGTGAGCTGGCGGCCGCGCTCGCCGAGACCACGGCGGCGGCCCGCGCCGGGACGCTGCCCCCGGCGCGGTTGACCGGCGGGACGTTCACGCTCAACAACTACGGCGTGTTCGGGGTGGACGGCTCCACGCCGATCATCAACCATCCGGAGGCGGCGCTGCTCGGCGTCGGTCGGATCGTGGACAAGCCGTGGGTGGTGGACGGGCAGCTCGCGGTCCGCAAGGTGACCCAGCTCAGCCTGACCTTCGACCACCGGGTCTGCGACGGCGGGGTGGCCGGTGGCTTCCTGCGCCACGTGGCCGACTGTGTGGAACGCCCCGCCCTGCTGGTCGCGAACGTCTGAGCCGGACGGCCGCAGCCCTGGCCCGGGGCTGCGGCCGTCCGGTCCGCGCCGGTACCGGTACTGCCGAGCCCGTCGCCCGCGCGGCTGGCCCCGTCACACCCACTTGTATCGCCTGCCGAGATTTTCCATCCACAGTGTGGGAATCCAGTAGATCTTGGAAGGTTTCGGCCCCTCCAGGGGCCATTTCCTACCAAGATCTCCCGGACCCCGGGTGACCGGCGATACCGGTCGTTGGGGTGCGCGGGGTCCCGATCGGGGAGTCGCCGGGCTATTTCGCGCAGCCGTTTCTGAGCAATTCCGCCGAAGGTGCCACACCGTGACGCCGGGCCTACAGAATGTGGGCGAGGGGATGCCGAAATGGGGGGCGAAATATGTTTGTGAGGCGGCGACTGACGCTTTTCGCGATGACCGTCGCGGTCGCGCCGCTCGCGGTCGGCGCGTGCACCGCCGGCCCGAAGTCGGTGGCGAAGCGGGCGGAGGCGGCCCCGCCGTCGGTCACGGTGACGCCGGCCGACCGGGCCCGCGACGTGCCGATCAGCGCGGAGGTGGGGGCGAAGCCCAGCAACGGCAGGGTGACCGGCGTCAAGCTGACCGACGACAAGGGCCGCCCGGTGCCGGCGAGAGCGCGCGAGGACGGATCCGGTTGGGTGCCGGACCGGCCGCTGGCGAATTCCCGGACGTACACGGCCGAGGTGACCGTGACCGGGGATTCCGGGAAGACGGCGACACAGAAGACGACGTTCACGACCATGGCCAAATCCACCAAACCGGCCGTCACCAGCGAATTGTATCTGCAGGACGATCAGACGTACGGGACGGCGATGCCGGTCGTACTCGGTTTCGACCCGCCCATTCCGGAACCGGCGCGGGCGGACGTGCAGCGCCGGTTGTTCGTCAAGACCGACCCGCCGCAGCCGGGCACCTGGTCGTGGATGGCGGACGGCAAGCAGGCCGAGTACCGGGCGCCGGACCGCTGGAAGCCCGGCACCCGGATCAGCGTGCGCAGCGCGCTGGAGGGGCTGCCGATCGGCAAGGAGGCGGTCGGTGACTCCGATCGGGTGGCGACCGCGAAGGTGGGGCGGCAGGTGTCGCTCGACATCGACAACACCACCAAGCAGATGACGGTCTACCAGGACGGCAAGGTGCTCCGGAAGTTGCCGGTCAGCCTCGGCAAGCCGAGCACGCCGAGTTCCAGCGGCACCATGGTGATCATGGAGAAGCACGAGCACACCACGTTCGACACCCGCGGCGAGCCGGACGGCGGCTACGTGGTCGACGTGGACGACGCCCAGCGGCTGACCTGGGGCGGCGAGTTCATCCACTCGGCGCCGTGGTCGGAGGGGGAACAGGGCTACAACAACACCTCGCACGGCTGCACCAACGTGTCGGCCGCCGGGGCGGACTGGCTGATGGGCGTCACGCAGGTCGGTGACCTGGTGACCGTCAAGGGCACCGAGGTGCCGCTGGCGCAGGGCAACGGCTTCACCGCCTGGAACGTGAGCTGGGACGAGTTCGCCAAGGGCAGCGCGCTGCCCGTACCGGCGGGACTGAAGCCCACGCACAGCCCGACGCCGCACCCGGGCGCGGTGGCCGGCGGGTCGTCGCCCGCGCCCACCCCGTCGGCGAGCAACAGCGGCGGCTGAACCGGGGGAGGAACGGCCGAGGGCCGGCCCGCGTCCGCGCGGGCCGGCCCCACGCCGACCTCAGTCCAGGTCGACGCGGGCCACGCCGGTCGCGGTCAGGCTGCCCAGCCAGAGCTGCCGGCCGTGCTGCCGCACGCCGGTCACCATCGGGTACGCGCCGCTCGGGCCGTGCAGCGTGCGCAGCACCCGCCCGGCGCCGTCGACCAACGCGACCAGCCCGTAGCGGCGCGGCTGCGGCTGCACCGCTCCGGGCAGCAGCGCGACGAGCTGGCGGACCCGGGGGTGGGGCAGCAACCGTTCCATGATCGGCAGGCGCGGGCTGGGCAGCGCGATCCAGTACGTGCCGTCGCCGACGGCGGAGACGTTGTCCGGGTACGCCGGCAGGTCGGCCAGCACGGTGGCCCGCCCGGTGGGCAGCTCCACCCGCAGCAGCCGGTGGGTGGCGGTCTCGACCAGCATCAGCGCCGACTCGTCCGGGGTGAGCGCCAGCCCGTTGGGGAAGTAGAGCCCGTCGGCCACCACGTCGGTGCGCCCGGTGCGCCGGTCGTACGCCAGCACCCGACCGTTGGGCCGGTGCTCCAGCAGGTCCCGCTTCCAGTGCGAGAGCGGGAACCGGTCGGACGAGTCGGTGAAGTAGACGGTGCCGTCCCGGGCGACCGCGGCGTTGTCGGCCAGGTGCACCGGCGGCGCGGTGCCGGTCAGCTCGTGCACCGTCCCGGCCGGGTCGACCCGCAGCAGCCCCCGATAGGCGTCGCAGACCAGCAGCCCGCCGTCGACCGGGTCCAGCTCGATGCCGAGCGGCCGGCCCCCGGTCTCGGCGAGCAGCGTGGGGCGGGTGCCGGCCGGCGCGTCCGCCGGCCACCACCAGAGCCGGCCGTCCTCGTCGCCGCTGACCGCCCGCCCCTCGGCGTCGATCACCACGTCCTCCGGGCCGTGCCCACCCTCGGGCAGCGGCAGCAGGTCGGCCCGGTCCAGCCGGGTGTCGGCGGCGGCCCAGGCCCCGGCCAGCGGCGGCGGCACGGTGGCCGGCTCGCGGACCGGGCGGATCAGCAAAGGGACGCGCGGGCGGGGAACGGCCATCGGCTCATTGTGGCCCGGCCGGTGCTCCGACGGGGAGTCCGGCACGGCGTGTCCGGTCCACCGGCCGGCTCCGAGGTGGTCGGGTTCGCGGTCCGGCGGGGCCGCTCCGCGGTGGTCGGGTTCGCGGTCCGGCGGGGCCGCTCCGCGGTGGTCGGGAACGTCCGGCGGGCCGCTCGGCACGGCCGTGCGGGCGGTTGCGGGATGACCCTGAGACGGCTCGGGGTCGGCACCAGGGCACTACCCGGAACCCCGGTGCCGAGCAGCGGAAACTGTCGGTGGGCGGGGGTAGGTTTGCGGTATGACAGACGACCGCTTCCACGTGGTGACGGAGGTGCTCGACCACGTGGTCGAGCTGCGCCCGGTGGGCGAGATCGACATCGCCACCGTGGCGGCGTTCCGGGCCGCGCTCTGGGCGGCGCCGGCGCGGCCGGTGGTGCGGGTCGACCTGTCCGGCGTGCGGCTGCTCTCCGCTGCCGGGGTGCGCACGTTGGCCGCCGCGCACCTGCGGGTCCGGGCGCGCGGCGGCGAGTTGGTGCTGGTCGATCCCGAGCCGGTGGTCGCCCGGGTGCTGCGGGTGACCGGCCTGCACCGGGTCGTCCCGGTGCGCGAGTCGGGCCGCTCGCGGGATCTGCTGGCCTGCGCCGCGGCCTGACCGTCAGGCCGGGCCGCTCGGCCCGACCGCACGACCGCACGAACGGGGGGCCGTGGTGCCGGGCCGCCGGCACGCCGCCGACGGCCCGGCCGGACGGCTCAGCGCACGCCGAGCAGGTCCACCACGAAGACCAGCGTCTCGTTCGGCTTGATGGCGCCGCCGGCGCCCCGGGCGCCGTAGCCCAGGTGCGGCGGGATGGTGAGCCGGCGCCGGCCGCCCACCTTCATGCCGATCACGCCCTGGTCCCAGCCGGCGATGACCTGGCCGCCGCCGAGCGGGAACTCGAACGTCTCGCCCCGGTTCCACGAGGCGTCGAACTCGCGGCCGGTGGAGTGGGCCACGCCCACGTAGTGCACGCTGGCCAGCTGGCCGGCGCGCGCCTCCGGGCCGTCGCCGACCGTGATGTCCTCGATGACGAGATCGGCGGGCGGCGCGCCCTCGATCGGGCCAACCTCGGGCTTCTCCATGAGCGGGTCTCCTCGGTGCTGACGGTGTGGTCACCGTCGATCCTGCCGGATCGCGACCGGCCGATACGCGCCGGTACCCACCCCGGGGCCGCGTCGTCCGCCGGTGGCCGGGCGCACGCCCGGGGCGGGCGCCGCCGGCCGGCGACGCCCGCCCCGGGCGACCTGCGCTCACCTCAGCCAGGGGAAGCGCTGGACCAGGGGGAGCTTCGCCCAGGCCCGGCCGAGGCCGAGGGTGTTGCCGGCGCCGACCAGGGCCAGGCCGGCGAGCAGGCCCGCGTAGATGAGGTGGTCGTCCATGACGGGGTTGTTCTGCGGGGGCAGCACCGCCGTCCACATCAGCACCAGGAGCAGTCCACCGGTGACGGCGGCGATCCGGATGCCGACGCCGAGCAGCAGGGCCACGCCGATGCCGAGCAGGCCGAGCATGAACAGCCAGTCCGCCCAGGCCGCGCCGGCGATGTCGTGGTAGATGCCCTCGAACGGGCCGGCCACGCCGAAGCCGAGGAAGCCCTTGGTCGGGCTGCCACCGTTGATCCAGGCGTTCTTCGCCGGGGTCTCGTGGCCCAGGCCGAACATCTTGTCGAGGAAGGCCCAGAGGAAGATCCAGCCCAGCGCGATCCGCAGCCCGGCCCAGACGTACCGGGTGGCCTTCTGGCGGGGGGTCTCGACCGCCGGAGCGGTGGTGTCGGCGGGGGTCCGCTCGATTGTCGCGGTCATGGTGTCCACGTCCCTTCTGTGCCTCGCACCGCGCTTCGGAGGTGGCAAGTTCCATTCCACTCCGGCGCGACGGCCCGGAGCAGGGCCGTCGGGGCCCTCGGGACCGGGTCCTTGGTCCCGTCCCGACCCGGTCCGGTCGACCCTCCCGCGACCGGTCCGCCGCCCCTGCCGCGCCCTCCGCCGTCGGCCTAGCGTCGTCGGTGGAGGCCCGGTGCGAGGAGGTCGTGATGAGGACATGGCAGGTGGCCGACGTGATGACCACTGACGTCGCGACGGTGGGCGCGGAGACGCCGTACCGGGACGTGGTGGACGTGCTGGTGCGGGAGCGGGTCAGCGGGGTGCCGGTGGTGGACTCGTTCCGCCGGGTGCTCGGGGTGATCTCCGAGGCGGACCTGCTGCACAAGGTGGAGTGGTCCGGCCGCCTCGAGGAGCGCCGGGTGTTCGAGGGGCGGCGCCGGCGTACCGCGCGGGAGAAGGCGGGCGCCCTGGTGGCCCGGGACCTGATGACCGCGCCGGCGGTCACCACCGGTGAACGCGCGTCGCTTCCGGCCACGGCCCGGTTGATGGACCGGGAGGCGGTCAAGCGGCTGCCGGTCCTCGACGACCTCGGCCGGCTGGCCGGCATCGTGACCCGTGGTGACCTGCTCCGGGTGCACCTGCGCACCGACGCGGAGATCCGCGAGGACGTGGTCCAGGAGGTGCTGCGCCGGGTGCTCGCCGTCCGGGACGGCCTGGTCACGGTCCAGGTGAGCGGCGGCGAGGTCACCCTGGACGGACGGCTGGACCGCCGCAGCGCCGTCGAGCTCGCCGGCCGGCTGGCCGGTCAGGTCGCCGGCGTGGTCGCGGTGCACGTCGCCATCGGGTACGAGGTGGACGACACCACGCTGATGGAGCTGGACCCGGTGCACGCCACCCCGATCGCCTGACCCGGCCACCGCCTCAGACCGGCGTGGCGAGCTGCGCGGCGAGCAGTGCCGGCGCCTCGGCCAGCGACGGGCCGTACCAGGTGAGGTGCCGGCCGGAGACCAGCACCGACGGCACCCCGGGGAACGCCTCCGGCCCGTCGCCGGCGGTGAACCGGTACGGCTCGTCCGGCAGCACCACCAGCTCCGGCGACCGGGCGCGCAGCTCGTCGAGGGTCGGGCGCGGATAGCGTTCGGCGTCGTCGGCCCAGGCGTTGGCCACGCCGAGCCGGCGCAGCACGTCCCCGGCGAACGTGTCCCGGCCCAGCACCACCCACGGGCGGCGCCACACCGGCACCACAGCGGTCCGGACGCGCGCCGGGGCGGGCGGCGCGGCCCAGGCCCGGCGCGCCGCCCGCAGCCAGGACGGTTCGGCCGGCGCGCCGAGCGCCTCGGCCAGCGCGCCGAGCTGGTCGAGCGCCTCCGGCACGGTACGCGGAAACATGACCCGCACCGGCACCCCGGCCGCGCGCAGCGCCTCCGCGTCGGCCAGCCGGTTCTCCTCCTCGTTGAGCAGCACCAGATCGGGCGTCAGCGCGAGGACGCGATCCAGGTCGGGATATTTCGTCCCGCCGACGCGGGGCACGTCCAGCCCGGCCGGATGCGTGCACCAGTCGGTGGCGCCGACCAGTACCTCCGGCCGGGTCACCGCGACCGCCTCGGTCAGCGACGGCACCAGCGACACCACCCGCACGACGTTCTCCTCTCGTCCCGTGGCGGGACCGCCGCGTGCGCGGTCAGCGGGCGCCGGAGGGGGCGAGGGCGGGCTCCGGCGGCAGGCCCGCCACCGGCACCCCCTCGCGGACCGCCCACTCCACGGCGGCCCGCAGGTCGGCCGTGGGCAGCGGCCGTCGGGTGGTCACCGCCACCGCGGCGTGCATGGTGTACGCGACGAACGGGTACGACCGCGCCAGCGCCGAGATCGCCTCGTGCAGCCGGCCGACCACTGCCAACGCCTCCGGTTCGCCGAGCCCCGGCAGGACGAGGTGGAACTCGTTGTCGGCGACGCGCACCGCCCGGTCCACCGGCCGCAGCACCCCGGTGACCGCGCCGAGCACGGCCTGACCCTCCCGGGCGGTGCTGCGGCGGCCGAAGCGTTCCGGCGCGCCGGCCGGTTCGTCCACCCGCAGACCGACCAGCGCCACCGGCAGCGTGCCGGAGGCGGTCACCCCGTCCGCGCCGGTCCACCGGCGCAGGCCGGATTCGTCGAGCATCCCGTCGGTGGTCTCGACCGGTTGCGGGCTCCGGTCGCCACGCCGGGCCAGCAGCCGCAGCGCCGCCTCGGCGCGGGCCTCACCCGGGCCGGCCGGGATGTCCCGTACCCGGGCGACCGCCTCGTCCAGCGCGGCCCGGGCCGGGCCGGGCAGCCGCTCGGCGAGCTGTTCGCGCAGTCGGATGACCTCGTGCAGCGCGGCGTCGCGGCGGAACCCCCAGCGGCCGTCGAAGAGCCGGCCGGCCTCCAGCGTCGGCGCGGGCGTGACCTCGGCCCGGTCGTACGCCACCAGCGTGCCGCCGAAGCGCGGGGTCAGCGCCACCACGCTCCACTCCCGGGCCAGGTCCTCCGCCTCGTCGAGCGCCACCCCGTACACCCGGTCGGGCAGGTCCGGCGGTGGGCCGCCGACCATGGCGACCACCGTGGCGGCGGCCCGGTCGGCGATCCGTCGGTAGATCTCCCGTTCCCGGGCGAAGTACGGCAGCCGCTGGAACAGCGCGAACACCACCAGCGGGCCGTCCTCGGCCTCGGCCAGCGCGGCGCGTTCGATGGCGTGGGAAACGGCGACGAGACTGCGTTTGGTGAATCGCTCCGGGGTCCGTCCGCTGTGCACCCGACGAGCCTAGAGGGCCGGACCCGACGGCGCACCGCCCGACGGGTGCCCGGATTCCGCCGCACCGCCGAGGCGACCGCCATGATCGACGCCATACACTCGGACGTCGACCGAGCGACGGACGGATTGTGCGAGATGACGAGCATCGGCAGCGTGGCCGCCTCCTGGCTGCGGCCGGTCCCGCCCGCCACGCCGGCGCGGCTGGCCCGCGCCGGCCACCTCGCCTACGCCGACCGGCGGCTCGGTGACCTGGTCCAGGGCCGTCCGCCCGGCGTCACCGGCAGCCAGTGGAGCACCGCCGGCCGGGCCGCTCTCGACCTGGTGGTGTGCGCCGCCGACACCGGCCGGCCGCGGTTCGCGGTGTGCTTCACCGCGCCCGCGCCGGACGGTTCGCCCGCCCGCCGCAACGAACGGCTGACCGACGCGGTCTGCGACGCCGTGGGCCTGCCGCTGCTGCGCGTCGAGTCGCCGACGCTCGGCGGTGAGCAGGTCCGCCGGTTCGTCGAGTACGTGCTCGACGCCCGCGCCTACGCGGCCGGCACCGGGCCGGACGGCGGGGAGACGGTCGGCTTCCGCGACATCGTGGGCCGGCTGCCGGACGGCCGGCGCGGCCCGGTCAACGACCTCGGCGCCCTGGCCCGCGCCGACGCGGTCGAGGCGTACGTGGCGGGTCGGCTGGCCGACCCGATCGTGCGCGGCCTGCACGTGCGGTGGACCGGTGGCCCGGCCGAGGGCTGGAGCTGGGTCGAGGTGCGAGCCGGTCGCTGCCGGGTGGAGCGGGTGGTGCTGACGTCCCGCGGCTTCTCCTGCGGGGTGGACCCGGGCCGGCTCGCCGAGGACCTGGCCGCGACGGCGCTGGGGGAGCGGCTGCGTGACCTGGCCGCCGACGAGGCGTCCCTGGTGGACCGGACGGAACTGCGCGAGCGGGTGCGGCGCCTCGCCGCCCGGCGCGCGTCCTTCGACGGCGGCTTCGCCTTCGACCACCTCTGCGTCGACTGAACGGCTGCCCCGGCCGTCGGCTGGCCCGCCGATTTTTTTCTGATCTCCGGTTGAACCTTCGCCGTCGGCGCT
Organism: Micromonospora sp. NPDC018662; assembly: GCF_044391475.1. Taxonomy (NCBI): domain Bacteria; kingdom Bacillati; phylum Actinomycetota; class Actinomycetes; order Micromonosporales; family Micromonosporaceae; genus Micromonospora; species Micromonospora sp. NPDC018662. The sequence goes on from NZ_JBISAC010000003.1 coordinate 815,531, forward strand.
CCGTACCTAAGCGCGAATGGACGCAGATCTGCCGCCGCGCCCGGACGGCGCGGAGACGGTGCGGAAAGGGCACCGTCGGCCATTGACGCGCGACCCCGACGTCGCAGTGATCTCACCCCGAAGAATTCCGCCGGGATCACCAGTCAACTACCGGATCGAGAAGGAGAGCAATTCGATGCGCAGGTCCACACGGGCGCGCCGGTCATCCGGTAACGCGCGGAGCAAGCGGATGCTGGCCGTGGTCGGCACGCTCGCGGTCTTCGGCGGTATCGTCGCCGTCACCCAGATCTCGTCCGCCCAGGACCGGCGGACGACCACCCGCGCCGCCTCGGCGTCCTGCGTGGCCCCGAGCGCGGGCGCGACCGCCCCGGGCGGCCAGGGCAGCACCACCCGGACCTGGCAGAACGGCCGTTGGGTCCGTAACCACTGGGGTGACGGCCAGATGTCGGCGGCCGAGTGCCAGCAGACCAAGGCGGGCGGCGCCGGCGCCGGCACCCCGACCGTGACCTGCCCGGACGTCAAGAGCAAGCTGCCGCAGGTGCCCGCCCGGGCGCGTGCTGAGGTGGACCGCAACCTGGCCCTGCTGGACAGCCAGATCGCCGAGGCGAACCGGCGGCTGGCGGCGGACGGCCGCAACGGCGGCGACTTCATCAACAACGCCATCCTCCGGCCGCTCGCCGACAAGCGGACCGCGACGCTGAACCGGATCGCCACCGCCATCGGGCGGGGCGGCCAGCGTCCGCAGGGCCTGGACAAGCTCGCCCCGTGCGCGCTGGCCGACAACGCGCAGAACGGTGGCAACAACGGCGGCGCGAACAACGGTGGCCAGAACGGCGGCAACAACAACGGTGGCCAGAACGGCGGGAACACCGGCGGCCAGAACGGTGGCCAGAACGGTGGGAACAACAACAACGGCGGCGGCCAGAACAACGGTGGCAACAACGGCCTGAACGTGCTGGCCAAGGACTGCGCGGACAGCCGGCTCCAGGCGCACGACGGCTTCCAGAACGGCAACCGTTGCGTGAGCACCGCGTTCGGCGAGGTCGGCGCCGCGGCGAACAACCCGTCGCTGCTGATCACGCAGTTCCCCAACCAGGTGCAGCGCAACCAGCCGTTCACGCTGCGGGTCACCACGAAGAACCTGGTGCGGGACCGCTTCCTCGCCGCCGGGCAGGGTGGCTACTACGTGGAGAGCTCGCTGCTCAACGGCCAGGGCCTGGTCCGTGGCCACTTCCACACCGCGTGCCGGATGCTCGGCAGCACCCGGCAGCCCCCGAACCCGCAGGACGTGCCGGCCTTCTTCGTCGCCACCGAGGACGGCAAGGGCGGCAACCAGCCGGACGACGTGCTGATCCAGATCCCCGGCCTGCCGGACTCGGGCCTGGCCCAGTGCTCGGTCTGGGCCGGTGACGGCTCGCACCGGATCCCGATGATGGAGCGGGCGAACCAGACCCCCGCGATCGACGTGGTGCGGATCCAGGTCAACTGAGGACCGCACGCCGACGGCCGGAGTCGCCCGGGTACCCCCGGGCGGCTCCGGCCGTTTCTCGTGGGGACGTCGAGTCGAGTGGTCGGTGACGTCGCGCGGCGGCGTGACGTGCCCGGTCGCGGGACGGTGCGTGTTCGGCGGGGGGTGGCGCGTGGCGGCGCTCCCCGGTCACGGCGACGGCGTGCGGCGGGGCGAGCCGTCCGACGGTCGGGTCGTCGCCGATATCAGCGGGAGAGGCGGCCCCGGCGGGCGGTCCGGGGCGGGCTCGCCGGGAAAGTTGGTGCCGTGGGCATCCCGCCGGATGAAAATTGTCGACCGCACAAAAGTCGGTCGGGGTCCCGCTGATTCTCAGCGTGACCCCGTGGCGCCCGACGGTGAACCGGAGGGCTCAGCGGCTCTTGTACGCCTCCACCACCGAGACCGGGATGCGCCCGCGCTCGGAAATCTCGTAGCCGTTCTTGGCGGCCCATTCGCGGATGGCGCGGTTCTGCTCGCGGTCCATTCCCGAGGTGCTGGGACGGGTGGTGCGGCGGGCCGCGCGGCCGGCGTCGACGGGCCCGCGGCCGATGCGCCGGCCAGCGTTGATGTACGGGTCCAGCGCTTTACGCAGGACACCCGCGTTCTCGTCGGAGACGTCGATCGTGTATGCCACGCCGTCCAGGCTGAACTCGACGGTCCGATCGGCCTTTCCGCCGTCGAGGTCGTCCGTCAGAACGGTGATTACTTTCCTTGCCATAGCCATTACTCCCTGTGTCGGGCGGGGTGTGGCTAAGAGTTTGGCCTACCTGGCGGTAATTCCGCAACAATACCCGACACTTTCCATTCGGCGGGTCGCGTAAACGGTGGGGCGGCAATAGGTCCGGGAGCGCGGACGTGGCGTGGGTCACAGGCCGGAACAAGGGGCACGATTTGTTACTTGAGTCAGACACGCTCAACCAACGTGATGGCAGGTGTTCGATGGCAACTCTTCCGGTACTTCCCCTGACCGACGCCGTCCTGCTGCCCGGGATGGTCGTCCCGGTGACCCTCGACCCGACCACCCAGGCCGCTGTCGACGCGGCCCGCGCCACCGGCGACAAGACGCTCCTGGCGGTGCCCCGCATCGACGGCGAGTACGGCTCCGTCGGCGTGGTCGCCACCATCGAGAAGGTGGGCCGGCTGCCCAGCGGCGAGCCGGCGGCCGTGGTGCGCGGAATCGCCCGCGCCCGCATCGGCTCCGGCGTGCCCGGTCCCGGCGCGGCCCTCTGGGTCGAGGCGACCACCCTCGACGAACCCGCTCCGGCCGGCCGGGCGCGCGAGCTGGCCCGCGAGTACCGGGCGCTGATGACCTCGGTGCTCCAGCAGCGCGGGGCCTGGCAGGTCATCGACGCCATGGAGCGGATGACCGACCTCTCCGAGCTGGCCGACTCGGCCGGCTACGCGCCCTGGCTCAGCCTGGCGCAGAAGACCGAGCTGCTCGCCGCGCCGGACGTCACCGCCCGGCTGGAGCTGCTGGTCGGCTGGGTGAAGGAGCACCTGGCCGAGCAGGAGGTCACCGAGCAGATCACCACCGACGTCCGCGAGGGGCTGGAGAAGTCCCAGCGCGAGTTCCTGCTCCGGCAGCAGCTCGCCGCGATCCGCAAGGAACTCGGCGAGGACGAGCCGGACGGCTCCGCCGACTACCGGGCCCGGGTCGAGTCCGCGGACCTGCCGGACAAGGTGCGCGAGGCGGCCCTGCGCGAGGTCGGCAAGCTGGAACGGGCCAGCGACGCCTCACCCGAGGCGGGCTGGATCCGTACCTGGCTGGACACGGTCCTCGAGATGCCGTGGGCCACGCGTACCGAGGACAACACCGACCTGGCCGCGGCCCGGGCGGTGCTCGACGCGGACCACGCCGGCCTGGCCGACGTGAAGGACCGCATCCTGGAATACCTCGCGGTGCGCAACCGCCGCGCGGAGCGCAACCTCGGCGTGGTCGGCGGACGCGGCTCCGGCGCGGTGCTCGCCCTGGCCGGCCCGCCCGGCGTCGGCAAGACCAGCCTGGGCGAGTCGGTCGCCCGGGCGCTCGGCCGCACCTTCGTCCGCGTCTCGCTCGGCGGGGTGCGGGACGAGGCCGAGATCCGGGGTCACCGGCGTACCTACGTCGGCGCGTTGCCCGGCCGCATCGTGCGGGCGCTGCGCGAGGCCGGCTCGATGAACCCGGTCGTGCTGCTCGACGAGGTCGACAAGCTGGCCGTCGGCTACTCCGGCGACCCGGCGGCGGCCCTGCTGGAGGTGCTCGACCCGGCGCAGAACCACACCTTCCGCGACCACTACCTCGAGGTCGACCTCGACCTGTCCGACGTGCTGTTCCTCGCCACCGCCAACGTGGTGGAGAGCGTGCCCGGCCCGCTGCTGGACCGGATGGAGCTGGTCACGCTGGACGGCTACACCGAGGACGAGAAGGTGGCCATCGCCCGGGACCACCTGCTGCCCCGGCAGCGGGAGCGGGCCGGGCTGACCGCGGACGAGGTGACGGTCGCCGACGAGGCGCTGGCGCTGATCGCCGGGGAGTACACCCGGGAGGCCGGCGTGCGGCAGCTCGAACGCGCGCTGGCGAAGATCCTGCGCAAGGTGGCGGTCGGGTTGGCCACCGATCCGGCGCCGGTCCGCGTCGACACCGGCAACCTGGCCCGCTACCTGGGCCGGCCGAAGTTCACCCCGGAATCGGCCGAGCGCACGGCGGTGCCCGGCGTGGCGACCGGCCTGGCCGTCACCGGCGCCGGCGGCGACGTGCTCTTCATCGAGGCCACCGGCATGGAGGGCGAGCCGGGGCTGACCCTCACCGGACAGCTCGGCGACGTCATGAAGGAGTCGGCGCACATCGCCTGGTCGTACCTGCGCGCCAACGGACGGCGGTACGGACTGGACCCGAACGCCCTCGCCGGACGGCGGATCCACCTGCACGTGCCGGCGGGCGCGGTGCCGAAGGACGGCCCCAGCGCCGGCATCACCATGGTGACCGCGCTGGCGTCCCTGGTCACCGGCCGGCCGGTCCGGCCCGAGTTCGGGATGACCGGCGAGGTGACGCTCTCCGGTCGGGTGCTGCCCATCGGCGGCGTGAAGCAGAAGCTGCTCGCCGCGCACCGGGCCGGCCTGACCGAGGTGATCATCCCGAAGCGCAACGAGCCGGACCTGGACGACCTGCCGGCCGAGGTGCGCGAGGCGCTGACCGTGCACACCCTGGCCGACGTGGCGGACGTGCTCGCCCTGGCGCTGCGTCCGGCCGAGGTGGACGCGGACAGCCTCGGCGGTCAGCCGCTCGCCGCGGCCTGACCCGGTCCCGTCGAACCCCCGTCGCCCCGGTCGGGCGGCGGGGGTTCGTGGTCCGAAATGCGAGACGAATTCGGCCGGAACATTGTCGTCGTGCATTTTTTGAAACTGTCGACAAACCGGCCTGGCTGCTCCCGGATACCGGCCCTAAGCTGCGGTTATCTGATTCCGGCCAAAAAGTGGAACCGGATTCGGAAACGTCTTCGGAAAGGGGCACCCCATGTCCACCACGGCCTCCCAGATTCTGGTCCGCAGGGCCGCGCTGCTCGGCGGCGTGGTCCTCGCCGCCGTCGTCGCGCTGGCCGCGCCGGCCTCCGCCGACCCGGGCGGATCGCACGGCCGGGGCCCCGCCGTCACCCTGCCGGCCGCGCCGGCCGCCGCCCGGGTGATCCGTGCCCAGGCGGCGGCGCCGACGATCTCGCCCGCCGCGCGGCAGATCCGGCACGTGGCGGCGGGAAAGCCGGCCACCTGCGCCACCGGCAACCTCTGCACGTTCGTCTGGGACCCGACCACGTCGAACTGGGAGATCTTCGACCTCTACGCCTGCGCCCGCTACACGGTGAGCAACTGGCTGGGCGCCGGCCTCTACGTCAACGCCCAGACCGGCAGCCCCACCGTCACGTTCTACGGGCAGAGCGGCAACGTCCTGAACTCGTTCACCGCCACCGGCACCGGCTCGCAGAACTGGGACAAGGTCTACTCCGTCCGCAACTGCACCTGACCGCGCCACCTCGCCGCGCCGGATCGACCACCGTCGGGCCGATCCGGCGCGGCCGGTCGCCTACCGGCGGTCGCGCCGGTCCCGGCCGTCGAAGCGGCGCTCGCCGCCACCGTCGCCCTCGCCGTCCCGGTCCCGCCGCACGGTGGCCTTGCGACCCTTGATGGTGCTGCCCCGCAGCCCCTGGATCACCTCGTCGGCCATCCCCTGCGGCACCTCCACCAGGGAGAACCGGTCCGCGATCTCGATCGAGCCGATGTCCCGCCCGCTCACCCGGGTCTCCCCGGTGATCGCCCCGACCAGGTCCTGCGGCCGTACCCCGGCCCGGCGGCCCAAGCCGATGAAGACCTGGGCCGTGCCGGCGCCGCGGGCCCGTACCCCACCACGCCGGTCCCGGCTCTCGGACCCGGGCCGGCCCTCCCGGTTCGGGCGGACCGCGGCCTGCGGGATCTCCTCCTCGTCGGCGGTGCCGGGCAGCGTGGCCTCGTGTGCCAGCCGCACCGCGGCGAGCGCCACCTCCATCAGGTCGAACTCGTCGGTCAGCGACTCGACGACCGCCCGGAACGGCTCCAGGTCGTCCTCGAGCAGCGATTCCCGCACCGCCGCCTGGGTCAGCTCGAACCGCCGGGTCCGCAGGTCGGCCACCGTGGGGATCTTGTCGACCGTGATCCGCTGGCCGGTGACGCGCTCGATCGTCTTCAGCATCCGGTGCTCGCGCGGCTCGGCGAGCGTGATCGCCACGCCCTCCCGGCCGGCCCGGCCCACCCGGCCGATCCGGTGCACGTACGACTCCGGCGCGGACGGGACGTCGTAGTTCACCACGTGGGTGAGCTGCTCGACGTCCAGCCCGCGGGCCGCCACGTCGGTGGCGACCAGCAGGTCGGCGGTGCCGGCGCGCAGCCGGCCCATCACCCGGTCCCGCTGCTCCTGGCTCATCCCGCCGTGCAGCGCCTCGGCCCGGTAGCCCCGACCGTTCATCGTCTCGGTGAGCCGGTCCACCTCCTCCCGGCTGCGGCAGAACACGATCGCCGCGGTGGGCGACTCGACGTCCAGCACCCGGCCCAGCGCGGCCGGCTTGTGCGCCCGCGCCACGATGTAGGCGCTCTGCCGCACCCGCGGCGCCTCGCCGGCCACCTGGCGCTCGCGCTCGATCCGGATCCGCACCGGGTCGGTCAGGTGCTGCCGGGCCAGCCCGTCGATGCGGGCCGGCATGGTGGCCGAGAAGAGCACCGTCTGCCGGCCGGCCGGGGCGTGCTCCAGGATCGCCTCGATGTCCTCGGCGAAGCCCATGTCGAGCATCTCGTCCGCCTCGTCCAGCACCACGGTGGCCAGCGAGCCCAGCCGCAGGGTGCCCCGGGCGATGTGGTCCAGCGCCCGGCCGGGCGTCGCCACCACCACGTCCACCCCGTGGTCGAGGGCCCGCAACTGTCGGCCGATCGGCTGCCCGCCGTAGATCGGCAGCACCCGGGCGCCCAGTTCCTTGCCGTAGCGGTGGAACGCCTCGGAGACCTGCACGGCCAGCTCCCGCGTCGGCACCAGCACCAGCGACACCGGGTCACCGTCCGGGCGGGTCGCCGGCATCCGCTGCAACAACGGCAGCGCGAACGCGGCGGTCTTGCCGGTGCCGGTCGCCGCCTGCCCCAGCAGGTCCTGGCCGGCCAGCAACGGTGGGATGGCCTCGCGCTGGATCGGGGTCGGCTCCTCGTAGCCGAGCGCGGCCAGCGCGCCCAGCAACTCGGTGCGCAGCCCGAGATCCGCGAAGGCGGTGGCGTCCTCGGCGTCGGCGGGGGTGGCGGGGTCGGTCGGGGTCGGTGCGGCGTCCATGTGGCAAGCCTTTCATCACCGCCCGAGGCGGGTCGCGGCGACCGGCGCAAACGTTCGTCGCGCCACCCCGGGCCGTCCCCTGCGGGTGACCCGGCCGGGCCCCGTGCCCCGGCCGGGTCACCGGGACAGGACGGCCACCAGCGTGGTGATCCCCACCGCGACGTCCAGCACGGAGCACCACTGCGCGTACCCGCGGGGCACCACCCGGCCGGTGCGGTGGTGCCGGACGTCCCAGCCGGCGTGCCCGAGCCACCCCAGGCCGACCAGCACGCCGGCGACGCCCGCCGGCGCGACCGCCGCCCCGACCGCGAGACCGCCCCAACCGGCCAGCCCGGCGAGCTGGACCGCGAGCTGCCGCCGGTCGGCCCACTGCCGCCGGCAGGTGCCGAGGACCAGGTAGCCGGCCGGGAGCACCAGCAGCGTCCAGGGCGGGACCGCCGTCGGCGCGAACCACAGGTCGGCCGTCATGAGCAACGCCAGCCCGGCCGGCCAGCGTCGCGCCACGGCCGCCGCCACCGGATGCCGGCGCGGTGCGGCGACGGGCGCGTGGTCGTGCCGCAGCGCCACCAGCGCCATCGCCGGCAGCATCAGCAGGTGGCCGCCGAGCATCAGCGCGTGAGCGCCGACCAGGCCGGCCCACCAGGGCGGGAGCAGCAGGAGGAACGGCACGTACATGGCCGCCGTCATCTCCGCCGTGGCGGCCCACCCGTCGCCGCGGTGCCACATCCAGGCCACCATGCCCAGCGACATGTCCGTCGCCATCACCAGCGCGGCCACGTCCGGCCGGGCCAGCACGTCCGCGCCGCCGAGCACCTGCCCGCCCACCCGCCACAGCGGCCCGAGCAGCACCATGCCGGCCACCATCGCCACGACCATCCCGGCCAGGTGCCGGGCCCGCGTCCACCCGACCCGCGGCCGGGGTACGCCCACCGTCAACTCCGTCATGCCTCGACCCTGCCGGGGGCGGGCGCACCGGGGCAGGCCCATCCGTCATCGGGTGACCGTGCGGAACCCACGGTTCGACCGTGACGTTCCGCCGGGTCGGCCGGTGGGCCGGGGCCCTAGGATCGGCGGGCATGACGGTCGATGCGGCGGACCACCGGCTGCGCCGGGCGCGGCGGGTCACCCTGCTGTCGTTGGCCACGAACGTGTGGACCACGGTGCTGCTGCCCGCCGTCGGCCTGGCCCGGGAGCCGGACCCGGTGCGGGCGGCACTCGGCGTGGTCGGGCTGCTCGGCTTCACCGTCGCCCAGGTCGCGGTGCTGCACGCGGCGGTCACCCCGTGGCTCGCCACCGCGGCCCGGCGCCGCCGGCACGTCGCGCTGGCGGTGGCCGCGTTGCTCAGCCTGCCGCTGGTCGGCCCGGCGGCGGCCGGCGCGTGGCCCACCTGGGCCTGGTTGGGCGCGTCGCTGGTCGGCATGACACCGCTGCTGTTCCGGCCGCCGGTGGCGGTCGCCGCGGCGACCGGTGTGGTCGCCGTCGCCGCCGCGGTCACCGCGTGGGCCGGCGGACCACTGTCCACGGCGCTGCTGGTCACCGGCGGGGTGGGCGCCGGCATCGCGGGGCTCACCTGGGTCCAGGTGTGGTTCTGGGACCTGCTGGTCGAGGCCCGGCAGGGGCAGGCCGCCGGGGCCCGGCTCGCCGCCGCCGAGGAGCGGCTGCGTTTCGCCCGCGACGTGCACGACCTGCTCGGCCACGACCTCACCGTGATCGCGCTGAAGGCGGAGCTGGCCGAGCGGCTGGCGCCGGTGGACGGCGTCCGGGCCGGCCGGGAGGCGGCGGAGGCGCGGCGGCTCGCCGCGTCCGCGTTGACCCGGGTCCGCGCCGCCGTGCACGGCTACCGCGCCGTCGACCTGGCCGACCAGGCGGTCGCGGTGGGGGAGGTGCTGCGCTCCAGCGGGGTGCGCTGCACGGTGGTGCCGCCGGACGGCGAGCTGCCCGGCCCGGTCGCCGCCGACCTGGCCGCCGTGCTGCGGGAGGCCGGCACGAACGTGCTGCGGCACAGCCGGGCCGGCTGGTGCCGGATCGAGATCGTCCGGGCGGACGGCCTGGTGACGGTGACCGTCCGCAACGACGGGGTCCGTGGCGCGGGCCCGGACCGGTTCAGCGGCGGCCTGCGCGGCCTGGCCGACCGGCTCGCCCCCGCCGGCGGCCGGGTCCGGGCGTCCGCCGAGGACGGCGTGTTCAGCCTGGTGGCGACCGTGCCGGTGACGCCGTGATCCGGGTGCTGCTGGCCGACGACGAGGAGTTGATCCGGCTCGCGCTGGCCGCGCTGCTCGACCTGGAACCGGACATCGAGGTGGTGGCGCACGCCGCCGACGGGCGGGCCGCCCTGGCCGCCGCGCTGGCCCACCGCCCGGACGTCGCCGTGCTGGACCTGGAGATGCCGCCGCCCGGCGGGGTGGCGGTCGCCGCCGAGCTGACCCGCGTACTGCCCGGCTGCGCCCCGGTGATCCTCACCGGGCACGGCCGGCCCGCCCAGCTCCGGCCGGCGCTGGCCGCCGGTGCGCGCGGGTTCCTCGCCAAGGGCGCTCCCGGCGGCGCGCTGGCCGACGTGATCCGCCGGGTGCACTCGGGCGCGCGCTACGTCGACCCCGCGCTCGCCGCCGACGCGTTGACCCTGCCCGAGTGCCCGTTGACCCCGCGCGAGCTGGAGACGCTCCGGCTGGCCGAGCTGGGCACCCCGGTCGCGGTGATCGCCCGCCGGACCCACCTGGCCGCCGGGACCGTCCGCAACCACCTGAGCGCCTGCGTGCAGAAGCTCGGCGCCGCCGACCGGGCCGAGGCGGTCCGGCGGGCCCGCGAGGCCGGCTGGCTCTGATCCGCACGGGCCGGCACCCGGGTACGGGACGTGCCCGCTCCCCGACGGGGACTAGCCTGATCCCGTGCGGACGGTGGAACTGCTCTGCTCACCCGAGCTGGACGCCACGGTGCGGGCGGCCTGGAGCCGGCTCGCCGCCGCCGGCCTGCCCAGCCTGGCCCGCAACACGCATCCGACGAACCGGCCGCACCTGACGCTCGCCTCGGTCGACGAGTTCCCGCCCGGCGCCGAGCAGCGCCTCGCCGATCTGTGTGACGCCGCGTTGCCGCTGCCCGTGCGGCTCGACCGGGTGGCGGTCCTCGACGGCAGCGCGCCGCTGGTCTGGCTGGTCCGCCCGACGCCGCAGCTGGTCGCGCTGCACGGCGCGGTCTGGGACGTGCTCGCCGGGGCGTCCGGCCCGCACCCGTGGCACCTGCCCGGTCGCTGGGTGCCGCACCTGAGCCTGGCGCTGCGTTTCCGGGGGGCGGACCGCCGCCGTGCCCGGGCGGTCGCCGGTCCGGACCGCCCGGCCGGGGAGTTCGTGGCCGCCCGCAGCTATGACGGCGGCTCCCGCACCGTCACCGAGCTGACCGCCGCCTGCCCGCGTCCCGGCGGCTGAGCCCGGGGCCGCCCCCGGCCCGGGGCGGCCCCGGGGGCGGTCAGCGGTGGAAGCGGAGGTAGTCGAACTCCGCCGTCACCGCCGGCGTCGCGCCGCCGTGGGCGACCAGCCCGATCCGCGGCGTGGTGTCGGCCGGGAACGTCCACACCGCGCCCCACGTCCAGCGCTTGCCGTCCCGGCTGGAGCCGGCGCGGAACTCGTGCTCGCCGGTGGCCGGGTCGACGTGGTGGGCCAGCCGCAGCCAGGTCGTGGTGCCCGGGGTGCCGACGATGCTGCCGCCGTACACCGGCTGGCCGGCGAAGGGCAGCTCGTAGCCGAACTCGACCTGCCGGGTGTTCCAGATGGCCACCTGGGTCAGCCGGGCGAACCGGTCGTCGTCGACGTACGCGACCAGGCCGGCCTGCTGGTAGTTGCGGACGCTCTCCTCGCCCAGGTCGAGCGTCACCCTGGTCTCGGCGACGTAGTTCCCGGCCGGCGCGTCGCGCAGCAGCACCCCGGCGGTGTTGCCGGTGCCGGAGAGGTCGGCGTCCTGGACCGGCCAACGCAGCGCGCCGTCGGACACGGTCGCGGCCGGGTCCTGGCGTACCCACCGCCAGGCCGGGTCGAGGCCGCCCGAGAACTCGTCGGAGTAGTCGCGCAGCACCGGGCCGACCCGGGGCGGGGCGACCTCGTGCCGGACCGGACGGTAGAGCCGGGCGGCGCTGACGTTGTCGAACTCGGCCGGGCCGCCCTCGGCGCGCAGCGCCAGCCCGCCGTTCGCCGGTCGGGGGAGCCGCAGCGACACCCGGGCGACCGGGTCGCCGAGCCGGGACGGGCTGAGCGTGGCGACGAGCTGCCGGCCGCGTACCTCGACCGCGAGGTTGTGCCGGTTGCGCAGGTCGGTGCCGGCGGGCAGCGGCACGCTGGCGGTCCCGGCGGCCAGCCGGCCGTCGCCGACCCGGACGTCCACCGTGCCGAGCCGCAGCCCGGCCGTGGTCGCGCCGGTCAGCCGCAGGTCGGTCTCGACCCGCAGGTCGCCGCCGGGTCCGGTACGCGAGGCGAGCGTCCCGGTGCCGGTCAGCACCCCGCCGGTGGCCCGCCAGGTGCCGGACCCGGTCCGCCAGTCGCGCAGGTCGGCGGTGCCGAAGCGGGCGTCGACGCGACCGCTGGTGACCGGCGCGGGACGGGCGCCGTCGGAGGGGCCGGCGCCGGCGTTGACGGTGGGCCACCCGTCGATCCAGTCGAGGCGGTCCAGCAGCATCGGTCGCTCGTTGACGCCGAACGGCTCGTCCAGGTAGGGGTCGGCCCGGTCGATGGCGTGGTAGGCGATCCAGTCCTGCCCGGACAGGTCGGTGAGCACCGCGTTGTGACCGGTGCCGATCCACCGGTTGCCGTTCTGGGTCAGCACCGGCGTGCCACCGGCCCGGGAGACGTCGAGGCGCTGGCCGTCGCGGTCGACGAACGGGCCGCGCGGGTCGCGGGCGCGGCCGACCTGGACGGAGTAGCCGGTGGCCGGGCCGGCGCAGCAGTTCGCGGTGGAGGCGAACAGGTAGTACCAGCCGTCGCGGCGCAGCGCGTAGGCGCCCTCGAACTTGTTGTCGACAGCGACCGCTGTCGACGTGCCGACCGCGCGCAGTCCGTCGGGGGTCAGCTCGGTGACCGAGATGCCGCCGTAGTAGCTGCCGTAGTAGAGGTAGGACCGGCCGTCGGCGCCGGTGAGCTGACTCGGGTCGATGGTCCACAGGTAGCCGCCGCCGGCGCCGGGGCGCGGGGCGACCACCGGCGTGTCGACGAACGTCCAGGGTCCGGCCGGGCTGGGCGCGGTGGCCACGCCGACCGCGGTGTCGAACGTGTCGTCGGAGACGGTGGTGTCGGTGACGGTCAGGTACATGACCCAGCGCCCGCCGATCCGGCGCACGTCGGGCGCCCAGAACGCGGAGCCGGGCGCGGCGTAGGCGGGCCGCTGGTCGGCGCCGAACGCGTCGCCCACGTACGTCCAGTCGACCAGGTCGGCGGAGCGGGCGATGGGCACCCGGTGCGCCCGCCCCTCTCCCTCGCGCAGCGGGTCGGAGGTGCCGAAGGCGTACCAGCTTCCGTCGTCGCCACGGACCACGACCGGATCGGCGAAGGTGTCGGCGAACGCGGCGGAGACCGGGTTGCGGTAGCGGTCGGGCCCGGCGGCGGGCGCGGGCGCCGCGCCGGCGAGCACAAGGGTGAGTACGGCGGCGAGCACGCCGCCGCGGTGGAGGTGTCGCATCGGGCCTGCCTCGGAGTAGACGGAGGTCACTGCGGTGCACACGTTTGTACAGCGTTGGATACAACGTTGTAAAGACTTGCTTCGGCGCCGCCCGAACGGTGCCCGTGCCAGCATGGGCCGATGACCACCCGCGCCGACGGCCGAGGGCTGGCCGGGCTCGCCGCGCTGCTCGCCGACCCGACCCGGGCCGGCTTCTGCCTCGCCCTGCTCGACGGGCGCGCCTGGACCGCCGGGGAACTGGCCCGCTCCGCCGGCGTGGCGGCCTCCACCGCCAGCGACCACCTGACCCGGCTGGTGCGGGGCGGGCTGCTGGTGGAGGAGCGGCAGGGCCGGCACCGCTACCTGCGGCTCGCCGACCCGTCGGTCGCCCACCTCGTCGAGGACCTGGCCGCCCGCGCCCCCGCCCCCGCCACGCCGCCCCGCACGTTGCGCGCCGCGTCCGCCGACGCCGCCCTGGCGTACGCCCGGACCTGCTACGACCACCTGGCCGGGCGGCTCGGGGTGGCGCTGTACGACGCGCTGCTCGCCCGCGGCGTGCTGGACCGGGCCGGCGGCCTGGCGCTCACTCCCGCCGGGATGTCCTGGCTGGCCGGCCTGGGCGTGCCGGTCGAGCCGCTGCGCGCCGCCCGGCGACCGTTGGTGCGTGACTGTCTCGACTGGACCGAGCGGCGCCCACACCTGGCCGGGGCGGTCGGCGCCGCGCTGTGCGGACGCTTCCGCGACCTCGGGTGGACGGCGCGGGGCGCCGGGCGGGCGGTACGGCTGACCCCGGCCGGGCGGGACGCGCTCGCCGAGGGCCTGGCGCTCGATCCGGCGGTCCTGACCGGACCCGCCTCCCGCGACAGCGGCCCGGCCCGCGCCTGAGCGCCCGGCCGGCACGGCGAACCTGCTCGGCCCCGACGCCTCGCGCCACACGACGTGCCGGGGCGGGGTACCACCGACGCCGCCACCTTCCCCACCGCGTGCACCGATCGTTCGGTCCGGGCCGAACCGTCCGCGCCCTACGGTCGGCCGATGGACCTACCGACGATCACGGCCCCGCCCGGCACGCCGGCCTGCGGGCCCCCGGTGCGCGAGCCCGACGGCTGGGTGGTCACCCGGCCCGCGGACGTCGTCGCCGCCCTGACCGATCCCCGCGGCCCGGTACCACCCGCCGGGCCGCCCGGGGAGTCCCGATGACCGACCGGTACGCCGCGTTCCGTGCCCTGCACCGGGCGGGCCGGCCCCTGCTGCTCCCCAACGCCTGGGACCACGCGTCCGCCGCCGCGCTCGCCGCCCGGGGCCACCCCGCCGTCGGCACGACGAGCCTCGGCGTGGCGGCGGCCGCCGGCCGGCCGGACGGAACCGGGGTGACCCGCGCCGAGACCCTCGACCTGGCCCGGCGGCTGCGGGGCCTGCCGGTGCTGCTCACCGTCGACGTCGAGGACGGTTTCGACGAGGACCCGGCGGCGGTGGCCCGGTACGTCGGCGAGCTGGCCGCGCTCGGCGTGGTCGGCGTGAACCTGGAGGACGGCCGCCCGGACGGCCGGCTGGCCCCGGCGTCGCTCACCGCTGCCAAGATCAGCGCGGTACGCGCGGCGGCGCCCGGTCTCTTCGTCAACGCCCGCACCGACGCGTGGTGGCGTGGGGTGCCGTCGCCGCTGGCCGAGGCCCGGCGTCGGGCGGCGGTCTTCCGGGCCGCCGGGGCGGACGGCTTCTTCGTGCCCGGCGCGCCCGACGACGCGGTCGGGACGCTGGCGTCCGAGGTGGGGTTGCCGTTGAACGTGCTGCTCCGCCCGGGCGGCCCGGATCTGGCCACGCTGGGCCGCCTCGGGGTGGCCCGGGTGAGCACCGGTTCGCTGTTGTTCCGCGCGGCCCTCGGCGCGGCGCTGCACCTGGCCGACGCGGCCCGGGCCGGGCGGGAGCCCGGCCTGCCGCCGACCCCCGGGTACGCCGACGTGCAGGCGTTGGCGGGCCGGCCCGGCACCTGATCGGGCACGTTCGGGGGGATTGGTCCCGGCGCCACCCACTCGTCCCATTACTTTGAGTGCAGGTTCGACTACGCCGTGTCCTGCCGAGAGGGGACGGAGACCATGCGAGTGCCCAGCCGTAGCCCCGGCCGCCAGCCCGGCCCCGCCGCCGCGTCCACCGCTCCCGCCCGCCGGCTGCCGCCCGGTGACCCGCGAGCCGCCGGGCCCGACCTGGCCGCCTACCGGGCGGCGGTGGCGGACCTGCTGATCGAGGTGGGCGCGCTGGCCGACGCGCCCTCCTCCACCGCCCGGCAGGTGCTGCTCGACCAGCGGCTGCGCGAGCCGGCCATCGCGGCGGTCCTCGACGCCACCCCGCAGGGGCTGATCGGCGCGCGGGAGACGCTGCTGCTGGAGATGGCCCGCTACCAGCCCAACGCGCGCAGCTCGGCGCACGACCTGACCGCCCTGGTCCGGATCTTCCTGCTCTCCCGGGTCGACGTGCTGTGGTGGCGGGACAGCCCGACCTTCCGCACCGACGACCAGGTGCGCACCAGCACCGAGCTGGTCGACCTGGAGTGGCTGCGCCGCCGTGGGCTGCTCGAGTTCCGCTACCGCGAGCAGCCCGCCACGGTGCTGGGGCGCGGGCTGCACGCGGTCCGGCGGCGGGTCCGCCCGGACGCCAGCCCGCGCACCGCCGGCCTGCTGTTCCGCCGGGCCCGCCGCGAGGTGATCGCCTTCCTCAACGACCTGGCCCGGGAGTTCGCCGCGGTCACCCGGCCCGGCACGCCGCCGCTCTGGGTGACCAGCCTGGCCCGCAGCGCCGAGCACCAGTACCGGCTGCGCCGGTTGGGGTACGCCGCCATGGTGCCCAGCGGGCACTGCCTGGGCTGGGCCGCCGACGTCGAGCTGGACTGGTACGAGCGGTTCGGCGCGCGTACCGCCCTGGCCGGGCTGCTGCTGGCCCGGCAGGACGCCGGCGAGGTCAACGTGGTCGACGAGGGACAGGCCTGGCACCTCTGCCTCGCGCCCGCGGCCCGCCGGCGCTACCGGCGGGCGTACGAGGCCGAGATGGGGTGCTGACCCGATGTGCGGGATCGCGCTGAGCATCGGCCCGGAGGCCGACCCGGCCACCTTCCGGCGGATGCTGGCCGCGCTCGCCCCGCGCGGTGAGGTGACCGAGACCCGGCAGGAGAACGGCCTGCTGGCCGGCGTACGCCGGTTGCGGATCGTGGACCGGGAGCGGTCCGCGCAGCCGTGGGTGTCACCCGACGGGCGGCACCTGCTCTGCTTCAACGGCGAGGTCTTCACGGACGCGGGCCGGTTCCTCGATGGACATCGTCGGTGGTCTCTTCTAGCGTCTCGGGCATGCGGAGGACTCTCGTCGCCACCGGGCTCGTGCTGCTGCTGGTCGCCGGCTGCGGCGAGGGTCGCGCGCCGGCCGGGCCGGCCGACGCCGGCACGCCGACCGCGTCCCGGCAGGACCCGGGCCAGGCCGAGCGGACGCTGGCCAGCCTGCGCAAGGTCGACGACCTGCCGCTGTACGAGATGACGTACGTCGGCGACTACGACCCGACCGCCGGGGTGGGCGGCAGCGCGCCGCCGAGCCCGTTCGGCTGCTCGCTGTTCGCCGCGCTCGCCGATCGGGACCGGCCGCTGTTCGCCCGCAACTTCGACTGGCAGCCGAACCCGGCGCTGGTGCTGCGCACCGACCCGCCCGACGGGTACGCCTCGATCTCCCTGGTGGACATCTCCTACCTGGGTGTCCCCGCCGACCCGGCCGGTGACCGGCGGCTGCTCGACGCGCCGCTGCTGCCGTTCGACGGGATGAACGAGCGCGGTCTCGCCGTGGGGCTGGCCGCCGACGACGGCGCGCGGGCCGAGCCGGTGGCCGGCCGGCCCACCGTCGGCTCGGTGCGCATCCTGCGCCTGGTGCTGGACGCGGCGGCCACGGTGGACGAGGCGGTCGCCGTGTTCGAGCGGTACAACCTGGACTTCGACGGCGGCCCGCCGCTGCACTACCTGCTCGCCGACGCCACCGGGGCGTCCGCAGTGGTCGAGTTCGTCGACGGGAAGCTGCGCGTCGACAAGCGTCGGGGCCCCTGGCAGGCGCTGACCAACGTGCCCGCCGTCGGCGTGCCGGATCGGGAGCTGCGCCAGGACCACCGGTACGGGGTGCTGGCCCGGGAGCTGGACCGGGCCGGCGGGACGGTCGACGCCGCCGGGGCGCTGCGCCTGCTCGACGCGGTGCGCCAGTCGCACACCCGCTGGTCGGTGACGTACGGGCTGCGCAGCGGCGAGGTGCGGCTGGTGACCGCGGGCGGCGGCGTCCGTGACTACCGGCTGCCGATGAGCGAGGTGGCCTAGCCGACCGGGTGCCCGTGCCGGCGGGCGAGCGCGGCCAGGTCCGGCTCACCGAAGCGCTCGACCAGCGCCGCGAACCGGGCGACCTGGCCCGCGCCGAAGCGCCGCACGGCGGCCGAGTACGAGGCGGCGGAGACGAACGTCGGCGGCGTCGTCTTGCTGTGGAACTTGTCCGCGTACATCACCAGCACTTCCTCGTCGGTGCCCGGTGTCCAGTCCGCGACCGGGAGCGGGAGCCCCTGCCGGAGCACGTCCTCGCGGGTGATCCCCACCCCGGTGTGCCGGGAGCAGAACCGGCCGAGCGTCTCGGGCAGGCCCGCCTCCCGCAGCAGCGCGTGGCCGAGCACGCCGTGCCGGACGTAGTTCGCCTCGTCGAACCGGCCGTCGGCGTCGTGGAGGCGGTAGACGCCGATGTCGTGCAGCAGGCTGCCGGCCCGCACCAGGGCGACGTCGAGGCCCGCGCCGTGCCGCTCCAGCAGGTGCTCCGCCACCTCGCACACGATCCGACAGTGCGTCCAGACGAGGTGGAACGCCTCCTCGGTCGGCGCGTACCGCTCGTGCAACGCCCGGATCTGCGCGTCCGTCGGCACGGTGGTCCGGTGGTCGATCGTCATGCCCGGGTGCCCCCTCCTCATGGGACCGGGCCCGGCACCCCTGGGGGATGCCGGGCCCGGTGCGGTCGTCGTCAGGTCACCAGCTCAGGTAACCCGCCTGGGTCTGCACGTTCAGCTCGGGCACCAGCAGGAACTGCGCCAGCCAGGTACGCGGGTCGCGCAGCTCCAGCACGTCCAGTCCCTTCTGGATGTCGCTGGAGTAGATGTGGCCGTTGTACCAGTAGGCCGACCAGGAGCCGCCGGTGCGCAACTGGGTGGCGTCCAGCGGACCGCGCTCCCAGTAGGCGATCTCCTTGGGCTTGGTCGAGTCGGTGAAGTCCCACACCGAGATGCCGCCCTGGTACCAGGCCTGCACCATGATGTCGCGGCCGGGCACCGGGATCAGCGAGCCGTTGTGCGCCACGCAGTTCTCGGTGTCCGCGTTGACGCGGGGGATCTTGTAGTAGCTGCGGAACGCCAGCTTGCGGGCGTCACCGCGGCCGGTGATGTCGTAGATGGCGTCCGCGCCGCGGTTCGGCCCGACCACCTCGTTGCAGGTCGCCGCGCCGCCGCCGCCCAGCTCGTCGGTGAAGACGACCTTGGTGCCGGCGTTGTTGAACGTGGCCGAGTGCCAGAACGCGAAGTTCTCGGTGTCGGTGACCCGCTCGATCACCCGGGGCGCTTCCCGGTTCTTGATGTCCAGCAGGATGCCGTCACCCATGCAGGCGCCGGCGGCCAGGTCCTTCGACGGGTACGCGGTGATGTCGTGGCAGCCGGTGGTGGCCGACTTCTCACCCGGGACGCCCGGGTAGCCGCCGTCCGGGAAGAGGTTCGGGGTGGCGACCACCGAGGCCGAGGTGGGGTTCTTCACCGGCACCTTGACGATCGAGATGGAGTCGTGCGGCGGCTGGCAGTCGGGGAACTCGGCGCGCGGGCTGTACGACGAGACGTACAGGTAGACGTCGCGCCGGTCCTTGCCGGGCACCAGCGTGTGGGTGTGCGAGCCGCACGCCGTCTCCACCGACTTGATGTAGCGCGGGTTGCGCTTGTCGCGGATGTCGAAGATCTTGATGCCCTCCCAGGACTCCTTCACGGAGGCGGGCTGGGCGGTGCTGGCGCACGAGTCGTCGTTACGGGACGAGTCGGTCGACAGGAACAGCAGGTCGCCGCTGACCGAGATGTCGTTCTGCGAGCCGGGGCAGAGCACCTGCGACACGATCGACGGCCGGCTCGGCCGCGACACGTCGTAGATGACGAAGCCGTCGTAGTTGCCGACGAACGCGTACCGACCCTGGAAGGCCATGTCGGTGCCCAGGGCGGCCGTGGTGTCGAACGGGGCCTGCTTCGGCAGGTTGGCCACCTGGCGCAGGTTGGGGCTGCTGGAGATCTCGTCGACCCCGGGGACGGCGTTGTCCACGGTGGCCGGCGCCGCCTGGGCGCGGGGGAGTTCCTGGGCGCTGCTCGGCGGCGCGGCGACCACGCCGGCGAGCAGCAGGCCGGCGGCGGCGAGGCTGACGGTCCGGGTACGGGACAGATGGATGTTGATCATCGGCAACACCCTTCGAAAGGGGATGATGATTCGACACACCTTACCGATCGGCGACCGTCATCAATGTGACGCCGGTCACATCGAGGAACTTTCCGCTCTGGATAGGATCGCTGTCACCTCGACCGGAGGGAGGGTCGTATGACCGCCCGGCAGGCACGCGTGTGGCTCCCCGTCACAGCGCTGGTCGCGCTCCTGGTGCTCGGTGGCCTGGCGCTGACCGGGCGCGACGACGACACCCGTCCGGCGGCGGCCCGGCCCGGCCCGGCCGCCAGCACCACCCCGGCCGCGACCGGCTCGGCGCCGCCGGTGCTGGTGCCCGGCCGGCCGGGGGAGCCGGCCGCCACCCACGACGGCGCGCGGGTCCGGAACGCCGCGCCGCCACGGTTCAACGGCCTCGACGTCTGGTACGTCCGGATGATGATCCCGCACCACCAGCAGGCGCTGGAGATGGCGACGCTCGCCCCCGACCGGGCCGCCGACCCCCGGGTCCGCGCCGTCGCCGACCGGATCCGGGCCGCCCAGGGGCCGGAGGTCGGCCTGCTGCGGGCCTGGCTCAGCACCCGCGACCTGCCCGCCGAGGTCACCGGGCACGACCACGCCACCATGCGCGGAATGCAGTCCGCCGAGGCGATGCGGCAGCTCGCGGCCGCCCGCGGCGCGGCGTTCGACAGCCTCTTCGTGCGGATGATGACCGCCCACCACCAGGGCGCGGTGGTGATGTCCACCGACCTGCTCAAGGTCGGCGCCGACCAGGCCATGCAGGAGTTCGCCAACGCGGTGGCCGTCGAGCAGTCCGCCGAGATCGTCCGCATGCGGGCCCTCCTCACCCGCTGACCGGGCCCCGGGAGCACGCGCGGCCCGCCCCGTACGCTGGGTGACCGTGGACCGCCTGATCCTCGGCCGCCCGTTGCGTGGCGTCGCGTTCGACGCCGCCGTCTCCGGGCTGGTCGTCCTGCTCGCCGTGCTGGGCCTCCTGGCCGAGCAGGGCGGCCTGCCGGCGTTCGCGGTCGGCGTGGCGATGGCGGCGGCGTTGTTCTTCCGGCGCACCCACCCGTCCGCGGTCGCCGTGGTGGTGGCCGCGCTCGCGCTGGCCCAGGTGATCGTCGGCTGGGGGCCGCTGGGCTACGACGTCGGCGTGCTGATCGCGCTCTACAGCGTGGTCAAGTACGCCGACCGGTCGCGGGACGGCATCCTGGCCGGGATCGGCGCCGCGATCGGCGTGCTGCTCTCCGCGCTCTCCTGGCCCGGCCCGGCGCCCTGGTGGGCGGGCGCGCTCTACTACGGTCTGGTCACCGGCGCGGTCTGGCTGGTCGGGCTGAACGTGCGGACCCGCCGGCTCTACGTGCTCAGCCTCGAGGAGCGCGCCGCGACGGCCGAACGCGAGCGGGAGGCCGAGTCGCGGGCGGCGGTCGCCGAGGAACGCACCCGGATCGCCCGCGAGCTGCACGACGTGGTCGCGCACAGCATGGCCGTCATGATCGTGCAGGCGGACGGCGTGCGGTTCACGCTGGACCGGGACCCGGCGACCGCGCGGGAGGCGGCCAAGGTGGTGGCGGACACCGGCCGGCAGGCGCTGGAGGAGATGCGGCGACTGGTCGGCGTGCTCCGGGAACCCAGCCGGCCGGAGCCGCCCGCGATGGCCGACGAGCCGGCGCACCGGCGTCCCGCGTTGGTCGAGCTGCCCGCGTTGCTCGACCGGTTCCGCGCCGCCGGGCTGCGGATCGACTGCGGCGGCGCCGGCACGCCGGTGGCGCTGCCGCCCGGCCTGGAGCTGACCGTCTACCGGGTGGTGCAGGAGAGTCTGACCAACGCGCTCAAGCATGCCGGCGTGGGCGCGTCGGTCGAGCTGACGCTCGACTGGGCCGACGACATCGTCGCGGTCCGGGCCGTCGACGACGGACGCGGCCGCCCGGTGGTCCGGCCGGCGCCGTCCGGCGGGCACGGCCTGGTCGGCATGCGGGAACGGGTCGGGGTGTACGACGGCGAGCTCACCGCCGGCCCCACGCTGGCCGGCGGGTGGCGGGTGGAGGCCCGGCTGCCGCTGCCCGCGGCGGCCGGCACCGACGAAGGGAGCGCGGCGGCGTGAGCGTACGGGTGATGATCGTCGACGACCAGGCGCTGGTGCGCGCCGGCTTCCGGATGGTGCTCGACTCCCAACCGGACCTGACGGTCGTCGGCGAGGCCATCGACGGCGCGGACGCGCTGCGGGTGCTGGACCGGGTCGAGGTCGACGTGGTGGTGATGGACCTGCGCATGCCCACCATGGACGGGGTGGAGGCGACCCGGCGGATCTGCGCCCGGTCGGCCGGGGACCGGCCACGCGTGCTGGTGCTCACCACGTTCGACACCGAGGCGGACGCGTTCGCCGCGCTGCGCGCCGGGGCGAGCGGCTTCCTGCTCAAGAACGTGCCGCCGGAGGAGTTGCTGGCCGCGATCCGGGTGGTCGCCGAGGGCGACTCGGTGGTGGCGCCGTCGATCACCCGGCGGCTGCTCGACCGGTTCGCCGGGCAGCTCGGCCCGGACCCGGTGGCGGACCCGCGGCTGGCCCAGCTCACCGAGCGGGAGCGGGAGGTGCTGCTGCTCGTGGCGCAGGGGCTGTCCAACGCGGAGATCGCCGCCCGGGTGCACGTCGCGGAGGCGACCGTGAAGACCCACGTCGGGCGGATCCTGGCCAAGCTCCAGCTCCGCGACCGGGTCCAGGCCGTCGTGCTGGCCTACGAGAGCGGGCTCGTCACCCCCGGCGGCTGACCCGGCGTACGCCTCGGGTCGTACCTGGTCACCCGGTCGGGGCGACCGCAGGCGTACCGAGGTCGAGCGCGCCGGTGGAGATCGGCGCCGGGGTGCCGGCCATAGCGTCGGAAGGGTCACCAGACCGCGTCCGACAGGAGCACCACGTTGCCCGCAACCCCGCCCACCGGCGTCGCGCTCGCCGCCCGTGACCTGCGCAAGGAGTACGGCGTCGGGCAGTCCCGCGTCGTCGCCCTGGACGGCGTCGACCTCGACCTGGCCGCCGCCCGGTTCACCGCCGTGATGGGGCCCTCCGGCTCCGGCAAGTCCACCCTGCTGCACTGCCTCGCCGGCCTGGACCGGCCGTCGGCCGGCACGGTCCGCATCGGCGAGGCCGACCTGGCCCGGCTCGACGACCGTCGGCTGACCCGGCTGCGCCGGGACCGGGTCGGTTTCGTCTTCCAGCGGTTCAACCTGCTGCCCACGCTGACCGCCGAGGAGAACGTCGTGCTGCCGCTGGCGCTCGCCGGCCGGCGGCCCGACCCGGGCTGGCTGCGGCAGGTGGTGGCCGCGGTCGGGCTGACCGACCGGCTCGGTCACCGGCCGGCCGAACTCAGCGGCGGCCAGCAGCAGCGGGTCGCGGTGGCGCGGGCGCTGGTCACCCGCCCCTGGGTGATCTTCGCCGACGAGCCGACCGGCAATCTCGACTCCCGCTCCGGCGCCGAGGTGCTGCGGCTGCTGCGCGAGGCGGTGGACACGCTCGGCCAGACCGTCGTCATGGTCACCCACGATCCGGCCGCCGCGGCGTACGCCGACCGGGTGGTCTTCCTCGCCGACGGCCGGTTCGTCGACGAGCTGCACCGGCCGACCACCGGCCAGGTCCGCGACGCGCTCGCCCGGCTGGACCCGGTCGTGGCGCCGGTGGGGCGGTGAGCGGGATGCTGCGCCTGACCCTGCGTCAGGTGCGCGCCGAGGGCCCGCGCCTGCTGCTCTCCGCACTGGCGATCGTGCTCGGCGTCGCGTTCGTCGCCGGCACGCTGATGCTCACCGACGGCATGCGCGCCGGGGCGTACGAGCGGGCCGGCGCGTTCGACAGGCACACCGACCTGGCCGCGTACGCCGGCTCACGGCCCCTGCCGCCGGCCCTGGTCGACCGGGTCCGGGCGGTCGACGGGGTGGCCGCCGCCGCGGGGGAGCTGACCGGCGCCGCCGGGGTGGTCGGCGCGGACGGCCGGCCCGTGCTCGGGTACGCGGTCCTCGCCGCGATCCCCACCGAGCCGGCCCTCCAGTCATACGACGTGGTCGCCGGGCGGCTGCCGCAGCGCGCGGGTGAGCTGCTGCTCGACGAGCGGACCGTCGCCGAGCAGCGGTTCGTGCTCGGCGCCCCGGTCTCCGTCGGCGGCGCGAGCGGCGCGGCCCGGCCGTACACCCTGGTCGGCGCCGTCGACGTGGCCGGCACCACCCGTGACGTCGGCGGCCCGTTCATCGGCCTGACCGGCGCGGACGCCCTCACCGTCGCCGGTGAACGCGGATACGGGCGGATCATGGTGGCCGCCCGCCCCGGGGCGGACGCCGCTGCGCTGGCCGACCGGGTCCGGGCCGTGGTGGGACCGGGCGTGACGGTCCGGGACCGTGCGGCCGTCCTCGACGCGGCGGTCGCCGAGGCGGTCCGCGACCTGCGGCAGTTCCAGCTGCTGCTGGGCACGTTCGCCGCCGTGGCGGTGGTGGTGGCCGGCTTCGTGATCGCCAACACCTTCGCCATCGTGCTCGCCCAGCGTTCCCGGCGCACCGCGCTGCTGCGGCTGGTCGGCGCGACCCGGGGGCAGGTCTACCGGGCCGCGCTGGCCGAGGCGGCGCTGACCGGACTGCTCGCCTCCGCGGTCGGCGTGCTGGCCGGCGCGGCGCTGTCCGTCGCGCTGGGCGCGCTGCTGGACGGTGCGGGGGCGCCGGTGGCCGGCGGACTCACCGTGACGGCCCGTACGGTGCTGCTCTCGCTGGCGCTGGGCACGCTGCTCACCGTGCTGGCCGCCGCGCTGCCGGCCTGGCAGGGCACCCGCATCGCGCCGGTGGCCGCGCTGACCGACGCGGCGACCCGGCCGGCCCGCCCGGCCGGCCGGGTCCGGCTCGCGGTCGGGGCGCTGGCCCTCGCCGCCGGTGTCGCGGCGCTGCTCGGCGCCGGGGCCACCGGTCAGGTGCCGCTGGTGGCGGCCGGCGGGCTGCTGGCCTTCGGCGGCATCGTGGCGTTCGGCCCGGTCCTGGTGCCGGCGCTGGTCCGGGTGCTGGGCGTGCCGGTCCGCGCGCTGGTCGGCGTCCCGGCGGCGCTGGCGGTGGCGAACGCGGTGCGCAACCCGCGCCGGGTCGCGGCCACCGCCACGGCCATGGTGATCGGGATCGGGCTGGTCTCGTCGTTCGTGGTCGGCGCGGGCAGCGTCAAGGCCGGCATCGGACGCGCGGTGGACGCCCGGGTCGGGGTGGACTTCCTGGTCACCGGCATCGGTGGGGAGCTGCCGGCCGGGCTCGTCGACGAGCTGGCCGCCCGGCCGGAGCTGGGGGTGGTGCACGAGCAGCGCAGCCGGGAGAGCGACGGCGTCGAGGTGCGGGCCGCGCACCCGGCGCTGGTCCGGCGGACGCTGTCCGCAGTGGACGCCGGTGACCC
This sequence comes from Micromonospora sp. NPDC018662, assembly GCF_044391475.1. Classification (NCBI taxonomy): domain Bacteria; kingdom Bacillati; phylum Actinomycetota; class Actinomycetes; order Micromonosporales; family Micromonosporaceae; genus Micromonospora; species Micromonospora sp. NPDC018662. The sequence continues at coordinate 840,343 of NZ_JBISAC010000003.1, forward strand.
CGCCGCGTTCGGGCCGGGATCGGTGCTGGTGCACCGGGAGCTGGCCGCCGCCCGGGGCTGGACGGTCGGCGCGACGGTCACCGTCGCCGGCCGGCCGTTCCGGGTCGCCGCCGTGGTGGCGGACGACCGGCCGGCGGCGGCCGGCAGCCCGGTGCCGGCGGGGCACGTGGTGGAGCTGGTGGACGCCGACTTCCGCCGCCTGTTCCCCGCCGAGCGCGGCTACCTGGCCGAGGTCGACCCGGCGGACGGGGTGAGCCCGGACGTCGCCCGGTCGGCAGTCGAGTCCGTGGTCGCCCGCTATCCGACGGTCAACGTGCTGGACCAGGCCGCCTACAAGAAGATGCTCACCGGCACCGTCGACCTGGTGCTGGGCTTCGTCACGGCGCTGCTCGGCCTGGCGGTGGTGATCTCACTGGTGGGGGTCGCCAACACGCTGAGCCTGTCGGTGGTGGAACGGACCCGGGAGACCGCCGTGCTGCGCGCGGTCGGAATGAGCCGGGCCGGGATGCGGGCGGTGCTCGCCGTCGAGGCGGTGCTCACCGCGCTGGTCGGCACCGTGCTCGGCATCGCCCTGGGCGCCGCGGTCGCGGCGGGCGCGATGGCGGTGGTGGCCCGCGTCGGTGGCGACTTCACCGTGGTGCTGCCGTGGGGTCGGCTCGGTCTGATCGTCGCGGTGGCGGTGCTGGCCGCGCTGCTCGCCTCCGTCCTGCCGGCGCGGCGCGCGCTGTCCCGGCCGGTGGTGGCGGCGCTCGGCGCGGACTGACCACCGGCGTCCGGCGAGCCGGTCGGCCTTCCGAGGCGGACCGGCTCGCCGGAACGGCGCGGTGGATCAGGGGCGGGCGACCGGCTGACCGCCCGCGTCACCGCCACCGTCGCCGCCGGCCGGGGCGGTCGTGGTGGTGGTGGTCTCGGTCGGCGCGGTGGTCTCGACCGGGGGCGTGCTGGTGGTCGGCGCGGTGCTCGGCGCGGTCGGCGCCGTCGACGGCGTGCCCGACGGGCTCGGTTCGGTCGACGCGCTGGGCGAGGCGCTCGGCGTCACCGAGGTCGAGGCCGAGGGGCGCTCGTTCGGGCCGGCCGGACGGTAGGTGTAGTCGTCGTCGTTCGCCGGCGGCTCCCCGGTGACCGCGGTGTCCGCGACCGAGTTGCTCGGCGCCACCGCGGGCCGGGTGGAGTCGATCTTGGTGGCCGGCGCGTCCGGTTCCCGGGCGGCGGCCAGCAGCGCGCCCAGGGCGGTCACCGCCACCAGCACCGCGCCCAGCGCGCCGACCAGCGCGCCGCGCCGACCGGGGCGGCGCGGCGGCGCGAGCACGGCCGCCGGCCGGGCCACCGGCTGCTCGTCGCGGGTGTGCCCCGGCCCGGCCGCGCCGCGCAGCGCCGCCGGCACGGTCGCGGTGGGCGAGTCGGTACGCGCCGCCCGGGCCGCGTCGGCCATCGCCGCGGCGGTCGGGTAACGGTCGGCGGGATCCTTCGCCAGGGCCCGGGCCACCAGCTCGCGGACCGGCGCCGGGATCTCCGCCGGCAGCTCCGGCGGCTCGTCGTCGAGGTGGCGCACGGCGACCTGGAGCGGGTTGTCGCCGGTGAACGGCGGGCTGCCGGTCAGGCAGCAGTAGGCCACCGCGCCGAGCGCGTACACGTCCGTGGCGCCGGTGACCGGCCGGCCGGCGGCCTGCTCGGGCGCCATGTAGAGGGCGGTGCCGGGCACCGCGTTGGTGCTGGTGATGCTGGTGACGTTGGTCGAGCGGGCCACGCCGAAGTCGACCAGGACCACGGTGCCGTCGTCCTGCACGAGCAGGTTGCTCGGCTTGACGTCGCGGTGCACGATGCCCCGGCCGTGCGCCCCGTGCAGCGCCTGCGCCGTCTGGGCCACGATCGACATGGTCTCGGCGACCTCGAGCTGGCCGGCGTCCTCGATCCGCCGGGACAGCGGCTCGCCGGCGACGAACTCCATGACCAGGTAGTCGGCCCGGCTGCCGTCGGGCAGCTCGTCCTCGCCGCAGTCGAAGACCTGGACCACGCCGGGGTGGCGCAGCGACGCCATGATCCGCGCCTCGGAGCGGAACCGGGCGATGAAGTCCGGGTCGCGGACCAGCGCGGGAAGCAGCACCTTGACCGCCACCTGGCGGCCGAGCACCAGGTCCTTGGCCCGCCAGACGTCGCCCATGCCGCCGGTGGCGACACGGTCTTCCAGGCGGTACCGACCGCTGAGTACGACGTCGGAGGTGAGCATCCCCATACCGTACCCACAGCGGTCGCGGAGTATTTCCGGCGATCTCTCCGATGGCCGTCGGCGAGCGGCTCCGCCCCGGTCGGCCGAACGGTCGACGGTCGCGGCGGCGATGGGCTGACCGTGATCGGCCGGGTACGATGGGCCAGAAAATGCCGGTCTCCCGACTGCTGTCCGCTGTCCGGCGCGTCTTCGTGCCCCGCGGTGACGGTGGGCAGCGACGTGACGGTGGCCTTCGTTACACCGACACGCCGCCACCGGCGGTAGACATTTCTCTCGCTTTTTCGGCCCGTCCGTTCCTTGCCGCCGGGCCGGTCGCGCTCCTAGCGTTGGCCCGGCTCCCGGCCGCCCCGCGACGCCGGTACGGTATGTCCCGCCGCCGGCCGTACCGTGCGGCACTGTCCAGCGTGCGTTCCGGGCTCGGCCCGGCGCCGATCAGCTCAGCGGGGGCCGGGGGTGCGCATGGCGGTGTGGTCTCCCGCGTCGGCGGACGTCCGGCCCGCGATCCCGGGCCCGGGGCGGCGACCGTGACCCGAGAGCTGAACGAGGCGGTCACCGCGGCCCAGGCCGGTGACGAGGAGGCGTTCCGCTTCCTCTACCGCAGCCTGCAGCCGGCCCTGCTGCGTTACCTGACCACGCTGGTGGGCGGCGACGCCGAGGACGTGGCCTCGGAGACCTGGCTGCAGATCTCCCGGGACCTGCCCTCGTTCACCGGCGGTGAGTTCCGCGCCTGGTCGGTCACCATCGCCCGCAACCGGGCCATGGACCACCTGCGGCGGCAACGGCGCCGGCCCGTGGTCCCGGTGCCCGTGCAGGCCCTCAACGACCTGGCCGGGGACGCCGACACCGCCGACCGGGCCGGCGAGACCCTCGGCACCGAGAGCGCGCTGGCGCTGATCCGCACGCTGCCGCCGGCCGAGGCCGAAGCGGTGATGCTGCGGGCCGTCATCGGCCTCGACGCCGAGACCGCCGGGCGGGTGCTGGGCCGGCGGGCCGGCGCCGTGCGCACGGCGGCGCACCGCGGGCTGCGCCGGCTGGCCGCGCTGCTGGAGCGCGCCGCGCCGGAGGACGCGCCGGGCGCGGTCCTGCCCCGGCCCCGCACCGACAGCCAGGCGCCGCACGCGCCCGAGGCCGAGCCGGCGGAGGGCTGACGTGAGGGGAGACGGCATGAGACCTGGCCGGTCCGACGGGCCCGCCGACCGGGCGGAGTCCGACCGGCTGCTCGACGCCGCGCACGCCGCGCCGCCGGCCGCCGCCGACCCGCCGGCCGCCGCCGACCCGCTGACCCGGCTGCTCGCCGCCGCGACGGCTCCCGCCACCCCGGGAGAGCTCGACGGCGAGGAACGGGCACTGGCCGCCTTCCGGGCCGCCCGGGCGACGCCGGCGGTCGCCGCGCCGGTTCCCGCGTCCCGTCCGCGTCGCCGTCTCCGCGTCGCCGCCGCGCTGTCCGGGCTCGCCGCCACCGCGGTCGCCGGGGTGGCGTTCGCCGCCGTGCGGCTGGACCGGGACCCGGCACCGGTGGTCCCGCCGGCCCCGACCACTGCCGCCCCCGCCCCGACCGCCGCCGGGCCGTCGCGGCCGGAGCCCACCGGACCGTCCGGCCCGGCCTCCGGTACGGCGTCGTCGCCCGCGACGCCGTCCGGCAGCCGGCCCGTCGCGCCGTCGTCGGTCACCGGCGCGCTCGCCGGGCACTGCCGCGCGTACCTGGCCAAGTCGGAGCGGCAACGGGCCAAGGCGCTGACCAAGCCCGGCTTCGCCGACCTGGTGGCCGCCGCCGGCGGGCCGGACCGGGTGGAGAGCTACTGCCGCGCACTGGTGCCGGCCTCACCGACCACGCCGTCGGCGAAGACGCCGGCAGCGAAGAGCGCCTCCCCGAAGGCGCCCACGCCGAAGGATCCGTCACCGAAGAAGCCGGTGGGTGACGAGCGCAAGCCCGGATCGGGCGACCAGGACGACGACGAGGACTGACCCGGCCCGGCGCAATCGGATTCCGGACAAAAATTCATCTCCCCGGGCGCGCGGATTCCGTCTGCTAGACAGAAGATGGGGGACGCGCGGACCCGTGCCGAACCGGCCGGGCCCAGGGCGACGGTGTGGTCGCCCGTCCCTCGGGGAGAGGAGCCGCCACATGGTGATGTCGCCGGAGCTGGATCGCGCCACCGTCCTGGGGGACGAGGCCGCGGCGCGCGGGCACCTGGCCCGGATCTGCTTCAAGACCGGCCCACCCACGCTCACCGGCGTCGAACTGGAATGGACCGTGCACGACGCCGCGGACCCGACCCGACCGGTCGACCGCGAGCGACTGCGTGACGCGTTGGGACGGCACAGCCCCGTCACCATCGACCCCACCAGCCCGGCCGATGAGCTCCGGCGCGGCGGCACCGTGACCGTGGAGCCCGGCGGGCAGGTGGAGATCTCCACCCCGCCGCGACCGTCGGTCGGCGCGCTCATCCTGGCCACCGAGGCCGACATCACGCAGCTACACGCCCGGCTGGACGCCGCCGGTCTCGTGCTGGGCGGCACCGGGATGGACCCGTGGCGCCCGCCCCGACCGGTCGTGGACACCGCCCGCTACCGCGCCATGCGGGACGTCTTCGACCGGCGTGGACCGGCCGGGCGGGCGATGATGTACAGCACCGCCGGGCTCCAGGTCTGTCTGGACGCCGGCGAGCCGGACCAGCTCGCGCAGCGCTGGGCCGCCGCGCACGCCGTCGGGCCGCCGCTGCTGGCCGCCTTCGCCACCGCCGACCGGCACGCCGGCCGGGCCACCGGTTGGGCGTCCGCACGGATGGCCGCCTGGTTGGCGATCGACCCGGCGCGTACCCGCCCGGTCTGGTCACCGGGGCGCACCGACCATGATCCGGTGGCGGCCTGGACCGAGTACGCGCTGGCCGCGCCGCTGCTGTGCGTCCGCGGCGACGGCCCGGACTGGACCCCGCCGGCTGACGTGACCTTCGCCGACTGGCTGGCCGGGGCGCTGCCCCACCCGCCCACCACCGACGACCTGGACTACCACGTCAGCACGCTCTTCCCGCCGGTACGCCCGCGCGGCTACCTGGAACTGCGTTACCTGGACGCCCAGCCGGGCCGGGCGTGGACCGTGCCGCTGGCGGTGCTGGCGGCGCTCTTCGCCGACCGGGCGACCACCCGCGACGCGCTCGCCGCGGCCGGTCCGGTCGCCGACCGGTGGCGCGCGGCGGCCCGGCAGGGGCTGGCCGAGCCCGCGCTGGCAGCCGCCGCGGCGACCCTGTTCGACCTGGCCCTGGCCGCCCTGTCCGGGCTGGACCTGCCGGCCGGCCGACACGACGAGACCCAGCGAGCGATCCGGCGGCACCGTGCCGCCGCGGAGAGGGGACAGCGGTGACCACGACCGAGCGACCGGGCACGGACGCCGAGCGGCTGCGCGGCCGGATCGCGGCCGAGCTGGAGCGCACCCGGGCCCGCACCGCGCTGCTGACCGACGCGGTGGACGACGACGACCTGGTCCGGCAGCACTCCACCCTGATGTCGCCGCTGGTCTGGGACCTGGCGCACGTCGGCAACCAGGAGGAGCTGTGGCTGGTGCGCGACGTCGGCGGGCGCGAGCCGGTGCGCCGCGACATCGACGACCTCTACGACGCGTTCAAGCAGCCCCGCAAGGACCGGCCGGCGCTGCCGTTGCTGCCCCCGGCCGAGGCCCGCGCCTACGTGCGGACCGTGCGGGACAAGGTCTACGACCTGCTGGACGGCATCCGGTTCACCGACCGCCGGCTGGTCGAGGACGGCTTCGCGTTCGGCATGATCGTGCAGCACGAGCAGCAGCACGACGAGACGATGCTCGCCACCCACCAGTTGCGTGCCGGCGCCCCGGTGCTGGACGCTCCGCCGCCGCCCGAGCCCCGGGTCGGCGTCGGCGGCGAGGTGCTGGTGCCGGCCGGGCCGTTCACCATGGGCACCTCCACCGATCCCTGGGCGCTGGACAACGAGCGTCCGGCGCACACCGTCGAGCTGCCCGCGTACCGCATCGACGCGGCGCCGGTGACCAACGGGCAGTACCGCGCGTTCATCGCCGACGGCGGGTACGACCAGCCGCGCTGGTGGAGTGAGGCCGGCTGGCGGCACCGGGTCGAGGCGGACCTGGGCGCGCCGCTGCACTGGCGGCGCGACGGCGACGGCTGGGCGTACCGCCGGTTCGGCCGCTGGTCGGCGGTGCGCGACGACGAGCCGGTGGTGCACGTCTGCTGGTACGAGGCGCAGGCGTACGCGGCCTGGGCCGGCAAGCGGCTGCCCACCGAGGCGGAGTGGGAGAAGGCGGCCCGGTGGGACCCGGCGACCGGCCGTTCCCGCCGCTACCCGTGGGGCGACGGCGATCCGGGGACCGCGCACGCCAACCTGGGCCAACGGCACCTGTGGCCGGCGCCGGTGGGCGCCTACCCGGAGGGCGCCTCGCCGCTGGGCGTGCACCAGCTCGTCGGCGACGTCTGGGAGTGGACCGCCAGCACGTTCCGCGGTCATCCCGGCTTCACCGCGTTCCCCTACCGGGAATACTCGGAGGTCTTCTTCGGCGACGACCACCGGGTGCTGCGCGGCGGTTCGTTCGGCACCGACCGGTCGGCGTGCCGGGGCACGTTCCGCAACTGGGACTACCCGATCCGGCGGCAGATCTTCAGCGGTTTCCGCTGCGCCCGTGACGCCGGCTGCGAGGAGTGAACCGGCCGGATGTGCCGTCACCTCGCGTACCTGGGTCCACCGGTCACCCTGCGGAGCCTGCTGCACGACCCGCCGTACGGGCTGCTGCGGCAGTCCTGGGCGCCGCGCGACATGCGCGGCGGCGGCACCATCAACGCCGACGGCTTCGGGGTCGGCTGGTACCCGGACGGCGCCGACCCGGTCCGCTACCGGCGGGCCCAGCCGATGTGGAGCGACACGACGCTGGCGGAGCTGGCCGCCGTGACGTCCGCCGGGGCGGTGCTGGCCGCCGTCCGCTCCGCCACGGTCGGCATGCCGCTGCACGAGACCGCCGCCGCGCCGTTCGTGGAGGGGCGCTGGCTGTTCAGCCACAACGGCGTGGTCCGGGGCTGGCCGGACAGTCTCGTCCCGCTCGCCGCCGGGCTGCCCGTCCGCGACCTGCTCACGCTGGAGGTGCCGACCGACTCGGCGGTGCTCTGGGCGCTGGTCCGGCATCGGCTGCGGGCCGGGGCGACGCTCGGCGAGGCGGTGGCCGACACCGTCGCGGCGGTGGCCGCCGCGGCGCCCGGCTCGCGGCTGAACCTGCTGCTCACCGACGGCGTCACGGTGGCGGCGAGCGTCGCCGGGCACGCGCTGTCGGTGCGGCGCGGCACGGGTTCGGTGCTGCTGGCCTCCGAACCGTTCGACGACGACCCCGGCTGGCAGGCGGTGCCGGACGGGCGGCTGGTGCTGGCCACCGCGGCCGGGCTGGACGTCCGGGAGCTGGCCCCGGCCGGGCCGATCCCATCCACCGACGGCAGAGAGGACACCTGATGAACGCGGAGCCGCTGGAGATCCATCTGGAGGAGCAGGACCTCGACCGGGCGCTGCGGGAGGACGTCCGGGCCGGGTTGACCGCGGCGCCGAAATGGCTGCCGCCGAAGTGGTTCTACGACGCCCGGGGCAGCGAGCTGTTCGAGGAGATCACCCGCCTGCCGGAGTACTACCCGACGCGGGCCGAGCGGGCGGTGCTGGCCGCGCACGCCGCCGACGTCGCGGCGCTGACCGGCGCGAAGACGCTGATCGAGCTGGGCTCCGGCTCGTCGGAGAAGACCCGGCTGCTGCTGGACGCGTTCACCCGGCACGGCGACCTGGGCACGTTCGTGCCGTTGGACGTCTCGATCAGCGCGTTGCGTTCCTCGACCGAGCAGATCGCCGCCGCGTACCCGGGGCTGCGGGTGCGGGGCATCGTGGGCGACTTCACCCGCCACCTGGACCGGCTGCCCACCGGTGGCCGGCGCCTGGTGGCGTTCCTGGGCGGCACGATCGGCAACCTGCTGCCGGCGGAGCGGGCCGGGTTCCTCACCGCCATGCGCGCGGCGCTGGAGGCCGGCGACTGGCTGCTGATCGGCACCGACCTGGTGAAGGACCCGGCCGTGGTCGTCCCGGCCTACGACGACGCCGCCGGTGTGACCGCGGAGTTCAACCGCAACGTGCTGCGGGTGATCAACCGGGAGTTGGGCGCGGACTTCGACGTCGCGGCGTTCCGCCACGTGGCGGTCTGGGACCCGGACCGCGAGTGGATCGAGATGCGGCTGCGCGCCGAGCGCCCGACCCGGGTCCGGGTGGCGGCGCTGGGCCTGGACGTCGCGTTCGCCGCCGGGGAGGAGGTGCGCACCGAGGTCTCGGCCAAGTTCCGGCCGGCGGGGATCGCCGCCGAGCTGGGCCGCGCCGGGTTCGCGCGGCAGGCGTTCTGGACCGACCCGGACGGGCTGTTCGGGGTGAGCCTGGCCCGGGCCGAGTGAGGGCCGGGGCGGCGTCGGCCACACCCGGCGGTCGGGGCCGGCGGTGATCGGCTAGGCTGGGGGCGCGAAGGGGAGTAGCCCCCAATGTCGTGGTCGACACACTGGTGCGTTCCGCATCCGGCCACGCGGCCCCGGTTCCCGGGGCGGGCGAGACCTTCGACTCAGGCTGTCGCAGCCGGGTCGAGGGCACCCCTGTCTCTCCTCCCGGCTTGATCGGGAAGGTTCACATGGAGGGTTTCCTCGTCGCGCTGGTGATCAGCTTCGGCGTCATCTTCGTCGCTGAGCTGGGGGACAAGTCCCAGCTCATGGCACTGACATTCGCCACGCGTTTCCGACCGGTGCCGGTGCTCATCGGCATCACCATCGCCACCGCGATCGTCCACCTGGCCTCGGTGGCCATCGGTGTCGGTCTCAACGCGGCCCTGCCCACGGGCTGGATTTCGCTGATCGCCGGCCTGGCGTTCCTCGGGTTCGGCGCCTGGACGCTGCGCGGCGACAAGCTGACCGAGGAGGAGAAGCAGAAGGCCGAACGCAGCACCAAGTCGGCGATCGTCGCGGTCGGTGTGGCGTTCTTCCTGGCCGAGCTGGGTGACAAGACCATGCTCGCGACCATCACGCTGGCCACCAAGTACGGCTGGTTCGGCACCTGGCTCGGCTCCACGCTGGGCATGGTCGCGGCGGACGCGCTGGCGATCCTGGTGGGCCGGATGCTCGGCCGGCACCTGCCGGAGCGGACCATCCGGTACGGCGCGGCCGTGCTGTTCGCCATCTGCGGCCTCTGGCTCGTCTTCGAGGCGATCTCCGAACTCACCTGAGCCGGTCCGATGATCGGGCGCGCTCCCGATGGGTAAGTGGTCCGGTGGTGGCACCGCGGTGCCACCACCGGATTCGGACGATCGGGAGGTTCCGCGCATGAGCAGGCACGACGAGCCCAACGAGTACGGCTTCGCCGGGGGCGCCACGGCACCGGAGCCGCCGGCCGGCGGTCGCGCGGACGAGCAGGACCGCGAAGAGCGGGTCGCGGTGCCGGGTGACGACCTCACCGAGCCGTCCGCCGACGCGCTGGAGGAGACCGAGGACGACGCCGACCGCCCCGCCGGGCGCCGCCGCTGATCGCCGCCGTACGCCGGCCGCCGCCCCGACCGGGACGGCGGCCGGCGCGTGCGGTCAGACCGGCCGTTCCTGGTAGACGTCCGGAATGCCGTCGCCGTCGTCGTCCCGGCTCTCCCGTTCGCTGATCCGGCGGTGCACCCGGTTGCGTCGCAGCAGCACCACGGCGGCCAGGGCGGCCGAGATCAACGAACCGGCCAGCACGGCGGCCTTGACCCGCGCGTCCTCGGGGCTGCCCGGGCCGAACGCCAGCTCCCCGATCAGCAGCGACACGGTGAAGCCGATGCCGGCCAGCAACGCCAGCCCGGCCAGGTCCGCCCAGGTGATCTCCTCATCCAGCTCGGCGCGGGTGAACCGGGCGAGCAGGAACGTCGAGCCGAACACCCCGATCACCTTGCCCAGCACCAGGCCGCCGGCCACGCCGAGCACGACCGGGTCCCGGACGACCGCGCCCAGGTCCACGTCGACCAGGGAGACCCCGGCGGCGAAGAACGCGAAGACCGGCACGGCGAGGCCGGCGGAGATCGGCCGCCAGCGGTGCTCCAGCCGTTCGGCCAGCCCCGGCTCGCCGCGCCGCCCGGTGAGGACCGGCACGGTGAAGCCGAGCAGCACGCCGGCCACCGTCGCGTGCACCCCCGAGGCGTGCACCAGCACCCAGGCGGTCAGCGCGAGCGGGATCAGCGCCCACCACCAGGTGCGCCGCCGCTGAACCAGCAGCGCGAACCCGGCGATCGGCAGCAGCGCGCCGAGCAGCGGCAGCGGGTGGAAGTCGGCGGTGTAGAACACCGCGATGACGGTGATGGCGAGCAGGTCGTCGACCACCGCGAGGGTGAGCAGGAAGGCTCGCAGCCCGGCCGGCAGGTGCGAGCCGATCACGGCCAGCACGGCGAGCGCGAACGCGATGTCGGTGGCGGTGGGGATCGCCCAGCCGCGCAGCCCCGCGCCGCCGGCGCTGGCGGTCACCGCCAGGTAGATCAGCGCCGGCACCACCATGCCGCCGACGGCGGCGACCACCGGCAACGCGGCCCGCCGGGGGTCCCGCAGGTCCCCGGCGACGAACTCGCGCTTGAGTTCGAGGCCGACCACGAAGAAGAAGATCGCCAGCAGCCCGTCGGCGGCCCAGGTGGCGAGACCGAGGTCGAGGTGCAGCGCCGCGCCGCCCGGCCAGGGCACCCACTCGCCCAGCGCGGCGTAGGACGCGCGCCACGGCGAGTTCGCCCAGACCAGGGCGAGGACCGCGCCGAGCAGCAGCAGCCCGCCGCCGACCGTCTCGGTGCGCAGCACGTCCGCCAGGAAGCGGGCCTCCGGCCAGGAGCGGCGCTCGAGCAGGCGGGAGGGACGCGGGGTGTGATGGGGCATACGGTTTCCGTCCGGGAGCAGGGGTCGGTGGATCCATCGCCGACCAGGCTTCCCGGCACACCGCCGCCAACCCTACCGGTCCGCCGGACCGGCGGCGAGCGGAGCGGCGCCGCGCACCGCCGCCGGCGGCTCAGCGCTGGCCGGGCAGCGCCGGCAGGACCGCGCCGACGGTCTCGCAGAACGCCGCCATCCGCTTGATCAGCTCGTCCGGATCGGCGTACGGGTCCAGCGCGCGCACCTCGTCCGGGTCGAGCGGGGGCACCGGCACGTGGGAGATCAACGGGTGCAGCGGCCGGCTGTCCGACTCGTCGGCGCCGAAGAGGTGCTCGTGCAGCTTCTCGCCCGGCCGCAGCCCGGTGAAGACGATGTCCACCGGGTGGTCCGCCTCCGCGGACAGCCGGCGTGCCACGTCCGCGATCCGGACCGGCTCGCCCATGTCGAGCACCAGCGCCTCGCCGCCGCGGCCGATGGTCGCGGCCTGCAGGACCAGGTGGACGGCCTCCTGCACGGTCATGAAGTAGCGGGTCACGTCCGGGTGGGTGACGGTGATCGGCACGCCGGCCCGGATCTGCGCCTGGAACGCGGTCAGCACCGAGCCCCGGCTGCTCAGCACGTTGCCGAACCGCACGCTCAGGTACGTGCCGCCGAGCTGCGCGGCCCGGTGGGCGGTGATCCGCTCGGTGATTCGCTTGGAGAAGCCGAGGACGCTTGTCGGGTTCGCCGCCTTGTCGGTGGAGATGTTGACGAACTCGGCGACGTCCCGGCACGCCTCCAGCACGTTGAGGGTGCCCCAGATGTTGGTCTTGATCGCCTCGCCGGGGTGTCGCTGGAGCAGCGTCAGGTGCTTCAGCGCCGCCGCGTGGAACACCACGTCGGGCTGCCGGTCGGCGATCACCCGGGCGATGCCCTCGGCGTCCCGGATGTCGGCCAGGATCAGTTCCGGGCCGTCCAGCAGGGCCCGGCCGTGCAGCGACATCTGGAGCGCGTGCAGCGCGGACTCGTCCCGGTCGAGCATCATCAGCTCGTCCGGTTCGCAGCGGGCGATCTGCCGGCACAGCTCCGAGCCGATGGAGCCGCCGGCGCCGGTGACCAGCACCCGCCGGCCGGCCAGCCCGCCGCGTTCGACGGCCAGCTCGGCGACCCGTTGGGCGCGGCCGAGGAGGTCGGTGAGCTGGAGGTCGCGGACGTCGGTGGCGGCGACCGGGCGGTCGAGCACCTCGCGGACCGGCGGCAGGACCTTGAACGCGGCCCCGGCCTCCAGCGTGCGGGTGCGCACGTCGCGCAGCAGCTGCGGGTCGAAGCCGGTCATCGAGAAGATGACGGTACGGGTCTGGGTGGCCCGGATGACGGCGCCGACCTGCTCCCGTCCGCCGAGCACCCGCAGCCCTTCCAGGCGGAGCCCGCGACTCTCCGGGGCGTCGTCGAGCAGGCCCACCGGCCGGTAGCTGCTGTCCGGGTCGTGCAGCAGCACCCGGACCAGCCGTTCGCTGGCCGCGTCCACGCCGTAGACCAGGCACCGCTCGGCGTGCCGCGCCGCCGGGCGGTGCCGGTCGGCGTGCGCCCGCCACAGTCCGCGGCCGGCAGCCATCAGCACGAGCGCGACGGCGCCGCCGACCAGCGGGGTGGTCGCCGGGACCGGCCGTTGGGCCCAGGGCAGCACGCCGACGAGCGTGACCGCCGCGGCGATCGCGACCCGGACGGCCAGCCCGCGGGCGTCCCCGGCGCTGCCGATCGGGTAGCGGCCGTAGAGCCGGGACCGCAGCAGCGTGAGGAGCGCGTACAGCGCGGCGCAGGCGAGTGCCGCGGCGATGGTCCGGGCGCTGCGGGCGGCGGTCAGCTCGAACTCGTACCGGGTCCAGGCGGCGCCGAGGAATCCTCCGCACCACGCGGCCGTGTCCAGCGTTAACAGGGAGAGGGTGGCGGCGCGGTGGGTGATCCGGCTGCCCGGTCGCACGGCGTCTTCGGCGGCGGTGGCTTCACGATCCATGGGCTGCCCTCGTGGTCCTAGCCGGAATGAACGGATTTACATCGTCTGCGCATGTCCGGTCGTTTAGATTCGTCTCGTCACCTAACGTGGTTAATAGGCGATTCGATCCTGGCACGACTACTGGGGCTTATAGGGGGCTTTCGTGCAGTTTTCTGGGCAGACCGGCGTGTCGCGAGGGGGAGCGTGATGGATGTTCTCGGCTACCTGCGCCTGGTCCGACGCCACTGGTGGATCATGCTGGTCACGGTGATGCTCACCGTCGGCGCCGCCGCCCTGGTGACGGTCCGGACGCCGCCCCGGTACCAGGCGTCGGTGACCTTCTTCGTCACCACCCCCAGCCAGGCGGTGACCGCCGCCTACCAGGGCAGCCTGTTCCTCCAGCAGCGGGTCAAGTCCTATGCCGACCTGCTCACCAGCGACCGGCTGGCGCAGAGCGTGGTCGCGGACGCCCCGCTCGGGCTCACCGCCGACCAGGTGCGCAGCCGGATCAGCACCTCCACCAAGCCCGACACGGTGCTGCTCACCGCCACCGTCACCGACACCGACCAGACCCGGGCGCTCAAGACCACCGAGGCGCTCTCCGCCAAGTTCACCGAACTGGTCCGGAAGGTGGAGACGCCGCCGAACGAGCAGGTGTCCCCGGTCAAGGTCGAGGTGGTGAGCGGCCCGCGGGTGACCGCCAGCCCGGTCTCCCCGCGGCCGGTGCGCAACCTGGTCCTGGGCGGGCTGCTCGGTCTGCTGGTCGGCGCCGGCCTGGCCGTGCTGCGGGGCCTGGCCGACGTGCGGATGCGGGACGCCGCCGCGCTGCAACGGGTGACCGGCAGCCCGTTGCTGGGTGAGATCCCGTTCGAGTCCGCCGCGAAGTCCTCCCCGCTGATCGTCGGCGACGCCGCCACCTCGGCCCGCGCCGAGGCGGTCCGCAAGCTGCGGACCAACCTGCGCTTCGTGGACGTGCACGAGCCGGCGCGGGTCATCGCGGTCACCAGCGCCCTCCAGGGCGAGGGGAAGACCACCATGGCCTGCAACACCGCCATCGCGCTGGCCGAGGCGGGGTGGCGGGTGCTGCTCATCGACGCCGACCTGCGTCGTCCCAAGGCGGCCGACTACCTCGGCCTCGACGGTGGGATCGGGCTCACCGACGTGCTCGTGGGCGACGTCCAGGTCGGTGACGTGGTGCAGCGCTGGGGCGAGAAGTCGCTGCTGGTGCTGCCCAGCGGCGCCGCCCCGCCGAACCCGAGCGAGCTGCTCGGCTCCAAGGCGATGGCGGACCTGCTGGTGTCGCTGCGCGAGTCCGCCGACATCGTGATCATCGACACCGCCCCGTTGCTCGCGGTCACCGACGGTGTGGTGGTGGCCGTCCAGGCCGACGGCGCGCTCCTGGTCACCCAGCAGGGGCGGACCTCGCGCAGTCAGGTGGCCGCCGCGACGCGGGCGCTCAGCTCGGTGTCGGTACGCCTGCTCGGCTGCGTGCTCAACATGGCCAAGGTGGGCAAGTCCGACGCCTACCAGTACGAGACGTACAAGGTGGTCGTGCCGCCCGCGACGACCTCGGTGCCCGCGGACCGGGCCGAGGCGGCGCGGCGTGGTGCGCACGTGCCCGCCAGCGATCCGACGCAGGAACTCACCCGGCTGTCGCGATGAGCGCGCGCACGGGCCGGATCGACCGTTCGATCTCCTCGGCGCAGCGCCGGAAGTCGGCCGGGGAGCCTCCGATCGGGTCCGGCAGGTCGTCCGCGCCGGGGGCGGCGGGTTGCAACCGCCCCCGGGCGCGGACGGCCGCCGCCACGGCCACCCGCAGCGGGGTGTCCCCGTTGGCGCCGCACGGCTCGGCCGCGTCGGCGAGGCGGGCGAACTGGCGCAGCGTGAACGTCCGGCCCAACGCGGCCGGAGCCAGCGCCGCGCAGGCCGAGCGCTGTCGCCGGGTCGCGGTCAGCACCAGCGTCGCCCCGGTCAGGTGCTCCGGGCACAGCCGGCGGGTGCGGAAGGCGGTCACGTCCGCGCCGGTCCCGGCGGTCACCTCGACGGCGTACGGGTGCATGGCCGCCCCGTCGACCGCGTCGGTGCCGGCGCTGGCCACCGTCACCGGGAGGCCGGCCAGCAACCGGCGGGCGATGAACTCGGCCATCGGTGACCGGCACATGTTCGCGTGGCAGACGAAGAGCACCCCGTCGCGCATCTGGACCCCTCTGGTCGGTGCGGTCGCGTGCTGCCGGCGGTCGCGGCCGCACGCCGAGGGGATGCCGGCATCGTACGCGCCGCGGGGGACCCGGGTCCGGCAGGCCGCGCCGGGAGCGCAGTCATGAAGATCGGCATCCTGTCGTACCACTTCCCGCCGGAACCGGCGTTCATCCCGGGCAGCCTGGCCGAGGAGCTGGCCGCCCGGGGCCACGAGGTGCGCGTGCTCACCGGTTTCCCGGACCACCCCGGCGGCCAGGTCTATCCGGGCTGGCGGCAGCGGTGGTGGCACCAGACCCGCAGCGAGCGGCTGACCGTCCGCCGGGTGCCCCGGTACGCCGGTGGCGAGGGCTCCGCCCGCGCGCGGGCCGCGGGCCGGCTCTCCTTCGCCGGCAGCGCCGCGCTCGCCGGCCGGCGCTACCTGCGGGGTCTCGACGCGCTGTACGTCCTGCAGATCCCGGCGGTGACCTTCGCCGCGACCGGCCTGCTGCGGCTGCTCGGCCGGATGCCGACGGTGCTGCACGTGCAGGACGTCTGGACGGAGGACGACCCGGCCGCCGGGGCGTCGCGTGGCTGGGCGGGACGGGTGGACGCCGGCCTGCGCCGGCTGTACCGGGAGGCGGACGCGGTAGCGGTCAGCGCGCCGTCCATGCGCGAGCTGGTGCTCGCCGGCGGGGCCGCGCCGGACCGCGTGCGCACGGTGCTCAACTGGACCGACGAGCGCCTGTTCCGCCCGGCCGAGCCCGGTCCCGCCGCTCGCCGGCTGATCCGCCGGGACGACCGGTGCGTGGTGATGCACGCCGGCACGATCGGCGTACGCCAGGGGTTGGAGACCGCGGTCCGGGCGGCGGCCGCGCTGGGGGACCGGATGGACCTGGTCCTGGTCGGCTCGGGCGCGGAGGAGCGGCGGGTGCGGGGGCTCGCCGCCGAGCTGCGCGCGGAGAACGTCCGGTTCGTCGAGCGGCGTTCGCCGGCGGACATGCCGCAGCTGTACGCGGCCGCCGACTACCAGCTCGTCATGCTGCGCGACCGGCCGGAGTTGCGTGGCACCGTGCCCGGCACGTTGCCGGCCGCGCTCTCCTGCGCCGCGCCGGTGGTCGCCTCCGCCGGCGGCGACACCGCGGAGCTGGTGGAGCGGGCCCGGGCCGGGCTGTCCTGCCCGCCGGAGGACTGGGCCGCTCTGGCCGACCGGTTCTGGCTGGCGGCGGCGATTCCCCCGGCCGCCCGGGTCGACATGGGCCGCCGGGGCCGGGACGCCTACCTGCGGCAGATGTCGCTGCGGGCCGGCGTCGACCGGATCGAGGCGTTCCTGCACGAGGTGGCCACGAATCGGAGGAAAAACATGAAAACCGACTAGTGGTCGGATTGGGCTATACATACTGCTATTCAGGCACGGAACACCGAACGTGATCGAAGGCTCGCCGACCCGGAGGAGAGTGGCGTGACGGAACACGGTGCGGCGCATCGTCGACGCCGACGCTCCCGGCGACGCAGCCGGGCCCGGGTCCGCCGCGTCCTGCTGGTCGGGCTGGTCGTCGTCTGCGTGCTGCTCTCCGTGGGTGGCTGGGTCACGTTCCGGGGCTGGCAGGCCCGGGCCCACCTGGTGAACGCCGCCGGGCTCGCCAAGGACCTCAGCTCCCAGGTGCTGGACGGTGACGTGGCACGGGCCCAACGCACCCTGGCCGCGTTGCAGGAGCAGGCCGCCGCGGCCCGCGGGGCGACCGGGGACCCGGCCTGGTGGCTCGGCCAGCGGACCCCGTACGCCGGGGACGACCTGACGGCGGTCCGACAGATCTCGGTGGCGGTGGACGACCTGGCCCGGCTCGCCTTTCCCACGCTGCTCCGGGTCGACCTCGCCTCGCTGGTGCCGAAGCAGGGCCGGCTCGATGTGAGCCGCCTGCGCGCGGTCGCGGCGGAGGTGTCCGACGCCGACCAGGCGGTCCGCCGGACCGCGGAGCGGTTGCGCGCGGTGCCGATCGGTGGCCTGGTGCCCCAGGTGCGGGACGCGGTGACCGCGCTGCGGGCGGAGTTGGACCAGTTGGGCGACCTCACCTCGGCCGCCGACCGCGGCGCGCGGTTGTTGCCGCCGCTGCTGGGTGCCGACGGCCCGCGCAGCTACCTGCTCGTCTCGCAGAACCCGGCCGAGCTGCGCGCCACCGGCGGCATGTTCGGCGCGTACGCCGTGCTGCGCGCCGACAACGGCCGGATCGAACTGGCCGGCCAGGGGCGCGCCAGCCAGTTGCCCCTCTTCGACCCCCCGCTGAAGGTGGACCCGGAGGTGCGTCGGCTCTGGTCCGACCTGCCGGGGATGTACCCGGCGGACGTCAACCTCAGTCCGGACTTCCCGACCGCCGCCGCGCTCTACCGGGAGATGGTGCGCCGTCGCACCGGAATCACGGTGGACGGCGTGCTGGCGGTGGATCCGGTGGTGCTGTCGTACCTGCTCGGCGTCATCGGTCCGGTCACCGTGCCGGACGGGCCGGCGCTGGCCGGCAGCACCGCCGTGCGGACCCTGCTCAGCGACTCGTACCGGGACCTGGACACGCGGGCCCAGGACGCGTTCTTCGCGCGGGCCGCCGCGGGGGTGTTCGGCGCGTTGTTCACCAAGGCGGTGGACGCGAAAGCCCTTTTGACCGTTATTAGACGCTCAATCCAGGAACGTCGGATATTGTTCTGGAGTGTCCGATCTGAGGAACAGCGCGCGCTGGCCGGCACCCGGCTGGCCGGGCAGCTACCGGAGCAGGACACCGTGCCGACAGTCGGCGTGTTCCTCAACGACGGCAGCGGCGCGAAGCTCGGCTACTACCTCAGGTTCTCGGCCGCCCTGACGGTCGGCGCGTGCCAGCCGGACGGGCGCCGCGAACTGCGGCTGCGGGTCACTGTGCACTCCACCGCCCCGCGGTCGGGTCTGAGCAAGTCGGTCACGGGCCTGGCCCTGTCCGGCGACAAGTACACCGCGCGCACGTTCGTCTCGGTACACACGCCCACCGGCGGCGCGGTCCTCGCCGGCCGGCTGGACGGCCGGGCCACCGCGATGGGCGGCGGGCTCGACCGCCGCCGTCAGGTGGCGGTGGCGACCGTGGAGGTCGGCCCGGGGCAGACCCGGACGCTCGACGTCACGCTGCTCACCGGCCAGAACGGGGCGGGCACGGCCGAGTTGGTGCTCACTCCCACCGTCACCCCGTGGACCACCCAGATAACCACCGCACCCAGATGTGAACAGTAGGAGGGAATCCATCATGCGGCTATCCCGCATCATCATGGCGCTCTCGGTGGGCTTGGCCGTCGTGGCCGCGCCGACCGCGGCCGGGGCGGCGCAGCCGCAGCCACCGGTCTACCCGCCCGCACAACCGTCGGTGACCGTGACACCGTCCACCATCACGCTCGGCCAGACCTTCACGGTCTGTGCCCGGGGCTTCCTGCCGAACGAGCAGGTGCGGTTCGACGTCACCATCACCGACCTGCCCCTCGCCGCCCCGGCCGAGGGGACCGCGCGGCGCAGCGACGGCAGCACGGTGGCGATGACGACTGTCGCGTACACGGCGGGCCGTCCCAAGCCGACCAGCGGTCCCACGCCGCAGCCGGCGCCCACGACGTTCACCGCCACGGCCGACGCGAACGGCGTCTGCTGCGTGTCGTACCGGCCGACCCGGCCGGGCCGCTACACGTTCACCGCGACCGGGTTGACGTCCGGCCGGACCGCCAGCGCCAGCGCCACGGTGCTCCCGGTACGACCGACCCACCCGCCGCGTCCGCCGCACCACGGCGGTCACCTGCCCGTCACGGGTGGCAGCATCGGCACGCCGCTGAAGCTCGGCGGTGGCCTGGCCGGTGCCGGCGCGGTGCTGCTGCTGGCCTCCCTGGCCTGGCGCCGCCGTCGCCTCGGCTGACCCGAGGCGCGCCGGGGGAGGACCCCGGGCGATCGTGAGTGCCCGCCGGAGAAGCTCCGGCGGGCACCCGCGTGTCCGGGGCACGCCGCACAATGACCTGGTGCACCCGACGCCACCGTGGACGGATCCCGCCGGTCTCCTCACGCTGCCCGGCGGCGCCACCGTGCGGGGCCGCCGCGTCGCCGCGACGGCCTCACCCGCCGACTTCGCCCTGCTGCTGGCGCCCGGGCCCGAGCCGGCCTGGCCGGCGCGGCGGATCCGCTGGCCCGACTTCTGGCTCCCACTGGACCGCGCCGACGCCCTCGACGCGTTACGTGAGGCGCGGCGGCGCGCGTACGCCGGCCAGCGGGTCGAGGTCGCCTGCTACGGCGGCGTCGGCCGCACCGGCACCGCGCTGGCCGCCCTGGCGGTGCTGGACGGGCTGGACCCCGAGCGGGCGGTCGCCTGGGTGCGCGCGCACTACCACCCGCGTGCCGTGGAGACGCCGTGGCAGCGGCGGTGGCTGCGCGGCGTGCGCTGACGGGCCACCGTCGCGACCACGGCGCGGAGCCGGCGAAGCGGCGCACCGTCACCGGCCCGGGTGAGCCGCGCCGCCTTCGCGGTCGCGCTGGGTAAGGTGCCTCTTCATGAGAGCCCGGGTCCTGGCCGCCGCCACCGCCGTCACCCTGCTCGTGGCCGGGGCGCCCGCCCCGGCGGAGGGCGCGCCCGCGCCGGCGCCCGGGCCCGGCGCCACGGTGTCCTGCCCGCGGCTGCCCGCGCCGAAGGTGTCCCGGCCACCGCGCCCCGTCCCGCCGGCGCCGGTGCCGGAGCAGCAGGTGGTGGGCGGCGAGACGCTGGCCGGTCCGGGCCTCGTCACCCCACCCGGCAGTCCCG
Organism: Micromonospora sp. NPDC018662; assembly: GCF_044391475.1. NCBI lineage: Bacteria > Bacillati > Actinomycetota > Actinomycetes > Micromonosporales > Micromonosporaceae > Micromonospora > Micromonospora sp. NPDC018662. The sequence continues at coordinate 860,413 of NZ_JBISAC010000003.1, forward strand.
CGCCGCCCGCGGTCACCGCCACCACCTGGCTGGTCGCCGACCTGGACAGTGGCGCCGTGCTGGGCGCCTGCGGGCCGCACGCGTACGGCACGCCGGCCAGCACCCAGAAGCTGCTGCTGGCCGCCACCATGCTGAGCCGTCTCGACCCGAAGCAGGTGGCGGTCGCGACCCAGGCGGACCTGGACATCGAGCCCGGCAGCTCGGCGGTGGGCCTGCTGGTCGGCGGGCGCTACCCGGTGGAGACGCTCTGGTTGGGCCTGCTGCTCCAGTCCGGCAACGACGCGGCGAACATGCTGGCGCGGCTCGGCGCCGGCAGCGCCCGGGCCGGGGTCGAGCAGATGAACGCCGAGGCGCGTCGGCTCGGCGCGTTGCAGACCCGGGCGGTCACGCCGTCCGGCCTGGACGGTCCGGGGCAGTTCACCAGCGCGTACGACCTGGCGCTGATCGCCCGTGCCTGCTTCGCCGACCCCCGCTTCCGCCGCTACGCGTTGACCGAGCGGGCCCAGATCCCCGCCCAGCCCGCGCTGAAGAAGGGCGGGTTCCAGATCCAGAACGAGAACCAGTTGATCTACCGCTACCCGGGCGCGCTGGGCGGCAAGACCGGCTTCACGGAGCTGGCCCGGCACAGCTACGTCGGCGCCGCCCAGCGCGGCGGGCGCCGGCTGGTGGTGACGCTGCTCGGTGCCGAGGCCCGGCCGGTACGCGGCTGGCAGCAGGGCGCGCAACTGCTCGACTGGGGCTTCGCGCTGCCCCGGGACGCGTCGGTCGGCCGGCTGGTCGACCCGGGTGAGCTGGACCAGCCGGCCGAGCCGGCGGTGACGAAGGCGCCGGCGGCCGCCGCGCCCGCGCCCGCGCGGCCGACGTCGCGACCGTGGCGGGGGCCGGCCGGCACCGCGCTGCACCGGATGGCCGACGGGGACTGGACGCTCATCGTGCCCGCCGCCGGGCTGCTGGCGCTCGTCGTGGGCGGGGCGGTGACGGTGCTCGCCGCCCGGCGGGGCCGTACCCGGCGGTCCGGTCGCCGCCGCGCCTGACCGGTCCCGGTCCGGCCGCGTGGACGCCGTCCGGGTGGGTATGCGCCGCCCATGGCGCACCCGGGACGGATCGTGGTGGTCTCCGCGGACATCGGCGCCGGGCACGACCGGGCCGCCGACGAGCTGGCGGAGCGCCTGCGCGGCCGGGGCTTCCAGGTGGACCGGTTGAACCTCCTCCACCTGCTGCCCGGCCCGGTGCACCGCGCCGTGCGGGAGGCGTACCGGGGGGTGCTGCACCGGCTTCCCCGGGGCTACCACCTGATCTTCCGGCTCACCAGCCGGTCCCGGGTGTCGGTCCGTGCCATCCGCGCCCTGCTGCGCCCGTTCCGGGCCCGGATCCGCCGCCGCATCCCGCCGGACACGAGGGCGGTGGTGACCACCTACCCGTTCGCCAACCAGCTTCTCGGGCCGCTGCGGCGCCGTGGCGGGCTCCGTGTCCCGGTCCTCACCTACGTGACCGATTTCGTGGTGCATCCGACCTGGCTGGCGCCGGGCGTGGACGTGTACTGCACGGTGCGGCACGCCGAGCTGCAACGGGGCGCGGACGTCGACGTCGCGGTGGTCCAGCCGTTGGTCTCGCGGGCGTTCGCCGGGGGTGCCGGACTGGACCGGCGGCGGGCCCGGGAGCGGTTCGGCCTGCCGCCGGACGGCGTGCTCGCCCTGGTGGTGGCGGGGTCGTGGGGCGCCGGCGAGGTGGCGGCCACGGTGGCGGAGGTGGGCGCGACCGGCGCGTGGCCGGTGGTGGTGTGCGGGCGTAACCGGGCGCTGCGCCGACGGCTGAGTGGTCCCGGCCGGCACGTGCTGGGCTGGGTGGAGGACATGCCGGCGCTGATGCGGGCGGTGGACGTGGTGGTGGAGAACGCCGGCGGGCTGACCTGCCAGGAGGCGCTCGCGGCCGGGGTGCCGGTGGTCACCTACCGTCCCCTCCCCGGGCACGGGCGGGCGAACGCCGACGTCCTCGCCCGGTCCGGCCTCACCCGGTGGGCGGCGACGCCGGAACAGCTCGGCCCGGTGCTCGCGGCCGTGCTCGGGGCCGGCCCGCCGACCGCGCCGCACCACCGCGCGCCGCCGCCGGACGGCGTGGAGCGACGCGCCGGATCACCCGAGGATCCGGCCGGACTGGTCGCCGAGGCCGCGCGCCGGGCCGTCCCGGCCGGGCCGGCCGACCCGGGGCGCCGGCCGCTGCTGGACCCGGTCGGCGACGCGGTGGCAGTCGTCGCCGCGCTGCTCCAGTCCACCGGCGGGCTGCGGTGAGGTTCGCCGCTCTGGCCGGCGCGGCGGTGGCGCTGCCGGTGGTCCAGGCGGCGCCGGCGGTGACCACGCTGCCGGCCCTCCGGCGGCGCCTGCTGCCCGGCCTGCACGGCCTCGGGTCGCCCGACCGGGTCGCGTTGACCTTCGACGACGGCCCGGACCCGGAGTCGACGCCGCACTTCCTGGACGCGCTGGCCGCGCACCGGGTCCGGGCCACGTTCTTCGTGCTCGGCGTGATGCTGCGCCGCCGACCGGACCTGGGCCGCCGGCTCGTCGCGGCCGGCCACGAGGTGGCCCTGCACGGCTGGGCGCACGACAACCTACTGCTGCGTGGACCGGCCGGCACCGTCCGTGACCTGACCCGCGCGTACGACCTGGTGGTGGACGTGACCGGCCGGCCGCCGGCGTTCCTGCGCCCGCCGTACGGGGTGCTCACCGGCGCGACCCTGGTCGCCGCCCGGCGGCTGCGCCTACGGCCGGTGCTGTGGAGCTGCTGGGGGCGGGACTGGACCGCGTCGGCGACCGGGGAGACCGTCCGGCGACGCGTCCTGGCCGGGTTGCGCGGCGGCGGCACGGTCCTGCTGCACGACTCCTCCTGCGCCGCCGCGCCGGGCGCCTGGCGGGCCGGTCTCGCCGCGCTGCCCGGCCTGCTCGCGGAGTGCCACCGCCGGGGGTGGCGGGTCGGCCCGCTCGGCGCGCACGGGCTCGCCGCGCGGTGACCGGGAGCGCGGACCCTACCGCCAGGCATCGGCTCCGGGACGCGAATCCCGGAGCCGGCGACCCGTTCGGGTGGGCGTGGCTAGCGTGCGGGTCATGAGGACCTGGGGACCGTCCGTGGCGCTGGCCGCCGCCCTGCTGCTGCCGCTGTCGACGCCGGTGACACCCGCCGTGGCGGCGGCCCGGACCGCCGGTGGGTCGGCCCGCCGGCTGCCGGGCGGAGCGCCGCCCTGCCCGAACGTGCCGGCCCCGGCGACCCGCCCGCCGCAGGCCCCGCCGCCGCCCGAGCCGGCCGCCCGGTCCGTCGGCGGCGCGGCGCTGGACACTACGGGTCTCGTCGTCCCGCCCGCGGCGACCGCGACGCCGCCGCCGGTGACCGCGACGTCGTGGCTGGTCGCGGACCTGGACACCGGCGCGGTGCTCGGCGGCTGCGGCCCGCACGAGTACGGCGTCCCGGCCAGCGTGCAGAAGCTGCTGCTGGCCGCCACCATGCTGCCCCGGCTGGACCCGAACCGGGAGGTCACCATGACCGCCGGTGACCTGGCGATCGAGCCGGGCAGCTCGGCGGTGGGGCTGGCCGAGGGCGGGCACTACCGGATCGAGACGATCTGGCTGGGCCTGCTGCTGAAGTCGGGCAACGAGGCGGCCAACGCCCTGGCCCGGCTCGGCGGCGGCCCGGACGGGCTGGCCGGCGGCGTACGCGCGATGAACGAGGAGGCGCACCGGCTCGGCGCCCGGCAGACGCACGCGGTCACGCCGTCCGGGCTGGACGGTCCGGGGCAGTTCACCAGCGCGTACGACCTGGCGTTGATCGCGCGGGCGTGCTTCCGCGAGCCGGCCTTCCGGCGCTACACCGCCACCCGCACCGCGCAGGTGCCCGGCCAGCCGGCGCTGCACGAGAAGGCGTTCCAGATCCAGAACGACAACATGCTGCTGGACCACTATCCGGGCGCGCTCGGTGGCAAGACCGGCTTCACCGATCTGGCCCGGCACACGTACGTCGGCGCGGCCGAGCGGGGCGGCCGCCGGTTGGTGGTGACGCTGCTCGGCGCGGAGATTCCCACCCAGCGCGGCTGGCAGCAGGGCGCGGCGCTGCTGGACTGGGGGTTCGGGCTGCCCCGGGACGCGTCGGTCGGCCGCCTGGTGGAGCCGGGCGAGCTGGACCGCGCGGCGACGCCCGCCGCCACCGGGGCCGCGTCCGCGCTGGCCGGGCACGCGGACCTGGGCGGCGGCGCGGCGCGGCCCGGCGCGGGGTCGGACGTCGGCCTGCCGCTGGCGGTGGGCGCGGTGGTGGTGACCGGGGGAGCGGTGCTGCTGGCCCGTCGCCGCCGGCACGCGACGGCCGTGGCGCTGTCGGCCGCGCCCGGGCTGCGGGAGGCGGATGTTCCGGAAGGAGACTGAGGCGTCCCGCCGGTCAGCGGCCGGCGGGGGCCGCGGTGCTGTCCCGCACCACCAGTTCGGTGGCCAGCTCGATGCGGGGCGACTCGATCTCCTCACCCTGGGCCAGGCGCAGCACGGTGCGGGCGGCGAGCCGCCCCATCTCCACCAGCGGCTGGCGCACGGTGGTCAGCGGCGGTGACGCCCACCGGGCCTCCGGCAGGTCGTCGAAGCCCACCACGGAAACGTCGTCGGCGACCCGCAGGCCGCGCCGGCGCACCGCCTCGTAGACCCCGAAGGCCATCTGGTCGCTGGCCGCGAAGATCGCGGTGGGCGGGTCGTCGAGGTCGAGCAGCGCGCCGCCGGCCGTGTAACCGGAGGCGTGGTAGAAGTCGCCGGGGTGCACCAGCCGGTCGTCGGCCGGCACGCCGGCGGCGGCCAGCGCGGCCCGGTAGCCGTCCAGCCGGGCCCGGCTGCACAGCAGGTGCGGCGGGCCGGCGACGAACCCGATCCGCTGGTGGCCGAGGGTCAGCAGGTGCTCGGTGGCGGACAGGCCGCCGGTCCAGTTGGTGGCGCCGATCGCCGGCACGTCCGTCCCGGCCACGCCGGCGTCCGGGTCGACCACCACCACCGGCACGTTGAGCCGGCGCAGTTGCGCGTGCACCGCCGGGCTCAGGTGCGAGGTCACCACGATGACGCCGTCGGAGGCGCGGGCGCGCAGGTTGTGCAGCCACTGCCGGGTGGAGCTGGACTCGCGGTGCACGGCCGAGACGACGATGCCCACCCCGGCGGCGTGGCCGACGTCCTCCACCCCACGGATGATCTCCACGGCCCAGGGGCTGTCCAGGTCGTTGAAGACCAGGTCGACCAGGTCCGCCCGGCGTACGGTGCGGCTGTTGCGTCGCCGGTAGCCGTGGTGGCGCAGCAGCTCCTCGACCCGCTCCCGGGTGTCCGGCGCGACGTCGGAACGCCCGTTGAGCACCCGTGACACGGTGGGCACCGAGACGCCGGCCTCCCGTGCGATCGCGGTGATGGTCACCCTGCGCTCGTCGTCCGCGCTCACCCGTGTTCCCTTCGCCGGCTGCCGGACCGACCGGAAAACCGTTCCGCCCCACGGACATCTTGCCGTACGTCGAGGGCTTGACGACAGATCGACCCGGTCCTAGCGTTCGGACAAGTTGCGGAAACCTTCCGGAAACGCGTCGGCGACCGTGCGACGACGTGCCGCCGCCGACCGACGAGGAAGCCCAGGCGTGTTCACCGACCTGACCGAGGCCGAGCTCCGCCAGCACCGCAGCGACCTGCGCGAACCGCCGGACTTTGACACCTTCTGGGCCGAGACGCTGGCGGAGGCCCGCTCCTGCGGCGACCCGGCGACCGTGACCGCGGTGTCCACCCCGCTGGCGGCGGTGGACGTCTTCGACGTGACGTTCCCCGGCTTCGCCGGGCAACCGGTCCGGGCCTGGCTGCGGGTGCCCCGGGGCGCGTCCACGCCGCTGCCGACAGTGGTGCAGTACGTCGGCTACGGCGGCGGGCGCGGCCACCCGCTGGAGAACCTGCTCTGGTCCGCCGCCGGCTTCGCCCACCTCCAGATGGACACCCGCGGCCAGGGCTCGGGGTGGAGCCGCGGCGACACCCCGGACGTCGCGGCGGCCGGGCCGCAGGCGCCCGGCATGGCCACCCGGGGCGTGGAGGACCCGCGCCGCTACTACTACCGGCGTTTCCTCACCGACGCGGTCCGGGCCGTCGACGCCGCCGGTGACCTGCCGGGCGTCGACCCGACCCGGCTCGCCGTGCTGGGCCACAGCCAGGGCGGGGCCGCCGCGCTGGCCGCCGCCGCGCTGGCGTCGGGGGTCCGCGCGGCGGTCGCGCACGTGCCGTTCCTCTGCGACATCCCGCGTGCCGTGACGCTCACCGACTCGCCGCCGTTCCGTGAGATCCGGGACTACCTGGCCGTGCACCGGGGCCGGGAGGAGCAGGTGTTCCACACGCTCGGCTACGTCGACGGGGTCGCGTTCGCCCGGCGCGCCGACGTGCCGGCCCGCTTCTCCGTCGCGTTGATGGACGAGATCGTCCCGCCGTCGACGGTGTACGCCGCCTACCACGACTACCGGGGGGAGAAGGAGCTGACGGTGTGGCGCTTCAACGGCCACGAGGCGGGCGGCATCGACGACGACGCCGCCGCTGTCGACTTCCTCCAGGCGACGCTCACCGACTGAAGCTCGCCGATGCCGGCCCGGCGGCGGGGCGTCGGCTGGTAGACACGGCAGCGTGCGCAGACGTACGACGGTGGTCCTGGTCGTGGTGGTCGCGGCCCTCGCGGCCGGCTGCCAGCGGCCCGCGCCGCGCCCGACGCCGTCGGCCACCCCGACCGGCCCCCGTGCCCCGGCCGACATCGTCGACCTGGCCACCGTCGACCCAGGCGTGCGCACCGACATCCGGTACGCCGGCGCGCACAACTTCGTCGGCCGGCCGATCGACGGCTACCCCGAGCCGCTCTGCCTGCTCACCCGCCGGGCCGCGGCGGCGCTGCACCGGGTGCAGGCCGCCGCGCTCGCCCGCGGACGCGGCCTGAAGGTGTACGACTGCTACCGCCCGCAGCGGGCCGCGAACGAGTTCGTCGCCTGGGCGAAACGCCCGCAGGAGCAGCAGATGAAGGCGGAGTTCTACCCCGACGTGCCGAAGGACCGGCTCTTCGCCGACGGCTACCTCGGCGCGCCCACGGCGCACAGCCGGGGCAGCACGCTCGACCTGACGCTGGTCCCGGTGCCCACCCCCGCGCAGCCCGGCTACGCGCCGGGCCAGCCGCTGCTGCCCTGCACCGCGCCCGCCGGCCGGCGCTTCGCCGACGACTCGGTCGACATGGGCACCGGGTTCGACTGCTTCGACCCGCGTGCCCACACCGCCGCCGCGGGGCTCACCGACACCGCCCGCCGGAACCGGGCGTTGCTGAAGGAGTTGATGACGGCGCAGGGCTTCGAGAACTATCCGCGCGAGTGGTGGCACTACCGGTACGTGGACGAGCCGTACCCGGACACCTGGTTCGACTTCCCGGTGGCCCGCTCCGCGCTGCGGTGACCCGGTTGCCTCATGATCCACGACGGTTAGGCTCCGGGGGACCGACCCCGCCCCGGAAGGACCTCCCGTGACCATCGAACGGATCGGCCCGCCGCTGCGCGCCGGCGAGCGGGAGACGCTGCGCGCGTTCCTCGACTTCCACCGCGCCACGCTGGCCCTCAAGTGCGAGGGACTGACCGACGAGGAGCTGCGCCGGCGGTCCTCGCCGCCGTCCACGCTGTCCCTGCTCGGCCTGGTCCGGCACATGGCGGAGGTGGAACGCGCCTGGTTCCGTCGCGTCATCGCCGCCGAGGACGTGCCGCTGGTCTGGTCGGAGACCGACGACTACCAGGCGGCGTACGACGCGCGCGACGCCGACCGCGCGGAGGCGTTCGAGGCGTGGCAGCGGGAGGTCGCGCACGCCCGCCGGATCGAACTCGCGGCCGAGTCGCTCGACGTGATCGGCCACCAGGCCCGTTGGGGCGAGGACGTCTCGCTGCGCCTGGTGATGCTGCACATGATCCACGAGTACGCCCGGCACAACGGCCACGCCGACCTGCTCCGCGAGGCCGTCGACGGCACCGTCGGCGTGTAAGGCGGGGCCCCCTGTTAACGCCTGCGGTAGAGGCGGGGCCCCCGCTTAACACCTCGATCACGGTGAGCGGGACCTCGGTCCCGCCCAGGTCCAGCCGGGCCGGGTGCTCGGCCATGAGGCGGTCGGCACGGTCGGCACGGTCGTCGCGATCGGTGACGGCGTCGCCAACCTCCTCCCGGGCGACCGGGTCCTCGCCTCCTGCATCTCCGCCTGCGGCGTCTGCGGCTACTGCCGCGAGGGCGCCTACGGGCAGTGCCTGGGCGGCGGCGGGTGGATCCTCGGGCACACCGTCGACGGCGTGCAGGCCGAGTACGCCCGCATCCCGTTCGCCGACCTGTCCACCTACCGCCTGCCGGACAGTGTCCCGGACGAGGCGGCCGTGCTGCTGGCCGACATCCTGCCCACCTCGTACGAGGTCGGCGTGCTCACGCCCAAGCTGCTGGACATGCTGGTCGCCGGCCAGCTCGGCACCGCGCACATGGTGACCCACCGGTACGCGCTGGACCAGATCGTCGAGGCGTACGACGTGTTCTCCCGGCCGGCCGAGACCGGCGCGCTCAAGGTCGTGCTCACCCGGAGCTGAGGGGTGTTAAGCGGGGCCCCCTTCTCTACCGGAGGCGTTAACCGGGGGCCCCGCCTTTCACCGCAGCGGCAGCCAGGCCAGCACGTCGGCGATCCGCGCGTCCCAGTACGCCCAGTCGTGGTCGCCGGGACCGAAGTCCACGGTGAGCGGCCGGCCCTGCCGCCTGGCGGTGTCGACGAACCGGACGTTGTCCTCGTACAGGAAGTCCTCGGTGCCGCACGCGACGTAGAGCGCGGGCAGGTCGTCGCCGGCCCGCTCCAGCAGCGCCACCGTGTCGTCCCCGTCCGGTGCGGGGCCGTCGCCCCAGACGGTGTGCCACACCGCCGGGTCGAGCGGGCTGGTCGGGTGGTTCCGCCGGTGCACCACGTCGAGCGCGCCGGAGAGGCTGGCCGCCGCCGCGAACCGGTCCGGGTGGCGCAGCGCCCACTTCACCGCGCCGTAGCCGCCCATCGACAGGCCGGCCACGAACGTGTCCTCCCGGCGGGTGGAGAGGCGGAAGAACGACCGGCACACCTCGGGCAGCTCCTCGCTGAGGAACGTCCAGTACCGGTTGCCGTGCGCCTCGTCGCAGTAGAAGCTGCGCTGCACCTGCGGCATCACCACGGCCAGCCCCAGCGGGGCGACGTAGCGCTCGATCGACGACCGCCGGGTCCACGCCGTGTCGTCGTCGGTCAGGCCGTGCAGCAGGTACAGCACGGGCGGGTCGCCGTCGCCGGCGCCGGCGGCCATGCCGATCCCGGCGGCGCCCCGGTCGGGCAGCAGCACCGTCATCGAGGTGCCCACGCCGAGCGCCTCGGAGAAGAAGTCACATCGCAGGAGCGCCACGGCATTCGATGCTACGCGCCAACCCTGGGGTGTGATTCGTCGCCCATGTCCGCACGGGCATCGGCCGTCCGACCGATGCGGTAGCTTGCCCGCTGCCGGTCAGTCACCGTACGGGGGCGGCTGACCTGGTCGTGTCAGGACGGCCGGATCAGGTGGGTGAGGAGTGGCGATCTCTCATGGTCTCCTCCGCCCGGGGCGTTCTCTGCGCTCGCCGGGGAGGGGCGTCCCGCCCGGCGTGGCCCCCGTCGGCGTCGCGTACACGACGCCGTCCGACTACCCGACGCGGTTGCCCGCGTGTCGCTCGTTCCACGAAGGAGTAAGAGTGAGAGGAACGCTGAGATCGGTGTCCTCGTGGCGCCGCCTGACCGCGGTCGGAGCCGCATTGGTGCTGGTCGCGACACTGTTGACGGTGCCGACCTCCGCATCGGCCGCGGTCAGCGCCGCAGCCTCGGAGGCCGACCGGGAACTGGTCGTGCAGGCGTGGCAGTTCGGTGGGCCGGCGGTTCGTGAGGCTGCCGAGAACGCGTTGCTCGGTAGTGACGCCGACATCGCAGCCTTCCTGTCGACCGGATGGGCCCAGCGGTCCAAGGTCGACGAGCGGGTGCGGGTCAACCGCATGATGGCCGGCGGCGGCTTCGCGATCCAGGGCGCGGCGCAGGCGGCACTGGACTCGCCCGACGCCGGAGCTCTCTCGGCATTCCTCGAGTCCGGCTGGCAGTTGCCGGCCAACCAGGACAAACGCGTCCACGTCAACCGGATGATGGCCGCCGGTGGAGCCCAGGTGAAGGCCGCGGCGCAGAAGGCCCTCGACGCAGCCGCCCTGGAGGATCCTCGCTCGACGAACCCCGGCGCGCTGGACGCGTTCATCGAGACGGGCTGGCGGACCCCGTACACGACCGATCTGCGGATCCGGGTGAACCAGATCCTCTCGGCCGCCAGGACCAACGGCAGCGCCACGGTGCAAACGGCCGCTCAGCGCGCTCTCGACATCGGCACCATCGACGCGCTGACCGAGTTCATCGACTCGGGGTGGGCCGTGGCGTCGACGCGGGATCAGGAGATCAGCACGCTCAAGGATCTGGTGGCCGTCGCTGAGGAGGCGCAGAAGCGCACGGAACAGCAGACCCAGATCGCCACGGACGAATCCGCCAAGGCGGTGACCGCCGCCGCTGCCGCCAAGCGGGACGCGGAGATCGCGGCGAGTGCGATGGCCAGTGCGCAGGGCAACGCCCGGCAGGCGGCTGCCGCGGCGCAGCAGGCGGCCAACGCGGCGGACAATGCTGCCAAGGCGGCGCGGCAGGCAGTGGCGGCTTCCCAGGCCGCGATCGCGGCCGCCCGGGTGGCGGCCAACGCGGCCACCCGGGCGGCTTCCGCCGCGGCGCTGACCCGCAAGGCCGCGACGGAGGCCCACCGGGCGGCCGCCCTCGCGGTCACCGATGGCAGCAAGATGAGTGAGGCGCTGAGCACGGCCAAGCGGGCACGTGACGCCGCCGTCCAGGCGAGGAAGGCGGCGGCGGCCTCCGCGGAGGCCGAACGGATCGCCAACCTGATCAAGAATGCTGCCGGGTCGGTGCAGGGCGCCATCGACCAGGCCAAGCTCGCGGTGGGCAAGGCGAAGGAGGCGCTGCGGCAGGCCAAGGAGACCGGCGTCAACACCCAGCAGGCCATCGTGGCGGCCGAGCGCGCCGAGGCCAGCGCCGCGAGGTCCAGTCGCGCGGCCGCCGCGTCGTACTCCTTCGCGAACGAGGCCATCGCGGCCGCGGCTCGTTCCCGCAACGCGGCCAACCGAGCGGCGGCGGACGCGGATCTCGCCGCGGACGCCGCGGAGGAGGCAGCGGCCCACGCGGGCGACGCCACGATGGCGGCGCAACTGTCCACCAAGGCGGCGAACGCCGCGACCGCGGCGGCCAACGAGGCCGTCGCAGCCGCGAACGAGGCCAAGAAGGTGTACGACGCCGCACGTACCGCCGACGCCGAGCGGCTGGCCGCGGCATACGACGACGGCTTGGCCGCGGCGCAGGCCGCCAAGTCGGACATGACGCGTCTGCAACAGGAGGCGGCCTGGGACGCGCAGGAGGCCGCCAGCCGCAGTGCCGAGGTGAACCGCCTCATCGCCGAGGTCACCAACCCGGCGACCGAACGGGCGACCGCCGTCGTCAGCGCCCGCAAGGTCGCTCTGGCGCTGACCGCGTCCAACGGCCCGTGGACCCAGATCGCCGCCGTCAAGGCGCTCGGCGGCACCGACGACGCCGTGCTGCGCTTCGTCCGCACCGGCATCGCGGTCGCCGCGGCCGAGGACGACCGGGCCACCGCGCTGTCGATCGGCGCCGAGGGCAGCGAAGGCCTACGGCAAGCGGCAGAGGCCGCGGTGAACGGCTCGGATGCCGAAGTGGCCGCGTTCCTGCAGAACCAGGACTACCCGGGCCGGCAGACTGACGACCGGATCGCGGTCAACCAGATTCTCAGCCAGGCCCGGGAAGCCGGGCGTACGGTCACCCAGCAGAAGGCTCAGGCGGCCTTGGACGCCGGCACCGGCCCGGCGTTGCGCGACTTCCTGCGCACCGGCCAGTACGCTGCGGCCAACTCCGACGACCGCGTGGACGCCAATCGGATCGTGGCCGCGACGGCGGACGGAACGGAGCTGAAGGCCGCTGCCCAGATCGCACTCGACGGCCCGGCCACCGCGCTGCGGCAGTTCCTGGCGACCGGTCAGTACCAGGCGGCCCGAAACGACCACGACACCGCGGCCCACAACGCCGAGGCCAGCGCCCTGCTCTCCCAGGCGGCGGCCGCCGCCACCCGGGCGGTTCAACAGGCCGAGGAGGCTCAGGCGGTCGCCGCGACGGCCCGTAACGCCGCCGCCGAGGCCCAGACATGGGCGAACCGTGCGAAAGCCTCCGCGACCGCGGCGGCGGGCTTCGCGAACGACGCCCTTGCCTCGGCGAACGCCGCCCAGGCGTCCGCGGACAAGGCCGCTGCCGCCGCCAGTGCGGCCCAGAAGGCAGCAAAGAGCGCCAACGACGCCGCGAAGCGGGCGGCGCACTCGGCCGTGTGGGCCCAGGATTCGTACGAGGTGGCGAAGAGCTATGCCACGGAGGCGGTGCGGGACGCCGAACGGGCCCGCCAGGCCGCGCTGGCCGCGGGCCGGGACTACGACACCGCCCAGCGGTACTACGACGAGGCCTACAACGCCTACGTCGAGAAGGCCCGGGCCGAGGCCGCGATCGCGCGCTTCAACGCGGTGCAGCGATGCCAGGCGTCCAACTTTCCCGGCTCGGATGATTACAAGGACTGCATGCACTACGTCACCCAAAGTGACGACGAGCGGCTGCACGAGTCCTTGTCGAACAGCTACTACTGCGATCGCTTCCCGCCGGAATACCGGAAGAAGTGCATGCGGGAGGCCCCCAGCGTCAACTTCGGCACGCAGATCGGATTGGACGGCGCCCTGGCGCTGACCCTCTTCACGCAGGCCATCGTCGAACTTGCCCTGGCTGCCGAGGTCATCGGCGTGACGATGATCCTCTGCAACGTGGTCTGCGGAGCATTCCTCAGTGTCGCCGGTGGCGCCGAGGCGTCCATGGGCATCGGCGGCGCGTTCGACATGTGGGTGACGGGCTCCCTGGCCGAGCTCGCTGCCGGCGGCTTCACCGGTGCGCGTGCCTTCAGCGGGCTCAAGGGCCTGCTCGGTCTCCGGATGCCCGCGATCGCCGAGCGGCTGATCGTGCGGACCCAGGCCGACGACGCGATGCTGGGCCGACTGGCCGCGATGGGCAGGTCCTGCCGTGTTCCGGGTGCCAGCTTCCCCGCGGGTACCCGCGTGTTGACGGCCGACGGTGCGACGCGGCCGATCGAGGATCTGCGGGCCGGTGACACGGTCGTCACCACCGATCCGTACGCCGATGTCACGGAGTCACGCCGGGTCGGTGCGGCGGTGTCCCGCGATGGCCTGAAGAAGCTGGTCGAGCTGACGGTCGACACCGACGGCGTGGGCGGCGAGGCGACCGGTCGGGTCACCGCGACCGCCGACCATCCCTTCTGGGTGCCGGATCTCGGACGGTGGGTGCACGCCGGCGATCTGCGCGCGGGACAGATGCTGCGGACCAGCGCCGGCACCTGGGTCCAGGTGCTCAAGGCGACGCGGCACACCGAACGGACCACCGTCTACGACCTGTCGGTGGCCAGCCTGCGCACGTTCTACGTGATGGCCGGCTCGACTCCCGTACTGGTTCACAACGAGGAGCCCTGTGACGTCGCACTGGGAATCCGGCGGGCGCTCGGGGGCAATCTGGAGAACTTCGCGAGAGAGCGTGGACTGAGTCACTTCGCCAACCTCTCCGCGGCTACCTGGACCGGGCCGGTCCAGGCCGCCATCTCCAATCCCGCCATCAAGCTCCATGTGAACCTCTACCGCTTCGATGGCAAGACCCCTCAGGAGCAGTTCATCCTGGCCGTCAAGAAGGCGTTGGCCGAGGGCGACAAGGCTCCCGGCACGTGCCGGGAGATGCGCTGGATCGCAGAGGAGGTCATCCCCGGCCACCGGAGGTGGGACACCATCGTCTTCTACGACCAGAGCGGCAGACGGCTGTCCGGAGCGGAGATGCCCGAGCCGGACTGGGACAACAGCGGTCTGAAGCCCGCGTGGCTCGAGAGGTTGCGGGATCCCATCGACTGATCAACTGGTCGTCGCGCGAGAGGAACAGGTGGCGAGGGGCGGTCGTTCCCGGCAGGTCGACGGGAACGACCGCCCCTCGCCGGTGGCCCGCGCGCGGTGTTGCGAGTCAGAGCACCGTCGGGAGGGCTTCGGTCCAGCAACTCGTCGCATGCGGCTCGACCAGACGCTTGGCCTCCGCCGCGTCGGCCTCGGTGAGGAACACGCCGAGGTTGTACCGCAGCCGGCGGCCGTCCCGCTCGACGACCGCCGTCAGCAGGTGCACGGTGCCGTGTCGCTCACGGGGTACACCCGCTGGTAGGCCCGCGAGGAAAGCCTGGGCCACCTCCTGGGGGGATGCGACGTCGAGCTCACCTCCGACTCCGGTGAGTGGCTTGACCGGCCACATCGGGTCGTACGGGTCGAACGAGTTGAACAACGACGGCTGCATGTCCGACAGGACACCCTCGCGCCACGCCACCGCTCCGGTCAACACGTGTCCGGTCCCCTCGGCGCTGTCGAGGATCAGCAGGCGGGAGGCCTCGGAGCGGTGGCCCTGACCGACGAGGCCCGGTTCGACTCGCGCCGCCTCCTCGTCGGTCGCGCACCGGATCACCAGGCCGCGGTACGACGCCCGCATCTGCACTGCGTCGACCTGTTGAAACAGGATCTCCACCGTCGTGGGGAGCCGGGACTCACCGCCGGGCAGGTGATCAGCGCGCAGCAGGAGCTGGCAGTGAGTCGCCGAGTACGACCAGACGGTGAATTCCCGGTCGTTACGGAACAACTCCTCACCGGGGCGAAGGCGCTGGTCCGCGGGAAGCCACGTGCCGGAGGTCATCCGGCCACCATCAGTTACCCGTCATCCCAAGTCAAGCCCCCCGTTGGGGTTGGATCGACCGTTCCTATTGCCGCGGACCCGCCGTGCGGGACAGGATGGGCATGCGTGCCGGAAACGTGTTCGTAACCTGCGCGCTGCTGGTCTCTGTCACGAGGAAGTGGGAGTCAGTCATGAGCGACGTCTCGGCGGCACTGGGTGTGCGCCTCTACCCGGACCTGGTCGAGCCCGGCGGTCTGGCTCCCGCGCTCGCGCAGGCCGCGACCGCGCACCAGCTCGACGTGGGGCGGGTGAGCGCCCCCGAGCAGGGCCGCAGCCGGTTCACCTGCGCCGAGCTGACCTCCGACCGGGGCGTGGTCTGCGTCAGCCTCGGTGCCCAGGCGCGCTACTTCATGATCGACCTGCGGGTCGACGGCGAGGTGCAGGCCCGCGGGGACGCCACCGACCTGCTCCAGGTCGCCCAGGTCGCCGCCGCGTGGCGGGCCGGCACCACGCTCGCCGAGCTGACCGCGCGTTTCCCCTTCATGGAGCAGATGAAGCGCCACCCGGTGGCCCAGGCCGGCTAGTCCAGCCGGTCAGCGGGTGAGGCCGATCGCCGTCGCCAGGTGCGCCACGCCGGCCGGCGCGGGTCCGCCGCGCGCCACCTCGGCGAGCACGGTACGCGCCGACGGCCGCATCCGGACCTCGGCCGGCGCGATCCGGTCCGCCTCGGTCAGGGCACGGCCCGCCCGCAGCAGGTCACCGACCTGGAGGTACGCCCGCGCGGCGTCAACCAGGTGCGCGGCGCGGTGCTCGACGGGCAACCATCGCCAGCCGTCCGCCCGGACCACCGTCTCGTGTCGGGCGACCGCCGCACCGCCGTCGCCGAGTTCGACAGCCGCCGCCACGTGTGCCACCTGCACGGTCACCGGCCCGAATCCGCTGAGGTGGGGGTCGTGCCGGTCGTCGGCCCGCTCGGCGATCCCGGCGGCCACCCCCAGCCACTCCGCCGCGCTCCGCGCGTCGCCGCAGGACGCCGCCGCGAGAGCCGCCTCCACCCACAGCGTTCCGCACAGTGCCGGTTCGACGTGCGACCCGCCACGCGCCGCCGTGGCGCCGATCCGGTTCGCGGCGGCGACCGTCACCGTCGTCGCCAGCCGCCCGCGCCCCGCGGCGCGCAGCGCCTGGCCGAGCGGCACCGCCGCGACCGCCGTCCACCTCGGATGACCGGCGGCCACCGTCACCGCCCGGTCGGCCGCCAGCCACGCCAGATCCGGCTCGCCGAGCTTCACCAGCACCGACGCGGTGATCCGGTACGCCCGCACCAGCAGCCCGGTCGTACCGTCCGCGTCACCGGCGGCGTGCGCGGACCGGGCCGCGTCGAGCAGCTCCGGCACCAGGCGCACCACCTGCGCGTAGCGCGCGTGCCGGTACGCCGACCACGCGTGGTCCACCCGCCGGCCCAGCTCGTCCGTCGACGTCGCACATCGCTGGTCGGACCCGGCCGGGAACAGGTCGTAGCGGGCGAGCGCGGCCCGCACCCCGTCCACCCCCTCGCCGCCGCGCCTCGGTGGCGGGTTCTCCCCGCCCAGCAACGCCGCCGGTTCCACCCGCAACACCCCGGCGACGTCCTGGATGACGGAGAACCGGTCCAGGGCGCGCACACCGCGTTCGACCTTGTCGACCCAGCTCTTGGACTTGCCCAACCGGTCGGCCAGCATCTGCTGGGTCATCCGACGCCGGACCCGCCACTGGGCGACACGCCGGCCGACCGGCACCTCACCGCCGGTCATGCCGCTGCCGGTCCGGCACCGCCCGGGTGGTCTCCTCGACCGGTATCCGATCCGCCTCGGCCTGCGCGAGGAGCCGTTGTCGCGCCGCCTCCCGCTCGGCGGCCTGAATCTCCTCGCCCCGGTCCTCGGCGGTCTTGCGCGTCGACCTGTCCACGGTGCCCCTCTCCGGAGGGCATGTCGGTGCGTCGGAGGACCCGATCACCGACATGCCGAACGATGGACGCGGCCCGCGACGGGTCGTGCCGACGAGCCGGTCCCGGAGATCAGCATCAGGTGGTCAGGCGGTGACGTTCGAGCACCGCCGCGTCCGCTATCTACGTGCGGACAGGGTGCGGACGGCGGACTCGGCCTGTTCGATGAGCGTGGTCGTGCGGGTGGCTCGTCCGAGACGCAGGACCCGCTCGTAGATGTCGAGGGCCTCGTCGCCGTCCCCGGTGTCCGCGAGCGCCGCCGCGAGGCGTAGCAGATAGGGGCCCGTCCAGGCGGCTCCGGCGGCGTCTGCCGGCAGTTCGGCAAGCCCTCGCCGGAGGTGTTCGATGGCGTCCGCGTCCCGGCCGAGCAGTCGGTAGGCGAGTCCCCGTTGCATGGCCAGGTAGGCGGCCGAGTGGAAGTAGATCCACGGCGGCTCCCGGTCGGGTGCCTGACCCGCCGCCTCGTGCAGTTCGGCGGCTCGATCGAGCAGCCCGGTGACGGCGCTCGCCTCGCCGGTAAGGGCGTGACCACGGGCCTGCTGCTGGATGGCGATCGCTCGCACGCCGGGGCTTGCCGGCTGCCGGGCCGCTGCCGCGGAAAGGTCGATGATGGCGTCCGCACGGCGTTCCGACCAGGCCAGATGCCCTCGCATGCTCAGTACGGTGGCGAGCATGTCCGGGTTGCCGGCCTCCGCGCCCCATTCCAGCGCGATGGTGTACCAGCGCCCGGCGAGACGACGCCTATCGCTCGCGGCGTACAGCCAACCGCCGAACTGTGCCCACTGCGCGGCGAGGTCGACCACCCGTGGTCGGAGGGCGCCGGTGGCGTCGACCACCAGCGTGGTCATCATGTCCAGTTGGGCGCGGACCGTTGGCAGCAGCGACGTGGACCCGAGGGCGTCTTCGAGCCGGCGGTGAGCGGCGAGCGACTCCGCCAGCGCATGCAGCGCCACGGGGTCGACCCGGCGGGGATGTCGGGCGACGTAGGCCAACCGCTCCGGATCTGCCGGTGCGATCTCATGGCGCATGCCGGACAGCAGGCCGCTGGCGTCGAGCGCGGTGTCGAGCCGGCCGGCCAGGTCGGCGGTCGGCTGACGTCGTCCAGTCTCCAGATCGTGCAGATGTCCTCGGCTGGACAGGACGAGGGGAGCGAGCTGTCGCAACGAGAGGCCCGCCGACATGCGGAGCCGGCGCAGCTCAGCACCGAATCGCCCATCCCAGACCGGCGGCACGGCTGCATCCCCTCCAGGCGGTAGCCCGCCCGACGCGACGTGGGCTGCCACTTCGGACGGTACACCCGGGCGAGCTGTGGGTGACGTCCCCATGGGCTGGTTCGATGCCGGCGGCGAGCCGCCCAGGCCGGGCGGGTCGCCCGCCCACGCGATGGTGGCGGTAGATTCGTCAGGTGGTCGTCCTCGGCATTTCCGGGTCTCGGGATGGAGCGGGCCACCGTGCCGGGCCGCGCCGCTGAGGGCCGGGGCGGCATGCGGGAGGTGGCCCGGGTCGCGGGCGTCTCGGTCTCCACCGTCGCGAACGTGTTGAGCCGGCCGTCGATCGTCGCTGCCGAGACCCGGGCGCGGGTACAGGCCGCGATCGACGCGGTGGGCTACGTGCCGCACGGGCCGGCCCGGCAGCTACGTGGCTTGCCGAGCCCTGTCGTCGGGAGCGTCACGCTGGATCTGGCCAATCCCTTCTACGCGGAGTTGAACCGGGGCATCGAGGACGGGTTGGCCGAGGCGGACTGCGTCATCCTCGCCTGTAGCACGGACCTCCGACGCGCACGGGAGCGGCGACTGCTCACGCTGCTGCACGCTCAGGCGGTGCGGGGCATCATCATCTCGCCGATCGACGACGATCCGGAGCCGCTGTTGCGGCTGAGTCGCGACGGCATACCCGTCGTTCTGGTCGACCATCCGCGCGGCCGGTTGGACCTGTGCGCGGTGAACGTGGACGACGTACTGGGCGGGCGGTTGGCGGGGGAGCACCTGATCGCGCTCGGCCATCGTCGCATCGCCTTCCTCGGCGCCACCGTCGATCCTGGTCCGGTGCTGGCGCGACGGGAGGGCGTGCGGCAGGCCGTGATGGCTGCCGGCCTGGACCCGGCGGTGTCGTTCCTGGATGTTCGTCTGCGGCTGCATCCACCTCCCCTGCTGGACGCCGCCGCGCAGGCGGCGAGGCGACTGGTGGATCAGGAGGCGCCACCGACGGCGGTGGTGTGTGTGAACGACACCGCCGCGCTCGGCCTGCTGGACGGGCTGCACGCGTTGGGACTACGCGTTCCGCAGGACATCTCCGTGGTCGGCTACGACGACCTGCCGTTCGCGCGGCGGCTGGCGCCCGCGCTGACCACCGTCCACCAGCCGCCGTACCGCCTCGGCCGGGCCGCCGCGGAGTTGCTGCTGGACGAGTCCCGACCGGAACACACCCACCGCGAAATGCTGTTCCAGCCGTCGCTGGTGATCCGCTCCTCGACCGGGCCCCCTGCTGCGGCGGCGGCCGGCGGCAGGTAGCGAGCCGTGTCGAGATAGGCGGACGCCTATTGCTGCGTCGGCTGTGGGCGGATAGGGTGAAGAAACCGTCCGAGCGCCCGAGCCGGCCTCGTTCCGGGATCTTTTACAAACGTCACAATCGCGTCGCGTACGCCGTCACGTGGTACGCCAGGGCAGGCGCGTCTCACCCGGCACCAGCCGGGCCCTAACGCGAGGTAGATCATGAAGAGAAGACTCATGGCGGTCGGCGCTGCCCTGCTCGCCGTCGCCGCGTCGGTCCTGATGTTCGTTCGGCCCGCGGACGCCGCGGTCGGGCTGCACGTCAGTGGCCGCGCGATCGTCGAGGCCAACGGAGCGCCGTTCGTGATGCGCGGGGTGAACCACCCGCACGTCTGGTACACCGGCCAGACGAGGGCGTTCGCCGACGTCAAGGCGCTCGGCGCCAACACCGTACGAGTGGTGCTGGGCAGTGGGAAGCGGTGGGGACCGTCCACCGACGTCCCCGAGGTGATCGCGCTTTGCAAACAGAACCGGCTCATCTGCGTCCTGGAGGTGCACGACACCACCGGCTACGGCGAGGAGGCGGCCGCCGCCTCACTGGACGAGGCGGTCGACTACTGGGTCGGTCAGAAGAGCGCGCTGGTCGGGCAGGAGAGCTACGTCGTCATCAACATCGGCAACGAGCCGATCGGCAACGTCAACGCCGCCCAGTGGACCGACGCCACCGCTGCGGCGGTGCGGAAGATGCGCGCGAACGGGTTCGAGCACCTGCTCATGGTGGACGGGCCGAACTGGGGCCAGGACTGGCAGCACGTCATGCGCGACAACGCCCAGACGATCCTGGACGCGGACAGCCGGCACAACACGGTGTTGTCGATCCACATGTACGCGGTGTTCAACAACGCCGCCGCCATCACCGACTACCTCGACCTCTTCGAGTCCCGCGGCTGGCCGCTGGTGATCGGCGAGTTCGGCTGGCAGTTCGCACCCGGCGAGGTGGACCACGAGACGATCCTCGCGCAGGCACAGGCTCGGGGCCTGGGTTACCTGGCCTGGTCATGGAGCGGCAACAGCGATCCGATCCTCGACATGGCGACCGATTTCGACCCGACCCGGCTCACCACCTGGGGCCAGCGGGTCGTCAACGGCGTCAACGGCATCAAGGCCACCTCGAAGGAAGCCACCGTGTTCGGAGGTGGCGGACCGACCTCGACCCCGTCGCCCACCGGCACCGCCACTCCCGGCCCGACCCCGACCCCGACCCCGACCCCGAGCCCGACTTCGCCCCCGACCGGCGGCCGGAGCTGCACGGCCACCTACCGGGTCGCCGGCCAGTGGCAGGGTGGCTTCCAGGCCGAGGTCCAGGTCAAGGCCGGTGGCGCCGCGATCAACGGCTGGACCGTCACCTGGACGTTCGCCAACGGCCAGACCGTCACCCAGGCGTGGAACGCCACGGTCGGCGGCAGCGGGGCCGCCGTGACCGCGCGTAACGTCGGCTACAACGGCAGCCTGGGCGCCGGGGCGAGCACCATCTTCGGTTTCCTCGGCACGTGGCACGGCACGAACGGCGTCCCGACGCCGACCTGCTCCGCCACCTGAGACAGACCCGGTGCGGGCCGCTTCCACAGGTGGCCCGCACCGGGCTCTCATGAATATCGCATTGCCGCCCCGCACGCCGCGCCCGTACCGTGAACGGGCAACGTCAACCGGTTCCAGCCTCAAGGAGCGCCCCGTGTCGCAGCAGAAACGCACCCGAGCCGAGCGGCCCGCGCCGCGCGCCGGTGCCCTGCTTCCCGCACCGGGCGCGGGCCGCTGCCACACCCGGTCGTGGCGCGCCGACCGCCGAGGGTAGGGCGTCAGCGGGTGCAGTTGACGAGCGCCCGCACCTGGTACAGGCCCGGCAGCGGCTGCGTCGCGTAGTTCCCACCGGGGCTGCACTGCGTGGCCGGATCGAACCCGTCCGCGCTGGCCTGAGCCCACGCGTTGTTCGTGGCGTAGTACAGCGCGGTGAAGTAGTTGTTGTTCAGCCCGGTGCCCACGTAAGACTTCGTTTCGGCGGCCTGGGCCGGGCCGGCGGCCAGGATGGACGTGGACACCATCCCGGCCAGCACGATGGCTGCGGCGATCCGACGACGTGCTGACATGCGGGCTCCTCTGGCTCGATCCGACGCCCGATCGTGACAGAGGCATAGACGTATCGACAAGCGCTGGGGTGGAGCCGACATCGTCGGCCGACCCCCACGAACAAGGAGACGATCATGGGCTTCACCCCGCTGGCCGGCACCCGGGCGCCGGTCCGGGTCTGGACCGACCCGTACGCGATCGAGGCGCAGGCGGCCCGGCAGCTCCGCAACATCGGCGCGCTGCCCTGGGTGCAGGGCGTCGCGGTGATGCCGGACGTGCACTTCGGCAAGGGCGCGACGGTCGGCTCGGTCATCGCCATGCGGCAGGCCGTCTCGCCGGCCGCGGTCGGGGTGGACATCGGCTGCGGCATGTCCGCGGTGCGCACCTCGCTCACCGCCGCCGACCTGCCCGACGACCTCGGGCCGCTGCGGTCGGCGATCGAGGCGGCGATCCCGGTCGGCTTCGCGATGCGCGACGACGCGGTCGACCCGCGTCGGGTCCGGGGCCTGGAGCAGGCCGGCTGGGTCGACTTCTGGCGTCGCTTCGGCACGCTCGACCGGAAGGTGGCGCAGCTCGAGACGCGGGCGCGGCGGCAGCTCGGCACGCTCGGCGGCGGCAACCACTTCATCGAGGTCTGCCTGGAGCAGGGCGGCCCGGACGCCGGCCGGGTCTGGCTGATGCTGCACTCCGGGTCCCGCAACATCGGCAAGGAGCTGGCCGAGCGGCACATGGCGGTGGCGCGCGGGCTGCCGCACAACACCGACCTGCCCGACCGTGACCTGGCGGTCTTCCTGGCCGGCACGCCGGAGATGGACGCCTACCGGCGGGACCTGTGGTGGGCGCAGGAGTACGCCCGGCGCAACCGGGCGGTCATGCTGGCCCTGCTCTGCCAGGTGGTCCGGGACGCGTTCCCCCGGATCGGCTACGACGAGCCGATCTCCTGCCACCACAACTACGTGGCCGAGGAGCGGTACGACGGGGTGGAGGTGCTGGTGACGCGGAAGGGGGCGATCCGGGCCGGCGACGGCGACCTGGGCATCATCCCCGGCTCGATGGGCACCGGCTCGTACATCGTGCGCGGCAAGGGGAACCTCGACGCCTACTGCTCGGCGTCGCACGGCGCGGGGCGGCGGATGTCGCGGGGGCAGGCGAAGCGGACGTTCAGCACGGCCGACCTGGCCGCGCAGACGGCCGGCGTGGAGTGTCGGAAGGACGCCGGGGTGGTCGACGAGATCCCCGGCGCCTACAAGGACATCACCGAGGTGATGGCCCAGCAGGAGGACCTGGTCGAGGTGGTCGCCCACCTCAAGCAGGTCGTCTGCGTGAAGGGCTGACCGGTGGGGCCGGCGTCGGGGGCGCCGGCCCCATCGGGTACGCCGGGCGACGCGCACGCCGACGGCGACCGCGCCGATGACGAGCAGGGCGGCGAGGGCGGGTCTCATCGGTCCTCGGCGTCGGCGACCCATTCGAGCAGGTCGCCGGGTTGGCGGTCGAGCACCCGGCAGATGGCCTCCAGGGCTCAGCTATCGAAGGTCAATCGGGTGGGTGCGCTCGGACAGATATTGCGGCACCCAGGTCAGCGCGACGCCGATCGCGCCGGCCCACAGCGGCACGCGCGGTCCGGCGTACTGCCCGAGCAGGCCGGCGAGCCCGGCGCCGACCGCGATCGCGCCGGTGAGCAGGAACCGGAAGGTGGCGTTCATCCGGCCGAGCAGCCGATCCGGGGTCACCCGCTGGCGCAGGCTCACCCCGATCACGTTCCCGATGCCGGTCCGCCACGCCAGCGCCAGCCAGCCGAACCCGGCCAGCCACAGCCACGGCCCCCGGTCGATCAGCGCCACCAGCGTGCCGGCCGGCGCGACCAGCAGGCCGGGCAGCCACAGCGCGCGTCCGGCCCCGATCCGGGCCGCCACCGGGCGCGCCGTCACCGCGCCGAGCAGCGCCCCGACCCCGCCGACGCCGAGGAACACGCCGAGCGCGCCGGCACCCAGCCGCAGCTCGCGCAGGAAGACCAGCGGCAGCATGGTGGTCATCAGGTTCACCGTGAGGTTGATGCCGGCCAGGGAGACGGCCAGCGGGCGCAGCGCGCCGGCGCCCAGCACGTGCCGGACCCCCTCGCCCAGTTCGCGCCCGAACCCACCGGCCGGCCGGGTCCGGGCGACGCCGACCGCGGGCCGGACCCGCGTCAGCGCCAGCGCGGCGAGCAGGTGGGTGGCCGCGTTGACCGCCAGCGCGAGCGGCGCACCGAGCGCCTGCACGAGCAGGCCGCCGACGCCCCGGCCACCGATCTGGACGGTGGCGCCGGTGGTCATCAGCAGCGAGTTGGCGGCGACCAGGCGGTCCCGGCCGATCAGCTCCGGCAGGACGCTCTGCGCCGCCACGTCCCCGAAGACGGTGGCGACGCCGACGAGCAGCACCACCGCGTACACCTGGCCCAGCGTCAGCGCGCCCGCCCACCAGGCGAGCGGCACCGACGCGTAGAGCGCCGCGCGGGCCGCGGCGGCGGCCACCAGCACGGTGCGGCGCGGAGACCGGTCGACCCACACCCCGGCCGGCAGTCCGATCACCAGGAACGCGGCGGTGCCGAGCACCGCGAGCAGCCCGACCTGGCCGGGCGTGGCGGCCAGCACCGACACGGCCAGCACCGGTACGGCCAGATAGCCGACCTGGAAGCCCAGGCCCTCGACGAGGTCGGCCGCGTAGACGTAGCGGAACGCGCGGGGCCAGCGGGTGGGCGGGGCGGGGGTGGAGGTGGCCATGCCGTAACCCTGTTCCGCCCCACCGGTGGGGTCGATAAATTTGAGCCTGGTCGAATCCGGGGGGTGTCGGTGCTGAGTGTCGCGCTGGGGGTGCGGGACCTCGCCGGCGTGCGCTTCGCGATCTCGCCGCTGTGGGAGGTGGTCGCGAGCATCCTGGCGCTGCGGGCACCCGAGTGGTTCCCCGCTCACCAGCTCTGGCGTACCCAGGTCCTGCCCCGGCTGGCCGGGCTGGACCGGCGACTGCTCGCGGACCTGGTGCCGATGCCCACCGTGGTGATCCCCGCCTTCGTCTGTCCGCCGCCGCCGACCACGCGACCGACCCTGGCCGAGGAGCTGGCCGCGCTCGTGGCCACCCCGCCGGACGTGGTCCGGGCCGGGCTGGACGAGCTGCCGGACGCCCGTTCACCCCGGCTGGCCGCCCTCCACGACGACCCGCCGGCCGGCCTGGCCCGCCTCGCGGCGGTGATCGAGGCGTACGCCGCCGCGGCGATCACGCCGTACTGGCCGCGGATGCGGACACTGCTCGAACGGGAGATCGTGGTCGCCGCCGGACGGATGGCCACCGACGGGCTCCGCGGCCTGCTCGACGGGATCGACCCGCACGTGTCCTGGGCCGACGGCACGCTCCGCGTCGACCACCTGACCCGCGCCGGCGCGGTCGACCTCGGCGGTCGCGGGCTGCTGCTGGTCCCGTCCGTCTTCGCCGGCGCCCGGGTCTGGTCGAACCTGACGGAGCGGCCGGCCCAGCCGCTGCTGCGCTATCCGGCCGGCGCGGTCGGCGCGCTCTGGGAGCGGAACGCCGCACCGGCCGGCGAGGCGCTCGCCGGCGTGCTGGGCCGCACCCGGGCCACCCTGCTGCACGAGCTGGCGGTGCCGGCGTCCACCACGGAACTGGCCCGGCGCTGCGGGCTGACCGCCGGTACGGTCTCCCACCACCTCACCGCGCTGCGCGACGCCGGCCTGGTCGGCACGCACCGGGCCGGGCGGTTCCTGCGGTACGCCCGGACCGCCTCCGGGGAAGCGCTGATCGACGGTGCCGGGTCGCGTTGACCCGGCTCAGCCGTGCACCGGATGCTCGGCCTGGAAGGCGAGCCGGTGGTCCGCGCCGGCGGCCAGGTCGGCGAGCACGTCGTCGAGGTCCAGGAACGTCTGCCAGGGCGCCTGCCCGGTGATGTCGGCGAGCCGGTCCACCACGAGCTGCTCCAGGTCGGTGACCCGGCGGCCCTTCCACACCTTGTCGGCGAGGCTGACCAGCAGATCCTCCAGTTGCACGCCGGGCGCGTGCCAGGCCGCGTGGGTGACCGCGAAGCGGGCCCGCTCCTCGGGCACGCCGAAGCGCAGCAGCAACTGGTAGCCGGCCTCCTCGTGCGCGGATCCGGGACCGGTCAGCTCGGCCGGATGCTCGACCTTGCCGAGGTCGTGCACCGCGGCGCCGAACAGCACCGCCTGCCGGTCGAACGGCACCGCGCCGAAGCGCTCGGCGAACGCGGCGGTGAGGTGCCAGGCGACGTCGTGCACCAGCCGCAGGTGCGCGCCGAGCCGGGGCGGCGCGGACAGCGCGGCCAGCAGTTCGACCGCCACCCCGGGCAGCGGGAGCAGCGGCGGGTCGCCCGGTTCGGTCAGGGCACGGCGCAGCGCGTCGGAGGTCACCGGGGCGAGGGTACCGGTCGTCGGCGCCGCTCACCCCGCGTCCTGGCCGAGTGGCCGACGGTGAACGGTCCGCTCACCCGATCCCGGCGCGTTCGTCCGGTCAGGAGGGTGGAACGATGTCTACCACGGGGGATTTCGCATGATCGAGTTGAACCGTCGTACCCTGCTGCGCGCCGCCGCGCTGACCGGCGCCGCCGCCGCGACCGGGCTGGCCGGCGGACTGGTCGCGGGCACGCCGGCCGCCGCCGCCGAGGCCGTCAACGGTCCGTGGCTGGTCAGCGTCGGCTGGGGCGTCCTCCGGATCGACCCGGGCCGGACCACCCCGAAGCGCCTGTTCGAGGACGGCGACAACGCCAAGACCTCACCGGACGGCCGGTACGTGGCCTGGGTGAACACCGCCCGGTCCGGCGACGGCACGCTGGAGCCGTACGTGGCGGTGTACGACCGGGTCACCGGGCAGAAGCGCACGCTGCTCGCCGACCCGTTCGGGGTGCACTACGGCGCCCCGACCTGGTCGCCGGACGGCACCGAGATCGCCCTGGTCACCGGCGAGCAGAACGACAAGCTGATCGCGGTCGACGTGGCGACCGGCGCCACCCGGGTGCTGGTCCAGGGGCACGCCATGCGGGACCCGGACTGGTCCCGGGACGGCTCGATGATCGTCCTGCACTGGTTCAGCCGCTCGGAGGGCTGGCAGCTGCGGGTGCTGGAGCTGGCGACCGGCACCGTGCGGAAGCTCTACGCGCCGCAGGCGGGGGAGCGGGTCAGCGGGCCGGTGTTCACGCCCGACTCCCAGCGCGTGGTCTTCTGCACCACCCGCTGGTATCCCGACCGGGAGACCTACAACCAGTCGTTGGCGTCGGTGCGGCTCGGCGGCACCGGGCTGAAGCAGCTCACCGACGAACCGCGGTTCTACCTGTCGCCGGTGTTCTCCCCGGACGGCCGCTACTGCGCCGCGCTGTCCATTCCGCCCGCCAACCAGGAATACCCCGACGGCGGCAACATCATCGTCTCCACCAGCGGCTTCGGCGAGCCGTGGTGGATCCCCGGTGACGAGTACGACGACAGCAGCCGGCTGGACTGGGCGCGGGCGATCTGACCCGCCCGGACGACGCGGCGGCCGGACCACGGCCGCCGCGTCGGCGTATCCGGGGTGGAGATCCCGGCAACCGGGCGCGCGCGGTGCGAGGCTTGGGGTGGACGCCGCCGACGGGGCCGGCGACCGCTGTGGAGGTGCGATGGCCGAGCCGCCGACCGGGACTTCGGCGCATCGCGCGCAGGCGCACGGCCGGCACGCCAACCATCACAGCTACCACGACGGGGCGCAGGTCGACGGGTACGTCGACGACCCGTACCACCGGGTGCGCCGCGCCGTCGCGGCCCGGCTGATGGCCGACGGGGTGACCGGCGGCGGGCCGGTGCTGGAACTCGGCTGCGGGCCGCGCGGCATGCTCGATCCGGCCGCGCTGCCCGGCCCGCTCGTGCTGGCCGACATGGCCGAGACGGCGCTGGGCACGGCCCGGCGGGCGGCCGGCGGGCCGGCGCTGCCGGTCTGCCTGGACGCCACCCGGGGCCTGCCGTTCCGGGCCGGCAGTTTCGCCGGGTTGCTGGCCGGCGAGCTGATCGAGCACGTCTACGATCCGCTCGCGCTGCTGCGGGAGTGCCACCGCGTGCTGGCCCCGGACGGCCTGCTGGTGCTCACCACCCCCAACCTGGCGCCGGTGCAGGACCGGTTGGCGTTCCTCGCCGGCCGGGCGCCACGCCAGGTCGATCCGCTGCATCCCTACCTCTGGCTGCACATCCGCCCGTTCACCGCGTCGCTGCTGCGGCGCACGCTGCGCCGCGCCGGATTCCATCCGCTGGCGATGCGCTCCAACGAGGTCGGTTGGCGGCTGCCGGGTGGACGGTGGGTCACCTCGCGGTGGCTGGCCCGGGCGGCGCCGGGGCTCGGTGGGTCGCTGATCTGCGCCGCCCGCCGTCGCGGCACACCGCCGCCGCCCCGAAACGGGGCGTGATCGCACATTGACAAAGGGCTATCATGGAGGCTCCGTCGTCGACCGGGGGATGTCATGGCGCGCCTGCTCGGCTGGGTCGTCAGCAATCTCGACGCGTTCATCGGTCTGCTGCTGGCCGTCACGGTCGCCGTCCTCGGCCTGACCAACACCGTCAGCCAGGACGTGGTCAACAGCGCCATCCTGCTGGTCCTCGGCCTGCTCGCCCAGGCGGTGCTGCGCGACCGGCTGCGCCGCCGGACCGCCGAGCAGGAGGTCCGGCAGGTCATGGTGGACGTCCGGGCCCGGCTCACCGACCTGGTCCCGCCGATGGCCGCGCTCACCGGCCCGGAGGGCGCGCTGACCCGGTCCCGGGAGGCGATCCAGAGCGCCTCCATGGTCCGGGTGCTGCACGGCAGCGAGGTCGGCCAGGCACTCGACGAGGCGCGCCAGCACACCGACCAGTGGCACTTCAAGGGCGGCACCGGCACCTACCTGCGCGCGGTCACGCTGCCCGAGTGCCTGAAGCACGCCCGCCGCCGCAACGCCACGCTCAACCTCGCCGTCGAGATCATCGACCCGACCGACGAGGAGGTCTGCGAGCGGTACGCGTGGTTCCGGCGCAGCCTGGAGGCGGACGAGCCGACCGAGCCCAAGGAACCCTGGACTGTCGACCGCACCCGCAAGGAGTCGTACGCGACGGTGCTCGCCGCCTGCTGGCACATGCAGCGCTCCGGCCTGCTCACGGTCGACCTCCGACTCTCCGCGCAGATGACCACGTTCCGCTACGACCTCTCCTCGTCCTGCGTCGTCATCACCCAGGAGAACCCGCAGACGCCGGCGCTGCGCATCGACCGGGGCGAGGTCTACTACAACCGGTTCAACATCGAGCTCGACTACAGCCGCCGGCAGAGCCGCCGGGTGCCGATCGAGTCCGGCGGCCAGGTCCGCCTCGACGACGAGCCGTCCGTCGAGCAGGTCCGCCGGCTGTTCACCGCGCTCGGGCTGACGCTGCCCCGCTCCTTCGGCGACCGGGAGGTCGGCGAGATCGTGCGCAAGGCCCTCCAGGCGAGGAACCCGTACGCATGACCAGCTACGCCGACCTGGCACGGGAGATCGACCGGGGCACCCGGCCGGAGCTGCTGCGCGCCTGGGTGCTGGACGTGCTCGCCGACGTCGCCGACGGGCGGCGGCCGCTGCGCGCGGTCCGGCACCCGCTCGGCTTCACCTGCCTGCCGGTGGAGCGCGACGGCCCCGACGGGATCTGCGTGCACGCCTGGCCGGCCGACCCGCCGCCGGTGCACCCCACCACCTCGGCCATGCACTCGCACAGCTGGGACCTGCTCAGCCACGTGCTGCACGGCACGGTCCACAACGAGCTGATCGACGTCACCGACGCGCCCGCCGACCCGTCCTGGCGGATCTACGAGGTGCACAGCCTCGGCGACATCGACGAGGTGGCCGCCACCGACCGCCTGGTCACCGCGATGACCGCCACCGTGGAGACGCACTCCGCCGGTGACTCGTACGCGCTGCGCGCCGGCGGTTTCCACACCTCGGAGGTCACCGCCGGCACGCCGGCGGTGACCGTGGCGCTCGGCCGGACCACACCCGGCGCGTGCGACCTGAGCCTCGGCGCGGTGGACGGGCGCAGCCACCGGGTCCGCCGGGACCGCTGCGACGCGGCGGAGACCGCACGAATGGCGCGACAGATCGCGCGACTGGTGGCACGGGGCTGACTGGCTGGAGGAGCCATGGACGTGGAGCCGAACAGGGGCGGGCCCGACCTGCGCGACGCGCACCGCTTCGCGGTGGAGGCCGCCCAGGCGGCCGGCCGGCTGCTGCGCCGCGGCATCCGGGGCGAGGTGCACGCGCGGGCCAAGGACGACTCCGGCGACCTGGTCACCGACCTCGACCTGGCCGCCGAGCGGCTGATCGTCGACCGGATCCGGGCCCGCTGGCCGGAGCACGGGGTGATCGCCGAGGAGGGCGGCGAGTACGCCCCGGACACCACCTGGGCGTGGCTGGTCGACCCGCTCGACGGCACCAACAACGTGGCGATCGGCCTGCCGGCGTACGTGGTGGGCATCGCGCTGTGCGAGCACGGCTCACCGGTGCTCGGCGTGGTGCACGACCCGGTCGCCGGCCGGACCTGGTCCGCGCGGCGCGGCCACGGCGCGTTCGTGCACGATTCGGGCCCGGCCGGCCGCCCGCTGCGCGCCGCCCACCGGCCGGTGCCGGCCGCGCCGGTGCTGGCCTGGACCCAGGGCCACGGGGTACGCCGCGACGACAGCACCGCCCGGGCGTTGAAGGTCGTGCTCGACACCACCGCCCGCCGGGTGCTGCAACTGTGGGCGCCGCTGCTGTCCTGGGTGATGCTGGCCCGCGGCGACATCGACGGCATCGTCGGCTACCGCCCGGAGGCGGTCGACCTGCCGGCCGGCATGCTGCTGGCCGTCGAGGCCGGGATGGCGGTGCGTGCGCTGGACGGCGGCACGTTCGACGACCGCTACGGTTGCCCGGCCGACCGGCGCAGCTTCGTCGCCGGCCCGCCGGAGACGATCGACCGGCTGGTCAAACTGGTCACCGCGGCGCAGTGGATCGAGCCCCAGGTCCGCCAGCTCACCCCGATCAGCCTCGGCACGGTCGGTTGGTGAGCTGGGGGAGTGACGCTGCGAACCGGCCACCACCATCAACGTGGCCCCGGCGAAGAGACAATCGGTTCTTAAAGCGGTATACCTGAGAGGCATATTTATGCCTCTCAGGTATACCGCTCCATGTCCCTGGATGACACTGGCCTCGACACGCCGGAAAGCCAGGGGACCACCACCAGGTTGGCCATGTCGACCAGCGGCCGGAAGCCGAGGCGGGCGTAGAGCCGGTTCGACGTCGGGTTCGCCTGGTCGGTGAAGAGACACACCCGGGTGCCGTCGGCCCGCAGCCGTCGGCTGACCTCCGCGACCGCGTTACCGGCCCATCCCCGCCCGCGCTGCTCCGGTGGCGTGTAGACCGGTCCCACCCGGGCGACACCGAAAGCCGGAGGATTCGCGGCGGTCAGGTGCACGGGCCGGCCCGCCTCGTCGGTCCAGAACCAGACCCGGCCACCTCGGATCCGGCGGAGCAGGTCGGAGCGGTCGGGTGCCTCGTGGGCGCTGGCGCCCCGCGGGCGGCCCGCCTGCTCGTCGGCGTCCGCCATGAACGCGCCGAACCATGCGGCGACCAGGTCGACGTCGTCCTCCCCGGCGACCGTCAACGCGCCGTGCACCGGCGCGGGTGGCACCAGCGCGTCGAGTTCGTGCAGCCGGGTGTGCTGGGCCACCTCGACCCGGCCGCCGCCGAGCCGCGCCACCTCGGCGGCGCAGTCCCGCGCAGCCGGCAGCGCGCCGTTGACCGCCGACACCGTCTCGCCGCGCTCGTGCCAGACCCGTGCCAACGCGACGGCCGCCTCCGCCGGCATCGGCAGCAGGAATGGCGGACGCGGCGGGAACGGCGCGGTACGCATTCCCGCGCCGACCACCGCGCCCGAGGCGTCCCGAACCACCAGCCACCAGTCGTCCGCCGGCACCTCGACCCCCTCGGCCCGGCCGGCCGCCACTCGTTGCGCCATGGTGGCGACCACGGTGTTGACCACCGGTTCCGCGGCCAGGTGGTCGCCGGCAGCCTCGAGGAACTCGCCCGGATCGGTGTAGAAGTGCAGGGTGGGGGTCATTCGCGCACGCTAGCGGGTGGCGCATGAGCGGCCGTAGCGGTTTTCCACCGGGCCGGGGTCGGCGGTCAGGCCACGGCCAGTTCGGCGAACCATCGGCCGCCCGCCGGGTGCAGGCCCCGCACGGACAGCCCGGCGGCCGAGGCCGGGCCGTGCGCGGCCCGGGTGTCCAGTCGGGCCCAGCCGAAGCTGGGCCCCCGGCGCCGGCCGGAGACCACGTGCGCCTGACCCTGCCAGGCGCCGCTGCCGGGCGGGTCCAGCTCGACCAGCACGGTGCCGTCCGGGTGCAGCAGCTCCCGGCACCGGCGCAGCAGCCGGGTCGGGTCCCCGCCGATGCCGATGTTGCCGTCCAGCAGCACCACGTGCCGCCACCGGCCCTCGGCCGGCAGCGGACCGAACAGGTCGGCGCGCACCGCGACCGCGCCGCGCGCCCGGGTCAACGCGACCGCCCGCGGGCAGACGTCGACCCCGAGCGTGGTCAGGCCGGCCCGGGTGAGTGCCGCGGTGAGCCGGCCCGGCCCGCAACCCAGGTCCAGCGCCGGGCCGTGGCAGCGGGCCACCACGACGCCGGTCGCCGCCTCCGCCGGGCCGTGCCACCGCTCCACCGGCAGCCGCCGGCGAACGCCGTCGGCCTGCACCAGCCAGTGGTTGCCGACGCGCCGGCGCAGCGCGGTGCCGAAGCCGTCCACTCCCGCCGGGGACGTCCGATCCGGGGCTCGCAGGTCCGGTTCGCTCCTCACCGGACCGCCTTCGGTCGACGATCGGGCGACATCGCCACCACTGCGGGTCGCAGCGCGGCCACCTCGCGGGCGAACCGGCCCCCGGGCACGACCCGGGCCACCGCCCGGGCGTCGGCCCAGTCGTCCACGTCGCGCAGCGTGGGCAGGGCTCCCACCCGCAGGCCGGCGGCGAGCAGCGCCGCGTAGGTGAGCCGGCCGGTGTCGGCGGTGGACATCGGCACCGCGCGCAGCGCCGCCGCCCGCCGTGGGTCGCGCAACCCCAGCGCCCACCAGCCGCCGTCCGCCGCCGGGCCGAGCGCCGCGTCGACGCCGGGCGCGGACAACCGGCGTACGGCGTCGGCGAGCAGCGCCGGCGTCACCTGCGGGGTGTCCATGCCGATCTGGAGCACCGGCCGCCCCGGGTACGCGTGCGCCACGTCGGCGTGCGCGTGGGCGAGCCGGTCGGCGAAACCGTCGCCCCGCTGCGGCAGCACCGGCCAGCCGGCGACAGTGGCGGCGAGGTCCACGCCGTCCTCGGCGTCGACCAGGCGCCCGGCCAGTGCCAGCACCGGCGTCCCGCCCCCGGCGGCGACGGTGGCGGCGACCGCCTCCAGCGTGTCGCGCAGCGCGGCGGCGGCGATCCGGGCCGCCTGCGTCGGGGTGGCCGGCGGGCACAGCCGCGTCTTCACCGCCCCCGGCACCGGGGCCTTCGCCACCACCAGCAGGACGGTCACCGCCGGCCGTCCACGCTGCGCAGGACCGCGACGAAGTCGCGGGTGGCCCGGACCGCGCCGCGTACCGAGCCGGACACCTTGGACTTCGTGCCGGCGGCGCGCGGGGCGTAGCGGACGTCGCGCTCGTGGATCCGCCACCCGGCGGCCGCGGCGCGAATCATCAACTCCAGGGGATAGCCGAACGCCCGGTCGGTGACGCCGAGCGCCAGCAGCGCCTCCCGCCGGGCCACCCGGATCGGGCTGAGGTCGCGCAACGGCACCCCACGCTGCCGCAGCAGCGCGGCGACCAGCGCGGTGCCGGCCCGCGCGTGCCACGGCCAGGCGCCGGCCGACACCGGCCGGCGGCGACCCACCGCCAGGTCGGCCGTGCCGGCCGCGACCGGGGCGACCAGCGCCGGCAGCTCCGCCGGGTCGAACGAGCCGTCCGCGTCCAACACGCAGACCAGCTCGGTCTCGGCGGCCTCCAGCCCGGTGTGCACGGCCGCGCCGTAACCGCGACGCGGTTCGCGTACCACCCGGGCGCCGTGCCGGGCGGCCACCTCGGGCGAGCCGTCCCGGGAGCCGTTGTCCACCACTATCGCCCGATAGCCCGGCGGCAGCGCGTTCAGCACCCCGGGCAGGGCGGCGGCCTCGTCCAGGCACGGCAGCACCACGTCGATCTGTGTCCGCATGCCGCCGACGCTAGGCGGACCGCCGCCCGACCGAGCCCTCGATCGTGCTTACGGAACCGTTACGAGCAGGCGATTCTTACCATCCCGTGACGGGCCGGCGGTTGCGGTCCCGGCCGGCGCCGACCGCCCGTACCGTGCGGTCGTCATGAGATCCGCACAGACGCTGCGCCGCGCCCCCGCCGCGGACCGGACCGGCTCCCCGCACCGGGGCGACCTGGTCGTGGTCGCGGTCGAGGCGGCGCTGCTCGCCGCCGCCGTGGTGGTCGGGCTGGTGCTCAACCGGCGCGGCGTGGGCCTGCACGCCGACGCCGCGCCGCTGTACGCCACCTGGCGCCCGCACGCCGGTTGGGGCACGCCGCTCGCGGTGCTGGTCGCGCTGGCCGTCCTCGGGCCGGGGCTGCGCTGGGCGCGGACCGCCCGGTGGGCGCCGCTGCTGGCCGCCGGCTGGCTGGCCGCGGTGGCCTGGACGCTGGCGCTGGCCCTGGTGGACGGCTGGACGGCCGGGCTGACCCGGCGGTTGACCCCGCAGGCGGAATACCTGCACGAGGTGCCCGGGGTGACCGACATTCCCCGCATGCTGGCCGGCTTCACCGACCGGATCCTGGACTTCCAGCCCGACTCCTGGTCCACCCACACCGCCGGGCATCCACCGGGCGCGCTGCTGGTCTTCGTCTGGCTGGACCGGGTCGGGCTGGGCGGGGGCGCCGCCGCCGCGCTCTGCTGCGTGCTGGTCGGCGCGACAGTGGTGGTCTCCGTGCCGGTCACGTTGCGGGCGCTGGGCGCCGCCGACGCGGCCCGGGCGGTGCTGCCGTTCCTGGTGCTGCTGCCCGGGGCGGTGTGGCTGGGCGCCTCCGCCGACGCGGTGTTCACCGGCGTGGTCGCCGCCGGGCTGGCGCTCCTGGCGGTACGCGGGCCGCTCGCCGCGCTCGCCGGCGGCCTGCTGCTCGGCTTCGCGCTGCACCTGTCGTACGGGTTCGTGCTGGTCGGTGCGCTGGCGCTGACCGTGCTGGCGCTGCGGCCCGACCGTCGCCGGGCCGCCCTGCTCACCGCGACCGCCGGCGTCGCGACCGTGACGGCGCTGTTCGTGCTGGCCGGCTTCCACTGGTGGGAGGGGTACGACCGGGTCGTCGAGCGCTACTACCAGGGGTGGGCGGCCGACCGCCCGTACGCGTACTGGGTGTGGGCGAACGTGGCGGCGTTGCTGCTCTCGGCCGGGCCGGTGCTGGGGCCGGCGCTGCGCCGTACCGCCGTCGCGGCGCGTGTCGCCCGGCCCGCCGCCGCGTCGGCGGTCCGCGTCGGTCCGGCCGTCGTCAACCGTGCGTCGTCACTGGTCGGCTGGCCGGCAGCCTGGGACGTCCGCGCCCGGCGGGTCGTTGGGCTCGGGCCGACGGTGCTGCTGCCGGCGGCCGCCGCGCTGGTGGTGGTCGCCGCCGACCTGTCCGGCATGAGCAAGGCGGAGGTGGAGCGGATCTGGCTGCCGTTCGTGGTCTGGCTGCTCGTCGCCGCCGCGCACCTGCCCCCGTCGACCCACCGCCGCTGGCTGGCTGCCCAGGCGGTGACCGCCCTGCTCGTCAACCACCTCCTCCTCACCGTCTCCTGACCCCCGCCCCCGCCCCCGCCCCTCAGCCCCCTCCCGTCGAGGCCGCAGTTTCACGGAGCTTGTCTCATCCTGTTTGTGCTGGTCGGGGGGTCTTGACGATGGTGTGGTGGGTGTCGAGTCGCTGACCACGGGCGTGGTGATCTC
>NZ_JBISAC010000004.1:0-31519 GCF_044391475.1 Micromonospora sp. NPDC018662
GACGTCCTGTTCGCCATGCTCCGCGACAAGATCCCCTACCAACCACGCCCAACCAGCCCCGTCCCCGCTTGACGAAACCCATAGGGACACCCCCCAACCAGACAAACCACCCACCCCGCGCACTCGGGTGGCACGCCATGGGTGTCTCAGGTCTGTCCGGGCACCCATACCGTTCCACCCACCGCCCGCCAACGCCGTGAGTGGAACGCCATGGGTGTCCCAGGTCTGCGCAGACACCCATGGCGTTCCACCCACCGGAGCAAGCGCAGCGCAACGCCCACCCCCGACCCACCCCAACTCCGCCCCACCCCGTTGATCATGAAGTTGGCGGGGCGCCGTCAACTTCATGATCAACGCAGAGGGGCGGGTGGGGTTCTGCTGTGGGGAGATCTGCTCAGGGTGAACGGGGGCAGGCCAGGCCGGCTGGTGGGGGCAGGGTGGGACGTATGCGACTGCTGATGCTGGGTGGTACGGGTTTCGTCGGTGGGGCGGTGGTGGCCGAGGCGGTACGCCGGGGCTGGTCGGTGACCGTGTTCAACCGGGGGATGCACGGGGAGGCGCCGGCCGGCGTACACCGGTTGCGGGGTGACCGGGACGCGCCCGGCGGCCTGGCCGCGCTCGCCGGTGGCGAGTGGGACCTGGTGGTGGACACCTGGGACGGCGCGCCCCGGGCCGTCGGGGACTCGGCACGGGCCCTGGCCGGCGCGGTGCCGCACTACGTCTACGTCTCCAGCGGCTCGGTGTACGCGCCGCCGGTCGGGCTGGGCACCGGGGAGGAGGCGCCGACCGTCGCGGCGGAGCCGGACGCGGGGGACGGCGACTACGCGAGCAACAAGGCCGGCGCGGAGCGCGCCGCCGTGCAGGTGTACGGCGAGCGGGCGTTGCTGGCACGGGCCGGCCTGATCCTCGGGCCGGGGGAGGACATCGGGCGGCTGCCGTGGTGGCTGCACCGGGTGGCCCGGGGCGGGGACGTGCTGGCCCCCGGGCCGCGGGATCTCCCGGTGCAGTACGTGGACGTCCGCGACCTGGCGAGCTGGCTGCTGGACCGGGGCGCGGAAGGCGTCGGCGGGGCGTACAACGTGGTCGGTCGCAGCGGGCACACGACGATGGGTGAGCTGCTCGACGCGGTGGTGGCGGCGACCGGGTCGGACGCGACGCTGCGCTGGGTGCCGCCGGCGCCGATCCTCGCCGCCGGCGTGGAGCCGTGGAACGACCTGCCGATCTGGATCCCGCGCGGGCATGAGTACCGCTGGTTGCAGGAGCGCGACGTCGAGCGGGCGTACGCGGCGGGCCTGGTCTGTCGGCCGGTCGCCGAGACGGTCGCGGACACCTGGCGGTGGCTGCGCGAGGTGGGTCGGGTGCCGGCGCGGGCCGGCCGGCCGGCGCGCGCCCCGGTGGGCCTGGCCCCGGAGCGGGAGGCGGCGCTGCTGGCCAGCCTGCCGGCCTGACCGGGGGTCGCGGACGTCAGGGCTGCGTGACCGGCAGGTCGAGCACCTCGTCGACCGGGCGGCGCGGGGTGGCGCGGCCCGGTTGGCCGTACCCGATCCGCATCACCATCTGCGGCGTGCCGAAGCGGCCCAGGGACAGTCGCAGCGCCTCCCGTGCGGCCGGCACCTCGATCGGCTGGGAGAGCATCGACACGGCGAGCCCGGCGTCGGTGGCGGTGAGCAGCACCCGTTGCAGGGCCTGCCCGGCGACGACCTGGTCGGTGCCGGTGTTGCCGGGGGTGCCGAGCACGGCGACCAGTGGCTCGGGTTCGAAGTCCCGGCCGGGGGCGCGGTTGCGCCCGCCGAAGCCGCGCTGCGGCAGCAGGTCCTGCGGTTCGCTCTGCGGGCCGCCGGCGGTGGCGGGTACGCCGTCCGGGGCCGGCTCGGAGCGGATCCACTCCACCCGTTCGGCCACGTACGCGGGGTCGCGTTCGAGCACCCGGTGGGCGCTGCGGGCGACCTCGGCGAACGCGTTGACCGCGCTGGTGCCGATGACCAGCTCCAGCCAGCACTGCTCGGCGCGGGCCGCCTCGCCGAGCCGCCAGCGGGCCTCGGCCGGCACCGGGTCCGGCCAGAACGGCGCCCGGTTGCTGAACCGGCTGCCGATCGCCCCGTACAGGCTCTGCTCGGTCGGGGTGGGCCGGCGCGGCACCTGGGGCACCAGCCGGGCCACCACGTCCGGTTCGGCCGGGTAGGGGCGCAGCCGGACCGTGGCCGGGGTGCCCGCCACCGCGAGCGCCAGCCGCAGGTTGAACAGCGCCGCCCCGCAGGCGATCCGCGCCCCCCAGCCGCTCGGGTCGGTGGCCGGCAGCCCGCGCAGCGGGTCCACGGCGACCTCGATGCCGCCGTCGTGCAGCCGGAACCGCCACGGTTGGGTGTTGTGCAGCGACGGCGCGCGTACCGCGTCGGCGACCGCGGCCCGCAGCTGGCCGCCGGTGTATCCGGTCGTCATGGTCGTGCTCCCTCCGTACGGCGCCGGGCTTCCGGTTCCAACGGTGCGTCACCGGAAGTGGCCCTGAGCAGGGCCGGAGGTCCCCATCTGGGCGGGTCCGACCGGCCCGGGGCGGCGCGTCGACGACGGGACCTTCGGCCCGTGCGGGGGTGCCGGGCAGCGGGTAGAAAGGACTGATGATCCGGGTGTTCCTGCTCGACGACCACGAGGTCGTCCGTCGTGGCCTGGCCGACCTGCTGACCAGCAGCGGCGACATCGAGGTGGTCGGCGAGTCCGGCCTGGCCCAGGAGGCGGCGCGGCGGATCCCCGCGCTCCGCCCCGACGTGGCGATCCTCGACGCCCGGCTGCCCGACGGCAACGGCATCGACGTGTGCCGGGACGTCCGCGCCGTGGACTCGTCCATCAAGGGGTTGATCCTCACCTCGTACGAGGACGACGAGGCGCTCTTCGCGGCGATCATGGCCGGTGCGGCGGGCTACGTGCTGAAGCAGATCCGCGGCACCGACCTGGTGGACGCGGTCCGTCGGGTGGCGGCCGGGCAGTCGCTGCTCGACCCGGCGATCACCACCCGGGTGCTGGAGCGCATCCGCAGCGGCGTGGAACAGCCGCGGGAGCTGAAGTCGCTCACCGAGCAGGAACGGCGGATCCTGGAGTACGTGGCGGAGGGGCTCACCAATCGCGAGATCGCCGGGAAGATGTTCCTGGCGGAGAAGACGGTGAAGAACTACGTCTCCAGCGTGCTGGCGAAGCTGGGTCTGGAGCGGCGCACCCAGGCGGCGGTGCTGGCCACCCGGCTGCTCGGCAAGACCCACTGACCTCGCCCGGTCAGTCGAGCGGGACGCTCCAGCTCAGCTCGGTGCCGTGCGGCTCGACCCGGCGCAGCGTGAACCCGCCGCCGAGCCGTTCGGCCCGCTCGCGCAGGTTGACCAGGCCACTGCGGGCCGCCGCCGGGTCGCAGCCGATCCCGTCGTCGGTGACCGTGACGTCGACCCGGCCGGCGTCCACCGCGACCCGCACCGACACCCGGTCGGCGTGCGCGTGGCGTACCGCGTTGGAGAGCGCCTCGCGCAGCACGGCGACCAGTTCGGGACGCAGCTCGTCCGGGACGGCGCTGTCGATCGGGCCGACCAGCTCCAGGCCGGGCCGGTGCCCCAGCGTCTCGGCGGCCACCTCGATCGCCTCGCGGATCTCGGTGCGCAGCGCCGCGCTCATCGGGGTACGCAGCTCGAAGATGGTGCGGCGGATGTCGCGGATGGTGGCGTCCAGGTCGTCGACCGCCTGGTTGATCCGCTTGGCCACCTCGGGCCGGGCGTTCATCGCCCCGCTCTGCAGTTGCAGGCCGGTGGCGAAGAGCCGCTGGATCACCACGTCGTGCAGGTCGCGGGCGATCCGTTCGCGGTCCTCCAGGACCACCAGCAGCTCCCGTTCCTCCTGGCCGCGCGCCCGTTCCATGGCCAGCGCGGCCTGCCCGGCGAAGCTGGCCAGCAGCGCGAGGTCGTCGTCGCCGGCGGGGCCGTGGTCGGGCCGGTGCGCGATCACCAGCACGCCGTGCAGCGTGTCGGCGGCGGCGAGCGGGGACACCACCGCCGGGCCGGCGACCACCGGGCGGGGCCAGGGTGCCGCCTCGGCCAGGTCGTCGACCTGCTCGTGCCGGCGTTCGGTGGCCGAGCCGGCGAAGCTGGTCTCGGCGGCCGGCAGCACCGTGCCGACCAGTTCCCGGGCGATCGGGTCGGCGCCGTCGACGACCTCGACGGTGAACTGGGCCTCGTCCTCGTCGTAGAGCAGCACCAGGGCCAGCTCCGCCTCGGCGACCTCGCGGGCGCGGCGGGCGACCAGCGACAGCGCGTCGGTGCGGCGTACCTCACCCAGCAGCACCGAGGTGATCTCGGCGGCGGCGGCGAGCCAGCGCTCCCGCCGGTGCGCCAGCGCGTAGAGGCGGGCGTTCTCGATCGCCACGCCGGCCGCGGCGGCGAGCGCGGCCACGATCTCCTCGTCGTCCTCGGTGAACTCGGCGGCGCCCTGCTTCTCGGCGAGGTAGAGGTTGCCCCACACCTGGTCGCGGATGCGCACCGGCACGCCGAGGAAGCTGTGCATCGGCGGGTGGTTCGGCGGGAAGCCGTAGGACCGGGGGTGGCGGGTGATGTCCGGCATGCGCAGCGGCTTCGGCTCGTCGATGAGCAGGCCGAGCACGCCCCGCCCGTGCGGCAGCTCGCCGATGCGCGCGTGCAGCTCGGGGTCGATGCCGTGGACGATGAAGTCGTGCAGCATCCGGTCGGGGCCGATCACCCCGAGCGCGCCGTAGCGGGCGCCGGCCAGCTCGCACGCCGACCGCACGATCCGCTGCAGGGTGCTGCGCAGGTCGAGGTCGGAGCCGATGCCGACCACCGCGTCGAGCAACGCGCGCAGCCGTTCCCGGCTGGTGACCACCTCGCCGACCCGGTCCAGCATCTCCTGGAGCAGCTCGTCGAGACGGACCCGGGAGAGCGGGGTCAACCCGAGCGACGGCGTGACGGGCTCGTGCCGGGGGTTCGGTGCGGCGGCCACCGGGCGATGCTATCGCCCGGCGGACGCCGTGGACGAGACGGTCAGGACGGCTGGCCGCGGACCGCCGAGGTGTCGACGGTCTGCGCGGCGTCCAGCCGCGGGGTGTGCGGCGGGCCGGCGTGCTCCGGGTCGGCCACGCCGAGCCGCATGCTCAGGTAGGGGTGGCCCAGCCCGGCCAGCGTCCGCCGGAGCACCTCGCGGGTGCCGTCGACCTCGACCACGCCGGAGAGCGGCACCAGTGACACCCCGTGCCGGGTGGCCTCCAGCCAGGCGGCGGAGAGCGCCTCGCCGGCGCGCAGCCAGCTCAGCGGCTCGTCCTCGGCGCCCCAGAGGATGGCGTAGACGGCGGCCTTGTCGTGGCCGGGGCCGATCGGCAGCGAGCCGGGGGCGCCGAAGTCACGGCCCGGCACGGTGGTCTGTGCCGCCTGGTCGGGCAGCACCTCCGGCGGCAGGCCGGTGCCGGTGCCGGCCCGGCTGGTCCAGTACGCCAGTTCCTCGCGCAGCTCCGGGCTGTCCGCCTCGACGGCGGCGGCCTGCTGGGCGGCGCCGGCCAGCTCGATCTTCTGCATGTCGTCGAGGAGTTGCAGGTTGACGCCCTCGGCGGTGGCGGCCCGGTCGATGTCGTCGAGCACGGCGGCGGGGATCTGCTCGTCGCTGACCGGCCGCCGGTCGGTGTGCCGCACCCGCATGCACTGCACCAGGCGCATGGCGTCCGGGTCGGCGCCGGTGTGGCGCAGCCCGGTGAGCCGGGCCATCAGGTCGGGCTGGTGCGGGTCGGGCAGGCGTTCCACCACCGGGGTCCAGCCTTCGGCGGCCAGCGCCACCCGGGCGTGGTGCAGCGCGGCGCCGCAGCTCACCACCAGCAGCCGGCCTTCCGGGTCCATGGCGCTGAGGTGCCGCTCCTTGACGACCCGCAGCTCGAGTGCGTCGGGCCGCACCGTCCAGTGCCAGGGCTGGGTGTTGTGCACCGACGGGGCGTGGCCGGCCGTTCCGGCGGCCTCCGCGAGCGCGGTGGTCAGCGGGCGATCGGCAGCCGGCGTCTCGTGGCTCATCGTCACGACCTTTCCTGTTTCTCCCCATCGTGCCCCATGCTCGGGATGCCAGGTGGGGGTTGCGGCTCCATCCTCGGGCATGTGCGGGCCTGCCGCACGGGTCCTTCGGCCTTCCGGAATACCCCCGTTCGCCCTACCTGCTCCTGGGACGATCCGCACGTGGGGACGGAACCGCGCGAATGCGTACCCGAACGGCCGGCCCGCGCCCGGCGGGCCGCGACGGCCGAGTGGGCCCCGCTGGCGCTGCTCACGCTGGCCCTGCTGGCCGGCGCGGCGCTGTGGTTCGCGGGGGTGCGGGGCGCGGCCGGTCTGGTCTGGGCGGCGGTCACCGTGGCGGCCCTGGTGCCGGCCGCCTGGACGATGCTGCGCCAGTTGTGGCGCCGGCAGTTCGGGGTGGACGTCATCGCCGTGCTGGCGCTGCTCGGCGCGTTGCTGGTGCGGGAGTACCTGGCCGGCGCCGTGATCGCGGTGATGGTCGCCACCGGGCGGGCGTTGGAGGAGTACGCCCGGCGCCGGGCCACCCGCGACCTGCGGGCGCTGCTGGAACGCGCGCCCCGGCAGGCGCGGCGGCGCACCGCGGACGGCGGGATCGCTGTGGTGCCGCTGGACCGGGTCGTGGCCGGCGACCGGCTGGTGGTCGGCCCCGGTGACGTGGTGCCGGTGGACGGCACGGTCGAGGAGGCGGCCACGCTCGACGAGTCGGTGGTGACCGGCGAGTCACGGCTGGTCGGCCGCGCCGCCGGGGAACAGGTGGCCAGCGGCGTGGTCAACGCCGGCGCCGGCTTCGGGCTGCGGGCTGCCCGCAACGCCGCGGAGAGCACCTACGCCGGCATCGTCAAACTGGCCGGGGAGGCCACCGCGCGCAAGGCCCCGATGGTGCGGCTGGCCGACCGGTACGCCGCCGCGTTCGTGCCGTTCACGCTGCTGCTGGCCGGGCTGGCCTGGCTGTTCTCGGGCGAGTTCGTGCGGGCGGTGGCGGTGCTGGTGGTGGCCACCCCGTGCCCGCTGCTGCTGGCCACACCGATCGCGGTGGTCTCCGGGCTGTCCCGGGTGGCCCGCCGGGGCGTGCTGGTGCGCGACGGCGGCTCGCTGGAGCAGCTCGGCCGCGCCCGTACCCTGCTGTTGGACAAGACCGGCACGCTCACCGCCGGCCGGCCCCGGGCCGCGGAGACGGTGGTCGCGCCGGGCGGCGACCGGGACGAGGTGCTGCGGCTCGCCGCGTCCGTCGAGCAGCTCTCGCCGCACGTGCTGGCCGCCGCGCTGGTCCGGCAGGCCCGCGAGCGGGGGCTGCCGCTGGCCGAGCCGACCGGCGTGACCGAGGAGCCGGGCCGTGGGGTGGCCGGTCGGGTCGACGGTCGCCTGGTCCGGGTCGGCCAGCTCGACGGCGAGCCGCCGTCGTGGGCGGACCGGGTCCGGGAGCGGGCCGAGCGGTCCGGCCGGTCCACGGTCTGGGTCAGCGACGCGCACGGGCCGTTGGGCGCGATCCTGCTGGAGGACCCGGTCCGCCCGGACGCCCGGCGGACCGTGCGGCGGCTGCGCGAGGCGGGCCTGACCCGGCTGGTGATGGTGACCGGCGACCGTCCGCGCACGGCCCGGCAGGTCGCCCAGGTGGTCGGCGTGGACGACGTGATCGCGCGCTGCGCCCCCGCGGAGAAGGCCGATCGGGTACGCGCGGAGTCGGCGCGCGCGGTGACCGTGATGGTCGGCGACGGGGTCAACGACGCCCCGGCGCTGGCCGAGGCGCACGTCGGGGTGGCGATGGGCGCCACCGGGGCGACCGCCTCCGCCGACGTGGCCGACGCGGTGCTCACCGTGGACCGGCTGGACCGGCTCGCCGACGCCGTCGAGATCGCCCGGTACGCCCGGCGCATCGCGGTGCAGAGCGCCACCGTCGGCATGGGGCTGGCGGTGCTGGCCATGCTGGTGGCCGCCGCCGGCCGGCTGCCCCCGGTGGCCGGCGCGTTCCTCCAGGAGGGCATCGACGTGCTGGTGATCCTCAACGCGCTGCGGGCGCTGGGCGGCGGCCTGCGGCAGCGGGACGTCCCTCCGCACACCCGGGAGCTGCTCGACCGGTACGAGCGCGAGCACGGCGGCGTCCGGGACGTGCTGACCCGGCTGCGGGACACCGCCGACCTGGTGGCGACCCGTCCGGACGACCCGGCGTGCGTGCCGACGCTGCGGGACGTGCACCGGCGCCTGGCCGACGAGGTGCTGCCGCACGAGGCGGCCGAGGAACGGCAGCTCTACCCGGCCCTGGCCGGCCCGCTCGGCAGCGCCGAGGCGACCTCGACGATGAGCCGGGCGCACGTGGAGATCGTCCGGCTGGTGGAGCGGATCGGCGGGCACCTCGCCGACCTGGACGGCCGGCTGCCCGCCGACGAGGTGCCCGACCTGCTGGCCGCGCTCTACGGCTTGGACGCGGTGCTGCGCCTGCATCTGGCCCAGGAGGAGGAGGACTACTTCTCCCTCAACCCCGCCGACGGGCCCGAGACTCCGGGGCGCTGAGCCCGCCGCCGGCATGTACTGCTTTTGAGCGGTATGACGGTGAGGCATAATTATGCCTCACCGTCATACCCGCGAAAGGCGGAACCTTCAGGTCCGACGTCACGCACGGTAAGGAAGCGGGGTGGCTGGCCTCACGGCTCGCGCACCACGGCGACGGGGCAGTGCGCGTGCTGGATGAGTTGCTGGCTGACCGAGCCCAGCAGCATCCCGCG
This sequence comes from Micromonospora sp. NPDC018662, assembly GCF_044391475.1. Lineage (NCBI taxonomy): Bacteria > Bacillati > Actinomycetota > Actinomycetes > Micromonosporales > Micromonosporaceae > Micromonospora > Micromonospora sp. NPDC018662. The sequence continues at coordinate 8,753 of NZ_JBISAC010000004.1, forward strand.
CAGCCCGCCCCGGCCCCGGCTGCCGACCACCACGAGCTGCGCCGAGCGGCTCGCCTCCACCAGCAGCGACGCCGCGCTCCCGGGGACCGTCGAGATGTCGATCGGCACGTCGGGGAACGTCTCCCGCCACGGGGCCAGCTCCGCCTCGGCGGCGGCCCGCTCGCTCGCGGCGGTCTCCTCCGGGTCGAAGTCCGGCGGCACCCACCGGTCGCCCGGCGGCTCCCAGACCCGCAGCACCCGCAGCGGCACGTCCCGCTGGGCGGCCCGTTCCACGGCGAAGCCGAGCGCCCGCAGCGCCGGCTCGGAGCCGTCCGAACCGACCACCACCGGCCCGGACGTGGCCGCCTGGCCGTCCCGCACCACCACCACCGGGCAGTGCGCGTGCGCGGTGACGGAGACCGCGGTGGAGCCGGCGAGCAGGCCGCCGAAGCCGCCGTGCCCCCGGCTGCCGAGCACCAGCAGGCCCGCCTCGGCGGAGCGTTCCTGCAACACCAGCGCGGGTGGGCCGTCGAACACCTCGCCGTGCACGGTGAGGCCGGGCCGGTCGGCGGCGGCGTCCGCCGCCGCCTTGCGGACCAGTTCCTCGACCTGCCGGCGGGCGTTCTCGTCCGGCCAGATCCCCGGGGCCACCCCGGGGCCGATCCAGCCGGCCACGGTCAACCACTCGAAGACGTACGCCAGCCGCACCGGCCGGCCCGAGCGGCCCGCCTCGTCCAGCGCCCAGTCCAGGGCCACCGACGCGTCGGTCGAGCCGTCGTAGCCGACCACGATCTCGTCATTGTTCATGCGTCACCTCTCACGGCCGGGTCGGTCTCGCGGATCCAGCGCCACTCGGCGACCCGGGGGTCGTCCTCGCCGTACTCGCGGGTGTGGTCGCGGCAGGCCTGCCGGGTGTCCACCATCTCCTGGCGCAGGTGCGCGGCGCGCGAGCGCAGCCCCGGCACCCGGTCGATGGTGTCGATGACCAGGTGGAAGCGGTCCAGGTCGTTGAGCATCACCATGTCGAACGGCGTGGTGGTGGTGCCCTCCTCCTTGTAGCCGCGCACGTGCAGGTTCTCGTGGTTGGCCCGGCGGTAGGTGAGCCGGTGGATCAGCCACGGGTAGCCGTGGTAGGCGAAGATGACCGGCTTGTCGCGGGTGAAGATGGTGTCGAACTCGTTGTCCGGCAGGCCGTGCGGGTGCTCCGACGGCGGTTGCAGGCGCATCAGGTCGACCACGTTCACCACCCGTACCTTCAGGTCCGGCAGGTGCCGGCGCAGCAGGTCGGCCGCCGCGAGCGTCTCCAGCGTCGGCACGTCGCCGGCGCAGGCGAGCACCACGTCCGGCTCGTCGCCGTCGTCGGTGCTGGCCCAGTCCCAGATGCCGAGGCCGCGGCGGCAGTGCTGGACCGCCTCGTCCATGGTCAGCCAGTTCGGCGCCGGCTGCTTGCCGGCCACCACCACGTTGATGTAGTGCCGGCTGCGCAGGCAGTGGTCCATGGTGGAGAGCAGCGTGTTGGCGTCCGGCGGCAGGTAGACGCGGACCACCTCGGCCTTCTTGTTAACCACGTGGTCGATGAAGCCCGGGTCCTGGTGCGAGAAGCCGTTGTGGTCCTGCCGCCAGACGTGGCTGGAGAGCAGGTAGTTCAGCGAGGCGATCGGCTCCCGCCAGGGGATGTGCCGGGTCACCTTGAGCCACTTGGCGTGCTGGTTGACCATCGAGTCGACGATGTGGATGAACGCCTCGTAGCTGGTGAAGATGCCGTGCCGGCCGGTCAGCAGGTAGCCCTCCAGCCAGCCCTCGCAGAGGTGCTCGGAGAGCACCTCCATCACCCGGCCGTCGGGGGAGAGGTGGTCGTCGCCGGGCTGCCGGCGGCCGACGAACGCCCGGTCGGTGACCTCGAACGCCGCGCCGAGCCGGTTCGAGGCGACCTCGTCCGGGCCGAACAGGCGGAACGTCTGCGGGTTGCGGGCGATCACGTCGCGGACCCAGGGGCCGAGCGTGCCGGCCGCCCCGGCGACCGTGCCGCCGGGCTCCTCGACGTCGACCCCGTAGTCACGGAAGTCCGGCAGCTCCAGGTTGCGCAGCAGCTTGCCGCCGTTCGCCACCGGGTTGGCGCTCATCCGCCGGTCGCCGGTGGGCGGCAGCGCGGCCAGCTCGGCGACCGGGCCGCCGGTGGCGTCGAACAGCTCCTCCGGCCGGTAGCTGCGCAGCCAGCGCTCCAACTCGGCCAGGTGCGCCGGGTTGTCGCGCACCTCGGCGATCGGCACCTGGTGGGCGCGGAACGTGCCCTCGACCTGCTTGCCGTCGACGGTCGCCGGCCCGGTCCAGCCCTTCGGCGTCCGCAGCACGATCATCGGCCAGCGGGGACGCTCGACGTCGCCGCCGGAGCGGGCCCGACGCTGGATCTCGGCGATCTCGTCGGCCGCCCGGTCCAGCGTCGCGGCGAGCAGGTGGTGCACGGTCGCCGGGTCGTCGCCCTCGACCACGTACGGCTGGTAGCCGTAGCCGCGCATCAGGTCCAGCAGGTCCTCGGCGGGGATCCGGTCCAGCACGGTCGGGTTGGCGATCTTGTAGCCGTTGAGGTGCAGGATCGGCAGCACCGCGCCGTCCCGCGCCGGGTTGAGGAACACGTTGGACAGCCAGCTCCCGGCCAGCGGGCCGGTCTCCGCCTCGCCGTCGCCGATCACGCAGGCGACCAGCAGGTCCGGGTTGTCGAACGCGGCACCGTACGCGTGGCTCAGCGCGTACCCCAGCTCGCCGCCCTCGTGGATCGAGCCCGGCACCTCCGGCGCCACGTGGCTGGGGATGCCGCCGGGGAAGGAGAACTGGCGGAACAGCCGCTGCATGCCGGTCTCGTCGCGCGGGATGTGGTGGTAGAGCTCGCTGTAGGTGCCCTCCAGCCAGGTGTTGGCGACCAGCGCGGGGCCGCCGTGGCCGGGGCCGGTGACGAAGATGGCGGACAGGTCCCGCTCGACGATGACGCGGTTGAGGTGCGCGTAGAGCAGGTTGAGGCCGGGGCTGGTGCCCCAGTGGCCGAGCAGGCGGGGCTTGATGTGCTCGGGCCGGAGCGGCTCCCGGAGCAGCGGGTTGTCGAGCAGGTAGATCTGCCCGACGGTCAGGTAGTTCGCGGCCCGCCAGTAGGCGTCCAGCCGGCGCAGCTCGTCGTCGGTCAGGGGGCTGTGCAGGTCCAGCGCGGTGTCCATGCGGCGTCAGCCTCTCGTGGCTCGGGGTCGGCTGCCACTCGGGAAGGCAGTTGACCTCCCCGGCGCGTCCAGCCTCGCCCCTCGGCCGGGGTGTCGGTCAGGGCCGTAGGTCCCGGGTCGCGCGGGCGTCATGTCCCCTCCGGGGCGCCCGGGTCGAGCCCCCGGACGACGATCAGCGGGGCCGGTGAGTGGTAGAGCAGGGCCTGGCTGACCTCGCCCAGGCTGGACCGCACCGGCCCGTCGCCGCGTGCGCCGACCACCGCGAGCTGCGCCGACCGGGAGCGGTCGAGCAGGACGTCCGCGGGTTCGCCGCGGACGGTCTGGCAGTCGGCGGCCACCCGGGGGTGCCGGGCGGCGTGTTGGTTGACTGCGGCTTCCAGCAGGCCGTCGTCGGCGTCGCGGCGATCCGGCTCGACCACCCGGACGGCGAGCAGTCGGGCGCCCCGGCGTTCGGCGCAGTCGAAGGCGTACCCGAGCGTGTGGTGGGCGCCCGGCGAGCCGTCGTAGCCGACCAGCAGCGGCCCGGGCGGGGCCGGCTCGGAGCGGCCGACCAGGACGGGACAGCCGGCGCGGGCGGCCAGCTCGACGGCCGGCGCGTCGGCCGGTACGCAGGCCGGGCAGGTGGCCATGCCGCCGTCACCGAGCGCGACCAGGAACGCGGTGCCGGCGGCCCGCAGCAGCGCCTCGACCGGTGAGCCCTCGACGATCTCGCCGCTGACCGGCACGTCCGGCGCGGCGTCGGCGGCGAGCCGGCCGGCCCGTTCCAGCACGCGCTCGGCGTCGAGGCGGCTGCCGCCGGCCGGGACGGGCCCACCGGTCGCGGCCCAGTTGAACGCGTGCAGCAGGTGCAGCGGGCGATCGTGGGCGGCGGCCTCGCCGGCGGCCGTGCGGACCGCCGTCAGGGCCTCCGCGGACCGGCCGACGCCGACCACCACCGCGCCGTGGCTGGGTGCGGCCATCCCGGCTCCCTCCCGACCCCGCTTTTCACCCACGGTAGTCGGGCAGCCGGGTCGGCCGGACCGGGTCAGCGGAACTGGAGGCGGTTGACCGCGTCGAAGAGCCGGGCGCCGAACAGCCGACGGGTGTGCACCATCGCCCAGGCGGCGGCGGTGACCAGGTAGCGGGTGCGGGGGCGGCGGGCCAGCACCGCCCGCTCGATCACCCGGGCCACCGCGTCCGGCGGGGCGGCGAGTGCCGGGTTCCGGTAGGACTTCGCCATCGCCGCGTCCACCGCGGCCACCATCCGACGGTACGGCCCGGTCGGCTCGGTGCCGGCGCCGAGCGAGGACGCGGCGACCGCGCCGAAGCCGGTGCGGATCAGGCCCGGCTCGATGACCGCCACGTCCACCCCGAACGGCCGCACCTCCTGGCGCAGCGCGTCCGAGATCGCCTCCACCGCGTACTTGCTGGCGTGGTAGTAGCCGCCGCCGGGGAAGACCAGCCGGCCGCCCATCGAGCTGACGTTGACGATCCGGCCCCGGCCGGCCCGGCGCATGCCGGGCAGCACGAGCTGGGTGAGCCGGGCGAGCCCGAAGACGTTGGTCTCGAACTGGGCCCGCACCCGGTCCATCGGGGCCTCCTCGATCGGGCCGTACTCGCCGTAGCCGGCGTTGTTGATCAGCACGTCGACCTGGCCGTGTGCGGCTTCCACGGCGGCCACGGCGGCGCGCATGGACGCCTCGTCGGTCACGTCGAGGGCGAGCAGCCGGGCGCCGGTGTCGGCCAGGTCGGCGATCGCGTCGACCTTGCGGGCGGTGGCGTACACGGTGAGGTCGGGGCGGCGGGCGAGCCGCGCGACGGTGGCCCGGCCGATGCCGGAGGAGGTGCCGGTGATCAGGACGGTGGTCATGCGTGGTCTCCCGGAGAGGTCAGGCCGGCGACGAGCAGCGCGACGCCGTCGCGCAGCCGCTGCCGGGGCAGGTCGGGGTCGATGAGGTCGGCCTCCAGGCCGCGGGTGAGCGCGACGAGCACGTCGGCCACCGCGCGGGCCCGGGGCCCGGCGGCGTCCGCCAGCGTGCCGGCCACCAGGTCGGTCATCTCGGCGGTGTACGCCTCGACGAGGTCGCCGGTCAGCTTTCCGCTGGCGTCCAGCAGCTCGGTGGCGTGCGGACTGTCCCGGTGCAGCGTGAGCGTGAGTTCCAGCTTGGCGGCGAGCACGTCGTGCAGCCGGTCGGCCAGCCCGCCGCCGGGGGTGGCGGCGGCCTGCCGGGCCCGGTCGAGCGTGTCGGCGAAGAGCCGCTCGGCCAGTCGCCGGTAGGCGTCGTCCTTGTTGCGCACGTACTGGTAGACCGCCGGCCGGGACATGCCGGCGGCGGCGGCGATGTCGTCCATGGTGGTGCGCCGCATCCCGTGCCGGGTGAAGCACGCGTACGCGGCGCTGAGGATCGTCTCCAACCGGTCGTTCGACATGCTGACAAGTCTTGCACAGAATGTCAGGGCGTCAACAGTGTCCCCGGTCACGTCGGGGGCGTGGGGTGCTCAGCGGGGGACGGGCAGTGCGGGGTGGACGCGCAGCACGACGGCGGTGGCGTTGTCCTCACCGCCGGCCTCCAGGCTGGCGTCGAGCAGGGCCCGGACCGTCCGCGCCGGTTCCCGGCGGGCGGCCAGCAGGTCCCGGAGCCGGTGGTAGCCGAGCTGGTCGCTCATCCCGTCGGTGCAGAGCAGCCAGGTGTCCCCGCGACGCAGCGGCACGGCGAGCAGGTCCGGTGCCGGCTCGTCCGGGTGGCCGACGTAGCGCAGGAGCTGGTAGCGGGCCCGGGCCGCCTCCGGGGAGCCGGCCGGCCACCACCCGTGCAGCAGCCCGAGCCAGGCCACCGTGTGGTCGACCGTGATCAGCTCGAGCAGCCCGTCACGCAGCCGGTACGCCCGCGAGTCGCCGAGGTGCACGAGCCAGCCCCGGTCGCCGTCCGGCTCGACCACCAGCGCGGTGAGCGTGCACCCGGTCAGCCCGACGCGCGCGGCCCCGGCCCGGCGTACCCGGCGTTGGGTCTCGGCGGCGGCGGCGTGCAACCCGGCCGCGTCGACGGTCGGCCACGCGGCGCGGACCCGCCCGACGAAGGTCTGGGTGGCGGTCGCGCCGGCCACCCGGCTGCCCTCGCCCTCACCCATGCCGTCGCAGACCACGGCCAGCGGCAGCTCCTCGTCGACGTGCAGCGTGTCGTAGTTCTCCGGGTAGCGGTGCCCGACCACGCTGCCGCCGGCAACCTCCAGCGTGAGCCGCCCGGCGGTCAGTCGGCGTGCGGCCTGGACCGGCCGGTCCGGCGGACGGCGACGGAACACCTACGGAACGTAACATCCGCGTGGTCGGCGGCGCGGCAGGCGGCGGCGTGTCATCTGTCAACCAGGGTTGACGAACGCCGACTGTCAACCTACATTGACAGCATGAGTCAGGCGACGGAACTCGCGGCGGCGGCCGGCAGCACCGACCCGAAGGTCGGCCTGCGCGCGGTGCTCGCCCTGCGCCGGCTGCTCGAACGGCTCGAGGTGGTCCAGGTGGACAACGCCCGGCGACAGGGCTGGTCCTGGCAGGAGATCGCCGACGCCCTCGAGGTCAGCCGGCAGGCGGTCCACAAGAAGCACGCCGGGCGACCGGCGGTGCGCGAAAGCTGGGAGGCGTGATGTTCGAACGATTCACCGAGCGGGCCCGCGGCGTGGTGCACCACGCGCTCACCGAGGCCCGCGCCGAGGGCCGGCGCCCGGTCGGCACCGAGCACCTGCTGCTCGGCCTGCTGGCCGACGGCGACAACCTGGCGGTCCGGCTGCTGTCGGCCGGCGGCATCGAGGCCGACCGGCTGCGCGCGGGGGTGGCCCGGCACTCGGCCCAGGGCGTCGACGGGCTCGGCACGGCCGACGCGGCGGCGCTGCGCGAGATCGGCGTCGACCTGGCCGCCATCGTGGCCCGGATCGAGGAGTCCTTCGGCCCCGACGCGCTGCGCGAGGCGGTGCCCCGGCCGCGCCGGTGGTGGCGCCGCCGGCCCGAGCGGGGCACGTTCTCGCCGCGCGCCAAGAAGGTGCTCGAGTTGTCGCTGCGCGAGGCGCTCCGGCTGCGCCACCGGCACATCGGCACCGAGCACATCCTGCTCGGCCTGCTGCGGGAGGGCAACGGCCTGGGCGCGCAGGTGCTCACCGAGGCCGGCGCCGACCTGGACGACCTGCGCCGACGGGTCGAGGCGGCGCTGCGCGAGGTGGCCTGACGCCGGTCAGGAATCTCAAACCTGTTTGCGGTCCTCGCAACGACCCCGCCCGCCGGGTCGCCGCCGCGCCCGGCGTCCTGCACACTGACGCCGTGGACGGTGCAGAAGACAAGCTTCCGGTGACCGCGGAGAACCGGACCCCGCGCTCCGCCGTGGTGGTCAACCCGGTGAAGGTGGCCGACCTCGACGAGTTCCGGCAGACCGTGGACGGCGCGCTCGCCGCCGCCGGCTGGCCGGCCCCGACCTGGCACGAGACCACTGTCGAGGACCCGGGTCGCGGCCAGGCGGAGGAGGCGGTGAAGGCCGGTGCCGAGGTGGTCTTCGCCTGCGGCGGCGACGGCACCGTGATGGCCTGCGTCACCGCGCTCGCCGGCACCGACGTGGCGCTCGCCGTGCTGCCCCAGGGCACCGGCAACCTGCTCGCCGCCAACCTCGGCCTCTCCGGCGACCTGGCCGCCGGGCTGGAGGTCGCCGTCGAGCGCGGGATGCGCCGGCTCGACGTCGGCGTGGTCGACGACCAGTGCTTCGCGGTGATGGCCGGAATGGGCTTCGACGCCCAGATGCTCGACTCCACCTCCGAGACCACCAAGAAGCGGATCGGCTGGCCGGCCTACCTGGTCGGGGCCGCCCGCCACCTGCGGGACCGGCCGATGCGGGTCTCGGTCCGCATCGACGGCCGGCCGCCGCTGCGCCGCCGCGCCCGCTCGGTCCTGGTGGCCAACGTCGGCCGCCTCCAGGGCGGGGTGCGGCTGCTCACCGACGCCGAGCCGGACGACGGCTGGCTCGACGTGGCGGTGCTGACTCCGCGCACGCTCGGCCACTGGGTCGCGATGGGCTGGGCGCTGGTCCGCCGACGCGGCAGCGTGCCCCGGATGGAGGTGTTCCGGGCCCGCACCGTCGAGATCACCAGCAACCGGGCCCAGCCCCGGCAGCTCGACGGCGACCTGATCGAGCCGGGCCGCTCGCTCACCGCCACCATCCGGCCCGAGTCGCTCTGGCTCTGCGTACCGCGCCCGGCGGACCACCCCGACCTGGCGGTGGACGCCGAGGCGGCCGCCGAGCGCGGCGAGCGCCTGATCGACGAGGCACGCCGTGAGTAGCACCAAGCTCGTCCCCGAGACCCGGTTGATGACCGAGGACGAGCTCTCCGCCGACGACGCCTGGCGCACGCTGCGCCGGCACGGCGGCTGGTGCCTGCTGCGGGACGCGTTCATCCGGTTCCGCTACGGCGACGGCTTCAGCCACTCCCGGGCCCTGGCGTTGCAGCTCTGCCTCGCCGTGGTGCCGTTCCTCATCGCGCTCACCGGCCTGATCACCGACCTCGGCGCGGACGAGGGCGGCAAGGTCGTCGCCGACACGGTGCTGGCGATCACGCCGGGCCAGAGCGAGACAGTGGTGCAGGAGCTGTTGTCCGACACCGACCGCACCGAGGACGCCGGCGAGCTGGCGCTGACCCTCGGTCTGATCACCGGGCTGGTCGCGCTGACCACCACGATGGCGCAGATCGAGCGCGGCGCCAACCGGATCTACGGCGTCGAACGCGACCGTCCGGCATTCCCCAAGTACGTCCGCGCCGCCGTCCTCGCGGTGGTCGCCGGCGTGCCCGCGCTGACCGGGTTCCTGATCCTGGTCGGCGGCGGCGCGCTCGGCGACTCGGTACGCCAGCACTACGAGTGGGGCGACGTCGCCACCGTGGTCTGGGACGTGGTCCGCTGGCCGCTCAGCCTCGGCCTGACCGTGCTCGCCGTGGCGGTGCTGTTCCGGCACGCGCCCCGGCGCAAGCAGCCCGGCCTGTCCTGGCTCTTCTTCGGCGCCGGCATCGCCATCGCGCTGTGGTGGCTGGCCAGCCTGCTGCTCGCCGCGTACGTCAAGTACAGCGGCGGGTTCGGCCAGACCTACGGCGCGTTGACCGGCATGATGGCGCTGCTGCTCTGGGCGAACCTCACCGGGATGGCGCTCTTCGGCGGGCTGGCCTTCGCCGCCCAGCTGGAGGCCATGCGGATCGGCGTGGAGGAGCCGGCCCAGCCGGACCTGTGGGAGCCGGAGGCGCAGCGCGAGGAGCTGTTCGACACCGGTGAGATGACCGCGCTCTGACGCCGCGCCGACGCGGCGTGTGAGAGCCACGCCGATCGGGTACAGCGCGCCTCGCAGAAGAAAAGGGAGGTGCGGTGTGACAGCGGTCAAGGAAGCCGGGCGCCGGCCGCTCGGCCACTTCGCCGAGCGGAGCCTGGTCGGGCTGCTCGCGGTGGCCGGCGCGGGCGTCGCATTCGGCGTACTGCTCATGCTCGTCCGGTTCCGCTGGAGCCCGCTGCAGGACGCCGACCACGCGGCGGCCGAGTGGTTCAACAACCTCGTGGCGCCGCACCACCCGCTGGTCACCGTGCTCCAGGCGATCACCGACCTGGGCGGCCGGCCGGTGCTGATCTGGCTGATCACCATCGCGGTGGTGGGCCTGCTGATCCGCCGCCAGTCCCGGCTGGCGGTCTACCTGATCGTCACCGGCGTGGGCGGGCTGATCCTCGACCCGTCGCTCAAGGCGCTGGTGGGGCGGCTGCGCCCGGTGGTGGACGTGCCGATCGCCAGCGCGCCCGGCAACAGCTTCCCCAGCGGCCACGCGCTCGGCTCGTTCGTCGCGTACGGCGCGCTGCTGCTGGTGTTCCTGCCGGCCATGGCGCCGCGCTGGCGCAAGCCGGCCATCGCCATCGCCGCCGTGCTGGTCTTCCTGGTCGGGCTGACCCGGATCGCGCTGGGCGTGCACTTCGTGTCGGACGTGCTCGGCGGCTGGCTGCTCGGCGCGGCCTGGCTGGGCGTCACCGCGTACGCGTTCCGGCTGTGGCGGCGCGAGCGCGGCCGGCCGGTGCCGCCGCTGAGCGAGGGCCTGGAGCCCGAGGCGGGCGAGGAGATCACCTTGGCCCCGGACGAGGAGAAGGTGCTGGAGCACCCCCGCTCGTCGGTGGCCGAGCTGCTGGTCGGCTGGGTGATCGTCTTCGGCGCGCTGTACGCGTTCGGCATGTACGTCAGCTACCACGCCAAGGGCACGTTCTTCGACACGCTCGACACCGAGGTGCCGCGCTGGTTCGCCGCCCGGCACACCGACGCGCTCACGAACCTGAGCTGGTGGTGGAGCAAGTTCGGCGACACCCACGCCATCCTGCTGGTCTCGCTGGTGTTCTGCCCGATCGTGCTGGCCGTGTGGCGCCGCTGGCGGCCGGTGCTGTTCGTGGTGCTGGCCATGTTCGGCGAGCTGAGCCTCTTCTTGTCCAGCGCCCGGGTGGTGGAGCGGCCCCGGCCGCCGGTGGAGAACCTGGACGGCCAGATGCCCACCTCGTCGTTCCCGTCCGGGCACATCGCGGCGACCATCTGCCTCTGGGTCGCCATGGCGATCATCGTGTTCCCCCGTACCGACCGCTGGTGGCGGTGGCTGTTCGTGGCGATGGCCGTGATCATGCCGGTCGGCGTGGCGACCTCCCGGATGTACCGGGGCATGCACCACCCGACCGACTTCATGGGCGCGATCCTGCTCGGCACGCTCTGGCTGTCGCTGCTGTGGTGGGTGGTCCGGCCGAACGCCGACGTCGCGCAGGGCAACCAGCCGGCGATCGAGTCGGAGCAGGTGGACGAGTTGGACGACGAGCTGGCCAAGGCCGGCCGGCCGGACTGACCCGATGCTGCGCGTGATGACCTGGAACATCCGCACCGGCGGTCGGGACCGTGACGGCACCGACCGCCGGGACCGGATCGCCTCGGTCGTCGCCGCGCAGCGCCCGGACGTGCTGGCCCTCCAGGAGCTGCGCGGCCTGGACCGCACGCTGGGCGGGCTGGCGGAGCGGACGGGTCTGGTGCCGTACCTGGCCCGGTCCTGCTTCGGCCAGCCGGTGGCGGTGCTGGTCCGCCCGTCGCTGCGGGTGCTGTCCTCCGGGCGGGTCCGCCGGCCGTTCCACCATGCCGCCGCCGTGGTGCGGGTGGCCACCGGGGCGGGCCCGCTGACCGTGTTCAGCACCCACCTGAACCCGTGGTCGGGCGGGCGGCGGCGGATCGAGGCGGGCTGGCTGGCGGCGGCGGTGCGACGAACCGGGGGAGAGCTGGCAGTGCTCGCCGGGGACCTGAACACGCTGGAGCCGGCCGCCGACCACACCGAGCGGCTGGCCGGGCTCGCCGCCGCGTACCGGCGTCGGCACCTGCGCCGCGACGGCCGTACCGTGGACACCCGCGCGGTGGCCCGGCTGCGCGACGGCGGCCTGGTCGACCTCTGGCCGCGGGCCGGGGGCGACGGGCCGGGCGGGCTGACGGTGCCGACCGGCCACGGCGGCGCGGAGTTCGCCGGGATGCGGCTGGACTACCTGCTCGCCACGCCGCCCCTGGCCGAGCGGTTGGTAGCGGTCCACGTGATCCGCGACGCGGAGGCCGACACCGCCTCCGACCACTACCCCGTCCTGGCCGAACTGGACCTCACGCCTGCCTAGAGCCCTGTTTCACGGGAAGAGTGGGCATCCGGGCCCGGATGCCCACTCTTCCCGTGAATTCGTCCCCGGGGCATGCGGGTCAGGCGAGGTCGGACAGGACGATGGCGACGAAGATCAGGATCACCAGCTCGCTGATGATCCAGGAGTGCGCGTTCGCCCAGTCGCGGATCCTCGGCAGCAGCCGTTCGGCGCGCGCGCCCAGCAGCACCAGCGCGAGCAGCGGCAGCGCCAGCAGCAGCACGGTCAGGATCAGGAACGGCAGCAGGTGCCACCACGGTTTGTCGTGTCCGGCCAGGCTGCCGGCCACCGAGGCCATGGTGATCTCGTCGCTGGGCATGGCGAAGAACAGCAGCACGCCCAGGCCGAACGCGAACGCGGGCTTCGGGTCCTCCAGCCGGCGCATCCAGCCCGGCGGCTGGTTCCGCTTCCGGCGCAGGAACGTGACCACCATGAGCACGAGCAGCAGCGCCAGCACGATCCAGTCGATCAGGTGCCGGCTGCCGCTGTCCTTCGTGCCGTTGCCGGCGGAGTGCCGGACCAGCCGGAACACGGCGTACCAGATCGTCAGCGGCACCAGCGTGCCCAGCGCCGCGCCCGCCAGGTAGGCCACCGAGCTGCGTCGCGGGTCGCGGCTGGCGGCCAGGAAGATCGCGCTGATGAGCTGCGGCCCGGCGACCATCACGAACGCCAGCGGCAGCACGGTCAGCAGGTTCATGCCCTCATTCTGTTGCCGCCCGATCGGGGTCGCGGCCGCTTCTAGAGGATCAGGTTGAGCAGCACGGTCAGCACGATCGAGGCGACGATCGAGAAGAGGACCATCAGGAGGCAGCCGAATCCGCCGCCGGCGGGCCGGATCTCGGTGTTTCCGATGCGCACGACGTCACCTCCTCGGAACGACGGCCGGGTGGTGCCGCGGCCTGCGGCACCACCGCCCGGCCGGTCACAGCTCGCGTAGCCGGGGCAGCAGCTCCTCCTGGGCCCAGTCGAGGAACATCGGCTGGCGGTCGCCGCCGACCTGGACCAGCGCCACGTGGGTGAAGCCGGCGTCGACGAACTTCTTGAACGCCTCGACGTGCCGCTCGACGTCCGGGCCGCAGGAGATGCCCTCGGCCACGTCCTCCTCGCGGACGAACTGGGTGGCCGCGTCGAACGCGTCCGGGCCGGGCAGGTCGGCGTTGACCTTCCAGCCCATGCCGAACCAGCGGAACTGGTCGTGCACGATCTTGCGGCACTCGTCCTCGTCCGGGCCGTAGCAGATGGCCACCTGGCCGTAGCGGGGGCGACCCGCGCCGCCGGCCTCCTCGTACATGTCGACGAGGTGGGACAGCGGATCGGTGGCGATCATGGCGTCCGCGTACTCGGCCGCGAGCGTGGCCGACTGCCGGCCGGACGCCGCCACCGCCATCGGCACCGGGCGCTCGGGCCGGTCCCAGACGTACGCGTCGGGCACGTCGAAGTGGTTGCCGGAGAACGTCAGCGTCTCGCCGTTGAGCAGCGGCCGGATGATCTGGAGCGCCTCCTCGAACATCTCGTGCCGCTGCTGCACGTGCGGCCACCCGCCCACCACGTGCTCGTTGAGGTTCTCCCCGGCGCCGAGGCCGAGCGTGAACCGCCCGTCCGAGAGCACGCCGATGGTGCTGGCCTTCTGCGCCACCACGGCCGGGTGGTAGCGCCGGATCGGGCAGGTGACGAACGACAGCAGCTCCGGCCGGGTGGTGGCGTGGGCGACCGCGCCGAGCACCGACCAGGCGTAGGGCGAGTGGCCCTGCGACTCCAGCCACGGGTAGTAGTGGTCGGACATGACGAGGTGGTCGAAACCGGCGGCCTCGGCGCGCACCGCGTGGTCGACCAGCTCCTTCGGTCCGGCCTGCTCGCACATCAGGGTGTAGCCGACGTTCACCATGGCGCCTCTCCTCCCGGGTGGATCGTCCCGGGATACCCCGCCGGACGCGGGTCAACCCTGGTGTCCGCTTCCCCGGCCGGATCTCTTGACGGGCCGTCGGATGCTGCCTACAGTCCCGCTTAACCGGTTCAGGCCGGGGAGGCGCACCATCCTGTGGTGGGGATGACCGCCCCTGTGGCGGCCCGTGGTGACGCGGGCCGCCACAGGACTTAACCGGTTGCCTTCGAGGGTCCATCGGCCTACGCTGATGCCGGCGTCCGGGACCGTCATCACCATCACCGCACCCCCACTCGGGCACGGGGGAGATCTCCCTTCAGAGGACAGCCATGAAGAAAATGCTCTCCGCCGCGGGCGTCGCCCTGCTGACGGCGCTCACCGCCGTCTTCGCCTTCGGGCAGCCGGCGCAGGCCGCGACCGGGTTCTCCGTCTCGAACGGCCGGCTCTACGACGCCAACGGCACCGAGTTCGTGATGCGCGGCGTCAACCACGCGCACACCTGGTACCCGCAGCAGACCAGCTCGTTCGCCAACATCAAGGCGCTCGGCGCCAACACGGTCCGGGTGGTGCTGGCCACCGGCGACCGCTGGACGAAGAACAGCGCCGCCGACGTGGCCAACGTGATCTCGCTGTGCAAGGCCAACCGCCTCATCTGCGTCCTGGAGGCGCACGACACCACCGGGTACGGCGAGGACGGTGCCGCCACCACGCTGGCCAAGGCCACCGACTACTGGCTGAGCATCGCCGACGTGCTCAAGGGCCAGGAGAAGTACGTCATCGTCAACATCGGCAACGAGCCGTTCGGCAACCAGGGCTACGGCGCCTGGACCAACGACACCTCGAACGCGATCAAGCGCCTGCGCGCCGGCGGCCTCACCCACACGATCATGGTGGACGGGCCGAACTGGGGCCAGGACTGGTCGTTCACCATGCGCGACAACGCCGGCACCGTGTTCAACGCCGACCCGCAGCGCAACACCGTCTTCTCCATCCACATGTACGGCGTGTTCGACACCGCCGCCGAGATCAGCGACTACCTGGGCCGGTTCCGCACCGCCGGGCTGCCCATCGTGGTCGGCGAGTTCGGCTTCAACCACTCCGACGGCAACCCCGACGAGGACACCATCATGTCCTACGCCCAGGCCAACCGGATCGGCTACCTGGGCTGGTCGTGGAGCGGCAACGGCGGCGGCGTGGAATACCTGGACATGACCACCGGCTTCAACCCGGCCCAGCTCACCAGCTGGGGCCAGCGCATCTTCGCCGGTGCCAACGGCATCACCGCCACCTCCCGCGAGGCGTCGGTCTACGCCGGCAGCTCGCCGAGCCCGACCACCAGCCCGACCACGAGCCCCAGCCCGACGACCAGCCCCAGCCCGACGACCAGCCCCAGCCCGACCGCCAGCCCGAGCCCGACCACGCCGCCGCCGGCCGGTGGCTGCACCGCCACCCTCACCGTCGTCAACTCGTGGCAGGGCGGCTTCCAGGGCGACGTCAAGGTGACCGCCGGTTCCGCCGCGATCACCGGCTGGACGGCGACGTGGACGTTCGCCAACGGCCAGACCGTCAGCCAGGCGTGGAACGCCACGCTCAGCAACAGCGGGTCGGCGTACACCGCCCGCAACGTCGACTACAACGGCCGGCTCGGCGCCGGCGCCAGTACCACGTTCGGCTTCATCGGCAACGGCAGCGCCGGCACGCCGGCGGTGACCTGCTCCGCGAGCTGACCGACCGCGCATCGGGTGGCCGGGTCCGCACGGACCCGGCCACCTTTCTTCGCGTACGCCCGCAGCCCTTGCCTCCCGGTCGCTGCCTGCTCTGGCACGAGGCCGGACGGTGCCTACAAACCTGATGGCGTAGACGAGTCATCTTTGGTGACCCGTTCGCTGGCCCGCACCGACGTGACAATGACACTCATGCCCATCCCGCACACGGCGAAAGAGATCGCCGACGATCTGACCCGCCGCATCGGCGCTGGGGAGTTTCCACGTGGGTCCCGCCTGCCGACGTACGACGCGCTTGCCGCTCAGTACGGGTCGGCCCGGCGCACCGTCGCTCGTGCCGTGGACATCCTCAAGGCGCACGGCATCGTGGTGGGCGTACCGGGGTCGGGACCGTACGTCGCAGAGGCATAGGCGCACCGGCGACGCGACGGGGAAGGCGACGTTTCGCTTCAGGCACCTACGACGGTCACGCTGTGCGCGCCGTACGCCTCGACGTTGCCGTTCGTCCTGGTCACCACGATGACGGGTTCGCCTTCGTGGAGGGCGTACCGACGTCGTTCTTCCGGATCGGGCATCCGCGCCTGCACCTGGTCGCCCTTGCTCACGGTGACGGTGGTGCGCTCCTGTTCGCCCCGGACGAATGTTCCTCGACTCTGTACGACCACGATCAGGCCCTCGCTTCGCAGTTGCTGGAGTGCGCGGCGGACCGTGAGTCGGCTGAGTTGGTACTGCTGGGTGAGGCTCAGTTCGGTCGGCACTCGCTGACCAGGGGCAAGCTGACCTGAACGGATGGCTTGCCGAAGCCGGTCCGCGAGTTGCTTCCACGTGGCGACATCGGGATCGAAGTCGCTCTCATCGCTCACGCCCGCACGCTAGGTGACTTCATGCAGTCAAGCTGTTGTGTTTACATCAATACAGCACTTAGAGTGACATTGCTTGTAGTTGCTGATGGAGGAGCGCGACATGCGTGGGCACGTCAACTACGACCAATACGTGATCGCGGCGGCGCTGACCTTCGCCCGACGACATCGGCCGGTGTGGTCGTGGGTCAGGTGGCGCAGGGTCTGCCGCTGTGGATCCGACCTGCCGTGCCGGGGAAGACATCACCTTCCGATCAAGCGCGCGCACTGGCCGGGGGAGGGGAGGTGACCGCACACGACCCGGTCATGCCCCTCTGGCACTGCTCCGGATGCCAGCGCCCGTGGCCCTGCCCCATCCGTCGTCAGGAGTTGCGGGTCGAGTACGACCAGTCGCCGTTGTCCCTCGCCCTCTACCTGGCCCCGTTCCTGGTGGCTGCCACACAGGACATGGCCGGGGCTTCGCCGACCACGCTCCATCGTCGCTTCCTGGGCTGGCTGCGATGAGCCGGATCGAGCGGGGAGACGAGAAGTTCCACTACTCGGACAACTCGCACCGGTGGATACCGCCGGACCCCGACTTCCCCAGGAGGTGTGGGACGAGATGGTCCGCCAGCACAAGGAGAAGCACCTTCGACCGCCCACCAGGCCACGCGCCGTTCGCCGCTCAATCTGACCAACCAGGTCAGCCTGCCGTACAGTCTGGCGCGCGTCGGGCCGACCGGTCCGGCGCGCGATCGTCGGGAGGGGCACGATGAACACGCCGGGGACCAGGGGACGACCGTCGGGGCTGGTCATCGGCTCGCTCGTGGCGATCTCGTTCGGGACCGTCTTCATCATGGTCAACAGCGGTGGCCTGCCCGCGCCGTGGCCGATCGTGGTGCGGATCGCCGGCCTGCTGGTGGCCGCGCTGCTCCTGGTCGCCCTGTTCCGGGTGGCCCGCCAGGCCCCGCCCAGCGCACAGGGATCGGAGGCGGCGGGGTTCATGGACCGCCGCTACTGGATCGTGGTGGCGTTGGAGGCGGTCGCGCTCTTCGGTGGCCTTGCCGTGATCAACAACGTGCTCGACCGGCCCGCCGTGTCGGTGGCCTGGGTCGCGGTGGTGGTGGGCGTGCACTTCTTCGGCCTGGCCGCGGTGTGGCGGATGCCGCGTTACCACTGGCTCGGCGCGGTGATGACCGCACTCGGCGTGGCCGGCTTCCTCGTGTACGCCCTGGGCGGCACCGCGGCCACGGTGGCCCTGATCGCCGGCGTCGGCTGCGGCGCCGCCCTGTTCGCCACCGTCGCCCTGGCCCTCCGCGACACCACCTCGCGCGCCAGTTGACCAAGAGGTTCGCGTCGCGAACCGTGCGGACGCCGACGCAAACTCCTTGATCAACGAGAAGGGAGCAGGCGGGCGGCTCGGGTCAGCAGGTACTCCTGCTCGGGGCGGCTGGTGGTTCGCGCGGCGGCGGCGCGGTAGTGGGTCGCCGCGGCGTCGTGGTCGCCGGCCATCTCGTGCAGGTGGGCGCGGGCCGCGTCGAGCCGGTGTGAGCCGGCCAGTCGGGGATCGTCAGCCAGGCCGGCGAGCTTGTCCAGGCCGGCGGTCGGGCCGTGCACCATGGCGGTCGCCACCGCGCGGTTCAACGCCACCACCGGGCTGCCGGTGAGCCGTTCCAGCACCCCGTAGAGCGCGAGGATCTGCGGCCAGTCGGTGGCCGCCGCGCTCGGCGCCTCGTCGTGCAGCGCGGCCACGGCGGCCTGGAGCTGGTACTGCCCCACCGGCCCCCGGGTCATCGCGCCGGTGACCAGGGCGGTGCCCTCGGCGATCGCGGCGGCGTCCCAGCGGGACCGGTCCTGCTCGGCCAGCGGGACCAGCTCCCCGGCCGGGCCGCTCCGGGCGGCGGCGCGGGCGTCGGTGAGCAGCAGCAGGGCGAGCAGCCCGGCAACCTCGCTGTCGTCGGGCAGCAGCCGGTGCATCTCCCGGGCCAATCGGATCGCCTCGTCGGAGAGGTCGACCCGCCGCAGGTCGTCGCCGAGGCTCGCGGTGTGCCCCTCGGTGAAGATCAGGTAGAGCACGTGCAGCACGGCGGCGAGCCGGGCCTGCCGGTCGTCCGGCTCGGGCAGCCGGAACGGCAGCCCGGAGTCCCTGATGTGCTGCTTGGCGCGGCTGATCCGCTGCGCCATGGTGGCCTCGGGCACCAGGAACGCGCGGGCGATCTCGGCGGTGCTCAGGCCACCCACCGCGCGTAGCGTCAACGCGATCGCCGACGGCGTGGTCAGTGCCGGGTGGCAGCAGAGGAAGAGCAGCACCAGCGTGTCGTCCCGGTCGCCGGTCAACGGCTCGTCGGCGGCCGGTGCGGTCCGCCGGTCGTCGCCGGAGCGCCGGGCCGCGCGGTCCTCCCGGTCCCGTCGGGCCGTCTCGGCGCGCACCAGCTCGATCATCCGCCGGTACGCGACCTGCGTGAGCCACCCGCGCGGATGCGCCGGCAGCCCGTCGACCGGCCACTGCCGGCTCGCCGCCAGCAGCGCCTCCTGCACCGCGTCCTCGGCGGTGGCGAAGTCACCGAAGCGGCGGGCGAGCACGCCGAGGACCTGCGGCGCCAGCTCGCGCAGCAGGTCCTCGACGGTGTGGTCGGCCAGTGTCACATCTCCTGCGGCGGGCCGGACATCACCGGGTGCACCTCGATCGGCATGCGCAGCGGTCGCCCGCCCGGGCCGGGCGCGGTGGAGATGTACGCGGCGATCTCGACCGCCCGCTGCGGCGTCTCGCAGTCGACGATCCAGAAGCCGGCCAGGAACTCCTTGGTCTCCGCGAACGGCCCTTCGGTGACCACCGGCGCGCCGTTCTCGCCGGCCCGCACGATCCGGGCCTGCTGCGGGCCGCCCAGCCCCTCGCCCTGCACGAACTCCCCGTCGGCCATGAGCTTCGCGTTGACCTCGCCCATGAAGTCGATGTGCGCCCGGAACTCCTCAGGCGTCCAGGTGTCGACAGATGGGAAGTCGGCCCCGGCGGCGCTGAACTGCATCAGCAGCATGTACTTCACGATTCGCTCCTCACGCCCGAGCACCGATTGTCGGTGCTTCCACCCTCGGGTAGAAGCCACCACCCCGGTTCTCGACATCCGCCGGCGAAGAAAGCCGGAAGAAGTCCGGTCACCCGGTGATCGCGGTCGCCTCCAGCTCGACGAGCACGTCGGGTTCGAAGAGGTGGTCCACGCCGATCAGCGACGCCGGCGGCAGGGGGTGGGGCAGGCCCAGCTCCTCGGCGACCGACTCGATCCCGGCCATGAACGGCCCGATCTTCTCGGGCGTCCACCCGGTGACGTAGAAGGTCAGCCGGACCACGTCCTCGAACGAGGCGTCGGCGCCGGCGAGGGCGCGACCGGTGTTGCGCAGCACCTGTGCGACCTGCCCGCTCAGGTCGTCCGGCGCGACCGGTGTGCCGTCGCCCAGCCGGGCGACCTGGCCGCTGACGTGGATGTGGCGCGACCCGGTGGACACCGCCACGTGATGGTAGGGCGTGTGCGGCTGAAGGCCGTCGGGGCTGAAACGGATGGTCGGCATCAGGTCTCCTCTGGTGGAACCAACTCGGTTTACCATTGATACCTAGTCGACGGCGGACACTTCAAGGAGACCTGGTTTCATGCGCGATACCACCAGCCCGCAGACCGGTGAGCTGCGGATCGACGCGCCGCACCGCGACCTGCTCGACCAGGTGCTGGACAAGTGGTCGCTCAGCGTCCTCAACGAGCTGTGCGAGCGGCCGTGCCGCTTCAACGAGCTGCGCCGGGCGATCCCGGCGGTGACGCAGAAGTCGCTGACCGCGACGCTGCGACGCCTCGAACGCAACGGCATCGTCGAACGCCTCGTCGTGGCGACCCGCCCGGTAGCGGTGGAGTACCGGATCACCCCGCTGGGCAAGACCCTGCGCGCGCCGATCGACGTGCTCCTGGAGTGGGCGGACGCACACATGCCGCAGATCGAGGACGCCCGGCAGGCGTTCGACACCGCGGTGGAGTGACGCTCAGGCGGCGGTGACCTCCAGCAGCAGCGCCTGCTCCGGATGCAGGGCCGGCAGGTGCAGGCCCACCGTGCCGAGCACCGACCCGGGCAGCGTCACCCCGGTGTCGGACGCCAGCCAGCCCGGCGGGGCCAACTCCAGCCCGGCCGGCTCCGGCACGCCGGCCGGCGGACGCACCCGGTAGCGCCGCGCCGGGTCCAGCCCCGGCAACCGCACCGCGCCCGGCACCTGCGCGACGGACGTGGCGACCCGGCTGACCGCGTACACCGCTCGGGAGCGGTCGTGGGCGACCACGCCGTGGGCCTGCACGGCCGGGTCCGGGTGGTCGACCCGGACCACCCGCCCGGCGTGCAGCAGCGGGCGGAGCCGCTTGTGCAGCGCCACCCAGGCGGCCAGTTCGGCCCGGGCGGACGCGTCGATCGCGCTGATGTCCCATTCGATGCCGTGGTGGCCGAAGAGCGCGGTGACCGCCCGGAAGCCGAGGTCGTGCACGCGGTGCGTGGTGTGCGAGCGGTACGGCCCGATGTGCGTGCCGATCAGCTCCGGCGGCAGCAGCAGACCGGTCCAGCGTTGGATGGCCAGCCGTTCCAGCGCGTCGTTGCAGTCGCTGGCCCAGACCCGGTCGGTACGACGCAGGATCTCCAGGTCGACCCGGGCGCCGCCGGACGAGCAACTCTCGATCTCCAGGTCGGGGTGCCGGGCGCGCAACTCGTCGAGCAGGCGGTAGACCGCCACGGTCTGCGCGTGTACCCCGGGCCGGCCGGCGTGCCCCGCCTCGGTGAGGTCCCGGTTGTGGTCCCACTTGAGGTAGGCGATCCCGTCGTGCTCACGCAGCACCGCGTCGAGCCGGTCGCGCAGGTACGCGTATGCGTCCGGGTGGGCCAGGTCGAGCACCTGCTGGTGCCGCCACGGAAGCGGCAGCCGGCCGGGCGCCTGGAGCACCCAGTCGGGATGGGCGCGGAACAGGTCGGAGTCGGGGTTGACCATCTCCGGCTCGACCCAGAGCCCGAACTGCATGCCGTGCCCGCGGACGTGGTCGATGAGCGGTTGCAGCCCGCCGGGCCAGACCTGCTCGTCGACCCACCAGTCGCCGAGGCCGGCGAGGTCGTGCCGCCGCCCGCGGAACCAGCCGTCGTCCAGCACGAAGCGTTCCACCCCCACCTCGGCGGCCCGGTCGGCGAGCGCCCGCAGCCGGTCCAGGTCGTGGTCGAAGTAGACCGCCTCCCACACGTTCAGCGTCACCGGGCGCGGCGTGCGTGGGTGCCCCGGCCGGGCGCGCAGGCTGGTGTGCAGCACGTCGCTGAGCCCGTCCAGCCCGTCCGCCGACCGGGCCGCGTACAGCAGCGGGGTGGCGTACTCCTCGCCCGGCCCGAGCACGATCTCGCCGGGCGCGAGCAGCTCACCGCCGCCGAGCGTGGCATCGCCGGTGGGGCGGCGCTCGGCCACCGTGACGTGGTCGCCGCTCCACGCGGTGTGCACCGCCCACACCTCGCCGTGCCCGAAGCCGAAGCCCGCCGTGCCGGCCACCAGCAGCAGCGTGGCGTCGTGCCCGGTACGGCCGTGCCGCCCCTCACGGACCCAGGCGCCAATCGGCCACGGGTGCCGCTGCGGGACGCGTTCCCGGCACCAGCGCCCGGTCAGGTCGAGCAGCTCGGTGGCGACCGCGGGCACCGGCAGCACGGGCGTCAGCTCGCGCAGTTCGTAACGGCCGTCGCCGTCGTTGCGCAACCGGTGCCGCAGCGTCAGCAACCCCGCCGGGTCCAGCGTGATCTCGACCGTCAGGCTCAAGCCCGCGCCCGGGTCCGTCGCCCGCACGGTCACCCGCGCGGCCCCGCCGCCGTCGCGGTCCCGCTCCTCATCGGATACGCGCACCGCCTCCCCGCCGTCGGCCACGCGACTCGCGTCACGGCTCCCCGCACACTCGTCGCCACGCGGACCGGCACCGGTCCGGGCGTCGTTCGGCCCGGCCCCGGGTCCGTGGTCGCCCGTCGGGTCAATCACGTCGATGCCGACCAGGCGAAACGCCGTGGACCAGTCCCGGCCGTCGCGGTGGCCGGCAAGCCCCGGCCGGCCGCTCCAGCCCGCGCTCGCCTCGGGCAGCAGCGACAGCACGGTGGGCTCGTCGAAACTGCTCGGCGCCACCGGCGGGACGGTGGCGCCGACCAACGCGGGCAGGTCCGCCGTGGACAGCGGCCCGAGGTCGGCGCCCCAGTGCACGACTCGGGGCAGCCCCGGGCCGCGCGTGTCGAGCACCAGGCTGGTCCCCGCCCGGCGCAGATGGACGATCGTCGAAGGCGTCATGACCGCTCGATTCTGTGGGATGCACACCTGCGCTTGTCACAAAGAGTGACGCGAGCGGAGAACACAAGAGTCGTGAGCGATATGACTGAGAGACATAATTATTCCTCACAGTCATATCGCTCTTTGGCATAATCCCCCGGA
>NZ_JBISAC010000004.1:31618-94585 GCF_044391475.1 Micromonospora sp. NPDC018662
AGCCCGGAGCCCGGAGCCCGGAGCCCGGAGCCCGGAGCCCGGAGCCCGGAGCCCGGAGCCCGGAGCCCGGAGCCCGGAGCCCGGAGCCCGGAGCCCGGAGCCGTCATCCCTTGGAGGCTCCCAGCGTCAGACCCCGGACGAACTGTTTCTGGAGCAGGAAGAAGATCACCAGAGTGGGGATCGCGACCAGCACCGAGCCGGCCGAGACGAGGTTGTTGTCGGTGAAGAACTGGCCGCGCAGGTTGTTCAGCGAGCTGGTCACCGGGAACTTGTCGCCGGTACGCATCAGCACGGTGGCCCAGAAGAACTCGTTGTAGATCCAGGTCACCTCCAGCGTGGCAAGCGCGGCCAGGGCCGGCCGGCACAGCGGCATGGTCACCTGCCAGTACTGCCGCCACACGCTGGCCCCGTCGACCATCGCCGCCTCGTACAGCTCGTGCGGCAGCGCCTTCATGTAGTTGCTCAGCACGAAGACGCAGAAGCCGCACTGGAACGCGACGTTGACCAGGATCAGCCCCCAGTAGCTGTCGTAGAGCAGCTCCGAGTCGCTCATCCAGGCCGGCAGCGGGACCTCGGTGAACATCCGGAACAGCGGGATCAGCAGGGACTGCTGCGGGAGCAGGTTCGCGGCGGTGAAGAGCCCCAGCAGCGCGATGTTGAGCTTCCAGCTGAACCGGGCGATCACGAACGCCACGCACGAGGCGAGGAAGAGCGTGAGCAGCACCGCCGGCACGGTGATGTAGATCGAGTTGAGGAAGTGCTTGCCGAACTCGGCGGTCCGCCACGCGGTGACGTAGTTGTCGATCGTCCAGCCGCCGAACGAGACGTAGCCGTGGACGGCGGTGTACTGGTAGGAGCGGAACGAGGTGAGCACCGCCCAGAACAGCGGGAACAGCCAGCCGACGGCGACCGTACCCAGGAAGAGGTGCAGCACCACCCGGGCCGGCCGCAGCGGCCGGCGGCGGCCGGGGGAGACGGCGGCGGTCATCGCTTGTCCTCCCGCATGACGGTCCAGAGGTAGACGGTGATGAAGATCAGGGAGACGGCCAGCATGATGGTGGCCAGCGCGGAGCCGAAGCCGATCCGGCTCGCCTCGCCGACCACGTTCTGGGTGACCAGGGCGGAGATCAGCTCCAGCCCGTTGCGGCCCTTGTTGATCACCCAGACCAGGTCGAACGCGCGCAGCGACTCGATCACGGTGACCACCAGCACGATGATGTTGATCGGGCGCATCACCGGGAAGACGACCCGGAAGAACGTGCTGGTCTCCGAGGAGCCGTCCACGGCGGCGGCCTCCCGCAGCGACGGGTCGACGCCCTTCAGCCCGGCCAGGTAGAGCAGCATGATGTAGCCGACGTGCCGCCACCCGGCGGCGACCAGCACCGCCCAGATGTTGACGTTCGGGTCGCCGTACCAGTCGGTGTCGCCGCCGAACACGCCGTTGAGCAGGCCCTGGTCCCGGCTGTAGATGAGCTGCCAGATGAAACCGACCAGCGCCAGCGAGAGCACCACGGGTAGGTAGAGCGCGGTCTGGTAGAACCGGCTGCCGCGCAGTTCCTTGTCCAGCAGCACGGCGAGGAACATGCCGAACGGGGTGGCCACCACGAAGAGCGCGGCCAGCCAGAGCAGGTTGTTCTGCACCGCGGGGACGAACGGCGGGTAGTTGTTGACCACGTCGTCGTAGTTCCGCCACCCGACCCAGTCGATCTCGCCGAGCGGGCCGATGCCGTCCCAGTCCGTGCCGGAGAGCAGCACGGTCGCCGCCGCCGGCAGCCAGACCAGGGCGAGGACGAGCAGCAGGGGTACCAGCACCATCAGCGTGATCACCACGCGGTCGGTGCCGGACAGGAGCCGTAGCCGGCGACCGCGACCACCGGTGGTGGTCGCGGCCGGTGGCGGCACGGCGCGATCCGCGTGGATCAGGGGCAGGTCGGACATGGTGTCCTTCCCCCTTCCGCCGTCAGCTGGTGAAGATCGACTTCTTCTGGTTCTCAACGCTGGTGAGCATTCCGCTGATGTCCTTCGGGTCCTTGATGAACTGCTGAAGGGCTGGGATCATCACGGTGGAGGCGAAGTCCGGCCGGGTGTCCCGGTCCAGGAACTGCGCGATCTCGGTGGCCGAGCCGACCAGTTCGGCGGCCTTCTTCTGGAGCGCGGTGTAACCGGCGGTGTCCGCGCCGCTGTTGGCGACCAGCGTGCTCGGGTCGTTCTTGACCGTGACGTTCGCGGCGTCCTTCGAGCCCAGGTACGTCAGCAGCTTGGTGGCGGCGTCCTTGGACTTCGGCTTGCGGGCCATCATGTAGCCGTCGATCGGCGCGTCCAGGGCCTTCGCCCCGATCGTGGAGTCGATCTCGGGGAACGTGAAGAAGTCCAGGTCCTCCAGGTCCGCGCCGCTGAACTGCTGGGCGACGAAGAGGCCGAGCAGGTACATGCCGCTCTTCTTCTGCTGCACCGACTGGGCGGCCTCCTGCCAGGTGCGGCCCAGCGAGTCGGGCTGGTGCAGGGGGAGCAGGCCGGCCCAGGTGTCGAAGACCTTCTTGACCCTGTCGGAGGTCCACGCCTCCTTGCCGGCCATCAGGTCGACGTGGAACTGGTAGCCGTTGATGCGCAGGTTGAGGATGTCGAACGTGCCCATCGCCGGCCAGCCGTCCTTGTCGGCGAAGGCGATCGGGTTCAGGCCGTCCTTCTTCATCTGCGCGCCGAGCGTGGTGAGCTGGTCCAGCGTGGTGGGCACCTGGTAGCCGCGCTGCTGCCAGACCGACTTGCGGTAGAAGACCGCCCACGGGTAGTACGACGCCGGCACGAAGTACTGCTTGCCGTCGTCGCCGGTGGACGCCTTCTTGAACGCGTCGGAGTAGCCGTCGAGCTTGCCCCACACGTCGCTGAGGTCACCGGCCAGGCCCTTGGCCGCGAAGAACCGCATCCGGTAGCCGGCGAACCAGGTGAACACGTCGTCCGGCTTGCCCTGCAGGTAGTTGTTGATGTTCTCCTGGAACGTGTTGTGGTCGACCGTGTTGACGTTGACGGTGACCCCGGAGGACGTCTTGAAGCCGTCCATCACCTTGGCGATGACGTCCTTGGGCTTCGGGTCCGACTGGTTCGAGCCGAGCGTGACGCTCTTCGCGTCCGCGCCGGAGTCGGAGTCGGAGTCGCCGCAACCGGCGAGCAGGCCGGTGCCGAGCAGCGCGCCCGCGCCGGCCGCGCCGGCCAGCAGCGAGCGCCGGGGCAGGCCGGCGACGGACGAGGGGACGAGCCGGGCGAGGTACTCGGCTTGCGAGCGGGGACGGGACATGGTGCCTCCTGCGGGGACGAGGTGCGCTACGAGATCCACCGAGAATCCACACGTCCGAACAGAAATAGCCGGTGGCGGTTGAAGCTACCCCTTGGTTCGACGCTGTCAAGAGGGCAAAAGGACGGCGACAACCGTGCTGTGGCAGGGGAAAGGCGCGGTAAACGTTGTAATTGCTGTCGATGTTGGAAAGTGTTGACTTGGTCGCCGTTCAGGGGCACCCTCAGCTCTCATGCGGAACTGGCACGGCGAGGGCATCTGGTACGGCGCCGACTACAACCCGGAACAGTGGCCCGAGGACGTGTGGCCCGAGGACGTCGAGCTGATGCGCCGCGCCGGGGTCAACCTGGTCTCGGTCGGCATCTTCTCCTGGGCCCTGCTGGAGCCGGCCCCCGGCGAGTACGAGTTCGGCTGGCTGGACCGGGCGCTCGACCTGCTGCACGACGGCGGCATCAGCGTCGACCTGGCCACCGCCACCGCCAGCCCGCCGCCCTGGCTGGCCCACCGGCACCCGGAGACGCTGCCCCGCCGCGCCGACGGCACCGTGCTGTGGCCCGGCGGCCGGCAGGCCTACTGCCCCAGCTCGCCGGTCTTTCGGGACCGCTCGCTCGCCTTGGTCGAGGCCGTCGCGACGCGGTACGCCGCCCACCCGGCCGTCGTGCTCTGGCACGTCTCCAACGAGCTGGGCTGCCACAACGTGCACTGCTACTGCGACGTCAGCGCCGAGGCGTTCCGGCGCTGGCTGCGCGAGCGCTACGGCGACCTGGACGCGCTCAACGCCGCCTGGGGCACCGCGTTCTGGAGCCAGCGCTACCACGCCTGGGCCCAGGTGAACCCGCCGCGCACCGCGCCGACCTTCGCCAACCCGACCCAGCAGCTCGACTTCCTGCGCTTCTCCTCCGACGAGCAGCGCGCCCAGCTCCGCGCCGAGCGGGAGCTGCTGAACCGGCTCGTCACCCAGCCGGTCACCACCAACTTCATGGTCGGCACCGGCATCAAGCACATGGACTACCACTCCTGGGCGGACGACGTGGACGTGGTCGCCAACGACCACTACCTGAACGCCGCCCACCCGCATCCCGAGGTCGACCTCGCGTTCGCCGCCGACCACACCCGTGGCGTGGCCGGCGGCGCGCCCTGGCTGCTCATGGAGCACTCCACCAGCGCGGTCAACTGGCAGCCCCGCAACGTGGCCAAGACGCCCGGCCAGCTCCGCCGCAACAGCCTCGCCCACGTGGCGCGCGGCGCCGACGGGGTGCTCTTCTTCCAGTGGCGGGCGTCCCGGGCCGGCGCGGAGAAGTTCCACTCCGCGCTGCTGCCGCACGCCGGGCCGGACACGAAGGTGTTCCGCGAGGTCTGCCGGCTCGGCGCCGACCTGCGCGCGCTCGCCGAGGTACGCGGCAGCCGCGTCGACGCCGACGTCGCCGTGCTCTTCGACTACGAGGCGTGGTGGGGCGTGGAACTCGACTCCCACCCCAGCGTCGACGTCACCTACCCCGACCGGGTGACCGCGTTGCACGGCGCGCTCTGGCGGGCGGGCGTCACCGCCGACGTGGTGCACCCGAACGCCGACCTGTCCCGCTACCGGCTCGTCCTCGTGCCGACGCTCTACCTGACCCGTGACGCGGACACCGACGCGCTGCGCCGCTTCGTCTCCGCCGGCGGCACCGTGCTGGTCACCTACTTCAGCGGCATCGTCGACGAGCACGACCACATCCGGCTCGGCGGCTACCCGGGCGCGTTCCGCGACCTGCTCGGCGTACGCGTGGAGGAGTTCTTCCCGCTGCGCGCCGGCGAGACGGTCCGCCTCGACGACGACTCGTGCGCCGACGTGTGGACCGAGTGGCTGCACGCCGAGGGTGCCGAGGTGCTCGCCGCGTACACCGACGGGCCCTTGCCGGGCGTGCCGGCGCTGACCCGCAACGTCGTCGGCGCGGGCGCCGCCTGGTACGTCGGGACCCGGTTCGACGACGCGGCCACCGACCGGCTGGTGGCCCGGCTGCTCACCGAGGCCGGCGTCCGCCCGCCGGTGCCCGCGCCGACCGGCGTGGAGGTGGTCCGCCGCCGTTCGGCGGACCGGAGCTGGTTGTTCGTGGTCAACCACACGGACGAGCCGGCCCGGCTGCCGGTCTCCGGCGCCGAGCTGCTCACCGGCGACCGGTGCGACGGTGACCTGGTGGTGCCGGCGGGGGAGGTGGCGGTGGTCCGCGAGGGGCCGGTCTGATGCTCGCCCAGCAACGGCAGAGCGCCATCCTGGAGCTGATCCGCCAGCGCGGCGGCGTCCGGGTCAGCCACCTGGTCGACCGCTTCGGCGTGTCCGACATGACCATCCGGCGCGACCTGGAGGTGCTGGCCGAGCGCGGGCTGATCGACAAGGTGCACGGCGGCGCGACGCTGGCCGGCCCCGGCTCGACCGAGGAACCCGGCTTCGCCGCCAAGTCGGTGCGGCAGCGGGCCGAGAAGCGGGCCATCGTGGAGCGGGCCGCCGGGCTGGTCGAGCCGGGCATGGCGGTGGCGCTCTCCGCCGGCACCACCACCGCCGCGCTGGCCGCCCGCCTTGCCGAGGTACGCGGGCTGACCGTGGTCACCAACTCGATCCCGGTCGCCGACGCGCTCTACCAGAATCCCCGCGCCGACCAGAGCGTGGTGCTCACCGGCGGCATGCGTACCCCGTCCGACGCGTTGACCGGCCCGGTCGCCGAGGCGGCCATCGCCGCGCTCAACGTGGACCTGCTCTTCCTCGGCGTGCACGGGATGAGCCGGCGCACCGGCTTCACCACGCCCAACCTGCTGGAGGCAGCGGTGAACCGGCGGCTGATCGGCGCCGCCCGCCGGCTGGTCGTGCTCGCCGACCACACCAAGTGGGAGACGATCGGCATCGCCACCATCGCGCCGCTGGACGAGGCCGACGTGCTGATCACCGACGCCGGCCTGCCCGAGGCGGCCCGCCGCGAACTCGCCGAGCAGGTCGGCGAACTGCTCGTGGTGGCGGTCGGCTGACCCCGCCCCCGCACGGCGATCATGACGTTGGCGGGGGCAAAAGGGACGGACCGTGCGGTCAACGTCATGATCGACGATCCGGCGCAGGAGGTCCGGGCGTGCCTCTCAGACACTTCTCAGCGACGACGGTTAGGGTCCCCTCACCAAGCGTCCGACGGTCCATGTCGGAGCGCCGTCCCCGCGGGAGTGACCGATGGTCTTCAAGAAGATGTTGAGCGCGTTCGGCGTGGGCGGCCCCAGCGTCGACACCGTGCTCGCCAACCCGAACACCCGGCCGGGCCTGGCCTTGGACGGGCACGTCAACCTGGTCGGCGGCGACGCGCCGGCGCGCATCGAGCAGATCACCGTCGGCCTGGTCACCCGGGTCGAGATCGAGGGCGGCGACAGCGAGTACGCCGGCATCATGGAGTTCCACCGGATGCCGGTCAGTGGCGCGTTCGAGCTGGCGCCCAAGCAGCAGCTCGCCATCCCGTTCCAGATGCCGGTGCCGTGGGAGACCCCGGTCACCGACGTCTTCGGCCAGCGGCTGCACGGCATGACCATGGGCCTGCGGACCGAGCTGGCGGTGGCGCGGGCGGTCGACAAGTCCGACCTGGACCAGGTGTCGGTGCACCCGCTGCCGATCCACGAGCGGATCCTCGACGCGTTCCAGGCGTTGGGGTTCCGGTTCAAGCACGCGGACCTGGAGCGCGGCCACATCTACGGCGTGCCGCAGACGCTGCCGTTCTACCAGGAGATCGAGTTCTTCGCCGCGCCGCAGTACGCGCAGACCGTCACCGAGGTCGAACTGACGTTCGTGACCAGCCAGCAGGGCGTCGAGGTGATCCTGGAGTGCGACAAGCGCGGCGGCTTCTTCAGCGCCGGGCACGACGTCTACGGCCGGTACGCCGTCCCGCACAGTGACGCCGCGCGCACCGACTGGGCGCAGGTCGTCGACGGATGGCTGCGGGAGACCACGTCTCGGTACGGCGGCCTGCGCGCCCAGGGCTTCGGCGCCCCGCACGGTGCCCCCGGTCACTACGGTCCGCAGGGTCACCACGGCCGTCGTGGCGGCGGCATGGGCGGCATGATGGCGGGCGCCGCGCTGGGCGTCGCCGGCGGTCTGGTGGCCGGCGAGATGATCGAGGACGCCTTCGAGGGCGACGACGGCGGGGACTTCGGCGAGGAGTGACGGCACAGGGCGACGCCCCCGGGACGGATCCCGGGGGCGTCGCCGGTCGCGCGGCGCGGGTCAGTGCCGGCCTCGACGCTCCTTGCCGGAGCGGCGCGCGCTGCCCGCCTTGGACAGACCGCGGCTGATCAGGTACGCGCCGGTCAGCGCGGTCAGGTACCACCAGGCCTGGTTCGGGTTGTTGATGTTCAGGCCGTTGGCGGTGGTGCCCTTCCAGAACGCGGCGATCACGACCACCGCGGCGGCGGCGGCGTACACCCAGAACTCGGTGGTGAGGAACGCCTGCTTCGTCTCGGTGCCGGGAGCGGGCATCTCCTCCCGGTGGCCGTCGTGCATCGACGGCATCGGACGGGTCGGCGACTCCATCATGCTCGACCGGTTCTGGACGTCCGACATCGGCCGGTTCATCGGCCTGGTGGATGCGGCCTGCGTGCTCATCTGGTCCTCCTCAGGATTTGATGAGTCGTACGGCACCCTCGCCCCGCTGCCGCAGGTCGGCCACGGCACGGTTCGCACACTGTGGCGGGGGCACCCTCCGTCTACCCGCCCCCCGAGACAAGCTAACCGCCGGCCCCGGCCGTATCCCCGGCCCGCACCCGCACCGCGCCCGCGCCCGCACCTTCTGCGCCGATCTTGGACTTGTGGTGCCATAGTTTGACCGTTTTGCCGGTTATTGAGGGTGCCACAACTCCAAGATCGGCGAACGGGGCGCGCGGCGGGGCGGGACGGTTTCAGCCGTCGGGGGTCGGGCACGCCACACCGATAACCACAACACGAGCTGCGAGGTGGTTGACGTGCGTGAGGACGACATCCGGCAGGACGCCGCCCGGCAGGCCGAACAGCGGGTCGCCGGCGGCGTGTACGGCGAGGGCGCGCTGGACGAGGTCACGGTGCCGCCGACCGACGAACAGCGGGTGATCCAGGAGTCGGATCCGGACGACCCGGCGCACGTGGCGGTCGACCCGGCCGTGCTGCGTGACGGCGGGCCGACCCGGGGCCAGGGCGCGGTGACCACGACCGGCGGCACGGCCGGCCCGGCCAGCGTGCGTCGGGTGGCCCGGCAACCGGAACGGCACCGGGGCAAGGTGGCGCCGACCACCACCGGGGACGCCACCACCGGCGGGCTGAGCACCCCGGCCGGCGGGTCGACGAGTGACGCCTCGGCCTCCGGCGCCCAGGTCGGCAACTTCACCGACGAGGGCGCCAACCCCGGCTGAGCGGATTGTTAAGAAGGGGCCCCTCCTCTACCGAATGCGTTAAGGAGGGGCCCCTCCTTACGCCCGGAGGATGCCGAGGCGCTGGGTGGCTCGGGTGAGGGCCACGTAGAGGTCGCTGTGGCCGCGCGGGGACTCGGCGACGATCCGGTCCGGGTCCACCACCAGCACCGAGTCGAACTCCAGGCCCTTGGCCTGCTCGGTGGTGAGCACCACCACCCGGTTCGCCAGTTCCGGCTGCTCGCCGACGGTCGCCTCGGGCAGCGCCGCCACCACCGCCGCACCCAGTTCGGCCACCCGCCCGGTCGGCACGATCACGCCGAGCCGGCCGTCGACCAGGTCGGCCGCCTCGCGGGCGCTCGCCTCGACCAGTTCGGCGACGAGCCGGTCCGCCGTGACGGTGCGGTCCCACGGCGGTACGCCGGTGGCGCGTACCGAGCGGGGCGGGCGCAGCGCCGGGTCGATCTCGGCGAGCACGTCGGCGGCGACCGCCATGATCTCGGCCGGCGTGCGGTAGCTGACGGTCAGCTCCGCCAGCCGCCACCGGTCCGCCACGTACGGGGCGAGCGCCTCGCCCCAGGACGGCGTGCCGGCCAGCGCGCCGGTCTGCGCCACGTCCCCGACGATCGTCATGGACCGGCTCGGGCAGCGGCGCATCAGCAGCCGCCAGGCCATCGGTGACAGTTCCTGTGCCTCGTCCACGATGACGTGCCCGAACGCCCAGGTGCGGTCCGCGGCGGCGCGTTGGGCGGTGGTGAGCCGGTCGGACTCCTCCTGCCGTTCGGAGAGCCGGGCGGCGTCGATCAGGTCGGTCACGCCGAGGATCTCGCCGCCGTCGGCCTCGTCCTCCACGTCGATCGAGCGGGAGCCGCGCCAGATCTCCAGCACGCCCTCGGCGTACTCGCGTTCCATCGCGCGGATCCGGTCCCGGCGGGCGGCGGCGGCGCGTTCGTCCTCGCCGAGCAGCTCGGCGGCCTCGTCCAGCAGCGGCACGTCGGCCGGCGTCCAGCCGCCGGGCTCCCGGCGCAGGGCGGTCCGCTCGGCGTCGGTGAGCATCGGCGCGGCGGTGGCGAGCCGCTCCGGCGACGCGAACAGGTCGGCCAGCAGGCGTTGCGGGGTGAGCACCGGCCACAGCTCGTCCAGCGCGGCAGCGATCTCCGGCTCGTCGCGCAGCTCGCGCCGGATCTCCGCCCGGTCGGCCTCGGAGAGCAGGTTGTCGCCGCCGAGCGGGTCGGCGCCGATCCGCTCGGCCACCTGGTCGGCGAGCGCGTGCACGATCTCGATGTCGAACAGCGCGCGGGCCAGGTTGTGCGGGCGGCCGGCGCGGCGGACCCGGTCGCGGGCCTGGCGGACCGTCTCCGGGTCGAGCGTGAGCACCTCCCGCTGGGGCAGCTCGACGGTGATCGGCTCGGCCGGCACCCACTGCCGGTCCCGGACCGCGCCGGCGAGCACCTCGGTGAGCACCGCGCGACCCTTGAGCGCCGCGGTGGTGGCCGGCTCGGTGCGGCGGGCGTGCACGCCGGGGAACAGGTCGGCCTGGGTACGCAGCAGCACGCCGGTCTCGGCCAGCGCCGGCAGCACCTGGGAGATGTAGCGCAGGAACGTGGCGTTCGGGCCGACCAGCAGCACACCCCGGGTGGAGAGCTGCTGGCGGTGGGTGTAGAGCAGGTACGCGGCCCGGTGCAACGCCACAGCGGTCTTGCCGGTGCCGGGCCCGCCCTGCACCACCATGACGCCGGGCAGGTCGGCGCGGATGATGCCGTCCTGCTCGACCTGGATCGTCTCGACGATGTCGCGCATCCGGCCGGTGCGCCCGGCGTTGAGCGCGGCGAGCAGCGACGCCTCGCCGGTGACCTCCTCGTGCGCGGTGGGGGAGGCGGCGGTGATGTCCAGCACCTCGTCGTTGAGGCCGGTGACCTTGCGGTCGCGGGTACGCAGGTGCCGACGTCGGCGTACGCCCTGCGGGTTGGCGGCGGTGGCCAGGTAGAACGGGCGGGCGGCCGGGGCGCGCCAGTCCATCAGCAGCGGGTCGTAGTCGCCGGAGGTGTCGAAGATGCCGATCCGGCCGATGTAGCGGGCGGCGCCGTCGTCCGCGTCGAGGCGGCCGAAGCAGAGACCGGACTCGACGGCCGAGTACTGCTCGACCTGGTCGGCGTACATCGCGACGGTGGAGTCGCGCTGCGAGCGGGCCTGCTGGGTGCCGCCGGTGAGGCGCAACTCCTCGTCGAGCCGGCGGGCGGCCTGCTCCCGCAGCCCGTCCAGCCGGTCGTAGAGCATCGAGACGTACTCCTGCTCGCGACCGATCTCGTCGTCCTGGTGCAGCTCACCCGACACGTCGGAGTGCGTTGACAAGCGGGCTCCTCATTGACTAAAATTGCCGCAGGAATGGCATTCAGAAGCCATTCCTTTTTTGTGTCTGAACTGAGAAAGATAGCGCGTCGCCCGCCACCCGACCAAGCCCGGACACGGCTCGGGGCCCGGCCGGCGCACGCCGACCGGGCCCCGGGCCCACCTCGATCTCAGCCCTTCGCGGCCTGGTAGAGCCGCTCCGGCGTGACCAGACCGGCCACCACCCGACCGTCGTCGGTCAGCAGCACGCTGAACAGCTTGCCGCTGAGCAGCCGGCCCCTGCCCCAGTCGCCGCTCACCTTCGGCAGGTCGCCGAGCACCCGGGCCAGCATGTCGGCGTCCGGCGCGTCCGCGCCGGCCTTCGCGCCGCCGGCCTTGGCCGCGCCGTCGAGCCCGGCCGCGCCGCCGAGCTTGGCGACCACCACCGTGGTCCAGCCGGTGCCGACGGTACGCACGTCCGGCCGCTCCGCGTCCGCCTTGCCGGGCATCCGGCCCCCGGCCGGGCCGGGGCGCGCGTCGGCCGACTCCTCGGTGACCGTGACGCCGGGCGGCGGGTTGAACCGGAACTGGTCGGCGTCCGGCGTACGGAAGTCGACCTGGGTGAACGCCACCTCGAACGCCGGCTCGTCCTGGCCGTCGGCGAGCACCTCGAAGCGCAGCGGCACGTGCTCCTTCGCGTCGAGCGCGATCCGCACCTGGTGCACCAGCGACGTCTCGTCGCGTGGCGTGAGCACCAGCTCGTACGCGTCCCGCCCGGCCACCGTGGCGGTCCGGCCGACGGTCACCGCGGTGGTCGGGTCGATCGCGGCCAGCGCCTGCTGGGCGGCGTCGGCCGGGGTGGCCGGTGCGGACGGCAGCTCCTTGCCGTCGGCCGGCAGCTTCCGGTGGCTGGCGGTGTTCTCCCGGCTGCGCCAGGTCCAGACGTCGCGACCGTTGCGCAGCACGTCCTGCTCGCCGAGCGTGTCGACCAGGGCGATCCGCTGCCGGTCCTCGCCGCCGTACCAGACGCGCAGCGTGTGCGTGCCGCTGACCAGGCCGGCCAGTTCGTTGCCGGTGGCCCGGCCGGCGAGCGCGGCGATCGGCGGCAGGCCGAGGTCGGCGCGCTGCACGACGGTGCCGGAGAGCCCGTCCAGGCGGGACGTCCGCAGGTCGTCGAGCAGTTGGGCGGCGCTGCGCGGCGGCAGGGCCGGGTCGGCGCCGGCGGCGAACGTGCCGACGGCGGCGCCGCCCCCGATCACGGCGACCCCCGCGGTCACCGGGACCAGCCAGCGCAGCACGGCGCGGTTCTTCATCACGGACATAAGTGTGCACCTCCTGCGCTCCATGCTGCGGGATCGTCGCTGTGACGACGCTGAGGAGATCCCCTACGGGTGACCCGGTGGTGGCACCCTGGACCGGTGCGGTTGCTGGTGGTGGAGGACGAGACGCGGCTCGCCGCGGCGTTGCGCCGGGGCCTGTCCGCGGAGGGCTTCGTGGTGGACGTGGCGGCCACCGGCCCGGCCGGGCTGGACGCGGCCCGGCACGGCGACTACGACGCGATGATCCTCGACGTGATGCTGCCCGGCCTCTCCGGCTACGAGGTGGTGCGCCGGTTGCGCGCCGAGCAGCGCTGGCTGCCGGTGCTGATGCTGTCCGCCAAGGACGGCGAGTACGACCAGGCCGACGGCCTGGACTGCGGCGCCGACGACTACCTCACCAAGCCGTTCTCGTACGTGGTGCTGCTGGCCCGGCTCCGGGCGTTGCTGCGCCGGGGCGCGCCCCGCCGGCCGGCCGTGCTCACGGTCGGCGACCTGCGGCTGGACCCGGCCCGGCGGCGGGTCACCCGGGCCGACGCCGAGGTGGTGCTGACCAGCCGCGAGTACGCGCTGCTCGACTACCTGATGCGCCGCCCCGGCGAGGTGGTGTCCAAGACCGAGCTGCTGGACCACGTCTGGGACGCCTCGGTGGACACCGCTCCGAACGCGGTGGAGGTCTACGTCGGCTACCTGCGCCGCAAGATCGGCCGGGAGCGGTTGGAGACGGTCCGCGGCGCCGGCTACCGGCTGGCCACGTGATCCGCCGCCGGCCGCGTCTCGGCCTGCGGGCCCGGCTGCTCGCGCTGGGCGTGCTCGGCCTGGTGCTCGGGTTCGCGCTCGGCGGCGCGCTGCTGCTCGGCGCGCTCGGCTGGACGCTGCAACGCTCGGTCGACGCGGAGGCGCTGCGCACCGCGGACGCGGTCGCGTTGCTCGCCGCCGAGGACGCGTTGCCGGACCCGCTGCCGGTGGCCGGCGGCCAGTTGCGGGTGCAGGTGGTGGACGCGCAGGGCCGGATCCGGGCCGCCTCGATGGACGCGGACCGGCTGGTGCCGATGCTCGGGCCGGACCGGCTGCGTCCCGGGCAGCGGCAGCGGCTGGTGGTGGACGGGCAGCGGGTCGGCCTGTCCGGGCCGGTCCGGGTGGTGACGGTGCCGGCCGGCACGCCGGCCGAGCCGCGTACGGTGCTGGTGGCCAAGTCGCTGTCGGACGTGCGGCACAGCCTGCACGTGGTGCGCAACCTGCTGCTGGTCGGCTTCCCGCTGCTGGTGGCGGGGCTGGCGGTGGTGGCCTGGCGGGTGGTGGGCGCGACGCTGCGCCCGGTGGAGGAGCTGCGCAGCGGCGCCGCCGAGATCACCGGGCGGGCCGGGGCGGAGCGGCTGCCGGTGCCGGCCGGGCAGGACGAGATACACCGGCTCGCGGTCACGCTCAACGACATGCTGGACCGGCTGGCCGCGTCCCGGGACCGGCAGCGGGCGTTCGTGGCCGACGCCGCGCACGAGCTACGCAGCCCGTTGACCAACATGCGGACCGAGCTGGAGGTGGCCCGGCGGCTCGGTGCCGGCACCGACTGGCCGGCGGTCGCCGACGACCTGCTCGCCGACACCGAGCGGCTGAGCCGGCTGGTCGACGACCTGCTGCTGCTGGCCCGCCTCGACGAGGACGACGTGCGTCCCGCGCGGCCGGCGGCGGTGGGCCCGGTGGAGCTGGGTGAGCTGCTGCGCGACGTGGCGGCCCGCTACCCGTCGCCGCCGGTGCGGCTGGCGGTGCCGGCCGGGGCGTGGTGGACCGAGGGGGATCCGGGGGAGCTGCGCCGGGTGCTGGTCAACCTGGTGGAGAACGCGCTGCGGCACGCGCACGCCGAGGTGCGGCTGGCGGTCACCGGCCCGGAGGGTGCGTACCACCTGGTGACGGTGACCGACGACGGGCCGGGCATCCCGGCGGCGGACCGGGAGCGGGTGTTCGCCCGGTTCACCCGGCTGGACGACGCGCGGGCCCGCGACGCCGGCGGCGCCGGCCTCGGCCTGGCCATCGTGCGCGAGCTGGTGCGCCGGGCCGGCGGCGCGGTGGAGCTGGCGGACGCGACGCCGGGCGCCGCCGCGCCGGGGCTGCGGGCGACGGTACGGCTGCCGACGCTGGCCGAGCCGGACCCGGAGTGAGGGGTCAGCGGCGTCGTTTCGTGCAGACCGGGGCGGCGCGGGCGACCGTGTCGGTCGACCAGACCAGCGCCACCGTGAAGCAGTAGTCGGTGGTGCGGTCGAGCCCGTAGGCGATGTAGTCGCCCGAGCCGGCGGGCAGCGTCGCGAACGTGTGCTGCGGCTGACCGGCGCGGCCCCCGGCGACCACCACCGGCCCTTCCGCGCCGGTCGGGTACGTCCAGCTCAGCACGATGCTGTCACGTCGGTCGGTGAGCGCGAACCGGCCCGGCGGGGTGCCCGGTGAGGCGGCCGGCCGGGCGCTGGCGGTGGGGCGCGCGGAGGCCGGCGGCGCCCCGCTCGACGGCGCTCCGCTCGCCGGCGCGGCCGGGGTGTCGCGGCCGCCGCCCACCCTCGACACGCCGGCGATCACCGCGATGGTGCCGAGCAGCAGCGCCACCACCACGCCGAGCACCGCCAGCGGCAGCCACTGCCGTTCGCGCCGGGGCGTGACGGGTGGCCGGGGCACGTGCACCGGCAGGTAGCGCGACGGCGGCTCGGGGGCCGGCGGCACCCGGCGTACGCCGGGCGGCGCGTCGGCGGTGAGCCCGACCACGGTCGGCGGCACCGCGTCCTCGGCCGGCGGCCAGGGCTGCTCGGCCGACTCGCCGACCCGCCAGGGCTGCTCCGCCGGTTCGCCGACGCGCCAGGGCTGCTCCGCCGGCTCGCCGGCCCGCCAGGGCTCGTCGGCCGGCTGCCGGCGCGGGTCGGCCGGCTCGTCCGGTCGCCAGGGGTGCTCGTGCTCCGGCGGCCACGGATAGTCGTCGAACGTCTCGGCGTCGGCCTCGGGCGGGGTGCGGGGCGTGGGCACGTGCCCGGCGTCGGTGGCCCGGCCCGGCGGGTGGTAGAGCGGCGTCTGCACCGGCTCGTCGAGCGCGGGCGGCGTGTAGGGCGGCAGGTCGGGCGGGCCCTCGACGGGCGGGGCGACCCGGGCGGCGGGCACCACCGGCGCCCGCGGCGCGGGCGGTTCGGGCGCGGCGCAGACATGGTCCGGGTCGGCGGCGGCTCGGGCCAGGCCGGCCACCTGCACGGCGAGCGGGTCGTCCACGGCCAGGTGCTGGCGGCACAGGTCCTCGGCGAGCGCCAGGTGCTCGTGCGCCTCGGCGTACCGGCCGCAGTCGCGTTCCATCGCGCCGAGCTTGGCCAGCATCTTGATGCCGCTGGGATGGTCGTCGCCGTAGACCTCGCGGTGCAGCTCCCAGGCGTCGGAGAGGCGGTCGCGGGCCACCTCGCACTGGCCGCGCGCGTATTCCACGGTGGCCAGGTCGGCGTGCGCGGCCAGCACCCGCTGCGACTCGGGCCCGTCGCGGGCGGTCAGCTCGATGATGACGTCGGAGTAGAGCCGGGCGGCGCGGGCGTCGCTGCCCACCCGGTGCAGCACCGCGGCCAGCGTCGCGGCGGCGGTGACTGTGCGCTCGTCGGAGCGTCCGAACAGGCGGGTGGTCGCCGCGTACGCGAATGCGGCCCAGCCGCGCGCGGAGTGCGGCTCGCCGAGCGCGACGAGCAGCCGCGCCTGGAGGCCGGCCGCCTCGGCCAGCTCGGGGGAGGCGTTGCCGGGGCGCGGGTCGGCGTCGCTGAGCGCGTCGGCGAGCAGCCGTTGCGCACCGGTGAGGTCGCCTTCGGACACCAGATGGTGCGCCTGGACGGTCAGGTCAGCGAAGCCGGAGGACACGCCCCATCGTGCTCATCCGGCGACGGTAAGTACAACCCCCGGAGTGGATCAGTTTGGTGCCGATTGGGTCAAGTGGTCGGCGAGCGTCTCGCTGATCCGGCGGAGCTGGTCGACCTGGGCCGGGCTGAGCGCGTCGAACAGGTGCCGGCGTACCCCTTCGACGTGGCCGGGCGCGGCGGCGGCCAGCGTGGCGAAGCCGTCGTCGGTGAGCACGGCGAGCTGGCCGCGCCGGTCGGTGGGGCAGTCCTCCCGGCGGATCCAGCCGGCGGCCTCCAGCCGGGCGGCGGCGTGCGAGAGCCGGCTGCGGGAGGAGCCGGTGGCGTCGGCCAGCTCGCTCATCCGCAGCCGCCGGCCGGGGGCCTCGGAGAGTCGGACCAGAAGCTCGTAGTACGCGTGCGGCATGCCGGCGTCACGTTGCAGCTCGCGGTCGAGCGTGTCCATCAGCGCGCGGGAGGCGGCGAGGAAGGCCCGCCAGGTCCGCTGCTCGTCGGGGTCCAGCCACCGGGTCATGACGCCCATCATAGCGCCAATGGTTGAACGCTCAACCAAAACCGGGTACCGTCGACGGCATGGGAATCCACCGGCTCAACCACGCCGTCCTCTACGTCAGTGACCTGGAGCGCAGCGTCGCCTTCTACCGCGACGTGCTGGGCTTCCGTCGGGTCCCGATGACGCCGGACGGCTTCCGCGGCGCCGCCTTCCTCCAGGCGCCCGACTCCACCAACGACCACGACCTCGGGCTGTTCGAGATCGGCGCGGCGGCCGGGGCGTCCACGGCCGGACGCGGCACCGTCGGCCTCTACCACCTCGCCTGGGAGCTGGACACGCTCGACGAGCTGGCCGCCACCGCCGAGCGGCTGGCCGCCGCCGGCGCGCTGGCCGGCGCGTCCGACCACGGCACCACCAAGAGCCTCTACGGCCGTGACCCCGACGGGCTGGAGTTCGAGATCGTCTGGATCGTCCCGGCGGACCTGCTGGACGACGCCGCGCTCGCCGCCCGCAAGCGGATCGGCCGCCTCGACCTCGACCGCGAGCGGCAGCGC
The DNA here is from genome assembly GCF_044391475.1 of Micromonospora sp. NPDC018662. Classification (NCBI taxonomy): domain Bacteria; kingdom Bacillati; phylum Actinomycetota; class Actinomycetes; order Micromonosporales; family Micromonosporaceae; genus Micromonospora; species Micromonospora sp. NPDC018662. The sequence continues at coordinate 48,844 of NZ_JBISAC010000004.1, forward strand.
TACGGCGGCCAGACCCGGGGCGGCGTGGGCGTCTCCGTCCCGGCCTGACCGGGGTTCCCGGCCGGCCGCGGGGTCGGGTGCGGTAGAAACGGCACCATGTCGACCGACGCCGTCCTGCGCGAGCTGCTCGTCCGCCAGCTCGACCACTGGCTCCCCGCGGCGCTGCACCGCGCGCGGCGGGCCACGCTCGCCCTGGCGTACGCCGGGGGAGACGCCGGTGGCGCGGAGGCGGCGCTGCGGGTGGTGGCCGAGTTCGCCGACCGGCTGCGCGGGCGGCGGCTGACCGTGCTGGTGCTGGCCGACGGCGACGCGGAGCTGCCGACGCGGCTCGGCGCCGTCGAGGCGGCCCTGCCGGCGGACGTCGCCGTGCACCTGGTGCCCGGCCGGCCGGACCGGCTGCCGGTGGCGCTCAAGGCGGCCGGCGCGGCCGGCGCACCGCTGCTGGCCGTGGTCGACGGCGGCGAGCCCGACCCGGCCCTGCTGGCCGCCGTGGCGTCCGGCCGTCCGGCCGAGCTGCTGCTGGTCACCGCGCCCGGCCGGACGTTGCGGCCGGCGCTGACCGCGGCCGGCTTCCCGCTGGTCACCGAGGTCGAGCTGGTGCCCGAGGACGGGCCGGCCCGGCTGCTCGGCTACGCCACCGGCTCCGACCGCGGCCTGGAGACGGTGAAGGACGCGCTGTGGGCGGTCGACGAGGACGCCGGCGTGCGCTACCGCGACCCGGCCGACCCGGCGGGGCGGCTGCTGGACATCACGCTCGACCCGGAACCCGGCCCGCTGCGCCGCGAGTTGCTGGCCGAGCTGGCCCGCTCCGGCCCGCGTACGGTGACCGAGCTGCGCCGGTTCGCGGCCACCGCCACTGTCTACCGGGCCGCCGACGCGAACCGGGCGCTCACCTCGCTGCTCACCGCCGGCGCGGTGACCCGCGACCCGGAGCCCGGCCGGCTCGGCGGGGACGTGGTGATCAGCGCCGGGACGACCGCTGGGTCATCTGCCTGACCACCACCGACGCGCCGGTGGCGATCACGCCGATGCTGAACACCATCTGCGCGCAGACCGCCACCCGGGCGATCTGCCCCTGCGCGTGCACGTCGCCGTAGCCGATCGTGGTGAGCGTGGCCAGCGCGAAGTAGAGCGCGTCGATCCGGGTGCGCAACCCGACGAACTCACCGGGGCGGGTGTTCGCCACCACGTAGTCGGCCAGCGCGAAGATCAGCAGCCCGGCGATCAACGCGATGGCGAGCCGGGTGAGGGCGCGGTCCTCCGCGTCGCCGGTCGGCTGGTCGCGGGTGAGCTGGCGGCGGACCTGGCCGGTCACCAGGAACGCGACCGCCGCCACCAGCAGCACCGTGGCGACGGAGCGCAGGGCCAGCCGCAACCCGTTCGGGTCCGCCTCGACCGGCACCAGGAAGTAGCCGGCCAGCATCAGCGCGCAGGCCGCCACGGCCCGCCGCCGCATCCGCCGCAGAGTCAGGTCCACCATGTCGCGATTGTGCGCCTTGGACCCGATCCCGTCGGCGGAACGCCGGACCGGACGACGAACGGGGTGCCGACGAACCGTCGGCACCCCGTTCCTCGCCCGGGATCAGGCCTTGTCCTGCTTCCAGGACAGCGGCCCCGGAAGGTCCACGCGGTGGGCGCGGGTGTTCGAGTTCCAGGACCAGCGGCCGATCTTGATGCTCCACGAGGAGAACCCGTTCTGGGTGAAGTGGAGGATCAGCGGCCCGTACTTCTTGCGCTTGCGGAACTGGACGCCCATCGGGGGTGCCTCCTTCGATCTCCCTGCTTCTGCAAGGGGGAACATGCCCGGATCGACGAAACGCGAAACCCGGTGCGGTCCGGTCTGGACGGTGGGCGTCGCGCCCGGCACAATCTCTATTCATCGGGTAGGTGTTAAGGGGTGGTAAATGCTGGTGGAGGCGGGTCGTAACAAAGCCAGCGATGAAAGTCTCACTGATTGGAAGAGCGTTGACCGGCGGGGACGACGGTCGGCAGCATGAGGGCATGTCGCAGCGGGACGAGCTTCTCCTCACCGCTCGCGTGCACGTCGACCTGGTCCGGCACGCGAGCGCGCTCTGTTGAGCCGAGCGCTCGTCGTTCCCTCTTCTCCGCCCGTCCGTTCCCGCCGCCGGCGCATCGTGGCCCGGCGCGGTACGGCGTGCGCTCCGCCCCCACGTGGGCCCCCTCCACCGCATCGTGGACAGATCAGGAGACACCGCCATGCCCTCGACCCGATCACTCCGACGTGCCCTCGCCGCCGCCGTCGCCCTGCTCGCCCTCACCGCCGCCACCGGATGCGGCGCCGACGCCGACGCCGCCGGCAACCAGACCAGGGAGCTGCGCTACCAGGGCTCGGTCGGTCAGGTGACGCTTCCCGAACTCGCCGCCGACCTCGGCTACCTCGGCGACGTGACGCTCAACTGGATCGGCAACGTCACCGGCGGCCCGGCCGACATCCAGGCCACCGCCACCGGCCAGAGCGACTTCGGTGGCGCGTTCAACGGCGCCATCGTCAAGCTCCAGACCGCGAACGCGCCGATCACGGCAGTGGTCAGCTACTACGGCTCCGACGCGCAGACCTTCCAGGGCTACTACGTGCTCGACGGCAGCCCGATCCGCGGCCCACGCGACCTGATCGGCAAGCGGGTCGGCATGAACACGCTCGGCGCGCACGCCGAGGCCGTGCTGCGGACCTGGCTCGCCAAGGGCGGCCTGACCGCCGACGAGATCGGCCGCGTCGAACTGGTCGCGCTGCCGCCGGTCAACACCGAACAGTCGCTGCGCGCCAAGCAGATCGACGTCGCGGTGCTCGGCGGCGTGATCCGCGACAAGGCGGTCGCCAACGGCGGCATCCGCACCGTGTTCACCGACTACGAGCTGCTCGGCGCGTTCAGCGCCGGCAGCTACGTCTTCCGCGACGACTTCATCGCCCGCAACCCGGACACCGTCCGCGCGTTCGTCACCGGTGTGGGCAAGGCCATCGAGTGGGCGCGCACCCAGCCGCGCGAGACCGTGGTGGCCCGGCTCAAGGCCATCATCGGCAAGCGCGGCCGCAACGAGGACGCCACGCTCGTCGACTACTGGAAGTCCAGCGGCGTCGCCGAGACCGGCGGCGTCATCACCGACCGGGAGTTCGCCACCTGGATCGACTGGCTGGCCGACGCCGGCGAACTCAAGGGCGCCCGGCCCAAGCCGGCCGACCTCTACACCAACCGGTTCAACGCGTTCGCCAACCCCGGCGGTGGCGCATGAGCACCGACAAGATCCGCTTCGACCGGGTGCGCAAGGTCTTCCCGGGCCGGCGTGGCGGCGGCGGCGCGGTCACCGCGCTCGACGACCTCACCCTCGGCGTACGCCCCGGCGAGTTCCTGGTCGTCGTCGGCCCCAGCGGCTGCGGCAAGTCCACACTGCTCGACCTGCTCGGCGGGCTGGCCACCCCCACCGACGGGCAGGTGCTCGTCGACGGCCGCCCGGTCACCGGGCCCGGCCTGGACCGGGGCATCGTCTTCCAGCAGTACGCGCTGCTGCCCTGGCGCACCGCCGCCGGCAACGTCGCGTTCGGCCTGGAGGCCAAGGGCCTGCCCCGCGCCGACCGCGCCGACCTGGTCGCCCACCACCTGGAGCTGGTCGGGCTGACCGGCTTCGCCGACCGCTACCCGCACGAGCTGTCCGGCGGCATGAAGCAACGCGTCGCCATCGCCCGCAGCCTCGCGTACGACCCGGACGTGCTGCTGATGGACGAGCCGTTCGCCGCGCTCGACGCGCAGACCCGCGACTCGCTCCAGGACGAGCTGGTGCGGATCTGGCAGGCCACCGGCAAGACCATCGTGTTCATCACGCACGGCATCGACGAGGCCGTGCACCTGGGCCAACGGGTCGCGGTGATGACGTCGCGCCCCGGCCGGATCAAGCAGGTCATCGACATCGAGCTGGGGGACCGGGAGGCGGAGGAGGACGTCCGCTCCACCGACGCGTTCCGGCACCACCGGCACCAGATCTGGACGCTGCTGCGCGACGAGGTACGCGCCGCCCAGTCCGCCGTCCGCGAGGAGGCCCGCGTTGGTTGACGTCGCCGCACGACCCGCCGCCGCGGCGGCCCGGGCCGCCGAGTCCCCGGTGGCCGCCGCGCCCGCCCGGTCCGGCCGGCTGCTCACGCTCGGCGGCCGGGCCCTGCACCGCAGCGTCGCGCTGCTGGCGCTGGCCGCGATCTGGGAGACCGTGCCCCGCACCGGGCTGGTCGACCGGGTCTTCCTGCCCCCGCTCTCCGAGGTGCTCGTCGCCTGGTGGGAGCTGCTGCGCAGCGGGCAGCTCGCCGACCATGTCGGCGCCAGCCTGACCCGCTCGCTGACCGGGCTGGCGCTGGCCGTGGTCACCGCCATCCCGCTCGGCCTGCTGATCGGTTGGTACCGGCCGCTCGCGGACCTGCTCAGCCCGCTGCTGGAGGTGTTCCGCAACACCGCCGCGCTGGCGCTGCTGCCGGTCTTCGTGCTCATCCTCGGCCTCGGCGAGACCTCCAAGATCGCGCTGGTGGTCTACGCCTGCTCCTGGCCGATCCTGCTGAACACCATCGCCGGCGTGAAGGGTGTCGACCCGCTGCTGATCCGCTCGGCCCGCTCGATGGGCCTCAACCACCTGCGGCTGTTCCAGAAGGTGATCCTGCCGGCGTCCGTGCCGACCATCTTCACCGGCGTCCGGCTGGCCGGGGCGTACTCGATCCTGGTGCTGGTCGCCGCCGAGATGGTCGGCGCGAAGGCGGGGCTCGGCTACCTCGTCAACTACGCGCAGTACAACTTCGCGATCCCCGACATGTACGCCGGGATCATCACCATCTCCGCCATCGGGCTGGTGGTCAACCAGCTCCTCGTCGCCGGGGAGCGCCGCTTCTCCACCTGGCGCATCGACGTCACCACCGCCTGAGAGGAACCGCCATGACCCGCACCCTGCACCTGAACGCCTTCCTGATGGGGGTCGGCCACCACGAGGCCGCCTGGCGGCACCCGCGTACCGACCCCGGCCGCCTCGCCGACGTGCGGCACTTCCAGGAGCTGGCCCGCATCGCCGAGCGGGGCACGCTCGACTCGGTCTTCCTCGCCGACGGGCTGGCCGTCGGCCCGGCCGTCCGGCACAACATCCAGGCCGTCTTCGAGCCGCTCACGCTGCTCGCCGCGCTGGCCACCGTCACCGAGCGCATCGGCCTGATCGCCACCGCCTCGACCACCTACACCGAACCGTTCAACCTGGCCCGCGCGTTCGCCTCGCTCGACCACCTCAGCGGCGGCCGGGCCGGCTGGAACATCGTCACCTCCGCGCAGGCCCGCGAGGCGCGCAACTTCAACCTGGACGACCACCCCGCGCACGCCGACCGCTACCGCCGCGCCGCCGAACACGTCGACGTGGCGATCAAGCTCTGGGACAGCTGGGAGGACGACGCGCTGGTGCTCGACACCGCCGCCGGCGTCTTCGCCGACACCGACCGGGTGCACGAGATCGCGCACACCGGCGAGCGGTTCCGGGTGGCCGGGCCGCTCAACACGCCCCGCCCGCCGCAGGGCCGCCCGCTGCTGGTGCAGGCCGGCTCGTCCGCCGACGGCATCGCCTTCGCCGCCCGCTACGCCGAGGCCGTCTTCACCGCCCAGCAGACGCTCGCCGACGGCCAGGCGTTCTACGCCGCGCTCAAGCGGGCCACCGCCGACGCCGGCCGCGACCCGGAACTGATCAAGGTGCTGCCCGGTATCGCACCGGTCATCGGGGGTACCGAAGCGGAGGCCCGTGCCCTCGCCGACGAACTGGAGGCGCTGATCGTGCCCGAGCACGCGCTGGCCCAGCTCTCCGGCATGACCGGGCTGGACCTCACCGGTCGACCGCTGGACGGGCCGCTGCCGGACCTGCCCGACGCCACCACCGTCCAGTCCCACCAGAGCCGCTACCAGCTCGTCGTCGACCTGGCCCGCCGGGAACGGCTCACCCTCCGGCAGCTCATCGGCCGGCTCGGCGGCGGGCGCGGGCACCGCGTCGTGGTCGGCACGCCGGAGCAGATCGCCGACCAGATCGAGCTCTGGTTCACCCAGGGCGCCGCCGACGGCTTCAACGTCATGCCACCGCTGCTACCCCACGGACTGGAGGCCTTCGTGGACCACGTCGTACCCCTGCTGCGCCGGCGCGGGCTGTTCCGGTCCGAGTACACCGGACGCACCCTGCGCGAGCACTACGGCCTGCCCCGGCCGGCCAGCGTCCACGCCGTCCGAGAGCTGGTGGCGTCGTGACCACCGTGGACCGGCCGGCCGCCGGCACCGTCGAGCTGCGCCCGGTCGACGTCGACTCGTTCCGCGGCCTGCTGCGCCGCCAGGCGTCCACCGTCACCGTGGTCACCACGCCCGGCCTGCGCGGCGACCGGCTCCTGCCGACGCTGCCGCCGGCCGGCTTCACCGCCACCTCGTTCACCTCGGTGTCGCTGGACCCGCCGCTGGTCTCGGTCTGCCTCGGCCGCGCGTCGTCGAGCTGGCCGACCGTCGCGCAGGCCGAGCACGTGGCCGTGCACCTGCTCGCCTCCGGCCAGCAGGAGATCGCGCAGATCTTCGCCACCAGCGGCATCGACCGGTTCACCGCCCACCCCGGCTGGACCACCGGCCCGTTCGGGGTGCCGCTGATCGGCGACGCGCTGGCCGTGCTGCTCTGCCGGGTGGTCCGGCGGATCGAGGCCGGCGACCACACCATCGTGCTCGGCGAGCCGCTCGCGCTCGGCGCCGGCGAGGACGGCGACCCGCTGCTGCACCACCGGGGCCGCTACACCACCACCCTCGAGGACTGGTCCGAGTCGTGGTGACCGCGCCCGCCGACGAGCTGCTCGCGCTCGACCGGGCCGCCCAGGACCTGCTGTTCCGGGCGGCCCGCACGGCCACCGCGTTCACCGCCGAGCCGGTCGACGAGGCGCAGGTCCGGGCCGTGCACGACCTGGTCCGCAACGGCCCCACCGCGATGAACGCGCAGCCGCTGCGGGTCCTGCTGCTGCGCTCGTCGGCGGCCCGGGCGCGGCTGCTGCCGCACGTCAGCGCCGGCAACCGCGACAAGACGGCGAGCGCGCCGCTGACCGCGGTACTCGCCGCCGACGTGGACTGGCACGACCGGCTGCCCGAACTGTTCCCGCACCGCCCCGGCGCGCGCGACTGGTTCACCGGCGACCCGGCCGGCCGGGAGGCGCAGGCCCGCCTCAACGCCGCGCTCCAGATCGGCTACCTGGTGGTCGGGGTACGCGCCGCCGGGCTGGCCGCCGGCCCGATGGCCGGGTTCGACCCGGCCGGCGTGGAACGCGAGTTCTTCCCCGACGGGCGGCACCGGGTGCTGCTGCTGATGAACATCGGCCGCCCGGCGCCGGAGGTCGGGCGGGCCCGGCTGCCGCGGCTGCCGTACGACGAGGTGGTCACCACCCTGTGATCAGCGCGGCTCCCACGCGTCCGGCTGGGTGGTCAGCTTCCGCACGTGGGCCGGCAGCCGGCCGCTGACCAGCTCGTCCAGGCTCACCTCGTCGACCACCCGCCGCACCGAGGCGCGCACCGCCACCCAGAGCCGGGGCAGGTTCTCCGCCGCGCCCTCGTACCGGGTCTCCTCGGGACGCAGCCCGCGTACCCCGGCGAGCGGGCCGTCGACGGCGCGCAACACCTGCCCGATGGTGACGTCGCGCGGTGGCCGGGACAGCGTGTAGCCACCCTCGGCGCCGCGCTGGGCCCGGACGATCCCGGACCGGCGCAGGTCGGCCAGGACCGCCTCGAGGAACTTGCGGGGCATGTCCTGCTCCGCCGCGATGGCCTGGGTGGACAGCAGGGTGGGGTACGCGGTGGCCAGGCTCAGGGCTGCCCGGACCGCGTAGTCGCCGCGCGCGGAGATCTGCACAGTGCCATCATGCCCGGCCGGCCGGCGCGGGGGAGTCGGCGGGCGGGCGCGGACGCACCAGACGGACGGGCAGCGGCTGGTCCCGGGCCGCCCGGAAGGCCCCCGGGCTCACCCCGACCTCCCGGGTGAAGAAGCGGCCGAAGTTGGTCGGCTCGGGAAAACCGAGCAGCCGGCCGATCCGGGCGATCGGGTCGTCGGTGGCGGCCAGCAGCCGGCACGCCTGCAACGCCACCCGCTCGTCGATGACCTGCTTGGCGCTGCGACCGGTCACCGCCAGGCAGGCCCGGGTCAGGGTACGCACGGAGCAGCCGAGCCGGGCGGCGTAGTCCTCGACCCGGCGGGTGTGCCGGTAGCCGCGTTCCACCTCCCGGCACAGCCGTCGGAACGTCACCGCCTCGGCCCCCGGCGCCGGCCCCTGCTCGCCGTGCGGCAGCAGGCTCAGCCGCAGCAGCAGCACGGCGAGCTGGTGACGCAGCAGCGCCGCGGCGGCGGGGACCAGCGCGTGTCGGTCGGCGTCCACGGCCAGTTGGGTCACCTCGCTGATCACCGCGTCCTCGTCCTCGCCGGCGAGCTGGCGGTGGGTGGGCACCGCGTCCGGGTCGACGTCGAGGCCGCGCAGCACGTTCGGCCCCCAGCTCACCACCGTGGCGTCGAGCTGCTGGCCGAGGCATCGCAGCGCCTGGCCGGGGCGGGCGCGCAGCAGTGTGCCCGGCCGGCAGGGCACGGCCCGGAAGTCCAGCTCGGCGGTGCCGTGGCCGTGGGTGACCAGGATCAGCAGGTCGCGGCCGAGCAGGATCGGCCGGTGCCAGCCGGCGGCGGGGGTGAGCTCGTCGAGCGCGCCGGTGACGATCTCGTCGGTGTCGAGGCGGGTGTCCGAGAGGCCGGTGCGGGTGGCCGGGGAGGGCTGACCGGTAGTGACCATCATCCTTGACGGTAACCGGCCTGGCCGCACGTTGCATCTCGACGGTTTCGTCCCGCTCGGACGCCCTTGTCGGAGCACACCACCGACGGTTAGGTTACCGATCGGTAAGGCCCGGGTCGGGTGACCGGCCCGCGGCCCCGGCGAAGACGGCGATGGGATGGGCATGACGGATCTGTTCTCGGTCGACGGCAAGACGGTCCTGGTCACCGGCGGCTCGCGGGGGATCGGGCTGATGATCGCGCGCGGTTTCGTGCGGGCCGGCGCCCGGGTGATCATCTCCTCGCGCAAGGCCGACGTGTGCGAGGCGGTGGCGAAGGAACTCTCCGCCGAAGGGCACTGCGAGGCCATCCCGGCGGACCTGGGCAGCGACGCCGGCGCACTGGCGCTGGCCGAGGCCGTCCGGCAGCGCCACGACCGGCTCCACGTGCTGGTCAACAACGCGGGCGCCACCTGGGGCGCCCCGCTGGAGGACTATCCGGAGAGCGCGTTCGACAAGCTCTGGGCCGTCAACGTCAAGGCCGTGTTCCGGCTCACCACCGCGCTGCTGCCGGCGCTGCGCGCCGCCGCCGGCGCCGACGACCCGGCCCGCGTGATCAACATCGGCTCGATCGACGGGATCCGCGTGCCGTGGATGGAGGTGTACGCCTACTCCGCCACCAAGGCCGCCGTGCACATGCTCACCCGCGGCCTCGCCCACCAGCTCGCCGGCGAGGCGATCACCGTCAACGCGATCGCGCCCGGCCCGTTCGAGAGCAAGATGATGGCGTTCGCGCTGGACGACCCGGAGTCGCGCGCCGCCATCGAGCAGCAGGTGCCGCTGGGCCGCATCGGCCGGCCCGACGACATGGCCGGCACCGCGATCTACCTCGCCTCGCGCGCCGGCGCGTACCTCACCGGAGCGGTCATCCCGGTCGACGGCGGGATCACCACGCGCGGCTGACCCGCGTACCCCGGGTGTGCAGACGGCCCGGGGCCGCGCGGACTCGGCAGATCCGCGCGGCCCCGGGGTTCGCCGTGGTCAGCGACCGGCGAGCAGCCGGTTCACCGCGGTGTCGACGTCCAGGTGCTCGGCCTCCCGGCCGCGCGGGACGACGACGTAGGTCCGGCGCAGGAAGCGCACCAGCACGCTGCGCGGGACCTCGAACAGGGCGTTGCCGTCCGGGGACGACAGCGCCAGCGCGACGAAGTCGCCGCGCGGGGTGGCCCACGGCCAGACCCGCACATCACCGATGCCGGCCGGCTCGTCGAGCCCGGTGACCAGCAGTTCGCGTGCGAACGACCAGCTCACCGCCTCGCCGCCGGCAGACTCGGCATGGAACAGGACATGGACCGCATACGGGTCAGCAGGGTCGTAACGCAGGCTGGCACGCACCGGCAAGGCGGTGGCGTCAGGCGCGACGAGCCTTAGCGACGTCTCGACCTCTACGGTCGTCGGTCGGATGACACTCATGGACGTTCTCCCCCCGGCACCGCTGCGGAACGCGCGTGTCCCGCTTTTCCCATACTCAGGTGCTGCTCCTGGCTACGCTCCGCCATACGCTGACTTCACCCAGTGGTGGGAAGGGGGTCGGAAAGCCTTCGGGGCCGGGAGACCCCGAGTAGGATTTCCGGTTCCGCCCACTCCGTCGTCCCGCCCGGCAACGGGTGGTTCAGTCGTCGACTTACTCCGGTAACGTCCAGTCCTCAGCAGGGGTGACGGTCCCGCGCGACACTGGGGGTGGAAATGGTCACGAGGGGATCCTCGGTGGCGTCGCGGGCCGCGGGCGATTCGCCGGAGGATGCGGCCCGAACAGCCAGAAATCGGGGGTACGAAGTGCCGGTCGACGGGCGTTCCCCAGCCGCTCCCACCGCGCCGCCGCGGCGGGGCTGGCGGGGCCGGCTGCACACCACGCTCGACCTCATCCGCGCCAACCCCACCGGGCGGGTCGCCCTCAAGATCTTCATCGGCATCCTCGGCGCCATCGTGGTCACCGTCGGCATCGCGCTCATCCCGCTGCCCGGCCCCGGCTGGCTGCTGGTCATCGCCGGCCTCGGCGTCTGGGCGGTCGAGTTCCACTGGGCCCGCCGACTGCTCGCGTTCACCCGCCGACACGTCAACGCCTGGACGCGTTGGGTGACCAGCCGGTCGCTGCCGGTGCGCTTCGTGCTCGGCCTGGTCGGGCTGGTCTTCGTGTCGGTGGTGGTGTGGCTGTCGCTGAAGTACAGCCTCGGCATCGACGTGGTGGCGCGGGCGCTGCACTACCTCGCGACGCACTGAGGCCCGGTTTTTGGTCCGGTCGCTCGATCGGGTAGAGTCATAGGCGCTGAGGGCGATTAGCTCAGCGGGAGAGCGCTTCGTTCACACCGAAGAGGTCACTGGTTCGATCCCAGTATCGCCCACGCAGGTCAAAGGCCACTTCCCGGCTTCGGGAGGTGGCCTTTCTGCTTGCGTACAGCAGCTTTGTACAGCAGTTCTCGTCGCCGGCTCAGGGAGTCGCCGAGGCGCTTGAGTGCTTCTCTGGTCTTTGTCGATGTGACCTGCGTGTAGATCTCCCTCGTTACCGAGAAGCGGGCGTGCCTGAGCACCTGCATGGCGACTCTGGGGTGGACGTCGAGGTCAGCCAGGAGGGGTGGCGCAGGTTCGCCTGGCGTCGTGGACGGTGATCGGCGTGACGCCGGCTTTCTCGCACCTCGCCTGCCAGGAGCGTTGGAAGTTGCGCGGCTCGATCGGTGTGCCATATCGGGTGGTCAGGACGAGTCCGCTTTCGTGCCATGCCTTGCCGGCGGCTGCTTCAGCCTCGTCGCGTTGCTGCTGTCTGAGCTGGAGGGCGGTCAGGCAGATGTCGGGCAGGAGGAGCGTGGCGTCGGACGCCTGGGTTTTGGTGTCGCGGTGCAGGAGTTGCCCGCGTACGCGTTGGAGATGGCGGCCGATGGTCAGCTCTCCGGCGTCGAGGTCGACGTCCTCCCATGTCAGTCCGAGGGCTTCGCCCTTGCGGAGGCCGGTGACGAGGACCAGGGCGTAGGCGGCGTAGAGCGGATCATCGTCTGCTCTTGCGGACTCCAGGAACTTCCGGGCCTCGTCGCTCGACCAGGACTTGCCCCGGCGGCGGCGGACGGTGGCGAGGGTGACTGGCACTGCGGGGTTCTTAGTGATGAGGTCTTCGGCCTGGGCGTGGGTGAGGGCGGCCCGCAGCGCGGCACGGATATCGCTGACCGTCCGGGCCGACGGGATGGCCTGGCAGCAGCGGCCGAGCGCGCAGCAGCGGCGCTTGTGCCTCGGGTGGCGGCGTCCTTGCCCTGGGCGCAGCACTGGCAGGCGCGGGCCACCTGGTTGATCCAGGTCTGTACGTCGCGGGCTTGCAGCCGGTCGAGCCGCTTCGTGCCGAGGCCGGGGGCAATGTAGCGGCGGACGAACGTCTCGTAGGTGGCGTAGGTCAACGGTGCCCGGTTCGGCTGGATGATCTCGGCCAGCCAGTAGGTGAGGAAGCTGCCGACCGTAGGGACGCTTGTCGCCACCGGACCCTGCTTCGCCTGCTGGTGCAGTTTGATCCACTTGTCGTGGACTGCCTCGCGGGTCTTGCCGTAGACGTACTTGCGGGTGCGCCGGCCGTCGGGCTTGGTGACCCAGACGTAGGCGGCGTAGCCGTTGCGGTAGGGGAAGATCGAGCCTTCGCCGTTGGCTCGGGCGCGTCCGGGCATCAGGCGGCCTCCTGGCGCTCGACCTGTTCGTGGATGTAGTCGTCGACCCATTCGGGGAGGACGCGGCGGTACTTGCCGTCCTTGATGGAGCGCAGCTCGCCGGTGGCGATCTTCATCTTGACCTTGGAGATGCCGAAGCCGAGCAGGACGGCGACCTCGGCGGGGGAGTACCAGCGCGGGGTGAGGTGTCGGCTCATGCGGCCACCCCCAGCCACGCCTCGTGGGCGAGTTCTTCTCGACCGATGCGTCTGCTCTCGCGTCGCTGTTGAGCGGTGGTGTTGGCGAGCAGGGCGTCGCCTTCGGTCAGCCAGCCGGACCCGATGTAGGTGAGGGTCCCGACGGTGATGGTGTCGGTGGGTTCGTCGTTCTCTCCGCGCCGGTAGGTCGCGCGGGTGTCGCGGAGTTGGCCGAAGGTGACGGAGTAGCGGCGGGCTTTGGTGAGGAAGTGGCCGCCGAAGCCGAGCACGTGTGCCCATCGGCGCAGCCTGGCGTAGGCGTTCGGTTTGGTGTCAAGGCTGTCTTGACGGTCGCCGGCTGTTACGGCGCCACCGCTCCCGTCGGTCTGGGTGGGGCGGCCGAGGTGCCAGCAGGCGTCGATGAGACGGGCGACGTGGTCGCCTCCGGGGTCGGCGTAGTCGTCGACCGTGGCCGAGGTGAGCCGGGTGGAGGAGTGGCCGATGGCCTCGGTCGCTTTGGTGGCGTACTTGGCGAGGTAGGCGGAGACCTTGCCGTCAGGCAGCTCACCGCTCGCGGTGTTGATGCGCCGGACGTCGACCTGCTCGCCCCAGCCGATCAGCCATCCCTGTGGCTGGTCGGGGTGCGGGGGTGTGGTGACGGTGATCTGGCGGGTAGCGGCGTGGACGGCGGCCTCCAGGTCGTCGACGGTGATGCCGGCCGGTGGTGGCACGAGCGCGTCCGGGTCGTTGGGGTCGACGCCGTCGAGGCGCAGCAGGCAGTGGAAGTGCACCGCTGCTCGGCGCTGTATCTCGGCGACCTTGCTGTGCGACACCCGCACGGGGGGCACCCAACGGACCTTGCCCGAGGCCGTGACGACCCGGACGAAGGGGATGCCTCGTCGGCGGCAGAAGGCGGCGAGGTGCCGTTCGATCGCCTGCTTGGTGCGCCGCCGCAGCTCACCGGAGAACCCGTTCCAGACCACGTGGTAGTCATGGTCGTAGCAGTCCAGGCACAACGGCTGGCCGAGCCGCGGATCGTTGGCCTCGTGCCGAGCGAAGCACGCCGCGGGCTGCCCATGCCGGCAGGTGCCGGCGGCTCTACGGGCGAGGCAGGGAGCGGGGCGGCAGTCGCAGCGATGCCGGTTACGGCAGGTGTGGCGAGGGACGTGCCGGTGGTGGACCGGGCCGAAGGACGGGGCGGTGAAGGTGGCGAAGACGACCGGGTGCCGGCTAACCGAGGCGGGGACGCCCTTGCCGCCGGTCAGGCCGCGACAAACGACCTGGTAGGCGTCGCCCTGGTAGACCCAGGCGCAGTCCGGGCAGGCCGATTCACGGCGGTTGCCGCACGCCTTGTAGAGCGTGCGGTCGGGCAGCTCGTCGGTGTGTAGCTGGCCGGTGATGCGGCCGGTGTTCCGGTCGACGGCGGTGATGGTGCCGGTGAGGCGGATCGGTCGGGCGCAGCCGCCAGCGGGGCGGGTGTGCTCCAGCCAGCCGGAGAACTCCGGCGAGGCGGCGCGGTGCAGAACCTGGGCGTCACGGCCGGCGGCGAGGCCGGGGCGGTAGGTGGTGAAGATGGCTGTCTCCTCTTCAGGGGGTGGCAGGGACGGGAGGCGAAGCACCACCAGCCGTGAACTGGTGTCCGCTGGTGGTGTTCGTCGTGTCTCCTGGCACCGCCGAGAGGGCGGCTGACGCCGGAGGGCGGAATTGTGGCGTTGCCACTTCCCGCCGATGGGTCATGTCTTTTCACGCTCGTGGACTTAGTGATGAGGGCCGGCACGGGTGGGGAGCCTGGGATGTCGGCATTCGGCAGGTTGCCGCAGGCTGCCCCGCCCGTGGAGGTAAGCGAATCCGGGCCATCGTGGACGGCAGGAGGACCGTGCTGGGCCCGATCAGCGGATTCGGGGACCGGCATAGCGGCCGGTGCGATCGAGAGCCGGCGAGAACGTGGCCCGCATTAGCGGCAGTAAGGCCGCTCGGCATCTCCGACGTCGAGTCTAGCGATCCGGCGGGAAGGCCGCGCTGGCGTGCTCGACGAGCGCCAGAGTAGCACCGTGTACCGACACGTCAACGTAACGCGAAACTGACGTCGAGTCAGTCAGGTTCGGTGCTGCCTACAGCGCGATGCGGTTGACGACCGCTCGCTGAACCGGACCGGTGTACTCAGTGAGGCTGAAGCGGCGATGCCCATCCGTGGGTTGCACGGTGACGGCGAGAACACTTCCGTCTTCGAATCGCAGCGTGAAGACCGGATCGAGTTCGCAGAGGAACGCAAACGCCTCGCAGTCCTCGTCGCTCGCGCTGACCAGACGACCGTCGGCCTCCCAGTCGCCGGTCACGGCGGCAATCACGATGGCCACCTCGACGCTGCCGAGGACGGTGGATGAGTTCGCCCACCAGTCCAGCCAGCACCGGCCCTCGAAGCGGTCCACGCCGTTATCTTTGCAGGGCGGCGGCGAAACGGTGGGGTGGCCTATGCGACCCGGATCCCGTTGTCGTGCGAGGCCGGGGCTGGCTGCCGGCTTGTGTGGGAGGACTTTCTGTACGTCTATCAAGGCGGCCCGCAACGGGCCGCACGCGCCGCCGCCTGGGCGCGCGTCCGTCGCTCCGCTGGCGCTCCGACTCCGGCCACGCAACACGCCCGGCGGCTGGCGCGGAGAGCGGAAAGCCCGGAGTGGCCGCCGTATGACGACCGCAGCGTTGATCGGGTGAGGGTTAGCCGGCAGCCGGCCGGGGCCGCGCGGCCACGAGCCCGCGCGGCGCAGGGAAGCGACGCCGGCCGCGTCGGCAAACTGGCGGCGGGTACAGGGTTGCGGTTACTGCGCCTCCGGCGGGGGCGCTCCGGCTCCAGGATCGCCGGGAGGCCGTCGGCGGCTTGCGGTCCGTGGGTGGTTACGGGGCGAGCCCATCCCGCCTGCCATCGACCCGGGCGAGCCGAGCAGACCACCGCCCGACCCGCCAGCGTCCGCCCGTGCGTCAAGGCCGTCTTGACGTGGCGGGCCGGGCGGCGGTCCGCTCCCCAGGAGGGCGGGTCGATGGCAGACAGGGATGGGCGGTGTGGTTTCTCCTAGGTAAAGTCGCTGCTACTCGAACGTCGGATTAGGACGGAGCGCGTCGGCGTGCTTACAAAAATATCTCAGCTGCTGATGCAGCGCGGGCACGAAGTTACGAAGCAGGGGTCCGATCGAGATATTCTTCTGCCTGACTGTGACGACGCGAATGTCGTGCGCGCGTTGAAGGACATCCTTTACTTTGAAATGTCGAAAGACTCATTTCGAAAAACGCTTCGCGACATGGCTTTCGGCAACACCGAGTTAGAGGGGTCAAGTGTTGACGCGGTGAATGGCTACCTAGCCATTTGTCGAAGCATTGGGGCTCGTCGCGGAAAGCGCCTTCAGCTGACGCAAGGCTTGTATGCCAATACCTTCGAATGGTATATCAGTCAGCTATTCGTTCGTGAATTCGCTGCGCGTGCATCGGGGTTTGGGATCAGACTAAAGGACGCTGACCCGGGTGACGAATTCGATTGCGTAGCGCTACTTGATGAGGGATTAGTGTTTGTAGAATGCAAGACGGGAAAGGGTAGCCTATACCCCGAGGTGGGCAAATTTGTGCGTCGAGACAGGGAGGTGATGGCCAAGTACTCATTTTTCCTCTATGATCGGGACTACACCTTTAACAAGGGGCCGGAAGACCTCCCTGAGCTAGAGAAGGCGTCCGCCGTGAAGCTGGGAATCGACAGCATTGCGCGTGTAGAGAAGGGTGGGTGCGCCTTTTTCGAAGTTACCGGAATCCCGAATGAGCATGGCGAAACTAGGTTTTTTCTCGCATCCTCTGCTTTCAATGGTCTGCGGTCTCGCATGAGGTACATGTTGAGATACACGGACCATGTCCGCGAATTCGAGAACCCGACTCTCGACTTCGTGCATATTCCGTTGGGCTTTGCCTGACGAGTGACGGTCCGGACCGTGCAAGCCGTGCCCGATATAGCAGTTAACTGAGGCATACAGCGGCACTGCCGACAGTTGAAAGCCGAACGTTCCGTGCCTGGATCTTCGTTGGAACGACCAAACACCGCGTGGATCAACGCGGTCCCCAAACTGACCGTCACCAGGGCCGAAGGCCCAGCTTCGGTGACTAACTACGTGACGATCGGTGCGAACAGCGACGGACATGCCTGGATGGACGTGGATCTTGCAGCAGGCCGAAGGGCGTG
This sequence comes from Micromonospora sp. NPDC018662, assembly GCF_044391475.1. Classification (NCBI taxonomy): domain Bacteria; kingdom Bacillati; phylum Actinomycetota; class Actinomycetes; order Micromonosporales; family Micromonosporaceae; genus Micromonospora; species Micromonospora sp. NPDC018662. The sequence goes on from NZ_JBISAC010000004.1 coordinate 65,717, forward strand.
CGGAGCCAGCTTCGTGCCCCGTGATCATTCCTTCGGGACAGAGAGGTCAACCTCGGCCCAGGACGGGAGTCGGCTGATCTTTGTATCAGAGGAGTGCCGGGATGACTCTTAGTCGGCCTCTCGGATGAGCCTTTCGATGATCCGCTCGCGGTCAGGCTTGCTTACATCCAGATCTAAGTGCATCACGGCTACAGTGCGTGACAAGTAAGCATTTATCTCGGAGAAATCGCCACTTACGAAATACCCGTGCAGGGCGGAGTTTGTCTGACTTGCGAGGCTACCAATCAAGGGTCCGCCAATTACGGCAATCTCTGCACGCAATGCGGCCAACTCTCTATCATGAGAATCGGACTGTTCATGCTCCGCTTCGGCCAGCTTCCGAAGTTGGACGAGTTCCTCGGACTCCTGGGTTTCCGACGGATTTGACTTCAGATTTTGAAGCTTCTCTACCAATCTCTTAAGGCGATCGGTAGAGTCAATGGACATCTCGGCGCAGCGCAAATATTTGGCGTAGATGACGCGCTTCTCGGCAGTCAGTGCATGAGTCCTCTGTGATTCGCCTTGAATTCGCATAGCCTCCAACTGCGCAGTCCGGCTCCGTCCAGCCGTCCACACGGTCCCTGCAACGCCTGCAACGCCAACCACGCATGTGGTGACCGGCCCGACCCACTCCCATGCCATCGGAACATCCTGCCTCGCTGCCAGCCGTGCCCGCTACGTGTCCGATACAAGGGTCAACACCGACGAGCGGGGGTCCACCGTAGAGTGTGGCTGTGCTGGCCGTGTCGCCACGCGCAGCTCGCACCACGCGCCAGAGTTGCCACTCAATCCGATTCCCAAGCTGACAGTCCGGCGAGGTCCCAGGCGCGATGGCCCCGTAGTTCTCGACAGCAACGGTGACAGCAACCAGGCTGGACGACGGAGACCAGCGACGGAGGGCTACGAATCAGCGCCCGACGTCAGAGACGTGCGCGGACACGCCCGGACGGAGCGCCCAGAACCTACAAGCGAGTGGTCGGGCGGCCGGGGTGGTGCGGCCAGTAGGCGTTGCCTGTCGAGCACCGGGAGGGGGTCGTGCGGATACTGGCAGGGTGGTGGAGAAGCAGGCGACGGAGCTGACCCGGTGGACCATTCACAGCGAGCGGGTCGTGGACGACACCAGGCGGGCGCGGCTGAGCATCGCCGAGGTCGAGCTGCCCGACGGGGTTCGCTTTGAGCAGTACGTGATCCGGGCTCCCCGGTCGGCCATGGTCGCCTTGCTCGACGACCAGGAGCGCCTGCTGTTGATGCGGCGGCACCGTTTCGTGTTCGACCGATGGGTGTGGGAGCTGCCCGGCGGTTACGTCGACGGCGAGGAGCAGCCGGCGGCGTGTGCGGTGCGGGAGGTTGAGGAGGAGACCGGCTGGCGCCCTCAAGGCGTCGAGCCGTTGCTGTCCTTCCAGCCGTGGGTCGGTACGGCCGACGCCGAGAATCTGCTGTTCCTGGCCCGGCAGGCCGAGCACATCGGCACGCCGGTGGACGTTAACGAGGCTGAGCAGGTCGCCTGGATCCCGCTCGACGAGGCTTACCGGCTTGTGGCTCGGGGCGAGATCGTCGGTGCCGGCACGGTGATCGCGGTGCTGGAGCTGGTCGCGCGTAAGGCCCGTGAGGAGCTGTGACGGTCAGCGTCGAGCGCCGAGGGTGGCGTCAACGCGGCCGGTAAAGACCCGGACGGCGGGCAGTCGCCGGTGTGGGACGAGTTGGCTTTGCAGGTCTCGGAGGTAGCGGACGGCTCTGGCGGAGCGTAGCTGCGTGGTCAAATTCAACGCCTCCCCGCCGGTGGTGCATGCCCGCTCGGCTTCGCCCTGTTGGGCGTGGATGCTGGCGAGTAGGGCGAGGTTGAAGGCTTTGCCGCGTACGTAGCGGTTATCCATGCGTAGGGATCGGGCGGCGAAGCGTTCGGCGTGGGTGTTGCGGCCGAGGGCGTGGAAGCAGTGGCCGAACTTGGCCGACAGGTATGCCTCGTCGAAGTAGCTGAGCCATTGCGGGTCGGTGCTGCGGTCGGCCCGGTCGAGGGCTTGTTCGGCCTTGTGCAGCGCGGCGGCGCAGGCTCGTTCGTCACGGGCCTCGGCCAGGGCGTGGGCTTCCATGACGTGGGCCTCGGCGGCCAGGACGGGGACCCCGGCGCGTCGGGCGGCCTGGCCGGCGGCGCGGGCGAGGTCGAGGCCGGTGGTGGTGTGGCCCAGGTAGGTGGCCTGGTGGCTCATCGCCGCGAGGATTTCCGCGCCGAGCCCGTTGTCTCCGGCGGCGTGGGCGAAGTCCAGGGCGAGGGTGAGGTACCGCTGGGCGATGCCGTGTTCTGCTATGTCGTACGCCTGCCATCCGGCGAGTTGGGCCAGTTCGGCAGCGGCGCTGAGCAGCCGTTGGCCGGTGGGGTGGTCGTAGCGCCCATCGGTGAGCAGCGGGGTCACCTCCTGGTGGAGGTAGCGGGCGACGGTGTCACGGGCGTGCCCGCCGCCGTACTGGTTGTCCAGCCCGCGGTAGGTCGCGGTCATCGCGCGGATGGTGTCAATCTGCGGTTGACCGACGGTATTGCGGCCGGGCTGGGTCACCGGGGCCGAATCGGGAGCCGTGAACCAGCGCAACGCCGGCAGGGTGTAGCCGGCGGAACTGAAGGCCACCTGCCGGAGTACGTCTCGACGGTTCACGTCACCTCGCCAAAGCTCTGTGGCACTGCGTACGTCGTCTTGCCAGGTCCGAGTAGCTGGCGGTTCGCTGGGCCGATTGGGAGAAAGCCGGCCCGGTTCGGCCGTCAACGCGGTCTGTCGGGGTGCCAAGCCCATCGCGATTCGCGCATGGTCGGGCATCCGGCATCCGTCGGCGATCCGCTCCAACACGTCTATCGAGGTGACCTTGCGGCCGGCGATGATCCGGCTGACGTAGCCCTGCTCCAGCCCCACGGTGGCCCCGATCCGGCTCTGGCTCGCGCCGGTGAGGCTGGTGATCCAGCGGAACAGCCCGCCGATGTCGCGGGCGGCCAAGGCGGTCAGCACCTCGCCGTGTGACCATGCGTCCTCTGGTATTCGAAGCGGATCGAGCAGCACGGCGGCTCCCAGCGTCGCATTCCGACTACCCATGGTGTTCAAGCCAAGAGCGTATGGCGACCACTCGCACTGGTCGAGCCGTCCCATGTCACGGTGACATGTCCGCTGGCCATGGGGCCCGTCCATAGCCTTCCGTAGCTTCTCCGTCACCTGAGGTGGCGGAGGGTGAGAGATGGCAGGTATGGGCGATGAGTCGGCGGTTAGCCGGGGTGAGCAGATTCAGGCGGCCGAGCGGGAGGCGGCGAAGCGGCGGCTTCTCGCCCAGGCGGAGGCGGATCGGATTCCGGTGGAGGAGACCACCCGGGCGGTACCGGATCGGCGGTGGCGTCGTGGGCAGCGTTGAGGTGTTGCCGGTCGGTCGGCGGGTGGCGTACTGGCGGGGCCGGCGAAGGTTGTCGCAGCAGGTGTTCGCCGATCGGCTCGGCAAGTCGAAGAGCTGGGTGGACAAGGTCGAGCGGGGCGTGCGGCGGCTGGACAAGCTGTCGACACTTCAGGAGATCGCCCGTGTGCTCCGTATCGACACCGCCGCGCTTGTCGGCCAGGACGCCGCGCCGGTGCAGGCGAAGGGTCGCGGCGACGGCGTCGAGCGGATCAGAGCGGCGTTGTCCCGCTACGAGATCCCGTTGGGCAAGCCGGCAGGCGGCCCGGTGGTGTCGGTGGATCGGATGTTGCGGGATGTGGGGTACGCGTGGACGACGTTTCAATACGCCCGCTATCCGCAGGTGGTCGACCTGGCCCCGGACCTGCTCACCAATGCGCAGCGCACTAACGCCGGGGCCCCGGAAGCGGGCCGGGCGTCGTTGGTGGAGGCGTACCGGATCGTCACCGCGCTGCTGGTCAAGCTCGGTGACGCTGAGCTGGCGTGGTTGGCCGTGGATCGGGCGATGCTCGCCGCCACCGGCGACCGGGAGCTGGTGGCCGCCGCAGCCGTCCAGCTCGGCCAAGTGTTACGCGCGCTCGGGAGGGCGCGGGAGGCGAGGTCGGTGATGCTCGCTGCCGCGTACCGGATGGCTCCATCCGTAATCGAGTACGGCGGACCGGTGGAGTTGTCGCTGTGCGGGACGTTGCTCATCCAGGCCAGTCTGGCGGCGGCGCAGGACGGTAAGGAGTCTGTCGCCGGCGAGCTGCTCGACGAGGCCGCCGGTATGTCGGAGCAGATCGGTGACGGCTGCGACCATCACCGCACCGGGTTCGGGCCCACCGCCGTCGACCTGGCGCGCGCCGCCGTAGCCGTCGAGGCCGGCGACGCTCATGCGGCGATTGGCTGGCACGAGAAGGCCACAGCGCGTTCCGGCTGGCGGTGGCTGCCCGCCGAACACCGAGCCGCGCACCTGCTCGACATCGCCCGCGCCCACCTGCACGCTGGGGACGCGGGCAACGCGGCTCGCCTGCTGACCGAGGCCGAGCGCACAGCGCCGGCCGAGATCACGTGCCGGCCTGTCGCCCGGGACATCCTGGCCGAGGTTGCTCGCGACCCGCGCGCCCCGACCACGATCGCGAAGCTCGCCGCCACGCTCGGGATCGGCTGAGCGGCGCTACACGCGGATGAGAAGTACAGCAGAGAAGTACAGCAACCGCGCCAGCCGAACCAGACCGAGAAGCGCGTCAGCAGGCCTTTGACCTCGTGTCGAGCCCGATCCGACCGGCTCGCCGAGAGTTCACACCGAAGAGGTCACTGGTTCGATCCCAGTATCGCCCACGCAGGCCACAGGCCACTTCCCGGCTTCGGGAGGTGGCCTTTCTGCTGTCGTCCAGCAGCTTTGGTCAGCAGTTCTCGTCAGCGGCTCAGGGAGTCGCCGAGGCGCTTGAGTGCGACTCTGGGGTGGACGTCGAGGTCAGCCAGGAGGGGTGGCGCAGGTTCGCCTGGCGTCGTGGACGGTGATCGGCGTGACGCCGGCTTTCTCGCACCTCGCCTGCCAGGAGCGTTGGAAGTTGCGCGGCTCGATCGGTGTGCCATATCGGGTGGTCAGGACGAGTCCGCTTTCGTGCCATGCCTTGCCGGCGGCTGCTTCGGCCTCGTCGCGTTGTTGCTGTCTGAGCTTGAGCTCCGTCAGGCAGATGTCGGGCAAGCGGAGGGTGGCGTCGGACGCCTGGGTCTTGGTGTCGCGGTGCAGGAGTTGGCCGCGTACGCGTTGGAGTTGGCGGCCGATGGTCAGTTCTCCGGCGTCGAGGTCGATGTCCTCCCATGTCAGTCCGAGGGCTTCGCCCTTGCGGAGGCCGGTGACGAGGACCAGGGCGTAGGCGGCGTAGAGCGGATCATCGTCTGCTCTCGCGGACTCCAGGAACTTCCGGGCCTCATCGCTCGACCACGACTTGCCCCGGCGGCGGCGGACGGCGGCGAGGTTGACCGTCACGGCCGGGTTCTTAGTGATGAGGTCTTCGGCCTGGGCGTGGGTCAGGGCGGCCCGCAGCGGCCGACCGCGCAGCAGCGGCGCTTGTGCTTTGGGCGGGCGGCATCCTTGCCCTGGGCGCAGCACTGGCAGGTCCGGGCCACGTGGTTGATCCAGGTCTGCACGTCGCGGGACTGGAGCCGGTCGAGCCGCTTCGCCCCGAGGCCGGGGGAGATGTAGCGGCGGACGAACGTCTCGTAGGTGGCGTAGGTCAGGGGTGCCCGGTTCGGCTGGATGATCTACGGCCAGCCAGTAGGTGAGGAAGCTGCCGACCGTCGGCACGCTCGTTGCTACTGGTCCTTCGTTCGCCTGCTGGTGGAGTTCGTAGCCAGTTGCGGTGGATGGGTGTTTGACTCTTGCTGGTGATCGATAACGGGAAGCTGCGTGCGTGTCTCGCGGCCCATTGGGGACTGGCGAACGCGGCGGTTCAGGTGCACAACGGCGGCATGAACTCGGCGACGTGGTTCGTCTCCGAGGGCGGTGAACGGTGGGTAGCCAAGGCAGTTGCGCCGGGATCGCGCCGGTCCTTCATGGGCGGCCTTGAGGTCGCGGCTCACGTCGAGGCGGCAGGCGTTCCGGCGGGCACCCCGGTAGTGACGAGGCACGGAAGCCTCGTCGCCGATGTCGACGGAGTGCCGCTCGGGTTGTTGAACTGGGTCCCAGGGAGCGGGCTGCTTGGCAGGAGCCCGGACGAGCAACGGCTGATCGGGGCAACCCTGGCGCGAGTGCACGCAGCACTTAGAAGCGTGACGATCAAGGATGCCGGCCAGTTTCACTGGGTCGATGCGCGGGCAGCACATCTGGCAGTTCGCCCTTGGGTTCAACCCTCAGTGGCGGCCGCCCTTGCGGGGTACGAGGCGCTTGATGTCGGGTCTTTGTCGTGGGGCCTGCTACACACCGATCCGGCTCCAGAGGCATTCCGGCTCGACCGCATGACGGGAGAGTGCGGACTGATCGACTGGAGTATCGCGATGAGCGGTCCGCTGTTGTACGACCTCGCGTCGGCAGTGATGTATGTCGGAGGTATCGATAACGCCGACTACCTGGTGGAGGCATACCTAGAGAGCAAGACGATGACGCGCGCCGAGGTGGAACACGGCTTGCTGGCCATGCTGCGGTTTCGCGGTGCGGTGCAGGCTGACTACTTCGCCCGCCGCATTGTTGACGACGATCTGACCGGAATCACGAGCGCAGCCGACAACGAAGTGGGCTTGGAGCATGCGCGCCGATGGCTCGGCCGCTTGGGGGCCAAAAAGCCTTCCGGGGCACACCCGGGGCACAAGACAGCGTGAAACGTCGGCAACCAGCCACTAACAGCGTAAGCCCAAGATACGGCGCGACCAGCCAGCCGACCGGGGCGCCGCAGGTTGAGCGGCGAAGTTCGCAAGGCTGCGGTCCCTGGCGTGTGGGCCTTATGGGGTGACCGCTGGCTCGGTAGCGTGGACTGACGCAGCCGGCAGGCCGGCGGTGCGTCCGCGCTACGAGGAGGTCCGGGATGGATTCCTTGCCGGAGTTGACGTTCGGGCAGCGGCTCAAGGTCTACCGGGAGCGGTCCGGGAAGACGAGGGCGGTGCTCGGCGGGCTGGTGGGTCGGAGCGCCGAGTGGATCAAGGCGGTGGAGACGGATCGGATCCTGCCGCCGCGGGTGCACATGCTGGACCGCATCGCGCGGGCGCTCAAGGTCGACGTGTCCGCGCTGGTCGGGGAGTTGAGCGACCGGTCAGCCGTGGTCAACGGGCCGGAGCACCCGGCGTTGGCGTCGGTGCGGGACGCGGTGAATCGCTTTCCCCGCTCCGCCGACGTGCCGCCCGAACCGCTGTCCAGCCTCAGGGCGCGCCTCGACGCGGCGTGGCGGGCACGCCATCAGGCGTCGGACCATCGAACGGTGCTGGGCGGTCTGCTGCCGGGGCTGCTGCGGGATGCGCAACGCGCCGCCCTGGCGTACGAGGCCGGCGACCGTCGGCAGGCGCAGGCCCTGCTTGCGGAGACGCTCGGGCTGGCCCAGATGTTCCTCGCCTACCAGCCCGCCGCCGAGCTGCTGTGGCGGGTCGCGGACCGGGCGATGGTAGCGGCGCAGGAATCCGGGGACCCGGAGGCGGTGGCGGGTGCGGGGTGGTTCCTGTGCCAGGTGCACCGGGACGCGGGGGACTGGGACACTGCCATGGCCGTGACGCTGGACATCCTGTCGGGCCTGGAGCCACGCATCGCCGATGCCAACACCAATCTGCTGGCGTTGTGGGGCGCGGTGAACTTCGAGGCCGCCTACACCGCCGCCCGTGCCGGCGAGGAGGGCCGGGCGTGGCGATTCTGGGACCGCGCGGACGCGGTGGCGAGTCACCTGCCGGCAGGCTTCTACCAGCCGCAGACGTCGTTCTCACGGGTCGTCATGGGCGCTCACGCGGTGACGGTGGCGGTGGAGTTGCAGAAGTCCGGCGAGGCGGTGCGGCAGGCGCGTCGCCATGACGCGGCGGCGATTCCGTCGCGGCCACGACGGGCGCGCCATCTCATCGAGGTCGCGCGGGCGCACTACGGCAAGAACGACAAGGAAGCGGCCGTGGCGTTCCTGGGGCAGGCGTACGAGTCGGCGCCGGAGACGATCCGCTTCAACGGGTACGCCCGCCAGATCACGCTGGACCTGCTCGACGGCCCGCGTTCCACCCGCGACGAGGCTCGTGACCTCGCGATGAAGGTTGGCCTCGTCTCGTGATGTAGGGGTACGAACCCTACCCTTTCCGCACCGTAGCCTTCCGTAGCTTTCTGTCACCTGAGGTGGCGGAGGCGGAGATGCCGGATAAGGGCGGCGAACCGGCGATCAGCCGGGGTGAGCAGATTCAGGCGGCCGAGCGGGAGGCGGCGAAGCGACGGCTTCTCGCCGAGGCGGAGGCCGACCGGATCCCGGTGGAAGAGACGACCCGGGCGGTGCCGGATCGGCGGTGGCGTCGTGGGCAGCGTTGAGTTGTTGCCGGTGGGGCGGCGGGTGGCTTACTGGCGGGGTCGGCGGAAGCTGTCACAGCAGGTGTTCGCCGACCGGCTCGGCAAGTCGAAGAGTTGGGTCGACAAGGTCGAGCGGGGCGTCCGGCGGCTGGACAAGCTGTCCACGCTTCAGGAGATCGCCCGGGTGCTCCGCGTCGACACCGCCGCGCTGGTCGGCCAGGACGCTGCACCGGTCAAGGCGGCGAATCGCGGCGATGGCGTCGAGCGAATCAGGGCGGCGCTGTCCCGCTACGAGATCCCGTTGGGTAAGCCGGTGGGCCGCCGTCCGGTGGTGCCGGTGGACCGGATGCTGCGAGATGTGGGGTACGCGTGGACGACGTTCCAGTACGCCCGCTACCCGCAGGTGGTGGACCTGGTGCCGGACCTGCTCACCGACGCGCAGCACACCCACGCTGAGGATCCGGTGACGGGCCGGGTGCCGCTCGTCGAGGCGTACCGGATCACCGCTTCTCTGTTGCTCAAGCTCGGCGACGCCGAGCTGGCGTGGTTGGCGGTGGATCGGGCGATGCTCGCCGCCGCCGGCGACCGGGAGTTGGTGGCCGCCGCGGCCGTGCAGCTCGGTCAGGTGTTGCGTGCGCTCGGCCGGGCGCGGGAGGCGAAGGCGGTGACGCTCGGTGCCGCGTACCGGATTGCCCCGCCCGCGGTCGAGCACGGCACGCCGGCGGAGCTGTCCCTGTGCGGAGCCTTGCTCGTTCAAGCCGGCGCGGCGGCGGCGCAGGACGGGAACGAGGCCGCCGCCGGGGAGCTGCTCGACGAGGCCGCCGGCATGGCGGAACAGGTCGGCGACGGGTACGACCACCACCGCACCGGATTCGGTCCCACCGCCGTCGACCTGGCCCGCGTCACCGCAGCCGTTGAAGCCGGCGACACCCAGGAGGCGATCGCCTGGCATGAGAAGGCCACCGCGCGAGCCGGCTGGCGGTGGCTGCCCGCCGAACACCGCGCCGCGCACCTGCTTGACGTCGCCCGCGCCTATCTGCATGCCGGGGACGCGGGCAACGCGGCACGGGTGCTGGTCGAGGCCGAGCGCACCGCACCGGCTGAGATCACGCACCGGCCTGTCGCCCGGGACATCCTTGCCGAGGTTGCCCGCGACCCGCGCGCCCCGACCACGATCGCCCGGTGAGCACCGGGTACGCCACCGAAGCCGCCCGGGCCCTCATCGAGCGGGAGCGGGCGCACACCGGCACCGAGGTGATCCACGCGGTGCTGGCTCCGGGGAACGAGGCGTCGCCCGGCGACTCGGCGGGACCCACGTGGGCCGGCGCACCGACTGGTACGGCCGCGCCGAGCCGGAAACCTTCGTCCTGCGTCGCCCCGGCTGAGAGTGCCGCCCCGGCTGGAGCTCAGGGCAGCCGGGCGAGCAGGTCGGTGACGTCCGCCCGGGTGGGGAGGCCGCCCTGCGCGCCGACGGCGCGGGTGGAGAGCGCGGCGGCGGTCGCCGCGAACCGGGCGGCCTCGGCCAGCGGGGTCCCGTCCACCAGGGCCGCGGTGAGCGCGCCGCAGAAGCAGTCGCCCGCCCCGGTGGTGTCGATCACCGGCACCGTCGGGGCGGGCACCAGGTCGTACCGGTGCCCGTCGCGGACCAGCGCGCCGGCCGCGCCGAGGGTGACCACCACCTGTCGTACCGGCAGCGTCGCGAGGGCCCGTCGGGCGTCGTCGACGTCGTCGACCGACAGCCCGGTGAGTTGGGCCAGCTCGATCCGGTTCGGCACCAGCACGTCCACCTGGTCGAGCAGGGCCGCGTCGACCGACCCGGCCGGGGCCGGGTTGAGCACGCGGAGCGGTCCGGTGACGGCGAGGGCGGCGCGCACCGCCGCCGTCGGGATCTCGCACTGGACCAGCACGGCCGCGGGTGCCGGGTGGGCGGGGGCGACATCGGCCGGCGCGAGCCGCCGGTTGGCGCCGTCGAGCACCACGATGGAGTTCTCGCCGGTGGGGTCGAGCAGGATCAGTGCCTCCCCGGTCGGGGCGTCGTCGACGCGGCGTACCCGGGAGACGTCGACCCCGGCGGAGCGCAGGGCGGCCAGCAGGGTCTCGCCGCCGGCGTCCCGGCCGACGGCGGCGCGGAGCGCGACCCGGCGGCCGAGCCGGGCCAGCGCGACCGCCTGGTTGGCGCCCTTGCCGCCGGCACCGGTCTCGGCGTCGCCGGTCAGCACCGTCTCGCCGGGGCGGGGCAACCGGTCGAGCCGGATCACCCGGTCGAGGTTGGCGCTGCCGACCACCAGCACCTCGACCGGGTCGTCCGCCGCCGGTCCCGGGACCGTCACCGGGCCGCCAGCCAGGTGAGCAGGCGGGCCCACAGCTCGGGGTAGCCGGGCCAGGCCAGGAAGGACGGCGGGGCCCAGTGCGGGGCGAGGTCGGAGGTGAAGACTCCGGTACGCCCCGCGCCGACTTGCCGGACGGCGATCAGCGGGTCCGGGCCGACGGTGACCAGCACCTCGCCGTCGTCGCGGGCGGTGGTGCGGTTGTAGCCGAGCAGCGCCGGCCACTCCGTCTGCTGGTCGGGCAGGGCCGGGTGACTGGTCAGCACCTTCGGCTGGACCCCCTCGGGGGCCTCTACCCGGTCGTCGCCGCCGCACAGGTCGACCGGGAGCAGGTCGGCCAGCGGGCTCTGCCCGTACCGGGCCTTGCCGTCGATGCCGGAGAAGGAGAGGTAGCCGCCGACCATCAGCAGCGCGCCGCCGGTGCGGACGTACTCTCGGATGGTGGCGAGCCGGTTCGGCTCGCTGGCGGAGGTCCGGAAGACCGCCGGGGTGAGCAGGAAGGTGTTCGCCCCGACGTCGCTGATCACCACGCAGTCGTACCGGCGGAGGTCCTCGACGGTGGTGGGCAGGTCGTCGGCGATGCGGTGGGCGGGGATGTGCTCCACCTCCCAGCCCCGGGCCCGCAGGACGGCCTTGAACTCCGCGCCGCCCTCCTGGTATTCGCTGTTGGTGAAGCTGTCGAAGCCCTTCTGGTGGATCAGGTGGATGAACCACGACTCTCCGAGCAGCAGAATTCTCACGGCCGGACTCCTTATTCGATGGTGCCGCTCGGGAAGTGTTCGCGGAACTGCCAGTCGTGTTCGGGGACGATGACGTCCGCCTCGCGGTGCAGGCGGGCGTAGCCCCGCATCAGCTCGGGCAGGTTCCAGAACGAACCCATCGGCCAGTTGAGCTCAAGATTGCGGTAGTTGTACATGACGTCGCTGGTCAGGCAGACGGTGCCGAGCGCGGTCTCGACCATGACCACCATGCAGCCGGGGGTGTGACCGCCGATCTTGATCAGGCGGACCCCGTCGGCGATGTCGACGTCGCCGTCGATCACGTCCAGCCGGTCTCGGATGGCGGTGATCTTGTAGGAGTAGTCGGGGTAGTAGAACATGCAGAACGACGGTGGGGCGATCGCCTGCGGCAGCTCGTCGCGTTGCACGACGAACCGCGCCCGGGGGAAGAGCTCGTTGTTGCCGACGTGGTCGAAGTGGAGGTGGGTCAGGACGACCACGTCCACGTCCTCGGGACGGACCCCGTGCCGGGCCAGCCCGGCCACGAGGTCCTGGTCCTCCGCGCGGGAGGCGACGAAGTCGACCCCGTAGCGGCTTTGCATCGCCGACACTTCGTCGATGGCCCCCAGGCCGGTGTCGATGAGGATGGTCTTGTCGGTGCCCTCGATCAGCCAGACCGGCACCGGCACCATCACCCCCTCGGTGACCTGCCCGTTGCGCCGCCGGATGTCGTTCCGGAAGCCGTACGGCAGGACCCGCGACCGGTCCAGGTCAGGGTGTGCGCCACTGTTGAGCAGGCTGACCGAGAGGGAACTCTCCAGCTCACCGGTGACGATCTGGTGGATCCGCAGCATCGCAGCTCTCCCGTCCGTTGCTCGGTGCCGTCAGAAGCCGGTCTCGTCCGCGCCGAACTTCTCGACGTACTTGTTCCAGGTCTGCTCGACCAGGAAGTGCTTGCCGGCGTCGGCCGCCTTGGGGATGGAGCCGTTCGAGGTCAGGTAGGAGTTGTCGCCGTCCCAGGTCTTCTTCCAGTAGGAGACCCCACCCGGGTCGAGGATCAGCTCCTTGGTCGCCTTGGCGTTCGGCGCGTACAGCTCGAACTTCTGCCAGAAGTCCTGGAAGCCCTGCACGGTCAGGTTCGCGCCGGTGTCCTTGTTCAGCCGGTCAGTAATGATCTTGCCGCACTCGGCGGTGTTGGCGTCGCAGTAGCGGACGATCCGGTGGAAGGTGTTCACCAGCTTGAGCAGCGCCTCCTCGTTCGCCGTGGCGAAGTCGGTGGTGGTGACCAGGCCGTTGATCGGCGGCGGGGCGAGGTCCGGGCCGGAGGCGAGCACCGGCATCCCCTCGGCGGTCGCCCGCACCCGCTGCGGGATGCCCCCGAGGTAGGCGTCCCCGGTGCCGCTGAGGAACGCGGCCAGCCCCTGGTCCGGGTCCAGGTCGACGATCTTGACGTCCTTCTGGGAGAGCCCGACCGACTCCAGCGCGGCGACCACCTGCTTGCCCATGTCGGTCGACATGGTGGTGACGATGGTCCGCCCCTTGAGCTGTTTGAACGTCTCGGCGCGGGCGTCGGCCTCGGAGAGGCCATCGGCGACGTACTCGTCCAGGGGCTTCAGGCCGGAGCCCTTCTTGCCCATCAGCGCCGAGCCCTCGGTGAACGGGTTCCAGGCGTACCAGTAGACGACGTTGGGGGCCTTGTTGGCGACCGAGACCACGCCGGTGGTGTTGTTGATCGCGGCGTCCACGCCGTCGGAGGCGACCGCCGGCATGATGGCGTCCCAGGCGAGCGACTTCAGCTCGACGTTGAGCCCGGCTGCCTTGAACCACCCCTTCTCCTCGGCGATGATCGGGATCATCGTGTCCTGGAACGGGGAGATGCCCAGCCGGATCGTGGTGGTGCCGTCCTCGGCAGGGCCGGAGTCGGCGTCGGAGTTGCAGGCGGTGGCAGCCAGGGCGAGCGCGGCGACGGTGAGACCGAGGGCCAGCTTCCGGCTTGTTCGGGAGGCCGAGTGGGGGAATGACATAGTCGTGCTCCTTCTCAGAAGAGCTTCCAGACCGACGTTCAGGAAGAGCTTTCGGACCAACGGGTGATGCGGGCGCTGACGATCTTGATGAGCCGGTCGACCAGGACCGCCTCGACGGCGATGACGATGGTGCCGATCAGCACCACGGGGGTGTTCAACGTCCGGCTGGCCTGCATGATCAGGCGGCCGATGCCCTGTTCGGCGCCGAGGAACTCGGCGGCGACGACCACCGCGAAGGCGAGCGCGCTGCCGATCCGCAGCCCGGAGACGAGTTCGGGGACGATGGCGGGCAGGATCACGGTCCGGTAGACCTGCCCCTCGCGGGCACCGAGCGAGCGGGCCGCGCGACCGTAGACCGGGCTGACGTTGTTCGCCGACACGATCGTGTTGACCACCATGACCATGAAGCAGGCCAGGGAGCCGAGGAAGAGCTTGCCGCTGTCACCGATGCCGAACCACAGGATGACGAACGGAATCAGGGCCACCGGCGGCACCGGCCGCAGCGCCTCGATCAACGGGGTCAGGGTGAAGAGCAGCACCCGGGAGCGGACCATCAGCAGCCCGACCAAGACCCCGATGGTCGAGCCGAGCAGCCAGGAGAAGAGGACCCGCAACAGGGTGGCGGCGGCGTCCGGGAGCATGCTGCGCCAGATCTGTTGTACGGCGGCGAGCACCTCGCTCGGGGCGGGGAAGTAGAGCGGCTTCACCGTGCCGGTGAGGTCGGTCAACGCCCACCAGAGCAGCAGCAGCGCCACGATCACCCCAGCGCCGAGCCCGATCCCGACCAGAGCGGACCGGTCGCCGGAGCGGGGACGGGGCAGTCGTGCCTCGGTCGTGGTCACGCCGACACCTCCCGCAGGCTCCGGGAGATCTGGATTCGCAGGTCCTGGAAGGCCGAACTGCCCCGCAGGTCCAGGTCGGCGCGGCGGTCGAACGGCACGGTGATGTCCTGGTGGACCCGGGCCGGTCGGGGCGTCATCACGATCACGCGTTCGCCCACGAAGAGCGCCTCCTCGATGTCGTGCGTGACGAAGACGATGGTCTTCGGCTCGGCGACGTTGACCGCGTGCAGCGCCAGCCACATCGCCTCGCGGGTGAAGATGTCCAGCGCCCCGAACGGCTCGTCCAGCAGCAGGACCTCTGGGCCGGAGGCATACGCGCGGGCGATGTCGACCCGCTTGCGCATGCCGCCGGAGAGCTCCTTGGGGTACGCCTCGGCGAAGTCGGCCAGCCCGACCAGCTCCAGGTAGCGGTCTACCCGCTCGCGTCGGGTCGCCCGGTCCACCCCGCGCAGCCGCAGCCCGTACTCGACGTTGCGGCGTACCGTCAGCCACGGGAAGACCGCGTCGGACTGGAAGACCACCGCCCGGGAGCTGTCCGGCCCGGTGACGGGTCGACCGTCCACCAGCAGCCGGCCGGCGCTCGGGCGCAGGAAACCGGCGATCAGGTTCAGCAGCGTCGTCTTGCCGCATCCGCTCGGCCCAACCACACAGACGACCTGGTGCTTCTCGATCTGCAACGTCGTACGGGACAGCGCCAGCACGTCGCCCCGACGGGCCCGGAACTCCTTGCTGACGTCCTCGATCTCAATGACCGTCACGGTCGTCACCTCCTGTCGTGGCCGGCGGCGGGGCGGTGGTGCCCCGCTCGGTCAGGCTGACCGGCAGCACGTGCCGGCCGGGCTCGGCGTCCGACCCGGGGTGCCCGAGCACCCGGAGGAGGACGGTCGTGGCGAGTGATCCCATGCCGACCGCGTCCTGCCGGACGGTGGTCAGGCCGGGGGTGACGTGCCGGGCGGCCCAGATGTCGTCGAAGCCGACCACCGAACAGTCGACCGGCACGGTCAGACCGACCTCCCGCAGCGCCCGCAACGCGCCCAGCGCCACCAGGTCGTTGAGGGCGAAGATGGCGGTGACCTCGCCGGCGCGGATCAGGGTGGTCAGCTCGACGGCGGCCTGGTAGCCGGACTCCTCCTCGAAGGAGCCCTTGACCACGGTCGGCGCCCGCCCCACCAGCTCGATCCAGGTGGCGACGAAGCCGTCGACCCGCTGGATGCTGCTGACCAGATCCGGGCTGGCCCCGATCACCGCCGCCCGGCGGTGCCCGAGCCCGGCCAGGTGGTGGGCGGTGAGCACGCCGCCGGCCCGGTTGTCCGACACGACGGTGGCGGCGGCCAGCTCGCCCAGCTCCTCGTCCACCGCCACCATCGGGATGCCGGCGAGTAGCTCGGCGAGGTGCGGGGTCGGGGCCGGGGCGCCGGCCGCGTAGACCACCCCGTCGACGGCCTGCGACTTCAAGGTCTCCAGGTAGAACAGCTCGCGCTCGGAGGTCCAGCCGGTATTGCCGAGCAGCACGTTGAAGCCCCGCTCGATCGCGGTCTGCTCGACTCCCTTGGCCAGCTCGGCGAAGAAGCTGTTGCCGATGTCTGGCACCAGCAGCCCGATGGCGCGGGTGGTGCCCCGGGCCAGGTTCTGCGCGGTGCGGCTCGGCACGTAACCGAGGTCGCGCATGGCTTCCCGGACGAGATCCTGGACCCGTTGACTGACCGGCCGGTTGCCGCTCAGAACGTGGGACACGGTCGCTCGGCTGACTCCGGCCCGAGCGGCCACGTCACTGATCGAGACCGACATTCCACCTCCTACGCAAACCGGTTTGTCAAACCGGTTTGCGCCACTGTAGGGGTCGGTATAACAGCACGTCAAGAGGTAGTTCCAGGGATGTCCGGCGGGTTCGGTTGCGGTCGATGGATCCGGGTGTCGGGGTTCTCGCTGCGCAGCCCGTCGTCTCGCATTGTGGGAGCCGCGAGTGGGGTGAGTCGCGATGTCCTGCCGGGGATCTCCGATGCCACCTTTCGATACACCGGCGAAGGGTGGGGGCTCCTCCAGTTGCACCACGGCGGAGTCCGCGAGACGGTCCGCCTGGCGAGGGCGGCGCCGGCTGCCGGGGATGCGCGATGCCTCGACGGCGGGTCGCTGATGTTCCGCGGTGTCCACGGCGAGGTCCCGCCGGAGGAAGAGGCCGTCGTCCGTGGGAAGCACGGCCTCCAGCGTCGCGGTCGTGGACTGGCTCCCAGAGACCTCGGGTCCCCCACCGGATCGGCGGGAGAACCCGAGGCTGGATCAGCGGCCGATCCAACGAGAAGAGGCGCCGCAGGTCATGCCGTCGGCCTGGCTTGGTGCAGGATCTGGGCCAGCTCGACCGGTCGGCTGAGCATCGGCCAGTGCCACGTCGGCAGTTCCTCGTACCGCCACGAGGTGCCGGCCATGTGCTGGCAGAGCGGCATGGTGGCGGCCATCTGGCGTACCTGCTCGACGGTGAAGCTCGACAGCACGCCGAGGCGGGGCAGCTTCTCCCACGCCCCGGTGAGCCGTACCGGGGTGGTGGCGGTCGCCCACGGTTGGGCCGTCGACCGCTCACCGAGCAGCGCGACGACCGACTCGTCCACGTCTGCTGCGGTCGCCGCTAGTTGGGCCCACGGCGGGGGCGGCAGTCGCCAGCCGTCGCCGTGTTCGGCGACCGCCGCCGCGTTGCGTTCACGCTCCTGGGGTGGGTTGAAGTCGTCGTTCGCGGCTCCGTCGGGGAGCGGGCCGGTGTCGACGAACACCAGTTGCGCTATGCGGTCGGTCATGCGGTCGGCGGCGGCGGTGGTCACGACCGCGCCGGCGTAGCTGTGCCCGACGAGGACCACGTCGTGTAGGTCCTCGTAGCGCAGCAGGTTGACCACGTCGGTGACGTGGACGCCGAGGTCGGTGTCCGGTCGGGCCAGGTGGGCGCGCTCGCCCAGGCCGGTCAGACTCAGCGGGTACACCTCGTGGCCGTGCTCACGCAGCGCGGCGGTGACTGGGCGCCAGGCCCACGCGCCGAGCCAGAACCCGGGAACCAGTACGAATGTCGTCATGCCTGACACGCTACGATCAATACTGGACAGATTCCGCCCGGATTAGGAGTCAGACTATTGGCCCGGCCCACCGCGCGAGTGCTGGCGTTGCTGGAGATCCTGCAGGCCGGTGGCGACTTCACTGTCGCCGACCTGGCCGGGCGGCTGGGCGTCGACGAGCGCACGGTCCGCCGCTACGCCGCGCACCTCGCCGACCTCGGCATCCCGGTCGAGGCCCGGCGCGGTCGCTACGGCGGGTACCGGCTCGCGCCCGGGTACAAGCTGCCGCCACTCATGCTCACCGACGAGGAGGCGGTCGCCGTCATGCTCGGGCTCGTCGCCGCTACCCGGGCGGGGCTGGTCACCGCCGAAGGCGCGGCCGCCGAGAGCGCGACCGCGAAGATCCGCCGGGTACTGCCGGCCGTCCTCGCCCGGCGGATCGATTCGCTGCTGGACACCGTGGACTTCACCGCTCCGGCCCGCAAGTCCGCCCCGCCCGGCATCGAGGTGCTGCTGGTGCTCGCCGAAGCGGCCCGACATCAGCAACCGGTGAGCATCACCTACACCACCTGGCGCGGCCGGTCCGGCGAGCGGCAGCTCGACCCGTACGGGCTGGTCTTCCACGCTGGCCGGTGGTACGTCACCGGGCACGACCACAACCGCCAGGCCGTACGGACGTTCCGGCTCGACCGCATCGGGGCAGCCCGCCCCGCCCAGGGCGGGTTCGACATCCCGGCCGGCTTCGATCCCACCACGCAGGTACTTGCCGGTCTGGCAGCCGTGCCTTACGCGCACGACATTTCCGTGGTGCTTCACACCAGCATGGGGCAGGCGCGGCGACGTATCCCGCCCTCGGTCGGCACGCTCACCGAGGTGCCCGACGGAGTGCGCCTCACCACCCGAGCCGAACGGCTCGACGGGGCGGCACAGATGCTCGCCGGGCTCGGCTGGCCATTCACGATCGACCGGCCGGACAACCTCAAGGACGAGATACGCGCCCTGGCCGCCCGACTGCTCACCGACGCCAACGCCGGCGGGTGAGCAGCAGCCGGGCCCCCCCGAAACGCCCTGGGAACCTTCTGTCGCACCGGCTCCGTATGCGGCGCCGATCAGGTGCCGACGCGGCGTGTCTCGTAGGCCCACATGACGATCTCGACGCGGTTGCGGGCGTTGAGTTTGCGCATCAGGGCGGCGATGTGGGTCTTGACGGTGCTGAGGCTGATGGCCAGCTCATCGCCGATCTCGCTGTTGGTCCGCCCGCGAGCGGCAGCCAACAGGACCTGTTCCTCGCGAGCGGTCAGCGGCTCGACAGGCTCGGGTGGCACCGAGCGCGGGCGGCTGTTCGCGAAGGAGGACAGGAGCCTCGCGGTGATGTTCGGTGCGATCAGGGCGTCGCCGCGGGCGGCGGCATGGACGGCCTGGGTGAGCATCTCGGCGCCGGCGTCCTTGAGGAGGAAGCCTCGGGCGCCTGCCTTCAGCGCGCCGTAGACGTACTCGTCGAGGTCGAAGGTGGTGATGACGACGACGGGCAGCGGGTCGGCGACGTCGGCGCCGGCGAGCCGGCGGGTGGCTTCGATCCCGTCGACCTCGGGCATGCGGATGTCCAGCAGGCACACATCGGGACGCAGCGAACGGGCCATGGCGATCGCCCGGCGGCCGTCGGCGGCCTCGCCGACGACGGCGATGCCCGGCTGGGCGTCCAAGATCATGCAGAGCCCTGCCCTGACGATGTCCTGGTCGTCAGCGACCAGCACGCGGATGGTCATGACGCCCGCGCCGTCCGAGGCAGCGAGGCGTCGACGCTCCAGCCGCCGTCCGGGTCAGGTCCCGCCCGGAGGGTGCCGCCGAGCAGGCTCGCCCGCTCGGCCATGCCGCGCAGCCCGTAGCCGGCGTGCGGGGAGCTGGTCGTGCTCGCCTCGCCGTCATCGCGCACTCGCAGGTGCACCTGGCTGCGGGATGCGGTGAGGTCGACGGTGACTCCGGTGGCGCCGGAGGCGTGGCGGGTCGCGTTGGTGACCGCCTCGGCGGCGATCAGGTAGAGGGCGGTGCCGACTGCTGGCTCAACGGCCTCGACGTCACCGGAGACCCGCACGCGGACGCCCAGCACCTCGCCGCCGGTACGAGCGAGTCGTTCGACGTCCATCACCCCCCGCCGCGGGGCGAGATCGGCGTCCGTTCCGTCGCGCAGCACCCCCACGAGGGCTCGCATCTCCTTGAGCGTCCGGGACGCCTCTTCCTCGATCGTGACCAGGGTGGCCAGCGCGCGCTCCGGATCTGCGGCGGACAGCGCGCGACCTGCCTGTGCCTGGACGGCGATGGCCGAGACGCGGTGGCCGACCGTGTCGTGCAGCTCGCGGGCGAGTTCGTTGCGCTGGTGAAGCCGCACCTGCTCGATGTCGCGGTCGCGGCTTCTGGTGCGGTAGCGCACTGCCGCGCCGAGCGCGGCCGAGAACAGGAAGAAGCCGTAACCGGCGACCTTCTCCGCGGGTGAGGTCGGTTCCGCGATGAGGGTGACGGGTAGCCAGATGAGGATGATGCCGAGCCCGAGAGCAGCCTCGCGACCTGCCCCCCAGCGCAGCAGGGCGTACGGCAGCACAAGCAGCCCGGCGATGCCCAGCGGACCGGTGGCATCAATGACCGCGATCCTCGCGATGTCGAACGCGAGAACGGCTCCGAAGGCAACGGCGACCGCGGCCAGCGGTCGCGTGCGTCGCCACAGCAGGCACGCCGCGACCACGACGCTGACCCCGACCAGCAGCGGCGCCCATGCCCTGTCGTCGCGTAGCAGTACCTCGACGAGCGAGATAGCGACGAGAGCCGAGGACAGCGCCCAGTCCCGCCAGACCCGCACCGGCGGGCGTGCGGGGCGAGGCTCAGCCCAGATCGCAGCAAGCATGCTTCCCCCTCCCGGACAACCGTAAGGGGGCCGCCGCTCGGTCGGATCAGTCGAAAGTACGGCGAATGTCCCGTGCCGGCGGCCAGGACAACGCGAGCCCGCAAGCGGATGTGGCGGCCGTCAATGCTGGTCATGGTTGAGACATCGAGTGAGCCGACCTGGCTGACGCCAGCACACAGGAGACGTGATGACCAGATCCACCACATCAGCCGCTGCGCTCCAGGAGCCGCACATCCCGGTCCAGGCGAAGCTCGCCGCGGCCTGGGCCAGCTTCATGTTCCTCTACATCTACGTCGACTACCTCGCCCTGTACAAGCCCGGCTTCATCGACGAAATCCGGGGCGGCGTCGTCCACGAGTTCGACACCGGCCCCACCTTCGTCGCCCTTGCGCTCACGCTCATGGCCATCCCGATCCTCATGATCCTGCTCTCCGCGACGCTCCCCGCCCGTGCCAACCGGGCCACCAACCTCGTCGTGGCGACGCTCTACATCCCCGTCTCGGTCTACAACGCGGACGGCGAGCCCTGGTCCTACACCTACTTCTACGGCCTCTCCATCGGGCTCGAGGTGCTGCTCCTGGCCTTCATCCTGCGCGCCGCGTGGACCTGGCCCCGGAGAAGTCGCGCCACCACCGGCCGCGACCTCGCCCAGGCCCGGGTGTGACGCTGGCGGCAGGCCCGGTGTGCGGGGTCGGTGACAGCGGCTCCGGCAACAGCGACCACGAGCGAGGCCGGTCCCCGGCGAGGTGAGGGAGCGGCCGCGGCGATCCCGGCAGATGGTCCGCTGAAGAGGCACCTGGCAGCAGAGCCACCCTTGCGAGAGGGTGGCTCTGCTGATTCCATCGTCAGTTGTCGTTGGTGGTCAGCGGCCCGTCACCGCCGGGAGAACTCATGTCAACCCTCATGCCGCAGGCCTGGGCACAGGTGACCGCCGGCCTCCATGCCGATGGCTGGTCGGTGACCTCTGACGACGAGGCGCCGACGTTCACCCGAGAGGCCCATGGCGAGCTGCGGTATCAGCTGCAGGTGAGTCTGACCGAGAGGCGGGCCGGCCTGTCCATGCTTCCGTCGGTAGGCGTCGAGCACCAGACCGAGGCCCGGCTGTTCAGCAGATTCCTCGGCCTCGCCGAGGAGGCGGAAGCCGGCGTGTGCATGGTCGGACGCACCCTTCCGGATCTCCTGCCGACACGCGAGGACCCACCGCCGCCATACGGGCGTTGGCTCGGACGAGACAGGGCCACTCTCGATGAGGCGGTGGCGCAGGTACGAGACGACATCCGTCGGCATGCGATGCCCTTCCTGGCCTCGTTCCGCACCATGCAGGACGTGATCCGGTCGGCCTCGGGCGAGACCTCACGGCAACAGAACGACGAAGCGCACCTGGCGATAGCGTGGGCGCTCGAAGGACAGACCGACGAGGCGTTGACGGCGCTTGACCGCTTCGCCGGGCAGGCTCGAACGCAGCCGCCATTCGTCGCCGAGCAGTCCTGGGCCTTCGTCCGTCGCTTCATCAACCACTTCGACGTCAGCCAACGATCCACCCTCGCTCGTCCGTCACTGATTCGGTGATCAGCAGCCGGCCCGGCTCAGACGCTGGGCCGTACGCTGGAGTGCCTGCAGCCTGCACGCCCGCTACCCGCGGCGCACCCACGCTCAAGCCGCCGAGGCGGGCCAGGTGTCGCTGGTGAGGCTTACCGGATCACCGCCGCTCTGCTGGCCAAGCTCGGAGACGCCGAGCTGGCGTGGCCGGCCGCCGACCGGGCGATGGCCACCGCACCGGCCTGTCGCCCGGGACCTCCTCGTCGAAGTGGCCCGCGGCCCCCGCGCCTCGACCATGATCGCGAAGCTCGCGGCCACGCTCGGGGTGGGCTGAGCTCGCCGAGGTGCTACGAATGGAGTGTGCCCGACCTGACGAGCTCCGGCGGCGCCGCCTCCCTGGAGACTGCGCGGCTGTTGTTGCGTCGCTGGCGGGACGAGGATCTGGACAGGTTCGCCGCGGTCAACGCGCAGCCTGAGGTGATGCGCTACATCCATGACGGCCGCACGCTGGATCGGGCTGCGACGGCGGCGCGCCTGGCCATCTATCGACGGCACTGGGATGAGTACGGCTTCGGCCTCTACGCGGTGGAACTCAGGGAGACCGGTGAGCTGGTCGGGTTCACCGGCTTGGCGGTGCCGACCTTCCTGCCCGAGATCATGCCGGCGGTGGAGATCGGCTGGCGGCTCGGCCGGGCACACTGGGGTCGGGGCCTGGCCACGGAAGCCGCCCGGGCCGTGGTCGCCCACACCCGTGCCGCGCTTGGCCTGCGGCGGCTGGTCAGCATCCATGTGGTGGGCAATGAGGCGTCCGCGCGGGTGATGGTCAAGCTGGGCATGTCGCTGGAACGCGAGACGGTGCAGCCGGACACCGGCCGCCGGGTCCGGGTCTACGCGATGGACCTGTAGGACGAGGCATCGGGCTGCGGAACGCCGACACCGCTCTGGTCAGCCGTCACCGCCGGCCGGTGGCGCGTACGTTCTCAGCGGTTGTGGTGCGGACGCCGGGCGCGAAGGAACGCCGTGGCCATCGTGCGCCGCGTCGGCGTGCCGGCCGCGGCCAGGGCGGTCATGTACGTGTCGAGACGCTCGCGTTCGTCGTCGGTCAGGGCGGCGGTGATCGCTTCGCCGTACGTGGGGACCAGGGGGTTGGGTGCCACCCGGGACGCCGGCTACCAGACCGAACTCGCCGACGACGACGTCTACGCGATCGGTGCCGACGGTGACGGGAACCTCTACGTGGTGCTCGCCGACGGGCAGGTCGGCCTCTGGTTCCACGAGGAGGAGGTCGTCGAGGGCGACACGCGCTTCGACAGTCTCGACGTCTTCCGCTGGTCCGTCGTGCGCTACCACGCGGTACGGGCGGGGGCGCTGGATCGGGCGGCGGTCGAGGCGGACTTCCGCTCGCTGGGCCAGGACGGCGCGCTCGCCCCGGACCTCGGGCTGCTCGCCGACATGAACCGGCGATCGGCGAGGGCGCTCGGGGGGTCGCCACGGCGATGAGTTCCGCTCAGGTGCCCGGTCTGCATTCCCGTGCACCCGCTCTCCCCGACTTCCCCGGAGAGCGTCATGACCGCTACGTACCGGAGGCACGCGTGAAGCTTCTACTCACATCCGCAGGTGTCCAGAACCCGAGCATCCGCGATGCGCTGGTCGAGCTGCTGGGCAAGCCGATCGCCGACTCCAACGCGCTCTGCATCCCGACGGCGTGCTACCCCATGGGTGGGCCCGCCTCGGCCTGGCGCTTCATCAGCGGTCGGACGCCGTTACCCATGTGCGGCCTGGGCTGGAAGTCGGTGGGCGTCCTCGAGCTGGCAGCGCTGCCCAGCATCGGTGCGGAGCGGTGGGTCCCCTGGGTCCGGGAGGCTGACGTCCTGCTCGTGTCCGGCGGTGATGCGACGTACCTGAGCCACTGGATGCGGCAGTCCGGGCTGGCGGACCTCCTCCCTTCGCTGCGGGACACCGTCTGGGTGGGGTTGAGTGCGGGGAGCATGGTGCTGACCCCACGGATCGGTGCGGAGTTCGTCGCGTGGCAGTCCGCGCCGGACGACCGCACACTGGGGCTCGTCGACTTCTCGATCTTCCCGCACCTCGGTCTCGAGCCGGACAACACCATGGCTGGTGCCGAGAGATGGGCGGCCGAGATCGGGGGTCCGGCGTACGCGATCGACGACCAGACGGCCATCAGGGTGACCGACGGCAGCGTCGCCGTCGTCTCCGAGGGGCACTGGAAGCGGTTCCCCTAGACGAGTCGGCTGACGGACCTACCCGAGCAGCGTCGCCGCCGCGGCCAGGGTGGCCAGCGACAGCGTCGTGGTCACCACCACCGCCCGGTTGGCGACCGCCTCGCCGACGCCGTACTCCTGGGCGAAGATGAACGTGTTCTGCGCCGTCGGCAGGCCCGCGCACACCACCACGGCGAGCAACTGCGGCGCGGACAGGTGCAGGGCCAGCCCGGCCGCGTACGCGATGAGCGGCTGTGCGACGAGCTTCAGGGCGGTGATCACAGCCAACTCGGCCAGCTTGGCCGGCTCTGCCGGCTCGGTCGGCGGCGGCGCTGCGCGGTGCAGCGACGCGCCGAGCGCGACCAGGGCGGCCGGAACCGCGGCGCCCGACAGTAGGGTGAGCGACGCGGCGGCCGCCGACGGCAGGCGCAGGCCGGCGGCCGAGCACGCGACACCGAGCAGCGACGCCAGGATCACCGGGTTGCGTACCGGCAGGGAGGCGATACGGCCGACCCGTACCCGCCCGGACGGGTCGCCGTGCCGGTCCAGGGCGACCAGGATCACCGGCGTCACCACCAGCACCTGAATCAGCACCACCTCCGCCAGGAACGACACGTTGCCCAGCACCTGCGTGGCGATCGGGATGCCGAGGTTCGCCGAGTTCACGTACCCGGCGGCCATGCCCCAGATCGGCCGCTCGCCGGGCTCGCGACCGAACAGCCGGCTCGCGCCGACCCAGCCGAACCCGACGACCGTGGCCGTGCTCACCCCGAAGGCGAGCAGCGAGCGGCCGGCGAACCCGGACAGCGGCATGCGGGACAGGGTGAGGAACAGGGCGGCCGGCATCGCCAGATGGAACACGAACCGGCCGAACACCGACGCCACCGCGTCGCCCAGCAGGCCCCGGCGACAGGCCGCGTAGCCGACCGCGGTGAGGATCCAGATCGGTACGAACGCCGACACCAAGCTCATGCGGCCGACCGTACGGCGGGTCGGGACCCGGACCAGCTCCATGGCGATCATCGGCGTCCCTCGCTACGATCTGGTACCGAAAGACTACTGGGCGTCAATGGATGCTGTCTGTGTGCCCTGGACGCCGGCAATCCGGCACCGCCGCGCACGTGGTGCCGGGTCGAGGATCACGCCGTTTCGACGAAGGGGATCCGGATGACGGAGAGCGCGCAGACCACCGAGAGCCGAACCGTTCCGCCCGCGCGGCCGTACCCGTTCAGTGTGCCCGACCGCCTCATCGTCGATCCGACCTACGGCGAGCTGCGCGAGAACGAGCCGATGACCCGGGTGAAGCTCCCCTACGGCGAGGAGGCGTGGCTCGCCACCCGGTACGAGGACGTCCGGATGGTCCTCGGCGACGTGCGGTTCGGCCGTGCCCTGGCCGTTGCGCGCGACGAGCCCAGGCTCACCCCGCGCCAGCAGTACAGCGGCATGCTGACCATGGACCCGCCCGACCACACTCGGCTGCGTCGGTTGGTGGCCAAGGCGTTCACGGCACGTCGGGTGGAGGCGCTGCGACCCCGAACCCAGGAGATCGCCGACGCGCTGGTCGACGACATGGTCCGGTCCGGTCCGCCGGCCGACCTGGTGGAGCACGTCGCCACGCCGCTGCCGATCCAGGTGATCTGCGAGTTGCTCGGCGTCCCGTACGCCGACCGCGACCGCTTCCACACGTGGTCCGAGGCCATCGTCTCGACCACCTCCCTGCCCCTGGAGACGATCCAGGAATATCTGAACAGCCTCTGGGGCTACATGGCTGATCTGGTCGCCGAGCGTCGCCGCGAGCCGGGGATCGACGACCTGCTCGGCGCGCTGGTGCGGGCCCGCGACGAGAATCAGGATCGGCTCAGCGAGACCGAGCTGGTGGAGCTGGCCGGAGGGCTGCTCGCGGCCGGCCACGAGACCACTGTCACCCAGATCCCCAACTTCGTCTACGTCCTGCTGCACAACCCGGACCAGCTCGCCCGGCTACGGGCCGACCCGTCGCTGGTGCCGGCCGCGGTCGAGGAACTGCTGCGGTACGTGCCGCTCGGCGTCGGCTCCTCCTTCGCCCGGTACGCCAAGGAGGACGTCGAGGTCGGCGGGGTGCTGGTGCGGGCCGGCGAACCGGTCCTCGGCTCACTGTCGTCGGCGAATCGGGACGGTACCGTCTTCGCCGACCCGGACCGGCTGGATCTCGACCGCGAGCAGAAGCCGCACCTGGGCTTCGGGCACGGCGTACACCACTGCGTCGGCGCACAGCTGGCCCGCATGGAGTTGCAGGTCGCCGTCGCCACCCTCGTGACCCGCCTGCCCGGATTGCGGCTTGCCGTACCGGAATCCGACCTGGAGTGGAAGCGGGGCATGTTGGTGCGAGGTCTGCTCAGCATGCCGGTGGCCTGGTGAGCACCGCCTGGCGGGTCGGGGTCGACTCGCGCCGCTGCATCGGCACGAGCATCTGCGCCGGCACCGCGCCCGAGCACTTCCACCTGGTCGACGGCCGGTCCGCGCCGCTGGCCGACGTCGTCGCCCCGGCCGAGGTCGTTCTCGACGCCGCCGACTCGTGCCCGGTGGAGGCGATCACGGTCCGCGACGCCACCGACGGCCGGTTGATCGCGCCGCAGGAGTGACCCGGAGCCGAGCCCGGCAGGCTGCGTTCGAGAGGGGCAGCCGCGGTGTCACCCGTGTGTGGTGGGGTGGTGGTCGGCCGGGCTGACGTGCGCCGCGAGAGGCGACCGGACTCGATCGCGGTCTCGCGCAGCTCGGGCAGGCCGATGACGATCAGCCAGGCCCGCAGCCAGCCGCACTGTCCGCCAGGGCGGAGAGTACGCGCTGCCGCAGGGACTCGTACTGCTGCCGGCATCTCCCGGGCGGACCCGGCGGACGTTGCTGCACCCGGGCGCCGACGACGGTTTCGTACGAGTGGAACTGGTCGGCGGTGAGGTCGACCTCGTCGCCGTCGGGCAGCCGGTTCCAGTAGTGGTAACCGACCTTGACGTCCCCGACGAGGACCTCGCCGAGGACGAGTTCTCCGCCGAGGAGGTCCTGGATGATCAGCGCGGTGACGCCGCACTGACCACGGGCCGGGTTGTCGGGACGCCAGTCCTCGAGGTCGTGCGGGTCACAGGTGTCCGCCCCCCAGCTCGCTCGCAGGATCGGCCGCAGCCGCTCCAGGTCGATTGTCGGAGGATCTTCTCGCGGGTGGCCTTCTCCGGATGTCACCCCCGAAGGGTGCGCCCTGTACCGGGTCGAGGGTCAAGGGAAGAACGGAGCTACCGTCACCCATGCCGGCGGGTCGGCTTCGCCATGATCGCGAGACTCGCCGCCACACTCGGGGTGGGCCGAGCGGTGGAAGCGCCGATCCCCTATTGCCCGGTTCCGACGGCGGGGGCACTGATAGAGGGCGATTGCCGATAGTGTTCTCAGCCACACTGCCCGCGCGTCCGGAAGGGTTCTGCCATGAGCTTTGGTCGTCGGCGGCTGTCGCGAACTGTCGCCGCCGCGCTGGTCCTCCTCGCCGGGGTGGCTGTCCCCGCCGTTCCCGCCGAGGCGGCGAAGCGGGGTCCGGACCTCGTGGTCGACGCGTCCGGGACCAGGATCCCGCTGGGGGTCGAGAAGAAGACCCTCTATCTGAAGATCAGCAACCGGGGGGATGAGACCCCGCGCGAGGTCGTCGTCAGGGTTCGCCAGCCGGCGGAAGGCCCTGACCCCCTGCCGGTCGCCCTGATCTGGCACTCAGGGGGCGTGGGCGAGTGCGACGGCGACTTCGGGGGGTTCTACTGCCAGCTGTTGCCGGAGCTGATTCCGGGGCCGGGCGAGACCGTCGACGTTCCCATCGACGCAACTGTCTACGGAGCCGCGGAGCCCTACGAGGGCAGGTTCGAAGCGTCGGTCACCATCGGGCCGGACAAGGACGCGAATCCGGCCGACAACACCAGATGGTTCCCGCTGGTGCTGGTCGACCAGCCCAGCGCCGACCTCTCGGTGGTCGCCCGCGACGTGAAGCAGTCCGTGCGGATCGGCGCTGACGGCACGCCCGAGCCCACCGGGGCGTTGCACCCGGGTGAGCTGGGTGCGGTGTGGCACGCCGTCGCCAACCAGGGCCGGAAGGCGGTCAGCGGGGTGCGGATCACGCTGCGCCTGCCCAAGGGCGTGACCTTCACCAGGCAGCCGACCCAGTGCGTGCTCGGCGACGGCGGGCGGTCGGCGGTCTGCACCTACCCGGACCTCACCCTCGTTCCGGCCGCCGAGGACACCGATCCGGACGACGCGACCTACTCGGCGGTCGAGCTGTACAACCTGGTGACGACTGCGGCATCCGCCACCACGCCGGCGACGTTGCGGGAGGGCACCGTGCAGGTGGAGGGCCTCGCCGAGCGGTCGACCACCGACCGTGCCAAGCCGGCGCGGACCGAGCTGCCCGCGAACGCCGTCGCGGTACGGGCGGCCGACGTGGACCACAGCGACAACCAGGACGGCTTCGCCGTGCTGTTGGCCGCGAAGAGCGGCGGCGGCGATGGCGATGGCGATGGCGGGGGCGGCGATGGCGGCGTCGGCGGCGGTGACGGCGGTTTGCCGGTCACGGGGCCGCAGGCCGGGCTGATCGGCGGAATCGGCGTCGCGGCGCTGGCGGCCGGAGGTCTGTTGTTCCTCGCTGCCCGGCGTCGCCGGATGATCCTGGTGACCCCCGAGGACGAGCGGCCCGCAGCCTGATCCGCTTTCGGCCAGTGCGGGTCGTCCAGTGTCGGGGGGGGGGGGGGGCCAACCCCCCCCCCCCGGTTGCAGTACCCCGGGCCGGGGCGGGCCCGCCCGGCCCCCCCGGGGGGGGGGGCCCCAAAACCCCCCCCCCGGCCCCGGGGCCCCCCAG
>NZ_JBISAC010000004.1:94592-314226 GCF_044391475.1 Micromonospora sp. NPDC018662
ACGGGGGGGGGGGGGGGGGGGGGGGGGGGGGGGGGGGGGGGGGGGGGTGGGGGGGGGGGGGGGGGGGGGGGGGGGGGGGGGGGGGGGGGGGGGGCGGCCCCCCCCCCCCCCCCGACCTGTTTCCAGTCCTCGGTCCGGGGCAGTGCCGGCCGGCCACCCAGGGGAGGGGTGCACAGATCACCCCGCGCCGGGCCCGGGTCAGCCGATGCCGTCGACCGCGGCCCTGAGTGCGGCGATCGACGGATCCCAACTGAAGTTCAGCACGGGGAGGCCGGACGCGGCGGCGTTGCTGTCGCCGCCGAGGACCACGGCTCGCGGCTTTCCGGTGCCCTGGGGGACGATGAGATACCAGCTGCCCTTGACATTCGCGATGAACATGTCATCGACCTCCTGGTCCGGCGGGTTCGGGTGGGCGACGTCTCCGACGTGGTCCTCGAAATCCACCGTCGCGCGGAAATCGGTCGGGCTGCCGGTGTTGAGCCAGAGACTCGTGTGCACGTGCGGTCCGACACCGTAGTCACTGCCGTTCGCCGAGGAGCCGGAGTATGCGATCGTCTGGCCCCGCGACACGCGTTGACCGGTGGCGACGGCGATCGACGACAGGTGCAGGTGCCGGGTGTAGTTGCCATCGTCGTGGGCCATCCCCACGACGCGTCCGGTCGCGGTGGAGGTGTCGGTCTTCACGAGGCGGATGGTGCCGTTCGCCGCGGCCACGACGGGAGTGCCGGTGCCCACCGCATAGTCGGTGCCCGGCTCACCCGAGGGCGGCGTCCGGTTCCGGTGATCCTGCCAGGAGCTCGAGATCCGGACGGCTCCGCACGGCCGCTGATAGCTGCCGGCGGCCCGGGCGGAGGCGGGCAGCAGAGCGAAGGCGGCCGACGCCCCGGATGCCGCCAACGCGGCGCTGGTGAGGAACCCCCGTCGCGAGAGCCCTCGCAGATAGGCGATGCCACCGAGGTCCTCGGGCCGCGGCGTGCCGTGGCTGACCTTCCGAGGAGGGTCGGGGCGAGGCTCCCCACTCAGGATCATCAATGCAACCTAAGGCTGCTCTCGTTTTCGGGCAAGGGTTCGCTGCGATCACCTCCGGCAGTCGCGTGAGCCCTCGCCGCGAAGCGGCTGCTCAGCCCGGGCCGCGTCCGCATACCGAGATCAGCGGCGCGAGGGTGAGGTCGAGTTCGCCGCCGGCATCGACGGCGGTCGGGTGAGCGTCGACCACCGGGACCGACATCGTCGAGGCAGGCCAGCCGCTTCGTGGCGGGGCGTCCGATGCCGAGTGCCTGTCGTCGTTCGTCGAGCGACGCACGACCGAACTGCCACCGAGCCGCCCACCCGTCCGGCCGGCATGCGACGCTCAGGTTCCGCGACCCAGGGGCCACGTCCCGGGGCCCCGGGACCGACCGCAACAGCCGCACAATTCCTGGCATGACAGCGCAGGACCACCCGACCCGACATCCCTGATGCCCGGAGGAACGCAGACCATGGACCACGCATCTCAGCTCATCCAGGAGCGGAGTGCCCCGCCGGCCACGCTGGTGATCTTCGGCGCCTCCGGTGATCTGACCCGACGTAAGCTGCTGCCCGCAGTCGAGAGCCTGGCCCGGCACGAGCGGCTCCCGGACCAGTTCGCGCTGGTCGGGGTCGCGCGCACGCCGATGACCGACGAGCAGTTCGCCGAGAGCGCCCTCGGCGGGCGCACCCTCGCCAGCAAGCGCCAGCTCCGAGGCGGCGTACGGTACGTGGCCGGCGGCTACGACGACCCGGAGACCTACAAGCGGCTCGTGGAGACGCTCGACGAGCTGGACGCGCAGCGGGGCACGTCCGGCAACCGGCTGTTCTACCTGTCGACCCCGGCCGGCGCCTTCGAGCCGGTGATCAACGGGCTGGCCGGCGTCGGGCTCAACCAGCCGCGCGAGGGTTCCTTCTCCCGCCTGGTCATCGAGAAGCCGTACGGGCGCGACCTGGTCACGGCCCGCGAGCTCGACGGTGTCGTGCACAGCGCGTTCGACGAGCACCAGGTCTTCCGTATCGATCACTACCTGGGCAAGGACACCGTCCAGAACGTGCTGGCGCTGCGCTTCGCGAACTCGATCTTCCAGCCGATCTGGGACCGCTCCTGGGTCGACCACGTGCAGATCACCGTCGCGGAGACCCTCGGCGTCGGTACCCGCGGCGGCTTCTACGAGGACGCCGGCGCCATGCGGGACATCGTGCAGAACCACGTGCTCCAGGTCCTCGCGCTGGCCCTGATGGAGCCGCCGGCCTCGTTCGAGGCCGAGGGCCTGCGCAACGAGAAGGTGAAGCTGCTCCAGGCCATTCGGCTTCCCACCGACCGGGACATCGCCGAGGCCGCGGTCCGGGGGCAGTACACCCGGGGCGGCACCCGTGAGGAGCTGATGGCCGGCTACCGGGAGGAGGCCGGCGTCGACCCGCTGTCGCGGACCGAGACCTACGCCGCGATGCGGCTCAACGTGGACAACTGGCGGTGGGCCGGGGTGCCGTTCTACGTGCGCACCGGCAAGCGGCTGCCGGCCCGGCTCACCGAGGTGGCGTTGCAGTTCCAGCGGCCGCCGCACCTGCCGATCCCGACCGACCAGCTCACCGGCCTCGAGGCGGACGCGTTGATCCTGCGGATCCAGCCGAACGAGGGCATTTCGCTGCGCTTCGGCGCCAAGGTGCCGGGTCACTCCTTCCGGGTCCGCACCGCCACGATGGAGTTCTCGTACGACCAGACGTTCGTCGAGGAGTCGCCGGAGGCGTACGAGCGTCTGCTCCTGGACGCGCTGATCGGCGACGCGTCGCTCTTCATCCGGAGCGACGAGGTGCAGCAGTGCTGGCGGATCGTCGACCCGATCATCGAGAACTGGAAGAAGGACAACTCGCCGATCCCTACCTACGAGGCCGCCTCCTGGGGTCCGACCGACGCCGAGCGGCTCATCGGCCGGCACGGCCGCAAGTGGCGCAACTCCGCGTGACCCTGCCGTGAGGGGTGCGGCCGCGCGCCCCGTACCGGTTCGGAAGGACGCCCGAACCGGTACGGGGGCGGGTGGTCCGCGTCGGCGGCGTCAGCTCTCTCCGCGACGGCCCAGTCGATGACGGCAGCAGCGGCCACGGGCAGGACCACGAACCCGGCGGTGCGCAGGGCCTGTCGGCCGGGCTCAGGTCGTCTACCGCACGCGACGCGGCGCCCCACCCATCCCGCCGCCCACGCCTGACGCGGTGCGCGACGCCGGGCCCCGGCCCTGACCCGGGTGGGCCGGGCCCGCGCGAGCGAGCGCCCGGTCGGTCATGCGGCGAGCTGCCGCAGCACGGTGGGGTCGGTGATCGTGTCGTCGGCGGCGAGCATGATCGCCTTGGACAGGATCATCGACAGCATCGGGTCGTCCTCGAACGGCAGGTGCAGCCGCCCGGCGCCGCCGCGTGCGGGGACGATGCACAGGTAGGTGTCGTTGGGCTCCATCATGATGTTGCCCGAGCCGAGGTGGATCCGGTAGCCGCGCAGGTTGCCGCGGACGTGCAGGTATCGGTCCGCCAGGGCGACCCGGCCGGCGATGGCCATGCGGGGGAGCAGCCGGGACAGGGCGTCGCGGCGTACCTCCGCCGCCGGGGTCAGCGGCCCGACGACCGTGCGGTGCCAGTAGTCCCGGAACCGGTCCTCGCCGCGGTCGGCCCACTGCGGGTCGGAGGCGATCGAGGTGACGCCGACGAACAGGTCCACGTCCCGCATCGCCTCGGTGAACACCAGCGGCGGCACGTCCGCGACCGGTGCGGGCTGCCAGGTCGCGCCGTCCTGCCGGGCGAAGCGCACCTGGTCCGTGGAGCAGTACTGGACGTCGTAACGGTGTGGCTCCTCCGTGTCGACCAGCTCGTGGTGGAAGGACGCCCGCCACGCGCCACCGCCGAACACCTTCGTGGCCTCGCTGTCGTACCCGCCGTCCCACGTGCCGAGGTAGCCGGCCTGCCAACCGCGGGCGCGCATGAGCGCGTTGGCCTGGCGGTAGCGCAGGATGTGCGCGGCGAACCGGTTGGAGTAGGTGCTCGTCCGCTCCTCGGCCGGCGTGAGCAGGTAGACCTCCCGGAACGCCTGCTTGAACGGCTGCGTCAGGCCGGTGGCGAGCACCCGCGCACGCCAGGCGAGGGTCTCACCCACGCGAGCGCGGACGGGATGCCACAGCCGGACCCGGTCACCGCGCGCCGGCCGCCCGTCGGGACCGGCGACCACCCACCCGTCGCCGTCCTCGCGGGGCAGGCCCGCCGACCAGTCGCGCCCGTCGGCGCTGGTCTCCCAGATCAGCCGCCGCCCGTACGCCCCGGTGATCGGGTGGTCCAGGAAGCGGGACACCCAGTCCGGGTACGCCCAGGTGCGCTCCTCGGACAGCAGCGCCTCCACCCGCTGCCGTTCGGCGGTCAGCGTCGCGTTGATGCCCTTCACCAGGGCCCGTAGCTGCCTCAGCTCGTCGGCGTGCGTCTCCTTGACCGCGGCCGGGACGCCCTTGAGCCCGGTGCCGCCACGGGCGAAGGTCAGCCGCGCCTTCTCGCCCACGACCCGCACCGTCGCCTCGTACGGGCCGACCCTGGTCAGCCGGCTCCCGGTGGAGTCCAGCCCGTGGTCGTCGACGGCGAGTTCCATCACCTCGCTGAGTGACCACCCCCGCAGCGCGCCGAGGCGGGCCAGCGCGGACTGCACCCGACCGCGTACCGCCTTGTTCTTCACGGTCACCGCCAGCCGGGCCAGGGTTCGCACCGGCGCCTCACCGTCGCGCCCCGCGAGCAGGTGCACGGCCGCGATCGCGGTGCGCTGGGCATGGGGGAAACCGGACGCCTGCCGGGGCGCGGCCGAGGCGGCGTCGGTGACCCTCGCCAGCAGGTCCGTTGCCGCCTCGTCCGACTCCCGCGACAGCGCCCACACCAGGCCACGCAGGAGGCGGTCCGAGCCTTCGTGCACGGACCGCCGGTGGGCGGCGAACGCCGCCAGGACCGCGCGGACCGCCGTCCTCCCGTCGGTCGCGGTCCGGAGCTGCTCGTCGAGGACACGGAGCCATTTCGCCGGTGCCGCCGGCTTGTCCAGCGAGGCGCAGTGCACCAGCAGCTCGGGCACACCCGGCGCGGCGAGGACGTCGCCCAGGCCGGCGCGGACGAGCGGACCGAACTCGTCCCCGTGGTGCAGCAACCAGGACGGCACGCGGCGACCGGTGGCGCGGTCGAGCGCCTCCCCGATCAGCGTGACGACCCGCCGCCGAGGGCCGGCCGCGAGGAAGTGGTCCGCCGCGAGTTCGTCGAACAGGGCCGAGAGCGCCGGCACCAGGTCGGCCAGGTCCGCGGGGGACAGGCACCCGGCAATGGTCGCCGGCAACTCCAGGTGGGCGGCGTTCTGGTAGCCCCAGGCCCGTCCGGCGACGTCCAGGCACCACACCAGATCGGCCCGGGTCCAGTCGTGCCCGCCGTCGGCGAGACTCCGCACGACGTCGTTGAGCGCGGTCGGCACCGAACTGGTCGCCGCCGCCAGGTGCACGGCCAGCGCGGCACGGCGGCGAAGCTCCGCCGGCCAGGACCCGGTGGCGGCCCACTCCGGCGTGCCGGTCACCGCCGCCGCCCAGAAATAGGTGGTCGTCTCCTGGAACAGGGGCCGAACCCGGGCATCGGCTTCGGAGAGCCCGGCCTCCACCCGTTGACGCTCCGACGCGGTCAGCGCGGGCAGCAACGACGTCCAGTCGCCCACGTCAGCCACCCACCAGGGGGACGAGCCGCACGAAGGCCACCTCGGGGTCCGCGAGCAGGTCGATCTCCTCGTCCAGGTCTTCGACCTGGCGGTCACCGACCAGCAGCACGAAGCCGTTACGGGCGAAGGCGGCACAGGCCGCGTCCGCCTGACGCTCCCAGTCGAGCCGCCGGCCCCGACCGACCCGGTAGCCGTTCAACGTCGCCTCCGCGTCGGCCGGCCGCACCAGGCCCCGGAAGACCTCGGCCCGGTCGGCGTTGAACCGCGCGACCTCCTCGCGTACGCGCAACCGGACCAGCTCGCGTGCGGAGATGTGCTCCGGCAGCCCGGTCAACGGCCACTGATCGATCGCCCTGCCCGTCGCTGTCTCGTCCCGAACCGTCACCGTGGCCATCCGCCGTGCTCCCTGCCTTGAGGTGAGCAGCATCGTGGCACGACGGTCCGACGGAACCGCTCGGTCAGCGGGTGTCGCCGCCGCGGCGATCCACGCTCAGCCCGGGCGGCGTCCCCAGGCCGAGATCAGCGGCGCGAGGGTGAGGTCGAGTGCGCCGGCGTCGACGGCGGTCAGGTGGGCGTCGATCTCGACGTCGTCGGTCAGCCCGGCGGCGAGCAACTCGGCACGGACCATGCGCACCGTCGCCGTCTCCAGCCGGTCGCAGGCCGGCCCACCGATCGGGAAGTAGCCGGCCGCCGTCACCTCGACCAGGCCCGCCGCGCGCAACGCCTGCGGCAGCGTACGGCCGTAGCGCAGGTCGGCGCCGCGACGGGTCATCAACTCCCGGACGGCGCGTCGCAGCCGGTTGGCACGCTGCTGCGCCGGACCGACCTCGTCGAGGCAGGCCAGCGGCTGTAGCTCGGTGTCGGCATCCTCCAGCAACAACCAGCCGCCCGGTCGCAGCGCCGCCACCATCGTCGCCAACGCCCGGGCCCGGTCGGGTACGTGGACGAGGACGAGCCGCGCGTGCACCAGGTCGAACGTGCCGGGCTGCGGCGGTGGGTCCGCGACGATGTCGTGTCGGCGCACCTCGTACCCGCCGTGCGGGTCCAACCAGGCCGGATCGATGTCCGTGGCCAGCACGTGCCCGGTTGGTCCGACGGCCGTGGCGAGGGCCCCGGGAATGCCGGGGCCGCCGGCGCCGACCTCCCAGCAGCGCCAGCCCGGCCCCACCCCGAGCCGGTCGAAGTGTCCACGCGTGACACCGTCGAACAGCTCGGCCAGCCAGGTGAACCGCTCACCCGCCTCGACCCGGGCGTTGTCGAGCAGGTAGCGGTGATCCGGGGACGGCTCGGCGGAGCCCGGCGAACTCATGCCCCTATCCTCACGCCCGACCGGGTGCGCTGTCACCGCTACCCGGGCGGAGACCGGACGCGGTTGACGCCGAGCGCAGCTCCGGATCGATGCGGTCGGTGTTCAGCCGGGCGGGGGGACGGTCAGCACCGATCGGACCAGTTCGTCGAGCCCGGCCTCCCAGCGCTCGTCGGACCAGTCGCGCAGGTGCTCCACGAGGTCGCTGCGGACGGCCGCCAACAGGGCGTGTGCGAGGTACTCCGCCGAGCCCGGGCCCCGGGCGTCAACCACGAGCACGGTCAGCCGGGCGTGCCAGTCCTCGTACGACCCTGCGCGGTAGGGGCTGCCGTTGCCGGAGTTCTCCAGCGCCAGGGCGAGCACCCGGTTGTCCCGCTTGAACCGAACCAACTCGCGGAGCAGCATCGAGGCCTGGTCGGCCGGCGAACTGCCCGACCGGTCGGTGGCCAGTGTCGCCCGCAGTCGCTCGCTGCGTCTGTCGTACAGGGCCCGGACGAGTCCCACCCGATCGCCGAAGTGGCGGAACAGGGTGCCCTTTCCCACACCGGCAGCCGATGCGACGTCGTCCATCGAGATCTGGTCAGGGTCGGTAGCGGCCGCGAACAGCCGATCCGCCGCGGCCAGCACCGCTTCCCGGTTTCGTGCCGCGTCAGCGCGCACACCTGCTCCCCTCGCAAACGGACCGTCGGTCCGCTATGGTTAAGCGGACCGGCCGTCCGCTTATCGTAGATCACGGCGGAACGGCCATCCACGAAGAAGGGGCGACCCGTGCCAAACGCCGCAACCGACCTGTTCCACCAGGCCCTGGACCTGCTGCTCGCCAAGGACATGGCGGGATTCGTCGCGCTGTTCACCGACGACGGCGTGATGGAGTTCCCGTTCGCGCCACCGTGGCAGCCGGACCGGGTGACCGGCCGCGCCGCGCTGCACGACTATCTGATCGGCTACCCGGAGATGCTCGACATCCGCGAGATCGCTGAGGTCACCGTGCACGAGACGGCGGATCCGGCGGTGATCGTCACCGAGTTCACCGCCTCCGGCGTCGTCGTCGCCACCGGGAAGCCGTACCGGATGCGGTACATCGCCGTCCTGACCGTCCGCGACGGGCACCTGGCTCACTACCGCGACTACTGGAACCCGCAGGCCGCCCAGGAACTGCTCGGCGAAGGACTGGTGCGCTCATGATCCTCGTCATCGGCGGCACCGGAACGACCGGCCGGCTCGTCACCGCGAAACTCGCCGCCACCGCGCACCCGACCCGCGTCGCCAGCCGGCGGGCGGCCGCCGCGGACGTCCGTTTCGACTGGTACGACCGCGACACCCACGCCGCGGCGCTGGACGACGTGACGGGCCTGTACCTCATCCCACCGGTCGGTGACGCCGACCCGGCACCGATCATGCTGCCGTTCCTGGACCTGGCCCGGCGGGCCAGGGTCCGGCGGGCCGTCCTGCTCAGCTCCTCGGCGATCGCCCCCGGCAGCCCTGGCCTGGGCGAGGTGCAGGCCCAGCTCGGCGCGATGATCCCGGAGTGGGCGGTGCTGCGACCGTCCTGGTTCATGGAGAACTTCGTCGGAGACAGCCCGCACGCGACCAGCGCCCGGGAACGAGGCGAGATCATCAGCGCCACCGGCGACGCCCGGGTCGGGTTCGTCGACCCGGCCGACATCGCCGAGGTGGCGGTCCGCGCCCTCACCGACCCGACGTCCCACGACACCGACCACATCATCACCGGCCCCGAGCGGCTGAGCTACGCCGATGTCGCCGCCACCCTCACCGACATCGGCGGTCGCCCGGTCCGGCACCGTGCCGTCGACGAGGATGCGTTGGCGGCGTACCACGAGGGGCACGGCCTCGCGCCCGACTACGCCCGCTTCCTCGCCGGCCTCGACACGGTGGTCGCCGCTGGCGCGGAGGACCGGGTGACCACCACCGTCACCGACGTGACCGGCCGCCCGCCCCGGTCGTTCGCGGACTTCTGCCGCGCCCGGCTGCCCGTCGACCGCCCGGTCGCGGACGGCTGACCCCCGACCTGACCTGGACGGGATCCGTCACCGCGCCGGTGCCGGACCGGTGCCGCCCGCCCGGATCCTCGCCAGGCTCAGTCTGCGCGACCGGGTCCAGGCGGTGGTGGTCGCCTACGAGACGGGAGTGGTCAGTCCCGGTTCGACGGAGGAACGATCTCGAAGCGGGCCGGTCGACGGGCACGGCGGCACCGCCGGATCGGGAGAATGTCCGCATGGTGACCCTGTTGGACGGAATCCTGGCCGACCTGGGGCTGACGGGCCTTGCCGGGCCCCGGCTCGTCGGGGACCCGCAGCCGGCGGCACTGGCCTCGCCCCTTGCCGTCGCCGAGTGCGCGATCGCGTCCGTGGCCGCCTGTCTCACGGTGGCCGCTGATCTGGCGTCCGTACGCACCGGCCGGCGGCCTGACGTCGCCCTCGACACGGAACACGTGGCGGCCGCGATGCGTAGCGAGGTCTGGCTCCGCGATGCGGACGGGCGGGGGATCGACGGCTTCGCTCCACTGTCCCGACTGTGGCGGGCGGCGGACGGTTGGGTGCGCACCCATGCGAACTACCCGTGGCACCGGGCGGCTCTGCTGGCGTCCCTCGGTGTGGACGACGGCCGGGACGACGAGGTGCAGGCGCAGGTGGCTGACGTGATCGCCGTCCGCCCGGCGTCGGAGGTCGAGCGCGCGGCGTACGCCGCGGGCGGGCTGGCCGTGGCGGCGCGGACACGGGCCCACTGGGAGGCGGACAGCGGGTACGCCCCGGCGGGGACGTCGCCGCTCGTGCACCTGGCGCCGCTCAGCCGCGGCCCGCTACCGGCGCCGCTGGCCGAACCGGGCCGGCTGCCGGCGTCCGGCGTGAAGGTGCTCGACCTGACCCGGGTCATCGCCGGTCCGGTCGGCACCCGGATGCTGGGTGCGCTCGGCGCCGACGTGCTGCGCGTCGACGATCCGCATCGTCCGGAGCTGGCGCTGCACGCCGTTGACGGCGTGATCGGCAAGGCCAGTACGGCCCTGGATGCCGGCACGACGGACGGCCGTCGAGCGCTGCACCGACTGCTCGACCGCGCCGACGTTCTCGTGACCGGCTACCGGCCCGGGGCACTGCGCCGGCTCGGTCTGGACCCGGACCAGGTTGCGGACCGGCACCCCGGCACCATCGTCGTCACACTGTCGGCCTGGGGGACGGCCGGCGTCTGGGGCACCCGGCGCGGCTTCGACAGCCTGGTGCAGATCGCCACCGGTATCGGCTGGGCCACCAGCCCGGACGGTGCCCGACCGGGCGCGCTGCCCTGCCAACTGCTCGACCATGCCACCGGTTACCTCATCGCCGCCGGTGCGCTGGCCGCGCTGGGGCGACGGGCCCGCACCGGCGACGCCACCCACGTCTCGGTGTCCCTCGCCCGGACGGCACGGTGGCTGCTCGACCAGGGCGTCGCGCCGGTCGGGCAGAGCGCGGGCGAGAACGCGGACGCCCGGGGGGTGGACGCCTACCGGACCGCGTTGGGAAACGGGTGGAGCACGATCCGGCCACCGGGTCGTCTCGACGGCCGCTCGTTGGGCTGGCCGCACCTGCCGCCCGCCTACGCCGAGGCGCCGCCCGACTGGAGTTGACCGCCGCGCTCGCGCCCGGTCAGCCGCTGACGGAGAAGGAGTTGGTGGTGAACGTCCAGCCCCCGGACGACGAGGTGATCTCGTAGCCGAACTGCATGTCCCCGATGGTCACGTCACCGAACCGGCGCTGGCCGCGGATCCACCGGGCGACCGCCGCGACGTTCACCGTGCCCGAGCTGGTGTTGCCGGCGTCAAGAACGGGCCACCCGTCAGGGGCGGGGGAAGATCGGCACCGGCTGGTCCTCCGGGTCGAGGTCGAGCCCGGCCGGCCCGATGATGCGCGGGTCCGGCGTGCCGACCACGGACCGGTCCTTGTCGGCGTAGTCGAAGCGATCGAGCACGTGGCGCATCGCCTCCAGCCGGGCCCGCTTCTTGTCGTTGCTCTTCACCACCGTCCACGGCGCGTCCGCGGTGTCGGTCCAGAAGAACATCGCCTCCTTGGCCTCGGTGTAGTCGTCCCAGCGGTCGAGTGAGGCGAGGTCCATCGGCGAGAGCTTCCACTGGCGCACCGGATCGACCTTCCGGATGACGAATCGGGTGCGCTGCTCGTTGCGGGACACCGAGAACCAGAACTTGACCAGGCGGATGCCGGAGCGGACCAGCATCCGCTCCAGGTCCGGGACCTGCCGCAGGAACTCCAGGTACTCCTTGCGGGAACAGAAACCCATCACCCGCTCGACGCCGGCCCGGTTGTACCAGGACCGGTCGAACAGCACGATCTCACCGGCCGCCGGCAGATGCGCCAGCCAGCGCTGGAAGTACCACTGCCCGGCCTCGCGATCGTCCGGCTTCTCCAGCGCGACGACGCTCGCGCCGCGCGGGTTGAGATGCTCCATGAAGCGCTTGATCGTGCCGCCCTTGCCGGCGGCGTCGCGGCCCTCGAAGAGGATCACCAGCCGCTCGCCGGTGTCCTTGACCCAGTCCTGCAGCTTGAGCAGCTCGATCTGGAGCAACCGCTTCTGGTGGTCGTACTCCTCCCGGTCGAGACGCGCGTCGTACGGGTAGCCGTCGCGCCAGGTCTCCACCGGGCTGCCGTCGGGCAGCAGCAGCACCGGGTCGTCGTCGTATCCGTCACGTACCTGGTAGTCGGCGGCGAGATCCAGCAGCGCGGTGTCGGCCATACCGGGGGTACCTACCCCGTCCCGCCGCACTCGATGCGGCCGGACAGCAACTGCCAGGTGACGTTCAGGTTGCCGCAGGGGCCGGTGACCTGCGATGTTTCGGCCCCCGTGCGGGGGGCATCTTCCGGCCGCGACCGACCCCGGTCGCCGAGCCATCGGATGGGAGTGCGCGATGACTGTCGGCCGTCACCCGACGCGGGCGGGCAGGCCCTCTCCCGTGGCGGAACGCCGATGACGACCACGGGCGGCGAGCCCGCGGCTACCGCGTTCCGATCGGCCGTGCTCGGGGGGCGTCTCGACCTGCCGTTGCCCGGTGGCGGACGGACGGACGAGCGATTTCGGCGCCTCGTCGAACTCGGCCGCGCCGACCCGGTGTTGGCCCGGCTGGGGGAGGGGCACGCCGACGCGCTGGCGATCCTCGCCGAACTGGGGGTGGCGATCGATCCGGCGTGGCGCCGCGAGCCGTGGGGTGTCTGGGCCGCCGCGCCGGCCTCGGTCACCGCGACCCGGGACGGCGGCCGGTGGCGGCTGACCGGGGACCGGCCCTGGTGCTCCGGGGCCGGTCTGCTGTCCCGGGCCCTGGTGACCGCGACCGCTGACGACGGCGTACGACTGTTCTCGATCGAGGTCGGCGCGGCCGGGGTCACCCCGTTGGCCGACACCTGGCCCGCCGTCGGCATGGCCGCCAGTGACAGCCGCACCGTCCGCTTGGACGGTGTGACCGCCGACGGTGTGGGCGGACCCGGCTGCTACACCGCGCGACCGGGCTTCTGGCACGGCGGGGTGGGTGTGGCGGCATGCTGGTACGGCGGTGCGGTCGGGATCGCCGACGCCCTGCACGGGGCGGCGCGGCGTCGCCGCCTCGGCCCGCACGCCCTGGCGCACCTCGGGGCGGTCGACGCGGCCCTGACCGCCGCCCGCGCCGTCCTGTTCGCCGCCGCCGACGAGATCGACGCGAACCCCACCGGCGACGCGGACCGGCTGGCCCACCGGGTACGCGCCACCGTCGAGGCGAGCGCCACCACAGTCGTCGACCGGGTCGGCCGGGCGCTGGGGGCGGGCCCGTTGTGCCAGGACGCCGACCACGCCAGGCGGGTCGCCGACCTGACGGTGTACCTGCGCCAGAGCCACGCGGAGGCGGACCTGGCTCATCTGGGTGAGCTGGTGACGGCGGTCGGAGATCCCGGATGGTGAGGCCGATCGTCGGCGCCGGCACGGACGAGACGACGTGGCGTGCCTGGCCCGCACCGGCCGCGTGGCCCGTGCTGGCCCTGGACGGTCCGGCGCGCACCGCGCCACCGTTGGTGGTCGCTCCCCATCCCGACGACGAGGTGCTCGGCGTCGGCGGCCTGGTCGCCATGCTCGCCGGCGGTGCCGGAGCCGAGATCGCCGTCGTCACGGACGGCGAGGCGTCCCATCCCGGTTCGACGGTCCATTCCCCGGCGGAGCTGGCCGCGATCCGACGGGCCGAGACGGTCACCGCGTGCGGTCTGCTCGGGGTCGCCCCCGCCGCCATCGCGCATCTCGGGCATCCCGACGGCGCTGTCGACGAGACGGCGCTCACCGACGCGCTGACCGCCCGGCTGGCGCCCGGCCGCTGGTGCGTCACGACGTGGCGCGGCGACGGCCACCCGGACCACGAGGCGGTCGGACGCGCCGCTGCGGCCGCCTGCCTGCGCACCGGCGCGACGCTGCTGGAGTTCCCCGTCTGGACCTGGCACTGGGCCGAGCCGGACGATCCCGACGTGCCGTGGCACCGTGCGCGCCGGATCGACCTGACCGCGGCGGCCAGCTCGGCGAAGCAGCAGGCGATCGACGCCTTCGCCAGCCAGGTCCGGCCCCTCGGGCCCGCGCCCGCCGACGCCGCGATCCTTCCCTCGAACGTGCTGGCACGCTTCGCGCGTCCCTACGAAACGGTGTTCGTGCCATGAGCTCACGCGGTACCCCGGCCGAGTACTTCGACGAGATGTATGCCGGGGCCGAGGATCCGTGGAGTTTCGAGACCCGCTGGTACGACCGGCGTAAGCACGAGCTGACAGTGGCCAGTCTGCCTCGGCGGCGATACCGGTCGGCCTTCGAACCGGGGTGTTCGACCGGCCTGCTCACCCGTCGCCTCGCGCAGCGGTGCGACCGGCTGCTGGCGGTCGACATCGCCGCCGCGCCCGTGGCGACCGCCCGGCAGCGGCTCGCGGACCAGGCACACGTACGGGTGGAGCGGATGCGCGTGCCCGACGAGTGGCCGGCCGGGGCGGACGCGCGTTTCGACCTGGTCGTGCTCTCCGAGCTCGGCTACTACCTCGACGACGCCGGACTGGACCTGCTGGTCACCCGGACGGTGGACTCGCTCGAACCGGGCGGCACGCTGGTCGCCGTGCACTGGCGGCCGGCGGTGGCCGAGCACGCACGTGGCGGGGACGACGTGCACCGGCTGCTCGACGAGGTGGACGGGCTGACGCGGACGGCACGCCACGCGGAGGCGGACTTCCTCCTCGACGTCTTCCTCCGGGTGCCGCCGCCGGCCCGCTCCGTGGCGCAGGCCGAAGGTCTGTGGTGAACCGGATGGCGGTCGTGGTGCCCGCCCACGACGAGCAGGCGCTGTTACCCGGTTGCCTGACCTCGGTCCTCGGCGCGCTCCGTGGCCTGCCGGTGCCCTCGGAGGTGATCGTGGTGGCCGACGACTGCCGGGACGGGACGGTCGCCGTCGCCGAGCGCCTCGGCGCCGTCGTGCTGACGGTGCGGGCCCGCAACGTCGGCCGGGCCCGCGCCGCCGGCATGGCGCACGCGCTGCGGCACGGCCCGCAGGACCTGTGGCTCGCCACCACCGACGCGGACAGCCGCGTGCCCCGGCGGTGGGGCGGCTGGCAGCTGCACCATGCCCGCGCCGGCACCGACCTGCTGGTCGGCACCGTGCGGGTGGCCGACTGGGCATCCCGCTCGGAGCGGGTCCGGGAACGTTTCGAGACCCGGTATCGACGAGGTCTGACCGACGCCGGCCACCGGCACGTGCACGGCGCGAACCTGGGCTGCGCCGCCACCGCGTACGAGCGGCTCGGCGGATTCTCCGACCTGCCGCACGGCGAGGACCACGACCTCGTCGAGCGTGGTCGCCGGCGTGCCATGCGGGTCGTCGCGGACGCTGGCTGCGCGGTC
Organism: Micromonospora sp. NPDC018662; assembly: GCF_044391475.1. NCBI lineage: Bacteria > Bacillati > Actinomycetota > Actinomycetes > Micromonosporales > Micromonosporaceae > Micromonospora > Micromonospora sp. NPDC018662. The sequence goes on from NZ_JBISAC010000004.1 coordinate 109,508, forward strand.
CGGACCAGTGCCCGGCGACACGGCCGGGCCCCGCACGGCTTCGCCGGCTACCTCGACGCCCTCGACGACCGGCCGCCGACCCCGAGGGCCGAGCCGGAGCGAGCGTCGCCGGGCGGGTGAACCGTGGCGGTGGGGAATTGCCTTGCGCCGGCGTCGGGTGGCGGGCGATAGTCGTTCCATGATCTCGTATCGGAAGGGCGGCGACGCCCTGGCGCGGTGAGCGCCCCCACGCGGCACGACACCGCCGCGAACCCGCACGACCGGTGGCAGCAGGCAATCCGGATCCGCCAGGAATGGCTCGACCACGCCCTGTCCACGCAGCCCGCTGACCGGGCGACCGCCGAGCGGTGCCTGACCACCATCTACGCCCGGGCGTCCCGGCCGCGACCCCGGTTCGAGTGGGTCGACTCGCCGGAGGCGGCACGCCCCCTGATCACCGGCTGGCCCACCCTCGATCAGCTCCACGACCGGATCCGCGACCCCCGGCCTCGCGGCACACCGCCGCTGGCGAGCGATCTGGCCATGATCGCCTCCCGGCTGCGCGGCGCGCTGGGCGCGGGCGTCACCCACTCCGACCCCGAACTCTCCCCCGGCCGCACGGGCAAGACCAAACAGCCCTGGCCCGAACTGGCGCCGTCGCGTGCGCTCGACAGCGGCGTGCCCCTGGCCGTCGTGCTGCACCAGGGCATCCGTACGGCGTTGCACCGGAGCCTCGCGCACGGGTACTACCTACCCGTGCGTGCGGCGTTGGGCCGCGGCGCTCCGCTGCCCGTGTGCTGGTACGGGCAGCAGGACGCGTCCTGGATCGCCTACTACGACGTGCTGCGTCGACTCGGCCTCGCCAGCCACGCGCCGGACGAGGCCGAACACTTCGACGCCTGGGCCGACCTGGCCCGCTCCTGCGGCTGGTGGTGGCCCGGCGAGGACGTCTGCGTCGTGGTGGACCGCCCCCGGGAGGTACGAACCGAGCCGGTCGCCGGCACCGCGCACGACCAGATCCGACTGCAACCGCGCGGCGTGCGCTACCGCGACGGCTGGCAACCGCTCCTGAGCAGGTGAGGTGAGTCGATCGCCGGCCGGGCCGGGCACCGAGCGGCCCGGCCGGCGCGACCGTCGTCCGCACGCGGCACGGTTCGGCGGAGACCCCTGCGACGCAGGGGAGGGCCGGTGGCGGATGTGCGGTCGATAGGGGTCTCCCCCCGACGGATTTACCGGCATCATCGTGCCTGCGTCGACCGCCCGGTCCAGCGGCGGCTGCCGGAACCTCTCGCGCACCTTCTGGGGAAGGAACTGCCTTGTCCACTCGTCGTCAACTGCTGCGCCTCGGCGCGGCGTCGGGCATCGTCGGGGCGACCGGTGGCCTGGCCGGTCTGGCCGGACAGTGGGGTGCCGCGCCCGCCACCGCCCGGACCGCCGCACCCGTGGCCACGCCCGTGGCGCCGTTCACCGTCCCGCTGACCGTGCCGCAGACCCTGCGCCCGGTGCTGCGGACCGCCACCACCGACTACTACTCGGTGACCATGCACCGGCGGCGGCTGGAGATCGTGCCGGGCACCCGGACCGAGGTGTACACCTACAACGGCGACCTGCCCGGGCCGACGATCCGCGCCACCTCGGGCCGACGGGTGGTGGTCCGCCAGCGCAACCGGCTGGACATGCCCACGGCGGTGCACCTGCACGGCGGCGCGACCGCCCCGGGCGACGACGGCTCGGGCGACGCCACGATTCCGCCCGGCGGCGAGCGGGTCTACACCTACCCGAACCGGCAGCCGCACGCCACGCTCTGGATGCACGACCACACCCATCACATGGAGGCCGAGCACCTCTACCGTGGCCTGTCCAGCCTCTACCTGCTCACCGACCGCACCGAGGCGGCGTTGCCGCTGCCCCGGGGGCGGTTCGACGTCCCGCTGGTGCTGCGCGACGCGCACCTGGACGACAACGCGCAGTTGGTCTGGACCATGGACGACGCCGACAACCGCACCACCCTGCTGGTGAACGGGCGGCCGTGGCCGCGCTTCGAGGTGCAGGCCCGCCGCTATCGCCTGCGCCTGGTCAACGCCAGCAACCTGCGGTTCTATCTGCTGCGGCTCGCCGACGGCGGGGACATCACGGTGATCGGCTCCGACGGCGGCCTGCTGGAGGCGCCGGTCACCATGCCGTACGTGCTGCTCTCGCCGGGTGAGCGGCTCGACGTGGTGGTCGACTTCGCCCGCTACCAGCCGGGCACCTCGGTGGTGCTGCAGAACCTGATGGGGCCCGGCCCGGCCGAGCAGGTGGGCCAGGTGATGCGCTTCGACGTCGTGCCCGCGAGGGGACCGGACCGCACGTCGGTGCCGCAGCGGCTGCGGACGCTGCCGCCGCTGCCCACGCCGACCGTGCGCCGCAGCATCGAGCTGCGGATGGACGAGCCGGGCACCGGGGGCCACCAGGCGTTCATCGACGGGAAGGTCTTCGACCCGGCCCGGATCGACACCACCATCGCCTGGGGCAGCACCGAGGAGTGGACGGTGACCAACGCCAACGTCGTCATGCCGCACAACTTCCACATGCACCTGGTGCAGTTCCGGGTGCTCGACCGCAACGGCGGGCCGGCCGATCCCACCGAGTCCGGGCTGAAGGACACCGTGATCGTCTGGCCCGGGCAGAGCGTGCGGTTGCAGGCGACGTTCGACACCTGGCGCGGCGTCTACCCCTATCACTGCCACATGGTCGACCACAGCGCGATGGGCATGATGGCCAACCTCAAGATCGTCTGAGGCGGTCCGAGGTCAGGGCGCGTAGCCGGGGTCGGCGACCGTCTCGGCGATGCGGGTGAGCCAGTGCAGGTCGTTGGCGCGGGACTCCGCGCCGGCCCCGGGGTCGAGGATGCCGGCGAGGAACGCGGCGACGTCGTCGAGGTGCCGCTCGGCGCGGTAGTAGCTGAGCCGGGACCGGTCCGGTTCCCACGGCCCGTAGCCCCGACGGAACAGCGCCGCGCGGTGCGCGTCGACCGGGTGGTCGCCGAAGTCCCCGCTGAGGACGAACATCAGGTCCCGTTCGCGCGGCGCGAGGATCGGCGCGTCCCAGTCGACGACGTGCAGGGGCCCGTCGCCGTCGGCGATCAGGTTGCCGGGGTGGATGTCGGCGTGGCAGATGACGTGTCGAGCGGGCGTCACCCGGGCGGCCAGCTCGTCGACAGTCGCCGACAACCGGCGCAGCGCGTCGCCGTACCGGGCCCAGAACGCGCCGAGGGTCTCGCTCGCCGCCGCCTGCCGGCCCAGCGTGCGCAGCCGTTCGCCGGCGCTCGACCGGTAGCTCTCGACCGGCAGGACACCGGCGATCCCGGTGGTCGGCGGGACCGCGTGCAGGTGGCCCAGGAACTCGCCGTACTCGATCCACTGGCGGTCGGTGAGACCGCGGCCCCACCGGCTCCCGCCGTCGTGGAACGGGTAGAGCAGCAGGTGGTGATTCCCGAATTCCTGACCGGTGCCGCCGTCGGGCCTGTCGATCGGCGCGACCACCTGCCGGATGCCCCGGGCCCGGAGGAAGCCGGGCAGCAGGACGGCCGCCGGCGTGAACCCGCCGCGCCGGATCTTGAGGAACCAGCGCCCGCCGTCGGCGGTGTCCACCTGGTAGGCCCAGGCGTTCCCGTCCAGGCCGACCGGCAGGAACCCGAGAGCGGAGACGTCCAGCGCCCAGGCGGCGGCCACCTGCGCGGCCAGCGACCGCTCGTCGATGTCGGGCCGATCGATCACCGACGCAGCCTGGCAGGCCGCCGTCCGACTGGCAAGCGCATTCACCGGTACGGCGGCCGGCCCGGGGACCGGACGTCGGGTCACGTCCGGTCCCCGGGTACGTCGGAGCCCGACCGTCAGGCCGAGGGGCTACGCCGGGATGCCGGTCGCGGCCCGCGGCCGTGGCTCGCCGAACCAACGGGCGAGGTGTGCGTCCAGGTCCCGCTGGTCGTCGCCGATCCAGGCGACGTGACCGTCCGGGCGGAGCAGGACGCACGGTGCGTCCAGCGCCGCGGTGGGATCCGCGAGGTGGTCGACGCGGTCCGACCAGCCGTCGACGGTCAACCGTCCGGTGCGGTCCAGCAGCAGGCCGCGACCGTGGTGCAGCAGATCGTAGAGGCGGCCCCGGTGCACGTCGAGGTCGGGCAGGCGGCGGCCGAGCAGGTCGGGTCCCTCGCCGAGGTCGTAGCGGACGCCGATCGCGGTGATCTTCTCGACCAGGCGGCGGTTCACCTCGTCGATGTCCATCAGCTCGGTGAGCAGCCGGCGTACGGCCCGTGGGCCCGGCTCGGTGGACAGCAGTTCCGTCTGGGCCCGCGTGTTGTCCAGCACGTCCTCGGCGACCGGACGGCGTTCGGCCTGGTAGGTGTCGAGCAGGGTGTCCGGCGCCCAACCCCGGACCTGGGCGGCCAGCTTCCAGCCGAGGTTGACCACGTCCTGGATGCCCAGGTTGAGACCCTGCCCGCCGATGGGCGGGTGGATGTGGGCCGCGTCGCCGGCCAGCAGCACCCGGCCGACCCGGTAGCGTTCGGCCAGCCGGGTGGCGTCCCCGAAGCGGGACAGCCAACGCGGGGAGTGCACGCCGAAGTCGGTGCCGGCGACGACACGTAGCTGTCGTCGGAAGTCCTCCAGCGTGGGCGGCGTCGTGCGATCGGTGACGCCGGCGACGGGGACGATGACGCGGTGGACCCCGACGCCGACGGGCGCCACGAGGAACCGCTTGTCGGTCTCCCGGAGTTCGGCCACCCTGGCCGCGATCTCTTCCGGCGGCACGCCCACGGCCATCTCGCCCATCAGCGTCTCGGACCGCGCCGGCTCACCGGGGAAGCCGACGCCGAGCAGCTTGCGCACCGTGCTGCGCCCACCGTCGCAGCCGACGAGGTGGCGTGCGCGCAGCCGTTGCCCGTCGGCCAGCTCGACTGTCACCCCGTCGTCGTCCTGCGCGAGACCGGTCACCGCGCACCCGCGCCGGACCTGCGCGCCCCGGGCGATCGCGTGCTCTTCCAGCAGCCGGACGACGACCGGCTGCGGGATGCCCAGCAGATAGGCGTACGCGGAATCCAGGCCCGCGGGCGCGGGCTTGTCGATGGCGGCGAAGAAGCCGCGGACCGGACGCCGTCGCCCGTGTTCGAGCACCCGCGCCAGCAGCCCGCGCATGGCCAGCAGCTCGATGCTGCGGATGTGCAGACCGACGATGCGGGCGTACGACACGGGCTCGGTCTCCTTCTCCAGGACGAGAACCCGTACGTCGTGCAGCCGTAGCTCGGCGGCCAGCATCGCGCCGGCCGGCCCGCAGCCGGCGATGATCACATCGAATGAATGCATGGGTGTTGCCTTTCGGGAAGCGCCATGGTGGCGAGGCGCTCCCGGCGACACCTACGTCGATCGCCCGACCGGGACCGGAAGGGGAGCACCCACATCGATACGGTTCATGGGTCTCACCTCCTCGGGCCGCGTCACGGTCAGCCGCAAACTATCGGCCCGGGCAGCACCCCGTCCACTGCTTTCCGCCGGCCGGTCCCGGATGGCACCGCCGTACTAGAGTGGGTGGCCCTGGCGAGGAGCGGAGCGGACGTGACGTGGACGCCGGATGACTGCTGAACCGACGGCCCGGTTGGTGGCTGCCGCGCTCCGCGCGCTGCCCCGGGCCGACGAGAGTCCGGTGCCGGTCGGGGAGCTGTGCCGCGCGGCCGGTTTCGCCCCCGAGACCGCGACCGACGCGGCGCTCCTCCTGACGACCTTCCTCAGGCTGTTCGGCGTGGTGTCCGTCGACGACCGGCAGGCCGTCAAGGCCGCGTCACCCACGGCGTCGCTCCTCGTGCGGAGCCTCGCCCAGCACCTCGACGACGACCATGCCCTGCTCGACAACTGGTCGCGGGTGGCGATGACCGACGCTCCCTACGCGGAGCAGGACGTGCTCGCCGGGCCGTTGTTCCTCTACCTGCTGGAGCGCCGACGGCTCGCGCGGGACGACCACGCGGTCCCGCTCGGCCGCGCGTCCGTCGCGCAGGTCGTCATCAGCCGGCGCCGGCGTGGTGACACCCCGGCCTTCCTGCTGTTGTACGACGCCAAGGCGCGACGGTTCCAGCTACCCGGCGGCCACCTCCGGGCGGATGATCCGTCGTCCCGGGAAGCGGCGGTCCGGGAACTGGAGGAGGAGCTGCCGGATTTCCGGTTCGACCCGCGGCGGGACCGGCTCGAGGAGTTGGGGACGGTGACGGTGACCGAGGTGTCCCGCACCAACGGCGTCATCACCGCCTACGAGATGACGTTCTTCCACCTGCGGTCCGCCCGGACCAGCCTGGAGGGGGGCCCGCAGGCGCAGTGGGCGGCGGCGCGGCTCCTGCTGACCGCGGACGCGCAGGTGGCCGGTCGACGGCTGAACACCGCCGGGCTGCGGATGCTCGACCCGCTGCTGCCCGGCGGTCTGGTCGGGCTGCAACCCAGCTTCGTACCGGCGAAGGGCAGGTGGGTCACCGAGACGGCGATGACCAGGCCGCTGGAGTTCTGGGGTCTGGTCACCGGCGTGGTCGGCCTGGTCACCTCCGTCGTCTTCTTCCTGCTGTCCTGACTACGCCGGTGGCTCGTCCGGGCGTCGGATGAGGTGCTTGTCCGGCTCGGGTTCCGTGACCACCCAGCCGTACTCGGTGACCAGGATGCGCAGCGGTTTGGGCAGCTTCGTCTCGCGCCCCTCGGCCAGCAGCGCGGTCCGCAGCCGGTTGCCCACTGTCGTCAGGTACGACGGTCGCCCCGACTCGTCCAACTCCGCCACGATCCGCTCCAGCAGGACGCCGTAACCCGCCGGATCGGCCGGTGGGCGCGGCGCCGGTGGCGTCGGCGCGGCCGGAGCCGGGGTGGCGGCCGGCGGTGGGGTGGGCAGCGCCGGCGCGGACGTGCCGGTGGGGCTGAGCACGTGCACGCCCGGGCGCGCCTCGGTGACCGTCCACGTCGGCACCTTGCCGATCCGCGCCTTCAGCGACTTGCCCACCGCAGCCGTGTACGCGTCGCCGCCCAGCGCGGCGCGTAGCGCCGACGCCATGTGGTGCAGGGTCGGCTCCTCGCCGCGACCCACCACGTCCCGGTAGGCCGACGCCAGCATGTCCTCGAAGGACCGGGCGGCGGGTTCGACCCGCCAGTTGGTCACCTGCCAGTCGGGCATCTGCTGCAGACGGGACAGCAGCGAGTTGCCGACCACTGTGTCGTACCGGTCGCCGAGCTTGCGCTTCACCCCGGCCTGGACCTTCTTGACGGACGGCCATTTCCCGTTCGCCGCCCGCAGGGACTCGACCACCTCGGCGACGGCGGCGGCCAGCTCCGCGTGGAGGTTCTTCTTCGCCCGGCCCGGTGCGGGCGCGGTGGTGGGACGTTCGTCGCCGGCCGGCACCCGGCCGAACGCGACCGCCGAGCGGAGCCGCAGCCGTTGCTGGCCACCGGATCCGGAGCGCTGGAGCCAGGAGTATCGGCCCCACAGCTCGTCCAGTGACGACACACCGAGACGCCGGGCGAGGGGCGCCGCGCCGACGAACCGCGCCTCGGCCCAGTCGCGGAGCGTCTTGGTAGGCACGGCGTCCTGGTCGTCGGCCAGCAGCCGTTCCAGCTCGATGCGCAGATCCGACTCGAACCGCGCGGGCAGGTCCGCTACCTCGATCGTCTCGCCGCCGACCCAACTCGTCGTGTCGGGGAAGAGGGTGACGTCCCGGGCATCGGCACCGCGCGCGCCGAGCGTGAGGAAGAAGCGGACCACCTGGCCCCGACGCGGCGGCCCGTAGAGGTCCAGATTGACGACGCGGTCGAACGCGAAGCTCAACCGCAGGTCGTCGACCGCCTGGATGATGCCGGTGCGGTTCTGCTCGCTGACGTACAGGATGCGTCCGAGACGTTCGCCCTCGGCCCGGGTCAGTGCCGCCGGGCGGGCGCCCGAGGGACGGCCCGCGGCCAGCACGTACACGGTCGGGTCGTCGTCGTCGGTGACGGAGAACCGGTCCGCCTCGCGGATCACCGACGCGACGTCGGTGGTCTGGTCCTGGAACACCGCGCGCAACCGTTCCTCGAGGAAGGAGAGCGGTGTGTCACCGACCGACGCCCGGGCCTCCAGCAACGCCGCCGCGAACGCGACGATCCGGTCCCGGTGCAACTCGTCGGCGCGTTCGGCCTGCCGCTGCGGGGGCACCGCGCGGGACTGTCGCGGCGCCAGCGGGGTGCGCTCGACGTTCCGGTCGGCCTCGCGGGCGTGCCGGGCGTCGGGGGAGTGCCCGGGCTGCACGTCCCACGCCCGCAGGCCCTCCGGGCTGAAACCGAGGAAGAAGTTGACCTCGTCGTTCTCGTTGCTGTCGCGTTGGAAGCCACCGATGATCGGTACGAAGAACGCGGTGACCCCCTCGGCGAGTTCGATGCGGCCGGCCTGCGGCCCGTCGATGTAGTCGATGATCCCGTTCACCCGTTGCAGGGGCTCGGTGTTGCTCCAGAAGCCGGTGCGCCGGTTCCAGCTCCCGAGGTCGGTGTCGGCCACCAGGGGACACCACTGCGGGGAGCTGGCCAGCCAGAGGAAGGCCCGACGGGTCCGGCCGTGCATCGTGGTGTGGGCCCGTTGCTGCGGCACCAGGAACCGCTCCCGGTCGTGCATGCGCCCGTCGAACCACAGATAGAACAGCAGGCAGTACTGATAGTAGTGGGACCGCCAGGACGGGAACCGGTCCGACCAGCCCTGCAGCTTGCCCAGCACCTCGTCGAAGTCGAAGTCGGGAAGCAGCTTGTACGCCTCGAACCAGAGCCGGTAGTCCTCCTCCTTGCGGCTGCTCAACGACAGGTTGTGGTTGGCGAGCTGGACGATGCGGAGCAGCTCGGACTCGTCGAGCTCCCGCCAGCTCCGCTTGCCCCGGACGTAGTAGGCCTGCGCGAGCGCGCGACGCAGGGCCGGACTGCTGCGGGTGCCCGCGACGGCGACCTCCCAGAGCTCGACCACCGAGTCGAGGTCGTCGTAGAGGCGAAGGATGTCGCTCTGGCAGGTGACCAGGTAGTGGTCCGGCCGGTCCAGCGTGCCGTAGAGCTGCGCCGCGGCGTCCAGCAGCTCGTTGGCCACGGTGAGGTTCTCGCTGATCCACTCGCTGGCGTCGCTGTCGAGGTCGGCGACCGAGCGTACGCCCTGGGCGCTCTTGAGCGTCTTGGCGACGTCGATGATCGCCTGCACGTGGGTGATGTAGCCGTAGATGCTGTCCGGGCTCAGTTGCCGAGCCGTGGTGAAGCACTCGGCGGTGCGGGCGAACCACGCGTCGGTGGCGGTCAGCACCGCCGACAGCCCGTAGTGCCGGGCCCGGCGGATCTCCTGCCGCATCCGGCTGCGCCGGACCAGACCGAGCGTGTGGTGGTGCAGCGCGTCGTGCGGGGCCAGCTCGACGGCCCGGCTGACGTAGTCCTCCGCCTTGTCGAGCTCGCGGTCGATGATGTACATCTGGTGGCGACCGAGATGGTTCCAGAAGTGTGGCTCCTCGGGCACGTGCTCGGTGAGGCTGCGCAGCACCTGGTGGCCGAAGTCCTGGTTGATCTCGTCCAGGCGGGCGATCAGCGGCGCGAACTTCCCCCGGTCCTCCACGTCCTCCGACGTGCCCTGCCGGTCGACGAACATCTGCCGCAGCAGCACCCGCACCGGCTCCGACGCCGGGTCCGTGTGGTCCGCCAGGGCCCGGATGAAGTCGATCGACAGATCCTTGAGCTGCTGTTCCCACCGCTCGTCGTTGAGCAGTTCCACGAGCACCTGCTCGGCCAGCAACTGGTGCAGCAGCCGGAGCCGGCCGGCCCGGACCGTGACCAGCCGGGCCGCCTCGGCGCCGAGCAGGTCGGCCGTGGTCAGCTCCGCGGTGGGGACCGACACCCGCATCAGCTTCTGCACCAACTCGACCTGGAGACCCGAGTTGGAGAAGATCGTGGTCAACGCCAGGAACTCCAGGATCTCCCGGGCCTTGCCGCGAACCTGGCCGAGGTGCGTCCGGACGTACCCCTCGAGCTTGTTGAACTCCCGCTCGTAGGTGATCAGGCCGTAGAAGAACGGGGTGCGGTAGACCGCGTAGCCGGGGGTGCGCAGCAGGCCCAGCTCGCTGAGCCGGCGCGGGTCCCGGGTGAGTTCGGAGTAGCGGCGGTGGAACCACTCGCTCTCGGCGTCGTCCAGCGGCTCGGAGAGGCTCAGCGCGTTCGGGTTGATCGACGAGCCGACCATGCGCCGCACGTAGAGGATCGTCACTCGGGCGTTGCGGTTGTTGAGCTCCCGGTAGAGGAGTTCCCGGTAGGGCTCGGAGAGGTCACCGCCGTCGGCGACCAGCAGCACCGGGCGCTGGGTCAGCACGAAGATGCGCTGCAGCCGGTCGGCGATCAGGCTGACCCGGCTCGCGTCGATGGTCACCCCCATCCGCAGCACCGCGACCGGATGATCCAGGTGCAGGTCCCACGCGGCACGCATCGCGGTCGTCGTGCCGCCGGCGCCCGCGTGGTGCTCCAGCACCACCGTCCGGGTCCGGTGGCTCTCCAGGCTCTTGCTCAGCGTCGTCACCAGGGCGTCGTTGACGCTGCGCGGCACGTCCACCTCGGCGTCCAGGTCGGCCCAGGTGATCAGGCCGCCGCGCCAGAACGCCTCGTCGCCGCTGCGGGTCTCGGTCTTCTCGATGTCTCCGTGCAGGACCGTCATGTGTTCCTGGAGGATCCGCATGGTCTCGTTCGACACGTCGACGAGGAGGCCGTCCATCGCGGGCAGGCTGTGGGTGCGCTGCTGCGGAGTGGTGCTGACGGTCCGGGCGAGTCGGCTCAGGAACGCCGGCACGGCGAGCGGGACGTTGGTGATCGGCACCGAGGACCGCAGGTCGGTCATCCCCAGATGGACGAACGTGGCCGCGCCCTGGGTGACCTCGTCGATCGCGTCGACCACCCGCAGCAGCCGGTCCCGCCCGGAGTTCGCGACGTCCTGCGTGCCGCCTTCGAGCAGCAGCACGGTGATCGGAAGCTCGCCGGTGGCGGTGCGGAAGGACGCGATGAGCTGGCGGATCGTGTCCAGTCGGCGGTGCACCCAGGTGCGGAACTCCATCGGCGCCTCGCGGCGCAGGGTCGAGCCGGCCGCGAGCATCCACACCGTGCCGCGGTCGTAGGCCGCCTGCGGCCGGTCGGTGGTGAACAGGTGCACCGACCGCTGGGCGCGCACCAGCGGGGACGCCGCCGCGTACAGGCCGTCGTCGTCGGACGTCGGGTCCAGGTCGATGATCACCGACCAGGGCAGCTGCCCGATCGCCGCCAGCTCCTCGGTGCGAGGCAACTGCTCGGCGACCAGCACGTACCGGGCCGCTCGGGGCGAGAACCGGGACATGGCCTGCCAGCTCTGTTCCCAGAGCGAATCCTCCTGCGCCGGTGGGGGCGCCGTCACGGTCCTGACCTCCTGCTCGCCGAACATGCGCCGGTAGCGCAGCGTGTACCAGCCCGCGTAGGCCAGGCAGGTCCGTGCCTCGTCGGTGCCGGGAAAGCGGCGCGCCCACTGGACGGCCGCGACCACCCGGGCCAGCATCATCTGCTGGCGTAGCTGATCCGCGCGCCCGGGTTGGGTGGCGATCCAGTCCTCGACGCCCGCCCGGCCGCTCCGCAGGAAGTCGACCAGCCACTGGTGCCCGTCCGGCACCACCCGGACGGTCGGCGCCTCACCCGCGTCCAGGCAGGACGACAGGATCGGCAGCGAGATGTCCGGGTAGAAATTGATCAACACGCTGACTTCGAGGTACGCCAGGTCGATGCCGGCGACGGCCTCGCGCGCCTGGTCCACGTCGATGACCCAGAAGCTGTCGTCACCGGCGCCGTCGATCTCGGAACGCTCGACCAGCAGGTTGCCGATGTGCAGGTCGCCGTGGGCGAGCCCGGCCATCACCGGCAGGGTGCTCTCGCCGCGCGGATTCAGCAGCAGGTTCGGGTTGGCGAAGACCCGCCCGTCGTCCTCCCGCACGTCCTGCCCGTCGAAGAGCTCGACCGCTACCGACCGGCACTCCTGGGCCCTGGCCTCGCCGACCACCTCGGCCAGGACCTGGTACGGGGTCAGCAGCCGGACCGACGTCGGGTCGGACCACGCCGTCATCACCTCGCCGCTGAGCGCCCGCACGACGCGGAGCAGGCTCGTCGACTCCCGTGCCGGTGGCGCGAACCTCGCCAGGCTGTTGCCGGCCAGCTCGTGCAGCGAGGCGACCAGGCGGTCCGGTCCCTCACCGCGCTTGTAGACCTCCAACAGGCGGGGCAGGTGCCGCTCGGCGAACCCGTCGTCGCGCTGCCTGATCAGCCGGTGCGCGGCCCGCTCGTTCGGCTGGACGAGATTGTCCGACGCCGGGCCCACGCGGAGCACATAGGAGCCGGGCGTACGGTCGGCGGTGTCGCCGCTGATGTCGACGCGGACGAGTTCCACGCCGGACCGGCCGGGTGACATCGGCGCATAGAGAATCGTCGCCGCCGGAAACCACTCGCGTAGTGCGTCATCCGCCAGTTCCTGGTGTCGGGAATCGCGAAGGCGAAGATTCTCTTTCATGCAGTCTCTCCCGCGGACGACGCATTCAGCCCGTCATCGAGCCTACCGATCGGCCTGTCGTCGAGTTGGCCCCGGAAGGGAGAGCAAATCCTGGCCGTACAGGTGATCCCGATCAGTTGCGTCCGGAAGCGGCGCCACGCGTCAGCCACCATTCCGCGACGAGCAGATCCGGTGGGCGCTGGCACCACGTCGGGGCTACTGATCACCCCCGCGCACCGCGTGCCGGCGACGCCCGGACCAGCCGCTCACGGACCCGCTCGACGTCCGGGTGGCCGAGAGCGTCGAGGATGACCAGGGCCCGGCGCCAGGTGCGCAGGGCGCCGGCCCGATCACCGCAGGAGTGCCGGCAGTCACCGAGCCGGGTCAGCGTGTCCGCCTCGTCGTAGCGGTCGCCGATCCGCTGGTACAACGTCAGCGCCCGGCCGTAGCACCGGGCCGCCCGGCGATGGTGACCGAGCCGGTCGTGGATGAAACCGAGGCTGTCCCAGGTGTTCGCCTCGCCGTGCCGGTCGTCGGTCCGGCGCAGCAACACCAGCGCCTGCTCGCAGTGCCCGCGCGCGGTGGCGTACCGGCCGAGGCGGGCGTGCGCCCAACCCATCGCGTTGCGGGCGCTCGCCTGCCCCGCCGGGTGACCGGTGCGCTCGTAGAGCGCCAGCGCCCGCGTCGCCTGGTGCAGCGACTCCTCGTACCGGCCCAGCGCGTCCAGCATCGCGCCGAACGCCCGGTGGGTACGGGCCTGGCCGCTGTCGTCGCCCAGCTCCGCGAAGAGCGCCAGCGCACGGCGGTAGTGGCCGGCGGCCTCCTCCTTCCGGTCCAGCCGGACCAGCGCACGGGCGAGGTCGCGGTGGGCGTTCGCCTGCCCGGCGTGCTCGCCCACCCGCCGCGCGGCGGTCAGGGCGGCCCGCTGGGCGTCGGCCAGGTCCGACCAGCGTCCCTGGCGTTGCAGGAAGTCCACCAGGGTCCGGGCCAGCCGCCAGGCGTGACCGTCGCACCGGGTACGCCCGGCGTGCGCCACCGCCGCCAGCAGCACGCGGTGCTCGGCGGTGAACCACGCCAGCGCCGACCCCTGGTCGGTGATCTCCTCGGGCACCACGCCCGGCAGCGCGTCGGTCAGCGCGACCGGATCCCAGCCCGGCTGCAACAACACCGCGGCGGCGTGCGCGGAGTGCAGGTAGTGGTCGAGCCCTCGGCGGATCGCCGCCTGCCGCTCGTCGTCCGGGTCGAGCCGCTCGGTCAGCTCGGCCGCGTACGCGCGCAGCAGGTCGTGCGCGCCGAACCGGCCGGGGGCGTGCTCGGTGACCAGGTGCGCGTGGGCCAGCTCGGCCAGCAGCCGGGGCAACTGCTCCCGGGGCAGGCCGGCCAGGCTGGCGGCCGCCGGGATCCCGAACTCCGGGCCCGGATGGCAGCCGAGCAGCCGGAACAGCCGCGCCGCCGGCGGGGTCAGGCGCTGGTACGACCAGGAGAAGACCGCCTGCACGTCGGTGCCGGCGTCGCCGGTGTCGAACGCGTCCAGCAGCCGTGCCGTCTCGCGCAGTTCGGCGGCGAGCGTGGCCAGGGGAAAGGCCGGGTTCGCCGCGCCCCGGGCGGCGAGCACCGCCAACGCCAGCGGCAGCCGCGCGCATCGCTCCACCATCTCGTCCACGACCTGCGGCTCGACCGCCAGCCGGTCCGTGCCGAGGCGCCGGGCCAGCAACTGCCAGGACTCGGCGGTGCTGAGCAGCCCGACGGTGATCGACCGGGCGCCCTCGGCGGCGATCAGGCCGGCGAGCCGGTTGCGGCTGGTGACCAGCACCAGGCAGCCGGGGCTGCCGGGCAGCAGGGGCCGGACCTGCTCGACGTCGCGGGCGTTGTCCAGCAGCACCAGGATCCGGCGGTCGGCGAGCAGGCTGCGGTAGAGGCCGACCTGCGCGGACAGGTGGTGGGGCATCCGCTCCGGTGGCACCTCCAGCGCCTCCAGGAAGCCGCGCACCGCGTCCGCCGGTGTCACCACCGCGCCGGTGGCGTCGAAGCCCCGCAGGTCCACATAGAGCTGGCCGTCCGGGAACCGGTCCGCAGCGCGGTGCGCCCAGTGCACCGCCAGCGTCGTCTTGCCCACCCCGGCGGTACCGGACAGCACCACGATCGTCGAGGCGGGGTCGCCGGTCGCCGGCCCGCCGTGGCCACCCGCGTCGTCCAGCTGCGCCAACTGCGCGTGCCGGCCGACGAAGCCGGGCAGCGCCGGGGGAAGCTGACGCGGTACGGGCAGCCGGGCCGCCCGGGTACGGGCCCGCCCGCCACCGGGCCGGACGGTGGGTGTCTCGTCCGGGCCGGGCTGCCGTCGGGCCTCCTCCACCCGGTCCCGCGCGGTGGCCAGCGCGCCCTGCTCGACGACGGTGGCCCCGAGCAGCCGGATCAGGATGTCGAAGCGCTCCGTCGGCGGCAGGACGTTCCCCGCGAAGTACTCCCCGATCACGCCTCGCGACCAGCCGGTCTTCGCGGCGAGCTGCCGGTAGGTCAACGGCGTCTCGCCCTGCTGCCGGGCCTCCCGGCGGCGCAGCTGACGCAGCAGGCCGGCCAGCTCCGGCACGGTCCGGGCCGCGTCGGCGGCACGGATCAACGGGTGCGCGGAGCGGTCGGCCGTGACGCCCGGCACCGTTCTCCGGGCACCACGATGCTCCACCTGGTCGGACATCCGGCCTCCCCCTGGGCCCCGCCCCCGGCCGCCCAGGGGGAGGTTAGGGCCGCGCTCGCGGACGTTCATAGATCCGTGCTGATGTACGACAGTTCGCCTCCCGAGGAGCGGGATTCCGGCCGGCGGTTGGGGGTGGTGCGGGGCCGAGAGCGCCCGGCCCGGCCCGGCTATTCGCCCCAGACGAGCGTGTCGCTGCTGACCGGCGCGATCGGCGAGCTGGGAGTGAGCCCGGTGACGTCGACGGTGTAGGCGCCGTACACGCCCGCCCGGCCCGCCCGGACCCACGCGACGACCTGGTTCACCTCGGCCGTGCGACGTGGCGATCCTGCGCGTACCTGCCGACGCCTATGCCAACTAATCGGGCCACCCGGTTGACGCTCCTCTTCCGACACGCGTGACGAGTGCGCCCGACCGTACCCAGAAAAGGCTCGGACAACGTGACGGATTTTTGACATTCATGACCTCGGAAAACCGCCACGCTCCGCCGAGGAAACGACGCGGAAATGCTGCTCGAGTGGCGGCGTTCCGGGCCGGTACGCGAACCGCGTACCGGCCCGGATCCGTGGCCGTGACCTTATGCCTTGATCGCGGCGTCCAGTGCCTTGGCCAGATCGTCGTGACCGGTCAGGTTGGGGTGCGGGCACCCGCCGATCAGCGTCTTCTGGATCTTGTCGGAGGTGAGGGCCGGCGCCGGTTGGAAGCGGACGATCGGGTCGGCCGGCAGAATGCTCGCCCGGATGGCGTTGTTGATGTCCTTCGTCCAGGTCTGGACCTGTGTCTTCCACGCCTGGTGCGCCACCAGGTCCACCTCGACGGCGGGGATGTTCGGCAGCGCGCCCTTGACCGGGTCGGGCAGCTTCGTGTTCTGCACGTACGTCTGGGCGAACGCCCCGAGTGCCACCTTCGCCGGCGTGATGTCGTAGTAGCCCATCCAGACCACCTTGTCCGCCCCGGCACGGACCATCCGGGTCGTGATCGCGTTCGCGTCCGCGGTGATCTTCGCGTAGTTGGCGGGACCGTCGAAGGCGGGCACCGCGAACCGGAGCCGGTCGACGGTCACCTCCCTCTCGTTGCCGGCGTTGACGTTCTCCTGCAACACCACCTGGCAGGCCCCGCCCTTGATCACGTCGTCCCGGGCGATCTGCCTGCCCGTCGTGTCGTACCAGCGGATCACCGCGTTGAACGGCAGGTTGTTCCGGATGAAGTACCGGACCATCTCGGTGCGCATCAGCTCGGCCATGCCGCACATCGCGATGCCCTGGGCCACCTGGGTCCAGTTGGTGTTGTTGATCCCACCGGTGGTGACGAAGTATGCCTTGCGCCGGTCCTGTTTGGCCTTGGCCACGGCCGCCTCGGCCAGCGCTATCGGCGCCGCCGCGCGTGCCCAGAGGTTCTCGCAGGCGTCCGGGTAGGTCGCCGGTGCGCCGAGGATGTCACCCGTGCCCATGCCGGTACGCGCGAAGTTGTAGTACTCCACCACGTCGCGGTTCAGGTCGGTCACGTACTTGCCCGCGTAGCTCGACGTCATGTCGTTGCCGGGCAGTCCCCGCTGGTCCGCCTTGGTGTTCTGGTTGACGGCGCACTTCTTGGGCTCGTGGTGGTTCTTCACCTGGATGTGCGCCGAGGTGACGGAGTCGCCGGTCGCCACCAGCACGGCCGGCGCGGTGGGAGTCCGGTTGGGCGGGCAGAGCCGGTCCTTCTCCGCCTCGGTGAGCCGGCTGTCGGTCGGTGCGGTGGTCCCGGACGCCGCGCACCCGCCGGCGGGCGGTGACGGACTCCCCGACGGCGGCACCGTGGCGGTGGGCGGGACCGTGGCGGTGGGCGGGACGGTGGTGGGTGGAGCGGTGGTGGTGGGTGGAGCGGTGGTGGTGGGTGGAGCGGTGGTGGTGGGCGGAGCGGTGGTGGTGGGCGGCGCGGTGGTGGTGGGCGGCACCGTGGCGCTGGGCGACACCGTCGGGGTGGTGGGACTCGGCGTGACCGGGCACGGGTTCGGCGGCACCGAGGCGGACGGGCCGGCCGACCCGCTGGGACTCGCACTCGCGCTGCCGGTGGATGTCGGGACGACGGTCGGGGCGGCGGTGACCGTCGACGGCGCCGAGGGCGTCGCCGTCGCGGTCGCGACGACCGGGACCGGCGTCACCGAGGGCGACCCGGTCGGCCCGCACCGGGCCTGCCGGTCCTCCTCGATGCCGGTCAGCACGTCGGGTGGCAGCGGCTCGTCCGGTGCGACGCACGGATCGAAGAACCAGTCCACCCCCTCGATGTGGCGGATGCACGTGCCCGCGTCGGCGGTGTCGACGGGCGTGCGGTCCGAGGCCGGCCGGGCCGCGGCGGGCAGCAGACCCATGAACAGGGTGACCACCACGGTTGCGGCCGGCAGCAGGAGCCTCCGGTGTCTGCGCATGGAACCTCCGATCGTTCCCAGGCGCACCGCCTGGGACCACGCCTCTACCCACTTTCAAAGATCTAGATGCATGAATATTAGGGGCGGCTGCGGCATCCGGAAGCCGGTCAACCGCCCGGGCAGCGGGTGTCGCCCCCGCGGTGTTCCACGCAGTGTCCGGGCGGGTCGGCCGTGGCCGGCGCCGGGGTCGGATCGAGGTCCCGGCGACCGCCACCAGCACGAAGGTCAGCAGGGCCAGGGACGCCCGGCGGCGCAGGTCGGCGTACCCACCGGGGGCGTCGCCGTAGCTGGCCGACCACTGGTGCAGGCCGATGCCCACCCACCAGGTGGCCGTCGCGACCAGCCCGCAGACCCAGAGCACGACCAGCAGTCCGACGATCGGGTCGCCCCGGCGACCGGGGCCGGTGGTGTCAGGCGCCTTCTCGACCGGTCACCGGGGCTGGGCGAGGAAGCGCAGGTATTCCACCCGGTCGAACGGGTTGCCGTCGGTGCGGGGCCGACTCGGCGGGTCACCGGCCACCGGCCGGTCCCCGTCGGGCGCCGACGACCACAACCCCTCGCCGCGGGACAGGTCCGGCAGTCGCCGCTGCGCCTCCGTTTCCAGCCGGGTCGGCAGGAGGCCGCCGATCCGCCAGCCGGCCGCGATCTCGTCGGTGCTGTCGATCCGGGCACCGAGCCGGACCAGGTACGCCGTGACCGGGCCGAGCCGGTCGGCCGGCACCTCCGCCTCGAACCGGCGGCACGGCTCGAAGACGCGGGTGCCGGCCTCCGCGAGCGCTCGCATGAGGACGTACGGCGCGAGGTCCCGGAAGTGCCCGGCGGTGGTGATCGGCGACCAGTAGCCGCTGTGGGTGAGCGTGACCCGGATGTCGGTGACCGGCCAGCCGTGGCGTCCCTGGTCGAGCGCGGCGCGGGTGGCCTCCTCGATGGCCCGGTGGAACGCCAGCGGCAGCGCGCCCAGCTCGACGTCGAGCCGGTAGTCCACACCGGAACCGGGCTCGACCCGGAACCCGACCGTGCCGAAGAAGCCGTGCCCGATGATCTCCACCGCGGCGCCGGTGCCGACCGGCCGTTCGACGTGCATGAGTCGGCCCGGCTCGAAGTCCGCCTCGATCCCGTACGTCTCGGCCAGCGTGGCGGCCAGCACCTCGCGCTGCACCTCGCCGTAGAGCAGCACGCTCGTGCCGCCGTCCGGGGCCACCCTGGTCCGGATGAACGGGTCGGCGTCCGCGAGGTCCAGCAGCGCCGCGTGCAGCGCCAGTGCCCGGTCCGGATCGCGGGGGCGCACCACCGCCTCCAGGGTCGGTGCCGGGAAGTGCGCACGCCCGTCGAGGCCGGCCGGGCTGCCGAGCTGGTCGCCGAGGCGTACCCCGGTCAGGCCGGTGACCCGCGCGATGGACCCGGCGGTCAGCGGGGCCGGCTGCGGGCGGTCGGTGGCCGCGCCGACCACGTCGAGCCGGGTGATCCGGGCGCGGGTCGCGGTGATCCGGCCGTCCGGCTCCCGGCGGTACGCGGTGACCCGCTGCCGCGCGCGGAGCTGCCCGCCGTACGCCCGCAGGTATGCCACCCGCTCGCCGGCCGGGTCGCGTTCCAGGGCGAAGACGCGGGCCCGCGGCTCGGGCTCGGCCGGCGGCGACGCCGGGAGCAGGGTCGCGACGGCGTCCAGCAGTTCCGGAATGCCGGCCCCGGACATCGCCGAGCCGAACAGCAGTGGGTGGACCTGCCCGGCGGCGGTCTGCGCGCGCAGCGCCCGGTCGATCCGGTCCGGCTCGGGCGGCAGGTCGTCGACCAGCGCGGCCAGCAGGTCGTCGTCGTGCTCGGCGAGGACCTCGGCGAGCCGGTGGGCGGCGTCGCGGTCGTACCGTGGCCGGTGCGGCCGGAAGGTGGCCCCGGCGGTGCCGGGCGCGCGGACCGTGCCCAGCGGGGCGACGGCCGGGGTGAGCAGTCGACGCACGTCCGCGACCAGCTCGTCGACCCGGGCGCCCATCCGGTCGATCTTGTTGACGAAGATCAGGGTGGGCAGCCGCAGCGACCGGAGGATCCGCATGAGCCGCCGGCTGTGCGGCTGGACGCCCTCGACCGCGGACAGCACCAGGACGGCCGCGTCGAGCACCCCGAGCGCGCGTTCGACCTCGGCCACGAAGTCGCTGTGCCCGGGGGTGTCGAGCAGGTTGACCTGGCGGTCGCGGACGACGAACGCGGCGACGGCGCTGCGGATGGTGATGCCCCGCCGGCGCTCGATCTCGCCGCTGTCGGTGCGGGTGGTGCCCGCGTCGACGCTGCCGAGCCGGTCGATGACGCCGGTGGCGTGCAGCAGGCGTTCGGTCAGGCTGGTCTTACCGGCGTCGACGTGGGCGACGATGCCGAGGTTGACGGTCTGCATGGGTTGACGGGTCCTCGAAAGCTCGCGTCCGGATGGGCGGGAAGGTTTCGAGTCCTCGCATCGCCGTGCTCCCGTCGATCGGTTCGGCCCGTCTCCGGGTCAGGTTGGCACAACCGGCGCGGCCGGTCCACCCGAATAGCGCCCGTGGTCAGCGGTCGTGGGCCGGAGGGTCGTCCAGCAGCGCCTCGCCGGACCTCGCCGGCCGGGACGACGTCGGACGCCGCCTCCGGCACCAGCCTCGCCGCCTCCCGATCACCCCCGGCCCGCTCCGGGGCGGCCCTCCGGACCGGTCGGGCACTCGGTCTCCTGCACCAGATAGTGCGGCCGGCGCTTGGTCTCGTAGTAGATCCGGCCGATGTACTCCCCGATCACCCCGAGGAGCATCATCTGGATGCCGCCGAGCCCGATCACGCTGACGATGATGGTGGTGTAACCGGGGACGTCGATGCCCTTCTCGACGGCGTCCGCGACCACCCAGGCCATGTAGGCGACCGCGATCAGGGTGAGGAACAGTCCGCCGTAGATCGCCAGACGCAGTGGCCGGTTGTTGAACGACAGCAGCCCGTCGAACGCGTAGTTGAAGAGCTTGCCGAACGTCCACCGGCTCCGCCCCGCCTGGCGGGTCTCGTTGCGGTGGGCCACCACCGCGGTCCGGAAGCCGATCCAGGAGAACAGGCCCTTGGAGAACCGGTTGTACTCCGGCATGGTCAGGATCGCGTCCACCGCGAGCCGGGACAGCAGGCGGAAGTCGCCCGCCCCGTCCAGCAGGCGTACGTCGATCCACCGGTTGATGGCGCGGTAGAACGACCGGGAGGCGATGGTCCGTACGAAGCGGTCACCACGCCGGTCCCGGCGGGCGATCACCTGGTCGAAGCCCTGACGGTAGAGCGCCACCATCTCGGGCAGCAGCCGCGGCGGGTGTTGCAGGTCGGCGTCCATGATCACGACGGCGTCGCCGGTCGCCCGCCGCAGCCCGGCGAGCATCGCCGCCTCCTTGCCGAAGTTCCGGCTCAGCGACGTGTAGCGGACGTCGGCGTCGGCGGCGGCGAGCCGGCGCAGCGCCGCGAGGGTGCCGTCGGTGCTGCCGTCGTCGACGTAGACCACCTCGACGTCCACGTCGGCCAGCTCGGCGAGCGCGGCGCGCACGGTCTCGTGCAACCGCTCCACCGACGCTTCCTCGTTGAAGCAGGGCACCACCAGTGACAGCCGCACGCGTGTCACCTCGCCCCGCCCCGGTCAGAGGTGGTAGACCAGCGTGCCATCGAGATCCTCCCGGGTGATGCCGAGCCCGTCGACCGGCCGGGCCTCGATGCCCTCCCACGGCGTGCCGGCGGCACGGCTCGGGACGGCCACGACCGACCGCACGCCGATCCCGCGCAGGTAGGCCACGCTGCCCGGGTCGGGGAAGGACGCGACCGCGGCCTTGGTCTGCGCCTGGCTGACCGGCTCGAAGCCCGCCAGCCCGTTGGTCACCCGCGGGAAGCCGTCGGTCGTCCAGAGCATGTACGTCAGGTCGCCCACCCCGCCGGCCGGCAGCACCAGGATCGGATCCGGCGCCGCCCGCAGCGCCGCCGGTGGTCGGGGCACCTCCGGGTGGGGCGTGGTGTTGACGCCCTCCACGACGACCAGGGCGAGCGGCACCAGCAGGAGCAGCGGCATGAGGAGCCGCGTCCAACGTCGGTCGGTGGGTCGTCGCCCCGGCGACTCGGCCAACGCGGTCACCAGCCCGGCGGCCAGCAGCGCCAGCAGCAGACTGGTCCAGTGCATCATCCGGCCGGGCGTGCGCAACGCGTCCCAGCCCGGCAGGTGCGTGGACAACGTCAGGTAGCCGGGATCGCCGTCCCCGCCGAGCGTGGCGCCCAACCCCAGCAGCACCGTGCCGAGCACGCCCGCTCCCAGCGCGACCCGGCGCCGCAGCGGGTACGCCGAGACGATCAGCCCCGCCGCGGCCAGCCCGATCAGCGTCATGCCCGGCAGCAGCGCCATCTCCGGCGGCCAGCTGAGCTGCTCGCGTGCGGCGGCGTGGCGCTCGCCCCACAGCCACGAGTCCCCGGGCGCGGTGAGGAACCCCATCAGCGGTGGGGAGAACATCTTCGTCCAGTCCAACGTCCGTTGGGCCTGCGGGTTGAGGTCGACGACGCGCAGGAAGACCAGGCCGAGCAGCAGCGTCACCGCGCCGAACACGGCGCCGCCGGCCAGGTCCGCGAGCAGCAGCCGTCGGCCGAACGGTGGGCGTTCCCGCCGCCGCCACCAGGACCAGCCGTAGCAGCCGGCCGCCACCAGCACGGCGGCGAGCAGGAAGTAGACCAGTGGCAGCCCGATGCCGAAGCCGAGGCTGACCTGCCAGGCGGCGACGAGCCACCCGGCGAACGCCCAGCCGGGTCGTCGCCGCTCCGGCCGGTAGCCGTGGCGCAGCGACCACCCGTGACCTCGGGCCAGCATCGCCAGGGACAGCGCGATGCCGCCGCTGGAGAGGATGTTCAGGTGCCCGGAGTGCGCCAGCCGCCACGGCGCGAACGCCCAGGCGACCCCGGCGACCGCCCCGCCCCACCGGTTCGCGCCGAGCTGCCGGGCCAGCGCGTACGCCCCGAGGCAGGCCAGCGCGTGCAGCAGCACGTAGAGCACGTTGTAGCGGATCACGGCCGCCTCGAAACCGGTGCCGAGCATCCCCGCCGGGGCGTAGCCGAGCAGCGTGTCGCTGTAGGCGTACGTGTACCGCTCGGGGTAGAACGTGTTCGAGTGCCAGAGGTCGAGGGGGCTGTTCAGCAACGCGTGCCCCGACCAGGCCACCTGCCACGCCTGCAACGTCGGGTCGCCGAGGTCGCCGGGGATCGTGCTGGCCGGGTGTCGCAGCGTCGGCCAGGTGAGCGCCACCGACACCAGCAGGCTGGCCAGCGTCGCCAGGACCCATTCGGGACGGACGCGGCGCCAGCGGTCCCGCCCGCGCGGGGGCGGGTCGGTGGGGATCTCTTCGGGATCCGCGCTGTCGATGGTGTCCTGGGTGTCGGTGGGCGGGGCTTCCATGGGATAGATGATGTGCGATGTGGTGACCGCTGTCGATCAGCTGTCCGGACGGTGGGCCGCCACCGCTTGATTGAATAGGAATCTGTCAATAGATTGAGGGGTGGGCGCCGCCGAGGCCCCGGAGGACCGGGCCGTCGGCGGCTGACAGCTCCACCCCGAGCCGGGCACGTCGGCCGTACGCGCCGACCAGTCGCCGTGGCGCACCGTCGCGCCACACCCAGGGCACGTTGCCGCGCCGCGTCCGTCCGGGACGCGCGCCGCCGCGCCGCCTCCGCTCCGCTCGATGGCAGAAGGACCCCTCCATGACGATTCTCCGCGCCCGCCCCGCCCCGACCCTGGCGGCCGTCGCCGCGCTGGCCGCCGCCGTGGCCGCGACCGGGACGGCCGTGCTCGCCGGCCCGGCCGCCGCCGCCCAGGGCTGCCGGGTCGACTACACGCCCAACCAGTGGTCCGGCGGGTTCACCGCCGCGGTCAAGGTCTCTCCGGGCGACACCGCCGTCTCCGGTTGGACCGTCACCTGGACGTACGCCGGTGACCAGCGCGTCACGAACGGCTGGAACGCCACCGTCACCCAGTCCGGGTCGACGGTGACCGCCCGCAACGTGTCGTACAACGGCAGCATCCCGGCCGGCGGCTCCACCGAGTTCGGCGTGCAGGGCACGTTCGCCACCGGCGGCGGCGCGCCGACCGGGTTCAGCCTGAACGGCTTACCCTGCAACGGCGCCGGACCGACCGGCGTGCCCACCACGACGGTGCCGACCACCGCGCCGCCGACCTCGACGCCGCCCACCACCGCGCCGCCGCCCACCACCCCGCCGCCGGCCGGGTGCGCCGGGGCGGTGCTCTGCGACGGCTTCGAGAACCAGACCGGCTCCACGCCGTCCGGCGACTGGACCGTGGTGAACCCGGACTGCTCCGGCGCGGGCACGGCCACCATCGACACGACCACCACGCACAGCGGCGGCCGGGCGGTCCGGATCAACGGCGCCGCCGGCTACTGCAACCACGTGTTCATCCGGTCCACGAAGAACCTCGGCAGCCTGGGCAGCGTCCGGTACGGCCGGATCTGGGTGCGGCACACCACCGCCCAGCCCACCGACCACACCACGATGATGGCGATGACCGACGCCGCCGACGGCAACAAGGACCTGCGGATGGGCGGCCAGAACGGCGCCATGCAGTGGAACCGCGCCTCGGACGACGCCACGCTGCCCGAGCAGAGCCCGGCCGGGGTGGCGCAGAGCCTGCCGCTGCCCACCAACCGGTGGGCCTGCCTGGAGTTCATGGTGGACGGCTCCGCCGGTCAACTCCGTACCTGGCTGGACGGCACCGCCGTGGCCGGGCTGACGGCGGATGGCGTACCGACGCACGACATCGACGGTCAGTGGTACAACCGCACCTGGCGGCCGCAGCTCACCGACCTGAAGCTGGGCTGGGAGAGCTACGGCGGCGGGTCCGACACGCTCTGGTACGACGACGTCGCGGTCGGGTCCAGCCGGATCGGCTGCTGACCCGTCGAGAACGCGGACGGGTCCGGGGTGTGGTCCGGTCGAGCGACCACGCCCCGGACGGTCCGGCCGCCGTGCCAGGCGTGCGACGCCGGAAGGGTTAGCGGGCCGGACTGCCGTCGACGTCGGCACGGCTGTCGCCGAACCACCGGGCCAGCGCCCCGTCGAGCGTCCGCTGGTCGTCGCCGACCCATGCCACGTGCCCGTCCGGGCGGAGCAGGAGCGCCGGCACGTCCAGGTCGGCGTCGGCGTCGGCGACGTGGCCGACCCGGTCGGCCCAGCCGGCCACTGACAGCCGTCCCGTCCGGTCGAGCAGCAGCCCTCGGCCGGTGCGCATCACCTCGAACAGGCGCCCGGGCCGGAGCGGGACGTCGCGCAGCCGCCGCCCGAGCAGGTCGTGGCCCGGACCGAGGTCGTACCGGACGCCGATCGCGGTGATCTTCTCGATGAGGAACCGGTTGACGTCGTCGATGTCCATCAGCCGCGCCACCAGCCGCCGGACCGCCTGCGGCCCGGGCTCGGTGCTGGTCAGCTGCATCTGCGCGCGGGTGTTGTCCAGCACGTCGGCGGCCACCGGATGCCGTTCGGAGTGGTAGGTGTCCAGCAGGTCGTCCGGCGCCCGGCCGGTGACGGCCGCCGCCAGCTTCCAACCCAGGTTGAACGCGTCCTGGAGGCCGAGGTTGAGCCCCTGCCCACCCATCGGCGGGTGGACGTGCGCGGCGTCCCCGGCCAGGAACACCCGCCCGACCCGGTAGCGGTCGGCCTGGCGGGTCGCGTCGCCGAAGCGCGACAGCCAGCGGGGGGAGTGCACGCCGAAGTCGGTGTCGGCGTACCGGCGGAGCTGCTGGCGGAACTCCTCGATCGTCGGCGGCGTCGCCCGGTCCTCGGCCACGCCCGCCGCCGGCACGACCACCCGGAACACGCCCGGCCGGCCGGCCGGCCCCAGCCCGAACCGCTTCTCCGTCCGGCGGACCTCGGTCATCACCTCGGTGATGTGCTCCGGTGACGCGGTCACCTCCATCTCGCCCAGCAACGTGTCGACAGTCGAGGGCTCACCGGGGAACCCGACCCCGAGCAGTTTCCGGACCGTGCTGCGCCCGCCGTCGCAGCCGACGACGAACCGCGCCCGCAACGGCGTCGCGGTCGCACCGTCGAGGCCGACGGTCACGCCGTCGTCGTCCTGTTCCAGCGCGACCACTGTCGCGCCGCGCCGGATCTCGGCACCCGCCTCGGCCGCGTGGTCGGCGAGCAACCGGTCGGTGAGCGTCTGCGGAATGCCGAGCACATATCCGTGCGCGGTGTCCAACCCGGCGGGCGCGGGCTTCTCGATTCCCGCGAAGAATCCCCGGATCTCGCCGGGACGGATCGGATATGCCCTGCCGTGGTCGAGGAAACGCTCCAGCAGGCCCCGTTGGTCCAGGATCTCGATGCTGCGGACGTGCAGCCCGAGCGACCGCACGAACGGCGGCGGCTCGGTCTCCTTCTCCAGCACCAGCACGTCGACGCCGGACAGGCGCAGTTCGCCCGCCAGCATCATGCCGGTCGGGCCGCCGCCGACGATGATCACATCGAACATGAATTCCCCCATGGTGGGCCGATTTCTGCGCTCGGCGGACGATTGTGCGCCACGATCGGGGTCTTGCCGCAAGCCCGGGGGTGCGGTATACGTTAATAGTGGCAAGGAGTTCTGCTCCTTGCCTTTCGTTTTCCCGGGACGCTTTCGTTTTCCGGAACGGCGCGGCTCAGTCGCCGACGAGCGCGTCGAAGCGTTCACCTCGGCGGAGCCGATCGACGAGGTCGAGCACGGCGGCCCGCCCGCCGTGTGCCGCCACCCACCGGTGGACCCGGCAGGCGGCCCTGGCGTACACCTGCTCGTCCGCGCCGGCGGCGCGCAGCCAGGCATCCAGCGTCTCCGGCAGTGGCCCCGACGCGGCGTCCCGGCAGCGGTCCGGGGCGGTGGGCGGCGCGAGATACCGCCGGTCGTCCGAGACCAGGACGGCGAGCCCCTCGTCGAACCACTGGGGAACCTCGTCACGCCGGGAACCGAGGCGGGCGTGCAGTTCGACGTGCGAGAGTTCGTGTGCCGCGATCACCGCGGAGATGCCCCGGGGCGAGAGCATCAGCGCCCGGTCGCGGATCGCGATCCCCCGCTCGCCGCCGCCCCCGATCCGCCGGTAACAGCGAGACGTGAGGCAGGCGAGCACGGTGGGGTCGCTCTCGCGCCCCTGGTAGAAGTCGTCGACCCGCTGGCTCGCGTCGCGGTACACCTCGATCAGCCGCTGCCGGTCGGCGTCCGGCAGGTCGGGTTCGGCGTAGAGGCCGTCGCGCACCGGCGTCAGCCCGTAGCAGCGGGGGCAGGTGGTGGCGGCGACCGACGGGTACGCCAGGACCAGCGCGACCGTCGCGGTCACCGTCAGGACGACCACGCCGGCCACCACCAGGCGCCAGCGCCGCCACCGGCCCGGTCGAGCGGACATGCGAACTCCTCGCCCGGCCGGCTCAGCCGATCTGGCTGCTGTCCTTGAGCGCGCCCCACCCGTGCCAGCGGTCGATCTCGATCGACGCGCTGACCCGGCCGCGTTCCCGGCGCGGGTACGGCTGCCCGGTGTAGTGCCGGGCGAGCCGGTCGATGTCCGCCAGGCCCTCGTCGTCGCGCAGCTCCACGACGTGGCCGATGATGCTGACGTGGGTGTACCAGCCCTGTTCGTCCAGCACGGTGAGGGTGACCCGGGGGTCGTTGCGCAGGTGGCCCAGCCGGCGCCGCCCCTCGTCCATGTTCACCAGGATCCGGCCGTCGTCCCACAGGTACCAGGTGGCCGCGGAGACCGGCTGCCCGTCGGGGCGCAGGGTGGCGATCACGGCGGGGTTCGGCTTGCGCAGCATGGCGACGGCGGGCTCGGGCAGCGGCGGCTTCGACATGGTTCTCCTCTTCACGACGGCGCTTTCCCGCACTGTACGTACCGGCGGGGTCCGCCGCCGGTCGTACCGCTCGCTGCGGGGGGGGGGGGGGGGGGGGGGGGGGGGGGGGGGGGGGGGGGGGCGGGGGGGGGGCGGGGGGGGGGGGGGGGGGGGGGGGGGGGGGGCCGCCCCCCGCCCCCGCCGTTGCTCAGGGACTGGTGCAGGTGAGGTTGCCGGGCGAGGCGGTGCCGTCGCCGGTGGCGGTGAACCCGAAGGTGGTCGACGCGTTCGCGCCCAGCGTGCCGTTGTAGGGGGCGTTCCGGACGGTGACGGTGCCGGTGGTGCCCGTGTTGACGCCGCTCCAGAGGCTGCTGATGGCCTGGCCGCCGGCCAGGGTCAGGCGTACGGTCCAGCCGTTGAGCATGCCGGCGGTGCTGTTGGCCACGGTGACCTCACCCTGGAAGCCGCCGGGCCACGTGTTGACGGTGCGGTAGGTCGCCGCGCAGGCGCCCGTGCCGCCGGTCGGCGGAGGCGTCGTCGGCGGCGCGGTGGTGGGGGGCGTGCTGGTCGGCGGCGGCGTGGTGGTGGGCGGGGTGGTGGTCGGCGGGGTGGTGGACTGGAACTGGCTGAAGAACCGCCAGATCTCCCCCGAGGTCCAGGTCCGGGAGTCGTTCGGGCTGCCCGATCCGTCCACCGGGCTCGGCGTGTGGTCGCCGTCGAAGGCGGCCCACTGCACCGGGTAGCCGGCGCGGCAGCCGGAGTAGACGGTGGTGATGTGGCTGAAGCTGTTCAAAGCCGGTTCGCGCGGGGTCTGGGCGGTGCAGCCGTTGTTCCGCACGAACGTGTCGCGCAGCGACCGGCCCATGGAGATGTTCAGCACGCTGTCGTGGGTGCCGTGGATGCCGAAGTAGGGCACCGGCTGGGTGCCGCCGTTGCAGCCGCTGAGGTTCGCGCCGGACAGCACGGCGACCGCACGGATGACGCTGGATCGGGCGCAGGCCACCGCGTAGCTCATGGCCCCGCCGTAGCTCCAGCCGAGCGCGAAGCGTTGGGTGGTGTCGACGCAGAGGTCGTTCTCGACCTGCCGGGAGATGTCGTCGAAGAGCGTCAGGTCCCGGCCGTTGGTGTTGGCCCAGCCGTTGTCGATGCCCTGCGGCGCGACGAAGATCGTGCTGTTGTTCGACAGCGGGAGAAGACCGTAGTAGCCGGCCGAGGCGACGTTGTTCGCCGAGCCGTTCAGCCAGTGGAAGCCGAAGACGAGCCGGTAGGGGTGGTTCCGGTCGTACCCGTCCGGGATCCGCAGGATGTAGCTGCGGTTCTGGCCGCTGCTGGAGATGGTGCGGGTCCCGTTGGTGAGCGTGGGGGCCTTGCCGCAGCCGGCGGTCGCCGCCAGCGTGCCGGTCGTCGCGGCCTGCGCCGCGGGGCCGAGGCCGCCGCTCAGCACGCCGCCCGCGGCCGCCGCGAGGAACACGGCCGCCGCGGCGAGGGATGGGAGAAGCGGGGTACGTTTCACGATTGCTTGCCTCCGTGCCGTTGATGGTGGTGCCGGTGGGGTGCGCGTGGGTGCCCGGCGACCGCCGACGTGCCGCCGGAGCGCGAGCCGTGCCGGGGGCGCCTGCGAGGTGGCGTGGGGGAGCGGTGCGCCGGGCCGGAACGGTGTCCGGCAGCGACCTCCGGTCGGCTGGCGTCGGCGGAACGGCCCGGACCGGTCACCGGCCGGTCTGCCCTGTGGCGCCGCGCCGGTCGACGGGTGACGGGAACGTGCCCTGCGCTCCCAGGCCGAAAGATAGCAGGTTATCGATAACAGCTTCAACCGCAAGCGTTACGGAAAACTCGTCGGCAGGACTTTTCAGCGGCGGTTGCCGGCTCGTGCCCTGTCGGTCGAAGTCGCACCTGAAAGCCGTCTTCGCCTCATCGGAACTCTCGGTGTGCTCGCCGAAAAATTCGGACCCGACGGTCACGTGACGACTGTGAGCGATCACAACTCGTGCCCGCCGCCCGGCGTCCCCGCGGTGCGCGGTGCCGAACGATCGATCACGTTCGGCCGACGGTTGATCGCCTTGGGTGGCTGGTCCGTTAGGACTGGAGGAGGCGCGGGTGCGCCTGCCTCGAACGGAGGGTTCGCATGCTCAGTACGACTCGTTCCCGGGCCCGGGCGCTCTCGGCCGTCGGCGTGGCCGGTGTCCTGGCGGCGACCGGCGCGTCGACCCGCCCGGCGTCGGCCGCCGAGGCGCCGGCGCCGGCCGCCGTCGGCGCCCACCGGCTCCACGTCCCGCGCATCGCCCCGGCGATCCGGCCGCCGGCGGGATCCCGCCCGGTCGGCGCGTACGTGGTCACGAGCGGAACGCAGACCTACACGTGCGCCGGCGGCGTGTTCACCGGCGCGTCCGTGCCGGAGGCCGAGCTGATCGGCACGGGCGGCCGGGTCCACCACTTCAAGGGCCCGAGCTGGCAGTCGGAACGTGACGGCTCGCTGATCACGGCGAAGAAGACCGCGGAGAGCCCGCGCCCGGGGACGATCCCCGAGTTGCTGCTCACGGTCGACTCCCACGCCGGCGCCGGCATCCTCGACCATGTCGCGTACGTCAACCGGCTTCTGACGTCGGGCGGCGTCGCCCCGTCCGGCGCCTGCGCGTACGGTACGACGGCGGCCGTGCCGTACGGCGCGGTCTACGTCTTCTGGTCCGCGCCGCGGTAGCCGCCCCGCCCGCCGCGTCCGTCCCCGGCCTTCCGGTGAGTGCCGGGGACGGACGCGGCCACTAGGGTGCGAGGCGTGCACATCCGTTTCGACGTACCGGCCGATCCCGCCTACCCGGGCCGGGTGGCCGCCGCGCTCAGCGGGGTCCGGCTGCGCCCCTTCGGCCGCCTCGGCGCGGTGCTGGCGGCGGTCGGGGTGGTCGGTCTGGTCGCCTCGGGGGCGTTCGGGTGGGGCGATCGGGCCGCGCCGCTGTGGACGTCGATGCTCGTGGCCGGCCTGCTGTCGATGCTGTACTCACCGTGGGTCCGGTGGCGCGCCCGCCGCCGCTCCGGTGACTACGCGGTCGAGGGCGGCTACGACATCACCGACGACAACATCATGATGCGCAGCGGCGCGGAGTCCGGCGGCATCGCGTGGGACGGCGTCACCCGGGTGACGGACACCCCGGAGTTCTGGATCGTGTACGTCGGCCGGATGCCGGCCACCGTGATCCCGCGTTGGCTGATGTCCGCCGGGGACGCGGAGACGCTGCGCGCGTTCCTGGCCGGACGCGGCCTGCTCCGGTCCCGGTGAACCCGTCGGTGGCCGTCCCTAGACTGCGGCCGTGAGATACCAGGAATTCGAGGCGGCCGTCCGCCGGTTGGTCGCCGGTGCCCGCGAGGAGGCTCTCCGCGCCTTCGGCGCCGAGACGGTGGCCCGGGTCGTCCGGGACGAGGAACTGCCCGGGATCGCCGCCGCGGGCGAACTCGACGACGCCGCGTCGGCGGCGTTCGCCGTCGCCCGGGCGAACGCCGCGACGGCCGGCGCGGCCGACCTGCGCGCGCTGCTCACGCGCATCGACGACGGCGTTTTGAGCGACGGGGACATGGACCCGGAACTCCTCATCGCCGTCTCGGCGCTCGAACACTGGACGACCTATCTGGAGACGGGCCGGCGCGACGAGATCCACGAGCTGGCCGTCCGCGCGGTCGAGCAGGTCGACTACCGGGTCCCGGCCGACCTCGACGACTTCCTGGCCACCCCCGAGATGTCCGCCGAGTACGCGCGGATCGAGCGGCTGCTCACCGCGTGATCCGGTCGCGACGCCGAAGGGCCAGCGTGGCGCTGCACTAGGGTGTGGTCATGACGGCTCGCCTGGACGGGATCGCCTTCCCGCCCCGCCGCCCGGCGGAACGGTTGGGGGTGGCGGTGGTGAGTGAGCTGGTCGAGCTCATCGTCACCGGCCAACTCGGCGCGGGGCAGCTCCTTCCGCCGGAGGGGCCGCTCAGCGAGCACTTCGGCGTCAGCCGGACGGTGATCCGGGAGTCGGTGAAGCGGCTCGAGGAGAAGGGCCTGGTGGTGGTCTCGCAGGGCCGGGGCACCCAGGTGGCCCGGGTCGGCTCGTGGAACATGCTGGATCCGGTGGTGCTCTCCGCGCTCATCGACAACGACGAGTCGTTGGGCGTGCTGGACGAGCTGACGGTCGTCCGGGGCAGCCTGGAGGCGGCGATGGCGGGCACGCTGGCGAGCCGGCGTACGCCGGAGGAGCTGACCCGGGTCGAGCACGCGCTCGCCGCGATGCGCGAGATCCGGCACGAGACCGACTCGTTCCGCCAGGCGGACGTGGTCTTCCACTTCACCGTCATGGAGCTGTCCGGCAACCGTCTGGCGGAGAACATCTGCAAGCGCCTCTACCGGCGGGCGATGGAGAGCAACCGCTTCCACGGCATGGCGTACGAGAGCGCGTTCGAGTCGACGCTCGACGAGCACGCGCGGGTGGTCGACGCCATCTCCCGCCAGGACGTGGCCGCCGCCGAACGCGCGATGCGGGACCACATCGTCACCTCGTGGCAGCGGCGCCGGCTGGCGGGGCCGGGCGGCGGCGAGGCACGGTAGCTCAGGGGTCGGGGACGAGCCGCAGGCCGGCCCGGTCGGGCCGGACGTGCGGTCCGACGGCCGAGGCGGGCACCCGGGCGGTCGCGATGCGCTGCTCGTCGACCTGGATGCCCAGGCCGGGCCGGTCGCCGAGGACGATGCCGCCGTCCGTGACCTCCTGGTCCACGGTCAGCCCGATCGGCCAGCCGACGTCCTGGACCTCGCACGACAGGTGGTTGGGCACCGCGGCGGCGGCGGCCGCGAGTGGGTTGGCGTGGTAGGCCACCGGGCTCACCGGCAGGTCGCGCCCGTGCGCCACCGCGGCGGTCCGCAGGAAGTGGGTGATGCCCCAGACGCTGCCCACCTGGACGACGTCGACGGCGTCCGCGTCCAGCAGGGGGCGGAACTGTTCCAGGCCGGTGAGGTTCTCGCCGGTGGCGACCGCCGCCCGGACGCCGTGGCGCACCGACGCGAGGCCGGCCGCGTCCCACCGGCGCACCGGCTCCTCGACCCAGGTCAGGTCGACGGTACGCTCCAGCGCGGTGACGAACCGGACGGCCTGGGCGCGGTTCCACGCCTCGTTGGCGTCGAGCATCAGCGCCGGGCGGCTGGTGTTGCGGCCGAGGATCTCCCGGACCGCCTCCAGCCGGCGTCGGTCCCGCTCGACGTCGTGGCCGCCCTTGAGCTTGGCGGCGCGGAAGCCGCGGTCGGCGAATCGCTCGTACAGGCGCGCGAGCGCGTCGTCGTCGAGCGCGATGTCGAGCCCGGAGGCGTAGCCGGGGACGAACCGGTCGGCGGCGCCGACGGTGCGCCAGAGCGGTTCGTCGGCCGCCTTCGCCTTGAGGTCCCACAACGCCATGTCGAGCGCGCCGATGGTGCCGAACGTCGCGCCCGCGTGACCGGTCTTGAACACCTGGTTGAGCATCCGGTCGTAGAGCGCCGGGGCGGCGCGGGGATCGGCGCCCTCGACCGCGCGGAAGACCCGCTCGACGTCCCCGTGCGGGCCGAGACCGACGCCCTCCAGACCGGCGTCGGTCTCCAGGATCAGCACGGGCACGTCGGTACGGGTCTCCGGCATCACCCCGTTGGCGTCGCCGATCAGCCGCCCCCAGTCGTGCGCGGTGGTGAGGCTGCGGTAGCCGGTGACCTTCACGTCGTCTCCTCGCCACTGGCCCCGGTCAACCGCGCAGGCTCCACTGTTGGTTGGCGCCGCCGTTGCAGGCCCACAGGATCAGCTTGGTGCCGTTGGCGGTGCCGGCGGCGTTGGCGTCCAGGCAGAGCCCGGACTGCTGGCCGGTGATGGTGCCGTTGGCGTTGACGGTCCACTGCTGGTTGGGCTGGCCGTTGCAGTCCCAGATGATGACCGCGGTGCCGTTGCTGGTGCCCTGGCCGTTGGCGTCCAGGCACTTGGTGCCGTACACCTGGAGCTGTCGGCCGGCGGTGACGGTCCAGCGTTGCCCGGTGGCGCTGCCGCAGTCCCAGAGCTGCACCTGGGTGCCGTTCGTGGTGGACGAGTTGGGCACGTCCACGCAGCGGCCGGACTGCCCGCCGACGATCTGCTGGGCGGTGCCGGTCGGCGGCGGCGTGGTCGGGCCGCCGGAGCCCTGCGGGCCGGCGGCGTTCATCACGGTCTGCGCGCCGGTCGGCCAGTTGCCGTTGCTCACCGTCGTGTTGCCGGAGACCACGTTGCCCCGGTCGCCGTTGGTGACGTTGGTGCTGTTGTTGGTCGACCAGTTGTTGGTGAGCGTCCAGTTGCCCATGTTCTCGCCGCCCCAGTAGTTGGCGGTGGCCCAGGTGCCGGTGTTGGAGAAGACGTTGTTGGTGACGGTGTAGTACTTGGAGCCCTCGTCGAAGTAGACGCCGAAGTAGCCGTTGGTCCGCAGGCAGTAGTTCTCGCTGATCAGCGCGTTCGGGTCCCAGCCCAGGGTGTAGATGCACCCGCCGTCGTTCATCTGCTGCATCACGTCGTGGACGTAGTTGCCGATCACCCGGTTGTTCGACGCGGTGGTCGGGGTGCTGTAGCGGGGCTGGTAGTTGTACAGGCCACGACGGGCGTACTCGTTGTTGCCGCCGGCGTCGTTGGCCCCCCAGCCGTACCCGATCGTCAGGCCGGAGTACGGCAGGTTGTAGATCTCGTTGTGGCTGATCGTGGCGTTGGTGACGTACGTGGGCAGCACCGAGCTGATGCCGCGGTAGTCCAGGCCGAGGTCGTGGATCCGGTTGTTGCTGACGGTGATGTCCCGGTTGGTCATCCGGGCGTCGCTCGGGTGGTGGGCGTCGGCGCGTACGCCGCCGATGACGAAGCCGCCGGCGGCGTTGCGGGCGATCTCGGACCGGGTGACGGTGATGTTGCTGGCGCCCAGCCCGACGCCGGTGGTGTGCGCGTTGGCGTCGTTGCCGATGCCCACGGCCGTCTGGCCCAGGTTGACGAACTGGGAGTCGCTGAACGTGATGGTGTTGGCGGCCGAGATCTGCACCGCGGCGGGCATCTGGGACCAGCTCGGCCGGGCCGCCTCGAACTGCTGGCAGCCGGAGGTGCAGGAGCCCCACGCGGGCCAGGACCAGTTTCCGGCGATGTAGGACCCGGTCTGCTGGTCGACCCAGCCCTGGTTGCTGCTGGGGCCCAGCCAGCTGGTGCCGGTGAAGGTGAGGCCGGAGAACGCGATGTGGTGTGCCGGGCTGGCGTAGCTGCCGCCCACGGTGACCAGCGACTGCGTCATCGGGAACTCGACGTCCACGGTGGACATGTTCTGCCCGGAGCGCGGGATGTAGGAGAGCGTGCCGGTGCCGGTGTCGACGTACCACTCGCCGGGGGAGTCGAGGAACTCGTACGCGTTCACCAGGTAGAACGGGCCGGCCCGGAACGGGTTCATCAGGGTGTCGTAGCCGAAGTTGTTGTTGTTCCAGGCCGGCTGCGCCATGGTGAGCAGGCCGCCGTTGATGCTCTGCACCGGCGAGTACCGGTCGGTGAACGAGTTGATGCCCTCCACCTCGACCCGGTTGGCGTTGGCGAGGTTGTTCAGGTAGTTCAGGTTGCCGTTGGTGATCCGCAGGCCGGTGGCCGACGCGCTGAAGTCCGACCGGCTCACCGCCGTCCGGGCCCGGGTGGCCAGTTGCCCGTCGACGTAGAGCTGCCGGGTGTCCTGCCCGGCGCCGACGCTCGCCCGCCAGATGTTGCGGCCGGCGTCCGCGACGGACCAGCCGGTCACCTGTCTCGCGCCGCTGATCACCGGGTGCGCCCCGGTGGCGGCCTGCCAGCGCACGGTGTGGCCGTTCGTGCCGGAGTCGGCCGCGCCGAACGTCAGCGGCGACGTCACCCGGTAGACGCCGTCGGAGAGCTGCACCACGATGTCGTCAGTCATGCCGCCGGCCAGCGAGCGCACCGTGGCCTGGGCGGTGGACAGCGAGCAGGGCTGGGCGGCGGTGCAGCCGCTGCCGGTGCCGCCGGGGGACGCGTACAGCGTGGTGGCGGCGGCCGAGGCGGCCGGGGCGAAGGCCGCGACGGCGACGCCGGCGACCGCCGTGGCCAGCGCGAGGCCGGTCACGGCCGACCGTCGCAGGGCGGATGCGTTCACGGGACCTCCAGCGGCGTCTACAGGTATGACGTCTCATGTTAGACATTGGCCAATATCGAAGCAAGTCGATGATGCGCGGGACGCGTGCGTTGACACCCGTCACCGGCCCGACCTAGGGTCGTCCCACCAGGTGAACCGATTCGACGACCGTTGCCGGGAGCGGGATGAACATCGGTGAGATCGCTCGGCGGGCCGGGGTGTCCCGCAGCACGGTGTCGTACGTGCTGAGCGGCAAGCGGCCGGTCTCGGCGTCCACCCGGCAGCGGATCCAGGCCGTCATCGACGAGCTGGACTACCGCCCCAACGCCAGCGCGCGGGCCCTCAAGGAGGGCCGGACCCGGACCCTCGGCCTGGTCATCCCGCCCGCCAGCCGACGCCTCACCGACATGCAGCTCGGCTTCGTCGCCAGCGTGGTCGAGGCCGCCGCCCGGGCCGACCTCGACGTGCTGCTGTCGCCCTCCGGCGGAGACCACGACCGGTCGTTCGAACGGATCGTCACCGGCCGCCGCGTCGACGGGGTCGTCCTGATGGAGATCCGGCTCACCGACGAGCGGGTGACCCGGCTGGAGCAGACCGGCCTGCCGTTCGTGACCATCGGGCGCACCGCCCAACCGGCCGGGACGAGCTGGGTGGACGTGGACTACGGCGGCCTCATCGCCAGTTGCGTGCACCACCTGGCCGACCTGGGGCACCGGCACGTCGCCCTGGTCAACCGCTCGGCGGAACTCGTCGCCGCCGGCTACGGCCCCGGCTGCCGGGCGCTGACCGGCTTCGCCGCGGCCGTCGCCGAACGCGGCCTGACCGGCATCGACGTCTGCTGCGGCGACGACGTCGCCGCCGGCGAGGCGTGCGTCGAGGAACTGCTGGCGACCCGTCCCGAGGTCACGGCCGTGGCCACCGTCAACGAGGCGGCCCTGCCCGGCATGCAGCGGGCGCTGGAGTCCGCCGGGCTCGTGGTGCCGCGCGACTTCTCCCTCACCGGGGTCGCCGCGCGGCACTGGGCGGAGAACTTCCGTCCGCCGCTGACCGCGGCGGACGTGCCGATCGTCGACATGGGCGCCGAGGCGGTGTCGCTCCTGCTGGAGCGGATCGCCACGCCCGGGACCGCGCCACGGCACCGGCTCTACCGCCCGCCGATCTCGCTGCGGGCCAGCACCGGCCCGGCGCCGACGCGCCGGGCCGCGCCCTGACCGCGCCGAGGCCTTCCGCTCACCCCCGCCGCCGGCGGTCGTCGCCGGCGAGCAGCAGATAGCCGCTCGCGGTCCAGGTGTACGCGCGGTCCCGCAGGCCCGCGCCGGTCTTGGCGTCGAAGTTCTCGGCGAAGCCGGACCGTTCGCACAGGAGCCGGAACCGTCGGCTGATCTCGTCGGCGAGCGCGGTGTGTCCGGCCCGGCGCAGGCCGTCCTCGACCAGGACGGTGGCCGGGGCCCAGATCGGGCCGCGCCAGTAGCCGTCGGCCACGTGGTGCGGGGAGTCCAGGGGCTCGGTGGCCAGCCCGTGCTCGGTGAGGTGGGCCTCGATCCGGCGGGCGAGCGTGGCGGCGACGTCGGCCGGGAGCGTCTCGCCGAGCACGATCGGCATGAGGTCGAGCAAGCTGGTGCTGGACCTGGCCTGCCCGGTCCGCGCGCTCCGGACCGTGAACCGCTCCCCGGTCCACAGCTCGTTCAGCAGCGCCTCGCGGACCTCGCCGGCGACATCGGCCCACCGCGTCGCCGCCGCCGAGCGGTCGAGTTCGGTGGCCAGCTCCGCGAGGCAGTCCAGTTGCGTCACCAGCAGGGCGGCGAGGTCGGGGGCCTCGATCACCCGGTCGCCGTCGAAGGTCGTGGCGTTGTCCCAGCCGCTGTCGTTGCCGTGCTGGTAGTGCGGCAGCGGCCGGCCCGGCGCCCGCCGGTGGTCCAGCCAGAAGGTGGTCCACCGGGTCAGCCGCTCGTAGACCTCGACCAGTTCCGCGCGTGGTACCGCCCGACCGGACCGCCGCCGTAGCTGCCGCCACGCCCAGCCGTGGACGGGCGGCTTGACGAAGTTGTGCAGGACCTCCGAGTGCGTCACCGAGTCGGGCAGCGCGCCGGCGGGGTCCTGATGGTCGAACGGCAGGTGGAACTGGTGCCGGGCGAGTTCGGCGTGCCCGGGGGCGAGCGCGAGCGCGTTGAAGCAGTGGTCCCAGCTCCACACCTTGTTCATCCAGTGCTTCG
This sequence comes from Micromonospora sp. NPDC018662, assembly GCF_044391475.1. NCBI lineage: Bacteria > Bacillati > Actinomycetota > Actinomycetes > Micromonosporales > Micromonosporaceae > Micromonospora > Micromonospora sp. NPDC018662. The sequence continues at coordinate 147,249 of NZ_JBISAC010000004.1, forward strand.
ACATCAGCGTGGCGGGCCGGGTGACGAAGCCGGCCGGTGCCACCGTGGCCGACCACAACACGTACCCGGCCAGCTCGGCGGCCGGGGTCTCCGGGCCGCGCCACGGGGCGACCGCCTCGACGAACGCGGTGAAGTCCGCGTGGGCGGCGGCGACCAGGTCGTCGAAGTCGGCGTCGGCCGCGTACGGTCGGCGGGCCGTCGCGTACTCCTCGATCGCGACCTCCCACGGCCGGTCGGCCGGCAGGACCACGCCGCGGGCCGCGGTGCCGAGCGCCTGTGCCCCGACCGCCTCGGCGGCGCCGGTGAGCACGGTGACCCGGTACCGGCGGCCGGTCTCGTACGAGGTGAACACGAACGCGGAGTCCACCGGGTCGTCGTAGAGGTAGGTCCCGCTGAACGGGGTGAGGGTGGTGGCGGCGGCGCTGATCCGCAGCCCGGCCCCGCGGCCACGGAGCCGGAGCGTGTCCGGGCCCGCGTAGGCCAACTCGACCCGGCCGGCCCGGTCGTGCCAGCTCAGCAGCGCCGGTCGGGCCGTCACCTCGGCGTCGGCCGGCGCGGTGAACCGGAGCACCGGATGCATGCCGTTGCGGTGCGAGACCAGGTGCAGGTCCTCGGCGTAGCTGTTCTCGGCGATCACCGGGGAGACGCTGAGCCAGGACCCGCGGTGGCTGAACGGGATCTCCCGGACGCAGAACGCCGGGCCGGAGGGGGCGACGGTCATCTGGGGTGGCTGCCTTTCTGAGGTGTCAGTCCTTGACGGCGCCGGCTGTCACGCCCGCGGCGACGTACCGCTGGGCCACGATCAGCAGGACGGTGGCCGGGACGGAGGCGATCACGGCGGTCGCCATGATGGCGTTCCACTGCTGGTTGTTGTTGCCGATGTAGCGGTAGATGCCGAGCGTGACCGGCCGGGCCGCGCCACCGGCGTCCAGCGTGGACGCGAACAGGAAGTCCGACCAGGCCCAGAGGAACGCGAACAGCGACACGGTGATGATCGAGCTTCGGCTCAGCGGCAGCACCACCGACCGGAACGTCCGCCACCGGCTCGCGCCGTCCACCGTGGCGGCCTGCAGCACCTCGCCCGGGATGCCGGACATGAACGCCGTGAAGATCAGCACGCCGAACGGCACGGCGATGGTGGAGTCGGCCAGCACCAGACCGGCCGCCGAGTTGAGCATGCCGAGCCGGAGATAGGCGGCGTAGAACCCCATCGCCATGATGATCCCGGGGATCATCTGCGCGATCAGCAGCACGAAGCGGAGCACGCCGCCGCCGACCGGACGCAGGACGGCCAGGGCGTACCCGGCGGGGGCGGCGAGGGCCACGGTCAGCGCCACGGTGCCGAGCCCGACGAGCAGGCTCGTTCCCAGGTACGGCAACTGGTCCCGCAGCGCCACCTGGTAGCCCTCGACGGTGCCGTGCGCGGGGAACAGGTGCGGCGGGTCGGCCCGCAGGTCGGTGTCCCGGGTGAGGGACACGTTGACCATCCAGTAGACGGGGAACAGCATCAGCGCGGTGAACACCACGCCCAGGCCGGTGCGCCACCAGCCACCACGGGCACGTCCGCCCGTCATCACCGCGGCCTCCGCTGGGCCCGGACGTAGCCCAACCCGAACCCGAGGGCGACGACGATCAGCAGGTTGCCGACCGCCGCGCCCGGCCCGAACTCGGGCAGCAGGCTGCCGAAGCCGAGCCGGTAGGACCAGGTGGCGAACGTCGTGGACGAGTCGGTCGGGCCGCCCCGCGTCATGATCCAGATGATGTCGAAGACCTTCAGCGTGTAGATCAGCCCGAGCAGCAGGGTGATCGCCGACACCGGCCGGAGCAGCGGGAACGTGATCCGCCAGAACCGTTGCGGTCCGCTCGCCCCGTCCAGCGCCGCGGCCTCGTACACGTCGGCCGGGATCGCCTGGAGGCCGCTGTGGAGGACCACCAGGTTGAACGGGATGCCGATCCAGATGTTCGCGATGATCACCGAGACCAGTGACCAGCGCGGCGACGTCAGCCAGTGGACCGGGTCCAGGCCCAGCGCGCCGAGCGCGGCGTTGACCACGCCGGCGTCGCTGTTCAGCATCCACGACCAGGTGGAGGCCGAGACGATCAGCGGCAGCAGCCAGGGTACGAGGAACAGCGCCCGCAGCGTCCGCGAGAGCGGGAAGTGCCGGTGGAAGAAGACCGCGAGCGCCAGCCCGATGGCGAACTGGAACAGCAGCGACACCGCCGTGAACACCGCCGTGTGCGCGAGCGCCGGCAGGAACGTCGGGTGGGTGACCACGTCGCGGTAGTTGTCCAGCCCGGCGAACGGGGCGCCGCCGGAGACGAACGACCGGACCGTGTAGCTCCGCAGGCTCAGCTCGATGTTGCGGTAGAGCGGGTAGGCGTAGAAGGCCAGCAGGTAGACCGTGACCGGGGCGAGGAACGCCCACGCCGTCCACCGGTCGGTGCGGTGTCCGCTCATCGAGCTACTTGGCGGCGGCCGCGCGCTGGGCGGCGGAGAGCGCGGCCTGCGGCGTCTTCGCGCCGCTGAGCGCGCCCTGCACGGCGGTCCAGAGCTGCTCGGAGATCTTCGGGTATCGCGTGCCCAGGTCGTCGCCGGTGCGGCCCTTGGCGGCGTTCACCGCGTCGACCCACACCTTCAGCGCGGGATCCGCCGCGACCTGCTTCTCCTGGACCGCCGCCACGGGCGCGACGTACGACAGCGTGGTGTCGGTGGTCAGCAGGTTGTCCGGGCTGGTCAGGCACGTCACCAGCCGGCGCGAGACGTCGTACCGGCCGGTGTCGTGCTGCACCGGGACGGAGACGAACTCACCGCCGGTCGGGGCCGGCGCGGTGCCGCCGGCGCTGGCCGGCACCGGGACGATCCCGTACGCGAAGCCGAGCTTCTCGGCGTTGGCGCGCTGCCAGGTGCCGTTCTCGGCGAACGCGTAGTCGCCGCCGGCGAACTCCTGCCAACTGGTGGTCTGGGTGTTGTTGATGACGGAGTTCGGCGCGTACCCCCGGGTCAGCCAGTCCTTCCACAGCGTCAGCGCGGACACCGCCGGCGGGGAGTCCAGCGCGGTGAGGCGGGCGCCGGAACCCCAGAACCAGGGCAGGAACTGGAAGCTGCCCTCCTCGGTGCCGATCGCCGAGAACGTGATGCCCTTCTTGCCGGCGCTCGTGACCTTCGCCAGCGCGGCGGTCAGCGAGGGCCAGTCCGTCACCGACGCGACGTCCACGCCGGCGCGACCCAGCAGGTCCTTGTTGTACCAGAGCGCGAGCGTGTTGGCGCCGATCGGGACGCCGTAGGTCTGGCCGTCGAGCCGGCCGGCGCCGAGCAGGTTGGGCGCGGACGCGGAGGTGTCCAGCCCGGTCTCGTCGGTCGAGGTCAGCGCGCCGGCCCGGGCCAGTGTCGAGATCACCGGATTGTCGATGACCAGCACGTCGGGCGAGTTGCTCTGCTGGGCCGCGAGCAGCGCCTTGTTGGTCAGGTCCGTGGTGTCGTAGCCGGTGCGGCGCACCGTCACGCCCGCCGCGCTGCCGCAGCTCTGGAGCAGCTTCTCCCAGTCGGACCCGGCGGCGAACTGCGGATACGGGTCCCAGACGGTGTAGGTGGACGCACCGGCGGTGCCGTCCGGACCGTCCGTCGCGGCGCAGGCGCTGCCGGCGAGGACGAGAGCGGTCAGGACGGCGCCGGCCACGCCCCGCCGCCACGCGGATGTCGTCATGCGGTGGCCCCCTCGGAAAGCGTTCGCGAATCGGTTCGACCGAACATAGGCCGCTCCGATCGGACGGTCAAGATGCTCGATGCCTGCTCACAAAACGACATCGTCATCGGCCGGTCATCACGTTGACATTTATGGTTGTCAACGCCTAGGCTGCCCGGCGAATCGATTCGCTAGGACGTCCTCCGCAGCATCCCCGCCCTGCCGAAGGAGTCACCAGTGAACATCCCCCGTCCCCGGGCACCACGGAGCCGCGGCCTCGCCGCCCGGATCGCGGCCGGCGCCGCCGCCGTCGCCTGCTCGCTCGCGGTCGCCGCGGCCCCGGCCCGGGCCGCCGACGAGTCGCTCACCGTCAATTTCTCCACCGCGCTGGGTACGCCGACCTACCGCGGATCGGGCTGGATCTACGGGATGACCGAGAACGGCCAGAACCCGCCGGACAACTTCTTCCGGGACGTCAAGTTCCGGGCGATGCGCGCCGGCGGCGCCCAACTGCCGGGCCAGGGCTGGGTCGGCGGTGGCTACGACCGCCGCTGGAACGCCACCGTGGCGCAGGCCCGACGCACCGCGGCCCTGGGCGGCACGTTCGTGCTGCTCGACCACGACCTGTGGGGCGCCGACGGCGCCGCGATCAGCCGCTTCCCCGGCGACAACGGGGACTGGAGCGACTACGACCGCTTCCTGGACCGGCTCTTCGCCGACGTGCGCGCGGCCGGCGTCACGGTGCAGTGGGACATCTGGAACGAGCCCAACATCACCCTGTTCTGGAACCGGCCCCAGTCGCAGTACTTCGAGCTGTGGCGGCGCACCTACCAGCGCATCCGAGCCGCGTTCCCGGGCATGCTGATCGTCGGCCCGAGCTGCGCCTGCGTGCCGGCCACGAGCGGTTGGTGGACGCAGTACCTGGACTACGTCAAGGCCAACAACGTGGTGCCGGACATCTTCAGCTGGCACTCGCTGCCGGGCGACCCGGTGGCCAACGTGGCCACCGCCAACCAGACGCTCGACTCCCGCGGCATCCCGCACCCGCGACCGCACCAGATCAACGAGTACGGCGCGTCCAACCAGCAGAACCCCGCCGGTGGCGCGTGGTACCTGGCCCGGCTGGAACGCGCCGGCGCGGACGGCCTGCGGGCCAACTGGGCCGGCGGCCAGAACCTGCACAACGACCTGGCCAGCCTGCTCACCCGTAACTCCAGCGGGCAGTACCAGCCCAAGGGCGAATGGTGGGCCTACCAGTACTACGGCTCGATGACCGGCCAGATCGCCTCGGTCACGCCGAGCGCCTCCTACGACGCGTTCGCCACCCGGGACGCCGGCTCGGCGAAGATCCTCATCGGCGGCAACTCGACCACCGGCAACGTGGCGGTCAACGTCCAGCGCCTGGACGCCACCAGCGGCATCGTGGTGAACAACCAGGTCCGGGTGGTGGTGCAGAACATCCCGTACCACAACGGCAGCGCCGTGTCCGGCCCGGTCACCGTGCGGGACAGCGTGGTGACGCTGTCCAACAACGGCACCACGATCAACGTCTCGCACGCGGCCGTCAACGACACGTCCACCGTCACCCTGCTGCCGCCCGGCGGCGGCGGGCCCACCGGCCAGAGCGGCCAGATCGTCGGCGGCCAGTCCGGCCGGTGCGTGGACGTGCCGGGCTCCACCACCACCAACGGCAGCCAGGTCCAGCTCTGGGACTGCCACGGCGGCGCCAACCAGCGCTTCAGCTACACCGCGGGCAAGCAACTGACGGTGTACGGCACCAAGTGCCTGGACGCGTCCGGCCAGGGCACCGCCAACGGCACCGCGGTGGTCATCTGGGACTGCAACGGCCAGGCCAACCAGCAGTGGAACCTCAACGCCGACGGTTCGATCACCGGCGTGCAGTCCGGCCTGTGCCTGGACGCCAGCGCGTTCGGCACGGCCAACGGCACCAGGGTCCAGCTCTGGCAGTGCCTCAACGGCGCCAACCAACGCTGGACCCTCCAAAGCTGAGATGCAAGGCGGGGCCCCTTCTTAACGCCTACGGCATAGGAAGGGGCCCCGCTTAACACGTCAGCGCCAGCTCCACTGCTGGTTGGCGCCGCCGTTGCAGGCCCAGAGGATGAGCCGCGTGCCGTTGGCGGTGCCGGCGGCGTTGGCGTCCAGGCACAGGCCGGACTGCGCGCCGGTGACGGTGCCGTTCGTGTTGACGTTCCACTGCTGGTTGGCCTGGCCGTTGCAGGTCCACACGATCACCGCGGTGCCGTTCGTGGTGCCGGCGCCGTTCGCGTCCAGGCAGAGGTTGCCGGCCACCTGCAGCTGCCGGCCGGAGGTGGCGGTCCAGAGCTGGCCGGACTGCCCGGCGCAGTCCTGCAACTGCACCTGCGTACCGGAGGTCTGGACGGGCGCGGTGACGCAGCGGCCGGACTGCCCGCCGACGAGCTGCCGGGCGGACGCCGGCGGTGGGGTGGTCGGCGGGTTCGTCGGCGTCGTGCCGTCGAACTGCGTGAAGAACCGCCACACCACCGCCTGGGTCCAGGACCGCTCGCCGGGCGCGAACGGGTCGGCGGTGCCGTCCACGGCGTTGGGGGCGTGCGGCCCGTCGAAGGCGGCCCAGGCGACCGGGTAGCCGGCCCGGCATCCCGAGTAGTACGTGACGACGTGCGTCAGGCTGCCCTGCGCCGGCTCGGGCGGGTTCTGCGGGGTGCAGCCGTTGTTGCGGACGAACTGGTCACGCAGCGACCGGCCCAGCGAGATCGGCAGGGTGCCGTCGCGCAGCCCGTGGATCCCCAGATAGGCGATGGGCTGGGTGCCGCCGTTGCACCCGCTGAGGTTCGCGCCGGAATAGACCGCGACCGCGCGGAACACGTTCGCTCGGGCACACGCGAGGGCGTAGCTCATGCCGCCGCCGTAGCTGAAGCCCATCGCGTACCGCTGCGTGGTGTCGACGCACAGGCCCGCCTCGAACGTGCGGACCATGTCGTCGACGAACGTCAGGTCCTGACCGTTTGGGTTGGCCCAGCCGTTGCCGTTGCCCTGCGGGGCGACGAAGATCGCGCTGTTGTTCGACAGCGCCCGGATGCCGTAGTAGGACCACAGGTAGCCGCTGGTCCCACCCGAGTCGACGTCGCCCGCGGTGCCGCCGTTCCAGTGGAAGCCGAAGATCAGCCGGTACGGGCGGTTGTTGTCGTAGTTGTCGGGCAGCCGCAGGATGTACGAGCGGTTCTGGCCGCCGCTGGAGATCGTGTGCGAGCCGCTGGTGAGCGCCGGCGCCTTGCCGCAGCCCGCGGTCGCCGCCAGCGGGCCGACGCCGACGGGCCGCGGCCCGTCGGCGAGCGCGGCGCCGCCCATGGCGAGTACGAGCCCCGCCACCCCCGCGACGACGCCGACGATGAGCCGATGTCTCGGCATGGCGTACTCCTTTCCTCATGGGTGAGAAGGGGCCCCTTCTATGCCGGAGGCGTTAAGAAGGGGCCCCGCCTTGCACGTCAGCTGCGGGTGGTCCAGAGCTGGTTGGAGCCGTTGTGGCAGTCCCACAGGTTGATCCGGGTGCCGTTGGCGGTGCCGTAGCCGGCCGCGTCCAGGCAGCGGCCGGACTGCACGCCGCTGATGGTGCCGTTGGCGTTCACGTTCCACTGCTGGTTGGCCTGGCCGTTGCAGTCCCAGACGATGACCGCGGTGCCGTTCGCGGTCCCGCGCCCGTTCGCGTCCAGGCACTTGTTGCCCAGCACCTGCAACTGCTTGCCCGCGGTGTACGTCCAGCGCTGCATGGTGCCGCCCCAGCAGTCGTACAACTGGACCTGGGTGCCGTTGGTGGTGCTGCCGTTCGGCACGTCCAGGCACCGGCCCGAGCCGGCGCCGACCAGTTGCACGTTCTGGTAGGTGCCGCCGCCGTTGCCCGGCGTGCCGATGCTGCCGGACACCGACTGCAACGCGGCGTACCAGACGGCGGCCATCTTGTCGTAGCCGGTGGCCGTCGGGTGGATGCCGTCGATCAGGTCGGCGGTGGTCAGCGCCGAGTGCTGGTCGACCAGGTGGACGCGCTTGCCGGCGTTCACCTTGGACTGCACGATCCCCGGGATGGCGGCGTTGAAGGTGCGCACCGCCGACTCCTGGCCGGCGTTGGCCAGCGGGATGATCTGCGCCACGAACACGTCGGCGGTGGGCGCCGTCGCGGTGATGTGGTCGATCAGCGTGGAGAGCCGGTTCGGCGCGGTGGAGACGTTGTAGTTCTGCAGGATGTCGTTGGTGCCGATGTGCAGCAGCACGGTGCGTGGCTGGTAGGTGTTCAGCCAGCCGGTGATGTTGGCGTCGATCTGGTCGATCCGCCAGCCCGGGTGGCCCTCGTGGTCGTGGTCGCCGAGGCTGCCCGGGCCGTTGAACTGGGAGCCGACGAAGTCGACCCGGTAGCCGCCGGCGGCGAGCCGCTGCCACAGCCCGATCCGGGAGCCACCCGGGACCTGGGTGCCCTCGGTGATCGAGTCACCGAGCGGCATCACCCGTACCCCGCCGTTGGACTCGGCCCCGGCCGGGCCGGCCGGGGTCAGCACCCCGGCGACCGACATGGCCAGCGCCGCGACCGCGGCGAGCCATCCTTTCCTGGTACGCATCAAGGCTCCTCTCAGGGGCTGGTGCAGGTGAGGGACGGGGTCGACGGTGAGCCGTTCGCCAGGAACCCGAACGTGGTCGAGCCGGCGGCCGGCACGGAGCCGTTGTAGGACACGTTGCGCACCGTGGCCGTGGAGCCGCTGGTGCTCAGCGTGCCGCCCCAGATCTGGCTGATGCTCTGGCCTCCGGCCAGGCTCCAGCCCACCGTCCAACCGTTGATCGCCGAGGCGCCGGCGGTGACGGTCACCTCGCCCTGGAAGCCGCCGGACCAGGTGCTGGTGGTGCGGTAGGTCGCGGCGCACGCGCCGCTGGTCGGGGGCGGGGTGGTGGGCGGGGGAGTGGTGGGCGGCGGGGTGGTCGGGGGCGGGGTGGTCGGCGGCGGGTCGGTCGGCGGGGTGCTGGTGCCGGAGCTGAACCGCCAGTGGTCGAGGTTGAACAGCGAGCCGCTGCCGCCGGTGAACCGCAGGTAGAGGTCGTGGGTGCCGGTGGCGCCGCTGACCGGGCAGGTGGTGTCGGCCCAGGTCTGCCAGCCACCGGTGCCGGACACCCGGCAGGTGCCGACCAGCGGGCCGCCGGTGCCGTCCAGGCGCAGCTCGATGGTGCCGCCGCTACCCGCCGACGCCACCCGCGCGGTGTACGAGGTCGCCCCGGTCCCGAACGCCACGCCCTTGACCTTGATGTAGTCCCCGTTGTCGATGAAGCCGACGTTCATCCCGCCGCCGCTGGCCGCCTCGGTCTCGACGCCCTGCCCCCAGGCGATCGTCTCGGCCTCCTGCCGGACGTACGGGTTCAGCGTCCCGACCTGCGGGGCGCCGGCGGTGGACATGGTGATCGTCGGGATCGAGCCGTCAGCGCCGTAGGAGAACTTCTCCACCGCCACCGACCTGGTGAAACCACCGCCGCCGGGCAGCGCCCCGTTGTGGTAGAAGAGGTAGGAGCCGCCCTTGTAGTCGACGATCCCGGGGTGGTTGGTGAAGCTGCTGCCCTGGGTGGGCATGACCGTCCCGCGGTAGGTCCACGGCCCGAGCGGGCCGGGTGCCGTCGAGTAGGCGAGGAACTCCGAGCAGCACTTGGCGGCGAACACGTTGTAGTAGAGGTTGTTGCGCTTGTAGACCCACGGCCCCTCCTCGTACAGGGTGGGCCGGTTCGCGTCCCCGGTCCGCGTGCCGAAGCCCGCGGTGGTCAGCGGGATCTGCGTCGGGCTGCCCGAGTACGAGATCATGTCCGCGTTGAGCTTGACGTACCACAGCTTCGGGTTGCCCCAGTAGAGGTACGCCTGGCCGTCGTCGTCGATGAACACCGTGGGGTCGATCTCACCGTTGCTCACCAGCGGGCGCCCGATGGCGTCCCGGAACGGGCCGGTCGGGCTGTCCGCGACCGCCACCCCGATGCCCATCTGGCCGGTCGCCCGCACGACCATGGGTACGTACCAGTAGAACTTGCCGTTGCGGTAGATCGCCTGGCCGGCCCACGCGTCCTGCTTGGCCCAGCTGAAGGTGGCGAGGCTGAGCGGGGAACCGTGGTCGGTCCAGTTGACCATGTCGTCGGACGAGTAGACCCGCCACTCCTTCATGGTGAACCAGGTGGAGTTGTCCTCGTCGTGGCCGGTGTAGAGGTAGACCCGGCCGTTGTAGACCAGCGGCGCCGGGTCGGCGGTGTAGATCGTCTGCACGATCGGGTTGTCCGCCCGGGCGATCGCCGGGAACAACCCGATCATCGCGAGCAGGCTGGCGATCAGCGCGAGCCTGCGCCGACCACGCCTCTTTGATAGCGCTAACACGGTTGTCCTTTCGGTGGGGGTGCGGGTGGTCTCAGCGGTAGCCGGCGGCCACGACGTCGGCCTGGACCGCGTTCTCGGTCGCGTCGGAGGGATAGCCCGCGACCATGGCGCCCTCGTAGAACGTGCCGGCGCTCAGGTTCGCGCCGCCGCCGGGCTTGCAGCAGTCGCCGCCGCTGCCCAGGATGATCGCGCCCTGCTTCTTCATCGGGCTGTAGCCGGGGGGCAGCGACCCGTCGTAGAGCGTGTAGAGGCCGCCGGACTGGGCGTTGCTGCCCTTGATGGCGAACCGTGAGGTGCCGTTGTTCTTCAGCGTGGCGGTGACGAACTTGCTGGTGAAGGCGCGTTGGTTGGGGTTCCACGAGGAGCTGCCGCCGGGGAACAGGCCCCATTCCAGGTCGGCCTGCACCCAGGGGCCGCTGCCGGAGCAGCCGCCGAACCAGCAGCTCGTGCTGAAGTTGATCGCGTCCATCGCGCCGGCGGCGTCCGCGCTGCGGGTGGTCTCGCTGTTGCCGTAGTCGAAGCAGCAGCCGCTGTTGACGTGCGTGCCGCTGGTGACCATGTACATGCCCTCGGGCGCGCTGCCGGTGGGGACGCCGGTCAGGTGACCGTCCCGCCAGTAGCTGTTGCCCGGGTTGATGTAGAGCGAGTAGGCCTTCGCGCCCCCGACGGTCAGCGCCTCGCTGGTCGCGGTGGCGGGTCGGCTGGAGGAGGAGCCGGGGACCTGCGCGGAGCCCTGGTACCACAGGTCGTTGCCGCGTCCCGACTGGTCGTAGACCACGGTGATCACGCAGGTCGTGCCGCCGCAGAACGCGTCCTGGCCGGCGGCGTCCGCGTAGCCCCCGGCGCCCAGCACGCCGATGGTGCGGGTGGCGCTGTCCGACGCGCGACGGACCTGGTAGAGGTTGCCACCGTACGCCGAGAACAGCGCCCGGGTGGTGCTGTGCGCCGCCACGCAGGGCGTGCCGCCGGCGGCGTAGATGTCACACGGCCGGCCACCGGGCGGGGGTGGTGAGGTGGGCGGCGGGGACGACGGGGTGGTGGACGTGGTCCACCGCTGGTTGGCCTGGCCGTTGCAGGTCCACAGGATCAGCTTCGTGCCGTTGGCGGTGCCGGCGGCGTTGGCGTCCAGGCACAGTCCGGACTGCTGGCCGGTGATGGTGCCGTCGGCGTTGACGGTCCACTGCTGGTTGGACTGGCCGTTGCAGTCCCAGATGATCACTGCGGTGCCCGGGCTGGTGCCCCGACCGTTCGCGTCCAGGCACTTGTCGCCGTAGACCGTGAACTGCCGAGCCGACGTGTAGGTCCAGGTCTGCGCCGCCGCGCCGGTGCAGTCGTACAGCTGGACCTGGGTGCCGTTGGTGGTGCTGCCGTTCGGTACGTCCATGCAGCGACCGGACTGCACGCCCACGACGGAGCCCGGCCCGGGGGCGGCGACCGCCATCCGGGTCTGGGTGGTCAGGGCGGTGCCGCCGGCGGCCAGGACGAGGGCCAGGGCGGCGAGCAGCAGGCGTGGTCGCCCTGATCGGGGAGATCGGGGACGGGGGATGGTCATGACGGCTCCTCGGATGCGCAGGACTCCGGGACCGTCCGTACCGCCACGGAGCCTCACGGGTGGTGGTGACCGTCGGTGCAGGCGACAACGTCCGCTGTGCGCACTCGGCCGCCCGTGCGGTGCGCGGGGTGTTCGGCCCGGCACGAGGCGGCGCTCCCGGAGGTGCCTCGGTGGTGGCATACCGGTCGCGGATGTTATCGCAAACATCGATGCAAATAATTAGAACACATCGATGTCGATGGCGGAGTGGTCAGCGGCCGGGCAGGCCGGCCCGGGTCGGTCGCGCGACGTCCCAGGAGGCATGGTGGACCGGTTCTTCGCGGCGGTCCGCCTCGGGTTCGGGGCGCTGTTCACCCGGCGCGCGCGGCGAGCCTCCGGGCCGAGCGCCAGCACGGCCGGTAGCCGCTCGGCCGGGAGCTGCTCACCGCCCGCGAGATGCGGGCGGAGGGGCCGGCGTTCGCCCTGCTCGGGGTCGGCAACCTGCGCGACGGCCGAGGGACGCTGCTGGTCCTGCCGGCGGTCGCCGTGCTCCTCCTCGGCGTACGGGTCATCACGTGCCCGGTCAGGGCACGTTCACGCCGGGCCGGGTGAGACCCTCAGCGAGCCTTCTTCGTCGCCCGCTTGCGGGGCGGGGTCAGCAGGTCGGCGATCGCGGCGATCGCGGACGGCACCACCCGGTAGTACGCCCAGACCCCGCGCTTCTCGCGTTCGAGCAGCCCGGCCTCGGTGAGGATGCGCAGGTGATGACTCACCGTCGGCTGGGACAGCCCGAGCGGGGCGGTCAGGTCGCTCACCGACGCCTCGCCCTGCGGGGCGGACTGGATCAGGCTGATCAGCCGTAGCCGAGCCGGATCGGCGAACGCCTTCAGGACGCCCGCGAGGCGCTCGGCGTCGGCACGCTTGATCGGCTCGCCGGTCAGCGGCGAGATGGACGGCATCGCTGTTTTCGCAGTTCCCACGCCCTCCATAGTTGCACCGACACCATCAATGGGACGGCAAAACCGCCGAGCATCACCGGCGGTGAATCTCCGTAGGCTCCGGCAGGCGCCCCCGGCGGGGCCACCTTCGAAGGTCACATGGCCTAGTCTCGGCCTCCATAACGGTCGATGAGCACACCACACGGGGAGTCCGGAAGATGCGATCGAAGGGACATGCGGCACGCTGGGGGGCGGCCCTCGCGGTCGCGATCGTCGGCGCGGGCATGCTGAGCGGCGCGTCCGCGCAGGCGGTCAGCGGGGCCACGCCCGTCGCGGACGGGACCTACGCGTTCACCGCCAAGGTGGAGAACGACCTGCGGGCCTGCACCGGGACGCTGGTGGATCCGCTGTGGGTGCTGACCGCCACCACGTGCCTGGCGGACGATCCGCAGACGGTCCCGGCGGGCGCACCGCCACGCCCCACCACCGTCACCGTCGGCCGGACGGACCTGTCGTCGACCGGCGGGCACCGGCTCGCCGTCATCAGCGTCGTGCCGCACCCGACGCGCAACGTCGTCCTGATGCGCCTGGAGAAGTCCGCCACCGGCGTGGCGCCGGTGGCGATCGGCGCCGCCCCGGTGGCCGACGAGCAGCTCACCGCCGCCGGATACGGCCGCACCGCCACCGAGTGGGTGCCGAACCGGCTGCACGCCGGCGACGTCACCGTACGGGGCGTTGGCGCCGGCACGGTGGAACTCGACGGGACCGCCTCCGGAGCCACGCTCTGTCGCGGCGACGCGGGCGGGCCGGCCCTGCGCACGGTCGCCGGGGTGGCGACCCTCGTCGGCGTGCACGACCGGTCATGGCAGGGCGGCTGCCTCGGCGAGACCGAGACCCGCCGTACGGCCACCGCCACACGGGTGGACGACCTGGGCGACTGGATCCTGGCCAGCAAGGCGACCATCCCGCTGGTGATCGGCCTCCGGGCCCGGGCCAACTCGCTGTACGTCACCATGGGCGGTCGCCTGACCACCCCGCTGATCGCCAGCCGCACCGAGATCGGTTCGTGGGAGAAGTTCGACCGGATCGACGTCGGCGGCGGGTACATCGCCCTCTACTCGCGGACCGTCAACCGGTACGTGACCGCGCCGATCAACGGCGGGGTGGCTCCGCTCATCGCCAACGCCTCCGCGCTCGGCGCGTGGGAGACGTTCAAGCTCGTCCGCAACAGCGACGGCACCACCAGCCTGCTGGCCAACGCCAACAACAAGTACGTCAGCGCCGACAACGGCGGGGCGAACCCGCTGATCGCCAACCGGGCCGAGGTCGGACCGTGGGAGAAGTTCGACGTGGTCGGGTCCGGTTACTGACGGACGCCCGACCGCGGTCAGGTGCGGCGCAGCACCAGCGTCGCGAAGCCCAGCAGGTTGCGGTAGCCGCGCAGCCACTGGCTCCGGTGCTCCCGGGCGGCCGTGAGCGCGTCGGCGGCGTCGGGATGGCCGGGGTTGTCGAGCGCCCACTCGGTGAGCGAGCCGACCCACGACCATTCGTAGTTGTCCCACTCGGCGGCGTCGCTGAGGTGCGCGTACACCGGGGTCCAGCCGGCCTCCTCGGCGGCGTCGACCAGGCCGGCGAGGTCGGTGTGGTCCTCCGGTTGCGCGTCCAGCGCGGCCAGGGCCTCCGGGGTCGGTGGCGCCTGCCAGAAGCCCTCGCCCACCAGCAGGATCCCGTCCGGGTGCACGTGCCGGCCGGCGGCCCGCAGCGTCGGGGCGAAGCCGCCGAAGACGTGCGTCGAACCGACGCACAGCACCAGGTCGTAGTCGCCGTCCGGCACGTACGCGCGGGCGTCGCGCTCGTGCAGCGTCAGCCGGTCGGCGAGGCCACGCATCTCGGCCGCCGCGGCGGCGTGTTCGAGCGCGTGGGGGCTGATGTCGACGCCGTCCGCATGGCCGTCCGGGTAGTGGGCGAGGGCCTGCATCGCCCAGGCCGCCCGCCCGCAGCCGAGGTCGAGGATGCGCGCCGCCGGCCGCCGGTCCGCCCGGCGCAGCAGTCGGTTGACGTTGACGCCGGAGACCGGCGCCGCGATCGGGTGGTGCGAGTGCGCGATGTCGCTGAGTCGTTGGCGATCCACGGTTGACAGTGAACACCACCGGACCGGTGCGTCGGATCATGCTCCGAGGTCCGGGCCGGATGTCAGGCGGTCGCGCCGGGATGCCGCCGGAACCGGTGGGCGTAGCGGCGGGCCGTGAGCGCGACCGCCCCGACGGCGGCGGCGGCGACGCATGCGCCGGCGGCGATGTCGCCGGGGTAGTGCACGCCGGTCCAGACCCGGGCGAATCCGATGATCACCGCGAGGATCGTGAGCACCGCCCCCCAGCGTCGCGACAGGAAGACGCCGACCGCGAGGGCCAGCGCGAACGCGGCGGTGGCATGGTCGCTGGGCAGCGACGGTCCGGCCGCGTGCGGGATCAACTGGTGCACGTGATGGGTCTGGAACGGCCGTACCTCGGTGCTGAGGGCGGCGGTCACCCGTCCCAGCGCGAACGCGAGGGCGAGCGAGGCGAGGACGCGCAGCGCGGCGCCGGCGGCCGGCCGGCCACCGCGGAGCACCGGCACCACCGCCAACGCCGCCAGGACGTAGATCAACCACACCGCCGCCCACTCGAAGGCGTCGTCGACGGCGTCGACCTTCCCCGCCCCGGCGTTGATCATCTGGAACAGGTGGTAGTTCACGACGCCATCGCCCCCTCCTCGGCTGTCCCGCCCGGCCCGGGTGGCTTCCACGCTCGCACGCGGGCGCTGCCGGAGGTCGGGGAAGCGGCGAATTCCCCACGCCGTCGTGGCGGCGCCGCGCCACCAAGCCGGCACCAAGTGAGCGCCAGGTGCGGCGATCGAGACTCGGCGCACAGACCGCACCGAGCGGGCCGCTGACCGCAGCGGCCGGAGGAGACCATGGGTACCACCGATTCCGCGACCGGACCGAACCTCGTCGGCTTCCGGATCAACCACCGCACGATGCGCGCCGACACCCGGCGGCTGGCCGACCTGTCGGACCGCCTGGCCACCGGCCGGATCACCTACGACCGTCGTCGGGCGCGAGCCCTGCGGACGTACGTGTGGCTGCTCTGCGCCGGCATCCACCACCACCATCGGATGGAGGACGAGGTCCTCTGGCCGGTGCTGGAGCGCTCGGCCGCCGCCGAGATCGACCTGCGCGAGCTGAGCGACGACCACGCCTCGCTGGACCCGATGCTGGACGAGGTGCGCGCGGCCGTGGACGACCTGGTCGCCGCGTTCGCCCCGGGCGAGCCGGCGGCGGGAGCGGCGCGGGCCGCCGCGACGCGTCTCGCCACGGGCCTCGCCCACCTGCGCGACGCCCTCGACGAGCACATCGAGGAGGAGGAGCGGCTGATCTTCCCGGTGATCCGGCGGTACGTCAGCGTGGCCGACTGGGACGCGGTGGAGCGGGCCGTCCGCAAGGGCGGCGCGCTGCGGTTCGAGCTGCCCCGCATCGAGCGTTACGCCGAGCCCGACGAGCTGGACGAGCTGAAGCGGATCGCCGGGCCGGTGCTGCGGCTGACGCTGGCGGCGGTGCGACCGGGCTTCCGTCGCCGGGAGGCGCGGGTCTTCGGCGGGTGAGCGACCGGCTCACGCCGCCACCGGCACGTACGCCGATTCGTCGCACCACGGCACGGCGCCGACCGCGCGGGCCAGCCGGAGCCCGGCCTCCCGATGCGCGGCGGCCGCCGCCGGCTCGCCGAGCGCCACGGCGAGTTCGGCGAGCGTCTGGTCCACCGGCCCGAGCGAGATCGACCCGCACTCCAACCCGGCGAAGCGTCCGGCCCACGGCAGCAGCTCCCGGTAGCAGCGTTGTGCGGCCGGGACGTCGCCGAGCCGGGCGGCGACCTGCCCACGCACCGTCATCCAGTACAGCCAGAGGTAGTCGGGACGGATCGGGGCCTGCGGTCGCCAGACGGCCCGGGCCCCGGCGCGGTCCCCGGCGGAGAGCAGCGCGTGGGCCAGCACGTCATGGGTGTCGTCCGGCACCCGCGCGTGCACCTGCCGGATCTCGCCGACCACCTCGTGCCCGCGCCCGGCGGCGGTCAGCACGGTGAACCGGCCCATCAGCCCCATCGCCGCCGCGTTCGGGCCACCGACCCGGCCCATCCGGTCGCTGATCTCCGCGTAGCGGCGCGACGCCTCGTCGAGGTCGCCCCGGAACAGTGCGCAGAGGCCGGTGAACCAGCCCATGACGGCCAGGATCAGGCCGAGCTGGCCGGTGGTGGCCTGCTCGACCGCCTGGTCGACGTGGTGTCGGGCCCGGTCGAAGTCGGCCTCGGCGAGCGCGGCCTGGTAGAGGATGTGGTGGGCCTCGCAGCGGTACGCGGTGAGGCCGGCGGCCTCGGCGACCGCCAGCAGTTCCCGGCCCACCTCGGGCAGCTCGGCACGGTGCGCGGGAGCGACGGTGACGAAGTAGCGGGCGTTGAGCGCGCGGCAGAGCACGGCCGGGTCGTCCTGCCGGCGGGCCAGCGCGAGCGCCTCCCGGGTGACCTCGTCGGCGCGCTCCTGGTCGGCGCCCTCGATCTCGAACGCCAGCACGCTCAGCAGCCGGGACCGCAGCGCCGGCCGGTCGTCGCCGACCCGGGACAGCTCCCGCTCCAGCAGCCGGACCAGGGGCTCGTCCACCAGGCGGTCGGGCCGGATGGTCCAGGTGACCGGCGCGTCGTAGCAGGTCAGCGCCGCGTGGACGGCCGCCGGATCGCCGGTGCCGGTGGCCAGCCGTACCGCCTCGGCGCGGGCGGCGCGGGCGGTGAGCACGTCACCGGCGAGTGCGCCGGCGGTGGCCAGGTGGCAATGCAGGTCGAGACGGGTCCGGACCGACGTGGCCGGCGCCAGGTCGACGGCGCGCAACGCGCCGGCCCAGAGCGTGGCGGCCTCCCGCGGGGCGCCCAGGTCACCGGCGCGGCGGGCGGCGGCGGCGAGGTGGCCGATCGCGTCGGCGGCGGAGGCCGGGGTGAGGGCCGCGAGCGCGTGCCGCCCCATCGCGGCCACGTCGTCGACGCGCTGCTCCCGCAGCACGGCGAGGACGCGGCTGTGGATCCGGGTACGTCGCAGCAGCGGGACGCTGTGATAGAGCGCGTCCCGCATCAGGGCGTGCGCGAACCGGACCCGACCCGGCGCGGGCTCGACCAGCAGGCCCGCGGTCACGCCGGCCTCCAGCCCGTCGAGGACCTGGTCCTCCGGGCCGCCGTCGACCGCGAGCAGCGTGTCGATGTCGGCCGTCTCCCCGAGGACCGCGGCCTGCCGCAGCACCGTGCGCGCGCCGGCCGGCAACCGCGCCAGCCGACGCGCCAGCACGTGACCCAGGCCGGCGGGGACGCCGTCCAGCGCCGCCGCCGGTCCTTCGGCCGCGATCAGCTTGGCCAGCTCGACGGTGAACAGCGGATTGCCCGCCGCGCGGTCCCGGACCGTCCGCAGCAGCTCGGCGTCGGTGCTGTCCACGCCGTGCCGGCGCAGCAGTTCGCCGACGGCGTCCGCGTCGAGGCCGCCCAGCTCACAGTCGACCGCCGGCACGCCGGCCAGCGCGGCCCGCGCCACCGTGAGGTCGTCGGTCACCTCGTCCGGCCGATACGTCGCCACGACGAGGACCGGCGCCCCGGCGAGCGCGGTGGCGAGATGGCGGAGGATCCGCAACGTCTCGCCGTCGGCGCGGTGCACGTCCTCGACCAGCAGGAGCAGGGGGCCGCGATCGGCCAACCGGGTCAGGTAGGCGGCCAGCGCCTGCCGGAGGTGGAACTCGTCGTACTCGCCCCGGGCGCCGGCCGGCGTGTCGGTCTCCAGCAGCAGGCGCAGGCCGTGGGCCTCCGCCTCGTCGAGCGGGAGATGCCGGCGGGCGGCGGTGACCACCTCGCGCCAGGCCCAGGCCGGGGGTGCGCCCTCCACCTGCGGGCAGGTCCCGGTCACCGGGCGCCAGCCGTCCACGGCGAGCGAGTCGGCGAGGTGGTGCGCCAGCGTCGACTTCCCCGCGCCGGCCTCGGCACCGACCCAGCAGATGCCGAGGCCGGCCTGGGCGGCGCGGGCCGCCGCGGCGCGCAGCCGGGCCACCTCGGCCGCCCGGCCCAGCGGCCGCTCCGGGTGCGCTCCGGCGGTCGGGGCGGGGACGGACGTCGTGGCCGCACCCGGCGGCCCGGCAACGGCCTCCGGCCGGGGGACGACGGCGGCGGGCGCCTCCAGGCGGGGACTCTGCCGCAGCAGGTCGGTCTCCAGGTCCCGCAGCTCCCGGCTGGGGTCGATGCCCAACTGCTCGGCCAGCACCGCGCGGACCGCGCGCAGCACGTCGAGCGCGTCCGCCTGCCGCCCGAGGCGGTAGAGCGCGACCGCCAACAGCATGGCGGCCCGTTCCCGCAGCGGGTGCTCGCGCACGTGCGGATCGAGGTCGAGCACCACCTCGCTCGGGCGGCCCAGGTCGAGCAGCAGCTTCGCCCGCTGTTCGACCGCGCCCAGTCGCAGCCGGGCCAGCCGCTCGCGCTCCTGGTCCGCCCACGGCTCGCCGGCGAACTCGGCGTACGGCGTGCCGCCGTCCCAGCAGGCGAGCGCCGCGTCCAGGCCGGCGACCGCCGCGGCGGGCCGGTCGCCGGCGTCCGGGACCGCCGCCCGAAGCTGCGCCTCGAAGCGCCAGGCGTCCACGTCGGTCACCGGCAGCCGCAGCGCGTAGCCGGGAGCGACGGTGACCAGGATCCGGGCCGGGGCGCGGGACGGGCGGTCCGGTTCCAGCGCCCGGCGCAGGTTCGACACGTACACCTGAAGCGCCGCCTGGGCCCGCGGGGGCGGGTCCGAGGACCAGAGATCGTCCACGAGCCGGTCGACCGACACCGGGTGGCCGCCCCCGGCGACGAGCCGGGCCAGCACCGCGCGCTGCCGGGGCGCGCCGAGGTCGATCGTGGCGCCGTCGTGGATGGCCCGCACCGGGCCGAGCACGCCGATCGTCGTCACGCCGTGACCCTATCTGGGCGGGTCCACCGTGGAGATCATCCATCCGACAGTCCCGGCCAGCGCGCCAAGCCGGCGTTAAGCACCCGCCAACTCCGGCCCGGCTCGATGGAGACCGCACTCGCCCCGCGACCGCGGGGCGTCGGGGAAGGGACATCCATGAGAACCAAGAAGGGCCACCCTCGCCGGTGGCTCGCCGCGGTGACCGGTGTCGGTCTGGTCGTCGGGCTGGCCGGGCCGGCGGTCGCCGCCGACCCGGTCACCTACGACGAGCAGGCCGTGCACCACGCCCTGTTCGCGGCCGTCGTCCAGGTCCGGGAGGGTGGCACCCGGGGTCTGACGGACGCCGTGCTCGCCGCCGAACTCACCGACTGGCGTGCCGCGCACCCGGCCGCCGACACCGCCGCCGTGCAGGCGCACCTGGACACCGTCACCGCCCTCGTCGGGCCGCTCGTGTCCGACGAGTCACCCGGGAAGTTGCACCTGCTGGGCGTGGCCATGGAGAAGCTCGCCGGCAGCGGCGACGCGCACCTCGGCGGCCCGGCGGTCAAGGGACTGCTGCGCAGCACGACCGGCGAGGAACTCGGCGGGATCGTGCCGCCGATCGAGCAGATCCGCAGCGGCACCCAGGACTACATGTGGGAGATGCTGTCCCGGGGCGCGTTCACCCAGGCGTGGGCCGGGCTGCACGCCCGCGCCGCCGCCGACCCCGTGGTCACCCAGGTGTGGAACGCGGCGGTCGGCGCCCGGCTCGGCGTACGCCTGGACACCCCGGCGGACGAGCTGGCGCAACTGCCCGACCTGAGCGGCCACCTCAACCTCGCGGCGATCACCGCGAAGCGGTACGACAAGGACGCCTACCGGGCGGAGATCCAGGCGCAGTTCGACGTGGCACTCGCCGAGCTGCGCGCGCGGACGGCGGCCGCGGTGACCGACGCGGTGGCCCAGTCCGACCGGTTCCCGGTCGGCGGGCCGGACAAGCCGACCAGCGCCGACGAGGCCGCGGCCCGCGCCAAGGCGGAGGCCGACCGCAAGCTCAACGAGAAGCTCGGTCAGGCCGTCACCGTGCTCGGCAAGCTCGCCGGGATGGTGGACAAGCAGTTCGGCCGGCAGATCGAGACCATCGCCAAGGCGGTGGTCGGTGCCATCTCGGCCATCACCACCTACACCGCGGCCATCTCGGCCGCCGGGATCACCACCGCGGCGCTGGCGATGTCCACGTTCACGCTGGTCGGCGGCCTGGTGGGGGCCGCGATGATCCTGCTTCCGCTGTTCACCTCCGGCGGTGGCGCCGACGACGGCACCGGCGTGCAGATCGCCGCGCTGCGGGACCAGATCAACCGGCTCGCGGCCGGGATGGACAAGCGGTTCGACCGGATCGAGAAGATGCTCGGCGCGATGTACGACGGGCTGAGCGCCCAACTGACCGCGCTCGCCCGGGATCTCGCCGAGGTGCGCGCCCAGATCACCATCATCGCCGGCCAGCTCATCGTGCTCGACCAGCGGGTGGACGGCCTCGCGCTGGCCAGCCAGGCGGCGTTCGAACAGATCGCCCAGCAGCCGTTGCGGACCAGCATCGACCGGTACGTGCACCGGGAGGCGCGTACCGGGTCGGCGATCGACTCCTTCGCGACCTACTTCGACCAGGGCGACTCACCGACGCGGACGTTCGCGGCCGATGCGGCGCGGCAGGCGCCCTACGTCGTCCCGACCGGCACGTCGCTGGCCGACCCGGTGTCGACGGTGAACCTCGCCCTGCCGTCCGGCGCGATCGACTACCTGGCCCAGTGGGCGGGCGCCCGGGGCATCGCGCTGACGCCCGCCCCCGGCGACGCGCCGGCCGGTGGGGTGGCGAACCCGTCGGCGTGGCTGCTGGGCGCGCGGGCGAACCTCATCCTGCAACTGCAGAACCCGCAGTACGCCGCCCAGGTCGGCGCCGCCGAGACGCAGAGCACGATCGCGGCCGGTGACGCGGTGAACCGACGGGTACGCCAGTTCAGCGCCCCGGCCGCGGACGGTGGCACCAACGCGTTGTTCCAGCGGCTCATGGCCGACTACCGGGCGGCCACGGGCCAGTGGAAGACGGCCCTCGAGGAGGTGGGTCGGGCGGTGCGCTGGGTGGAGACCGACCGCGACTACGACATGTGGGGCAGCGTCGACCAGGACATCCCGGCGGACGGCCGGATCGCCGACGTGGCCAGCATGCCGTCCTGTGGGCAGGGCCCCGGCGCCAGCACGCCGAGCCGGGTCAACCGGTCGGCGCTGCCGAACGTCTACCACCTCGCCAACTACGCGATGGCGCCCGCGCACCGGCCGGAACTCCGCTCCTGCCTGGACGCGGACTTCGTCGACGTGGAGGTGATCGAGGGTCCGCGCACCCAGCGGACCAACGCCGACCTGCAACTCGTGGTGCGGCAGCAGGCCAAGTGGCTGGGCGGTGACTGGCAGGACGTGCGGACGGTGACGTGGAAGACGCACCTGACCGACGTCTGCCTGTGGGACCAGCGGTCGAACCCGCCGACCGGTTACTGCCGGGAGCCCGACTACTACATCAGCCGGAAGTGGGACTCGACGTACCGGCCCGCGCTGGACAGCAGCGGGATCGTGGTGGACAACGCCGCCGCGCTGGCGCTGGCGCGTACCAAGGCGCGGGCCATGCTCACCGGCAAGCAGCGCTACTTCTACCGGGTGGCGGCGCTCGGCACCGGCGTCGACCGGCCGGCGGCCGGCACCTGGTCGGTCTCCCAGCAGCTCTGGGACGCCGGGAAGAAGGTCTCCGACACGGTACGGATGCTGCAGATCTTCTCCGAGCTGGGCTGGTCCTCGGCGCTGGAGCGGGACGACGTGCTGCACGGTCAGCTCTTCGGCGACCGGTCGCTGCCGGCGGACTACCGCCTGCCCCGCAGCCAGAACAGCTACAACACCGGGTCGCTGCACCTGTTCAACGCCTACCAGCGGGCGTTGGCGAACTACGCCACCTGCACCCAGACCCTCGACTGGGACCCCTGTCAGGGCGACGTCTCCGGGCTCGACCCGATGCGGGGGCAGGAGCGGTTCACCGCCGGCTGCCCGGCGGCCCCGGCCGCCGAGGCGCCCGACGACCCGCTCGGCTCCTGCGTCGTGCAGGCCGGGGCGACCGGCGCCGGCGTCCTCGCCGAGCGGTACGCCTACTGGTCCGGCCGGATCAAGACCGGCGGCCATCAGGAAGGCCTGGCGCCGCTGAAGACGGTCGTCGGCCTGCTGCGGGCGACGAACGTCAGCGTGCACGCGGCCTGACCGGGAGCCGGTCCGGGGGCCCACCGCCGTGGTGGGCCCCCGGACCGGTGGGTCGGACGGCGATGACGCGAGGAACCGTCGGCATGACGACAGCGGGGCGGGCCGTTCAGGGGCGCGGCCCGCAGACCCGTTACGGCACACTCGGCTGCACGTCGCCGACGCCGCCCGGGCGCGTGGGTCCGGCGGGCCTTCGACGGGCTGGTCCGACGACGGGGAACGGAGACACAGATGACCTACCCACCGCCGCGCTACCTCGGCTCCACCGGCGAGACCAGCGCGACCTACCGCCCGGCCGACGCCGCGCCCGACCTGCGCCACGCGAGCGGCGGCGGGGCGCACTACCTGGCCACCGGCGCGACCACCAACGGCCGGTTCGGGCTCTACCGGTGGGACATGGGTGCCACGCCCAGCGGCCCGGAGCCGCACTTCCACCGCAGCATCTCCGAGTCGTTCTTCGTGCTCAGCGGCACCGTCCGCATCTACGACGGGCGGCGCTGGATCGACACCGGGCCGGGCGACTTCGTGCACGTGCCGGAGGGCGGGGTCCACGCGTTCCGCAACGAGTCCGGCCGGCCCGCGTCGATGCTGCTGCACTTCGCGCCGGGCGCGCCCCGGGAGGGCTACTTCGAGGGGATACGCGAGCTGGCGGAGCTGAGCGAGGAGGAGCGGACGGAGTTCTTCCTCCGCCACGACACCTACTGGGTGTGACCGCGCCGGTCAGCTCATGTCGACGTCGTACGCCTCCTCGCGCACGTCCGAGTCGGGGTGCCGGCGCAGCGCGATCACCAGGCTCCGCCACGGTTCCGTCCACCCGGTGACCGCCCCGTGCCGGACCAGCGTCACCGCGAACAGCCCTCCGACGAGGTCGCCCCGGCCGGCCAGCCGCGCCACCACGTCGCGCAGCCCGGGCACGTCCGGCCATTCCGGGAGGCCGCGCAGCCGTGCGCCGGCCCGCTCGGCGGTGCGGACCGCGAGGACCGGCCGGTCCGCGCAGAGCGCGGCGACCTCGTCCAGGTTGTCCAACCGGCCCAGGTCGACCAGCAGGCCGGTGGCCGTGCCGACGAAGCCGGGCCGGTCGGCGAGCCACCGGGCGGCGTCGACCAGCGCGCTCCGGTCGGCGTCGGCCGGCCGGTGCGTGGACCGGACGGCGGCGCCGCGGGCGAGCACGTCGACCCGCCGCCGGGCGGGCCGGTCGTCGGCCGGGTCGCCCGGCCGGTCGTCGGCCGCGTCCAGGTCGACCAGCCGGGCCAGCGCGATGCCGAGCACCCCGTCGCCGCCGGCCCGCAGCAGGTCGGCCACCGCGATGCCGGTCAGCGTCTCGTCCAGGTCGGTGAGCCGATCGACGACCAGGTCGGTGACGTCGGCCAACCAGGGCGACCAGTCCCCGAGCTGATCGAACGCGGCGCGTCGGACCTCCCGGTCGGGGGCGCGACACGCCCCGACGACGAGCGCGGCGTAGCGGGGTCGGTGGCGTTCCGGGATCCAGTAGGGATAGGCGCCCAGGACGGCGCGTCGTTCCTCGCGGCTGCCGTCGACCGCGGCACCCAGCACCGCCCAGCTCTCCTCCGTGCTCAGCCGCTGCCGGGCCGCGGAGACGATCGCCGCCCGCAGGTCCCGGTGCGTGCCCGGCGCCGCGTACGCCTCCCGCAGCGTCACCATCGCCGACGGCGGCCCGTAGCGGGCCAGCAGCCGGGCCGCCTCCTTCCGGCTGGTGATCTTCGCGGTGCCGGTGCGCACCAGCGCGCCGAGCGGGTCGGCCAGCCGGGACGGTGGGACGTACCGGGCGGCGCGTCCGGCCGCGTACAGCGCGACCCGCGCCCGGTCGGAGTCGGCGTACCGGAGCAGCACCGGCAGCGCCTCGTCCGGCCGGTCGGTCCGGACCAGCGCGCCCAGCGCCGCCTCGGCGATCGGCACCTCGGACGCGTCGAGGTGGCGCCGGACCAGCGCGCGCCCGGCCGCGCCGACGCCGGCGGCGGCCTGGATCGCCGCCACCCGCTGCCACACGCCGTGGCCGGGGTCGGCGACGACCAGCTCCTGCAGCGCCACGAAGCGGGCCTGCTGGCGGGGCAGCCAGCGCGCGGCGCCCGGGGCGACGAGGGGCACCCACCGCGTCCCGGCCGTGACGAACCGGCCGCGCGGGTGACGGTCCAGCGCCCGGTCGAGCAGGTCGGTGCGGGCGGTGCCGACCGTCTCCCACACCGGGTGCAGCGTCACCGCCGACGCGTCGACGTCGAGCACCTCGGCCACCCGCTCGGCGCGGGTGCTCGGATCGGCGAGCCACAGCGCGATCGCCGTCCGCGCCACCGAGGGCAGCGTGTCCGGGGCGAGTGCGCGACGCAGCAGCTCCTGGAGCGCGGGCAGCCGCCAGGCCCGCTTGCCCAGCGCGTGGGTGAGCGCGAAGAGCGGACCGTAGCGGTCGCGCGTCATGCCGGCCTCGACCCAGCCCCGTAGCCGTTCGAAGACCATGGTCTCCTGCCCGCGCCGCAGCACCCGGTCGAAGCGGCGCAGCACCGGCACGGTCGCGCCGCTGCTCACCAGGTCGATGGTGAGCAGCGCCCACCCGCGCAGCGGCGCCACGTCGACGTGGTGCGCCAGGACGTCGACGGCGAGGCGGCTCAGCGCCGTCGTGGTGGCGGCGGAGGCGTCCCGCGCGTCGACCGCGTCCGTGGTCACCTGCGTGAGCCCGTCCGACGCGTCGGCGGTGAGCAGCGGCGCGACCCGGGGCAGCGCGGTGAGCGCGGCCGCGCGTACCGGATCCTGCTCGTTGCGCAGCCGGCCGAGCCGGACGACCAGCTCGGCCACCACGCGCGGGTCGCGGGAGCGGCGGGCGGCGGCCACCAGCAGCGCCCAGCCCGCGGCCCGCTCGTCCGCGTCGCCGGACCGCAGCGCCACGTCCAGCGCGGCGGACGCGTCCGGCCAGGGCAGGTACGCGCTCCACGCGCGCACGTCGGCCTCCCGTTCGCGGATCCGCGGCAGGCTCAGCACCCGGGTCGCCTCCCGGACCCGGACCGCT
This sequence comes from Micromonospora sp. NPDC018662, assembly GCF_044391475.1. NCBI lineage: Bacteria > Bacillati > Actinomycetota > Actinomycetes > Micromonosporales > Micromonosporaceae > Micromonospora > Micromonospora sp. NPDC018662. The sequence continues at coordinate 173,065 of NZ_JBISAC010000004.1, forward strand.
GCCGGCAGCACGTCCATGACCTCGGCGGCCGGCACCAGGAGCGTGGTGTCGGTGTCGGCCAGCGCCAGGTCGTACAGCTCGCCGCGCCGGCTCGGCGCGACGGCGGCGAGCAGCGCCGACAGGCTCCGGTCGTGGTCCCGGAACCGGGCGGCGAGCGGCGCCAGCTCGCCGGTGGGCAGCGCCGCGAGGCGCCGTAGCAGCGCCGGCGCCAGCCCGGTCCGCGCCAGCCAGGCCGCGCGTCCCGGCGTCGTGAGCAGGCGTACGACGCGGCCGGCGTCGTATTCGGCGAGCCGCCCGTACGCGACCGGTGCGCCGGGCAGCGACTGCTCGGGTGCGTACCGTTCGAGCAGGTCGAGTGCTTCCGCCGGATCGCATCGCAGCACCGCGCCGGCGGCCTCGCCCCAGATCCGGGCGCGCTGCTCGGGCGGGGCCGCGGCCAGCCGCTCGCGGGTCCGGGCCAGCAGCGTGCCGGCGTGCCGCCGGACCAGTCGCTCCAGGTCGAGCGCGTGTTCCAGCTCGGGCAGCAACTCCCGTACCGTGCCGGTGCCGCAGGCCGGCAGCAACGCCGCGGCCTCCTCGTCGCCGAACCGGTCGCGTACCTCGGTGATCAGCGCGTCGGCGACGGCCGGCGCGGGCCGGCGGCGCAACGTGCGGTAGATCCGCCGTCGTTCGACAGCGGGTCGGTCGGCGAGGTCGCCGGGCGGCGTGCCGGCGCGCAGCGCCACGGTGAGCGCGGTGGCCCGGATCGACGGCTGCGGGTCGTGGGCCGCGGCGGCGACGGCGTCGCCGTCGGCGACCACCATGGCGGCGATCAACGCGAGTCGCCGCGCGTAGGCGTCCTGGCCGCGCAGGTCGGCGCAGACCTGGGCACGGTCGGGCGCGGTACGTGCCCAGTCGGCGAGGCGGCGCATGCGGGCGCGGTGGGGGAGTGGGTCGAGCGACGTCAGCAGGGCGTGGGTGGCGGCGAGCACGACGCCCATTGTGCCGGGCGCCGACCACGCCCCGCAATTCCTATAGAAATTGCGGATTTTCAGCGTACTCCCAGGTTTTCTCCGATTGACATTAATGGGACCGTCGGGGATATTCCTAGCGGCGCATCGGGGCGCGGGGCGAGCGGTGGAGTCTGCGGATTCCGACTGCCCGACGTGCGCGTAAAAGTCGGTGTGCCCTGCTCCGCGGGGTGCGGATAGGTTTGGAAGAATGATCAATCGCGCCGTCGAATTCGCCAAGCACAATACGCCGAACTCCATGCGCGTCGCGGCCCGGCGGGCGCAGATGGAAACGCGCAACACCCGGATGCGGCTCACCGTTCCAGTCGTTTCCCGCAGCGAATTCGACAACGTCTTCCACTGCACCGTCCGCAAGACGGGCAGCCAGTGGATCAAGGCGTTGTTCAGCGACCCGGCCGTCTACCGGCACTCCGGGCTGCTGCCGTACGACCCGCGCTTCTACTCCGGCGGCGCGACCGCACCCGTCCCGCGCGGCCGGGTGGGCCTCGCGATCTTCCTGTCCCACAAGCGCTTCGAGGCGGTGCCGAAGGCCGGCACCTACCGCGCGTTCTTCGTGATCCGCGACCCGCGCGACGTGGTGGTGTCGAGCTACTTCTCGCTGCGGAACTCGCACGCCCCGATGGGCGACATCCCGCAGGCGCGCCGGGCCCTCCAGGAGAAGTCGAAGAAGGACGGGATGCTCTACGTCATCGACCGCCTCCGCGACAAGAAGCAGTTCGGGCAGATGCGTTCGTGGGCGGTGGCCCCGGCCGCCGAGACGTTCCGCCTGTTCCGCTACGAGGACCTGACCGGCGACCGGCAGGCGGAGGAGGTGGACCGGCTGATGCGGCACTGCGGCATCACGCTGCCGGCGTCCGACCTGGCCGCCCTCCTGGCCCGCTACAGCTTCACGAAGATGAAGAAGGACAAGGAGACGCCGGGCCGGATCTCCCACTACCGCAAGGGCGCGGCCGGCGACTGGCGCAACCACTTCGACGACGACATCTACGCCGCCTACACCGCAGCGGCCGGCGACCTGGCCGAGGTGCTGGGCTACCCGGCCCGCGACGCGGCCGTCTCCCGGCCCGACGAGCAGGAATCGGCGGCCCGGTAGCGCCCCGGTCGCCGTATCCTGCTGCCGTGGAGCTGCGGTTCACCACGCGCGCGTCCGACTCCGCATGGGTCGACGCGGTGTGGACCTGCACCAGCGCGCGGGTCACGGAGATGACGTCGGTGGCGACCGCGTGCTGGGGCCTGGTGTTCTGGGAGCGCGACGGGCAGCCGTACGCGAGCGTCTCGGGGCCCGAGACCGGCACGGGCGCCGCGCCGGTGCCGGAGGGCGCGACGTTCGTCGGCATCGAGTTCGCGGTGGGGACGTCGCTGCGCGTGCTCCCCGCACCGGCCCTGGTCGACCGGGGCGCGGCGCTGCCCGACGTCACCCGCCGGACGTTCCGGCTGGCCGGCGACCGGTGGGAGACGCCCGGCCCGGACGACGCCGAGGCGCTCGTCGACCGGCTGGTCCGGGCCGGCGCGGTGGGGCGCGACCCGTTCGTCGCCGAGCTTCGCCGCGGCCACCGCCCGTACGCGTCGCCGCGTACCGTCGAACGCCGGTTCCGGGCGGCGACCGGGCTGACCCAGGGCGCCGTACGGCAGATCGAACGCGCCCGGGAGGCCGCGACGCTGCTCGCCACCGGCGTTCCGGTGGCCGAGGCGGTCACCCGGCTCGGGTACGTCGACGAGCCGCACCTGGCCCGCGCGCTGCGCCGGTACGTCGGGCGGACGGCGGGGCAGTTGCGCGCGGGCGGCGGCGGCCCGATCGCGCTGGACCTGGGTCAGTGGACCACGTCGTAGATCAGCTTCAGCACGCCGTTCGGGTAGGCCGCGGACTCCCGCAGCCGCAGCATCTGCTTGTCCCGGTCGGCCGCGCTGAACAGGCTCTTCCCGGCGCCGAGCAGCACCGGGAAGACGAGCAGGTGGTAGCGGTCGAGCAGACCGGCGTCCGACAGGCGCCGGGCGAGTTCCGCGCTGCCGTGGATGAAGATGGCGCCGCCCTCGCCCCGCTTGAGGGCGGCGACGTCCTCGGTCGAGCGCAGGATCGTCGTCGGACCCCAGCCGTCCACCAGCGCGTCGTCGGTCAGGCCGGACGAGACCACGTACTTCGGCAGCTCCCGGTAGTCGGCGTGGTCGTCGGAGTCCCGCCATACCGGCGCGAACGCCTGGTAGCTGCGCCGGCCGAACATCAACGCCGTGGTGTCCGCGAGTTCCTCGCCCTTGAGTGCGAACGCCTCCGGCACGAACTCGAGGTCCTTCACCACCCAGCCGCCGCTGCGGTGCTCCTCGCCCGGCCCGCCGCCGGGGGAGTCCACCACGCCGTCGAGCGACAGGAAACCGGTGTACACAAGATCACGCATGGGGTGAGGCTAGGAATCCGGACGGCCCGCTGTCTTGTACGGAAACGACAATCCGCGAGGATCGGGGGCAACCGGGACGCCCGTCAGGAGACCGCGGCCCGTACCAGCTCCGTGAGCCGCTTCTCCACCGCCGGGCTCCACCGCAGCAGCGCGTACGACGCCGGCCACATGTCGCCGTCGTCGAGGTTCGCCGCGTCCTGGAAACCCACTGTCGAGTAGCGGTAGTTGAACTTCCCGGAGTCCTGGAAGAAGACCACGATCTTGCCGGCCGCGTTCGCGTACGCGGGCATGCCGTACCAGGTCTTCGGCGACAACTCCGGCGCGTTGGCGGTGATCGTCACGTGCACGCGCTCGGCCAGTTCGCGGTCGGCCGGCGCCATCTGCGCGATCCGGTCGAGGAGCGCCTGCAGCTCGTCGGCCTTCTTCGCGCCCTTCTTCCCCTCGGCGCGCAGCTCGGCGGCGCGCTCCTTCATGGCGGCGCGTTCCTCGGCGCTGAAACCCTCGGACATCTCGATCCCCCCTCGTCACGGCGGCCGGTGCCGCTCAGGAGGAACGCTATGGCTCGACGGGGCCGGGCCGCTTCTCGATTCCTGATCGGTTCGGGAGTAAGGCGGGGCCCCCGCTTAACGCCTCCGGTATAGAAGGGGCCCCTTCTCACACGTCAGGCGTACGGGGGGACAGCCGGCAGCGTCACGGCGGCCTATGATCCGGCGATGACTGAGCTGTCGGCCACCCCCACCGAGGCCGAGGCGTTGCTCTCGGTCCTGGAGCGCAACCGGCGGACCTTCGCCTGGAAGACGTCCGGGCTCGACGAGAAGGGACTGGGCGCGACCACGGCCGCCAGCGCGATGACGCTCGGCGGTCTGGTCAAGCACATGGCCCTGGTCGAGGCGGACTGGCTGGCCGTCAAGCTGGCCGGCCAGGAATACGGCCCCCCGTGGAACGGCGTCGACGTCGACGCCGACCCCGACTGGGAGTGGCGCACCGGCGCGACCGACGCTCCGGGCGAGGCGTACGCGTTGTGGCGCGCCGCGGTCGAGCGCTCCCGCACGCTGGTGGCGGCCGTGATCGAGGAGCGTGGCCTGTCCGGGCCGGCCGCCTTCACCTGGCCGGACGGGCGCACGCCCACGGTCCGCGCCATGATCCTCGACATGATCGAGGAGTACGCACGCCACACCGGGCACGCCGACCTCCTGCGCGAGGCGGTGGACGGGCGGGTCGGCGAGGGCGCGCCGCCGGGCTTCACGCTCTGAGGCGGGTAACCGGCGCGTGAGTCGATGAGTTTGGCATGCTGCGGCGGTCTACCCGCCGAACTCACCTGACCTGAAGGAGCACTGCGATGGCGAAGGTCATCTCCACGTTGTTCATCTCGGCCGACGGCGTCGCCGAGATCGACCCGGACTGGCACTTCCCCTACTTCGACGACAACATGGGTCGCGCCGTCACCGAGGACTACGACACCTCCGACGTGCTGCTGATCGCCCGTCCGACCTACGACAGCTTCGCCGGCGCGTGGCCGGAGCGGGAGGCCGCCGGCGGCGACGACGCGCCGTTCGCCAAGCAGCTCGGCGACATGCGCAAGGTGGTCGTCTCCCGCCAGCCGCTGGAGTTCACCTGGCGCAACTCGGAGCTGGTCCAGGGCGACCTCGTCGACGCCGTGACCGCGCTCAAGGCCGACGCCGGCATCAAGGGCATCCTCATCCCCGGGTCGATCTCGGTGGTGCAGCAGTTGCTCGCCGCTGGCCTGGTCGACGAGCTGCGGCTGCTGGTGCACCCGGTCGCGGCCCGCAAGGGACGCAAGCTGTTCGACGAGGGCGACAGCCCGTACCACCTGCGGGTGACCGCGACGGAGGCGTACCCGACGGGTGTCCTCCGGGTGATCTACGCGCCGGCCGGGGCGCCGGGCCAGGCCGGCTACGACGACGCGAAGGAGCAGTTGGCAGCCGGGAGCTGACGGCGGGGCAGCGGCGGGCCGGCACGCCGTGGCAAGATCCGCGGCGTGCGTCTTGGCCCGTTGCTCCTGAGTGGTGCGGCGGTGTGCGCCGTGCTGCACGCCGTCGGTGTCCTGGTGGCCCAGCCGGTGTGGCGCGGCGCCGAGGTGCTGAGTCTCGCGTTGCTCCTCGCGTACGCGGTGGCCCGAGGGCTGCCGGTGCCGCGCTGGTCGCTGCCGGCGGCGCTGGCGGTGCTGCTGGTGGACGCGGTGCGCACCATGCCGGCGGCGCCGGGCCCCCGGGAGTTCGGGTGGGTGGTCTACGGCGCGATCGAGCGCGTCGACGTCACGGCCGGCTTCGAGTCGGGGCTCGTCGCGTGCGGGGCGGCGCTGGTCGCGACGGTGCTGCTGCTGGTCGGGTGGCGCGGTCGCGTCACGCGGGGTCCGGTGGTGGTCGCCGCGCTGGTGGCGGCGGCGATCGTCGGCTACGCGACGGTCCGGGTCGTCGACCTCCGGCGCGACCTGCTCGCCGAGGACCGGTCGCGTCCGGGCGGCCCGGACACGGCGGACGCGGTGAGCGCGGTGGCCCTCGCGGTGCTGCCGGCGCTCGCCCTCGCGCTGACCGCGCTGGCGCTCGCCGCGCTGCTGGCCGGCCGGGGCCGGCGACTCGCCGCCGCCGGTGCCGCGCTGCTGGCGCTGGTCGCGTTGCCGCTGATCGACACCGGCATCGGCGCGGTGGCGCTGCCCTACCCGGTGTTCGTCCAGGCCGGGGTGCTGTACGCCGTCACGCCCACGACGGTCCTGCCCCAGCCGGTGCCGGCGCTCACCGTGGCGGTCGAGCTGACCGCGTACCTGCTGCTCGTCGTGGGCCTGACCGGGGCGGACCGCAGCGAACCGGCGGTGCCCGCGCCGGCCGCCGGATAGCCGCTCAGTCGAGCAGCGCCAGCAGCGCGTGCAGTGCCGGGTTGGTGCTCTCCACCGGCCAGGCCAGCCCGACGTCCACGGTGGGCGTCGGGGCGGCGAACCGGCGCAGCCGTACGCCGGGTAGCCGCAACGCCCGGGCCCGGCCGGCCGGCACGGCCGCGACCACCTCGCCCTCCGCCACCGCGCGCAGCAACTGCTCGTCGTCCGGCTCCTGCCGGACCAGCCGGAAGCCGCCGCGCGGCCACACCTGGGCGATGGTCCGGTCGAACATGCCCGGCCCGTTCTCCCGTGGCCACATCACCGCCGGTAGGTCGGCCACCTCGGCCCGGCCGATCCGGCGGCGGCCGGCGGCCAACGGGTGGCCCGCCGGCAACGCCAGCAGCAGCTCCTCGGTGTCGACCGTGCGGCAGGCCAACGCGGGCTCGTCCACGGGCGGCCGGACGAACGCCGCGTCCAACCGGCCGGCGAGCAGGCCGGCCACGTTCGGCGCGGTCCAGGCCGTCTCGGAGACCAGCTCGACGCCGGGGTGGGCGGCCCGGAACCGGGTGATCAGCGCGTCGACCCGGCCGCCGCGCGCCGACCGGGTGTACGCCAACCGCAGCCGACCACCCCGGCCGCGCGCCAGGTCGCGGATGCGGGCGGTGGCGGCGTCCACGTCGGCGAGCAGCCGGGCGGCCTCGTCGGCGACCCGGGCGCCGACCTCGGTCAGCGTGCAGCCCCGGCTGGTGCGGTGCAGCAGCGGCACGCCGAGCTGCCGTTCCAGTGCCCGGATCTGCTGGCTGAGCGCGGGCTGGGCGATGCGCAGCCGGGCCGCCGCACGGGTGAAGTGCAGCTCGTCGGCGAGCACCACGAACGAGCGCAGCCGGCGCAGGTCCGACCACGCGCCCGGGGCCTCGACCATGCCGCCCATCATAAGCGCCGCTTATCGCCGCCGGTCCGATCCGTCTTGGACGGCACCGCCGCCGGGCGGTCACCATCGGCAGCACATCGACGGTACGAGTGACGGGGGCGGACCCATGACGACAGCGGACGTGGTGGTGGTCGGCGGTGGGGTGATCGGGATGACGGCGGCGGTCACGCTCCAGCGACGCGGCGCGCGGGTCACCGTGCTGACCGCCGACGACCCGGCGGACATCGTGTCCACGGTGGCCGCCGCGGTCTGGTACCCGAGCCACACCGAGGCCGATCCGCGGGTGCTGCGCTGGGCCCGGGACACGCACGCCGAGCTGCGCCGCCAGGCCGCCGACGGCGTGCCCGGGGTGGTGGACCGGCCGACCCGGATGTGGTTGCGCCGCCCCTACGCCGGGCCGCCGTGGTGGGCCGACGCCTGCGGTGACCTGGTGGTCGAGCCGGCCCGGCCGCCGTACACCGCGTTGCTGCGGTTCACCGCGCCGACCGTGGAGATGAACCGCTACCTGACCTGGCTGCACCGCCAGGTGGAGGCCGGCGGCGGCCGGATCGTCCGGCGTGCGCTGGACACGCTCGCCGAGGCGTACGAGGTCGCGCCGACAGTGGTCAACGCGACCGGACTGGCCGCCGGCCGGCTCGCCGCCGACCCGGCCGTGCACCCGGCGCGTGGGCACATCGTGCTGGTGGCGAACCCCGGCCTGACCGTCTCGGTACGCGACGAGGACGACCCGGCCGGTGTCACGTACGTGCACCCGCGCCGGCACGACGTGGTGCTCGGCGGCACCTACCAGCTCGGGGTGGGGCACACCCGGCCGGACCCGGGGACGGCGGCGGCGATCCGGCGTCGCTGCGTCGCGTTGGTGCCGCAGTTGGCGGACGCGCCGGTGCTGGGGGAGCGGATCGGGTTGCGACCGGTCCGGCACGGCGGGCCCCGGGTCGAGCGGGATCCCGGCGGCGGGCGGCTGGTGCACGCGTACGGGCACGGCGGGGCGGGGGTGACGCTGTCCTGGGGCTGCGCGGCCGAGGTGGCGGACCTGGCCCTGGCCGGCTAGGAAGCGTCTCGCGCGCCGCTTGACGAGTCACTTGCATTTTGCAAGCATGGCTCCATGAGTCTCTTCATCACCTGCCCGGTCGAGAGCGTCGAGCGCGCAACCGCCTTCTACACCGCCCTCGGCTGGACCCTCAACGCCGAGATGTCCGACCACAACGTCTCGTGCTTCGCGATCGCCCCGGAGCAGTACGTCATGCTCGGCAGCCGCGAGATGTACGCGAGTGTCGGCGGAGTCGAAGAGCTGATCGGCGGACCTCATACGCCCTCGAAGGTCACGGTCTCGTTCGACCTGGGCAGCCGCGAGGCGGTCGACGAGCTCGTCGACCGCGCCGGCGCCGCCGGCGGGCGGATCGGTGACACGGACGACTATCCCTTCATGTACCAGCGCCAGTTCGACGACCCTGACGGATACCACTACTCACCGTTCTGGATGAAGGCGGACGTCGATCCGACCGCGTGAGCGACCTCGCCGCGGCCCTCGACATCGTCGGAGCACGGTGGGCCCTGCTCATCGTGGAACGGCTGCTCGACGGGCCACAACGCTACGGCGATCTGCAGCGCGACCTCGGCGTGCCGACGAACATGCTCGCGACACGCCTGCGCGAGCTCGAAGCGGCTGGCGTGCTGCTCCGCCTGCCCCTTCGACACAACACCCGGGCCTATGCGCTGACCGATCGCGGGTTCGCCCTGCGCGAGGCGATCGTCGCACTCGGCAACTGGGGCAAGAACGACACCTAGGAGGCGTTTGGCCTGATCAGCCCCCTCGGCGCCTGTCGACCGGAGAGCGTGGACGACTTAGTTCAGCTGCTCGGCCAGCGCGACGATGATGCCGCTCGGCCCGCGCAGGTAGCAGAGCAGGAAGCTGTCCTCGAAGCGCGTCACCTCGCCGACGAGTTCGGCGCCGTGTGGGCGGAGGCGGGCGAGGGTGTCCTCCAGGTCGTCGACGGCGAACATCACGCGGTGCAGACCCCGCGTGTTGGCCGGGGTGACCCTCGGCTCCGGCACGATGGCCGTCGGGGAGTGGTACGTCACCAGTTCGAGCCGGCCCGGCGCGTCCGGGATCCGCATCATCGCGATCTCGCTCCGCATGTCGTCGAGCCCGACGACCTTCCCCGCCCAGCTTCCCTCGATCGGCATCCGGCCCTCCAGCTCCATGCCGAGCGCGGTGAAGAAGGCGACGGCGGCGTCGAGGTCGTCGACCACGATACCGACGTTGTCCATGCGTTGAATCGTCATGACCCCGAGGGTAGGACGGGGGACCGACGGTTGGCGTTGTGCGCCGCGACCAGCCCCGGCAGTTCGTCCAGCGACCCGATCCGGAACAGGCACCGCTGCGCCACGGCCGGTAGGTCGAGGATGTGCCCCCACGGGCCACGCCGGATCAGGCAGGCCGGCATGCCGGCCGCCATCGCCGCGCCCGCGTCGTTGTCGGGCCGGTCGCCGACGTAGAGGATCGATGACGGGTCGACGCCGGCCGCGCGGACGAGCCGCGCGAAGAACGCCGGCGCCGGCTTCGCCACGCCCCAGCCGTGCGACGTGCCGATCACGTCCACCGGCAGGCCGAGCGCGTGCAGGCTCGCCTCGGCGTGCGCCGGCTGGTTGCCGGCCAGGCCGACGAGCAGTCCCTGTTCCTTCAGCGCGGTCAGGCACGCCCGCGCGTCCGGATAGAGGTCCTCCTCGCCGAACGACTCCGGTCGGCCGGCCGCGACCCGACGCGCCAACTCGGCCGCCAGGTCGAAGTCGGGCCGGAAGGTCCGGAACGCCGCCTGCCAGTCCTGCCCCCGGGCGATCACCGCGCCGAGGACGGCGGAGAACGTGTGCCGGGGCACGCCGAGCCAGTCCGCCCAGTCCGCGAACTCGCGCGACTCGTCGAGGATCGTCCCCCCGACGTCGAAGAAGACCGAGCGGATCATGGCGGCGGGTCGCGGCGGAACCGCGTGGGGATCTTACGCATGTCGACATGGTCGCACCGGGCGCCCCGAGGACGCGACGCATTACCGCCGTTCCCGCCCCGCCACCATGGACGGTGGCGGGGCGGGTGAGTCAACTTACTCGCCGGCGGCGCGTTCCCGGTCGGCCTCCGCGTCGGCGGCGCCGACCGGGGTGCCGTCGCTGTCCCGGGTGGCCCCGGACAGGTCCACGTCGGCGCCGGCCCGCGCGGCGTCGGCCGCCGCGTCGTCCGCGCCGACGACCTCACCACCGCCGGTCCCGCCGTCGTCCTCGACCAGCCGCCCGGCGGCGGCCAGCCCGATCGGTGCGTACCTGGGGTCGGTCATCTCGTCCTCCTCACCGGTGCTCCTGTCCCACCGGTACCCCACGAGCACGCCGACGAACCGACAGCAGCAGCCCGGCCGCGACCAGCACCGCCCCGACCGCTGCCGCGTACCCGGGCAGACTCGCCGGGATGCCCAGGTAGACGGTGATGCCGAGGATGCGGGACAGCCCCCACGGCAGCAACGCCATCTGGTCGTTCCACACCGTCAGCGCGCGCTCCGTGCCGATCCACGCGATCAGCCCGGCGAGCACCGCGAGCGGCACCCCGCCGGCGGTGAGCGTCAGCCCGGCGACCCGCCGGCGGGCCATGCCGTACCGGTCGCGCAGCACCACGGCGGTCGCCACGAACAGCCAGCAGAACGCCGCCACCGCGACGGTCAGGTAGACCGCCCGGCGGGCCGGCGCGGCCCAGAACACGAACCAGTAGCCGCCCGGCCCGCGCCCGGCCAGCACCGCCAGCAGCAGCACGCTGCGCAGCAGCGCCACGCCGCCGACGACCGCCCCCAGCGCGAACGGGTCGCGCCGCCCCACCGCCAGGCGCGCCACCAGCGCGAACAGCGCCCACCCGCCGAGCGTGACCAGCAGGTGCGCGGGCGCGGCGAACCAGGTGAACACCAGCCGGCTCGCCACCAGCACCACGGCCGGCACCAGCCAGACCAGCACCCGGTCCAGTCGGGACGTCGGCACCGGCAGCGCCGCCACCCGCCACGGCCGCAGCGCGCCGAGCAGCAGCGCCCGCGCCGCCGGGCCGCCCGGTCCGCGCCCGCGCAGCCCGAGCGCCACCACGGCCACCACCAGGACCAGCAGCGCCCGCGCCGCCCAGGCCATCGCCGGGTCGCGGTCCGCCCGCTCCGCGCCGAGGTCGGCCGCCGTGAAGCGGTACGCCGGCAGGTCGACGTCCCCGCCGTAGCGCTGCCGGTGCCGGTCCCGCGCCTCCCGGTAGTCGCCGGCGGCCGACCGCCAGTCGGCGTACGCGGTGCCGGAACCGGTGTCCAGCCACTGCGCGTGCCGCAGCACCATCGTCCGGTAGGCGGCCAGCGTCACGAACAGGTCCACCTGGTAGTCGAGCGTGTCGACGAACCGCGTGCGCAGCCCGGCGTCCCGCCACGTCGCCGGGTCGGTGCCGGCGACCAGCTCCCGCATCCGCCGGGCCGTGGCGACCGCCGCACCGCCCTCGGCGACCGCCGCGTCGACCCGGTCGCCGGTGACCGCGTAGATGCTGTCCAGCGCCGCGGAGTCACCGGTCGGGATGTCCCACTCGAAGATCCACATCATCGGCGGCGGTTCCAGCCCGAGCGCCCGCACCGACGTGGCCGCGTACGGGCCGATGTAGAGGCCCGTGGTGACCGCGGCCCGGGACAGCGCCATGGCCCGCCCGATCGCCGCGACAGTGGCCGGGTCGGCGGAGAACGTCCGGTACGCCCACTCTGCCGTCACCTGCGCCGGGTCGGCGTCCGGGTCCCAGGCCAGCCGCGCCACCGCGTACGTGTTCAGGTCGTAGAGCTGCCAGAACCCGGCGCGCAGGTAGAGCGACATCGGCCCGGCGCGCAGCGGGCCGCCGTCCTGGGTCCAGTTCCACACGCCCTCCACGTGCGGGTTCGCGGCGAGGAACGCGCGCAGCGCCGCCCGGTGCAGCGGGCCGAGGTCGTTGGGCAGCGCGCCGAACCCCTCGAACTCGCGCCGGGCCTGGAACTCCACGATCCGCCGGTGCGCGCCGCCGAACAGGGTGGTGTTGAACGGCAGGTGGCTGTAGAAGTCGCCGAGCGTGTACTTGGTGGAGACGATCAGGTGCGGGTCGTCGAACCCGCCCAGCACCTCGGCGTACGAGTCGGGGTTGGTGTGCAGGTCGCCGACCGCGCCCACGCCCACCGTCCAGGTGCGGAAGATGACCTCCCTGTCGGCCGCCCCGGCGGTGTCGAGCAGCGCCCGCAGCATCGCGCGGACGCCCTCGGCGGTGGTGACCGCCAGCTTCGAGCCGTAGTCCCAGCCGCTGCCCGCGTACACCTCGCCGCCCTCGCCGATGCGGACCATCAGGCCGGCGACGAACGGCATGCTCGCGAACAGCTCGGCGAGGCCGGCCCGGTAGACCGCCCAGAGCCGGGGGTCGGTGGCGTCCAGCCCGCCCACGGTGCGTTCCAGGTACGCCTCCAGCGGCGGTGACACCGCGAGCATGTCGGTGAGCAGGAAGACCTTCAGGCCCATCTCTGCGGCGTACCGGAAGACCGGCCCGAACGCCGCCACCATCGCGCGGGCCCGGTCGACGTGCGGGTCGCCGGCCGGATAGACCGCGTGCCCGTCGCCGACGCCGGCGAACGTCACGTACTCCAGGAAGCCGGGCACCACGACGCCGTTGTAGCCCTGCGCCACCGCGTGGTCCACGAACTGCCGGAACTGCGCGTCGATGCGCGCCACCGCCGCGGCGTCCACCCACGGCGCCCGGGGCAGCAGCGCCGAGGTCACCACGTCCGTGTTGAGGCGGTAGTCGTCGCCGGCCGCGAACGCCGCCCGGTCCGGCTCGCGCCCCACCGAGCCCGCGTCGGTCAGCCGCAGCCCCAACCGGGGCGTCACCGGCCGGCCCGCCTCCGCCGCCGGCAGCACCTCGGCGCCGGAACGGATCCGGTCGGCCAGCCGGTAGAGCCCGGCCGCGACCCCCGCCAGGTCGCCGGTGACGCTTAGCTCCGCCCGACGCACGTCGATCCGGTACGACTCCGGAGTTCCGCCGGCACGCAGCTCCGCCCGCAGTTCAGTCACCGTCGACATCCTCGCGGCGTCCTTGCCGGTTTCGTTCGAGCTGGTCGCGCTCGGGCCGGTTCCGCTCGGGCTGGCCGTGCCGGTGTTCGTGGGCGGGGTGGGTGCCGGCGGCGTGGTTCGGGGCGGCGTGGTTCGGGGCGGCCCGGTCCGGGGCGGCGTGGTCCGGGGCGGCGCGGTTCGGGGCGGCGCGGTTCGGGGCGGCCCGGTTCGGGGCGGCGCGGTCCGGATGACGGCGGGGCGGGGCCGGCCGCGAGTGGCGAGCGCGTCGGCCACGGCGGCTGCGGCCTTCGTCGTGCGGAGCTGGTCCGGCACCACGATCGAGGTCAGCGGCGGCACCGGGGCGGGTGCCCGGGTCGGCGCGGCGACGGCAATCTCGCGCGGCACGTCGGCCGGAGTGTGGCGCAGCCCCAACGTGTCGTCGACGCCCCAGGCCACACCCGCGCCGAGCAGCAGCACGACCACAGCGGCGGCGACCAGCCGGTACGGGCGTCCAACATGAGCCACGCCCGCATCCTAGTGGCGGTCGCGAGCCGCAGAGATCTTGGAAGGAATGTGCCCCTGGAGGGGCCATTTTTTACCAAGATCTCTGCGGTTCTCACGGGTGTCGCCGTCAGGGGCGGGGGAGGCGGCTGGTGCGGGTGGCCGCGACGAACCTCGTCCAGTTCGTTGGGTCGAAGCTCAACGCTGGGCCCTTTCGGTCCTTGGTGTCCCGCACGCCTACCGAGTCGGCGAACCCCGCCACCTCGACGCAGTTGCCCTCGCCACCGGACCGGGACGACTTTCGCCACACACCGTCACGTTCCATGGGCCATCTCCTTCCTGGAGCTGCCATCGCGCGTCCGCCTATGGCATTGGGTTGTCGATCATGGAGTTGTGGTGCCTGACAAATGGCGTGAGACCGGCATTCGGGGAGCCACAACTCCATGATCGATGGGATGGGTGTCGGTGGGTCAGGCGCGGGGGAGGCGGCTGGTGCGGGTGGCCGCGACGAACCGGGTCCAGCTCGCCGGGTCGAAGCTCAACGCCGGGCCCTGCCGATCCTTGGTGTCCCGCACGCCCACCGCGTCGGCGAACCCCGCCACCTCGACGCAGTCGCCGTTGCTGCCGGATCGGGACGACTTGCGCCACACCCCGTCACGCTCCATGGGTCATCTCCTTCGCAATCGCCGTGATCAGCTCACGGGACTCATCCTCATCGAACGCCCGCTCGACAAGTGAGCACCACGCGTCGTCGTAGATCTGGATCTCGTGTGGTTTGTCTAGGTAGACCGCACCACAGGGGCCATCCATGTAGATCGTTGTGGGCTCTGGTTCCCGGACCTCGGTCGGAAAGTCGAGCATCGTGAAGGTGCCGGTGGACGCCCAACGTGACAGTCCCGCGTCCAACGGGAGCACTCGAAGGCGGATGTTGTGTCGCCGCCCGTTCACCACGAGCGCCTCCATCTGCCGAGCCATGGCTGCTCGGTCACGCAGCGGCCGGCGTAGCACCGCCTCGCTGAGGATCAAGTCCAAGTAGGGCGCTCTCGGCACTGCACGGGCCAACAAGCGCTGTCGACGCAGCCGAACGTCAATCTTTGCCTGGCGCTCGACCTCGGATAGGCCAGGCTGGTCAATCTCGATCAGTTCGCGCATGTACTCGACCGTCTGCAAGAGCCCGGGAATCAGGTCGGCTTCGTACTTCCGGATCTTCGTCGCCGCGGCTTCCAGGCCCACGTAGAGCTTGAACCAATCCTCTACCGCCGCGCCGTAGCTGTGCCACCAGCCGTGGGCCTTGGTCTCCCGGGCCAGCGCCCGCATCGTCTCGATCGTCTCGCGGGACGCGCCGTACACCCGGCACATCGCCTCCACGTCGTTCGGGTGCATGGGGACCTGGCCCGTTTCGTAACGCCAGATCCGGGGCGTGGACCATTCCAGTTCCTTGGCCGCCGCGCTCACCGTGATGTGCGCGTCTTCGCGAATCTCTTTCAAATATCTGCCGAGTTGCCTACGCGGGACGGTGCTTCCCGAGTCGTCCACGTCATCTCCTTTGCTGTCGTCGCGTAAGGCACCTCATCCCTTGGTTCGCATTCTGCGGCAAAACATTGCCTCGAGCCAGCACCGAATTGACCATCGTGGGTGCCTGTCGCGACGCGGCAGCGCCCGTCCCCAGTCGACAGAGGGAAAGTGATGATCCACGTGACCGCGCAACGGCTGCTCCCGTACCACGTCCGCGCTGCCGTCTTCGACACGCGATGGCGTGGCCTGGACCCCGGACAGGTCCGTGACCACCTCGACCGGGTGGCGGACGAACTCGAACGCCTGAACCGCGAGCTGATCACCGCGCGGACCGAGGCCGACCGCATCCGGCAGGCGGTTCGGCAGTGGCAGTCCCAGCACCGGGGCTGCCGTCGCCACCCGGCCGGTCGATGACCGGCCAGGCCGGGCGGTTCTGGGCGGCGGTGGAGGATCGTTGTCCGGGCCTGGTACCGGAGCGCGACGCGCCGCTGCTGCACGCGTCCCTGTTGCGGCTGCTGGACGGCGGTGACGATCGGGCCGCGCGCCTGGCGCTGCTGCGGGTGCTGGGCTGCGCGTACCGAAGTTTGGGGTGGCGGTCCTGGCACGCGGCGGCGATCGGCGGCGCGCTGCTGGCTGTGCCGGGCATGCGGTGGTGGCGGGCGTGGCGGCTGGTCGAGCGGACCGCGGCCCGGGTGGGTGACGGGCCGGCGTGGTGGCCGGTCGAGGTGGTCGACCACGACCGCGCCGCCGAGGGCGTCGCGGCGCTGACGGTACGACCGTGGCGGCGGCTGCCGCACCGGCCCGGGCAGGCGGTGCCGGTGTGCACGCCGCACCATCCTGGGCGGTGGCGGTGGTTGTCGCCGGCCAACGCGCCCCGTGCGGACGGCACGGTCGAGTTCCACGTCCGTGCCGTCGGCTCCGTCTCGGGCAGCCTGGTCCGTGCGGTACGCGTCGGGGACCTGCTCCACCTCGGCGCGCCGGCCGATTGCGGGCTGGAGTTGGTCGACGGGGACGACGATCTGCTGCTGGTGGCCGGCGGCACCGGGTTGGCGCCGCTGCGCGCCCTGGTGGAGCAGGTCGCCGACGCGCCGGCCGGCCGGCGGGTGACGGTGATCGTCGGTGCGCGCACGTTCGGCGACGTGTACGACGCGATCGCGTTGGACAAGCTTCAGCAGGCGTACGACTGGTTGCGGATCGTGCCGGCGTTCTCCGACGACCCGGAGGCTCCACCCGCCGAGCAGGGCACCGCGATCGGCCTGGCGATCCACCACCACCGGCCCGGCCAGCACGTGTACGTGTGCGGGCCGCCCGCGATGCTCGCCGCCGCCCGCCGCTGGCTGCCCATTGCCGGGGTGCCCGCCGACCGCCTGCACCTGCCCACGCTCGGGGAGCGATGAGGGTGCCCGGCCCCGCAAGGTTCTCTTTTTCGCGGTATGACTATTTGTCATAATTATGACTGACAGTCATACCGCGAAAAAGAGAACCTTCTCCCCTCGACGAACTCGCCGTAGAGCCGACGAACCCGACCGGGCGTCAGCGGCCCTGGTCGAGGAAGGCGAGCGTGACGGCGGCGAACAGCGGGGAGTCGACGATGTCGTAGTGGCTCAGGCCGGGCAGGATGGCCAGCGCGTGCCCGCCCGCCGGCCGGCCCTCGCCGGTCCAGCCGCCGTCGCGCAGCCCGCCGTCGAGCAGTTTGAACACCTCGACGTAGTGGCTCGGCGGGGCCATGTCGGCGTCGGCGGCCATGATCAGCGTCGGCACCCGCAGGCCCCGGACCTGCTCGGTGAAGTCGAAGTCCTTCTGCATCGCCTCGCCGATCTTGTCGAGCAGCCGGGGGAAGTCCTCCGGGCGCGGTGCGACCCGCTGGTACAGCTCGTACATCGGGGTGTCCTTCATGAACTCGGCCGCCGCGCCGGTCATCTGGCCCTGCTGCGCGAGCATCTCCGGATAGATCGCGTCGCGGCGGATGTTGGCCGACGCGGAGACCAGCCGGCCCACCTTTTCCGGGTGCCGGAACGCCACGTGCATCGCCACCCCACCGCCGAGGGAGAAGCCGACCACGTCCGGCCGGTCCAACCCGAGGTGGTCGATGAGCGCGGCGACGTCGTCGGCCATCAACGCCATGTCGAGCGGACGGTCGACGTCGGCGGTGCGGCCGTGGCCCTGGAGGTCGACCAGGATCACCTGGTGCCCGGCGGCCAGCGCGGGCAGGATCGGCGTGAACATCTCGCCCGAGCCGAGCCCGCCGTGCAGCAGGATCATCGGCCGACCGGCGCCGTGCGTCTCGACGTAGAGGTGGACGCCGTTGACGTCGACGTACTGCCCGGGAGTGGTGGTCATGAGGTGCTCCTTCGGTGTTCCACGGTGACGAACGGTGGACCGGGCGGGCGGGGCGAACTCATCGGCACCCGCGACCCGCGTTTCCGGGGTGCTCGCGTTCCCGCAGCATGTCGGCTAGTTTCGAACAGGTGAGCGAAGTGGCGAGCGTCCCCGTCGAGACGCAACTCGAGACGTACCGGTCGGAGCTGACCGGCTACTGCTACCGGATGCTGGGCTCGGCGTTCGAGGCCGAGGACGCGGTGCAGGACACCTTCGTCCGGGCCTGGCGCAACTTCGACCGGTTCGAGGGGCGCTCCGCGCTGCGGACCTGGCTGTACCGGATCGCGACGAACGTCTGCCTGAACATGGCCGCCAGCGCGCAGCGCCGGATCCGGCCGATGGACCTCGGCCCCGCCGGCAGCGGCACCGCGACCCACCCCGGCGAGCCGCGCCCGGAGCAGATCTGGCTCGGCCCGGTGCCGGACGACCGGGTGCTCCCCGAGTCCGGCGACCCGGCCGAGGTCATCGCCGGGCGGGAGTCGGTCCGGCTGGCGTTCGTCGCGGCGTTGCAGCACCTGCCGCCGAAGCAGCGGGCCGTGCTCATCCTGCGTGAGGTGCTGGCCTGGTCGGCCCAGGAGGTCGCGGACCTGCTCGACACGTCCGTGGCGAGCGTCAACAGCGCGCTGCAACGGGCCCGGGCCACGCTCGCGTCGGCCGACACCGGCGCCGACGTGCGCCAGCCGCTGGACGAGGAGCAGCAGACGCTGCTGGCCCGCTACGTGCGGGCGTTCGAGGCGTACGACCTCACGGCACTCACCGAACTGCTGCACGAGGACGCGACGCTGTCGATGCCGCCGCTGCCGCTGTGGTTGCGCGGGCCCGACCACATCGTGGCGTGGATGACCGGTACGGGCAGTGGCTGCCGGGGATCCCGGCTGGTGCCGGTGGCGGCCAACGGCATGCCGGCGTTCGGGCAGTACCGGCGCGACCCCGACTCAGGGCACGTGCCCTGGTCGCTGATCGTGGTCGGGGTGTCCGGCGGCCGGATCACCGCGCTCCACCACTTCCTCGACACCGACCGCCTGTTCCCGCTCTTCGGCCTGCCGGACCGGCTCGATGAGGGCGTCGGCCAGCCCCAGCAGGTCGGCCAGATCGCGTAGCTCCGGGCCCGCCCCGCGGGTCTCCCAGCGCCAGCCGAACCGCCGGGCGGTCAGCCGGAGCCGGGCCAGGGCCTCGACCGTGACCAGGTCTGGCCGGGTCACCGCGGACAGGTCGCAGACCACCACGCCCGGGTCGCGCCCGCGCAGTGTCTCCGCCAGCTCGGCACAGCGGGCCGCGATGTCCGCGCGGGTCGGCGTCGCACCGGGCAGGCGGAGCACGAGGGTGGTCACGCCGGTCAGACCGGCGTACGGCCCGGTTCTCATCGCACCCGGGCGTGTCCACGGTGGCGACGTCGGTCATCTTGCCGCACGCAGTTACATCGACGTTAACTGCTATACCAATCATCGGTGGGCGGCTATATGATCCCCGGTAGCTCGCCCCGTAGCCTCACGAAACCGCAGCTCCAGCACGCTTCAGGCCGCGTTCCGCACCAGGTGCTCCGCAACGCACC
Organism: Micromonospora sp. NPDC018662; assembly: GCF_044391475.1. Classification (NCBI taxonomy): domain Bacteria; kingdom Bacillati; phylum Actinomycetota; class Actinomycetes; order Micromonosporales; family Micromonosporaceae; genus Micromonospora; species Micromonospora sp. NPDC018662. Next base: position 192,230 of record NZ_JBISAC010000004.1, read on the forward strand.
ACGCCCGGTGGCCGGCCCGATCCGCCGCGTCGGAAGTGGCGCGGCTCATTGCCGGGTGCTGCGCCCCAACCTGCCGGAAAGGTGGGAACGGATGACCGTGCTCCCGTCCTTGGTCATCGGCATCGCGTCCACGTCGGCCGAACGCCGACAGCTCGCCCAACTGCTCGGCGGCACCGAGACGTTCCTGATCGTCTCCAGCGCCCACCAGGCCCGCCGGTTCCTCGACCTGGTCCGTCGGCCGGCGGTCACGCGGTCGCCCGTCACCCCGACGACCTCCGACGGCGACCTGCCGGCCGACTCCCGGGCCGAGTCACCGTCCCGGCCGGTCGACCCGTCGTCCCGGTCGGTCGACCCGTCGTCCCGGTCGGTCGAGCCGCCCGTTGGTGCGCCGGCCGGGTCATCGGTCGAGCTGTCGGGCCGGTCGCCGGTCGAATCGTCCGGGCTGGAGCTGGCGGTGGACTCCGACCGGCGGGTGCTGCGCTGGCGGGAGCGGGAGGTCGGGTTGACGCCGCTGGAGCACGACCTGCTGGTCTGCCTCGCCGACACGCCCGGCCAGGTCTGGACGTACGCCAGGTTGCACCGCGCCGTCTGGGGCAACGACCATCTCGGTCGGGGTTCCGACATGCACTCGGTGGTGCGCCGCATCCGACACAAGCTGACCCGCCTGAACGCCCCCACCACGATCCACGCCGTCCGAGGCGTCGGCTTCCGCCTGATCCCCTCCTGACCCACCGCCAACACGCGGCGATCTTGCACTTGTGGCCCCCGGCTCGCACCTTTCGCGAGTTTTGTGGGGGCCGAGAGTGCAAGATCGCCGTGCAAGGTGGGTGGGGTGGGTGGGGGCGGGCCGGGTGGCCCGCCCCCGTCGGGTCAGCAGCGGGTGGGGGAGAGGGTGAAGTCCTCGACCGTGGGGGTGGTGGAACTGATCTTCGTCTGGCGGGTCTGGGGCTTCCAGCCGTCCTTCGCGACGATCAGCGTGAGCGGGTTGTTGCGCCGGTCCATCCAGTAGGCGTACCGGCCGTCGGCGTCGGTGGTGAAGGTGTAGGAGCTCGCCCAGGAGTCGACCTGCACGGTCGCGCCCGGCAGCGGGGCGGTGGCGCCCTGGCAGCTCTTGCCGGACACCGTGCCGGACAGCTTGCCCCAGGTGGTCGGCGGCTGCGCGACCATGGTGACCGCCACCGGCGCCACCGTGTACGGGGTGTTCTCCTTGATCACGACGGACGCCGAGTACGTGCCCGGCTGGTCGACGTTCGCGGTCATGCCGACCGTGACCGTGACCTTCGCGCCGGGCGCCAGCGTGACCTTCGACTTGTCGACGGTCAGCCAGCTCACGTCGGCCGCCACCTCGGCGCACTCGCCGAAGCCGGGCAGGACCTCGCTGTCCTTGGTGGCGGTGAAGCCGCCCGACGAGCCGCCGACCTTGTAGAACCCGCAGGCCGCGCCGCCCCGGTAGCGGGGGGCGTTGGCGTTGGGCAGGTTGGCCCAGGAACTGGTCGCCGGGTCGTACGCGAAGCCGGCGTTGGTGATGGCGCCACCCTGCGAACCGCCGACGACCAGCAGCTTGCCGTTCGCCACCGCGTACGAGGCGGCCCAGTTGTCGGCCGGCGCGTCGGCGATGGCGGTCCAGGCGTTGGCGCCCGGGTCGAACGCGTAGCCGGCCTTCTGCGAGTTCGTGCCGTCGTTGCCGCCGGTGCAGTAGACGGTGCCGTCGATCCCGCCGCAGGACAGGAACGCCACCGACTTCGGGTAGGCGGGCAGCGTCTCCCAGGTGTCGGCGCCCGGGTCGTACCGGACGACCGAGTTGGACATCGGCAGGCAGCTCGCCGTGGTGCAGCCACCGATCGCGTACAGCTTGCCGCCCGCGACCGCCTGGCCGGCGGCCGACCTCGGCGCCGGGTTGCTCGCCTTCGCGGTCCAGGTGTTCGCCGCCGGGTCGTACGACCAGGTGGCGCCGTCCGGGCCGGTGGCGCCCCAGCCGCCGCTGGCGACGATCTTGCCGTCGACCACGCCGACAGTCATCGCGGTACGGGCGCCGGGCAGGTCGGCGATGGCGGTCCAGGTCTGCGCGATCGGGTCGTACCGGTAGTTCTTCGCGCTGGACGTGGTGCCGTCGCCGCCACCGATGGAGTAGACCTTGCCGTCGACGGTGACGACCCGGTTGTCCATCACGTTCGCCGGGTAGCCCGGGACGGCGGTCCACGGGTCGGCCTGGGGCGCGGCCGGCGCGACCGACGTCGAGGACTTGCCGGACGAGCGGGCCGCGAACGAGGTCGCCGCGGTCAGTCGCTGCGCCGGCGCGCCGGTCGAGCCGAGCAGCGCCTGCTCGGAGAGCCGGGACCCGTCGGCGCGTTGCAGCACGAACCCGCCGTCACGCTCGCTGAACTCGACGTCGACCGGGGCGCCGCCGGTGTTGGTGACGGTGAACGTCCGGCTGACCTTGCCGCTGGGCATCCGGGCCGTGCCGGTCAGCGACGTCGGCTGCACCGACAGCCGGCCGGCGGCCAGTTGGAACGTGGCAGTGGTGGCCCAGTCCGTCTCGACGTTCACCTGCTTGGTCTGGCTCACGTAGTTGCCGGCGCTGGCGGTGAACGGGTGCGTGCCGGTCAGCGACGAGAACATCCAGTAGAAGCCGTCGGGCAGCTCGGTGTCGTCCGGGGTGGCGACCGTGGTGGCCTTCTCCGCCGGGCGGTCCTTGCTGGTCACGGTGGCGCCGTTGACGTAGCTGTTGTCGTTCTTGTCGCGCACGTGGCCGAGCACCAGGCCGCCGTCGACCGGCTTGCAGACGAGCTTGCTGCCGATCAGCACGTTGTCGACCTCCCACCACCACTCCCAACTCGCGTCGTAGTAGTGGAAGCGGACGCGCACCTGCGACTGGTTCGCCGCCTGCGGGATGGGCACCTCGGTCACCTTGCCGCGTACGTCGGCCGCCTGCCGGAGCACGTTGCTCCAGGTGGTGCCGCCGTCGAGGCTCAGGTCGACGTCCGCGCGGTCGCTGTTCAGCCAGTTGTAGTCCTGGTTGAACCGGATCACCGGCGTACTCACCCCGGTCAGGTCGACGACCGGGCTGACCAGCGAGGTGTCCTGCTTCCCGCCGTTGCCGTAGTTGTCGCTGTCGATGATGGCGAAGTGGCCGTCGCCGCCGGTCAGGTTGCCGCGCTCGCCGGCGTCGGTGAACTCCCAGACCTGGCCGCTGCCGGCGTTGTCCACCACCGACCAGCCGTCCGGCACGCCGGTGCCGTCGAACGTCTCGTACTCGCCGTCCGAGCTGACGGTGTAGCCGGGGGCGGTGGCGCACTTCTCCGGGTCCGCCGGCACCGCGACGTTCGTGGTCAGGTTGCCGGTGCCGACCGTGACCTCCTTGGTGACGGTGAGGTAGCCGGCGTACTGCGGCTCGATCGTGAGCCGGTAGGTCGACCCGGCCGGCAGCTTCAGGCTGTAGCGGCCGGTGGCCGGCGTGGTGTAGTCGGAGATCGGCGTGCCCGCCACGCTCACCTTCGCGTAGAGCGGCCAGCCGTGGCCGGAGCCGTCGGTGACCTGCCCGCTGACGGTGACGCTCGGCACCGCGGTGAGCGTGACGTCGAGCGTGGTGGTGGTGTTCTTGGTGACGGTCGCGGTCAGCGTGCGGCTCGCGTACCCGAAGGCCGAGACCACCACCTGGTAGTCACCGGCGGGCAGCAGCGAGGAGTACGTGCCGTCGGCGCCGGTGGTCAGCGTGCGGTCCGCCGCGCCGGTCAGGGTGACAGTGGCGCCGGCGACCGGGGCGCCGGCCGCGTCGGTGACCTTGCCGGCGAGCGTGCCGTTGTCGCCGATCGGGGCGGCGGCGAGCAGCGCGAGCGCGTCCAGGCGGCCCTCGCCGTAGACGTTGTTGTCGTCCGCGGTGCCGCCGCACTGCGTGTCGGCCTTGTCGACCGCCGTGTCGTTCAGCAGGGCGCGGGTCGCGGTGACGTCGCCGACCAGGGTGGGCGCCGCGGACCAGAGCAGCGCGATCGCGCCGGCCAGGTGCGGCGCCGCCATCGAGGTGCCGCTGATGCTGGCGTACGAGTCGTCCGGCACGCTGGAGCGCACGTTCACGCCCGGGGCCGAGATGTTCGGCTTGATCTCGCCGTTCTGCCCGGTGCCCCGGGACGAGAAGCTGGCGATGTTGTTGTTGACGTCGTACGCGCCGGTCGAGTAGTTGCTGGCCAGGCTGCCCGGCGAGCCGCTGGTCTGGCAGGCGGGGCCGTTGTTGCCGTTGGACCAGACGCCGAAGATGCCGGAGGCGGTCCACGCGTTGGTGACGTCCTCCATGAACGGCTCGTTGGACGGCGCCGTGGTGCCCCACGAGTTGTTGATGATGTTGGGCCGCTTGCTGGCGTCCGGGTTCTGCCCGGCGAGGTCGGTCGGCTCCAGCATCCACTGCCCGGAGGAGATCAGCGCGGCGTCGGTCGGGCAGCAGCCGTTCGCGGCGATCCACTTGACCTCGGGGGCGACGCCGATCTGGTTGGCGCCGTCCGAGCCGGCCATGGTGCCCATGGTGTGGGTGCCGTGCCCGTCGGAGTCGCACGGCCCGTCGCCGCACTCACCGGCCGCGTCGTACCAGTTGTAGTTGTGGTCGAACGTGCCGTCGCCGTTGTTGCCCCGGTAGGCGTTCACCAGCGCCGGGTGGTCGAACTGGACGCCGCTGTCGATGCTGGCCACGGTGATGCCGGCGCCCTTGACGCCGTACTGGGACCAGACGTCGTCGGCGTTGATGTTGGCGATGCCCCACTCCAGGGCGTTCGTCGACTTCTCGTCGGTGCCCGGGGTGGTCTCCGGCAGCTTGTAGTCGACCGGGGCGTAGATGCCGTCGACCTCGGAGTGGGCGGCGAAGTTCTGTGCCATGGTCAGCGAGCCGCCGGAGACCTTGATGGCGTTGGTGGCCCAGAACGTCTGGTACTTCGTGCCCGAGCGGTCCAGCTCGGCGCGGATCTTCGCCTGGCTCTCGGTGGCGGTCTTCTTCAGCGCCGCGGCGACCGCGGTGCCCCGCTGGTCCCAGTCCTTGACGGCGCCGGCCTTGCCCAGGTCGGCCCGGTCGCCGAAGTGGATCCAGAAGTCGCCCTCGCTCTTGCCCTGGAGCTGCCGGGTGAGCTCGGGGCGGATCTTGTCGCCGGCCGACGCGCCGGCGGCCTGCGCCGGAGCGCCGGTGGCGGCCAGCGCGGTCGCGGCGAGCAGCAGGGCGGTGCCCGCGCTCACCAGCCGACCGGCCAGGCCCCTTCGGTGTGGACGTCTCAGCATCGGTGCTGCCTCCTCGAGGATGACCCGCGGGTGGTCGAGCCATGACGGAAGGGTCAGGAGACTGCGCTCCCGACTGGTCACACCGGTTTGAGAAACCCCCCAGGCCCCCTAGGCGCCGTGCGGGTCTACGCCGGCCACCTGAGTGGACACTATGATCGACACCAACGGGCGATCAATGACCGTACGTAAGCAACATGTCACCAACAGGTCCCCGGATTGGTGGCCCGGTTGACAGTCACTGTCACGGTGGGGGGCGGCGTGACGACGGACGACCCGAACGCGACGCTTCCCGGCGCCGACCCGCCGGGGCACCACTTCTCGCTGGTCATCGGCGTGACACCGTCGCCCGCCGAGCGGCTCCGTCTCACCGAGCTGCTGGACGGCGTGGCGCCGCTGCTGCTGGTCGCCGACCTGGACGAGCTGCGCGAGCTGATCGCCCCCGAACGGGAGGCCGTGCCGGCGCCCCCGGCGACACGCGAGTCGCCGCCGGACGGCGCACTGGTGATCGACGCGGCCCGGTCCACCGCCCGCTGGGAGGGCCGGGAGGTCCCGCTCACCCGGCTGGAGCGCGACCTGCTGGCCTGCCTGACCGCCGAGCCGGTGCGGGTGTGGAGCTACGCGGAGCTGCACCGCACGGTCTGGCACGACGCGCCGACGCAGCGCCGCGCCGACGTGCAGTCCCTGGTCAAGCGGCTGCGCCGCAAGCTCGACGAGCTGGGCACCGGCGTCACCATCGTCGCGGTACGCGGCGTCGGGCTGCGGCTCACCGACCACCGCCGCCCCGGGGTCCGGGGCGGTTGACGCATTTTCCTCCACACAGGATTCCGTCCGGCGCGAAAGGGGCAATACCGGAACATGGCACGCTGGCGATGGCTCCTGGCGGACCAGCTCGGTCCCCACTTCCTCGACGACGACGCGCACCGCGTCCTGCTGGTGGAGAACCGCTCGGTGTTCGCCGCCCGGCCGATGCACCGACAGAAGGCGCACCTGATCCTGTCGGCGCTGCGGCACCGGGCCGCCGAACTCGGCGACCGGGCCCGGCTGGTGCGCGCCGACACGTTCCGGGCGGCGCTCACCGAGCTGGGCGAACCGGCCGAGGTGGTGCACCCGTCGTCGCGGGCGGCGCTCGCGTTCGCCCGTACCGTCGACGGGCTGGCCGTGCTGCCGCCGCGTGGCTTCGTCACCGACCGGGCCGAGTTCGCGGCCTGGGCCGACACCCGGCGGGGCCGGCTGCGGATGGCCGACTTCTACCGCTGGGCGCGGGACCGGCACGACGTGCTGCGGGACCTGCCGACACCCACCCGCCGGCCCCGCCCCCGGCTGGTCGACGTGCCGCCACCGCCGCCCGTCGTCGAGGACGACATCGACGCGCAGGTGCGCCGCGACCTCGACCGCTGGCAGGCCGAGGGGATCCGGTTCGTCGGCCGGGACGCACCGCGCCGCTATCCGGCCACGCACGCCGAGGCACAGGCCCGGCTCACCCACTTCCTCGACCACCGGCTGCCCGCGTACGCCGACACCGAGGGCGTGCTCAGCGACCGCGACGGGCTGCTCGCGCACAGCGTGCTCTCGTCCTCGTTCAACCTCGGCCTGCTCGACCCGGAACCGGCGATCCGGGCCGCCGAGCGCGCCGGCCGCGCCGGGACCGCGCCACCAGCGGCGGTGCACCGCTTCGTCCGCGGCCTGTTCGGCTGGCGCGAGTTCCTGTGGCAGCTCTACTGGTACTTCGACCCGCGCTTCCGGGGCGCCGGCTGGCTCCCCGCCACCCGCCCGCTGCCGGAGTGGTTCGACCGGCTCGACGCGGACGCGGTGGAGGCCCGCTGCCTCGCCGACGTGCTGGCCGGCGTGCGCGACACCGGCTGGGCGCACCAGACCGCGCGGCTGACCGTGCTCGCCAACTACGGCCTGCAACGCGGCTGGCGCGCCACCGAGCTGGCCGACTGGTTCGGGCGTAGCTTCGTCGACGGCACCGAATGGGTCATGAACGCCACAGTCATCGGCATGAGCCAGTACGCCGACCTGGCCCGCATCGACACCCAGCCGTGGGTGTTCGACGGCGGCCACCTGGACCGGATCGGCGACCACTGCGGCGGCTGCCGGTACGTGCCGAAGGAGACGCTCGGCGACGACGCGTGCCCGTACACCGGCGGGTTCGAGGCGTTCCTGCACCGCAATCGGGAACGCCTCGCCGGCGACCCGCGGCTCGCCGCCGAGCTGGCCGAGCGCACCGACCCGCAGCGCCGCGACGCGGTGCTGGCGCAGGAGGAGAAGCGCGGCGACGAGGCCCCCTGAGCCGTCAGGCCGACGCCCCGTCGAGCGCCGCCAGGAAGTCGGCCACCAGGTCGGCGGTGTCCTCGATGCCGGTGGAGACGCGCACCAGACCCTCGCCGATCCCGGCGGCGGCGAGCTGCTCGGCGTCCACGATCCCGGCCCACATCGAGCGTGGGTGCACCACCAGCGTGCTGACGCTGCCGAGGCTGGCCGCCCGCTTGGCCAGCCGCAGGCCGGCCAGCAGCGCCGCCGCGCCGGCCCGGCCGGCGGCCAGCTCGACGCCGAGCACCCCGCCGAAGCCGGTCATCTGCCGGCGGGCCAGCGCGTGCTGCGGATGCGAGGGCAGCCCCGGGTAGCGGACCCGGGCCACCGCCGGGTGACCCGCCAACGCCTCGGCCAGCGCGAGCGCGTTGGCGTTGTGCCGCTCCACCCGCAGCGGCAGCGTCCGCAGGCCGCGCAGCAGCAGCCAGGCGTCGACCGGGCCGAGCGTGGCGCCGGTGACGATCGCCGTGCGCCACACCCGCTCGATTAGCTCCGCGCCGCCGGCCACCACCCCGGCGGACACGTCGGAGTGTCCGCCGAGGAACTTCGTGCCGCTGTGCCAGACCAGGTCCGCGCCAGCGGCCAGCGGACGCTGGTTGACCGGCGTGGCGAACGTGTTGTCCACCACCACCAGCGCGCCGGCCGCGTGCGCGGACGCCACCACGGCGGCCAGGTCGGTCAGCTCCAGCAGCGGGTTGCTCGGCGTCTCCACCAGCACCAACCGGGTCTCCGGTCGTAGCGCCCGGGTGAACGCGTCCGCGTCGGTCTGATCCACCTGGGTGTACGCGACGCCGAAGCGGGGCAGCAGCCCGGTGGCCAGCGAGGTGGTGCCGCCGTACGTGCTGCGTTGCACCACCACGTGGTCGCCGGCGGCGAGCAGGGCCAACGCGACAGTGCTGATCGCGCCCATCCCGGACGCGGTGACCAGCCCGGTCTCCGCGCCCTCCAGCTCGGCCACCACGGCGGCCACCTGCGCGTGGTTCGGGTTGCCGTAGCGGGTGTAGAACGCGCTGCCCCGCGCCTCGGTGGCGATCTCGGTGAACCGCTCGTCGGACTCGGCGCTGAACGTGGCGCTCTGCACGATCGGTGGCGCGACCGCCCCGCCGGGGACCAGGCCGTCGTCGCCGTGCACCGCGGCGGTGCCGAACCCGGTCATCCGCGCGCCACCCGGTCCACCAGCGCCCGGTAGCTGCCCAGCGCGGTGAACTCCGGCAACGTCAGGTCGCTGCCGTGGCGTTGCCGCAGCAGCGTGACCAGCCGCAGCGCGCGCAGCGAGTCGCCGCCGGCGGCCAGGAAGCCGGTCGCCGGGTCGCGTGGCGCGGTGCCGAGCACCTCCTGCCAGGCCGCCGCCACCCGGTCCGCCCACTCCTGCCGGACGTCCCCGGTGACCGCGCCCCGTCCGGCCGCCGGCTCGCGTCCGGCCACCGGTGGCAGCGGCGCGTCCGGGTCGGCCGCCAGCAGCCGGCGGAAGCCGTCGGCCAACGCGTCCACCCAGTCGGCCGGGACGTGCCGGTGGTCGTACTGCACCATCAGCCCGAGCCGTCCGTCGGCCAGTTCGGCGTCGACGGCGAGGCTGAACGCCACGTCCACGGTGACGCCCCGGCTGTCCACGATGCGACTGCCGGTGCCCGCCGGCCGCGGCGGGAAGTGCGTCCAGTTGAAGAAGTGGTCGAACCGCGGGCCCGCGCCGCCGGCCCGGACGATCTCGGCGAGCGGGAAGCGATGGTGTCCCATCAGCTCCCGTTCGGCCCGCCACGCCTCGGCGGCCAGCTCCGCCACCGACCGGGTGCCCAGCGCGAGACGGACCGGCAGCGTGTTGAGGAACAGCCCGAGCGTGGCGGCGCTGCCCTCGCCCTCCGGCCGGCCGCCGACCACCAGGCCGCTGACCACGTCGTCCCGGCCGGCCAGCTCGCCGATCAGGCGCAGGTGCACGGCGAACAGCCAGGACTTCACCGGCACCCCGGCGTCCCGGGCGGCACCGGTGACCCGCTCGGTGGTGCCCGCGCGCAGCGGCACCCGCTGGGTGGTGGTGGTCCGTGGTTGCGCACCGCCGACCAGCAGCGGCGACGCGGCGCCCGCGCCGTCCAACCAGAACCGGCGCGTCGCCGGGTCGGCCAGGGCCGCCCGCTCGGCGGCCACGTACTCCCGGAACGGCAGCCCGGGATCGACCCCGGCCGGCGCGCCGGCCCGCTCCCGGTCGTACGCGTCGAGCAGGTCGGCCAGGAACAGGTGCAGGCTCCACCCGTCCAGGACGCTGTGGTGCTCGGCGACCAGCAGCGTGAACCCGTCGGCGTCGGTGCGGACCGCGTGCACCCGCAGCAGCGGCGGCCGGGCCCAGTCGAACGGGCGGCGACGCTCCTCGGCGACCAGCGCGTCGACCCGGGCCTGCCGGGCCGGCGCGTCCACCCCGGTCAGGTCCGTCACCGGCAGCTCGACCGGCACCCGCGCGTGCACGAGCTGCAACGGCTCCGCGTACGCGCCGAGCGCGAAGCCGGTCCGCAGCACCGGGTGGGCGTCCACCAGCACGGCCAGCGCGCGGCGCAGCGCCGCCACGTCCAGCGGCGCGGCGACCCGGTGCGCGGTGACGTTGTGGTAGACGGCCGGGTCACCGGTCAGCTCACCGTGGTAGACCATGCCGAGCTGGAGCGCGGTCATCGGGTACGCGTCGGCCAGCCCGTCCGGCAGCCGGTCCCGATCGGCGGCGGTGACCAGCGTGAACCGGCCGTCGTGGGCGGCCGGCTCGGGCGCGACACCGTCCAGCGTGATCCGGCCGCGCGTGACGAGGTCCCGGATCGTCTGGTGCGTGAAGATGTCGTTGAGCTGGAACGACAGCCCGCGCTTCTGCGCCGCCACCTGCATCTGGATGCTGCGGATGGAGTCGCCGCCGAGCGCGAAGAAGCTGTCCGTGACGCCGAACGACGCCACCCCGAGCACCTCGCGCCACGCCTCGACCAGGATCTCCTCGGCCCGGTTGGCCGGCGTCTCCGCCGGGTCGCCGGCCGGCCGGTCCAGCCGGGGCGCGGGCAGGGCGGCCCGGTCCAGCTTGCCGTTGCGGGTCAACGGCAGCTCGTCGAGGACCACCACCGCGGCCGGCACCAGGTGCGCCGGAAGCCGCTCCGCGAGCCACTCCAGAAGTGTTAGGCGGGGGCCCGCGTTATCGGATTCTGCTGTGGCGGGGGCCCCGCCAATCACCTCACCAGGCGCGGCGGCGTAGTCGGGGCGGACCGCGTGCAGGGTGTGCCGGTCGGTGCCGGTCAGCAGGTCGTCCTGCCGGGTGACCACGGTGAAGCCCCGCGCCTCCAGCAGCGCCACCAGCTCGGCCAGCCGGCCGGCGGTCGCCGTGCCCGGCGCGTCGTGCACCTCCATGGCGACCTGCGCGACAAGCGGCCAGTGCCGGTCGTCCAGCCCGGCCAGCACGTCCGCCTCGGCGCGCTGCACGTCGATCTTCAACAGGTCGATCCGGTCCGGCGCCAGCTCGTCCAGCACCGCCGAGAGCGGCCGGACCGGCACGGTCAGCTCCCGACCGGCGAACCGCTCGGCGAGCAGCTCGTCCGCGCGGTCGAGCAGCAGGTCCCGCTCACCCGCTCCGGCGTCGCGCTCGTTGGCCAGGTACCGCTTGATCACTCCGATCTCGGCGTCCGGGTCGGCGTACGCGGCGTGCCCGGACATCATCGAGTAGCCCGGGTAGTAGGTGAACGAGACCTCGCCGGCCGCCCGCGACAGCCCGTGCGCGTGCACGGTGGCCGGCACGCCGAACTCGGCGACGTTGCGGCGCAGCGCGTCGACCACGGCCGGCACCGGCTCGAACGCGTGGATCGTCGCGTCCGGGCAGACCTGGTGCACGAAGAGCGAGAACATGCCGATGTTGGCGCCCACGTCGAGCACCGTCGCGCCGGGGCGCAGCACGATCCCGTCCCGCAGGTAGACCCGCTGGGTGAAGATCTCGTCGTACAGGTAGCGGGTCTCGTGCGGGTTGATGCCGGCCACCCGGTCCAGGTCCAGCGCGGCACCGGCGCGCGGCCGGACGTAGGCGACCAGCCGGTCGCCGTACCCGTCGTCGTCGCGGGCGACCACGGCGGCGTCGGCCACCTCCGGGTGGCCCCGCAGCACGGCGGCGACCTCGCCCGGCTCCACCCGGAACCCGTGGATCTTCACCTGGTCGTCGAGGCGGCCCAGGTAGCGCAGCCGCCGGTCGGCGTCGAAGCGCACCCGGTCGCCGGTGCGGTAGACCCGCTCGACACCGCCGTCCGGCAGCGGCAGCTCCACGAACCGGCGGGCGGTCGCCGCCGGGTCGCCGAGGTAGCCGTCGGCGAGCTGCGGGCCGGCCACGCACAGCTCCCCGGCCACCCCCGGCGGCACCGGGCGCAGCCGCTCGTCCAGTACCCGCACCGCCACGCCGGGCAGCGGCCGGCCGATCGTCGACGGGTCCCCGGCGCGGATCTCCGCCGCCGTGGTGTCCACCGTGCACTCGGTCGGGCCGTACAGGTTGACCGCGCGTACGCCCGGCCGCGCCGCCACCGCGTGCCACAGGTCCTCGGGTACGGCCTCGCCGCCGACCAGCAGCAGGCCGGGCAGCCGGGTGTCGCCCGCGCCGGCGAGCAGGATGCGGAGCTGGGAGGGGGTCAGGTCGAGCACGTCCACCCGCTGCTCGGCCAGCCAGGCGGCGAGCGCCGCGCCGTCCCGGCGTACGTCGTCCGGCACCAGGCACAGGGCGCGGCCGTGGGCGAGCTGCACGAGCTGCTTCACCGAGGCGTCGAACGTCAGCGGCGCGTTGACCGCCACCCGCAGGCCCGGCGCGTGGTCCGCGTATGCGATCGCCTCCAGCGCGCCGGTCAGGTGCGCGGCGGCGGCGTGCGACACCCGGACCGGCCGGGGCGTGCCGGTGGAGCCGGAGGTGAAGATGACGTACGCCGGGTCGGTCGGGGCCGGCGCCGTCGCGGGCGGTGGGCCGCCGGCGGCGACCAGCTCGCCGACCGACACGGTCGCCGGGCCCCGGTCGCCGACCACGCAGTCCGCGCCGACGGCGCGGAGCTGGGCGGCGAGACGCGGCGCCGGGGCGTCCGGGTCGAGCGGCACGAACACCGCGCCGGCCCGCAGCACGCCGAGGAACGCCACCACGGTCTCCCGGGAGCGGGCGGCCAGCACGCCCACCGGCCGGCCGGCCAGGCCGCGCGCGGCCAGCGCCGCGGCCACCCGCGCGGCCCGCGCGGCCAGCTCACCGGCGGGGTACGCGCCGTCGGCCGCGACCACCGCCGGAGCGTCGGCGGCCATCCCGGCCAGACCGGCGTCGAGCAGGTCGACGACGGTACGCGTCGGCGTGGCCCCCGCCGTGCCACCGGCCTCGACCAGCCAGCCGGCCTCACCGGCGCCGAGCACGGCGAGCGGGGCGTCCCCGGCCAGCGCGGCCGGCAGGCTGCGCAGCACCGCCACCAGCGAGTCGAGCAGCCACTGCCCGCCGGTCACCCACAGCGTGACCTCGTCGTCGCCGGGAAGCACGGTGAGTCGCGGCCCGGCGGGCGGCGGCGGGATCGGCACCTCGGCGGTCGTACCCCCCAGGGCGGTGAGCGTGGCCGGCGCGACCGGCGGCTGGACCGCGAACCCGGCCACCGCGCCGGTGGCCTCGTCGACAGGGTCGACCAGGTGGAACGTCTCGTCGGCGGTGACCTCGGCGGCGCGTACGGCGGCCAGCAGCTCCGCCGGGTCGGCCGGCAGCGGCAGCGCCAGCCGCAGCGGGCCGTAGCCGCCCAGCGGGCCGACCACGCCGGCGGTGCCCTCGGCGTGCCGGCCGTCGTGCCAGCGGGCCAGCACCAGATCCGTCTCCTCGGCCCCGTCCGGCGCCTCGGCCCGGCGGGCCACCGCGAGCGCCCACGCGGCCAGCAGCACCGTGTCGGCGGCACAGCCGGCCAGCTCGGCGGCCCCGGCCAGCTCGGCGGCGGGCACCGTGGCGGTGACCGTCACGCCCGGGTCGTCGCCGTGCGGCTCGACCAGCCGCGCGGCCGGCGCGCCCGGCGCGGGCGCCGACGCCTGGTCGCGCTCCTCCACCTGCCACTCGGTGACGTCGAGGAACTGCAACGCCTCCTCCTCGACCGCCGGGAGGTCGCCGGCGTACGCGCGGGCCAGGTCGGCGAGGACCAGGCGCAGGCTGGCCGGGTCGGCGATCAGCGGGGTGGCGGCCAGCTCCAACGTGTCGTCGGTGAGCGTGACCGACAGTTCGCCCTGCGCGCCGACCGGGACCGTCCGGTCGTCGTCCACGTCCTGCAACGGCACCCGCAGGCCCGGGTGGTGCACCAGGGTCAGCCGCAGCGCCTCGTGCCGGGCCACCACCTCGTCCACGGCGGCCTGCACCCGGCCCCGGTCGAGCGGCCGGTCGAGCCGGACCCGGGCCCGCACCAGATCCTGCTTGCCGGACCAGGCCAGTCGCTGGACCGGGGAGAGACGGTATCCGTTCACCACACACTCCGGTTGACGTAGAGGTCGGACATGGCGACCAGGATCTGCCGGTCGCCGGTGAAGGGTTCCCGGCCGTGGGTGGCCAGGAAGTTGTCCACCACCAGCACGTCGCCGCGCCGCCACGGCACGGAGAGGGCGTGCTGCCGGTACAGCTCACGGATGCCGGTGACCACCTCGTCGGGGATCGGCTCACCGTCGCCGTGGTACGCGTTGCGCGGCAGCCCGTCCGGGCCGTACTCGCGTCTCAGCGCCGCCGCCACCTCGGGCGGCATGTTCGACGCGTGGAACAGGTGGGCGTGGTTGAACCACACCGTCTCCCCGGTCCGCGGGTGCGTGGCCGTCGCCTGCCGCCGCGCCACGGTCCGCAGCCCGTCGGCGCCCAGCCAGGTGAACTCCGTCGCCGAGGCGGCGCAGTACGCCTCCACCTCCGCCCGGTCGGTGGTCTGGAACGCCTCCTGCCACGGCAGGTCCAGGTGCGGGCCGTAGTTGCGCACGTAGCGCACGCCGTCGCGGCCGAACCGCTCCCGTACCTCCGCCGGGATCAGCGGGGTGATCACCCGCTCGGCGGCCAGCGGGGTCGCCCCGCCGTCGCCGGTGGCCGGCTGCGCGCAGTGGAAGAAGAGGTGCGTCGGCCAGTTGTGCGAGTACGACATCTCGTGGTGCAGCGGGATCCACTGGGCGGCGTTGAACTCCGTCGAGGTGAACACCCTGTCGGCCACCTCGTGCCGGGGCGCGGCCCGTTCCAGGTAGCCGAGCAGCTCCGGGCCGATCTCCCGGGCGGCCCGGCCGAAGTCGTCGGCGCTGCGCACGTCGAAGCCGCGGAAGAACACCGCCGCGTGCCGGTCCAGGTCGGCCAGCAGCTCGGCCCGCCGCCCGGCCAGCCAGCCGGCCAGGTCGAGGTCGGGCACGGCGGCCTCGACCAGCAGCACGAACCCGTCCGGGCCGAGCGTACGACGGGTCACCGGAGCGGCGACCGCGCTGCCGGCGGCGCGCCGACGCGGTCCCGGGGCGCTCATGCGGCACCGCCGGTGGAGGTCAGCTCGGGCGCGGCGACCGGGTCGGCCATCGCGGTGAGGATCCGCCGGGGCGGCGTGAACGGCTCCCGGGCGTGCGCGGCCAGCATGTTCTCCACCAGCAGCACGTCGCCCTCGCGCCAGTCGAACGAGCGGGTCTCCGCGGCGTACGCGGCGCGCAGCTCGGCCAGCACCTCGTCCGGGATGGGCGTGCCGTCCCCGTACGCGGTCTGGTAGGGCAGGTCCTCCTCGGCCAGCGCCGACCGCAGCCCGGCGCTCACGTCCGTCGGCAGCGAGGTGACGTGGAAGAACAACGCGTGGTTGAACCAGGTCGGTTCCCCGGTCACCGGGTGCCGTCGGACCGCCGGGCGCACCTGCCGGGTCCGCAACTGCGTCTCGCCCACCCACTCCACGTCGATCGACGCCCGCGCGCAGTACGCCTCGACCTCGGCGCGGGAGTCGGTCTGGAACGCGGTCTGCCAGGACAGGCTGATGCCGGGCAGGTAGTTGCGCCGGTAGAGCACGCCGCGCTCCTCGAACTCCGCTACCGTCTCCGGGCGCAGCCGGGCCAGCACCCGACGGCTGTCCGCCAGCGGCGTACGTCCACCGGCGGCCGGGGCGACCTCGCAGTGGAACACGATGCGCAGCGGCCAGGTGACCGTGTAGGACTGCTCGTTGTGCAACACGATCGGCTGGTCGGCCGGGTGCTCGGTGGAGGTGTAGACGCCCTCGGTGACGCGGCTGCGCGGCGAGGACCGCTCGCCGTAGGACAGCACGTCGCCGGAGAGCGCCGCCATCACGGTGCGGAAGTCGTCCGCGCCGGCCACCGCGAAGCCGCGGAACAGCACCGCGCCGGCGTGCCGGGCCAGCCCGTCCACCTCGTCGCGGTGCCCGGCCAGCCAGCCGGCCAGGTCGACGTCGGGTACGTTGGCCTGCACCAGCGCCGGCAGCGGGCCACCCGGCCAGTCCGGTCGTACGTCCACCAGGTTCCGTTCCCGGCCGCGGCGGGGGACGGGCCGCGCGACCCGGATCTGATCGGTCATCTCTCTCTCCCAGCGGTGTCGGCGCAGTCGGCCAGACTGCGCCGGGGGTCGGCGGCGGCGGTACGCAGCAGCGCGGTGAGGCGGCGGTGCCACGTCGTCATCCCGTCGTGGTCGAACAGGTCGGTGCGGTAGGTCCAGAGCGCCTCCAGCGCGTCCCGCCGGTCGTCCAGCCAGAGCGTCAGGTCGAGGCGGGCCGCGTCCGGGGTCAGCTCGACGCCGGTGAAGTCGCCGCCGCCGGCCACGCTGCGGTGCCGGGCCGGCGGCGCATTCTGCACCCCGAACGCGACCTGGACGAGCGGGTTTCGGCCCGGCCGGCGGGCCGGGTTGAGGCGCTCCACCAGCAGGTCGAACGGGACGTCCTGACGGGCGGCGGCGAACAGCGTGACCCGCCGGGCCTCGGCGAGCAGCTCGGCGAACGTCCGGTCGGGGGCCGGGCGCAGCCGCAGCGGCAGCGTGTTCACGTGGCAGCCGACGCTGCGCTCGGCGGCGACGCTGGTACGGCCGGCGAAGGCGACGCCGACCAGCAGGTCGTCCCGGCCGGTGGCGGCGCCGAGCAGCGCGGCGAACCCGGCCAGGCCGACCATGTGCAGGCTGGCCCGGTGCGCGCGGGCCAGTGCCCGCACCGCCGTGGCGGTCGCGGGGTCGACAGTGGTCCGCAGCGCGGCCCCGCGTCGAGTGTTAACCGGGGGCCCCGCCTCTACCGAATCCGTTAACCGGGGGCCCCGCCTTACCTCCAGCAGGTGGGGAGCGCCGTGCAGCTCGCGCAGCAGCTCGTCGGTGGCGCGTCGGCCGGCGGGGCCGGCCAGCCAGGTGCGCTGCGCGGCGGCGAACGCGGCCGGGCCGGGCGCCGGCTCGCCGGGGGGCGCGTCCGGGTCGTCGTAGGCTTCCGCGAGGTCCCGGACCAGCACCCCGAACGACCAGTCGTCGGCGACGGCGTGGTGCACGACCAGCAGCAGCGCCGCCGCGCGCCCGTCGCCGTCGGGCAGCAGGCAGGCGCGCAGCAGCGGCCCGTCGGCCAGGTCCATCGGGGTACGCGTCATCTCGGCGGCGAGCCGGGCCAGCCGGGCGTCGAGCGGGGCGCCCGGGTCGGCCGGCGCGACCACCGGGTCCGGTCGGGCGTCGGGGCGTACCACCTGCACCGGCCCGTCCGGCCCGGCGGGCAGGACGGTGCGCAGCGCCGGGTGCCGGTCGACCACCCGGTGCAGCGCCCGGGTCAACCGCGCCGGGTCCAGCGGCGCGGCGAACCGGACCGCGAACGCCAGCAGGTAGGACGTGTCGGTCGGGTCGAGCCGGTGCAGGAACCAGAACCGCCGCTGCGCCGCGGAGAGCGGCGCCGGCCCGCCGTCGTCCGGTACGCCGGTCGGGTCCGGGCCGGGTCCGGGTGCGGACGAGGCGTCGATCCACGCGGCCAGCGCGGCGACGGTCGGGTGGGCGAACAGGTCGCCGGCGTGGACCCGCCGGCCGGTGCTGGCGGTCAGCCGGGTGGCGCAGCGGACCGCCAGCAGCGAGTCGCCGCCGAGCGTCAGGAAGTCGTCGTCCGGGCCGGTGACCGGCACGCCGAGCAGCTCCCGCCAGGTCGCCGCGACCAGGTCGCCGGTCGGGCCGAGCGAGCCGGGGTCGGCGGGCGAGCCGGGGTCGGCGGCGGCGCCGAACGTCGGCGCGGGCAGGGCGGACCGGTCGACCTTGCCGTTGGGCAGCGTGGGCAGCCGGTCCAGCCAGACCACGGCCGCCGGCACCAGCGGCGCCGGCAGCACCTCGGCCAGCCGGGCCCGCACGTCGTCGCGTCGCTCGCCGGTCAGGTAGCCGACCAGCAGCGGGTCCCCGCTCGGGCCGGGCCGGACCGCGGCGGTCGCCTCGCGGACGCCGGGCAGGGCGGCGAGCCGGGCGGCCACCTCGCCCAGCTCGATCCGGTAGCCGCGCAGCTTCACCTGGTCGTCCAGCCGGCCCAGGTAGGCCAGTTGCCCGTCCGGGCGCAGCCGCACCCGGTCACCGGTGCGGTACATCCGCTCACCGGGGCGGAACGGGTCCGGCCGGAACCGGGCCCGCGTCTCCGCCGGCCGGTCCAGGTAGCCGCGGGCCAGCCCGGCGCCGGCCAGGTACAGCTCACCTGCCTCGCCGGGCGGCACCGGTCGCCCGTCCGGGTCGAGCACGTACGCCCGGGTGCCCGGCAGCGGCCGGCCGATCGGCGGGTCCCCGCCGTCCGGCGGCACCTCGGCCCAGGTCGAGTACGTGGTGTCCTCGGACGGGCCGTAGAGGTTGCACAGCCGGCGCACGTGCGGGCGGGCCCACACCCGGGCGGCCAGCGCGGCGGTGAGCGGCTCGCCGGCCAGGCAGACCGTGCGGACGCCCGGTGGCAGCGCCCCGGCGGTGAGCAGCTCGCCCATCGCCGCCGGCACGGTGTTGACCAGCGTGACCGGCAGCCGGTCCGCGCCGGGCGCGGCCAGCGCCAGCACGTCGTCGACCAGCAGCACCCGCCCGCCCCAGGCCAGCGGCCCGAAGATCTCGAACACGGACAGGTCGAAGCAGACCGAGGTGGCCGCCAGCATGCCGCCGAGTTCGGTGTCGTCGAACGTCGCCCGGACCCAGTGCAGCAGCACCGACGCCGAGCGGTGCTCGATCGCCACGCCCTTGGGCCGCCCGGTGGAGCCGGACGTGTAGATGACGTACGCCAGGTCGTCCGGCGTCACCGGCGTCGCCGGGTCGGTGCCGTCGCCGGCCGGGTCGAGCCGGTCGGTCAGCACGGTCGGGCCGGGAAACCGGCCGGCCAGGTCGGCGCGGGTCAGCACCAGCCGGGCCCCCGAGTCGGCGGCCATGAACGCCACCCGGGCCGCCGGGTACGCCGGGTCCAGCGGCACGTACGCGGCACCGGCCTTGAGCACGGCGAGCAGCGCGACCACCAGTTCCGGCGTACGCGGAAGGCAGACGCCGACCCGGTCGGCGCGCGCGACACCGGCGGCGAGCAGCACCCGCGCCAGCCGGTTCGCCGCCTCGTCGAGGTCGCGGTAGGAGAGCGTGGCGTCGCCGTGCCGGACCGCCTCCGCGTCCGGGGTGCGGGCGGCCTGCGCGGCGACCATCCGGTGCAGGCAGTCCACAGTGGCCGGGCCGCTCCCGGTACGCCGGGCGGCGGCGCGGCGGGTCGGGCCGGTCGGCCGGGCGGGCGCGCTCACCGGGCACCGCCTGAGATCGCCGCCGCGAGGCGACGGTCCGCCTCCTCCTGGAGACGGTCCTTGTCCGCGAGCACCACGCGGCCCGGGTCGTTGTCCGGCAGCTCGTCCTCCAGCCGACGGATCCGCCGGTACGCGATGCCACCCGCGGCCAGCGCCAGCGCGCAGAGCCCGGCCAGGATCGCGGCCAGCGCCATCCCGCGCCCCGGCCCGGTGCCGACCAGCCCGGCGAGCGGGCCGCCCGGCCGGGCCAGCGGGGCGAGCACGTGCTCGGCGAGCGGACCGGCGCTGAGGAAGCCGGCCGGCACCATCAGCCAGGACAGCATCTGCGCCATGGCCAGCACCCGGCCCTGCAACTCCAGGCCCACCTTGGCCTGCACGATGGCCAGCCAGTGCGTGTTCACCAGCGCGGTGGCCAGGCCCATGCCGAACAGGCCGAGCGCCGGGAACAGCGGGTCCGGCCGCAGCCCGACGGTGAGCAGCGAGACGCCGAGCAGCACGACGCTGGCCAGGATGCCGGTGGTGCGCCGGGCGGTGCCGCCCCAGACGCCCATCAGCACCGATCCGACCACCATGCCGACGCCGCTGGCGGCCAGCACCCGGCCGAGCACCGCCGGGTCGCCGAAGGAGAGCGTGAGCGGGGTGACCAGCACCTCCACCATGGCGAAGAAGTAGTTCAGCGACGCCACCAGCACGACCAGGGCGACCAGCCCGTGCCGGCGGGCGATGAACCGCCAGCCACCCAGCACCTCGCGCCGGAACGGCTCCTCCCGCCGCACGAACAGCGTGTCCGGGAAGCGGACCGACAGCGTGACGGTCACCGCCACCGCGAACGTCACCAGGTCGATCACCACGATGCCGCGCAGTCCGACGGCGAGCACCAGCGCGCCGCCGACCAGCGGGGCCAGCACGGTGCTGGTGGCGGTGCCGAGCGAGACGATGCCGTTGGCCCGCCCGTAGTAGCGCTTCGGCACGAGCTGGGTGACCGCCGCCTGGTAGGCGGGTTGCTGGAACGCGGTGGCCACGGCGGTGACGGTGATCGCGGTGAGGATGTGCCAGAGGTGGAGCTGGCCGAGCCAGAGCAGCAGCGCCAGGCTCACCGTGCCGGTGGCGGCCAGGCAGTCGGCGAGCACCATGATCCGCCGGCGGTCCCACCGGTCGGCCAGCGCGCCGGCGATCGGGGAGAGCACCACGGCCGGCAGCAGCGCCAGCACGGTGGCGGTGGCGAACAGCGACACCGACCCGGTGCGCTGGTAGACCCAGAGCCCCATGCCGAACGCGGTCAGCCCGCTGCCGATCAGCGAGACGAGCTGACCGATCGCGACCAGGTAGAACACCGCCAGGCTGGGCACCGCGCGCCGCGCCGGCCGGTCGGGTACGGGGACCGCCGCCCCGGTCGGCGCCGAGGCGGCCACCGGCGGCGCGACGGTGGCCGGCGGCGTGGCGGTGGGGGCGCAGTGCGCCAGGATGATCGCGGCCAGCTCGGCCGGCTGGTGCTTGGCGAAGTAGTGCCCGGCGCCGTCGATCACCGCCAACGACACCCGGTCGGCGAAGAACTCCCACTCCAGGTAGCGCTCCTGGTACAGCTCGGTGGCCCGGTCGCCGCCGCCCACCACGCAGACCAGCGGCGCGGACAGCTTCGCCGGCAGCCCGGCGGCGTAGACGTCGGTGTAGTAGTCCTCGCCCCGGGCCGAGTCCGCCAGGACCACCCGCATCACGAAGTCCTTCTCGGCCGCGTCGAAGACCTCGGTGAAGAAGCCCATCGCGCGCAGCGACTCCAGCGTCCGCCGCTTCGACGCCCAGCGCTCCACCGGGAACCACCGGCGCAGCCAGCCGAACACCCGGCCGGGCAGCCGGGGCGCGGGGAAGTGCGCGCCGATCGCCACGCCGGTCACCTCGACGCCGGCCGCCTCCAACCGGCGGGCCAGCTCCACCGCCTCGGCGCCGCCGACGCAGTGCCCGTACACCGCCACCGGGCCGGTGATCTGCGCGACCACCTCGGCCACGCAACGCTCCACCAGCTCGTCCAGGTCGAGCATCGGCTCGTCCGGGCGGTTCAGGTCGTGGCCGGGGCGTTCCAGCGCGTACAGCGACACGCCGGCCGGCAGGGCGTCCGCCAGCGGCTGGAACGTGATCGCGCTGCCGCCGCCGAACGGCACGCAGAGCAGCGTCAGCGTGGTCGGCGTGCCCGGCCGGGCCGGGGTCAGCTCGTGCAGCAGCCGGCCGGCCGAACCGCCGGTGGCGGCGAGGTGCTCGGTCAGCGCCCGGATGGTCGGGTGGCGGAACAGGTCGAGCACGCTGATCGCCGGGTCGCTGCCGGCCAGCGCCTTGATCGCCCGGAACGAGTCGCCGCCCAGGTCGAAGAAGTCGTCGTCGATGCCGACCCGGTCGTAGCCGAGCACCTCCGCCCAGCGTCGGGCCAGCGCGGCCCGCAGCGGCGTGTCCGGCTCCCCGGCGCCCGCCGCGGCCCGGTCGCGACGCGGCGCGGGCAGCGCCGCCCGGTCGACCTTGCCGTTGGCGTTGAGCGGCATCCGGTCCAGCGGCACGAACGCCGACGGCACCATGTAGTCCGGCAGCCAGGTCCGCGCGTACGCCCGCCACGGCGCCGGGTCGGCGGCGAAGTCGGCGGTCACCTCCCGCCCGGCGTCCGGCTCGGGCCCGCCGGTCAGCGTCAGGTACGCCACCACTGTCTTCTCGCCGGCGTCCTCGCGCACCACCACGGCGGCGTCCCGCACCGCGTCGTGCCGGCGCAGCACCGCCTCGATCTCGCCCAGCTCGATCCGGAACCCGCGCACCTTCACCTGCGAGTCGCCCCGGCCGAGGAACTCGATCCGGCCGTCGGCCAGCCGGCGGCCCAGGTCGCCGGTGCGGTACAACCGCCCGCCGCCGTCCGGGTCCGGCACGAAGCGCGCGGCGGTCAGCGCCGGATCGGCGTGGTAGTCCCGGGCCAGTCCCGGACCGCCCAGGAAGATCTCGCCCGGCACGCCGACCGGGGCCGGGTTCAGCCCCGGGTCGAGCACGTGGACCCGCATGTTGCCGATCGGGCGGCCGATCGTGGGCCGGGTCTCGTCCGGCGTGATCCGGTCCATGGTGGCCCAGACCGCGGCCTCGGTCGGGCCGTACAGGTTCCACAGCGCGTCCACCCGCTCGGCCAGTTGCCGGGCCAGCGGCGCGGGCACCGCCTCGCCGCCGCAGACCGCGGTCAGCCCCGGCGTGCCGGTCCACCCGGACTCGATCAGCAGCCGCCAGGTCGTCGGCGTGCCCTGGGCCAGCGTGACGCGCTCGGCGGCGAGCAGGCCGGCCAGCCGGCCCGCGTCGTAGGCGACGTCGCGGTCCACCAGCAGCATCCGCGCGCCGACCACCAGCGGCAGGAACAGCTCCGGCACCGACATGTCGAACGCGAAGCTCGCCATCGCCAGCATGGTGCCGTCGCGGGTCAGGCCGGGCCGCTCGCGCATCGCCGCCAGCGTGTTGACCACCGCGCGGTGGGTGACCCGGACGCCCTTGGGCCGGCCGGTCGAGCCGGACGTGTAGATCAGGTACGCCAGGTGCTCCGGCCCGGCCGACGACGGTACGGCGGTGTCCGGTTCCCCGGCCACGTCCGCACCGGTCACCACCGTGCCGGCAAAGTCCAGCCGGTCGGCCAGGGCCGCCTCGGTGACCAGCACCGTCGCACCGCTGTGCGTCAGCACGTACCGCTGCCGCTCCACCGGGTACTCCGGGTCCACCGGCACGTACGCGCCGCCGGCCCTGAGCACGCCGAGCAGCGCCACCGGCAGCTCGGCCGAGCGGGGCAGGCAGACCGCGACCGGCACGTCCGGCCCGACACCGGCCCGGCGCAGCCGGTGCGCGAGCCGGTTGGCGCGGGCGTCCAGCGTGGCGTAGTCGAGCGTGGTCCCGCCGAACGTCACGGCCGGCCGGTCGGGGTTCGCCGCCACCTGGTGCGCGACCAGGTCGACGAGCGTCGGCGCCCGGCCGGCCGGGGTGTCCCAGCCGGCCGGCGCGGCGGTGTCGTTCCACCCGGCGAACCGGGCGCGCTCGGCGGCGGTGAGCAGCGGCAGCGCCGCCAGCCGGGTGCCCGGGTCGGCGACCGCGGCGGCGAGCAGCGTCTCCAGGTGCCCGACCATCCGTTCGGCGGTCGCCGGGTCGAACAGCGCGGTGTTGTACTCCAGCCGGAACCGCAGCCCCTCGGCCACCTCGTACGCGTACAGCGCCAGGTCCTGCTGGGCGATGCCCGGCTCGACCGCGAACGGGGTCATCCGCACCCCGGCCGCCGCCACGTCCCGCTGCTCGGGCACGTTGAGCAGGTTGAACATCACCTGGAACAGCGGGTTGCGGCTCAGGTCGCGAGGCGCGTCGACCAGGTCCACCAGCCGCTCGAACGGCACCTCCTGGTGGTCGTACGCGCCCAGCGCGGTGCGGCGGACCTGCCCGAGCAGCTCGGCGAACGTCCAGTCGCCGTCGAGCACGGTCCGCATCGGCAGCATGTTGACGAAGAAGCCGACCATCGGCTCCAGCTCGGCCCGGACCCGGCCGGCCACCGGCGTGCCGACGCAGACGTCGCGCTGGCCGGTCCAGCGCCAGAGCAGCGTCTGCCACGCGGCCAGCAACGTCATCGCCAGCGTGACGCCGTGCCGCTGGCTGAACCGGCGCAGCGCGTCGGCGGTCGGCCGGGGCAGGACCAGCGTGCGGACCGCGCCGTCGAACGTCTGCACCGGCGGGCGCGGCCGGTCGGTGGGCAGGTCCAGCACGGTGGCCGCGCCGGCGAGCTGCTGCCGCCAGTACCGCAGGTCCGGGTGGTCCGGGTCGGCCAGCCGGCCGCGCTGCCAGCGCGCGTAGTCGCCGTACTGGACGGCCAACTCGGGCAGCGGGTCGTCGCCTCCGGCGCGGGCGGCGGCGTAGCGGGTGGCCACCTCGCGGGCCACCACGCCGAGCGACCAGCCGTCGGAGACGGCGTGGTGCATGGTCAGCGACAGCACGTGCCGGTCGTCGGCGACGCGCAGCAGCACGGCCCGGAACAGCGGCCCGGCGGCCAGGTCGAACGGGCGGCGTACGTCGGCGGCGAGGGCGGCGTGCACCCATCCCGGCACCGCCGCGGCCACCGCCGGCTCGACGATGCTCACCGGCACCGCCGGGTTCGGCGCGGCCCCGTCCGGGTCCGCCGGCGCGGTCAGGACCGGCAGGTCCACCGGCCCGGCCGGGAGCACCCGCTGCACCGGGTCACCGTCCGGCCCGAGCGGGAACACGGTCCGCAGCGCCTCGTGCCGGCGCACCAGCCCGGCCAGCGCGGTCCGCAACGCGTCCGGGTCGAGCGCGCCATCGAGCAGCAGCGTGGTGCCGACCGTGTAGGCGTTCTGCGCGTACGCCTGGTCCAGGAACCACAGCCGGTGCTGGCCGGAGGAGAGCGGCGCCGGGCCGGCGTCCGGCTCGGCCCGGGGAATGCGCTCCCCGGCGTCGGCCGGCTCGTCGGCCGGCTCGTTGACGGCGGCCGGCTCGTCGACGGCGGGGGTCGCGGCGTCGACCGGGTCGGCCACCGGCGGCGTCGCCGGCGCGGCGGCCACGGTCGCCGGCAGTGCCGCGGCGAGCGCCGCGACGGTCGGCCGGGCGAAGAGGGTCTCCAGCGGCACCGCCACGCCGAGGCGGGCGCGCAGCCGCACCACCACCTGGGTGGCGAGCAGCGAGTGCCCGCCCAGCTCGAAGAAGTCGTCGATCGCGCCGATCGGCGCGATGCCGAGCAGGTCGCTCCAGACCTCCGCCACCGCCTCCTGCACCGCCCCCACCGGCGCCACGTACGAGGTGCCCAACCCCGGCCGATTACCCCCCGCCCCCTCCTCCCCCTCCTCCTCCTCCTCCTCCTCCTCCGCGCGCTGATTCACGGAAAGAGTGGCCATTTCCCTCGGAATAGCCACTCTTTCCGAGAAAGCGGCCCCGGGGGTACGGGGCCCGGGGGTACGGGACGCGGGCGCGATCCAGTGGCGGTGCCGCTCGAAGGGGTAGCCGGGCAGCGGCAGCCGGCGGTCGCCGTCGCCGTGGAAGCGGTCCAGGTCGACCGGCACGCCGGCCAGCCACAGCCGTCCCACCGCGTCGAGCAGCGTGTCCACGTCGTCGGTCTCGGCGCGGGGGTGCCGCATCGCCGCGACCGCCCGGGCCGGCGGCAACCCGGCCAGCCGGGCCAGGCCGGTGAGCGCGTGCCCGGGGCCCACCTCGACCACTGCCGCTTCCTGCTCGGCGAGGAACGCGGCCGACTCGGCGAACCGGACCGGCTCGCGCAGGTGCCGCACCCAGTACGCCGGGTCGGTGACCAGCCCGGGGGTGACCGGCCCACCGGTCAGGTTGCTGAGGTAGGGGCGCTCCGGTTCGGCGTACGCGACCCGGGCGGCGTGCGCGGCGAACTCGTCCAGCACCGGGTCGAGCAGCGCCGAGTGGTAGCCGCGCGTCACCCGCAGCGGGCGGCAGTCCACGCCGTCCGCGGTCAGCCGCTCGCGCAGCCGCCCGACCGCCGCCGGGTCGCCGGAGACCACGCACAGCTCCGGGCCGTTCACCGCGGCCAGCGAGAGTCCCTCGTCGAGCAGCCCGGTCACCGTCGCCTCGGGCCGGCCCACCGCGAGCATCGCCCCGGCCGGCGTACGCGCCACCAGCTCGCCACGCACCCGCACCAGGCGCAGCGCGTCGGCGAGCGGGAAGACGCCGGCCAGGCAGGCGGCCACGTACTCGCCGAGGCTGTGGCCGACCATCAGGTCCGCGGTGACGCCCCGGGCCAGCAGCGTGCGGGCCAGCGCGTACTCCGTGACGAACAGCGCGGGCTGCACCAGCGCGGGGCGGGCGAGCAGCTCCTCGGCCGCCGCGTGCCCGCCCGACGCCGGGACGAGCACGGCGCGCAGGTCCCGGCCGAGGTCGTCGCCGAGCAGGTCGACGCACGCGTCCACCACGGCCCGGTAGGTCGGCTCGGCCCGGTAGAGCCCCGCGCCCATCGCCACGTGCTGCGCGCCGTGCCCGGGGAACGCGAACGCCAGCGTCCGGCGGCCGCCCGAATGGGTGCCGGTGAACCGGCGGGCTGGCGCGTCCAGGGCGGACACCGCGTCGGCCCGGTCCGCCGCCACCACGTACCGGCGGTGGGTCAGCGACGCCCGGCGGCCCAGCGCCGTCGCGACGTCCGCGAGCGCCACCTGAGGGTGGGCGTCGAGGTGGTCGCGGAGCTGCCGGGTGGCGGCCGCCAACGCGGCCGGGGTACGCGCGGACAGCGCCAGCAGGCGCGGCCCCGGCGCGGGCGGGGTCGCCGGGCGGGGCGGCGCCGGCGGCTCCTCCAGCACCACGTGCGCGTTCGTGCCGCCCATGCCGAACGAGCTGACCCCGGCCCGGCGCGGCCCGTCGGCGGTCCACGGTCGGGCGGCGCGCTCGAGGCGGAACGGGCCGGTCTCGACGTCGATCGCCGGGTGCGGCCGGTCCACGTTGACGGCCGGCGGCAGCGTCCGCGTCCACAGCGCCAGCACGGTCTTGATCAGACCGGCCACCCCGGCCGCCGCGTCGGTGTGCCCGATGTTGGCCTTGACCGAGCCGAGCGCGCAGAAGCCGCGCTGGTCGGTGCCGCGCCGGAACGCCTCGGTCAGCGCGGCCACCTCGATCGGGTCGCCGAGGCTGGTGCCGGTGCCGTGCGCCTCCACGTAGCCCACCGAGCGGGGGTGCACGCCGGCGTCGGCCAGCGCCCGGCTGATCACCTCGACCTGCCCGGCGACGCCCGGCGCGGTGTAGCCGGTGCGGCGGGCCCCGTCGTTGTTGATCGCCGAGCCGCGGATCACCGCGTAGACCGTGTCGCCGGCGGCGACGGCGTCGGCCAGCCGCTTGAGCACCACCACGCCCACGCCGCTGGACTCGATGCTGCCGCGCGCGTCGGCGCTGAACGGGCGGCAGTGCCCGTCGGGGGAGTAGATGCCGCCGTCGTGCCAGAGGTAGCCGCGCCGCTGGGCGGGGAAGACGCTCACGCCGCCGGCCAGCACCACGTCGGACTCCCCGGTCAGCAGGCTCTGCCGGCCCAGGTGCACGGCCACCAGCGACGTCGAGCAGGCGGTGGCCACGGTGACCGCCGGCCCGGTCAGGTCGAGCTGGTAGGCGACGCGGCTGAGCAGGAAGTCCTTGTCGTTGCCGAGGGAGAGTTGGTGCTCGCTGAGCCCGGCGGTCAGCTCGGGGTGGCCGCTGAGGTGGTCGAGCAGGTAGGAGCTGCGGCCGGAGCCGGCGAACAGGCCGACCCGGCCGGGGTGGCGGGACGGGTCGTGGCCGGCGTGCTCCAGCGCGTGCCAGGCGCACTCCAGCAGCAGCCGGTGCTGCGGGTCCAGCGTCTCCGCCTCCCGTGGCGTGACGCCGAAGAACGCCGCGTCGAACTCGTCGATGCCGGGCAGGAACGTGCCGGCCCGGACGTACGCCGGGTCGTCGATGCGGGCCGGGTCCGCGCCGTCGGCGAGCATCTCCTCGACGGTGAACTCCTGGACCGACTCCACCCCGTCGCGGATGTTCGCCCAGAACTCGTCGACGGTCCGGGCGCCCGGGAACCGGCCGGCCATGCCCACCACCGCGATCGGACCGTCCGCCGGGCCGGCGGACGCGGTCGCGTCGCGCACCGGCGGGGCCTCGCGCGTGGGCTGCGGCGCCGCGCCGGTCGTGGTGACCGTGACCAGGTACGCGGCCAGCGACTCCACGGTGGGGTGGCGGAACAGGTCGGTGGCGGTCAGCACGTCACCGAGCCGGGCGCGCAGCCGGTCCAGCACGGCCAGCAGCCGCATCGAGTGGCCGCCCAGGTCGAAGAAGCTGTCCCGGGTGCCGACCTGGTCCACGCCGAGCACCTCGCGCCACACCTCGGCGACCAGGCGTTCCAGGCGTACCCGGTCGGCGTCCCACCGGCCCGGCGTCCCCGCCGTCGTCGGGACGGCCGGCGCGGCGGGACCGGGGTCGGCCGGCGCGGTGGTGCGGCGGGCGGCCGGGTCGGGCGCGGGCAGCGCCTCGGCGTCCACCTTGCCGTTGCCGGTCAGTGGCAGCGCGTCCAGCCGCACGAACGCGGCGGGCACCAGCCAGGACGGCAGTTCGGCGGCGAGCGCGGCGCGCAGCTCCGCCGGGTCCGCCTCCTCGTCGCCGGCCAGGTACGCGACCAGCCGCGGGTCGGTCGGGTCGTCGTGGCGTAGCTGGACTGTCACGTCGGCCGCCGGCCGGTGCCGTCGGATCGCCGCCTCGATCTCGCCGCACTCCACCCGGTAGCCGCGCACCTTGACCTGCCGGTCGGTGCGGCCCAGGTAGTCCAGGACGCCGTCCGGGCGGCGGCGGGCCAGGTCGCCGGTGCGGTAGAGGCGCGCGCCGGGCACCCCGGAGAACGGGTCGGGCAGGAACCGCTCGGTGGTGCGGTCCGGCTGCCCCAGGTAGCCGCGGGCCACCCCGGCGCCGCCGACGTACAGCTCGCCGACCACGCCCACCGGCACCGGGTTGCCCCAGCCGTCGAGCAGGTGGAGCGCGGTGTTCGCGATCGGCCGGCCGATCGGCACCGAGCCGTCGGCCGGGGTGTCCGGGTCCACCTCGTACGCGGCGCAGCCCACCACGGTCTCGGTCGGTCCGTACTCGTTGACCAGTGCGGTCTCCGGCGCGTGCGTCCGCCACGGCGCGATCTGGTCGGCGCGCAGGTTCTCGCCGCCGATGACGAAGCATCGGGTGCGGCCGGCCAGTTCGTCCGGGCGGAGCTGGTGGGTGACCAGCTCCAACTGGGCCGGGGTGATCTTGACCAGCCCGAACGGCGTGGTGGTGTCGCGCAGCGCCTCGCCGAGCGCGGCCGGGCCGAGGTGCTCGCCGATCATCCGGACCGTGGCGCCGACGGCCAGCGGCACCAGCAGGCTGGTCACGGTCAGGTCGAACCCGACCGAGGAGTGCAGCGGGACCACGTCACCGGGGCGCAGCCGGTATGCCTGGCCGGCCCAGCGCACGTAGTTCGCCACCCCCCGGTGGGTGACCATCACGCCCTTCGGCCGGCCGGTCGAGCCGGAGGTGTGGATGACGTACGCCAGGTCGTCCAGGGTGGGCGCCGGTCGGCGACGCGGCCGTCGTCGGGGGCCGCCGCCGCGCGCCGTCGCGCTTGCGGGCACCGGGGCGTCCGGCACCAGCACCGCCGCGTCGCCGGGCACCAGGTGCGCCAGCTCGGCGCAGGTGAGCACCACCGGCGCGGCGGTGTCCTCGATCAGGTGGCGCAGCCGGGCGGGCGGGTTCGCCGGGTCCATCGGCACGTAGGCCGCGCCGGCCCGTAGCACCGCCAGCACCGCCACGGTGAATCCGACCGCGCGGGGCAGCAGCACGCCGACCAGGCCACCGACGCCGACGCCCCGCGCCCGCAGCGTCTCCGCCAGCGCCTCGGCCCGCGCGTGCAGTTCCCGGTAGCTCAGCGCGGCGTCGCCGTCGGTCACCGCCACCCCGTCGGGGGTACGCCGGGACTGCTCCTCGATCAACGCGTGGACCAGCTCGTCCGGCTCGACCGGCGTGGCGGTCCGGTTCCACTCGCCGACCAGCCGCCGGTGCTCGGCGGCGGTCAGCATCGCGGCCGAGCCGACCGGCGCGTCCGGGTCGGCCAGCAGGGCCGCCAGCAGCGTCTGGAAGTGGCCGGCGAGGCGGGCCATCAGGTCGGCGTCGAACAGGTCGGTGCGGTACTCCAGCACGGTCCGCAGACCTCGGTCGTTCTCCCGAACGGCCACCGTGAGGTCGAACTTGGCGGTGTCGACCGGCACCTCGACGGTGCTCACCTCGAGGCCGTCCAGGCGGGGCGGGGTGGTCTCCCGGCCGTACACGAACATCACCTGGAACAGGGGGCTGTAGCCGGTCCGGCGGGCCGGGCGCAGCGTCTCCAGCACGGTCGAGAAGGGGAGCTCCTCCCGGCTCAGGGCGTCGAGGACGGCCACGCGTACCCGTTCCAGCAGCGTGCTGAAGGACGGGTCGTCGTCCAGCCGGGCCCGGATCGCCACGGTGTTGAGCAGCAGGCCGACGAGCTGTCGCGTCTCCGGGCCGCGCCGGCCGGCCACCGGCGTGCCGACCACGACGTCCCGCTCGCCGGTCCACCGGGCCAGCAGCACGTGCAGCACCGCCAGCAGCACCATGTACGGCGACACCCGCGCCTGCCGGCAGAACGCCGCAAGCTCCTCGGCGGGTACGTCCAGCGGCACCGCCAGCGTGGCGCCGGCGCCGGACGGCACCGCCGGGCGGGGCCCGCGGGTGGGCAGGTCCAGCGCGGCGGGCGCGCCCGCGAGCTGCTCCCGCCAGTAGTCGAGCTGGGCGGACGCCTCCGCGCCGGCGAGCCATTCCCGCTGCCGTCGCGCGTGGTCGCGGCAGTCGCCCTCGACCGGGTCGAGCGCGGCCGGCCGCCCGGCGCGGTACGCCGCGTAGAGCCGTTCCCACTCCTCGTGCAGCAGGCCCAGTGACCACTCGTCGACGGCGACGTGGTGGAACGTCAGCAGGAGCACGTGCTCCTCCGGTGCACACCGCACCAGGTCGGCCCGGAGGACCGGCCCGCGTGCCGGGTCGAGCGGTTCCCGGGCGGCGGCGCGCAGCCGGGCGTCCACCTCCCGGTCCCGTTGCCAGCGGGGCAGTCCGCTGAGGTCGTGCACCCGCAGCAGCCCCGGGCAGGGGTCGTGGACCACCTGGACGAGATGGGTGTCCGCGCCGTCGCCGTCCGGCTCCGGGTAGCCGGGGCCCGGCGCGGGGTGGTCGCCGCCGTGGGGCGGCTCGGGGGCGAGCGTGGTGCGCAGCGCGGCGTGCCGGGCCACCAGCTCGTCCAGCGCGGCGGAGAGCGCCGCCACGTCGAGCGGGCCGTGCAGCCGGTAGGCCAGCGGCACCAGGTAGCCGGCCGAGCCCGGGTCGAGGCGGTCCAACTGCCACATCTGGCGCTGCGCGGCGGTGGCCGGCGCGGGGCGGTCGGAGTCGTGCCGCGCCGATGGGGCGGGCGCCGGTCGTCGGGTCCGCAGGACGTCGGTCATCGCCCTCCGCCTTCGTCGCCGCCGGCCACCGCGTCTGTCGGGTCCGGGCGCGGGCGATCGCCGCGCCGGACCGTCCGGCCGGCCGGGTGATGGAAAAGATCAGGATTCCTCGATGGGGAACCTCGCCCATCATGTCACCGACGATCTTTGTGCGCCGATCCCCGAATCGTGCCGCCGGTCGATGCTTTCGGTTACGGGTGATGCACGTTCGGCCAGTTACCCGAGGCCGGTAAGAAATGTGATTGCGAGGGGCTGACGCGCACTCCTGGTCGGCCTCCGGGGTGATGTCGCTCGTTTCGGTCATCGGGAGCTTCCGCCGCCTCGACACCACTGTGGAGGGATATGTCGGATGCGGCGATGAGGCGTCCTGTGTCGCATCGCCGGTCTGTCGTGGCTGCTCAGATCGGTCGCCTGTGGCGCCGTTGACAGGGTGATCTTCGATGGAATACCGTCCGGGTCAATCCCGCCCAGTTATGGCGACCCGTCGTCGGCGGCTGCGTTGCGGCGGAACCGCCGTGCCGATTCATCGCGATCGAGTCGGCAATTACTCCGACGGTCCGCTTCTGTCGGATATCCAGGCGTCCGCCGAAACGGTTGGCGTTCTCGGCGCCTGGTGTCGGCAATTCACCCCCCGGCAGTCGCCCACCTGTCACCCGCCTCGGCGTTGCCCGCACGGTCGCCTCTTCCCGCTGCGCGCTCGTCGAGTTGCGGCTTGATCGACACCACCTCGCCGAGGTGGGGTGATCCGGCGCGCGGGGATGCCGCCACGTCACCGAGCTGGTGTCGATCATGGCGCGGCCCGGGCGGCCCGGGCGAGCGGGACGGCCGGCTCGGGACGGGGCCGAAAGGCGGGGCGGGTGCCCGGGCGGTAGGCGCGGGGCCAGCCGATCGGTGGAGCAGGGTCGCCGTGTGGCCGGAATTGATGACGAGCGGTCGATTACCGGTGCGGCGGCGTATCGCGAGAAGTCCTTGCCTCCTACGGTGACCTCCGGCACGCGGACGGAGGGAAGTCGGGAGTCACCCGAGGGGCGCCGTCCGGGCGGACAGGGAGAGTTGTCTCGATGCGAGTTTGGAGTCGCGCGGTCGCGGTGCTCGCCGCCGGCGCGGTCGTGGTGGCGGGGGTGCCGGCGCTGGCCGCCGTCGTCACCGTCACCGACGCCGGAGTCACCGGGCGCACCGGCGCCCAGGCGACGGGGGGCAGCGCCGCGCTCGGCGCCGCCCGTACGGTCGCCACCAGGGCACAGGTCACGCCGGGGGACACCCGGCTGATGCCGACCACGCCCCGCACCGACACGCCGCGGATCACCAACGGCGAGATCACCGACATCGAGGTGATCGGCAACCGCGTCTTCATCGCCGGCACCTTCACTTCGATCGCGAACGTCGGCGGCACCGCGATCGCGCAGAAGTCGCTGGCCTCGTACAACCTGGACACCGGCAAGGTGGACACCGGCTTCAAGCCCACCATCGACGGCGCGGTGGCGGCCGTCGAGGCGTCGCCGGACGGGTCGTCGCTCTACATCGCGGGCTCGTTCAACACCATCAACGGCGTCGCCAAGCGCAAGATCGCCCGGCTCAACCCGACCACCGGCGCGCCGGTGGCCGCGTTCACCGCGACCGCCAACGCGCGGGCCACCGCGCTGGCCGTCAGCCCGACCGCCGTCTACGTCGGCGGCCAGTTCGCCACCGTCAACGGCGTCGCCCGCAGCGGCCTGGCCGCGCTCAACCCGACCACCGGCGCCGTCGACACCGCGTTCAACCTGCCGGTCACCGGTGGCATCGGCGTCGGCGGCATGCTCACCGTGCAGCAGCTCAAGCTCACCCACGACCGCAGCAAGCTGCTCGTCGTGCACACCGGCCGCCAGATCGCCGGGCAGGACCGCTACGGCGTGGCGCTGATCGGTACGGCCAGCAAGGCGCTGCTGCCCTGGCGTACCCGGCTGTGGGAGGACAACCTCTCCTTCGTCGGCGGCATCCAGCGCGTCTTCGCCGGCGACATCGCGCCGGACGACTCGTACTTCGTGGTCACCAGCGGATCGGGCGGCGACCGCCCGCCGATCAACGACACCGCCATCGCGTACCCGTTGACCGGAAACGACCACGTCGAGCCGCTCTGGATCTCGCGGCACTTCGACAGCATCTACTCGGTCGCGATCACCGCCACCGCCGTCTACGTCGGCGGTCACTTCAGCTGGCAGGAGTCGCCCACCTCGAACGTGCCGTGGCCCGGCCTGGACAACGTCGGCTACGGCACCGGCCAGGGCCTGAGCGGATACGGCCTCGGCGACCAGGTGGTCCGCCGCGACCACCTCGGCGCGCTCGATCCGCTCACCGGCACCGCGCTGGAGTGGAACCCCGGCTCCAACTCGTACGAGGGCGAGAAGGCGATGCTGGCCACCACGCGCGGCCTGCTCGTCGGCGGCGACGGCAACGTCAAGGGCAGCAAGACGACCGGCCGGGTCGCGTTCTTCGACCTGTCCAAGGAGCCGGCGCCGGCGGCGCTGGACACCACGATCACCACCCCGATCGAGGGTGCGGTGAAGCAGGCCGGCGAGTCGTTCGACCTGGGTGGCCAGGCGCTCGCCCCGGCCGGCGTGTCCAAGGTCCAGGTCGAGGTCATGGACCGCAACAGCGGCAAGTACCTCCAGGCCGACCTGACCACCTGGGGTGCGTTCAAGTCGCTCAACGCGACGGTCGCCGCGCCGAACGCCACGTCCACCACCTGGAAGCTCCCGGTGTCGCTGCCGGCCGGCGTCTACCAGATCCAGGCGAGGACGGTCGGCCGCGACGGGGCCGGCGACACCACCAAGGCGATCAAGAAGATCGAGGCGTTCCGCTTCGACGACCTGCCGCCGGCCACCCGGATCACCGCGCCGACCGCCGGCCTGATCGCCACGAAGAGCTTCGTCGCCACCGGCACCGCCACCGACGACAAGGGCGTCAGCTCGATGATCTACTCGTTCCGCACGCCGGACAACCGGTACCTGCAGGACGACGGCAGCGTCGCGGCGGTCTACAACACGTTCCGGGGCGAGCCGGACGTGCTCGGCGCGACGTCCGCCACCTGGCAGTACGAGGTGACGCTGCCGACCGAGGGGCAGTGGCGGATGACCGCCACCGCTGTCGACACGGCCGGGCAGAGCGACCTGCGCGGTGACACCCGGGACTGGACCGTCTCGGCGACCGGCGTCCCGCCGACCGTGGCGATCACCGCGCCGGTGGCGATGACCCCGCCGACCGCCGCCGCGCCGCTGACCGTGGCGCCGGGCGCCACGGTCACGTTCGCCGGCACCGCCGCGGACGAGGACGCGCTGAAGTCGGTCGAGATCTACCTGCGCAACAACACCACACGGGAGGCGCTGGCCGCGGACGGCACCTGGGGCGCCGACTCGGTCGCCGCGTACCACCGGATCTCCCCGACCAACCTCGACGCCGCGACGTTCGACTGGTCCTTCACCACGGTCCCGCTCACCCCCGGCGTCTACGACTTCCGGGTCCGCGCGACCGACAAGCTCGGCCTGACCACGTCAAACACCAACCTGGGCCGGCTCACCGTCACCGCGCAGGTGCCCGGCGACGCCTTCCCGAACGGGCTGCTCAGCTTCACCGGGACCGACCAGAACGTCGACCGGTTGCACCTCGACCTGGCCGGCACGGCGACCGACGACAAGGGCGTCAAGGCCGTCCGGGTGGCGCTGCGCGACCTGGACACCGGCCGGTACGTGCAGCCGAACGGCACGATGGCCGCCGCGTTCGCCACGATCGACGCGACGCTCGCCAACCCGAACGCCACGAGCACCGCGTTCACGCTCCCGATCGACCTGCCGACGAAGGGCACCTACAGCGTCGAGGCGTGGGCCGTGGACACGGCCGGCCAGCAGGACGGGTCGACCGCCGGCGCCACCGCCAAGTACCTGGTCTACCCCGGTGACCTCGATCCGACGCTGGAGCCGAGCATCACGCCGGTCGAGGGCGAGGTCTACTCCGGCGGCCGGATCGTGGTGACCGGCCGGGCGGTCGACGACGTCGGCATGCAGAAGGTGGAGTTGCAGATCACCAACGCCGCCGGGCAGGGGATGAACGCGGCCGGCACGTTCGGCCGGGCGGGCACCTGGATCGCGTCGTTCCTCACCAGCCCGGGCTCGCCGGGGTCGAACTTCGCGTACACGTCGCCGGTCGTGCCGGCCGGCACGTACACGGTGACGATCCGGGGTATGGACAACTACGGGCAGTACCAGCAGCCGGTCCGTACCGTCTCGGTGACCGTCACCGACTGATCACCCTCGGCCGCGGGCCGGTCCGCGTCGGGTCCTCCCGACGTCGGGCCGGCCCGTCGCCGTCAGGGGCGGACGAGCCGCATTCCGGCGGTGGCCGGCCGGTCCATCGTGGCCAGCGCGGCGGGTGCGTCGGCCAGCCCGATGACGCCGGTGACCAGCTCGCCGGGGCGCAGCACCCCGGCGGTGACCAGCCGCAGCAGCTCGGGATAGGCGTGGGCCGGCATCCCGTGGCTGCCCCGTAACTCCAGCTCGTGGGCGATCACCAGGTCCATCGGCAGGGCGGGCCGCCCCTGCGCGGCGGGGAGCAGGCCGACCTGCACGTGCCGGCCGCGCCGGCGCAGGCCCTCGATCGAGGCGACGCAGGTCGCGTGGCTGCCCAACGCGTCGAGCGAGAGGTGGGCGCCGCCGCCGGTCGCGTCGCGGACCGCGGCGGCCACCTCGCCGGGACCGCCGAGCGCGCTGCCGTCCAGGCAGACCGCGGCCCCGCTGCGTCGGGCCAGCTCCAGCGCGGCGGGCGCGACGTCCACGGCCACCACCCGGGCGCCGCTCGCCGCCGCGATCATCACGGCGGACAGGCCCACCCCGCCGCACCCGTGTACGGCCACCCACTCGCCCGCGGCCACCCGGCCCTGCGCGACCACGGCCCGGAACGCGGTGGCGAACCGGCAGCCGAGCGCGGCGGCGGTCCCGTCGTCCACCTCGTCCGGCAGCCGGACCAGGTTGACGTCGGCGTGCCGCACCGCCACGTACTCCGCGAACGAGCCCCAGCCGGTGAAACCCGGCTGGGTCTGCCGCTCGCAGACCTGCTGGTCGCCGGCGAGGCAGGAGGGGCACCGCCCACACGCGCAGACGAACGGCGCGGTGACGCGGTCGCCCGGCCGCCAGCCGCGGACGTCGGCGCCGACCGCCGCGACGACACCGGCGAACTCGTGTCCGGGCACGTGCGGGAGCCGGATGTCCGGGTCGTGGCCCTGCCAGCCGTGCCAGTCGCTGCGGCACAGCCCGGTCGCGCCGACCCGCACGACCACCCCGTCGCCCGCCGGCACCGGGTCGGCCACCTCCCGCACCCCCGGCCACGCGTTGAACTCCTCGAACACCACCGCCCGCATGCGCCCATTCTGCCTGCGGGCCGGGTGTGCGGAGGGCAAGGAGCAGGGCGCAAGTTGCGGGAAAGCGGCAGAAATAGATTGATGCCGGCAAATCTTGACGCGTGTTCGCCCGGTGGCGCACGGTAAGGAAAGCGGCCGGTAGTGCAGGAGGCGGTCATGCGGTTGAATCCGTTCGCGGGAGCGTATCTCACCGATCCGGCCGGCGTCTGGGCCCGCCTGCTGGCCGCCGACGGCGGCGTGCACCACGACGACGAACTCGGGTTGTGGCTCATCACCCGGCACGCCGACGTCCGGCGGGCGCTGGCCGACGCGCGGACGTTCGGCAACGCGCTCACGCTCGCCCCGGTGTACGACATCTGCCCGGAGGCGCTGGCCCTGGTCGCCCGGATCGACGCGCCGCCCACCACCGCCGCGGCCGACCCGCCGGTGCATCCCCGCACCCGGCGGGCGCTGCGGGTCACGTTCGCCAACACCCCGGAGCGGGTCGAGCAGCGCTACGGCCGGATCGTGCGCCGCCGGGTGGACGAGCTGGTGTCGCGGCTGGCCACCCGCGCCGGCGACGAGGTCGACCTGGTCCCGGCGTTCACCGCCGAGCTGCCGCTGCTGGTGCTGCTCGACATCCTCGGCGTGCCGGCGCGCGACGTGCCGCGGATCCGGGCCTGGGCGGACGGGCAGATCGCCCTGGTCTGGGGCAGCCCGGACCCGGCCGAGCAGGTCCGGCTGGCCGGCGGGCTGCTGGAGTTCTGGCACTACTGCCAGGACCTGGTGCGGGGCCGGCTGGACGGCGGCGGTGACGACTACGTCACCGAGCTGCTGGCGTACCGGGGCGGCGACGACGAGGTGCTGACCACCGCCGAGGTGTCGAGCATCGTGTTCAACCTGCTGGTCGCCGGGCACGAGACCACCGCCGGGCTGCTCGCCCACGCGGTGGACCGGGCGCTGTCCGAGCCGGGCCGGTGGCGGTCGCTCGCCGAGCGCCCGGAGCGGGTGCCGGCGTTCGTCACCGAGACGCTGCGGTTCGCGCCCGCCATCGACGGCTGGCTGCGGGTGACCAACCGCCCGGTCACGCTGGGCGGCGTGACGATCCCGGCCGGGGCGCGCTGCCTGTTGCTGATCGGCGCCGCGAACCGGGACCCGGCGGTGTTCGGCCACCCGGACCGGTTCGACCCGGGCCGGCCGGACGCGCACGACCACCTCTCCTTCGGTCACGGCCCGCACTTCTGCATCGGCGCGGCGCTGGCCCGGCTGGAGGCGGGCACCGCGCTCACCCGTCTCGCAGCGGCGCTGCCGGACCTGCGGCCGGCCCCCGGGCATCCCCGCGTCTTCCGGCCCAACCTGGCGTTCCGTGCGCACCGGGGGCTGCCGGTGATCGTCGCGCCGAAGGTGCCGACCGGCCACCGTCCGGTCGCGCGGCCGGCGGCGTGACCGGGCGACGCCGCGGTCGCCGGCGACGGACACGCAGCGCAGTCACGTCTTCACACCCGTACGCCGGTGGGTTAAGAATGACCCCCTGCGAACGCCCAGTCATCACCCGTCCTCGATCTGCTGCCGATGCCGGTCCGGCGTCGCGAAGGTGAGCACATGGATCGCACGCCCGCGTCGAGCGCCGCTCCCTCCGCCGCCAGCCGCCAGTTCCGTGCCGAGCTGCGCCGCTGGCGGACCCGGCGCGGCCTGACCCAGCGGACGCTGGCCGAGCGGGTGCGGTTCAGCCGGGAGACGGTTGCCGCGGTCGAGTCCGGCCGGCGGTTCGGCAGCCAGGAGTTCGCCGTCCGCTGCGACGAGGTGCTCGCCACCGACGGGCGGCTGGCCGAGTTGTGGCCGCAGGTCGCCGCCGAGCAGTTGGCGGCGGACGGCCGACGGGGACCCCGGCTCGGCGAGGTGGATCCGGCCGGCCCGCCGGCCGCGCGGCGCGATCCGCGCGATCCGCAGGCCGTGGTGGCGGCGATCGACGAGCTGCGGGAACTCATCGGTCAGGTGCTCGCGCAGCCCGAACCCGAGGGCCCGCCGCCGTCGGCGGCCGGCCGGCACTGACCGGGCCCGGGTACGCCGTCGGCATCGCCAACTCTGGGTACAGATGCTGGTACGGCCTGTTTGTACCACGGTCGGGTCTGGCCTCGGCGCGTGGCTTCCGGCGGAATGAGACGTGCAATCCGCAAGTGCAGATTGAACTTTGCCGATCAGTGCGGGAGTCAGCAGTGGCGTCGAGCACGAGGTCCCACGCGGCCCGACCCTACCCGACCCGCCGCCGTCGCTGGCGCATCGGCGGCCGGATGCGCCTCATCGTGGCGGCCCCGCTCGTCGCCGTGATGGGCTTCGCCGGGCTGGCGCTGACCGAGAGCGCCCGGCAGACCGCCCGCGCCAGCGACCTCGGCCAGCTCGCCCAGCTCGGCGCCGAGGCGGGCGGCCTGGCCCACCGGCTGCAACACGAGCGGATCGTGGCCGCCGACCTGCTCACCCGGGGCGCCCCCGCCCAGCAGGACGCGTTCGCGGACGCCACCACCGCCACCGACGCCGCGGTCGCCGGATACCGCCGGCAGCGGGCCCGGGTGCCCGCCGGCGCCGCCGCCGAACAGGCCGTCCTGCCGCGGATCGACACGGCGCTGGCCAACCTCGCCCCGCTGCGGGCGCAGGTCCGCACCGCCGAACGCGCCTCGGTCTCGGCGATGACGTTCAGCTACCGCATCGTCATCGCCGACCTGCTCGGCCTGCGGGAGAGCGTCACGCTCGGCGTGGTCGAGCCGCGGATCGCGGACGGCATCCGGGCCTCCGCCGCGCTGTCCAAGGTGGCCGAGGCGGTCGGCCAGCAGCAGGTGGCGGTGCTGCGCGCGGTCACCGCCGGCCAGGTGACGCCCGCGCTCCAGCAGGACATCACCGCCGCCCGGACCGGCTTCACCGAGGCGTCGCTGGCCTTCCTGGCGCTCGCCCGGCCGGCCTGGCAGGGCTGGTGGGAGCAGGCCGGCAGCGGCGAGAACGCGCTGCGGCTGCAACGGCTCCTCGACCAGGTGGCCCGGACGGCGGCCGGCGACCGTCTCGACCTGGACCTGGGCACCTGGCTCACCGCCACCCAGCAGTGGGCGGTCCGCCTGGCCGAGCTGCGCCTGCGCGTCGACGGGGCGGTGCTCGACGACATCCGGGCCGCCCACGCGGACCAGCGTCGCCGCACCGTGGTGGAGGCGGCCGCGGCCCTGCTGGCCCTGCTGCTGACCGCGCTGGTCACCTGGGCGGTGGCCCGCCAGATCACCCGGCGGCTGCGCCGGCTGCGGGACGCCGCGAACGCTGTCGCGTTCGAGCGGCTGCCCCAGGTGGTGGCCCGGCTGCAGCAGCCGGACAGCGCCTCGGTCGACCCGGACGAGCTGGCCCGTCGCCAGGCCGGCGACGCGCTGGAGGTCTCCGGCGACGACGAGATCGGCGAGGTCGGGCAGGCGTTCGACGCGGTGCACCGGGCCGCCGTGCGGACCGCCGCGGAGCAGGCCGTCATGCGGGCCAACACCGCGGAGATCTTCATCCACCTCAGCCGGCGCGAGCAGCGCCTGGTCGACGCCGTGCTGGCCCAGGTGGACCGCGTCGAGCGGGACGAGACCGACCCGGACCGGCTGCACCAGCTCTACGCGCTGGACAATCTCGCCACCCGGATGGGCCGGATCAACGCCAGCCTGCTCGTGCTGGGCGGGGTGGGCGTCGGGCGGGTCCGCCACCACGACGTGCCGCTGCCGCAGGTGCTCCAGGCCGCGCAGAGCCAGATCGAGCACTACGCCCGTATCCGTCTCGGCCTGGTCGACGGCGACGTCGCGGTGGCCGCCGAGTCGGTCGACGAGGTGGTGCACCTGCTGGCCGAGCTGATGGAGAACGCCACCGGCTACTCGCCGCCGGCGACCGAGGCGTGGGTGACCGGCCGGAGCCTCGGCGACCGGGTGATCGTGCAGATCAGCGACGAGGGCGTCGGCCTGCCCCCGCACCGGCGGCAGCAGCTCAACGACCTGCTCGCCAAGCCGCCCGCCATCGACGTGGCCACCGTGCGGGCGATGGGGCTGGTCGTGGTGGGTCAGCTCGCCACCCGGCTGGGCGCCGCCGTGCAGCTCCGGTCCGGGCCACGGCGCGGCACCATCGCCGAGGTGGCGCTGCCGGCCGCGCTGATCCGGCCGCTGCCGCCCGAGGAGTTCCTGCTCACCCCCGAGCGGCCGTCCCGACGGGCGGCCCGTGCCACTGTCGCATCGCCGGTCGGGCGGGCCGCCGTCGTGCCCGCCGGCGCGCGGCCCGCGGTGGCGCCCGCCGGCGCGCGGCCCGCCCCGCAGCCCTGGGCCGGTGGCCCGGCCGCCGACCGGGCGCTCCCGGTCGCCCCGGTGTTCCAGCCGGCCGACGCCCCCACCGAGGAGCTGATCATCTTCGACCAGGTCAACCACTGGTTCCAGGCCGACCGGCCGGGCGACGACGCGTCCTGGGCCGGCCCGGCGGACGACGCCTGGCGCACGGCGGCGCGCGCCGACGAGCCCCGCGTCGCCGGCACCACCACGTCCGGGCTGCCGCGCCGGCAGCCGCAGGAGCATCTGGTGCCCGGCGGTGTCCCGGCGCCCCGGCAGGCCACCGAGCACCGGGACCCGGCGCGGGTGGCCACCGCCATGGCGGCGTACGCCCGCGGGGTCGCCGGCCGCCGGACCAACCTGATCACCAACTGACCCGACAGGGAGTGCACGTGACCGACCACCAGGATCTCGGCTGGCTGCTGGACGCGTTCGCCGAGCGCGCCGCCGAGGTCACCCATGCGATCGCCATCTCCAGCGACGGCCTGATGGTGGCCGCCACCCGTGGCCTCCCGCCGGATCGGGCCGACCAGTTGGCGGCCACCGGCAGCGGGCTGGTCAGCCTGCTGCGCGGCGCGGCGGCGTTCTTCGACGCCGGCGCGGTGATCTCCAACGTCACCCAGTTGGAGGGCGGCTTCATGTTCTCCATGGCGTTCAACGACGGCGCCTCCCTGCTCGTGCTCGCCGACCCGCGCTGCGACGTCGGCAAGGTCTCCTACGAGATGGCCGAGCTGGCGAACCGCATCGGCGACGCGCTCACCCCCGCGGCCCGGGCGGCCCTGAGCCGCAGCCGCTGACCGCCGGCGTTCCGCCGGACCCGCACCCCTGACACCCAGGAGAGACACCATGTCCCTGACCCTGCCCCGGCGCAGCCGTGCCCGCACCGCGGCGCTGCTCGCACTCGTCCTGCTCGCGGCGCCCGCCTGCGCCGACGACGGACCGGCCGCCGGCCCCGGCGGCACCGTCAAGATCGGCCTGCTCGCGTCGCTCTCCGGCACCTACCAGTCGGTCGGCAAGGACATCCGCGACGGCTTCCAGCTCTACCTGTCCGGCCACGACGGCAAGCTCGGCGGGCGGACGGTCGAGCTGGTCGTCGCCGACGAGGGCAACGGCGCGGCCACCGCCGTGCCCGCC
Source organism: Micromonospora sp. NPDC018662 (assembly GCF_044391475.1). Classification (NCBI taxonomy): domain Bacteria; kingdom Bacillati; phylum Actinomycetota; class Actinomycetes; order Micromonosporales; family Micromonosporaceae; genus Micromonospora; species Micromonospora sp. NPDC018662. The sequence goes on from NZ_JBISAC010000004.1 coordinate 234,274, forward strand.
GCCACCAAGCTGCTCAAGCAGGACCGGGTGGTGGCGCTCACCGGCATCGTCGGCGGCGGCTCGGTGGCCGCGGTCCAACCGCTGCTCACCGAGACGAAGGTGCCGTTCGTCGGCTCCAACGGGCGGCCGGAACTCAAGGACGTGTCCCGGGTCTGGCACACCTCCTACCTCTCCGACGAGCCCGGCGAGGCGATCGCGGCGCACGTGCGCGAGGACGTCAAGGGCAGCGTCTACGCGATCGGCCCCGACTACCAGGGCGGCTGGGACGAGCTGCGCGGCTTCACCGAGGCGTACGCGAAGGCCGGCGGCAAGCTCGCCAACCCGGACGGCAAGACCACGTTCACGCCGTTCCCGGCGACCACCAACTTCACCCCGTACTTCGCCCGGATCAAGGCGTCCGGCGCGGACGCCGTCTACACGTTCTACGCCGGCAGCGCCGCCGTCGACTTCGTCAAGCAGTACGCCCAGTCGGAGATCAGGGACGTCCCGCTCTACGCCGCCGGTTTCCTGACCGAGGGCGGGGTGCTCGACGCGCAGGGCGACGCTGCCCGGGACATCTACTCGGTGCTGAACTACTCACCGGACCTCGACAACGCGGAGAACCGGGCCTTCGTGGCCGCCTGGAAGGCCGAGCACGACGGCTCCCCGACCACGTACGCGATGGCCTCCTACGACGCGGCGGCCGTGCTGGACCGGGCGATCGCGGCGGCCGGCGACGACGCCACCGCGGAGCGGATCAACGCGGCCATCGGCCAGCTCGGGCAGATCGCCAGCCCGCGCGGCACCTGGCAGTTCTCGCCGACCACCCACGCACCGGTGCAGAAGTGGTACCTGCGTCAGGTCCGCCCGGACGGCCGGGCCCTGTCCAACACCGTGGTGGGCGACCTCGCCACCGTGGGCGGCTGAGCCGTGCCGGTCGACCCGTACGTCGTGCCGGCCGTGGACGGCGTCGCCTACGGGCTGCTGGTGTTCGTCGCCGCGTCCGGGCTGGTGCTCTGCTTCGGCGTGGCCGGGCTCCTCAACCTGGCCCACGGCACGCTGTTCGCGATCGGCGGCTACACCGCCGCCGCGCTGCTGGACGGCAGCTGGGCCAGCCTGGTGCTCGCGCTGACGGCCGGCGTGGCCGCCGCGACCGCCGCCGGCGCACTGGTCGCGGTGCTGCTCACCCGGGTCGCGGCGGCCGGGCACCTCACCCAGGCGCTGGTCACCTTCGGCGTCGCGCTGGCCGGCGGCAGCCTGCTGGTGGCCGCGTTCGGCCCGGACGACCCGCCGGTCCGGGTGCCGGCCGCGCTGGACGGGTCGGTGCTGGTGGCGGGGCACCGCTACGCCGCGTACCGGCTGGTCTTCATCCTGGTGGCCGCGGTGTTGGCCGGCCTGCTGCACCTGGTGGTGCGCCGCACCCGGGCCGGCATGCTGGTGCGGGCCGCGGTCGACGACGCCGAGATGGTCGCCACGCTGGGGGTGAGCCCGGCCGTGGTGCGGGTCGGCGTGCTGGCCGCGGCCGGTGCGCTGGCCGGGGCCGCGGGTGTGCTCGGCGCGCCGATCATCGGTCCGGGGCCGGGCACCGCCGACGCGGTGCTGCTGCTCTCGCTGGTCGTGGTGGTGCTCGGTGGCCTCGGCTCGACGACCGGCACGCTGCTCGCGGCGCTGGCCGTCGGTCAGATCCAGACACTCGGGGTGGCGCTCGCCCCGTCGGCGGCCCCCTTCCTGCTCTTCGCCGCCATGGCGGTGGTGCTCGCGGTCCGGGCGCGCGGCCTGGCCACCGCCCGGAGGGCGACATGAGGGAGCGGGCCGTGCGGGTACTGCGGACGGCCGTCGCCGCGGCGGTGCTGGCCGGCCTGGTCGCCGCGCCCTGGGCGGTGGACGACTACACGGTGGCGTTGCTGGCCCGCACGCTGGCGCTGGGGCTGGTCGCGGTGAGCGTCGCGCTGCTGACCGGCGTCGCCGGGCTCCCCACGCTCGGCCAGACCGCGCCCTACGCCGCCGGCGCGTACGCCGGCGCGGTGGCCGGCGGCCAACTCTCCGACGTCGGGCCGGTGCACCTGCTGGTCGCGGCCGGGGCGGGCGCGGCGCTGGCCGTGGCGGCGCTGCCGCTGGTGCTCCCGGCGCGCGGGGTGGTGCTCCTGATGATCACGCTGGCGATCGGCGAGCTGGCGGTGATCCTCGCCGGCCGGTGGACCTCGGTGACCGGCGGCACGGACGGTCTCGCCGGCATCGCCCCGACCCGGCCCCTGTGGGGGTTGCCGGTGCTGGCCACCGACCGCGCCCGTTACCTCTACACGCTGGTGGTGGTGGCGGTGCTGGCCGGGCTGGTGCTGTTGGTGCTGCGGAGCCGGGTCGGGCTGCTGCTGCGGGCCGGCCGGGACGACGAGGCGCGGCTGCGGGCCAGCGGGCACCGGGTGCCGGCACAGGTGGCCGGCGTCCACGTCGCCGCCGGCGCGATCGCCGGCGCCGCCGGCTCGCTGCTGGTCACCGCGCAGCAGTACGTCTCGCCGGCCGACTTCGGGTTCGACACGTCCGCGCTGCTGCTGCTCGGCGTGGTCGTCGGCGGCACCGCCTCGGTCGGTGGCGCGCTGGTCGGCGCCGTGCTCGTGGTCGCCGCCCGGGACTGGCTGTTCGGCGCGTTGCCCGGCCAGGCGCCGCTGGTGCTGGGCGTGGCCTTCGTCGTCGCCGCGCACCTGCTGCCCACCGCCCGGCGTACCCGACGGGCCGGCCGGGGCGGGCCGCCGTCCGCCCCGGGCGACGCGCGCCCCGCCGACGCCCGCCGGCCCTCCGCCGTGACCGGGGTACGCGCATGACGCCGCTGCTCACCGCCGAGGCGGTCACCGTGCGCTACGGGTCGTTGGCCGCGCTGGACGGCGTCGACCTGCGGATCCCACTCGGCCAGCGGCACGCGTTGATCGGGCCGAACGGCGCGGGCAAGACCACGCTGCTCGACGTGGTGGCCGGCGCCACCCGGCCGACCGCCGGCCGGATCCGGCTGGGCGGGCACGACGTCACAGGGCTCGGGCCGGCCGCCCGGGCCCGGCGCGGCGTCGGCCGGATCCACCAGCGTCCCGCCGTCTGGGGCTCGCTCACCGCCCGGGAGAACGTGCTGGTCGCCGCGCTGCCCCGGGCCCGGCGTGCCGGCCGGTGGCACCCGTCGGCGCGGTGCCGGGCGGCCGGCCGCACCGCTGACGCGCTGCTGGACCGGGTGGGCCTCGGCGACCTCGCCGCGACGCCCGCCGGCCAGTTCGCCCACGGGCAGCGCCGGCAACTGGAGATCGCCGTGGCGCTGGCCGGGCGGCCCCGGCTGCTGCTGCTCGACGAGCCGGCCGCCGGACTGTCCGCGGTGGAGGTCGGCTGGCTGGCGGAGTTCCTGCGCGAGTTGCCCCGCGCGGTCGCGGTGCTGCTGGTCGAGCACCGGCTGGACCTGGTCTACGCGCTCTGCGACACGGTGACCGTGCTGCGCGACGGCCGGACGCTCGCCACCGGGTCGCCCGCCGAGGTCCGCGCGTCCGGCCCGGTCCGGGACGCGTACGCGGAGGGAGTGACGTGATGCTGCGCATCGACCGGCTCTGTGCCGGCTACGCCGGTGGCACCGTGCTGCACGAGGTGAGCCTCGACGTGCGGCCCGGCACGGTGCAGGTGGTGGTGGGGCGCAACGGCGCCGGCAAGAGCACGCTGGTGCACTGCGTGGCCGGCCTGGTCCGGCCGCACGCCGGGCGGATCGAGATCGGCGGCGTGCCGGTCGCCGGCCGGCAGCCGCACCGGATCGCCCGCGCCGGGGTGGGGCTGGTGCCGCAGGGCCGGCGGGTCTTCTCCCGGCTGACCGTCGCCGAGCACCTGGTCCTGGCCGCCGCGCCGTGGCGGGCGGCGACGCCGGGCGGCGAGGGCTGGACGGTCGCCCGGGTGCTGGAACTGCTGCCCCGGCTCGCCGACCGGCTGCGGCACCGCGGCGACCAGCTCTCCGGCGGGGAGCAGCAGATGCTGGCGATCGCCCGGGCGTTGCTCGGCCAGCCCCGGGTGTTGCTGCTCGACGAGCCGTGCGAGGGGCTCGCGCCCGAGCTGGCGCTGCGGGTGCGCGACCTGGTCCGGTCCCTGGCCGGCGCCGGGCTGACCGTGCTTCTGGTCGAGCAGCAGATCCGGCACGCGGTCGAGGTCGCCGACCGGATCGCGGTGCTGGAGTACGGCCGGGTGGTCTACGACCGGCCGGCCGACGAGGCCCGGGCCGACCCGGGCGCGGTGGCGGCGCTGCTCAGCGTCGCCGCGGTCGCGGAGCCGCCGGCTCCCCGCCCCGGGCCCGGGCTCCCGACGCCCTCGGGCCCGTGAACCGACCGACCCCACAGGAATGAGGAGCGATGCCGACCGACGTGTCCGAGACCGACCACCCCGTTACCGACTACGCCTTCGACACCGGCGCCGCCGACGCGGTGCCCCAACTGCACGCGCTCGAAGCCTTCCTCGACCCGATCACCACCGGCCGGCTCGCCGCGCCGCTGCTCGCCCCCGGCGCCCGGTGCTGGGAGGTCGGCGCCGGCGGCGGCTCGGTGGCCCGCGCGATGGCCGCCGCCGTCGGCCCGGCCGGCCGGGTGCTCGCCACCGACCTCGACCTGACGCATCTGCGGCCGGCCGGCAACCTCGACGTCCGCCGGCACGACGTGCGCCGGGAGCCGCCGCCGGGGGACGGGTTCGACGTGATCCACGCCCGGCTGGTGCTGCTCCACCTGCCCGAGCGGCGCCGGGTGCTGCGTACGCTGGCCGGCGCGCTGGCCCCGGGCGGCTGGCTGGTGGTCGAGGAGTTCGACTGCACCGCGCCGCTGCGGGTGCTGACCGCACCGAGCGACGACGCGGCGAAGCTGTTCGCCCAGGTCACCGACGCGATGCTGGGCATCCTGCAGAGCCACGGCGCGGACCTGGCCTGGGCGCAGGACGTGCACGCCGAGCTGGCCGCCGCCGGCCTGCGCGACGTCGACACGGTCACCCACGCGCAGAGCTGGGCGGGCGGCTCGCTCGGCATCTCGCTGTACGGCACGAACTCGCGCCAGCTCCAACCCGAACTGCTCGACGCCGGGCTGTCGCCGGGCCAGCTCGACGCGTTCCGCCGGCTGCTGCGCGACCCCGGGTTCGCGGCGATGTCGTACCAGTTCGTGTCGACCCGGGGTCGGCGTCCCGATCCGGGCCGGCGGTGAGGCCAGGGCGTCAGCGCAACGGGCCGTCGCCCGCACCGAACGGGTCGTCGACGACGTGCACCGCGGCCTCCTCGGCGCTGGCCGCACCGCCGTCGATGCCGACGTCCCAGGCGACCGAGTCGGCCTGCTCGTCCTCCCGGAAGCCCTCGTCGTCGGCGACCAGGCGGCCCGACCGCGCCTCCCGCTGGTAACCGCGGCGGGTCAGTTCGTCCTCGTCGTCGGCCGGCTCGGCGTACGGGTCGACGTCCGGCTCCTCCTGCGCGAGCAGGTGCGCGAGCGAGTCGCCGGCCCGCTCCTCGGCGGCCGTGGTGCCGAACCGGTTCGCCGCCGTCCAGTGGTCGGCGGCGGCGATCCCGGTGTCGAGCGGGTCACCACCGGAGTCGAGCGTGTCCGAGGCGTCCAGCACGCCGTCGTCCTCGGCCACGTTCCACTCGTCCGCGTTCTGCTCGGTCTGGCTCATGTCGTCCCCTTCTCCGGCCCTCCGGCCTGCTCCGCCGTCCCAGCCTAGAAGACCGGGTGGTGCGGGTGGGCAGGCGACAGTGCTTGGATGGGCGGCATGCCCAACCCCGCGATCCTCACCGTCGACGACGACCCGGCCGTCTCCCGGGCGGTCGCCCGGGACATCCGGCGCCGCTACGGCGACCGCTACCGGGTGGTGCGGGCCGACTCCGCCGAGGCGGCGCTGGACGCGCTGCGTGAGCTGAAGCTGCGTGGCGAGCAGGTGGCGGTGCTGCTCGCCGACTACCGGATGCCGCAGATGAACGGCATCGAGTTCCTCGAGGCGGCGATGGACCTGTTCCCCGCCGCGCGCCGGGTCCTGCTCACCGCGTACGCCGACACCGACGCCGCGATCAACGCGATCAACGTGGTCGACCTCGACCACTACCTGCTCAAGCCGTGGCACCCGCCGGAGGAGAAGCTCTACCCGGTGCTGGACCAGCTCCTGGCGGCGTGGACCGCCGAGGGCGCCACCGCCACGCCCGAGCTGCGGGTGGTCGGGCACCGCTGGTCGGCGCCGTCGTTCACGGCGCGCGACTTCCTGGCCCGCAACCTGGTGCCGTTCCGCTGGGTGCTCGCCGACGAGCCGGAGGGCGCCGGGCTGCTCAGCGCCGCGGGCGTGACCGCTGACGACGTACCCCTGGTGGTGACCGCGGACGGCACGTCGCTGGTGCGGCCGACGACGGCCGACCTGGCCGCGCAGGTGGGCCTCGCCACCACGCCGGCCGCCGAGTTCTACGACCTGGTGGTGGTCGGCGCCGGCCCGGCCGGGCTGGGCGCGGCGGTCTACGGCGCCTCGGAGGGGCTGCGGACCGTGCTGATCGAGCGGCGGGCGACCGGCGGGCAGGCCGGGCAGAGCAGCCGGATCGAGAACTACCTCGGGTTCCCGGACGGCGTCTCCGGCGCCCAGCTCACCGATCGGGCCCGCCGCCAGGCGCTGCGGTTCGGCGCGGAGCTGCTCAGCGCGCGCGAGGTGGTGTCGCTGGAGAACGCGGGCGGGGCGCGGGTGCTGCGGTTCAGCGACGGCAGCAGCGTCGCCGCGCACACCGTGGTGCTGGCCACCGGCGTCTCCTACCGGATGCTGCCGGCGCCCGGGCTGGCCGAGCTGACCGGTCGCGGCTGCTTCTACGGCTCGGTGGCGAGCGAGGCGCCGAGCTGCGCCGGGGAGGACGTCTACATCGTCGGCGGGGCGAACTCGGCCGGCCAGGCCGCGGTGCACTTCTCCCGGTACGCCAGCCGGGTGCACCTGTTGATCCGTGGCGACGACCTGACCCGGTCGATGTCCAGCTACCTGATCGACCAGATCGCCCGGATCGACGCCATCGAGGTGCACCCGTGCACCGAGGTGGTCGGCGGCGCCGGGGAGGAGCACCTGGAGCGGGTGACGCTGCGGGACATGCGCACCGGCCAGACGCGCGACGTCGACACCTCGTGGCTGTTCGTCTTCATCGGCGCCGAGCCGCACACCGACTGGCTCGACGGCGCGGTGGTCCGGGACCGCCGGGGCTTCGTGCTGACCGGGCCGGACCTGACCCGGGGCGGCCACCGGCCGGCCGGCTGGTCCCTGCCGCGCGACCCGTACCACCTGGAGTCCAGCATGCCGGGCGTGTTCGCCGCCGGGGACGTGCGGGCCGACTCGGTGAAGCGGGTCGCCTCGGCGGTGGGCGAGGGCGCGATGGCGGTCTCGCTGGTGCACCGATACCTGGAGGCGCAATGACCACGGACCGGCTCACGACCGACGAGCTGCGCGGGCTCTTCCTGTTCGAGTCGCTCACCCCGGAGCAGCTCGCCCACCTGGCCGAGCACGGCCGGGTGGAGCGGCGCCGCGCCGGCGAGGCGGTCTACGTCGAGGGCGAGCCGGCGAGCTGCTTCTACGTGCTGCTGGACGGCACCGTGGCGATGCACCAGCGGGTGCAGGGCGACGAGCTGGAGGTGAGCCGCACCAGCCAGCGCGGCGTCTACGGCGGCGCCATGCAGGCGTACATCGGTGACCCGGCCGAGCAGCGCTACCGCAACAGCCTGCGCGCGGTCACCGACTGCGCGGTGTTCGCGCTGCCCGCGGCGATCATCGCGGACGCCATGCGCGGCTGGTTCCCGATGGCCACCCACCTGCTGGAGGGGCTGTTCGTCGGGATGCGCAACACGCAGACCATCGTCGGTGAGCGGGAACGGCTGCTGGCGCTGGGCGCGCTCTCCGCCGGGCTCACCCACGAGCTGAACAATCCGGCGGCGGCGGCGGTGCGGGCCACCTCGGCGCTGCGCGGCCGGGTGGCGAAGATGCGGCACAAGCTCGCCATGATCGCCGACGGCCGACTCGACGGTCGGCGCCTGCACGACCTCGTCGCGTTGCAGGAGGAGGCCGTGAAGCGGGCCGCCGCCGCGCCCACGCTGTCGCCGCTGGCGGCCAGCGACGCCGAGGACGAGCTGGCCGACTGGCTCGACGAGCACGGCGTACGGGGGGCCTGGGAGCTGGCGCCGACGCTGGTGGCCGGCGGGCTCGACACCGGCTGGCTGGCCCAGGTCGACGCCGCGGTCGGCGGCGACGACCTGGAGTCGGCCGTGCACTGGATCACCTACACCATCGACACCGAGCTGCTCATGGGCGAGATCGACGACGCGGTCACCCGGGTCTCCGGGCTGGTCGGCGCCGCGAAGCAGTATTCCCAGTTGGACCGGACGCCCTACCAGACGGTGGACGTGCACGAGCTGCTCGACGCCACGCTGGTCATGCTCCAGGCGAAGATCCCGGCCGGCGTGCGAGTCGTCCGGGAGTACGACCGGAGCCTGCCGACGGTGTCGGCGTACGCGGCCGAACTCAACCAGGTCTGGACCAACCTGATCGACAACGCGCTGGGCGCGATGGCCGGCGACGGGACGCTGACCGTCCGCACCGGCTGCACCGACGACCGGTTGACAGTCGAGATCCGCGACACCGGTCCGGGCATCCCGCCGGCGGTCCGGCCACGCATCTTCGAGCCGTTCTTCACCACCAAGGCGGTCGGCGAGGGCACCGGGCTCGGGCTGGACATCTCGTACCGGATCGTGGTCAACAAGCACCACGGCGACATCCGGGTCCAGTCGGAGCCCGGCGACACCCGGTTCACCGTGCTGCTGCCGCTCACGCCGGCCTGAACCGCCGACATCGGCTTCGGGGGCGACGAAGGTGCGCCGCCCCACCCGCACCGTTGCTATATATATCGCGGTGCGATATATATAGTGCATGGATATCAGTGAGCAGACGTTCCTGATCCTCTCCGCCCTCGCCGACCAGCCCCGTCACGGCTACGCCTTGGTGACAGAGGTCGACGAGATGACCGACGGCCGGATCCGGTTACGTGCCGGCACCCTCTACGGGGCCCTCGACCGCCTCGTCACCCAAGGGCTCATCGCCCCCGATCACGACGAGGTGGAGAAGGGCCGGCTGCGCCGCTTCTACAAACTGACCGACGCGGGGGCAGACGCCATCCGTGCGGAGAGCCGGCGGATGGCCACCGCGGTCCGGCTCGCCGAGGAGCGCCTCAAAAAGCGGGCCGCCCGCAACACCCCGCGCCTCGGGACCAGCGGATGAAGCCGGGTATGAGCCCGCTGGAACGACGATATCGGTGGCTGCTGCGCCTACTGCCGGCCACGCACCGCCACGCCCGCGGCGAGGAACTGCTCGGACTGCTGCTGGACCTCGACCACGGCCGCCGACACCCGAGCTGGCACGAGACACTGAACATCGTCGCCCTGGCGATCCGGCTGCGACTCACGACACCCGTCACCACCGCGGCCCTCACCACCGGACTCAGTGCCCTGCTCGTCGCCGTCGGCACCCAGCCCGCCGGTCAGACCCTGGACCTGTTCACCGGCGCCGTCCTCGCCACCGACATGCCCGACATCATCGCCGGCTGGCCGCAGACAGTCGTTGTCGGCCTGTTGCCCCTCGCACCGCTGATCGCCTGGCTGTGCGGCGCGGCCCGGACCGCCCTCACCCTGCAGGCGATCTTCCTGGTGGTCAACGTCGGTCGGTTCGCCGTCGACGTGCTCAGCGGTGCCGGCATGGGAATCAACCCCGGCCAACAACTCCTCGCGTACGCCCCACCGGTCCTGATCTTCGTCCTGCTCGCGATCGCCTGCCGCGAGCGGTGGACCGTGCCCCGGCCGCGCCTGTTCTGGTGGGCCCTCGTCCCACTCGGGATCCTCGCCTGGAAAGGCACCGGAGAATGGGGACGGCACGGCGTCTACGTTCCCGGCGCCGTGCCGACGGTCCTCGGGATCCTCGCCGCCGCCGGCGCCGCTGTCGGAGCCGCCATCGCGGTCCGCCGCCACCGGCCCGCCGTCGTCCTCGGCGTCGGGCTCACCGGTTTCATCGCCGGATGGCTCATCCCCGACCCGCTGCTCGCCAATACGACGATGCGGCACTTCGACGGTCAGCCGCTACCACTGGCAATCCTCATCACGATGATCGCTGCCGCCATGACTGGCATCAGTCACGTCGCCCGTCGCCACAAGCCCGAGGGGCGGTCCCTACCACCAGATGAACCCGTGACGCCTTGAGCACCAGCGTCAGAACAGGGTCGCCGGGCCGACCGGTGCCGGCTCGGGCAGCGGCGCCAGCTCGGGCAGGCGGGCGCGGACCTGGTCGTGGAACCGGCGGGCCAGGTCGGGGGCGTCCGCGTTGTCCGGCGTGTGCACGAACACGGTCGGCGAGCGGCCCTCGCGCAGCCAGCCGGTGACCACGTCCAGCCACGGTTGCCAGCCCTCGACCGTCGCGGCCGGGTCGTCCCGGCCGAGGTAACGCACGACGGGACGGTCGGTCAGCGCCTCGGTACGCGACGGCAGGCGGGGCTTGCGCGTCCACGCCTCCCGTTCCGCGTCGCTGGTCGGCGGCGTCCGGAAGAACGCGGTGGTGTCGAACGGGACCCATTCCGCGTCGGCGCGACGCAGTGTGGCCTCCAATGCTCGGGCGGCGGCGTCCTCGGCGAAGAAGGCGGGGTGGCGGACCTCGACCGCGTACCGGTGGGTGGTGGGCAGGGTGCGCAGGAACCGGTCGAGGTCGGGCAGGTCGGTGGGGCCGAACGAGCCGGGCAGTTGCACCCAGAGCGTGCGCGCCCGGGGCCCGAGCGGTTCCATCGCGTCCAGGAACGCCCGCAGCTCGGCCTCTCCGCCGGTGAGCCGGCGCTCGTGCGTGACCGCCTTCGGCAACTTCGGCAGGAAGACGAAGTCCGGGTCGGTCTGCTCCGCCCAGGACACCACCGTCTCCCGGGTCGGGGTCGCGTAGAACGTGGTGTTGCCCTCGACCGCGTCGCACCAGCCGGCGTACGCCCGCAGCCGCTCGTGGGCCGGCAGGGACCGCCCCGGCCAGGCCCGGTGCGTCCACATGGCACACCCGACGTGCAGTCGCATCCGACCCCCCTTCCTGGCCGCGCCCACCGTATCCGACCCCGCTCCCACCGCCGTTCGTGGCCCGCTCGCCGATCTGTGCCGGGCCTGCGTCCCCACCGCTCGAGACCACCATGGATGCGTCCGGACGCCAGAGACCCATGGCGTTCCACCCGGGCCCCATCCTGCCCGTGGGTGGAACGGCATGGGTGTGTCAGTGCGCGGTAGACACCCATGGCGTTCCACCCGGCCGCCGTACGACCCGCTGCGCAGCCCTCACGAGGGCGGGTGATCAAGGAGTTCGCGTCACCGCGGAGATCGACTCCGACGCAAACTCCTTGATCGCGTCTGAGAGGACGCCGACGGGCGGACGAGGAGTGGCAGCAGGGGCGATCATGAAGTTGGCGCCATCAACGGAGATCAACGCCGCCGTCAACCTCATGATCACGGCAGCGGAGGTGGGGTACCTGACGCGAGCCGGGGGCGGGAGGCGGCTGCTGCGGGCCGCGTCGGCGACCGGGCTCACAGCGCGGCGAGCGCTTCGGCGATGTTCCGCTCGGCCAGGTTGAGCATCCACCGCCGGTCCGGGAAGTCACCCTCGGCGATCCGCAGCGGTCCGTCTATCAGCGACAGCACCTGCGCGTACCGGTAGAACTCCAGCCGATCCGCGTCCAGCGGGACCGGCCGCAGCGCCGGGTACGCCGCGCCGAAGCGCAGCCGGAGCCAGGCGTGCTCCCACTCGACGTCGAACCAGGTCAGACCCTCGAAATCGATCATCACCGGCTCACCGGCCGGCGTGACGAGGACGTGGTCCGGGCCGAGTTCGCCGTGCACCAGCGCGTACGCCCGGCGGGGCGTCACCCGGTCCCGCAGCCGCCGTAGGTGGGCGGCGATCCGGTCGCGGGCGGCGGCCGGCCGGGGATCACGGGCGGTGGCCCCGTCCAGGTGCCCGAGCGCGCGGTCCAGGATCACGTCCTCGGCGGCCCGCGCTCCGGTCGCGCCCGACCAGGCATCGGTGAGCTGGCCGTAACGGGGGCCGAACGTGGTGTGCATCCGCCGCAGCGCGTCGCCGAGTCGGGCCAGCGGCTCGGCGGCCCGGCCCGGATCCCGGTCCAGTAGGTCCTCGAGCGTCACCCCACCGGCATCCTCGACCAGCGCGAGGTCGTCGTCAAGGTGTCGGCCAGCGCGGTCCACCGCGAACAGATGCGGCACGCGTACCCCGGCGGCGGTGAGCGCGGCATGGTTGGTGACGAACAGGACCATGCCCGACGCGTCGGCGAAGGGATCGTCCGGAACCGACGCCGACACGGGCCAGTAGTTCTCCGTCGGTGACCAGACGTAGAGGATCACAGATGACCCGTCGTCGAGCCCGACCCGGTACACGCCCTTCTTCGTCCCGCCGGTGAGCCGGTCCAACGCGGTTACCCGTCGGTCGGTGCCCAGCCGGTCGCGCACCAGGTCGCGGACGTCGTCCGGCCGCAGGAACACCCGGGTCACGGCCGTTCCACCCGTACCGGGTCGCCGCGCACCAGGTCGTCGTGGATGCGCCAGCGGGCCGTCGCGCCCTCGCGCCGGGCGGCGTCGTCGTCCTCGGTGACCCGCCGGCGCAGCAGCTCGACCGCGATCCGGCGGTTGAGGTGCAGGTGCCGTTCGGTGTCCACCACCACGACGTGCCCGGACGGGCGGTGGGTGGCCCGGACTGCGGTGCTGGCCTTGTTCCGGTGCTGACCGCCGGGCCCGCCGGTGCGACAGGGCACGAACTCGACGTCCGCCTCGTGGAACGGGGTGACCACCACCTCGGCCCGGTGCGGGCGGGCGGTGACGTACCAGTTCTTGCGCCCGTGGCCCGGCCGGTAGGGGCTCGGCGCCTGCCAGCAGAGCGTGCCGGTCCAGCCGGCGGCGAACGCCTCCGCCCCGGCGCCGGAGATCCGCACCAGCACCGACCGCCAGGTGCCCGGCCGGTCACCCGGCACGGTCTCGACCCGGGCCGTGCCCAGACGGTGCCGGGCGGCGTCGGCCTCCAGGCGGGACAGCAGCCGGGCCAGCGCCCACGCGCACTCCTGCGGGCCGCGCCCGGCGGACAGCAGGAGGTCCGTCACCGTCGCCCCCGGCGGCGACCCGGCGCGACGTCCGGGGTCTTGTAGGTGACCAGCGGCACCGTGGTGGTGACCGGGGTGGCCAGGCCGTGCGCCACCAGGTCGCCGACGACCTGCTCGATCCGCTTGTAGGCGGTGGGTGCCTCCTCGAACAGCAACTGCCGGTCGCCGCACACCACGACCGAGCCGACCGGCGTACGGCGCAGCTCCTCGACGGTGTGCTTCGCCTTGCCCCGGCGCAGCGCGTCGGCGCGGGACATCTTCCGGCCGGCGCCGTGCGCCACCGAGTGGTTGGCGTCCGCGCCGGCGTGCGCGGCCACCAGGTAGGACGGGGTGCCCCGGGTGCCGGCGACCAGCACGTCCCGGCCGTCGCCCGGCGCCGCGCCCTTGCGGTGCAGGTAGTGCCCGTCGCGGCGTTCGACCAGGTTGTGGCACTGGTCGACGACCGGTTCGGTGGGCTCGGCGCCCAGCGCGTACGCGACCCGGGCGGCCAGCAGCCGCCGGTTGAGCGAGCCCCACCGGACGGCGTCGTCGTGCCGGGCCAGGTAGGCGTCCGGGTCGGGGGCGGGGCCGGCGCCGTGCACCTCGGTGTGGTCGCGCAGGATCCGTTCGCCCAGCCCGCGCGACCCGGAGTGCACCACCAGCACCAGGTCGCCGGTGGCCAGCCCGAGCCGCTCGGCGTGCTCCGGTGCGTCGAGCGCGCCGACGCGGGCCAGCTCGACGAAGTGGTTGCCGCGCCCGACCGTGCCGAGGCCGTCGAGGTGGCCGGCCGGCACGTCGCCGGTCAGCACCGACCAGGCCGGATCGTCGGCGTCGCGCTCCGGGTGCAGCGCGCGGTCCAGGTCGGGAAAGCGGGCGGCGAGCCGCTCGGGTACGGCCCGGCGCAGCGCGATCGGGAACACCGCGATGCCGCACCCGATGTCGGAGCCGACCAGGAACGGGTGGAGCACTGTCGAGGCCATGGCGGCGCCGATCGGGGCGCCCTTGCCGGGGTGCAGGTCGGGCATGGCGGCGACGTGTGTCATGCCGTCCAGCGCGGCGACCTGGTGGCACTGGTCGATCGCGGCGGACTCGATCCAACTGGTGGGGGAGGAGAAGACGGAGACGGTGGCGGGCACGAACGCTCACCCTCCCGGACCCCGCCACGCCCGGCAACCGACTTTCGTCGACACCGGGTCACCGGGTCCATAGACTCCGGTCGTTCTGGTACCACGAGTCCAGGGAGGACCCACGTGTCGAGCGAAACCCGACCGCACGCCGCCTCATCGCTGCTGGCCCGCTTCGCCGGGGTGACGGTGACCGCCGCCGCGCTGGTCGCCACCGCCGGTGTCGCCGCGACCGCCGCGCCGGCCGCCGACCCCGCACCGACCAAGGGGCCGTGCGCGTACACGCCGACGCCGGACGAGCCGGCGGCCCGGCCGGTGCCGCTGCCGCCGGACCCGCGCCGCACGCCGGACCGCGGCACGGTACGGGTCACGCTGCGCACCAACCAGGGGCCGATCGGGCTGACCCTCGACCGTGAGCAGGCGCCGTGCACCGTGCAGAGCTTCCTGCACCTGGCCCGGCACAAGTTCTACGACCGGACGCCCTGCCACCGGCTCACCGCGTACCCGACGCTGACGGTGCTCCAGTGCGGTGACCCGTCCGGCACCGGCGAGGGTGGCCCGGGCTACCGGTACCGCGACGAGCTCCCCACCGACCTGCCGCCCGCGCCGACCGACCCGACCGGCGTGCGCCGCCTCTACGCCCGCGGCACGCTGGCCATGGCCAACGCCGGCCCGGACACCAACGGCAGCCAGTTCTTCCTGGTCCAGGCCGACTCGGCGCTGCGCCCCAACTACACCGTCTTCGGCCGGGTCGACGCGGCCGGGCTGGCCACGCTGGACCGGATCGCGGCCGGCGGCATCGCCGCCACGCCGGAGGACCCGGCGCCGGTCGACGGCGCGCCGGCGCAGCCGGTGGAGATCTGCCGGGCCACCCGGGGTCGCTGACGGCGACGGCCCGGCGGGACGGCTGTCGAGGCCGCCCCGCCGGGCCGGTGCCGCGCGGGTCGGGCCCCGGGCCGGGCCGCTCCCGCGGGTGCTCAGGCCGGCAGCCGCCAGACCTGGTTGGCGCCGCCGAAGCAGTCCCAGATCTGCAACCGGGTGCCGTCGGCGGAGCTGTTGTCGGTGGCGTCCAGGCACCGGTTCGACACCGGGTTGCGCAGCGTGCCGTTGCTCTGCGCCTGCCAGACCTGCGCGCCGGTGCCGTTGCAGTCCCAGAGCTGGATCTTCGTGCCGTTCGCGGTGCCGGCGCTGGTCACGTCGAGGCACTTGCCCAGCGACCGCAGCGTGCCGTCGCCGGCCACGGTCCAGCTCTGCGCGGCGGTGCCGTTGCAGGTGTAGAGCTGGATCGCGGTGCCGTTGGCGGTGCCGGCGGCGGCGACGTCGACGCACTTGCCGCCGATGCCGGTGACCGGCCCGGTGCGCCCGGACGGCGGTGGGGTGGTGCCGCCGCCGGTGACCGTGTCGTAGATCGCGCTGACCAGCGACGTCGCGCCGGTGGTGTCCTGGGACAGCTCCCAGTTCATCATGCCGCCGGCGTTCGCCATGGCCCACTGCGTCTTGCGCTTGACCGTCGGAATGCCGTTGTAGCACTGCTGGACGCCGCCCGCCGTGGTGCAGTCCCGGTTGGCGTTGGCCGGGTCCATGCCGACCAGCGCGGCGTAGGTGTAGTAGCCGGGCCGGCTGTAGAACGGCACGCCGAGCACCGCCTTGGCGGCGGGCAGGCCGCGCGCCTTCCACCCGTTGACGCCGGCGATCGCCCAGTCGTAGTTGGCGTGCGGGCTGCCGCCGTCGTACGCCATGATGTTGAGCCAGTCGACCGCGCCGAAGACCGCGGTGGGTACGCCGTTGACGTAGTAGCCCTCGGCGACCACGGCGGCGGTGAGCAGCTTGCCGCGGCTGTGCAGGGCGCTGCCGAGCTGCTGCATCAGCAGCGTGTAGTTGCTGGCGGACGCGCCCGGGTCGGGGTATTCCCAGTCGATGTCGACCCCGTCGAGGTTGTACTGGTTGACGAAGGCGACCACGTTGTTCACGAACGCGCCGCGGGCGCCGGAGTTGGCGGCGAGCGCCTCGAACGCGGAGTCGTCGCCGTCGTTCCAGCCGCCGATGGCGATGGAGACCTTGACGTTGTTGGCGTGCCCGAGCGAGACCAGCGAGGAGAGCTTGCTCGGGTTCTCCACCGGGCGCAGGCTGCCGTCGCCGTTGGGCAGCGCGAAGGCGTAGTTGACGTGGGTGAGCTTGCCGTACTGGATGCTGGTGACGCTGCCGCTCCACGACGGCATGTAGCCGACGCTCTTGAAGCCGTTGGGCAGCACGACCGCCTCGGCGGCGGACGGGGTGAGGGCGAGCGTCGCGGCGGCGGTGGCCAGCGCGAGCGCACCGGCGGCGAGGCGACGCCGGAGGTGGGGTGTGGGCATCGAGGGCCTTCCCGGGGGGGCGGGGGCGGACAGGGGGTGTTCCTCGAGGTGGACCAAATATTAAAGACTATTAACTAAGACGTCAACGATGAACTTCGATGAGCTAGGCGGCGTACGCGGAGAGCTGCGCGAGCTGTCCGGCCGGCCAGCCGGTGTTGGCGGTGATCAGCACCCGCACGTACCGGACCGGGGTGACGGCGAACGTCAGCGTCGCCTGGTTGCCGGTGGCCGGGTCGAACCGGACGCCGGCCGGCCCGGCCAGCGTGGCGAACGTCGTGCCGTTCGCGCCGCCCTGCACCGAGAGCGTCTGGGTCCGGGCCTCCCAACCGGCCGGCAGCGCGAGCACCAGGCGGGCCACCGACCGGGTGGCGCCGAGATCGACCTGCCACCACTGCGGGAACGCGCCGTTGGCCGACTCCCAGTACGTGCCCCGGTCGCCGTCGACCGCGTTGCCGGCGCCGAACGGCCCGTTCTGCTGACTGCTCGCCGACGCCGGCCGACCGGCCGCCAGGTCGCCGCCGGGCGGCTGCCCGCCCCCGGTCACCGGCGGCGTGGGCCGCACCGCCGTGAGCGCCAACTGGCCCTTGAGCATCCGGCCACCGTCGGCGGTGAGCCGCAGGTAGTAGTCCGCCGAGCAGGCGGTGCCGTCCTCGTCGAGCGCCCGGATCCCGGTCCCGGCCGGGGTGGCCGCCGCCGTCTCGCTGGTCTTGGCGATCTGGTTGCCCTCGTTGAACTCGTCGAACATGGACACGTAGAGGCCCTGCGCGCCGAGCCGAACCATGTTGTAGAGGTGCCGCCAGTAGAACTCACCGTGCCGCCGGTGGCCGGCGGACAGGTCGCCCGGCATCACGCAGGGCTGGTAGTCGATGCCGTGCGCGGCGCAGTCGGCCAGGTCGGGCACGTTGACGTTGGCGTGGAACCAGTCCAGCCCGTCGAGCGTGCCGGTGCGCCCGACCATCCACGGCGAGAGCATGTCGAACGCGTGGTAGACGTCGGCGAAGCCGGGGCGGGAGTCGTTGATCCCCTGCCGCCAGTACGTCGGCACGCCACCGATGACGTAGCAGCCCTGGGCCTTGAGCCACCGCACCACGTCCAGGCAGGCGGCGGGCGTGAACGGCCGGCCGTCGTCGGCGAAGCCGAACCCCCACACGCAGACCACCGGCTTGCCGTTCTGCCGGGCGTACGCCGGTGAGGCGGTGTGCGCCGACATCTTCGTCGCCCAGTCCTCCTTGAGCTGCGACTGCATCGCCGTCCAGCCGGTCACGTCGTACATCACGTAGAACCTGCGGCCGAACCGCTCCGCCGCGGAGCGGACCTTCACCGCCATCGCGTCGCGGGTCGGCCCCTCGTCGCCGAACGGGTTGAACCGCTGCAACGCTGCGGTGTCGCAGCCGTACTCCTGCATCCAGCGGAAGTGGGTGTCCACGGTCTGCTGGTCGTAGGAGGAGAAGAGCGTGGCCGGCCGGCCGTCGCCGAGGTTCGGGTAGGCGGTGGGGTAGCCGCGTGCGTACTCCCGCATGTCCGGCCAGGACACGATCGTGGTGTTCGCCGGCGAGGGGGACTGGAACCGGTCCCGGCTCCAGTGCCACCAGCCGCCGATCGGGGCCCCGTCGCCCGGGCAACCGAACCAGCCCTGGTAGCCGACGGAGACCTTGCCGACCACGTCGCCCGGAGGACTGGCGGCGGCTGCGGGGGCGGGGGAGAGCGCGAGGTCGGGCAGCGCGGCGAGCGCGGACCCGGCCACCACGGACCGGATCAGGGTACGGCGGGTGGGCGCCATGCGGACCGCTCCTTCGGGGGAGGAGGAAATTGACGGTCATCATGGCGGCGCGCGACATGAAGCTGCAATACTTAGACAGGTCAATGAAACAAATGGCGTGAGGGGCGGCCCGCCGTGGCGGACCGCCCCTCGACCGTGCGTCGGTCAGGCGACCGAGGCCGGGAACCGCTCCCAGACCCGGTGCGCCGCCATCAGCCGCTGCACCGACTCCAGCACGTCGGCGCCGGAGTCACCGGTCACCACGCCTGGCGAACCGGCCACCCCGGTCTGCCGCAGCACCTCGGCGCCGGCACCCCACGCGCCGATCGCCTTGGCGTGCCGCCACGCCTCCTCGACCAGCAGCGACACCCGCGGATCGATGGTGGCCGAACCCGGCACGCCGGCCTTGGCGTCCCGCCCCGGCAACGCGTCCGGCGCCGGCGCCCCGGCTAGCAGCACCGCGTCGAACTCGACGGACCGGGCCGTGGCGAACGTGCGCTGCACCGGCAGCCCGCCCACCGTGCCGCCGTGCGCGGCGATCAGCAGCGGCACCATGCCGGCCGCGAACACCGCGCGCTGGACCTGCCCGACGTCGTCCAGGTCGCCGTTCGCGTCGACCACGATGCCCACCATCCGGCCGTCGGCCGGCCACTCCCGGCCGACCTGGGACAGCGCCGGGCTGGGCTGCACCTCGGCCAGCGGCACTGTCGGCTGCGGCACGGGCAGGCCCAGGCCGGCGGCGACCTGCTCGCAGAGCACCGGGTCGATGTTGGCCAGGCACTGGAGCTGCCGCTCCTTGATCGCCTGGTGGTAGCACTTGCCCAGCTCGAACGTGTACGCCCGGACGATGTGCTCCTGCTCCACCGGGGACATGCTCGCCCAGAAGAGCCGGACCTGGCTGTAGTGGTCGTCGAAGGAGGCCGGCGCGGCCCGGACCTTCGGCGCCTCCGCCACCGTCACCGGCACGTCGACGAACGCGTGTTCGCGGTCGCCGGCCGGGAACGGGTTGCCGCCGTCGAGCGAGTTCGGCCGGTAGGGCGCCACCCCGGCGTGCACCGCCTGCTGGTGGAAGCCGTCCCGGAGCATGTCGTTGACGTCGGCGTGCGGCCGGTTGATCGGGATCTGGGTGAAGTTCGGCCCGGCCAGCCGGGTGAGCTGCGTGTCCAGGTAGGAGAAGAGCCGGCCCTGCAACAGCGGGTCGTTGGTGACGTCGATGCCGGGCGGCAGGTGCCCGAGGTGGAACGCCACCTGCTCGGTCTCGGCGAAGAAGTTGCGCGGCGTCTGGTTGAGGGTGAGCGTGCCGATCGCCTGCACCGGCGCCAGTTCCTCCGGCACGATCTTCGTCGGGTCGAGCAGGTCGATCCCGGCGAACGTCTCCTCCGGCGTGTCCGGGAAGACCTGGATGCCCAGCTCCCACTGCGGGTACGCGCCGGCGGAGATGGCGTCGTAGAGGTCGCGGCGGTGGAAGTCCGGGTCGATGCCGTTGATCAGCTGCGCCTCCTCCCACTCCAGCGAGTGCACCCCGAGCTTCGGCTTCCAGTGGAACTTCACCAGCACCGTCGCGCCGGCGTCGTCGACCAGGCGGAAGGTGTGCACGCCGAAGCCCTCCATGGTCCGGTAGGACCGCGGGATGCCCCGGTCGGACATGTTCCAGATGGTGTGGTGCTGCGCCTCGGTGTGCAGCGAGACGAAGTCCCAGAACGTGTCGTGCGCGCTCTGCGCCTGCGGGATCTCCCGGTCCGGGTGCGGCTTGGCGGCGTGGATGATGTCCGGGAACTTGATGGCGTCCTGGATGAAGAAGACCGGCATGTTGTTGCCGACCAGGTCGAACGTGCCCTCGTCGGTGTAGAACTTGGTGGCGAAGCCCCGGGTGTCGCGGACCGTGTCCGCCGACCCGCGCGAGCCCAGCACCGTCGAGAAGCGGACGAAGACCGGTGTCTCGCGACCCTTCTTCAGGAAGCCGGCCCGGGTGACCTGCTCGGCGGCGCCGTTCGCGACGAAGACGCCGTGCGCCCCGGCGCCGCGGGCGTGCACCACGCGCTCCGGGATCCGCTCGTGGTCGAAGTGCATGATCTTCTCGCGCAGGTGGTGGTCCTGGAGCAGCACCGGGCCGCGCGGGCCGGCCTTGAGCGAGTGGTCGGTGTCGCGCAGCCGCGCGCCGTTGGCGGTGGTGAGGTACGCCCCCTGCTGCCCCTTGGCGATCTTCGGCACGCCGGTCTCCGCGCCGGTCGGGGTACGGGTGTCCGGCGCGCCCTGCTCGTCCTTCGGCGGCAGCGGACCGTGCGGTGCGGTCGGCTCCTCGAGCGATGGTGGCGCGCTGCCCGGCGCGCCCGGCACGTCCGGTGTCAGCGCCTCGCCGACCTTCTCGACAGCGGCCTCGACGACATCCTTGACGACCTGTGCGGGCTTGCTGGATTCCATCAGGCTCCTGTCCTCCCTGCGGCGATCTGACCTCAGCCTTCAAGGCCCTACCCTGGGCGAGGACGGACAAACAAGGATCACCCGGACGAGTTGTCAGGGGTGCGGCACCACCACCGCGGTCACCACCAGCCCGCCGGCGACCAGCCAGCGGCCGTCGAGCACGCGCAACGGCGGCCCGCCGTCGGCCCGCGTGCCGTCGACCAGCAGCCGGGCGGTGAACCGGCCCGCCGGGCCCACTGTCAGCTCCGCGTCCTCGAACCCGAGCCACCTGCCGGTCAACGGATACCACGCCTTGTAGACGGATTCCTTCGCGCTGAACAGCAGCCGGTCCCAGTGCACGCCCGCGTCGGCGGCGCGCAGCCCGGCCAGGTGCGCCGGCTCGCCGGCGGTGGTGACCGCGTCGGCCACCCCGTCGGGCAGCGGCCCGTGCGGCTCGGCGTCGACGCCGAGCCCGGCCAGCGCGGCGGCCGGGGCCACCACCGCCGCCCGGTAGCCGGCGCAGTGGGTGATGCTGCCCACCACCCCGGCCGGCCAGACCGGCTCGCGCCGGGGGCCGGGGCGGATCGGCGCCGGCGCGTACCCGAGCCGGGCCAGCGCCTCCCGCGCGCAGCGCCGGGCGGTGACGAACTCGCGGCGGCGGCTGGGCACCGCGCGGGCGACCAGGTCCTCCTCCCCGGGGTACGGCTCGTCGCCGGCCACGTCGGCGAACGCCTCGACGGCCACCGCCGCCGGCGGCAGCAACGCCTCGATCACTTGGCGCCGCCGAGGATCCGCCGCATCGGCCGGGGTTCGCCGCCCCGGCGGCCCCACTCGCGCGGGTAGCCGAGCGAGACCTCCTCGAACCGCACCCCGTCGTAGTGGGTGGTGCGGGGGATGTGCAGGTGACCGTAGACCGCGACGGCGGCCCGGTGCCGCACGTGCCAGTCGGCGCTGCGCTCGGTGCCGCACCACTGGGCGAACTCCGGATACCAGAGCACGTCGGTCGGCTGCCGGACCAGCGGCCAGTGGTTGACCAGCACGGTCGGCAACGCCGGATCGGTCGCCGCCAGCCGCCGCTCGGTCGCCGCCAGCCGCGCCCAGCACCACGACTCCCGGTCCGGGTACGGATCGGGGTGCAGCAGCATCTCGTCGGTGCACACCACCCCGGACTCGTACGCCACGCGCAGCGACTCCTCCTTGGTGGACGTGCCCGGGGCCCGGAACGAGTAGTCGTAGAGCAGGAACAGCGGGGCCACGGTGACCGGCCCGCCCGCGCCCCGCCACACCGGATAGTCGTCCTCCGGGGTGAGCACGCCCAGGTCCCGGCACATCGCGACGAGCGCCTGGTAGCGCGCCACCCCGCGCAGCGTCACCGGGTCGGTGGGATGGGTCCACAGCTCGTGGTTGCCGGGCGCCCAGAGCACCCGGGCGAACCGGTCGCGCAGCTGCGCCAGCGTCCGCTCGATGTCGGCGAACAACTCGCCGACGTCACCGGCCACGATCAGCCAGTCGTCCGCCGACTCCGGCCGCAGGCCGTCCACCACCGCCCGGTTCTCCGGGTACGACACGTGGAGATCACTGACCGCGTACAGCGAACCCGTCATCCGGCCGATCTTGCCAGCGACGCTCCCGAATGGCCAGGCGCGGGCTCCGGGCGCTCAGTCGATCAGGTCGGCGACCCGGTCGAGCGCGCCCAGCAGCTCCCGCGCGATGCCCGGCTCGGCCGCGGAGTGGCCGGCGTCGGGCACGATCCGCAGTTCCGCCTCCGGCCACCGACGGGCCAGGTCGTACGCGGACACCGGCGGGCAGCACAGGTCGTAGCGGCCGTTGACGATCACGGCCGGCAGGTGGCGGATCCGGTCCACGCCGTCGAGTAGCTGCCCCTCGGCGAGGAAGCCGCCGTGCACCGCGTAGTGCGACAGGATCCGGGCGATCGGCAACGCCTGCTCGTCGGCGGTGAAGTGGGCGAGCGCCGCCGGGTCGGGTCGCAGCGACGAGTTCACCGCCTCCCACCGCCCCCAGGAGCGCGCGCAGGACCGGGCCTCGTCCGCGTCCGGGCCGTGCAGCCGCCGGTGGTAGGCGGCCAGCACGTCGTCGCGTTCGGCCGGCGGGATCGGGGCGACGAACCGCGCCCACTCCTCGGGCTGGAGGTGCCGCAGGCCACCCTGGTAGAACCAGTCCCGTTCGCTGCGCCGCAGCAGCAGCACGCCGCGCAGCACCAGCCCGGTCACCCGGTCCGGGTGCGCCTGCGCGTACGCCAGGCCGAGCGTGACGCCCCACGAGCCGCCGAAGACCAGCCACCTGTCGATGCCGAGCCGCTCCCGGATCGTCTCCAGGTCGGCCACCAGGTGCCCGGTGGTGTTCGCGCGCAGCTCGCCGAACGGGGTGCTGCGGCCCGCGCCGCGCTGGTCGAACAGCACCGCGCGGTAGCGCCCGGGATCGAAGAACCGCCGCGCCGCCGGCACCAGACCACCGCCGGGCCCACCGTGCAGGAACACCACGGGTACGCCGTCCGGCCGGCCGACCTCCTCCACGTGCAGGACGTGGCCGTCACCGACCGGGATCCGACGGGTGGCGTACGGCTCGACGGGCGGGTGCAGGGGGACTCCGGTCATGCCCGGTGATTCTGCCCGCCCGACGGGCGTCGCGTGGCCCGCTCAGCAGGCGACGTTGCCGCCGAGGTTGTCGAGCAGCGCGTCGGCGACCCAGCCGGAGACGCCGGTGGTGGTGTCCCGCAGGTAGGTCCAGGTGTAGGTGGTGTGCCCGTTCGCGCTGACCCGGTCGCCGCTGGCGAAGCAGTGGAAGTCGACGTTGTGGCTGAGCTGGCCGTAGCCCAGGGAGCCGCAGGTGGTGTGCGGGCCGCTGCGGATGTTGACGTTGGTGGCGTTGAAGAGCTGGCCGAACTTGGTGTCCACGTTGGAGTGCGAGTGGCTGCAGCTCGCGCTGGCCGGTGCCGCCGCGCCCACCACCGCGACTCCCGCCGCGGCGACGGCCAGGAGCGCCGCGGTGCCGATCGAGGACGCCTTCCGCATGTCGAACCCCCGAAGTCGTGGCGGCAAATTGATCCACATATTTGCATATCGCAAAGGCGGGTGGCAAGGGTCACCGGGTTCGGCCCCGCGCCCGCGCCCGGGCCCGCCGCAGTCGCAGGTGTCGGCGTACCGCGTCCCGGCTCAGGCTCAGGCATGCGATCCGGTTGTCCAGGCGGGCCAGCTCGGCGGTGAAGAGCGCGACCATCTCGCCCTCGTCGTCGCCCGGCTCGCCCGCGGCCACCGGGCCGAACGGGTCGCGGAGCAACGGCGGGATCAGCCTGGTCGGCAGCCCCGACCTGATCAGGCTGCGGACCAGCATCGCCCGTTCGACGTCCGCCTCCGCGTAGCGCCGGTAGCCGCTCGGGGTGCGCTGCGGCGCCAGCAGCCCGCGCTCCTCGTAGTACCGCAGCATCCGGACCGGGATCCCGGTCCGCCGGGACAGCTCACCGATCCGCACGGTCACTCCTTGACTCTCACATCGATGTGAGACTTTACGGTGCTGGCCATGACCACTCAACCCTCCGGATCCACCGCCCCACCGGACACGCGGTCCACGCCGCCGCCCGTCCCCGACCTGATCCGCGCCGGCGTCGTCACCCGGTTCGGCGGACCCGAGGTGCTGCGCACGGTCCGGCTGCCACGCCCCGTCCGGGCACCCGGGCACGCCCTGGTCCGGGTCCACGCGGCGTCGGTCAACCAGGGTGAGACGAAGATCCGACGCGGACTCGTGCCCGAACTCGGGTCACCGCCGTTCGTCCTGGGCTCGGACCTGTCCGGCACCGTCGTCGAGGCCGAGCCGAACGGCCGGTTCCGGGTCGGTGACGAGGTATACGGGATCCACTTCATCGGCACGTACGCGGAGATCGTCTCGGTGCCGGAGGCGAGCCTGGCGGCCCGACCCGCCACCGTGGACCACCCGACGGCGGCCGCCCTGCCGGTCGCGGCGCGCACCGCGCTCATCGCCGTCGTCGAGTACGCGGACCTGCGCGCCGGCCAGCGGATCCTGATCCACGCCGCCGCCGGCGGGGTCGGGCACCTCGCGGTCCAGCTCGCCCGGCAGCGCGGCGCGTACGTGCTCGGCACGGCCCGCGCCGCGCACCACCGGTTCCTCCGCGACCTGGGGGTGCACGAACCCGTCGACTACACCCGCACCGACTTCCGCAGCGTCGCCCGCGACGTGGACGTCGTCCTCGACCTGGTCGGCGGCGACTACGGGCGACTGTCGCTCGACGCGCTCCGCCCGGACGGCCTCCTGCTCGGCGCCGCGCTGGACCCGGGCGTCACGGAACCGGAGGCGCACCGGCGGGGCCGGCGGTACCGCTGGCTCGGCGGGACGCGGCTGACCGCGCCGCTCGACACGATCCGCGAGCTCGTCGACGCGGGACAGCTCTCGGTCCACGTCGAGCGGACCTATCCACTGTCCGAGCTGGCGGCCGCCCACGCGCGCGCCGACACCGGCCGGGTCACCGGCAAGCTCGTCGTCACGATCGACGACGTCCCCGCGGCGGGCGGCGCCGCCTGACCGTCAGGCCGGGGCGCGGACGCCGGCGTCCGGCCCGGTGGTCTCCGCCTCGGACGCCCCACGGGGCGCCGGCGTCCGCACCGCGAACGCGTCGAAGCTCGGCCCGTCCAACCGCTCGATGAACGGCTCGGCGCGCGGCCGGTCGGCCTCGTCCCGGTCGGCGTCCGGCCGCCCGGCGCGCGGCCGGTCGGCCTCCTCGCGGTCGGCGTCCGCCCGCCCGGCGCGCGGCCGGTCGACCTCGTCCCGGTCGGCGTCGGTCCGCTCGACGGGCGCCGGCCCGGCCGCCGTCGGGCGCACCGCCACCTGCGGGTACTCGGCGGTCTCGCCACCGCCCGCGGCGGCCGCCATCACCGCCGCCGCGGCCAGGTCCGCCACCCGCTTGGCCTCCCGCTGCACCCGGGCCCGCGTCTCCTTGGCGTGCTGCTCGGCCAGCTCCGCCGCGCGCCGCGCCTCGTCCAGCCGCTTGGTCTCGGCGGCCAGGTCCCGGCGTACGACGATTAGCCGCTCCTCCAGCTCGGCGCCGGCCCGCTCGATCGTGGTGATCTCCCCACGGGTCTGTGCCAACTGCTGGCCGACGGTCTCCAGCTCACTCTTGAGCTGGCCCAGCGTCTCCTGCCGCTGCTGGATCTCCCGCTGCACGCCGGCGAGCTGCTCCTGGTGCGCCGCGGTCTCCTCGTCGGCCCGCTCGCGCACCTCGGTGGCGTACTGCTGGGCCTCGGCGACCAGCGCGGCGATGTCCCGCTCGGCCGCCGTCGCCCGGTCGGCCAACTCCTGCTCGGCCGCGGCCCGCCGCTCGTCCAGCTCCCGGGCCATGGTCGCCTGCCACTGGGCCAGCTCCTGCTGGGCCTTGCTCCGGTTGGCCTGCACCTCCTGCTGGATCTGGGTGCGGGCGGCCTTCACCAGCGCCTCGGACGCGGACCGGGCCTGCTCGACCTGCTGCGTGGTCTGCTCGCTGATCCGCTTCGCCTCCTGCTGGGCCCGGTCGTGCACCGCCTGACCCTCGGAACGCAGCTTCTCCGCCAACTCCCGGACGGCGGTCAGCTCCGCCTGCGCGGTGGCGCGGCGCTCCTCGTCCACCCGCTCCTGCTCGGCCCGGCGGGCGGACAGCTCCTCCTCCAGCTCGCGCCGCTGGAGGGCGGCCTGCTCCTGGGCCGCGGTCAGCACCCGCTCCGCCTGGGCCTGGAAGTCGTCGGCGCGCTTGGTGGCCATCTCGGTGATCTGACCGGCCTGCTTCTCGGCCAGGTCGAGAATCTGGTCGACCATCGGGCCGAGGTCCCGGAACGACGCCCGGTCCACCGCCGTCGGACGGTCCCGCAGCTCGACCGCCTCGGCCTGCGCCCGCTGCATCTGCGCGGTCAACTCACGCACCTGGGCGTACGCCCGGTCCCGGGCGGCGGTCAACGCGCCGAGCTCGCCGTCCATCTGCTCGACGTACCGGTCCACCTGCCGTTTGTCGTAGCCGCGCAGCGCCGGGTCGAACCGCGGTCGCGCGGACACGTCGTCGTGGGGTGCGAACGGTTCCTCACCGTTGGACATGCGCCATCCTCCGTCGGTTCGCCAGCGCCAGGCCGCGGGGCACGATGAGGCGCAACGGTACCGTGTTCGCACACGGCGCTCGCCCCGCCCCGCCCTTGGCCCGCCGGTCGGTCCGACGGTCAGACCGGGAAGTGCGGATTCCCCGCCGTCAGGCGGATGGTGAAACCGTCGGCGTCCCGGTGGTGCGTCACGTGGTCGCAACTCTGGTGGCTGATCCACAACCCCAGGCCGCCCTCGCTGCCGTCGCCCGCCGGCAACAGCCCGGCGTACGGGTCCTTGGGGCCGGGACCCCGATCGTGGACGGTCACCACGATCCGGTCCGTCCCGCACCACACCCGCATGCGCACCGGCGGCGTCCCGTGCCGCGCCGCGTTGCACACCACCTCGCTGACCGCCATCACCAGGTCGTCGACGCTGTCGGGCGGAAGGTGGCCGGCGTCGGCGGCGCGCACCGCCGCCCGGGCGTCGGCCGGCGTCGGGTCGGTCAGCTCGACCAGCGGCGCCGTGTGCTGCAGCGGGTCCGGCGGAGCCGGCCGGCACTCGGCCAGATAGGTCGCCGGTTCGGTGTAGACCCCGGTCGGCTCGTGGCTGCCGTCCGGCCGGGCGATCCGGGGATGGGTGCGGGCCACATCGGTCAGCACGTGCGGCGGCACGACGCGCCGGTCGTAGGCGCAGATGCCCCACAGCGGGAAGTCGTCGTAGGCGTGGTTGATCGCCGACTCGTAACGGGCCCACGCGTCCCAGGTCGCGCCGAGCAACGCCGGTGGCAGCTCGCCGACCATCCGGAGCTGCGCCGTGCCCACCGTGACCGAACCGAACCACTCCCGGTAGGCCCGGATCGCCGCGGCGGGCCGGGCGTAGACGTCCCCGCCGGGCAGGAAGGTGACCTCCGCGCCGGTGGGCAGCGCCCGGCGCACCAGCTCGGCGTGGTGCGCGTCGAGGCTCACCGCCACGCGTTCGCCGGCCTCGATACCGCCCAGCAGGAACGGCACCACCACGGTCAGCAACTCGTCGTCGGAGTCGTACAGGATCGCCTCGTGGAAGTAGCCCACGTGGCCGGCGGCCGCGCCGGTCCTCATCGGACCACCTCCGCCCGTACCTCGGTCAGGCCCAGCAGCTCGACCAGCCGGGCCGCGGCCGACCGGCGGGTGCGCAGCACCGCGACCGCGCCGTGGCGGCGGGCGTGGTCGCGCAGGTGCAGCAGGCTGCGGTGGTCGACGAAGGCCAGCCGGGTCGCGTCGAAGACCAGCCGCCCGGCGGTCGGGCGCGGGTCGGCCCGGTCCAGCGCGGCGGCGAAGAGCCGGTGGTTGGTCGGGTCCAGCTCGCCACCGAGCGTCACCGCCGCGTCACCGTCGCCGGCGTGCAGTCGGAACAGCACGTCGGTGTTGGTCTCCGGATGCATGCAGGCCAGCTCCGCGATCGCCGCGTCGCCCAGCACGCGGCGGTCGTAGGCGCAGACCGCGGACATCGGCCGGTGCCGCAGCCAGTGGTCGATGCGGTGCTCGTAGCGGGCGAAGGCGTCCCGCTGCGCGGCGGTGCGGACCAGGCCGGTCGCCTCGGCCAGCACCCGCAGGCCGGTGTGGCCGGCGGCCAGCGCCTCGGTGGTGGCCCGCACGTACGCCTGAACCTGCCGCTCCGGGTCGACGGCCTCGTCGTGACGGTAGGCGTGGCCGACCGGGAACAGCCGCACCGCGCCGCGTCGCCGGGCGGCGTCGAAGCCGGGCACCGACGCCAACCGTCGCGCCACGGTGTCGGCCTCGTCCGGGCCGATCAGCCAGACCTGCTCGCCCGCCGCGAGACCGATGGTGACCTGCTCGACCGCCTGGGCGTGCAGCGTCGCCGGGTCGTCGTAGGCGAGGCAGACATGGCCGTAGCCCGGGTGCGTCGTGCCCCCGTCGGTCACCGGCTCCGCCTCATCGGCTGATTCTATGCCGCGCCGAGCTGGAGGTCGCGCCAGGCGGTGGAGTCGAGCGGCGGGTCACCCAGCGCGAAGTCGGCCCCGTTGTTCCAGTACGCGACCGCGTCCACGTCGGCCTGCCGGCGCAGCCAGGTCACGTGGTCCCGTACCGCCCGCGCCCGGCCGGCGCCGGTGGGGTCGGCCGTGGTCCGGCTCAGCCCGTACTCGGGCACCAGCAGCCGGACGCCGGGACAGGCGGCGCGCACCTTGCCGAAGGAGACCCCGAACATCCGGGAGGCCGGCCAGTACCCGGCGGTGTCCCGTGAGAAGCAGTCCACGCCGTAGTGCGTCATGCCCGGATAGGCCCAGTCGGCCGGGTTGCCGCCGCCCTCGTCCAGCCAGTAGCGGGTGACGATCGGGCCGTGCCCGAGCACCCAACGCCGGTTGGGGTGCGCGGCCACGATCTGGGTCACCCGGCCGGCGGTGGCCCGGTACGTCGCCGGGGGCACGTCGCCCATCGGCTCGTGGTACCAGGTCAGGTAGACCGGCCGGCGGACGCCGTCGAGCCAGCCGGCCAGCTGCTCCACGTCGTCCTTCCAGGAGACGTGCATGACGGCCGACGGCGCGTCGACGAACTTGCCGGCGTCCAGCGGGGGCAGCTCCGGCAGCGCGTCCGCGTCCGGGCCGTCGGTGCCGTAGTCGCGCATGTAGCGGATGTCCGGATAGGCGACGACCACCTGCCGGGTCCGCGCCCCCTTCTCGGCGCTCATCCCGACCAGCAGCGGCACCGTCAGCGTAAGGACGGCGGTGCCGGTGCGGCCGGCGCCGTCCCGCGCCGTCGCGGTCACCGTGACCGGGCCCCGGCCGGCCAGGACGGTGACCGTGAAGCTGTCCGGGTCGGTCCCGCTCGGGGCGACCGTCACGCCGGGCGTGGTGCTGGCGAGCTGGACGGTCAGCGGCACGCCCAGATCCACCCGGACCGGAGCGTCCCAGGCGGCGCCGGTGGGGTCGCTGACCCGGCCGGCGACGGTGAGCAGCCGCGAGTCGGGGTGGTAGGCGTCGACCCGTACGGTGGTCGACTGCCCGGGCAGCAGGACGGTCCGGGTGGCGGTGACGGAACGGATCACGGGTGCGGCCATCGTGGTCTCCTTCGGCGTGCTCGTACGCGCTCCGGCCGCACGTCCTCGGGTGGCCAGAATGGCTCTGACCTGCGCTTTTATCAGCTTGCGCCGGCTCGGCCCGAAGCGCCACGGGTGGGCGCAGATGGCGCGAAAGGCGACCCGCTCAGGGGAGGGGATGGGCGATGTCGCGGGCGTGGTCGGTCACGGCGGCGCCGACCACGGTGGCGGTCAGCGGCAGCACCTCCAGGCAGCGGCGCACCGCGGCGGCCATCAGCGGGTTCGGCACCCGCATGGAGAGCGTGCAGTGCGGCACCCAGCGCCCCGGCCGGTAGTGCTCCACCACGCCGACGCCGGCGCGGGCCAGCCGCTCGTGCACGCCGGCGTGATGCGCGAGCAGCTCCGACGTGGGCGCCGGCCCGAGCCAGAGCACCCGCCCGACGAACTGGCCGGCGTGCTGGAACTCCAGTCGCAGCGGCGTGGCCACCACCATCCCGGCGAGCGCCGCGGCCACCTGCCCCGGGTCGAGGCGGGGCGCGACCGCCAGCGAGACGTGCGGTCGGTGCCGCTGCGCCAGCAGGGACCGCATGCTCGGCACCCCCTCGGACTCCAGCAGGTCCCACAGCACCCGGATCCGCCGGGTGGCGTCGGTGTCCAGATACAGCTCCAGCGCCGCGACCACCCGACCACCCTAGGCGGCGAGGTTTGCCGCCCACGCTGGGCGGTACTGCCTCGGGGACGGCACGAGACGCTGGGGGAGTGAGGCACACGTGGACGTGAACGACCTGTTGACCGAGGCGTACGGGCGACTGCCCGACCTGGTCGCCGCGGCGCTCGACGGGCTCGACCCGGAACAGCTGCGGCAGGCCCCGGCGGACGGGGCGAACCCGGTGGGCTGGCTCGTCTGGCACCTCACCCGGATCCAGGACCACCACGTCGCCGACCTGCTCGGCGAGCGGCAGCTCTGGGCCACCGGCGACTGGGCGGGCCGGTGCGGCCTGCGGCCCGATCCCGACGACACCGGCTACGGCCACGGCCCCGAGCAGATCGCCGCCGTGCGGCCGGAGAACGGTGGCGTGCTGCTCGACTACCACCGGGCGGTGGTGGAGCGCAGCGTGGCGTACCTGCGCGGGCTGCGCCCGGCCGACCTGGACCGGGTCGTGGACGAGAACTGGGACCCGCCGGTCACGCTCGGCGTCCGGCTGGTGAGCGTGCTCGACGACGACCTGCAGCACGCCGGGCAGGCCGCCTACGTGCGCGGGCTCATCCGGCGGCGCTGACCACCGCCCGGGCGCGACCCAGCGCGGCCTGCCCGAGCAGGAAGCACGCCTGCGCCTCGGGGGAGGTGCCGGGGCCGGTGAAGTCGGGCGCGCCGCTGACGCCGGTCACCCGCCCGTACCGGTCCACCCGCCGGGCGGCGGCGGCCAGCAGCTCCGCGCCGGTGCCGAACCACGACGGCGGCAGCCAGCCGTCGGCCACCCCGGTCAACGCCGCGTACCCGAGCAGTTGGGCGGTGTTGGCCTCTCCGAACGTGCCGGGGTCGTCGAGCACGTCGGGAAAGAGGCCGTCGTCGGTGCGGTGCCGGAGGCAGGCGGTCAGCACCTCCTCGGCGTGCCCGGCCAGCTCGGCGCGTGTCCCGGCCGGCCAGCCGGGTGCCAGGCGCAGCGCCCGGGCGATCCCGGCCACCACCCAGCCGTTGCCGGTGCCCCACGGCTGCGGCCGGTCCAGCTCGCCCCAATCTTCGTCCCAGCGGGCCGCGTAGAGGCCGGTACGCGCGTCGTGCAGCCGGCGTCGGTGCCCCGCCACCTGAGCGGCGGCCAGCTCCGTGCGGCCGGTGAGCGCGAGCAGCGGCACCACCATGTAGACCGTGTCGGCCCACACCTGGCGGCCGTCCAGCAGGTGGAACAGCGTGCCGTCGGCGGCCCGGGGAGCCCGGCGCACCAGCCAGTCGAGTTGGGCGTCCAGCGCGGCGGCGTACCTCGGATCGCCGGTGGTGACCGCGGCGTGCCGGACCACCTCGCCGCAGGCGGCGCCGTTCACCGCGCCCACCGCGCCGGCCAGCTCACCGAGCCGGCCGTCGGGCCGTTGCCGGGTCACCGCGGCGTCGGCGACGAGCGTCGCCGCCTCGGGTCGGCCCAGGTCGAGCAGCGCCTGCCCGGTGATGCCCTGCTCCCAGGACTCCCGCTGCATGGTCAGCAGCGCGAGCAGCACCCGGTCGGTGGCGGCGTCAGCGGTCGTCGACATGGCCGTCCGGTACCCGCCGCGCGGGCCGGTCTCACCCGGATCGGGTGAGTTGGTCTCACCCGGCCGGCGGGAACGCTGCGGCCACGGGCGGAGCCGCACGTCGGGCACGCGCGACGACGGACAAGGGAGGCAGCGATGAGCACCTCGGCCGCGGAGCACCTGGCCCGGGGAGCGGCCGGCCGGCACCCCGACCTGCCGGAGACCACCTCCGGCACGGTCCGCCTGGACCTGCGGGAGGGCGGCCGGACGGAACACTGGTATCTGACCATCGACCGGCAGGACGTCCGGGTCGCCCGCTCGGCCGAGGAGGCGGAACTGGTCGTCCACGCGGACCGGGAGGTGTTCGACCGGATCGCCGCGGGCCGCCTGCACCTGGCCGCGGCGATCCTGCGCAACGACATCACCGCGCAGGGCAACCTGAAGCTGCTGATGACGTTGCGCCGGATCTTCCCCGGCCCGCCGGGGGCCCGGCATCCCCGGGACCTGGCCGGCTCCGCCCCCCGGCCGGCGGCGCGATGAGGCAGGAACTGGTCTCCGTCCTGGCCGGCAACGCTTTCGCGATGGGCGACGCGCAGGGTGACATGGAGGCGCACCCGTGCGCCCCGATCGGCCTGTTCTCCTTCGACACCCGGTTCCTCTCCCGGTGGATCCTGACCGTCGACGGCGAGCGATTGCAGTCGCTCTCCCGGGACGACCTGACCTACTACGAGACCCGCTACGTGCTGGTGCCGGGCGCCGCCAGCCACTACGTCGACGCGGACGTCTCGGTGATCCGGCACCGTTCCGTCGGTGAGGCGTTCCACGAGCAGATCACGGTGCTGAACCACGCCGCGGAGCCCGCCGACTTCATCGTGCGGATGGAGATCGGCAGCGACTTCGCCGACACCGCCGAGATCCGCCACCCCGCGCCGCGCCGGACGGCGGCCACCGCCGACTCGGAGTGTCGGGAGCTGCGGATCCGCTACCAGCGGGGACGGTTCACCCGGGAGACCCGCGTCTCCAGCACCGCGCCGGTCGAGGTCGACCAGCGGGGGATGACGTTCCGGATCCGGGTCGACCCGAACGGCGCCTGGCAGACCGACCTGCACGTCCGGATGATCATCCAGGGCGCCGGCGAGCGGGACCTGCGGGCCGACATCGAGTCCCACCGCCAGCAGGTCCGGCGCAGCATGCGGGACGACCTGGCCCGCTGGTACGACGAGGCACCGCAACTGGTCGCCGAACGCCAACCGCTGGCGGCCGCCTACCGGCAGGCGCTGGCCGACCTGGCCGCGCTGCGGTACACCCCGCTGGCGTACGCCGATCGGGTGCCGGTCGGCGGGCTGCCCTGGGCGATGACGCTGTACGGGCGCGACGCGCTGATCACCTGCCTGGAGACGCTGCCGTTCACGCCCGAGCTGACGCCGCCGACGCTGCGGATGCTCGCGCTCGGGCAGGGCGGCCAACTCGACGACTACCACGACGAGGAGCCCGGCAAGATCCTCGGCGAGCTGCGGTACGGCGAGGCGGCGGCGTTCGACGAGCAGCCCACCGCGCTCTACTACGGCGCGGCCGACACCACCCCGCTCTTCGTCGTCCTGCTCGACGAGTACGAACGCTGGAGCGGCGACGCGGACCTGGTCCGGCAGCTACGTCACCCGGCCCGGATGGCGCTGGACTGGCTGACCGAGTACGGCGACCCGTACGGCGACGGCTACCTGCGCTACCAGTCGCGCAACACGGACAACGGGGTGGCCAACCAGAGCTGGCGCAACTCGCCGGAGGCGATCGTCGACCGGCACGGTGTCGAGCCGCCGTTCCCGCGGGCCACCGCCGAACTCCAGGGGTACGCGTACGACGCGCGGATCCGGGGCGCCCGGCTGGCCCGGGAGTTCTGGGGCGACCCGGAGTACGCCGAGCGGCTGGAGGCCGACGCGGCGCGGCTGCGGGAGCGGTTCAACAGCGACTTCTGGCTGCCGCACCGGGGCTACTACGCGCTGGCGATCACCCCGGACGGGGAGCCGGTCGACGCGCTCACCTCCGGGCTCGGGCACCTGCTCTGGAGCGGGATCGTCGAACCCGAGCGGGCCGACTCGCTCGCCGCCCACCTGTGCGGCCCGGACCTCTTCTCCGGTTGGGGCGTGCGCACGTACGCGGAGGGGCAGCGGCCGTACAACCCGGTCGGCGCGCACCTCGGCGCGGTCTGGCCGTCGGACAACGCGCTGGTCGCGGCCGGCCTGCGCCGGTACGGCTACGACGCGGAGGCCGCCCAGGTCGCCGCCGGGGTGCTCGGGGTGGCGGAGACGCTCGGCGGGTCGGTGCCGGAGGTGATCGCCGGCTACCCCCGTCGGGTCACCAAGTATCCGGTGCAGCTGCCGGCGGCCGGCCGGCCGCAGTCGTGGGCCTCCGGCGGCCTGCTGATGCTGGTGGCGACCATGCTGGGGCTGCGCCCGTGCGGGGACAACCTGCTGGTGGACCCCGCGATCCCCGCCGGCTACGGCCGGATCGAGCTGCTCGACGTGCCGGGCCGGTGGGGGCGGGCCGACTCGTACGGCCGGGAACGCGCCAGTCGCCGGCGGCTGCGGACCGGGACCCGCGACGTGGCCTGACCGCGCCCGTTCAGCCGGAGCCCCGCGCCGCCGGGGTCGTCGGCCCGGCCGTCGGTGACGGTGGCTCGGCCGCCCGGGCCACCGGCGGCGCACCGCCCCGGGCCGCCCGGGCGAGCAGCCGGTCGACGCCCACGAAGAGGAGGCCCAGCAGCCAGAACACGGCGGCGAACCCGACCGCGCTGAGCCCGACGCCGTCGTAGCCGAGCTGCCCGGCGTCGAGGAACGGGTACGGGTAGCGGTGCACGACGAGCCCGCGCACCAGCGCGAACCCGAGGTACGCCAGCGGGAACGCCAGCCACCAGGCGGCGTACCGGGGGCGCAGCCGGCCGCGCCTGTCGAACAACGCCCAGTCGGCGACCGCGAGCAGCGGCACCACGGTGTGCAGGAGCTGGTTGCCCCACCACTCGCCCGGGTCGCGGTGCGGCTGGGCCATCGCGAACGGGCTCGCCGGATTGGCCAGCACCAGGTGGTAGACCGTGCCGGTGATGGTGATGTAGAGCGTCACCGCGCCCTTGAGCGCGCTCGGCGGCTCCGGCCGGTCGCGCGACGCGCACCAGGCGGCGTAGCCGGCGAGCACGCCGACCGCCACGTTGCTCTGGATGGTGAAGTAGGGCAGCAGGCCGGTCACCGTGGCCGGGCCGAGCGCGGTGAGCACGATGCCGGCCACCACGCCGAGCACCACGGCCAGGCGGAGGAGGATCGCCGGTCGGCGACGCCGCGGGGTCACCGGGGCAAGTTACCAGCCGGTCGTCAGCCGGCGCGTCCGCCGGTCCCCGGTCCGGCCGGGTCGAGCGCGTCGTCGCCCGGCGTGCGGTCGGCGCCGGACCCGGGACCGGCCGGGGTGCGGGCGGCCTCGGTGGTGGGCTCGATGCCGGTCGGGCTGACCAGTGGCCCGGCGGTGGCGGTGGCGGTCGGTGGCCGGGCGGTGCCGGCCGGGGGCCCGGCCGGACCCGGGGTGGGCAGGACCCCGCCCGGTGGCCCGCCGGTCGGGTGCTCCGCCCGCTCGCTCGGGTCGCCCGGCGTGGGCGTGCCGGACCCGGCCGGCGCGGAACCGTCGAGCAGGGCGGCGCAGTAGCCGGGCACCCGGCCCGCGCTGCCCGCGGCGGTGACCAGGCCGGCGAAGGCCGGAGCGTTCAGCGCGCGGCGTCGTTCGATCTCCGGGACGGCCCGGTACGCGGCGCAGAGCCCGGCCGGTGAGGACGGATCGGGTGCGCCGGCGCGGGGACCGGTGGCCGGACGGCTCGGGCGGGCCGGGGGCGTGGGCGCGGCCGTGGGCCGGGCACCGGTGGTGATGCCGACCGGTGGCGCCTCGTCGCCGGTGGCGCCGGGCAGGTTGCCGGTCACGGCGGCCAGCGCGACGCCACCGGTGAGCGACGCGGCCAGCGTGGCGACGGCGAGTTTGGCCCCGAGCAACCCGGCGAACCGGCGGGCCGGACGGTCGCCCGCACCGCGGCGTCCGGCCACCGGCCCCCGACCGGCGGTGACGGCTGCCGGTCGTCGCTCAGTGGCATCGGCCACCGGCCCTCGACCGGCGGTGACGGCCGCCGGTCGCCGCTCAGAGGCGTCACGGGCGGCGGAGGTGGTCGCCCGGACCGCCCGGAACGCCGCCACGGCGGCGGCCTCGCCGTCGAGTTCCCCGGCGCCGGGCGCCGCCCGGACGACGTCGAGGAACTTCACGAGCGCGGCGGGGGCTGTCTGCGCGCCGCTGGAGGAACCGGCGAGCAGCCGCTCGACGGTTTCCTGGTCCAGGCGGGGTGCGTCCATCTCGTGACCCTCAGCGCCGCCACCTGTGGGAGCGTCACACGCCGGGCCCGGCGACGGACGTGAGACCGGTCACCCTCGCGGGCGCCGCGACCCGCCGGGTGCCCGACTCGGGACGGGAGTGGAGGTCAGCCCATGGTCTTCGCGCCGTCGATCGACTCGCGGACGATGTCGGCGTGGCCGGCGTGCTGGGCGATCTCGGCGATCAGGTGCAGCAGCACCCGGCGGACCGTCCAGGCCGCGCCCGGCTCGAACCACGGCTCGTCGGGCAGCGGGTGCGCGGCGTCCAGGTCGAGCGTGCCGACCAGCGCGTCCGTCTCGGCGGCCGCCCGGTCGAACGCGGCGAGCAGCCCGGCCAGGGTGTCGCCCTCGACCATCCGGAACTGGCCGGCCCAGTCGACCGGCTCGCTCCGCATCGCCTCGGCGCCGCCCACCGCGAAGCGCGCCCAGCTTCGTTCCGTGATCGCCACGTGCTTGACGATCCCGCCGAGGCACAGCTCGCTGGCCGTGCTGCGGCGCGCCGCCTGCGCGTCGTCCAGCCCGGCCACGGTCTGGCGCAGGAAGCCGCGGTGCCGGCGCAGGGCGACGAGCAGGTCGGCCCG
Source organism: Micromonospora sp. NPDC018662 (assembly GCF_044391475.1). Classification (NCBI taxonomy): domain Bacteria; kingdom Bacillati; phylum Actinomycetota; class Actinomycetes; order Micromonosporales; family Micromonosporaceae; genus Micromonospora; species Micromonospora sp. NPDC018662. The sequence goes on from NZ_JBISAC010000004.1 coordinate 271,322, forward strand.
CTCGCCGGTGGGAACCTGGTCGGTGACATCCATGCCGCTCGTCCTCTCGATCGACCCGGACTCACCGTACGACCCGGCACCGACAACTCCGGCGATCCACACCGGAGCCTCCGGTTGCCGGTCCGTCCGGTTCGCGGTGAACTGAACGACATGGGTGTCATCAAGGTGGGCACGTCCTCCTGGGCCGACCAGATGCTGGTCCGGTCCGGCTGGTATCCACGCGGGACCAACACGCCGGCCGGCCGGCTGCGCTGGTACGCCGAGCACTTCGGGCTGGTCGAGGTGGACACGTCGTACTACGCGGTGCCGGCGCCGGAGACCACGGCGGCGTGGGCGGACGCCACCCCGCCCGGCTTCACCTTCGACGTCAAGGCGTTCCGGCTCTTCACCGGTCACCACACGCCGGTCGAGGCGCTGCCGAAGGACCTGCGGCCGGCCGGTGGCCCGAGCCGGATCCGCTGGCGCGACCTGTCCGCCGGGGCGTACGACGAGCTGTGGGGCCGGTTCCACGCGGCGCTGGCGCCGCTCGCGGCGGCCGACCGGCTCGGCGCGGTGCTGTTGCAGTTCCCGCCGTGGCTGGCCCGCGGCGACGCGGCCCGGCGGCGGATCGTGGCCGCCGCGCAGCGGTGCCGACCCTTTCCGGTCACCGTCGAGCTGCGACACTCCTCCTGGTTCACCGAGGACGCCGTGGTCGACACCGTGACGTTCCTGCGCGAGCACGGGCTCGGGTACGGCTGCGTGGACATGCCGCAGGGGCACGTCTCCTCGGTGCCGCCGATCCTGGTCGCCACCACCGACCTGGCGGTGGTCCGGTTCCACGGCCACAGCGACGCCTGGTCCAGCGGCGACAAGCAGGAGCGGTTCCGCTACGCCTACGGCGAGTCGGAGCTGCGGCACTGGTCGGTGCTGCTGCGCGAGCTGGCCGACCAGTGCGCCGAGCTGCACGTGCTGACCAACAACTGCTGCGGCGACCAGGCCCAACGGGACGCCGCCCGCCTCGCCGAGCTGCTCGGTGTGGTGCCCGCCGCCGCGCGCGCCTGAGGTTTTCCGGGCCGTCGCACGGGTACCGGCCAGGGACGACAGCGAGGGGGGACACGTGGACGAACGGCGCGACGAGACGACCCCGGACGGCCGGGATCCCCGGGCGACCCGGGAGGCCGAGGAGGCGCACGGCGGCAGCATGGCCCCGGGCCTGGTGGACGACACCGGGCGACCGGTGACCGGTTCGCCGGTGCCGGACAACGAGCCGTCCGCGCCGGGCGCCCCGGGGGAGGACGGCACCGGCTCCTGAGACGGACACCGCGCGGCCGGTGACCCACCCCGATGTGGGTCGCCGGCCGCGCGGTGGTCTCAGCGGCCGGAACCGACCAGGTGACGCCCGGCCGCGCCCATGGCGGCCATCTTGCCGAGGTTCTTCGGCGCGACCATCAGGCCGCCGGCGCGGTCCAGCATGCCGCGGAACACCTGGCCGGGCTTCTGCTGCTCACTCATGTAGGCAGTCATCACGACCAGCGCGCCGGTCAGCGCCGGAATCGCCCACTGGAGCATCTTCATCTGCCGCTGGCTGGCGGCGACGTTCGCCGGGGTGTGGTGGTTGGGCTCGGTGGTCCCCTCGACCGGCGGCCCGCCCGCCCGCTCCAGGCGCATGCCGACCAGCTTGCTGTAACCGGTCACCGCCAGCGCGCCGACGGTCAGCGCGGTCTTCACCGCGCTCGCCTTCCCCACCCCGGACTGCCGGGCCATCCGTGGGGTCTCGGTGACCAGTTCGCCGACCGCGCCGGCCAGGTGGGCGCCGATCGCCGCCGCGTTCACCGGGGTCCACCGCGCCCAGCCGGCCGAGGCCACCGGCAGTCGCTGAGTCGTGTCGTCGATTCGTGCCGCCGCGCCGTTGACGCCGAGCGCCCCCATAAGTGAGCCCCCGAACCAGGCCGCCAGGCCCAGGTCGTGCATCGAGCGCAACGCGGTGTGCCGTTCGGACATCTGATCCCCCTCCGCCGTGTTCGGGCGGTGCGGCATACCCGTCCTCGGCCTGCTCACGCCCCCGAGATGCGGGTCGGCAGCGTGGCGGCGAACGTGGCCACCCGGGCGGCCACCGGCGCCGAGGCGCGGACCCAGGTGAAGTGGTCGAGCGGGGCGCCCGCCTCCGCGACGGTGTAGCGGTGCCGGGTCACCGGCGCGGCGGTCAGCTTGTCGCACAGGTGGTCCAGCGTCTCGTGCGGCGTGTACTGGTCGTCGTCGACGCTGACCGCGAGCACCGGCGTCCGGATCCGCCGCACGGCGGCCTCCGCGTCGACGCCGTCGAGCGCCGGGAACCGGCCGGTACGGGCGGTGTGCGCCCAGTCCCGGATCACCCCGCGCGCCTGCCGGCCGCCGAAGCCCCAGCCGGGCCAGACGCCGAGCAGCCGGGATGCCGCCGCGATGCCCTGGGTGTACGGCAGCACGCCCCAGCCGCGCCGCCCCGGATAGCGGCGCCACCACGGCAGGCCCACCGCCACCAGCGCCAGCCCGTCCACCCGGCCGGCGTCGTGCAGCGCCTGGTGCAGCACCGCCACCTGCCCGCCGAGCGAGTGCCCGAGCAGCACCCGGACGCGGCCGTCCAGCCGGGGCTTGAGCGCGTCCAGCACCGCCCCGACGTCGGTGGCCAGCTCGGCGTAGCCGTACCGGCAGGTGCGGGCCGGCGCGGGGGTGCTCTCCCCGGTGCCGCGCAGGTCCGCCACCACGACCGCGAGCCCGGCGTCGCGCAGCGCGGCGGCGAACGGGCGGTAGTAGCGTGCCCGGACGCCCATGGCCGGCCAGATCACCACCACCGGCGCGCCGGGCGGCCCGGCCGGCTCCGGGTAGACCTGGACGCCGATCCGGGCGCCGTCGACGTCCACGTACTCCTGCGCGTACTCGCCACTCACCGGCCCAGCTTAGCTACCGGCGGGTAGCAAACGGTGGGTGGACCCGCAGCGGCACGCGGTCAGCCGGGCAGCATGCCGGGGCCGAACACCTCGTAGGCGATCCGCTGCGCCGGCACGCCCCGGCGCAGCAGGTTGCCCCGGACCAGGTTCATGAACGCGATCGGGCCGCACAGGTGCGCCGCGGTCCCGGCGCCGACCGGGATCCGGTCCGGCTCGACCAGCCCGGGGCGTACCTCCGCCTTCAGCATGGGCGGCTCGGCGTCGGCGGCGTCCTCGTACCAGAGGTGGACCGCGAGGTTCGGCAGCCGTTCCTGCATCGCGGGCAGTTCGTGGCGCAACGCGTGCGCGGCGGCGGCCCGGTCGGCGTGCACCAGCGTCACCTCGCGGCGGGGGTCCCGGTCGGCCAGGTGCGCCAGCGCCGCCATCGCCGGGGTGAGGCCGATGCCGGCGCTGACCAGCAGCAGCGGCCCGCCGTCGCCGGTCGCGTCGACCTCGCCGAACGCCGGGCTCAGCCGGAGCGTGTCGCCGACCGCAACCCGGTCGTGCAGGTGCCCGGAGACCAGGCCGTCCGGCGCGCCGGCCTGACCGCGGACCCGCTTCACGGTGATCCGCCACTCGGCGGCGCCCGGCCGGCCGGAGAGGCTGTACTGCCGGATCTGCTGCCCCCGACCGTGGTCGAGGTCGACTGCGACCGAGACGTACCGGCCGGGAGTGAAGTCGGGGGCCGCGCCGCCGTCGGCCGGGGCGAGGGTGAACGAGACGACGTCGGCGGTCTCCCGGGCCCGTCCGGTCACCCGCCAGTCGCGCCACACCGGAGCGCCCTCCGGCACGCCGGCGCCGGCGTACAGCCGTGCCTCCCGGGCGATCAGCTCGCAGGCGAGCAGCCAGTAGACCTCGTCCCAGGCGGCGGCGACCGCCGGCGTGACGGCGTCGCCGAGCACCTCGGCGACCGCGGCGAGCAGGTGCCGGCCGACGATCGGGTACTGGGTGGCGGTGATGCCCAGCGAGGCGTGCTTGTGCGCGATCCGGTCCAGGACCGCCCCCACGGCAGGCCGGCGTCGTCGCCGGCCAGGTGTCCGGCGTACGCCACCACCGCCGCGGCGAGCGCGGCCTTCTGCTGGCCGGTCGCCTGGTTGCCCCGGTTGAAGAGGTCGAGCAGGTCCGGGTGGGCGTCGAACATCCGCCGGTAGAACCGGCCGGTGATCGCCTCGCGGTGTGCGCGCACGGCGGGCAGGGTCGCGGTCACCACGGCGGCGGAGGATTCCGAGAGCACGGCGGGTCTCCTTCTGGGCGTCGAACGGGTCGACCACCACAGAACAGGAATCTCAAATTCCTCTTCAGGGTCCAAGGTCCCGGAACGGGCGTGGCGCGGATCACCGGCGATCGGCCCGTGTCGCGTACGGCGCGCAATGGCTAGGGTCGAGCCGTGAGGCTCAACCGGTCGACCGACATGGCACTGCGGATCGCCATGCTGACCGCGGCGTCCCCGGTCCGCGCCACCGTCGACGAGCTGGCCACCCGGCTCGCCCTGCCGCGCAGCCACGTGGCGAAGGTGGTGCAGCGGTTGCAGCGGACCGGCGTCCTGGTCACCATCCGGGGCCGCTCCGGCGGGGTCGCCTTCGCCGAACACGCCGGCGACCTGACCGTCGGGCAGGTGGTCCGCGCCTTCGAGGGCGACGACGAGGTGGTCAACTGCGCCCAACCGGCCTGCCCGCTGGTCGGCGGCTGCCGGCTGCGCGGCGAGCTACGCCGGGCCCAGACCGCCTTCCTCGCCGTGCTCGACGGCGTACGCCTCGGCGACCTGGTCGACGGCGCCGCCGGCCCGCTCCTGCTCAGCCTCGGCGTCCCACCGGCCACCCGCTGATGGGCGTCTCGCACCCGGTCTTCGCCCGGCTCTTCGCCCGGGCCAGCGTCGCCATGGACGCCGCCGGCGCGGCCGCGCACCGGGGCCGCCTGGTGGCCGGGCTGCGGGGCCGGGTGGTCGAGGTCGGCGCCGGCAACGGACGCAACCTGGCGCACTACCCGCCAGCCGTGACCCGGGTGCTGGCCGTGGAGCCGGAACCCCGGCTGCGTGCCCTCGCCCGGGCCGCCGCGCCCGACGCCCGGGTCCCGGTGACCGTCGCCGCCGGCCTGGCCGAGGCGCTCCCGGTCGCCGACGGCGCCGCCGACGCGGTGGTGCTGTCGCTGGTGCTCTGCTCCGTGCCCGACCAGGCGGTGGCGCTGCGGGAGGCGCACCGGGTGCTCCGGCCCGGCGGCGAGCTGCGCTTCTACGAGCACGTGGTGGCGTCGACACCGGGCCTGCGCCGGGCCCAGCGGCTCGCCGACGCGACGCTCTGGCCGCTGCTCTGCGCCGGCTGCCACACCGCCCGCGACACCGTGGGCGCCATTCGGGCCGCCGGCTTCACCGTGACCCGGCTGGACCGGTTCCGGTTCCCCGAGCACGGCATCCCGGCACCCGCCTCGCCGCACGTGCTCGGCACGGCGACCCGCGCCTGACCGCCCGCGTGCCCACGCGCGGAGACGCCGGCCGGCGACTGCCGGCCGGCGTCCCGGCACACGCTGATCGGACGGCGTCAGCCCACGCTGATCGTGCCGTCCGGGGCGCGGACGCAGGACACGGCGCGTGCGCCGGTCACCGCCGCCCCGCTCAGGCAGCGGCCGAGCACCTGGTGGCCGGCGGCGCTCGGGTGCCACGACTCCTGGCAGGTCTGGAAGTAGGTGCCGCAGGCGTTCGCGATCCGCTGGATGTCCAGCTTGTCGTAACCGGAGAGGCTGGTGACGAAGGTGCCGCTCGGGCCGTCCATCAGCCGGATCGGGGTGGCCAGCACGTTGGCCGGGCTGCCCGCCGACTCACACAGCCGGGCGCCGTCGAAGGCCCGCTGCACGTTCAGGTAGACCAGGTCGTCGGCCGGGAACTCGGCGGCCAGCGTGCCGCGTACGGAGCTGACCAGCGTGCCGAGCCCCTGGGAGAAACGCTGTCCGGGCGCCAGGCTGGCCCGGTGGATCGGGCAACCGGCCGCGTACCGCTCGGCGCCCAGGGCCCGGAACTTGTCCCGGGTGTCGTCCCGGCTGTCCTCGCTCCAGTAGCTCTGGTCCAGCTCGTACGGCAGCGGGTTGGTGTAGTCCTGGAACACCACCCGGTGCTGGCCGTCGGCGTCGACCTCGTCCAGCGTGGTGAGCAGTTGCCGCAGCGCCGCAGTGGTCTCCGCGGTCGCGGCGGAGAACTGCGCGGCGGTGCCGAGGTCGGCGTCGGTGCACGGCTTCTGCTCCACCGGCCCGCCCAGGTACGCCCAGAACTCCCACCAGCCCGTCCACGCGTCCGCGATGAACCGGTTGGCGCACTTCTCCGCCACACTGCCGAACGTGAAGGAGCTGTTGTTCGAGCCGAGGCCGACCAGCACCAGGTCGATGTCGTGGGTCCGGGCCACCGACCGGAGCTGGTCGAGCTGGGCGGCCACCTGCCGGCCCTTGGCCCGGGTGGCCGAGGCGTTGGCGATGTCGTACGGCTGCCCGCCCGAGCAGGCCAGGTTGAACCGCGCGGCGATGCCCGGCAGGTCGGCCCGGAACAGCGAGGCGTTCGGTGAGCGGTGGCAGAAGTAGGCGTTGGCGTTCGCCGCCGACCACCCGGGGAAGCCCTGCGCGACGCCGTTGACGTCGACCACCGGGGCGTACCCGCCGGCGCCCTCGCCGCTGATGAAGCTGTCACCCAGCGCCACCGCGGCGGTGGGCAGCGCCGCGGCGGCGGGCGCGGCGGGCGCCACGGCGGCCGGCAGCGCCACCGTGGCGAGCGCCAGCGCCGCCGTGAGCACGGAACGACGGAACACGGACATGTCCCACCTCACCCTCACACATAGAAACGTGAAAGATCCTCTGAGGGGGCGATCAGATCACGGGGTTGTGACGGGCGTCAATGGCCGGACACGAGGTCACGACAGGTGTTGACAATCGGCCCGAGGGTGACCGGGAAGACGTCCGCAGGTCCGATCGTTGTCGTGCCCGGACGCCTCCCCGCCGCCGCCGTCCGGGCGACCCGCAGGCCGACCGGACAACGCACCGCACCGGGTGCATCGGACCTGTCGGAGCGCCGGGCTAGGCTCGCTGCGGCGCGCCGCGCCCGGCGATCGCCGTGGGGGCATCATCACGGTGAACGGCACCACACCGCCGAGACCTGGGAGTACGACCAGTTGACCGCACAGCCTGAGACGCTCTACGGGGCCGACGACCTGACCCACCTGGAGGGCCTCGACGCCGTCCGCAAGCGCCCCGGCATGTACATCGGCTCCACCGACAGCCGTGGCGTGGGTCACCTCGTCAACGAGATCCTCGACAACTCCACCGACGAGGGTGTCGCGGGTCACGCCACCACCGTCGACGTGATCCTGCACGCCGACGGCTCGGTCCAGGTCGACGACGACGGCCGCGGCATCCCCACCGACGTGCACGCCAAGTCCGGCATCTCCGGCGTCGAGCTGGTGCTCACCCGGCTGCACGCCGGCGGCAAGTTCGGCGGCTCGGGCTACAAGACCTCCGGCGGCCTGCACGGCGTCGGCGCCTCCGCCGTCAACGCGCTCTCCCGCCGCTTCGACGTCACGGTCCGCCGCGCCGGCAAGGTGCACGCCATGTCGTTCCGCCACGGCGTACCCGGGATCTTCGACGGCGACGGCCCCGACGCGCCGTTCACCCCCGGTCCCGGCCTCCAGGTCGTCGGCGCCATGAAGCGCGGCCAGCGCACCGGCACCTCGATCCGCTGGTGGCACGACCCCCGCTACTTCGAGACCGGCGCCGCGCTCGACACCGACGTGGTCCGGCTCAAGCTGCGCAACACCGCCTTCCTGGTGCCCGGCGTGGCCTACCGGCTGCGCGACGAGACCGGCGAGCAGGCCGTCGAGGAGCGCTTCCACTTCCCCGACGGCCTGACCGACATGGTGGAGTTCCTCGCCCCGGCCGGTGACCGTCCGGTCTCCGGCACGCTGCTGGTCACCGGCGAGGGCACCTACCGCGAGAACGCCGCCGACGCCAACGGCGTCATGCAGTCCAACGTGCAGCGCCGCGCCGAGGTCGAGATCGCGTTCCGCTGGGGCACCGGCTACGACCGCACCGTCGAGTGCTTCACCAACACCATCCGCAACGCCCACGGCGGCACCCACCGCAAGGGCTTCGAGCGGGCGCTGGCCCGCACCCTCGCCGACGCCGCCCGCACCGCCCGGGGCCTGCTCAAGCCCAAGGAGGACGCGCCCACCCTGGACGACGTCCTGGAGGGCATGACCGCGGTGGTGCACGTGCGGATCCCGGAGCCGCAGTTCACCTCGCAGACCAAGGACGAGCTCTCCACCGCCGGCATCACCAAGGTGCTCCAGGGTCTCGTCGAGGCGCACCTCAGGAGCTGGCTGGAGGACCGCCGCACCAAGGCTGAGGCCCGCACGGTGCTCCAGAAGATCGTCGACGCGGCCCGGGTCCGGCTCACCCAGAAGCAGCAGAAGGACGCCGCCCGCCGCAAGACCGCGCTGGAGGGCGCGGCCATGCCGGCCAAGCTGGTCGACTGCCGCGCCACCGGGGTGGAGCGCAGCGAGCTGTTCATCGTGGAGGGCGACAGCGCCCTCGGGTGCTTCACCGGGGACACGATGGTCGCACTCGCCTCGGGCGAGGCCCGCTCATTCGCCGACCTCGCCGCCGACTGGGCCGAGGGCGTCACCCACTTCGGCTACACGACCAACAAGGCCGGCCGGGTGGTGCTCGCACCGCTGGAGGAACCTCGGCTCACCAAGCGGAACGCCGCACTGGTCCGGGTGACCCTCGACAACGGCGAGTCGGTCCGATGCACGCCGGACCACCTCTTCCGGCTGCGTGACGGCTCCTACCGGCGGGCGGACGCCCTGACGCCCGGCGACTCGCTGATGCCGCTCTACCGACGCATCTCCAGCAAGGCCGAGGGGCACAACCTCAACGGTTACGAGCGGGTCTGGATGAACGACCGCGCGGAGTGGGTCTACACCCACTACCTCGCCGACGGTTGGAACCTCCGTCACGGCAGGGACAGCGCGGCCAACGGCAATGTCCGGCACCACGTCGACATCAACAAGCGCAACAACGATCCGCGCAATCTGCGGCGGATGACCTCAGCGGATCACTTCGCCCTGCATGCCGCGATGATGGGCGACCACGTTCATGCGGCGTGGCGGGAGTGGTTCGAGAACGGTGGACGCGAGTTCCGCTCGGCCATGCTGACCGCGCAGTGGCAGGATCCCGACTTCCGGGAGGCATGCCTGGCCCGGCTGTTCGCGCTCAACGAGTCGCCGACGTTCCGCGCCAGGATCGAGAAGCGGTTCCGGGAGTGGTATCACGCACTCAGCGACGAGGAGAAGTGCGCCTACGCCGAGCGCATGCGCGAGCGCCAGCACGAATACTGGTCCCATCCCGAGCACCGGGTGGCGGCTGCCGAGCGGGCGCGGCTGTTCTTCACCGACCCGGCTCGCCGCGAAGAGTGGCGTCGTCGTTCGGTACGCCAGTGGCAGGACCAGGATCTGCGCGCGTGGCGGAGCCGGAAGACCATCGAGCAGTTCGCCGATCCGGCCGAACGAGAGCGGCAGCGCAACGCCGTCCTGGCCTGGCAGGAGGACAATCCGGAGTTCCGCCGGGCCCATTCGCGTAGGATGACGGGCCGGATGACCGATCCGACCACCGGTCACCTCGCCAAGGTGCAGGCGGGGCGTGCCCGCTACGTGGCGAGTGTCCCGCGTGCCGAGCGGGCCGCCAAGCAGACCGAAGGGCGACGAGTAGCCGCCCTGCGACGCCTCGCGCCGCTGGTGTCCATGCCCGACGCGGAGATGGCGGCCGCCTATGAGGCCGAGCGGAAGCAGACCGCGCGGACCGGTCTGCGATTCGATCGACTTCTGGCGTTGCACGAGGGTGACTACGAGCGTCTACGGGAGGCAGCCGTGCTCGTCAACCACAGCGTGGCCTCCGTCGAGCACCTGAGTGAGACGGCTGACGTCTATGACCTGACCGTGGACGGCTACCACAACTTCGCGTTGGAAGCCGGGGTGTTCGTGCACAACAGCGCTCGGGTGGCACGGACGTCGGAGTACCAGGCTCTGCTGCCGATCCGGGGCAAGATCCTCAACGTGCAGAAGGCCAACCTCCAGCAGGTGCTGGACAATGCCGAGTGCGCGGCGATCGTGCAGGTGCTGGGCGCCGGCTCCGGGCGGACGTTCGACCTGTCCACGCTGCGCTACGGTCGCGTGCTGATCATGGCGGACGCGGACGTCGACGGCGCGCACATCCGGACGCTGCTGATCACGCTCTTCGCCCGCTACATGCGACCGCTGATCGAGGCCGGCCGGCTCTACGCCGCGATGCCGCCCCTGCACAAGATCACCACCAGGGGACGCAACCCGCAGACCGTCTACACCTACACCCAGGCCGAGATGGAGGCGACGGTCCGCAAGCTGGAGAAGGCCGGCAAGCAGATCGTCACCCCGATCCCGCGCTTCAAGGGTCTGGGCGAGATGGACGCCGACGAGCTGTGGGAGACCACCATGAACCCGGCCACCCGGGCGGTCCGCCGGATCACGCTCGACGACGTCGACGCCGCCGAGCGGATCCTCGAACTGCTCATGGGGGAGAAGGTCGAGCCCCGCCGCAACTGGCTCATCGACTCCGCCGACCGCGTCGACCGCGACGCCATCGACGCCTGACCACCGCGTTCGTTTCGGAAGGAAGCTGCACCATGGCACGCCGCAAGGACGACCGCGCCAAGGCGGATCTCTCCGCCTTCGACCAGGCCGGCGCCCGGGTCTTCGACAACCCGCTGGTCACCGAGGTCTCCGACTCCTACCTGGAGTACGCGTTCTCGGTCATCCACTCCCGCGCCCTGCCGGACGCCCGGGACGGGCTCAAGCCGGTGCACCGGCGCATCCTCTGGTCCATGCACGAGTCGGGGTTCCGGCCGGACCGGTCGCACGTCAAGTCGGCCCGCGTGGTCGGCGACGTGATGGGTCGCTACCACCCGCACGGCGACACCGCCATCTACGACGCGATGGTGCGGTTGGCGCAGGACTTCTCGCTCAACGTCCCCCTCATCGACGGGCATGGAAATTTTGGGAGCCCGGACGACGGACCGGCGGCGGCGCGCTACACGGAAGCCCGGATGTCGCGGGAGGCCATGCTGCTCGTCGGTGAGCTGGGCGAGGAGACCGTCGACGTCGAGCCCAACTACGACGGCTCGCTGACCCAGCCCACCGTGCTGCCGGCCGCCTTCCCCAACCTGCTGGTCAACGGCGCGTCCGGGATCGCGGTCGGGATGGCGACCAACATGATCCCGCACAACCTCGGCGAGGTGGTCCAGGCCGCCCGCTGGCTGATCAACCATCCGGACGCCACGCTCGACAAACTCATGGAGTTCGTGCCCGGCCCCGACCTGCCCACCGGTGGGCTGCTGCTCGGCCTGGACGAGGTGCGCCGGGCGTACGAGACCGGGCGCGGCGTGGTGCGGATGCGCGGCCGGGTGCAGATCGGCCCGCTGGAGGGCAGCCGGGGCCGGCAGGCCATCACCGTCACCGAGCTGCCGTACGGCGTCGGCGCCGAGAAGGTCATCGCGGCCATCACGAACGAGGTCAACAAGACCAAGCGGCTGACCGGCATCGCCGACGTCAAGGACCTCACCGACCGGGAGAACGGCACCCGCCTGGTGGTGGAGTGCAAGGTCGGGGTCAACCCGCAGGCGCTGCTGGCCGACCTCTACCGGCTCACCCCGCTGGAGCAGTCGTTCGGCGTGAACAACCTGGTGCTGGTGGACGGCCAGCCGCGCACGCTCGGGCTCAAGGAGCTGCTCGAGGTGTTCCTGTCCCACCGCTACGAGGTGGTGACCCGGCGCACCGCGTACCGCAAGCGCAAGCGGGAGGAGCGGCTGCACCTGGTCGACGGCCTGCTGATCGCGCTGCTCGACATCGACCGGGTGGTCCGGCTGATCCGCGCCAGCGAGGACGCCCAGGCCGCCAAGGACGGCCTGATGCAGCGGTTCAAGCTCTCCGAGATCCAGGCCAGCTACATCCTGGACACCCCGCTGCGCCGGCTGACGAAGTACGACCGGCTGGAGCTGGAGGCCGAGCAGGAGAAGCTGCGCGGTGAGATCGCCGAGTTGTCGACGATCCTCGACGACCCGAAGGTGCTGCGGAAGCTGGTCTCCGACGAACTGGCCGCGGTGGTGAAGCAGTTCGGCTCCGAGCGGCGCACCACGCTGGTCGACGGCGACCTGAAGGAGGTCCTCGCGGCGTCCGTGCCGGCCGGTCCGCTGGAGGTCGCCGACGACCCGTGCCAGGTGATCCTCTCGGCGACCGGGCTGGTCGCCCGCACCGCGGCCGAGTCGGAGGAGGCCGCCGAGGCGCGCCGGCGCAGCGGCCGGGTCAAGCACGACGCGGTACGCGCGGTGGTGCACTCCACCGCGCGGGGGCGGGTGCTGCTGGTCACCAGCGCCGGTCGGGCGTTCAAGATCGACGTGTTGCCGTTGCCGGTGCTGCCGGAGCAGTCCGGCACGGTGTCGCTGCGCGGTGGCATGTCGGCCGCCGAGCTGGTGCCGTTGGCGCCGGGGGAGACCGTGGTCGGGTTGGCGCCGCTGGGCCCGTCCGCCGAGGGGTCGCCCGGTCTGGCGCTGGGCACCCGGCAGGGCGTGGTGAAGGTGTGCGCGCCCGACTGGCCGGTCCGCTCGGACGAGTTCGAGGTGATCTCGTTGCGGGACGGGGACGAGGTGGTCGGCGCGTCCTGGCTGACCGACGGCGCCGAGGCGTTGGCGTTCGTCTCCTCGGAGGCGTCGTTGCTGCGCTTCGCGGCGTCCCTGGTGCGACCGCAGGGCGTCAAGGGCGGCGGGATGGCCGGCATCAACCTGCCGGCGGGGGCGCGGGTGGTCTTCTTCGGCGCGGTCCGCACCGACGACCCGCGGCACGGCGAGCCGATGGTGGTCACCTCGACCGGCGCCACGGTCAAGGTGACGCCGATGACGGCGTACCCGGCGAAGGGGCGGGCGACCGGCGGCGTGCGCGCACAGCGGCTGCTCAAGGGCGAGCTGGAGCTCTCCGTGGCCTGGATCGGCCCGCGTCCGGTGGGCGCGACGGCCAACGGTGACCCGGTGGACCTGCCCCCGGCCGACCCGCGCCGTGACGGTTCCGGCTTCGCCGTGATGCTGGGCCCCACCGTCATAGGCCACCACATCGACCGCGACTGACCCCGCCTTCCCCACCCCGCCCGGCGCGCGCTGATTCACGGAAAGAGTGGCTATTCCGCCCCGGATAGCCACTCTTTCCGTGAAAGAGGGCCCGGGGTGGGGGTTAGGGGGTGGTGCGGCGTAGGCGGGTGGTCAGGCGCATGCCGTGGTAGATGGCCAGGGCGGCGGCGGTGCCCAGGGCGATGCCGTTGAACGAGAGGTCGCCGGCGGTCAGCGTGTAGTTGGCGGCGCCGACGATCACCGCGACCGCGGCGGTGAACAGGTTGACCGGGTCGTGGAAGTCGACCCGGTTCTCGATCCAGATGCGGGCGCCGAGCACCGCGATCAGGCCGTACAACGCGGTGGTGGCGCCGCCGAGCACGCCGGCCGGCACGGTCAGGATGAGCGCGCCGAACTTCGGGCAGAGGCCGAGCAGGATCGCCGTGCCGCCGGCCACCCAGTACGCGGCCGTGGAGTAGACCCGGGTCGCGGCCATCACGCCGATGTTCTCCGCGTACGTGGTGGTGCCGGAGCCGCCGCCGGAGCCGGCCAGCACGGTGGCGAGGCCGTCGCCGAGGAACGCGCGGCCCATGTGCCGGTCGAGGTTCCGGCCGGTCATCGCCGCGACGGCCTTGACGTGCCCGGCGTTCTCCGCGATCAGCACCAGGATGACCGGGATGACCAGCACCACGGCGCGCAGGCTGAAGCTGGGCGTGTGGAACTCCGGCAACCCGACCCAGGCGGCCTGCCGCAGCCCGGTGACCGCCTGCTGGTCGAGTTGGCCGGTCAGCGCGGCGACCAGCCAGCCGACCACCACACCGAGCAGGATCGACAGCCGGGCCAGGAAGCCGCGGAACGCCACGGTGGTGACCAGGATCGCCAGCAGCGTGACCACGGCGATCAGCGGTTGTGCCTTGACACCGGTGCCGGCGCCGCCGCCGTCCCAGGCGACCGGGGCGAGGTTGAGCCCGATCAGCGCGACGATCGCGCCGGTGACCACCGGCGGCATCAGGGCGTCGATCCACCGGGCGCCGGCCACGTGCACCGCGACGCCGACCAGCGCCAGCGCGGCGCCGGCGACCACGATGCCGCCGAGGGCCGCGCCGATGCCGCCGTCGGTCTTGGCGGCGATCACCGGGGCGATGAACGCGAACGACGAGCCGAGGTACGACGGCAGCCGGTTGCCGGTGATCAGCAGGAACAGCAGCGTGCCCAGGCCGGAGAAGAAGAGTGTGGTGGCCGGCGGGAAGCCGGTGATCAGCGGCACGGTGAAGGTGGCGCCGAACATGGCGACCACGTGCTGCACGCCCACCCCGACGGTGCGCGGCCAGGAGAGCCGTTCGTCGGGGTGGACCACGTCGCCGGGGCGTACCGCACGGCCGTCGCCGTGAAGGCTCCACGGGGAGCGGCGGATCGTGGGGAACTGGGTCATCGCCTCGCCCTTCACCTCGGTGCGGGGGCGTGATCGACCCTGGGAGTTGTTTCTAGCACGGCCCCCGGGGCGAGGTCAGGCCACCCCGGCGGGGCGGAACTGGACGCTGACCCGGGGACCGACCGGGCGGGTGGTCTTCGGCACGGCGTGTTCCCAGGTGCGTTGGCAGGAGCCGCCCATCACCACCAGGTCGCCGTGGCCGAGCGGGAAGCGCAGGCCGGGGCCGCCCCCGCCGCGCGGGCGCAGCAGCAGTGGGCGGGGCGCGCCGAACGAGACGATCGCCACCATGGTGTCGGTGTGCGCGGAGCGGCCCTGGGTGTCGCCGTGCCAGGCGACGCTGTCCCGGCCGTCGCGGTAGAGGCACAGGCCGGCGGTGACGAACGGTTCCCCCAGCTCGGGCGCGTAGTGCCGGGTGAGCGCGTCGCGGGCGGCGGTGAGCACCGGGTGCGGCAGCGGCCGGCCGCCGGCGTACCAGCAGAGCAGGCGCGGCACGTCGACAGCGGTGTCGTACATGGTGCGGCGCTCGGCCCGCCACGGCACGTCGTGCCGGAGCGTGTCGAGCACCGCGTCGGAGCCCCGCACCCAGCCCGGCAGGTGGTCGACCCAGGCACCCCGGCTCAGCTCGTGCCGGCGCACTCGGCCGGCGAGCGGACCGAGGGTCGGCCCGTGCTCGGTCAGGTCGAGCATCGAGGGCTGGTACGCGACGTCGGACACGCCCGCCATCGTACCCCGACGCTCGAACAGGCGTACGACGGATCAGCGCCGCAGCATCCGGCGGACCGGGTCCGGGACGGCCTGCTTGATCCGCTCGCGCAGCCCCTGCGCGCGCAGTGCGCGGACGGTGTCGGCGAGCTTGCGGTTCTCGTCGCGGAGCCGCTCGATGCGGGTCAGCAGCTCGGCCGGCGGGGTGGCGGCGGCCGGGCGGACGGCCGGCGGGAACACCGTCTCCGCGACCCGCCTGTCGAACGCCGCGGCGCTGTCGCCGTCGGCGAACGAGGTGCCGAGGTCGTGCTTGGCGAGGAACGCGGTGATGGTGTCGAAGCGGGCCCGGTGGCCCTCGGTCAGCGTGGTGTAGTCGGCCTCCGCGTAGAGGTCGGCGGCGTCGACGTCGGCCGGCACGTCCCGCATGATCCGATGCGGGATGCCGAAGTAGCGGGCCAGCTCCAGGGTGCGCGAGTCGTGCGCGAAGAGGTAGCCGGGGGTGCCGGCGACCAGCGCCGTGATGGTGCCGTGGATGCGGGTGCCGAAGTTGAAGTCGAAGCCGGACAGGTGCGACATCCAGGTCCACGGGTCGACGAACATCCGCACCTTGTCCTCGACGAAGAGCGGGTGCGAGGTGTGCAGCGGCATCTCGCTGCTCTTGCCCCGGTGCTCGGGCGCGTCGCCGTAGAGCAGCGTGCCGAGCGTCCGCAGGTCCTGCGGCACGTAGCACAGGTTCGGGTAGCGCTCCCGGTGGTGGCGGACGACCGGGGCCATCGACGAGACGTACGGGGAGATGGTCAGCGCGATCCGGGCGTCGGTGGTCAGCTCCGGCCGGGTCTTCGCCAGCCGGAAGTCGGCGCCGTGCAGGAACATCGACGGGCAGCCGATCTGCTCCACCGCGGAGAAACCGAGCGTACGCAGGTAGCTCTCGGTGATCTCGCCGCGTACCCCGATGCTGTGCGACCGGTCGAGCACCGCCCGGCAGAACGCGCTCACCGGCTCGTCGATCTGGCGGAGGTACTCCCGGTCGCCGTCGACGTTCGTCTGCACGCCGACGCCGAGCACCACCACCGGGATCTTCAGCCGCTCGATCAGCCGGGTCATCGGTTCGAGGCGGTTGATGAAGCTGCGGCGGAACGCGTTGGCCAGCGGAACGACGAAGGCGTCGTACCGTTCGTTGATCTCGTCGGCGTCGCGCGGGTCGGCGAGCTTCCGGGTCGACGTGACCTCCGCCGTGGAGGTGGCCAGCAGCTTGTGGGCGGCGTGGCTGAAGACCAGGTTGCCGGTGTTGTCGCTGATCCAGTTGCCGGCGAAGGTCTCCTCGGGCGTCAGGACGTCGAACGGGCCCTTGCGGGCGCGGAGGAGGATCCGCTGGTGCATCCGGTTGCTCACCTTCCGTACGGGCGCGGTGGGCCGGGTGGGCCCCGCCGGGCAGGAACGGAAATCCTATCCGCCGTTCGCCGGGACCAGCCCACACGCCGCCGCGCCGGAGGCTGCCCCTTACCACCCGGTAAGGTGCCCGGGATGACCAGTGCCCCGACCACCACCCGTGCTCCGCGTCTGCCGTCGCTGACCGGGCTGCGGTGGATCGCGGCCCTGCTGGTCTTCGGCTTCCACGCGGGCACCATGCGGATCATCGCGGAGCCGCAGTGGAAGGCGGTGCTGGACAAGACGTTCAGCCTGGGGCTCTCCGGCGTCGAGTTCTTCTTCATCCTCAGTGGATTCGTGCTGGTCTGGTCGTACCGGGACGGCGAGTCGGGGCGGACGTTCCTGCGCCGCCGGGTCGCGAAGATCTACCCGAACCACGTGGTGACGTTCCTGGCGGCGCTGGCCGTGGCGGCCTGGTTCGCCGACCCGGTCCTGCCGTGGGCCGCGATCGGCAACCTCTTCCTGGTCCAGGCGTGGATCCCGCTCAACGGCTACTTCTACAGCGTCAACAACGTGAGCTGGTCGCTCTCCTGTGAGCTGGCCTTCTACCTGTGCCTGCCGCTGGTGGTGCCGTGGCTACGCCGGGCGCGTACCGGCGCGCTCCGGGCCCTGCTGGTCGCGGCGCCGCTGCTCATCCTGGCGCTCTGGCCCGGCCAGCACCTGGTGCCCGAGGAGCAGCGGTGGTGGTTCACCCAGATCTTCCCGGTCACCCGCTCGTTCGAGTTCTGGATGGGGGCGGCCGCCGCCGAGCTGATGCGCCGCCACCGCTGGCGGGGCCCCAACCTCACCGTGGCCAGCCTGCTCTTCGTCGCCACCTGGGTGGTCGCCGCGCTGTGGATCCGGGCCGAGTTCTGGGCCGCGCTGCTCGCCATCGCGTACCTGCTGGTCATCGCCGCGGCGGCGGACGCCGACGTGCGGGGCCGGCGGACCCCGTGGCGGTCCCGCCCGATGGTCTGGCTCGGTGAGGTCTCGTTCGCGTTCTACCTGGTCCACGTGCTGGTCATGGTGACCGTGCTGCGGCTCACCGGCGACTGGGGCACCGGCCTGCCCGGGTGGCGGGGCCCGCTCGCGGTGCTCGGCTTCCTGGTGCTCACCCTGGCCCTCGCCGCCGCGCTGCACCGCTGGGTGGAGGTGCCGATGATGCGCCGCCTCGGCCCGTCGCGCCGGGCCCGTCGCGGCGCGACCGCCGCCGCGCCGACACCGGGCGTGCCCGCACCGCGGCCGGCCGCCGACGACGCCGGCGCGGCGCCCGCCGGGGAGCCGGACCGTTCGATCGAGTACGCCGGGCGGCGCCGGCCGGACTGAGCGGTCCACCCTGGTCGACGGCGTCGCGACACGCCGGGCGACGATGCGCCGTGGCGGGATTGGCGGTAATTTGTCACTCGTGGCTCCGATCGCGCTCACCTGTCCCGTGTGGTGGGTGGCGCGCTGGGCCGCCCGGATGCTGGCCAGCCTGGCCGTGGTCGTCGCCTTCTCGCTGGGCGCCGCCACGCTGCCGGCCGGCGTGTCCGCGATCGCACCCGCGGCGGCCGGTCCGGTCGCCGGTCTGACGTCCGGCCCATCACCGGCTGGCCACTCCGTCGCCGATCCGCGCGCCGACATCGTTGCCGGCGTTCCCGTCGTCGGCCGGCAGACCGACGCCGTTGTCGGCGTATCCGTCGTCGGCGGGCCTGGCGACCCCGTCGTCGAGCGGCGGAGCGGCGCCGTCGTCGAGCGGCGGAGCGGCACCGTCGTCGAGCGGCAGAGCGGCGCCGTTGCCGAGCGCCAGAGCGGCGCCGTTGCCGAGCGGCAGAGCGTTCCCGTCGTCGGTCGGCAGGGGAGCCGCGTCGGCGTTCCCGAGCCGCAGCCGGCGGGCAATGCCGCGCCCCCGACCGGGCGGCACCCGTTCCCGGCCGGTCAACCGCCGGCGCCGGCCGGTCCGCGAGCCCCGCCCGCCCGCTGACCCGCCACGGGCCCCGGCCCGTGACCGCATCCACCGAACCTCACCCCGCACCCGCCCCTCGGCGGCCCGGCGGCGCCCGTACCCGGCCGCGCCCCGCTCCGACCGGCCGTGCGGAGTTCCCCGCCACTGTCTCCCGTGAGGTGCCGACCATGTCGCAGACCGTTCTCCTCAACTTCCTCACCGCCGTCCCCGAGGCCGCCGCCATCTGGTCGGCCCTGACCGTGCTCGCCCTCGTCCTGCTCGCCGTGTTGGTCGCGCGCCCGGAACGCGACGGCGCGGCGGAGCCGGCACCCGACCCGGTCGACGCGGAGGCGCTCCACCGCGCCGACCTCGCCCGGTACGCCGACGAGGTGGCGGTGGCCGCCGCCGGCGCCGCGCAGACCGCCCGCCGACGGCGCGAGCAGTGGCTGGCCGCCCAGGACGAGGCGGACCGGGCCTGGACGGCCTACGACGAGTCGGACGCCGCCGCCCGCCGCCTGGCCGGGGCCGGCGCGCTGCCCGCCCCGCGCACGCCCCGCACCCCCACCGAGTACGCGGCGCGTGAGCGCTGGCTGCACCACGCCGCCATGGCGGCGCACTGGCGAGGCGAGCTGACCGCCCGCCAGCTCGCCGACGTGCTGGCCCACCGCAACGGGTGGGACCCGCGCCGGCACCCGGCCGAGCAGGAGATCGTGCTGGCCCGGACCGTCCGCGACGGGCGACGGGCCGGCTGGGAGGCGGCCGCCGAGCGGGAACGCCAGGCCTGGCGGGACGCCGAACTGGCCGCCGAGGCGGCCCGGACGCTCGCCGCCGAGGCGTGGGCGGCCGCCACGGCGCGGTGGCCGGCGCCGGCGTCCCGTGTCCCGACGGCGACCCGTGTCCCGGTCCCGGCAGCCGTGCGGGGGGCCCGCTGGCGTCCGGCCCGCGTCGGCTGAGCGCGCGCGCCGGGAGACCCCACGGGCGAACGTCGACCGAATCGTTACCCGGAAGCGGTGAGGCTGCTCACCGGCGCTGCCCGTCGGCCACCGTCGGGATCGATGGCCCCTGCTGCGCCCGCTGCCCGTTTCTGCGCCCGCCGGATGCCCGTTTTCCGCCGGTCGGCGCCGACGCAGCCGCTTGTCCCATTGAGTGAAGTCAGTAACCGGCTGTTCCGAATCCGTAGTCGCCGAGCACGTTTACGCAGGTGGCAGCGCTTGGCAGGGCGTGTACCCACCGGTAGTGTCGGCGCGTCCGGTGCGGTTCTCGATCGCAATTGGCGACGCCGTGCCGACCCGCCTAATCGTGCATACGAACCGGGGACCCAAGCGCAACACCGGGGTGAATCCGCGAGCCACGGCCGCGGTAGGGCGTACTTCCCGCCCGAATCCGTCAGCTAACCCGGTCGGCGGACACGGAAGGAGTTCCATCCTCGTGCCCACCACCCCCCGAACGTCCCCCCGCCTCCACGGCCTCGGGGTGCCAGCGCTCGCCTGACCCGCGACGCGCGCCAACCCCTGTCCGCCCGGCATCCCGGGCGACGTCCCGTGGCCGTTCCGCCCGCCAGCGTGTGTGAGTTCCTCCGCGCGCGGGGCCGGTGCGTGCCGCCCACCCCCGTGGAGGAAACCCGTGAAGCACCACCTGAAGCGTCAACTGCGTCGCCTCGCGACCCAGCGCCCGTACCAGATCATCGCCGGTTCGGCCGCGGCCCTCGTGCTGGCCGGCGGCACCGGTGCCGCCCTGGCCGCCGCCGACGACGCGCCGGCCCGGCCGGAGAACACCGCCGCGGTGGCGGAACTCGGCTCCCGGCTGGGTGACACCGCCAGCCGCGGTGAGGCGCGGATCGCCGTCCCGTCACCGAGCACGTCACCCAGCGCCGCACCCAGTCGCGCGCCCAGCGCGTCGCCCACGGCCACGCCGTCGGCGAAGGCCGCCGACCCGGACACCGCGACCCGCAAGGCCACACCGAAGCCGCCGTCGAGCAGGGTGCTCGACTACGACTACCAGGCGCAGACCACCTACTACTACTGCGGCCCGGCCGCGGTGCGGAACGCGCTCAGCGCCACCGGTATCGAGCGCAGCCAGGACACGCTCGCCGCCGCGCTCGGCACCACCGAGATGGGCACCAACTCGGCCGAGGACACCACCCGGGTGCTCAACCAGCAGGTCAAGGGCGATCCGTACCGGACCCGCATGATCCCCGGTGTGGCCACCCGGGCCCAGATCGACCGGCTCCAGGCCGACGTGGTCAACGCGGTCGGCAACGGCCGGGCGGTGGTCTCGAACATCGTCGGGGACGCCACCGACACCGACGGCGGCTGGCACTCGTTCCCGGGCGGCCACTACATCGCCGTGGTCGGCTACAAGAACGACGGCCGCACCGTGCGGATCGCCGACTCGGCCGACCCGTCGCTGCCGTCGTACTGGGTCAGCACCATCGACCTGGCGAACTGGATGGCCACGCGCGGTTACTCCGCCTGACCGTACGCGTGAAGGCCGGCACCCTTCCGGGTGCCGGCCTTCGCGTTCCTTAGCTGTTCCAGTGGCCTGCTTCTCCCACTGCGCGTACGCGTCGGGGTAGGCCGACACCTGGACGGGCTGGGCGGCCTTGGTCAGCGGCATGTCCTGCCAGCCGTCGACCTGCTTCAGACCCTTCAGGAACAAACCCCAGGGGCACGGGCGTACAACGCCGCACCCCCGTCGGCGATTCCGCCGTCAGGATGCCGCCCACCACCGCCAAACCGGACAAATCATCCACTTGACCCCGATCGGCGGCACGCCACCGGCGTCCCAACAGCCTTGTGGGGCACCTCGGGGCCGCCCAGACACCCACACCGTTCCACCCGCCGCCCGCCACCATCATGAGTGGAACGCCATGGGTGTCTCAGGGCCGCGTAGACACCCATGGTGTTCCACCCAGGCACCCGGGGCGCGTTCGGTGGAACGCTATGGGTGTTTCAGGGCTCCTGGGTATCCAAGGTGTCCGAACCGGCGAGGAAAATCCGCCCGAACCCACCCGGCCCTCTAGCAGGCTTCACCTGGCCTCGCCGGGCGGGCGATCATGAAGTTGACAGTGGGTGGTGTCCGGTTTGTCAGGGGACAACCTCATGATCGACGCGGAGGTGGCGGGCTCGGGGAGGACGGTCTCGCGCCGGGTGTCCGCGCGGTGGCAGACTGCGGCGTATGGGCGATACGAGGGGGAACCGTCACCTGGTGCTCCTGCACGGCATGGGCGCCACCGGCGAGGTGTGGTTGCCCTGGGCGCCACTGCTGGAGCGCCGCTGGCCGGGGCGCTGGATCGCCCCCGATCTGGCCGGCCACGGCTGGTCGCCGCCGCTGCCCGGATATTCCTTCGCGGCCCTGGCCCGGCGCGTCATGGACGGGCTCGACGCGGTCCGGCTCAGCCCGGGGGACCGCCTGGTGCTGCTCGGGCACTCGCTCGGCGGCGTGGTGGCGCTGGCGCTGGCCGCGCGGCAGCGGCACCTGCCGGTCGACGCGGCGGTCGGGCTGGGCATCAAGGCGGTCTGGTCGCCGGCCGAGCTGGCCAAGGCGGACGAGTTGGCCGCCCGGCCGGTGACCTGGTTCGCCACCCGCGACGAGGCGGCCCGTCGCTACCTGCGGGTCGCCGGGCTCGCCGGCCTGTTCGCCCCCGACCACCCGGTGGTCGACGCGGGGCTGCGGCGGGAGGACGGCCGTGGACAACGCGGGCATCCCGGCGGCGGACACCGGGGCGACGGCGGTGGACAACGCGGGTATCCCGGTGGCGGACACCGGGGCGACGGCGGTGGACAACGCGGGCATCCCGGCGGCGAGCACCGGGGTGACGGCCGGTGGCGACTGGCCATGGATCCGGCCGCGTTCGCGGTGGGGGAGCCCGACCTGCCCGCCCTGCTGGCCGCCGTCGACGTGCCGGTGCTGCTGGCGCGCGGCGAGACGGATCCGATGGTGACCGACGCGCAGCTCGAGGCGTTGGGCGTGCCGGTGGCCACCCTCCCCGGGCTGGGCCACAACGCGCACGTGGAGGACCCGGCGGCGGTGCTCGCCCTGCTCGACCCCTACCTCTAGGCCGTACGCGGCGCCGGGACGGCCCGGTGCGGTTCCAGCTCGCGGCGGGCGGCGGCCAGGAACGCCTCGGCGTAGCCGTCGACGGGGAAGTCGCCCAGGTAGCGGGTCCGCGCCGTCCAGCGCTGCGCGGCCTTCGGGTCGGTGTCGAGCAGCGCGGCGAGCACGTCGTCCACGTTGGACATGTCCCGGCGCAGCACGTAGCCGGAGGCGGCGAGCGGGAACCGCTCGACGAAGTGCGCGCCGTCGGCGCCGGTGTCGGTGACCGCGTACGGCTTGCCGGAGTAGAGCCAGTCGGAGATCACCCCGGAGACGTCGGAGACCAGCGCGTCGGCGCGGTTGACGCACTCGGTGAGCGTCAGGTCACGAGCGGCTGCCGCGCCCCACAGGTGGGGTCGGCCGGTCTTCGCCTTGTCGGCGGCGAGCAGCTCGGTGAGGCGGGCGAGCTGCCGGGCCGAGGCCGGGTTCCGGTCGGTGTAGGGGTGGGCGCGCAGGATCACCACCGCGCCGCGGTCGATCAGCCGGCGGATCAGCGTCTCGGCCACCGGCAGCGAGCAGTAGTTGGCGTCGGCGTGGTGCCCGGTCCAGGTCGGGGTGTAGAGGACGGTCGGGTGCGCCGACGCGGGCGCCGGCTCCCGGCGTACCTCGATGGCCTCGACCTGGGGGCGGCCGACCACGACGAACTTCTCGGCGGGGATCTCCACGCCGGCCCGGGCGTACCTGTCGATCGCCGCCTGGCCGGCCACGAAGATCTTGTCGAAGATCGCCGACACCGGGTTGGCGCTGGGCGCCTTGTCGCTGTCGCCGTGGTGGAGCTGCACGTGGGTGAGCTGGTGGAAGCGGATGCAGTGGGCGTTCTTCGCGCCGTGGTTGACGTAGAACGCCGCCCGCAGGCTGGGCACCAGCGCCTCGTCGAGCGCCTTCAGGGTGGGGCAGAGGACCACCGGCGCGCGGGTGGCGGCGGCCACGGTGGACAGGAACTCCGGCTCGCGCACCACCACCAGGAACGGCCGGCCGATCCGCTCCAGGTAGGGCAGCCACATGGTGACCTGGTACTCCGAGCCGGGCGGGGCGGAGAAGTGCAGCACGAACTCCGGCTGGTGGCGGCGTAGCGCCCGGCCGACCGGGCCGCCCCCGGCCGGCGGCCGGAACCGGCGCCGGGCGAGGTCGACCGCGATCGCGGCGCAGCCGGCGCCGACCAGCAGCGTGGCGGCGAGCGGCAGCCACGCCGGCAGCGTCAGCGCGGCGGCGAGCGCCACCAGGGCGAGCAGCGCCAGCAGCGCGTCGCCGAGCCGGGCGGCGACCAGCGGCGTCCAGGAGCGGACCGGCAGGTTGGCCGCCCGGATCTCCAGCGCGCCGGCCTGCCGCAGCGGGCCGACCAGCAGCACCAGGCCGAGCAGGACCAGCGCGGTGGCGGCCAGCGCGGGGTCGAACCCGTCGTCGGCCCGGCGGGCGTAGCCGACCAGGATCCCGGCGGCCACCAGCACCGTCTCGACGAGCCCGTCGGCGCTGGGCCGGACCCGGCGCTCCCAGGCGGTGGCGGCCAGCGCGGCCACCGCCACGGCCAGGCCGACGCCGGTGGCGCCGGTGAGCGCCACGACGAGGAACGCCAGCACCGCCAGCCCGCTGGTCAGCACCCGGGCGAGCAGCTTCCGGACCAGGTCACCACGCATCTGCACGTCCCTCGGGTCAGGCGCGGGTGGACAGTTCGGACCGGTGCGCGCCGGGCTGCGCCGGCACGTCGGCCACCGGCTCGCCGGGCGCCCGCCGGACGTCGACCACCTGACCGGTCAGCTCGGAGATCAGCACGTCCAGGGACGCCTGGGCGACCGCCTCGGAGGCGAGCAGCGTGTGCTCCGGCTCCTCGCCGAACGCCTTGGTGCGCATCGGGGTGGCGGTGCGTTCCGGGTTGACGCAGTTGACCCGTACGCCGAACTCCGCCCACTCGTCGGCGAGCGCCTGGGTGAGGTTGACCAGCGCGGCCTTGGTGGCCGAGTAGAGCGCGTAGCGGGCCCGGCCCCGGGTGTAGGAGCTGGACGTGTAGAGCAGCAGCTGTCCCTTGGTCTGCTGGAGGTACGGCAGCGACTGGCGGGCGATGGTGACCGGCCCGACGAAGTTGACGTGCAGGAGACGGTCCATCGTCTCGTCGTCCATCTCGGCGAGCGCGCCCTTCTCCAGGATGCCGGCGGTGACCACCACGTGGTCGATCCGGCCGGTCGCCTCGAACGCGGTCTTCAGCGCGGCGGCCACGTCCTCGGCGCGTTCCACGTGGGTGCCGGTGCTGGACCGGCTGAACGGGAAGACCTGGGCGCCGTAGCGGCGGGCCAGCTCGGTGAGGTCGTGCCCGATGCCGTAGCTGCCGCCGAAGACGACGATGGTCCGGCCGGTCAGCTCCTCGGCGTAGCCACGGTGGGTCAGCCGGGGCGCCTGCGCGGCGGCGAGTTGGAACAGCTTGTCGGCCAGGTGCACGTCGACCGGGTGGGTGACCTTGATGTTCTCGTCCGAGCCGTCGATCACCTTGATCGGCGTGCCGGGCAGGTAGCGCAGCACCACGCCGCAGTCGTCGGTGGCGGCGAAGTCGCTGTCGCCCTCGGCCCGCCGGTACGCCTCCCGGATGGTGCCGGAGCGGAACGCCTGCGGGGTCTGGCCGCGGCGCAGGCGGGACCGGACCGGGATGTCGGTGATGCAGTCGTCCGCGTCGACCTGGACGATCGTGTCGGCGGAGGGGATGGCCACGTCGACCGCCGAGTAGCTCCAGAGCGCGTTCACGCACTCGCGCACGATCCGCGCGCTGACCAGCGGCCGGACCGCGTCGTGGAAGAGGATGTTGACGTCGCCCTCGCCGACCGCGTCGAGCGCGATCCGGGTGGTGTCGTTGCGCGTCTCGCCGCCCTCGATCACCTTGGTGACCTTGCGGAAGCCGGCGCCGGCGACGATCCGCTCGGCGTCCGGCACGTGGCCGGTGGCCATCAGCACGATGATCTCGTCGATCTCCGGCGCGGCCTCGAAGACGGCCAGCGTGTGCTCGATGATCGGCTTGCCGGCGATCTTCAGCAACTGCTTCGGGATGCCCAGGCCCAGGCGGGTCCCGGTGCCCCCGGCGAGGATCACGGCCACCGTACGCGTGGGGCGCCAGGGTGCCGGGTTCGCCGGCGCGGCGTCCGGTGCGGTGGTGTGGTCCTGCGTCATTGCCGTACCTCACTCTGGGTGAAGGGGATGGGTCCGGAAACCTTAACGCGTACGGCGGAGCGCACCGCCCGGACGGATCCCGGGTCGGTGCGCTCCGGCGGGTTACTTCTGGTTCTCGTAGGCGTCGCAGACCTCCTGGGTGGGGCCGTCCATCCGCAGGACGCCGCTCTCCAGCCAGATGGTCCGCTCGCAGGTGTCCCGGATCGAGCCGATCGAGTGGCTGACCAGGAAGACGGTGCCGGCGCTGTCGCGCAGCTCCCGGACCCGCTGTTCGCTGCGGGCCCGGAACTTGCGGTCGCCGGTGGCCAGCGCCTCGTCGATGAGCAGCACGTCGTGCTTCTTCGCCGACGAGATGGCGAAGCGCAGCCGGGCACCCATGCCGGAGGAGTAGGTGCGCATCGGCAGCGAGGCGAAGTCACCGCGCTCGTTGATCCCGGAGAACTCGATGATCTCCGGGGCGATGCGCTTGACCTCCTCCGGCGGCATGCCCATGGCCAGGCAGCCGAGCACCACGTTCCGCTCGCCGGAGAGGTCGTTGAGCAGCGCGGCGTTCACGCCGAGCAGGGACGGCTGGCCCTGGGTGTAGACCGCGCCCCGGGCCGGCGGGAGCAGGCCGGCGATGGCCCGCAGCAGTGTCGACTTGCCGGAGCCGTTGCTGCCGATCAGGCCGATGGCCTCACCCTCGTACGCGGTGAAGCTCACCCCCTTGACGGCGTGCACCTCGCGGATGTTCGGCGCCTTGGTGCGGGAGACGATCCGCTTGAGCGCGGAGACCGGGGTGGTGCCGCCGGCGGCGCCCTTGTGGATCCGGTAGATCACGTGCACGTCGTCCACCACCACGGTGGGGACGCGGCCCGAGTCGGTCACGGTGCCGGCGTTCACCGGCAGGGTCTGCTCAGCCACGGCCGTACTCCTTCTCTCCGCGCCAGAAGTAGACGAACCCGCCGACGCCCATGACGACCGCCCAGAACACGCCGAGCGCCCAGAGCTTCGGCGGGGAGCTCACCATGTTGGGCTGGTGGGAGTCGAGCAGCGCGTAGCGGGCCAGCTCGATGAAGACCAGCGGCGGGTTCCACTCCAGGATGCTGGCCGCCCACGACGGCAGGTGCTCGCGCAGCAGCGCCACCGGGTAGAGCACGCCGGAGGCGTACAGCCAGGTGCGCATCACGAACGGCATGATCTGCTTGAGGTCGGCGACCTTGGAGCCGAGGCGGGCCATGACCATGCTCAGCCCGACGTTGAAGATCGTCTGGAGCAGCAGCATCGGCGGCAGCAGCAGCCACCGGAAGGTGATCGGCTCGCCGGTGAACAGCACGATGGCGGCCAGCACGACCATCGACATGAGCAGCTGCTGGAGCTGCACCAGGGTGACCGTGATCGGCAGCGCGGCGCGCGGGAACTGCAACGCCCGGATCAGCCCCAGGTTGCCGGTGATGGCGCTGGTGCCGTTCGTCGCGGCGGTCTGGGTGAAGATGAAGATGAACACCCCGGTGCAGAGGTACGCGATGAAGTTGTTCACGTTCCGGTGCTGGGCCAGGATCAGGCCGAAGATCAGGAAGTAGACCGCCGCGTTGGTCAGCGGTGTCAGCACCTGCCAGAGCTGCCCGAGCTGGGTGTTGCTCAGCGAGGAGGCGACCTTCGCCCGCGAGTACGCGGTCATGAAGTGCCGGTACGCCCAGAGCCGGCGGGCGTACTCGCCCAGGGGTGGTCGTTCCCCGGCCACCCGCAACCCGTACCGCCCGGCCAGTTGGGCCCGGGTCAGTTCGGATTCGGGGTCGGCCACCGCGGTGTTGGCCATGATCAGGCGCTCCGATCTTTTCGTGCCGATGGGGAGCAGTGCGGTGAAGACATCCAGCGTGGCCGGGCGGGGAGGGGCCGCCTCGCTGCTGCATGGAAGGTAGTCCACCGAACGTCGGGACGCAACCGTACCGTCGTTGCGCTACATTGTCCCACGTGACGACCGAGAAGAGGCGTGCCCCGGCCGGCGCGGCGGTGCTGCGCGGCGAGATAACCAGCGCCATCCGCACCGCCGTGATGCAGGAGTTGGCCCAGGTCGGCTACGGTCGCCTCTCGATCGAGGCGGTGGCCCGCCGGGCCGGGGTGAGCAAGACCGCGATCTACCGACGCTGGCGTTCCAAGCTCGACCTGGTGCTGGACATGGTCTCCGCGGTGGCCGGGCGCAACATCCCGCTGCTGGACACCGGGAGCCTGCTGGGCGACCTGGAGATCCTGCTGCACGTGATGGCGCGTGCGCTGCGTCACCGGCTGGCCGCGCAGATCATCCCGGACCTGCTGGCCGAGGCGGCGCGCAACCCGCAGATCGCCGAGAAGTTGCAGACCGCGCTGGACGACTACCAGCAGGCCGTCGGCCGGATCCTGATCGGCCGGGCGGTGGAGCGTGGCGAGCTGTCCCCGGACACCGACCGGCGGGCCGCGGTCGACCTGATCGTCGGGCCGGTCTACTGGCGGATGGCGATCTCCCGGGCCCCGCTGGAGGCGGCGGAGGTGCCCCGGATGGCCGCCGCGATCGTCGCCGCGCTCCGGGTAGCATGCTTGGGGCCTGCCCGCGACGAGGTGGAAGTGTGAGTCATCCGTCGCATCGTGAACAGCGCGGAACATCCGGTCGGACACTGAGCGCGAACGCAGCGTTTTCCGTCCAGACCGCTACCATCCCCCCGAACGTCCCCCACAGTCACGCGTCGACAGGAGGAAGCCCCATGGCCGGGCCGCATCCAGAGTTCATTCCCCCAGCACGACCGATCATCGGCGAGGCCGAGATCGAGGCGGCTGTCCGGGTGCTGCGGAGCGGCCGGGTGGTGCAGGGCCCCGAGGTCGCCGCGTTCGAGGAGGAGTTCGGCGACCTGGTCGCCGGCCGGCACTGCGTCGCCGTCAACTCCGGCACGTCCGCCCTCCAGCTCACCCTGATGGCGCTCGGCTTCGGCCCGGGTGACGAGGTCATCGTGCCCTCGTTCTCGTTCGCCGCCAGCGGCAACGCGGTCCGGCTGGTCGGCGCCGAGCCGGTCTTCGTGGACATCGAGCCGGGCAGCTTCTGCGTCGACCCGGAGGCGGTCGCCGCGGCGATCACCCCGAAGACGGTCGGCATCATGCCGGTGCACCTCTACGGCCACCCCGCCGCGATGGACCGGATCATGGCGATCGCCCAGCAGCACGGCCTGGCCGTCGTCGAGGACGCCGCCCAGGCGCACGGCGCCGAGCTGAACGGCACCCCGGTCGGCGCGTTCGGCACCGCCGGCTGCTTCAGCTTCTACCCGACCAAGAACATGCACTCCCTCGAGGGCGGCATGATCACCACCGCCGACGCCGGGCTCGCCCGCACGCTGCGGCTGCTGCGCAACCAGGGCATGGAGCAGCGGTACGCCAACGAGATCGTCGGCGCCAACATGCGGATGACCGACGTGGCCGCCGCCATCGGCCGGGTGCAGCTCGGCCAGCTCGACGGGTGGACCGAGCAGCGCCGCGCCAACGCCAAGTTCCTCGACTCCGCGATCACCGGCATGGTCACCCCGCCGGTGGCCGACGGCGCGAAGCACGTCTACCACCAGTACACGGTGCGGGTGACCGGTGACCGCGACGCCGCCCAGGCCCGCCTCACCGAGCTGGGCATCGGCAACGCGGTCTACTACCCGACCCCGATCCACCGGCTCAAGCCCTACCTGAACGCCGACGGCCAGCCCGGCCCGTGGGAGCTGCCGGAGACCGAGCGGGCCGCCGCCGAGGTGGTCTCGCTGCCGGTGCACCCGTCGCTCAGCCAGGCCGAGCTGGAGCGGATCGCCGACGGCGCGAACCAGGCCGGGGGTGCCGCATGAGCGGGCGCAAGCTGCGCGCGGGGCTGATCGGCCTCGGCGCCATGGGGCGCAACCACGCCCGGGTCCTGTCCAACCTGGACGGCGTCGAGCTGGTCGGCATCGTCGACCCGGCCGGTGACACCACCGGCACGCTGCGCGCGCCGGTCATGGCCGAGCTGAGCGATCTGCTGGCGCTGGGCGTCGACTACGCGGTGGTCGCCTGCCCGACCGCGCTGCACGAGGCGATCGGCCTGGAACTGGCCGCCAACGGCGTCTGCGCGCTGATCGAGAAGCCGCTCGCGCAGTCCGTCGAGGCGGCCACCAAGCTGGTCGACGCGTTCGAGACGGCCGGCCTGGTCGCCGGCGTCGGTCACATCGAGCGCTACAACCCGGCGTTGCAGAGCCTGCGTACCCGGCTGGAGGCCGGTGAGCTGGGCGAGGTCTTCCAGGTGGTCACCCGCCGCCAGGGCCCGTTCCCGCACCGCATCGCCGACGTCGGCGTGGTGATGGACCTGGCCACCCACGACATCGACCTGACCGCCTGGGTGACCGGCCAGGAATACACCTCGGTCGCCGCCCGCACGGTCTCCCGCAGCGGCCGGCTGCACGAGGACATGGTCGCCGTGGTCGGCACGCTCGCCGACGGCACCATGGTCAACCACCTGGTCAACTGGCTGAGCCCGCTCAAGGAGCGGTCCACCGTGGTCACCGGCGACAAGGGCTGCTTCGTCGCCGACACGCTCACCGCGGACCTCACCTTCTACGCCAACGCCGCCATCGACACCGAGTGGGAGGCGCTGCGCGCGTTCCGCGGGGTGGCCGAGGGCGACATGGTCCGCTACGCCATCCCGAAGCGGGAGCCGCTGCTGGTCGAGCACGAGCGCTTCCGCGACGCGGTCGAGGGCAAGCAGAGCGACATCGTCACCCTGCGGCAGGGTCTGCGTACCGTGCAGGTGGCGGCGGCGCTGCTGGAGTCCGCGTCCGACGGCAAGGTCGTGTCGGTCGTGCCGAGCGGCAGCGACGCGGAGCCGGCGCTGCGATGAGCCCGGCGCCGGTGCGGCGGACGGTCTCGGCGGTACGGCGGCGGATTCCCCGGCGGTGGCGCATCGCGCTCCGCCGGGCCGCCGCCGGCACGCGGCCCTTCCAGACCCCTTCGGTACGCGAGCTGTGTGAGCTGCCCGCCAACACGCCGCTCCTGGTGCACGCCGGCGGCATCGCGGACGACCGGGCGCTGGACGGGGTGCTCCGCGCGCTGGCCCGGTTGCCCGAGTTCCACCTGGCACTCGTCTGCGACGAGGCCGAGCGGGCGGCGGCCCAGGAGCTGATCGGCCGGGCCGGCAAGGCCCGCCGCCGGGTCCACCAGGTGCCGCGCCCGCCCGCGGTGACCGCCGCGTTCCTCGCCTCGGCTGACGTCGCCGTGTTCGGGTTCGCGCCGGACGCCGGTCTGGCGCTGCTCGACACCTACCTCGCCGCCGGGCTGCGGATCGTCGCGGCGGACAGCCGGGTGGCCCGCGAGCACCTGGCCCGGCACCGGACCGGCGAGGTCTTCGCGCCCGGCTCGCTGCCCTCCTTCGCGAAGGCGGTGGAACGGGCCCGCAGCGGCGACGGGGCGGCCGCACCCGGTGAGCCCGCGGTCGCGCCGATCGAGGCCGGGACCCCGGGCCCCTGGCGGGCGCTCGGCGCCGGTCCGGTCCGGTTGGGGCTGGGCACCGCGAACTTCGCCGGGCAGCTCTCCGCCCTGGCGGTGGCGATCACCGCCGCGCGGGCGGACGTCGGCGTCGAGCTGGTGATGGCCAAGCCGCCGGAGACCTACCGCTACCCGGCCGACCGCTACCTCAACTATCCGGGCGAACACCGGCTCGACGTGCAGACGGAACAGGCCCGCCGGGTGCTCGGCTGGTACACGCACCTGATCGTGGACGCGTTCCGCCCGGTGCTCGGCCGGGCCAACGGCGACGACATCGCCGCCGACCTGCCCGCGTTGCGCCGGGCCCGGCTCAAGGTCGCGCTGCTGGCGCACGGCAGCGAGATCCGCCATCCGGGCGCGCACCTGGAACGACATGCCGAGTCCGCGTTCCGGGACGCGGACCCCGAGCTGCGCGAGCGGCTCACCACGGTGGCCGAGCGGAACCGGCGCACCGCCGAGGAGAGCGGCCTGCCGTTCTTCGTGACCACCCCCGACCTGCTCGACGACGTGCCGTTCGCCACCTGGGCGCCGCTGATCGTCGACGTCGACGGCTGGGCCTGCGACCGCCCGGTGCTGGAACGCGTCCGGCCGGTGGTGCTGCACGCGCCGTCGAAGCGCTGGACCAAGGGCACCGACCGGCTCCTGCCCCGGTTGCAGGCGCTGGACGACCGACGCGTCATCGACCTGCGCCTGGTGGAAGGGCTGCCGCACGACGAGATGCGCCGCCTGGTGCAGGACTGCGACATCGTGGTCGACCAGTTGGTGATGGGCAGTTACGGCACCTTCTCCTGCGAGGGGATGGCCGCCGGCAAGGTCGTCGTGGCGTACGTCAGCGAGGGCCCGCACCGGGCGGCCGGCGTCCAGCCGCCGATCGCCAACGCCACACCCGACACGCTGGTCAAGACGATCGAGTCGCTGCTCGACGACCGGCCCGCCGCGGTCGCCCTCGCCGCGGAGGGCGCGCGTTACGTGCGCGACCACCACGACGGGCGGCGGACCGCCGAGGTCTTCGACGCCTTCCTCCGGTAAGCCCGCCCCCCATCCGTGCCCCGTCAACGAGGAGAAGCGCCCGATGCAAGCTGGCTCGAACACCGATGCCCGACCGACCCGGGGACGGGTGGTGATGCTGGTCGACAACGGGGTCCACGGCGACTCCCGGGTGCAGAAGGCCGCCCGGTCCGCGGCGGACGCCGGCTGGGAGGTCGTCCTGCTCGGCATCCGCAACGCCCGCTCCGAGGTGGACACCTGGCGGATCGGCGACGCCGAGGTGCGGCTGCTGCGCGTGCCCAAGCCGCTGCACCGGCTGCCCCGCGAGTACCGCCGGTCGCTGCGCCGGCCGCTGGCGTACGCGTCGACCACCGAGGCCGCCTACCGGGTCCAGGAGATCAAGGCGTGGCAGGCCGACCTCTACGAGCGCCGGGTCCGCGCCCGCGCGCTCGGCGGTGGGCTGCCCGCCACCGTGGGTCGTGCGGCCCAGCTGCCGTCCCGTGCCGCCGCCACGGCGCTGGCCCGGTGGGTGCGGCTCCGCAACGGGGAGACCCACCGGCTGCGCAAGGCCCAGCGTGACCCGGAGGCGCCGCTCAGCCGGCTGCCCATCCGGTTCTGGCAGAGCCTGCTCGGCAACCGCGCCTGGCGTCGGCTGGACCCCGGCCTGTGGGACTTCGAGCTGGCGTTCCGGACCGCGCTCGACGAGCTGAAGCCGGACATCATCCACGCCAACGACTTCCGGATGCTCGGCATCGGGGCGCGGGCGACGCTGCGGGCCCGGGCCGCCGGCCGGCACACCAAGCTGGTCTGGGACGCCCACGAGTTCGTCGGGGGCATCACCGGCCGGGCCGACAACCCGCGCTGGCTGCCGGCCCAGATCGCCTACACGGCCGAGTACGCCGCCTACCCGGACGCGGTGGTGACCGTCTCCGACACGCTCGCCGACCTGCTCCAGGAGACCCATGGCCTGCCCGAGCGGCCGGCCGTGGTGCTCAACGCGCCGATGGCCCCGCCGGCCGAGGCCGACGGCGAGGTGCCGGGCCTGCGGGCGCTGTGCGGCGTGGACGACCGGACGCCGGTGCTCGTCTACTCCGGCGCGGTGAACCCGAGCCGGGGCTGCCAGATCATGGTGGAGGCGCTGCCGGAGCTGCCCGACGTGCACGTCGCGTTCGTGACGATGAACCCGAACGGCGACAACACGTTCTCCGAGCGGCTGCGGGAGCGGGCCGTCGAGCTGGGCGTCGCGGACCGCGTGCACCTGCTGCCGTACGTGCTGCACTGGCAGGTGGTGCCGTTCCTGTCCGGCGCGGACGCCGGGGTCATCCCGATCCACCACAAGCCCAACCACGAGCTGGCGCTGATCACGAAGTTCCTGGAATATTCGCACGCCCGCCTGCCGATCGTGGTCAGCGACGTGAAGACCATGGCGCAGACCGCCCGGGCCACCGGTCAGGGTGAGGTGTTCACGGCCGAGGACCTGGCCGACTACGCGCGTGCGGTGCGCGCCGTGCTCGCCGACCCGCAGCGCTACCGGGCCGCCTACGACAAGCCGGGCCTGCTGGACGGCTGGACGTGGGAGTCCCAGGCCCGGATCCTCGACGAGGTCTACACCTCGCTGCGGGGCGATTCCCGGGCCGGCGGGGCGCGCCCTCCGGCGGCCCGACGGCCCGAGGACGAGCAGGAGCTGGCGGGCAGCGCGCGCTGACCCCGGGCAGGACGAGTTCGGCCGGCTCCCCCGCGGGGGAGCCGGCCGAGTCCGTTCGGGCGCCGGTCAGTCCATGCTGGCCGGCGGCTCCAGCAGCAGCCGGTCGAAGTCCTTCTGCGTGACCGACCAGTCCCAGGTGCTCAACACGTGCGACGCCGCCGCCCGGCCCGCCTCGCGCCAGACCTCCTCCGACGCGGTGAGCGCCAGGATCCGCTCGGCGGCCTCCTCCGGGGTGCCCACCACCCAGTCGCTCGGGAAGAGCGTCCGGGCGCTGTGCGGGCGGCCGGCGAAGAACGGCCAGTCGCGGACCACCGGCACGGCGCCGCTGGCCGCGCCCTCGACGAGCGCGCAGTGGAAGCTCTCCCGCAGCGAGGTGCTGAGGATGACCCCGACGTCGGTGAGCGCGCCGGGCACGTCGTCGGTGCGACCGGCCCGCACCACCGCGCCGGCCGCCTCCAGCTCGGCCAGCTCGGCGTCGAGTTCCCGGACGTACGCCGCGACCGCGGGGCTGAGCTCCGGGTTGAGCGGGTCGCCGACCAGCTTGAGGCGGTACCGCTCGTCGCGCCGGCGCAGCTCCCGCAGCACGGCCAGGGCCCAGCGCGGATCCTTGGCCAGCGAACTCAACCCGACCAGCCCGAGCGTGAACCGGCTGTCGGCGGAGACCTTCGGCGCCACGTACCGGTGCAGGTCCATGGCGTTGAAGATCATGTGCGTCCGGGGCCCCTGCGGGGCACGCAGCCGCGGCACCGCGGCCAGCGCCAGGTCGCGGAGGTGCTCGGAGACGAAGACCACGTCGTCCACCCGGGACCAGTCGGTCACGTGCGGCCACCAGCTGAACGCCTCGAAGCTGTGCAACCGGACGACCACCCGGGTGGTGCCCGGGTCGATCATCGACAGCATCGCGGCGCCCAGGTTGCACCAGTCCACGAAGACCGTGTCGGCCCAGTCGAGGTGCGGACCCCACGCCTGGCGGACCTCGCCGGCCCGCTTGGAGGCGCCGGCGAGCATGTGGAGCGTCACGTTCGTGCGGCCGTTGCTGAGCACCGGGAGGATCGACTCCTCCATCAGGTTCAGCCGGCGGACCTCCACCCCGGGCATCGCCTCGTAGCGCTCGAGGATCGGCCCGAGGAAGTTGTCGTTCAACCCGGTGAAGAAGAGCATCCGGTGCGGCCGGTCGGCCGGCGGGAACGCCGCCGGCTGCTGCCGGCCGCGCGGGGTCGCCAGCGCCCGGCCGGCGTCGCTGTCGTGCAGCGGCGCGAGGAACTTCTCCGGGTCCGCGGCCAGCGGCGAGGTGGTGCCGTCGAACTGCACGATCCGGTGGAACAACAGGTTGAACGCGCGCAGCACGTGCGGCGCGGCCTTGCCCGGGTTGCGCTTCTTGAGGAAGCCGTCGGCCAGTTTGAGCTGGCCCCGCACCACGGTCATCAGGTGCTCGGGCACCCGGCCCTGGCTCAGCTCCGCGTCGACGATCGGGCCGAGGAGCTGCCCCCTGGTCGTCGGGCTCTTCAGGCGGCCCTGCGCCGCCAGCGCCACCCGCTTCGCGCTGGCGCCGTGCCCGGACTTGAGCATGGTGCCGGTGACCCGCCGGGCGATCGTGCCCCGATGCCGTTCCGGCAGGCCGGGCGCGGTCACGGCCCCCTGCCAGAACCACCGCACCGGGCTCAGCTTCATGGCCCGCTTCCCGGTGCTCAGCTCGAACACCCGCTTCGCCAGGTCGGCGGTCTGGCTGCGGGTGGCGCTGGCCAGCACCGACGGGGCGGGGCCGACGGTGTGCAGCCGGGGCCGGCGGTAGCGCGCCGGGTCGGCCGACCGCTTCTCCACCGCGCGCAGCGCCGGCGCGATGCCGTAGACCGCGTCCGCGCGCCGGTGCCGCTGGGCCAACTGCCAGACCGTGTGCAGCGCCTGCGCGTCCAGCGCGACCAGGACGTCGGCGCGCTTGGCGTGCCGACGGACCCACGGGTCGCGCTGGGCGCGCAGCCAGGGCCGCCGGGCCGGGCTGGCCCGCTTGACCATCCGGCCGAACCGCGGGCCCAGCTCCTTGGCGGTCGGCAGCAGGTGCAGCTCGGCCAGCTCGGCGGCCGCCGGGATGCGCTCCGCCGGGTCGAACGTGGTGGCCACCCGGACGGTCGCGCCCAGGGCGCGGAACTGCGCCAACGCGTCGGTGAGGACCGCCACCCGCCCGGGGACGGTGCCCATCACCATCAGGACCTCGATCATGACCTACCTTCTCGGGCCAGGACGCGCGCGCCGGCGGTGGACGCCTGCGGGGCGCCGGTCGACGCGCCGGTGCCGAGGACCAGCTCGGTGACCTCGCGGACGGCGGGAATGAGCTGCTCCTCGCGGGCGTACTGCCGGGCCTCGGCGCGGGCCTCCGCCCGCTCCTCCGGCCCGGCCGCGCGGGCCATCGCGGCGGCCCGCCGGAACGCGGCGGCCAGCTCGGCCGGCTCCAACCCGACCGCGCCGGTCCAGAGCGGGTACGTCGACAGCACGGTGGAGGCGTCGTGGTCCGCCTCGTGGGCGGAGACCACCGGCATGCCGGTGGCCATGTATTCGTAGACCTTGCCGGAGGTCATGAACCGGCCGCCGGTCACCATCAGCACCACGGCGTCCCACCGGGAGTAGAGGTCCACCACCTCGGCCTTGGGCACCGAGCCGCCGACCACCACCCCGTCGGCGGCGGCGGCCTTGAGCAGCTCGGCGTGGGCGTTGTCGCCGCGCGCCCAGGCGGCGCCGATGTGGCCGCGGACCTCGAAGCGGGCGTCGGCCAGCGCCGGGTCCTCCGCGCGCGCCGTCCGCCAGCCCTCCAGCACGGCGGCGAGCAGCGGCACCGGCAGGTTGAGCGCGCCGAGGTAGCCGAAGGTGAGCGGCCGGTCGGCGGGGGCGGGCAGCGTCTCGGCCGGGATGCTGGCCGCGTCGTAGCCGTTGCGCACCACCCGCATCTTGTGCGCCAGCTCCGGGTAGCGCTCCCGGTACCAGCGGGAGATCGGCTCGTTCACGTTCCAGATGGCGATGGCGTTGGTGAGCAGCTTGATCTCCCACTGCCCGGAGACCGACTCCCGGGTGAACGCCTCACCGTTGTTGATCACGTCGACCGACCAGCCGTCGCGGAAGTCCACCACGTACGGGACCCGGTGGGTCTCCCACAGCTTCCAGGTGGCGGACAGGTTCACGTACGGGGCGCAGGTGGTGACCAGCAGGTCCACCGGCCGCTCCCGGTGGATCTGGAGCAGCGCCTTCTCCAGCGCGGGGCGCCAGCCGCCGAAGACCGGCTCCGGGAAGATCTTCAGGTTCTGCTTGCGCAGCTCGGCCAGGTAGTCCAGGTGTGCCAGCGCGCGCTGCTCGGTGAACGACCGGATGTCGGTCTCCAGGTCGTCCCGGAACAGCGGCAGCTTCACCACCCGGACGTGGGGGTCCACCCCCTGGGAGAGCGTGTGGTCCAGCCCGTACTCGCGCTCCCACGCCTCGTCCGCGATGGTGACCGCGGTCACGTCCCAGCCCGCCGCGGCGAACTGGTTGGCGGTCTCCCGCATCCGGTAGGCGCAGCTCTTGGCGGCCGGCGGGAAGCCGATGGCGAGGTAGATCATGTGCGGCCGGGACCCGGACCGTCGCGGCCGGGGGAGCTTCAACGAGTCCCAGAGAGTTCGCCCGTTGTTCATCGATTCCGATCCTGGGAGGGTGGGGGAGAGCGGAACGGCCCTCGGACAGCGTGCGGACCCTACAATAACTCCCCTCCGCGCACCGGACCCGCCGCCGCCCGGCGGGTCCGCGTGCCCCGGGTCACCCGCCGGCCCGGTCGGTCGGACACGCCGCCGCGGCCGGTCCGTGACCGGGGCCACCGCTTTCGTAGACTCCAGGGCCATGACCACGCCCGCGCCCGACACCCGCGACCGTGAGCCCGTCCCCGCCGGGGGCGCCGAGGCGACGGGGAACGGCACGCCCGACCCGACGGCCGCCACCGGCGCCGGCCGCGTGGCCGGGCCGGCCGCGCCGCCGGACCGCCCGGTGACCGGGGACGCGACGCGCCCGGACGCGGAACCGGCTGCCGAGGGCGGTCGCCCGCGGCGGTGGCGTCGGGCCGACGCGCTGGTCGCGCTGGTCTACCTCGCCGGCGCCCTCTGGGTCACCGCCCGGGGCTGGCGGGACTTCGACGGGCGGCTGCTCGGCAGCCGCCCCAACGACCAGGGCTTCAACGAGTGGATGCTGGCGTACGCGGCGCACGCGGTCACCCACCTGGAGAACCCGTTCTTCACCACGCTGCAGAACGCCCCGGCCGGGGTGAACCTGATGACCAACGTCGGGATGCAGCTCCCCGGGCTGGTGCTCACCCCGGTCACCCTGCTGTTCGGCGCGTCCTTCTCGTACCTGCTGTTCATCACGCTGAACCTGGCCGGCACCGGGTACGCCTGGTACCACGTGCTCTCCCGGCACGTGGTCGACTCCCGGGCGGCCGCGTTCGTCGGCGGGCTGTTCTGCGCCTTCGCCCCGGCGCTGGTCTCGCACAGCAACGGGCACCCGCACATCACCGCGCAGTGGCTGGTGCCGTTCATCCTCTGGCGGGTGGTCGCGCTGTCCCGGGGCGGGCACGTGGTCCGCGACGGCCTGGTGCTCGGCGCGCTGGTGGTGGTCCAGTTCTTCGTCAGCCTGGAGATCCTGTTCCTGACGGCGCTCGGCTGCCTGATGATGGTGATCGGCTACCTGATCGCCCGGCCGCGTGCGGCGCTGCGCCGGGCCGCGCCGACGCTGGGCGGGCTGGCCGTGACCGGTGTGCTCGTCGGCGTCGCCGCCGCGTACCCGCTGTGGATGCAGTTCGCCGGCCCGCAGCACCGGGTCGGTCACCCCGGCGACCCGGACGCCTACGCGCTGACGCTCGGCTCGTTCGTGCGGTACGCCACCGAGTCCGTGGCCGGCAGCCCGACCAGCGCCCTGCGCTGGGGCCCGAACACCACCGAGCAGTCCAGCTTCTACGGCTGGCCGGTGGTGATCCTCGTGCTGGGCGTCGTCTGGTGGCTGCGCCGCGAGACAGTGGTCCGGGTGCTCGCCGTGGTCGCCGCCGTCTCGGCGGTGTTCTCGATCGGCACCACCTGGACCGTCGGCACCCGACGCACCGACGTGCCGGCACCGTTCGCCCTGGTGCACGGGCTCCCCGTGTTCGACTCGGTGGTGGTCTCCCGGTTCGCGCTGATCACCACGGCGGCGCTCGGCATCCTGTTCGCGGTCGCCGGTGACCGGGTGGCCCGGGTGGGCGAGCCCGGCCGGTCCCGGCTGGTTCCCCGCCTGGCCGCGGTCGCCCTGCTCGCCGCGTTGCTGCCGATCCTGCCGACCCCGCTGGAGGTGCGGGGGCGCACGCCGGTGCCGGACTTCGTCACCAGTGGCGCCTGGCGGGAGCACGTCGCCCCCGGCCGCACGCTGGTGCCGGTTCCGGTCGACGGCATGACCTCGATCTACTGGAGCTCGGCGGCACTGGCCGGATTCGCGGTTCCGGAGGGCTACTTCCTCGGCCCGGTCTCCACCACCGACGCCACCGGCCGATGGGGGGTCGAACCGCAACCGACCGCGAAGCTGCTCACCGCCGTGTCCAAGGGTGAGCGGGACACCGCGGTCGGCCCGGCGGAGATCGAGCAGGCCCGGGCCGACGTCCGGCACTGGAAGGCCGACGCCGTGGCGCTGCCGGAGCGGGCCCGCCGGCACGACGACCTCAGGGTGGTGCTCGACGCGCTGTACGGGCCGGGCCGGCGGGTGGCGGACGTCTGGCTGTGGGACGTACGCCCGCTCACCCGGTGAGCGTCACGGCGACCGGGTCCAGAC
The DNA here is from genome assembly GCF_044391475.1 of Micromonospora sp. NPDC018662. NCBI lineage: Bacteria > Bacillati > Actinomycetota > Actinomycetes > Micromonosporales > Micromonosporaceae > Micromonospora > Micromonospora sp. NPDC018662. The sequence goes on from NZ_JBISAC010000004.1 coordinate 311,120, forward strand.
GAGCAGCAGGTAGCCGCCGAAGTAGGTGGAGAAGGCGGTCAGCGCGACCAGCACGGTGACGGCCCGGGCCCGACCGGCTCGGGCCAGACCGGCGGCGGCCGGCAGGAGCAGCGCGAACGCCGGCAGCAGGAAACGCGCCTTGGAGTGGTAGTAGCCGGCCGCGCCCAGCGTGGTGACGAGCATCAGCGCGCTGAACAGCAGCAGTTGCCAGGGCTGGCGGTCGAGCAGGCTCAGCACGAACAGCGTCACCGCCAGCAGCAGCACCACGCTCACCACGAGAAGCTGCGGCGCGGCCGAGTGCGCCAGCACCTCCCGCCCCCGGCGGAACGTGTAGACGCCGAAGTCGAACTGGCTGTGCCAGCCGGCGGACTGGATGTGGAACCAGCCGTCCAGCCGTCCGGTCTGGGTGCCCACCCAGGCCAGGTAGCCGAGCCAGCCGGCCGGGGCGAGCAGCGCCGCGGCCCACGGTCGCCACCCGTCCCGGCGGCGGACGATCGCGATCAGCGCGGCCAGCCCGACCACCGGGATCAGCGACGAGGCGGTGGGCCGGGTCAGACCGGCGAACAGGCAGAGCACGCCCGCGGTGAGCCAGTGCCGCCGCAGCAACGCGTAGAGCGACCAGGCGGCGAGCGCGGTGAACAGCGTCTCGCTGTAGGCCATCGACTCCACGACGGCGTGCGGCAGCGCGGCCCAGAGCGCGGCGAGCACCACCCCGGTGCGCCGGTCGTGCAGGTACGTCCCGATCGCGTAGAGGGCCCAGGCGGCCGCCACGCCGGCGAGCGCGGCCACCACCAGCCCGGCGGCGCGCGGGCCGAGCGGGCTGACCCGGTCCACCGCGCCCACCAGCGTGGGATAGAGCGGGAAGAAGGCCATGTCGCTCTGCACCCGCGGGTAGCCGTCGTAGCCGCGCCGGGCGATGTCGAGGTAGTAGGTGGCGTCGGCGTCGGTCAGCTCGCGTACCGCCGAGACGCCCCGGGACCGCGCCCAGGCGTACACGGCCAGCAGGCCGACCAGCCGGACCAGGGCGTAGACCGCGAGCGCGGGCGCCGCGTCGCGGGCCGCCGCACGCAGCCGGCGGGCGAGGCCGGGCCGGTGCCGGTCGGCTGCCGGCGCGGGCGCCGCGAGCGGACTCGGGCCCTTGGTTGTCACCACGTCCATTGTCTGATCCCGTCCGCCCTGAACTGGGGCGATTCCACGGCACGCGGGGTGCGCCGGGCGGCTCGGCGGAGGCCCGGTGGACGACCGCGGCGGCCACAGGTCGTTGAACAGGATGGAGGGTAGCAATCGCGGCCCGCCAGGTCGCGGACCCGCCGACGGCGGCGGGCGTTCGGGCCGGAACCGTTGTCGTAGACTCGCTCGGGTCCGCGGGCGCGGTGCTGGCGACGACGAAACGGGCAGGAATGGGATCTGACGGCACGACCGCATCGGCGGACACCCGGGGACGGGTGGTCATGCTGGTGGACAACGGGGTCATCGGGGACTCCCGGGTGCAGAAGGCGGCGCGGTCCGCCGCCGACGCCGGCTGGGACGTCGTCCTGCTCGGGCGCGCGCCGGTGGGTCAGCCGCAGAGCTGGCGGCTCGGGGCCGCCGAGGTGCGGCTGCTCCCGATGGCCGAGCCGCTGTCCCGCCGCCGGCACGAGTTCCGCCGCGCCTGGCTGCGTCACCCGCTGGCGTACCCGCCGAGCGGCGTCGCCGCGCACCGCACCCAGACGGTCCGGGCCTGGCGCGCGGACCTGGCCGTCCGTCGGGCGGCGCTGACCACCGCGGCCCGTGAGTCCGGCGCGGGCCGGCCCGCCGGGCTGCCCTGGGCCGCGCTGCGCGCCGAGGAGAAGCTGGCCGGGCTGACCCGCAGGTGGGTCGGGTTCCGCAACCGCCAGCTCACCCGGGCCCGCAAGGGCCGCAAGCTGGACGGCCCCTGGGACCGCGCCTACACCGCGTTCTGGCGAAAGCTGCGCGGCGACGGCGCGTGGCGTCGGCTGGAGCCCGGCCTGTGGGACTACGAGCTGGCCTACGGCCCGGTCGTCGACGAGCTGGCGCCGGACCTGATCCACGCCAACGACTTCCGGATGCTCGGCGTCGGCGCCCGCGCGAAGGTCCGGGCCGCCGCCAGGGGCCGGCGGATCGCGCTGGTGTGGGACGCCCACGAATACCTGCCCGGTGTGCAGCCGTGGCGGGACAATGCCCGCTGGCTGCCCGGCAACGTGGCGCACGAGCGGGAGTACGTGCCGTACGCGGACGCCACCACCACCGTCTCCGGCGGCCTGGCCGACCTGCTGCGCGACGAGCACCGGCTGGCCGAGCGCCCGGCCGTCGTGCTCAACGCCCCGGCGGTCGACGAGTTGCCGGCCGACCCGACCGGGCCGGTGCCGGACATCCGCGCGCTGTGCGGGCTCGGGCCGGGCACCCCGCTGCTGGTCTACAGCGGCGTGGCCGCCGCCAAGCGGGGGCTGGGCGTGCTGGTCGAGGCGCTGCCCCGGCTGCCCGGCGCGCACGTCGCCCTGGTGGTCAACAAGCCCACCTCGGCGTACGTCAGGGGCCTGGTCACCCGCGCCGGCGAGCTGGGCGTGGCGGACCGGCTGCACGTGCTGCCGTACGTGCCGCACCACCAGGTGGTCCGGTTCCTGGCCGGCGCGCAGGTCGGCGTCATCCCGATCCAGCACTGGCCGAACCACGAGATCGCGCTGATCACCAAGTTCTTCGAGTATTCACACGCCCGCCTGCCGCTGGTCGTCTCCGACGTGCGCACCATGGCCGAGACTGTCCGGGAGACCGGTCAGGGCGAGGTGTTCCGCGCCGAGGACGTGACCGACTTCGTCCGGGCGGTCACCGCGGTGCTCGCCGATCCGGCGCGGTACCGCGCCGCGTACGACCAGCCGGGCCTGCTGGCCGGCTGGACCTGGGAGGCGCAGGCGCGGGTGCTCGACGACGTCTACGCCCGGCTGCTGCCCGACGCGCCACCGCGACCGGCCACGCCGGTCGCGGCGCCGGCGCCGGCGGCGGGGGGGGGGGGCGCGGGGGCCCCCCGGGGGGGGGGGGGGGGGTGGCCGTCGACAAAACCAAGCCCTACCGGACCGCCGGGCGGGAGTCGCGGGGCGGGGCGACCAACG
>NZ_JBISAC010000004.1:314233-396582 GCF_044391475.1 Micromonospora sp. NPDC018662
CGGGGCGGGGGGGCGGGGGGGGGGGGCGGGGCCCCGCGGGGGCCCCGCCGCCGCCCCCCCCCCCCCCCCCCGCCCCCCCCCCCCCCCCCCCCCCCACGCCGGCGCCGGCGTCGGTGGAGGTGGGCGCGTGAGCCAGCCGGACGTGACGGTGGTGGTGGCCGTCTACAACACCATGCCCTACCTGACCGCCTGCCTGGACTCGCTGGTCGGGCAGACCATCGGCCGCGACCGACTGGAGGTCGTCGCGGTCGACGACGGCTCCACCGACGGCAGCGGCGCCGAGCTGGACCGCTACGCCACGCGCTACCCGGAGACGGTCCGGGTGCTGCACCAGGCCAACTCCGGTGGCCCGGCGGCGCCGAGCAACCTGGCGCTGGACCACGCCCGGGGCCGCTACGTCTTCTTCGTCGGCTCCGACGATCACCTCGGGCCGGAGGCGCTGGAGCGCCTGGTCGCCGCCGCCGACCGGTGGGACTCCGACGTGGTGCTCGGCCGGATGGTCGGCGCCAACAAGCGGTACGTGCACCAGGCGGCGTACGCCTGCACCGCGGAGCGGCTCGACCTGTTCGACAGCGCGCTGCCCTGGTCGCTGTCGAACACCAAGCTGTTCCGGCGGGACCTGGTCGAACGGCACGGGCTGCGGTTCCGCACCGACATGCCGATGGGCAGCGACCAGCCGTTCACGCTGGAGGCGTGCTTCCGGGCGAAGAAGATCTCGGTCCTCGGCGACTACGACTACTACTTCGCCGTCAAGCGGGACAACGCCCAGAACATCACCTACGCCAGCCGCTTCGAGGAGCGGTTGCGCTGCGCCGAGGAGCTGATCGCGTTCGTGGCCGGCCTGATCGGGCCCGGCCCGAAGCGGGACGCGGTGCTGGTGCGCCACTTCAGCTGGGAGGTGGCGAAGCTGCTCCGCGAGGAGTTCCTCACCCTCTCCCCGGACGTGCAGCAGCACGTCCACGACCGGGTCCGCAAGCTGGCCGAGGCGTACCTGACCGAGGGCGTGCTCGCCCGGATGGCGTCCGAGGAGCGGTTGCGCCTGGTCGTGGCGCGCGACGGCGGGCTCGACGCGCTGCGCGAGCTGATCGGGCAGCAGGCCGACAAGACGCTGCCCGAGGTGACCGTCGTCGACGGTCGCTGGTACGCCCACCACGTCGGGTTCCGCGACCCCGCGTTCGGCTACCCGGACGACTGGTACGACGTCACCGACCGGGCCGCCGCCCAGCTGGCGAAGCTGACCGCGACCGGGCTGGCCTGGGGGCGGGACGCGGCCGGCGCGCGGGCCCTGGTGGTCACCGCCCGGAGCCGGTGGGCCGAGCTGGCCGAGCTGAGCGCCGAGGCGCTGAAGGTCAGCGTGGGCGATCTCACGGGTGCCACGTCGGTGACGCCGGACGGGCCCGGTACCGTCGTACGGACCGACTTCGCGGTGGACCGGCTGTTGGCGGTCGTCGCGCCGAAGGGGGAACGGCGGACGGTCCGCGCCGAGGTGTCCGCGCTGGGCGGGGCCGGCTCGGCGCCGATGCGCACCGACCGACCCGTCGTCGCGCCCAAGCTGCTGGCCCGCCACGGCACCCGGCTGCACCTCGTCACGCCCACCACGAACCACAAGGGCCACGTGATCGTCGCGATCACACCGGTGACCCCCGGTCGGTTCCTTGCCCGCCTGCGCCGCATCTGGCCCTCTGGAGGAAAGTAGTTCATGAACATCTGCGTCGTCGCGCTCGGAAAGATCGGCCTGCCGCTCGCCGTGCAGTTCGCCTCGAAGGGGCACCGGGTGATCGGTGCCGACGTCTCCGAGCGGGTCGTCCAGCTGGTCAACGACGGTGCCGTCCCCTTCCCGGGCGAGGCCGACCTGGACGTCAAGCTGAAGGAGGCGGTGGCCGCCGGGCTGCTGTCGGCCACCACCGACACCGCCGCCGCGGTCGCCGAGTCGGAGGCGGTCGTCGTGGTCGTGCCGCTGTTCGTGGACGCCGAGGGCGTACCGGACTTCGGCTGGATGGACGACGCCACCCGGGCCATCGCCCGTGGTCTCAAGCCGGGCACGTTGGTCAGCTACGAGACCACGCTGCCGGTCGGCACCACCCGCAGCCGCTGGGCGCCGATGCTGGCCGAGGGTTCCGGTCTCACCGTGGGCACCGACTTCCACCTGGTGTTCAGCCCCGAGCGGGTGCTGACCGGCCGGGTCTTCGCCGACCTGCGCCGCTACCCGAAGCTGGTCGGCGGCGTGGACGAGGCGTCCGCCGCGCACGGCGTGCGGTTCTACGAGGCGGTGCTCGACTTCGACGCCCGCGCCGACCTGGACAAGCCCAACGGCGTGTGGGACCTGGGTTCGGCGGAGGCGTCCGAGCTGGCCAAGCTCGCCGAGACGACCTACCGGGACGTGAACATCGGCCTGGCGAACCAGTTCGCCCGCTTCGCGGACACGGTGGGCGTCGACGTCACCAAGGTGATCGAGGCGTGCAACACCCAGCCGTACAGCCACATCCACTCGCCGGGCATCGCGGTCGGCGGCCACTGCATCCCGATCTACCCGCGGATGTACCTGTGGAACGACCCGGCGGCGACAGTGGTCCGCTCGGCGCGCGAGGCCAACGCCGCGATGCCGGACTACGCGGTCGACCTGCTCGCCGCCGCGTACGGCGACCTGACCGGGGTGGGCGTGCTGGTGCTGGGCGCCGCCTACCGGGGCGGTGTCAAGGAGACCGCCTTCTCCGGCGTCTTCCCGACCGTGGAGGCGCTGCGTCGGCGCGGTGCGACGCCGTACGTCGCCGACCCGATGTACTCGAACGAGGAACTGGCCGCGCACGGCCTGCCCGGTTACGACGGTGAGCCGGTCGGGGCGGCGGTCATCCAGGCCGACCACGCGGAGTACCGCAACCTCACCCCGGCCGACCTGCCGGGCGTGACGGTGCTGGTCGACGGCCGTCGGGTCACCGACCCGGCCCGCTGGGCGGGCGTCCGCCGGGTGGTCATCGGCGGTTGATCCGGATGTGTGGTGGGCCCCGGCCGGACGGCCGGGGCCCGCTTCGTGCTGTGTCCGGTCGGGCACCGGGCGTGAAAGTCGTCGTCCGGTGTTCACCTGTCGGACACCCCGGCAATACTTGCGTCACTTGACCCGTTTAGGGTCGCAGCCGTCCGGTATCGGGCCTTGCCGACATCGGCGGGCAGACAGGGAGCGTGTCGTTGTTCAGCAGAGTACGCAGCCAGCAGGGCCTCGCCGCGGTGGGCGCGACGCTCCTCGGGTACGGCGTCATGATCCTCGCCGGGGCGTTCGGCCTGGTGGTCCCGTACGCGGTGGCCGCGGTGGTCGCGCTCGCCGGTGAACTGGCGCTCGCCACCCGGTACGCCGGGACCGCGGAGCTGCTCGCCAAGGCCGGGGTGGGGGCCACGTTCCGGCGGCTGCTGCGGGACCTGTCGGTGGTCCTGCTGGTGGTCGCCGCCGTGCGGCCCGCCGTCGCCGGCACGGTCGCGGTGCTGCTGCTGCCCGCCGCGCTGTGGACCCTCGCTGTGCTCACCACCGCCGTGACGAAGGCGATCGACGGGCGGGTCGACCCGCCGGCGTACACCCGCAACATCGACCTCGGCGCGCTGCGCCGGGTCCCGGTGCCGCCGGCCTGGGCGCGCGGGCTGGCCGGGCTGCGGATGCCGCTGCTCAACGTGCTGCTGGTGCCGGCGGCGGTGGTGGCCGCCGCCGTCGACCGGGTCGCCCCGGTGGTGCTCACCGCCGCCGTCACGCTGGTCGCCGGCCTGGTCACCGCCGCGGTGCTCGCGCTGACCGCGCTGCGCGGCCGGGGCGGGGCGCCGGGCGTGCTGCCCGCCGTGCACGCCTGGCTGGCCCGGGAGCAGCCCGAGGTGGCGCTCTACTTCGCCGGCCCGGCCAAGGACGTCTACCAGGCCAACATGTGGCTCGCGCCGCTGGCGGCGACCGGCCGCCGCACGGTGGTGCTGCTGCGCGCCGCGGACGCGTTCGACCAGCTCGCCGACACCCGGCTGCCGGTGGTCTGCGTGCCGGCCGGCGTCGACTTCATGAACCTCGACCTGGGCTCGCTGCGGGTCGCGCTCTACGCGGCAAACGTCGGCGCCAACATCCACCTGCTGCGCGAGCCGGGCGTGAAGCACGTCTTCGTCGGGCACGGCGACAGCGACAAGGCGGCCAGCGTCAACCCGTACAGCAAGGTGTACGACGAGGTGTGGGTGGCCGGTCCGGCCGGCCGGGAGCGGTACGCCCGGGCCGCCGTCGGCGTGCTGGACCGCGACATCGTGGAGGTCGGCCGCCCGCAGCTCGCCGGCGTGCACACGTTCGGCTCCGGCGCCACCGACCACACGTTCACCGTGCTCTACGCGCCGACCTGGGAGGGCTGGCTGGACGACGACCCCTACCACACCTCGCTGGTGCTGATGGGGGAGCGGATCGTGGCCGGGCTGCTGGCCGCCGGGAACCTGCGGGTGGTCTACAAGCCGCACCCGTTGACCGGCACCCGCTCGCCGAAGGCGAAGGCGGCGCACGAGCGGATCGTCGCCCGGATCCGGGCCGCCGGCGGCGACACCGATCCGACCTCGCTCGACGGTGCCGCGCACCTGGTGGTCACCGGCCGCACGCCGGCGCTGTTCGACTGCTTCAACGTCACCGACCTGCTGGTCAGCGACGTGTCCAGCGTGGTCTCCGACTTCGTGCAGAGCGAGCGGCCGTACGTGGTGGCGAATCCGGCCGGCCTGCCGGAGGACGAGTTCCGCCGGCAGTTCCCCACCGCGCGGGCGGCGTACCTGCTCTCGGCGGACTGCGGCGAGCTGGCCAAGATCCTGGACGTGACCCGGGCCGGCGACGACCCGATGACCGAGGCGCGGCGGGAGCTGAAGGAATACCTGCTCGGCCCGGCCGGGGCCAACCCGATGGACCGCTTCCGGGACGAGATCGGCCGGCTCTGCGGCTGACCGGCGCACCGACGCGCGGGGGCGACGACCGGTCCGGTCGTCGCCCCCGTGGTGCGTTCAGCCCTGCTGCGGCGGGTTGTCGACGTCCCGGGAGACGACCTCGCCCTTGGCGTCGACCCAGCCCTTGGGCCGGGCCGGGTTGCCGGCGACGAGCTGGTAGGGCTGGACGTCGCGGGTGACCACCGAACCGGCCGCGATCATCGCGTACTCGCCGACCTCGATGCCGCACACCAGCGTGGCGTTGGCGCCGATCGACGCGCCGCGGCGGACCAGCGTCGGCGTGATCGTCCAGTCCGGATTCTGGGCGCGTGGCCGGAAGTCGTTGGTGAACACCGCGCACGGGCCGACGAACACCTCGTCCTCGATGGTCACGCCCTGGTAGACCGAGACGTTGTTCTGGATCTTCACCCGGTCGCCGACCGTGACGCTCGCGTCGACGTACACGTTGCGGCCGATCACACAGCCGGCACCGACCTGGGCGCTCGACCGGATGTGGGCCAGGTGCCAGACCTTGGTGCCGTCGCCGACCCGGGCGCCGTCCTCGACGTCGGCCGTCGGGTGGACGAAGACGGAGGCGGACCGGTCGTTGCTGTCAGTCATTTCCACTCGCATCATTGCGGGGCGCGTCGCGCCGTCGGGCGGGGCTCGACGCAGCATAACGACCGCTCACCCGAGCAGTTCGGCCACCGCGTCGGCGGCCGGCCGGTCCGCCGGCAGCGCATGCGCGGCGATCACCGCGTCGACCGGCAGCGCGGCGTACAGGTGCGGGAAGAGCGCGCCGTCGCGGGACGCCTCCCAGCGCACCGCGTCGCCGAGCCGCGCCTCGTCCACCGCCAGCAGGGTGAGGCCGGTGACGCCGGCGAAGTGCCGGCGCGCGGTCTCCACCACCTGCTCGGCGGCGGAGAGGTGGAGGTAGCCGTCCTGCCGGTCCAGCGCGGTGCCGGCGAAGCTGCCGGCCGCCCGCGCCGCCCGCCACTCGTCGTCGGCGAGAATCTTGTAGATCACCACCGCAGCCTAGAACGGCCCTCGCGTCCGGGCGGCGCGTCTGCCACCATTCCGGGGGCAACTCGTCGAGCGGACGGAGACACGGGTGCGGATCCTCCTGGTCGAGGACGACCGTCGGGTCGCGGCGGCGCTGTCGTCCGCGTTGACCCGCCGGGGCTACCAGGTGGAGCACGCCGCCACGGTCGCCGCCGCGCTCTCCGCCGCCCCCTGCGACCTGGTGCTGCTGGACCTGACGCTGCCCGACGGCGACGGCACCGACCTGTGCCGTGAGCTGCGCCGGCGCAGCAGCCAGCTCGGCATCATCGCGGTGACCGCCCGGGGCGAGGAACGCGACCGGGTGCTGGGCCTGCGGCTGGGCGCCGACGACTACGTGGTCAAGCCGTTCTCGATGGTGGAGTTGCAGGCGCGGATCGAGGCGGTGCTGCGCCGCGCCGCGCACACCGTGCCGGAACGCCACCTGATCGAGGCGGGCGAGGTCCGCATCGACGTGGGCGGTCGGACGGTCAGCGTGGCCGGGCGGGCGGTGACGCTGACCCGCAAGGAGTTCGACATCCTGCTCTCGCTGGCCCGCCAGCCCGGGGTGGCGGTGCCCCGGGACCGCATCCTGCTCGACGTGTGGGGCACCACCTGGGCCGACCGGCACACCGTCGAGGTGCACGTCGGTTCGTTGCGCGGCAAGCTGGGCGACCCGACGCTGGTGGAGACCGTACGCGGGGTCGGCTACCGGCTCCGCGGCGCGTGAGGAGGCCCCGGTGCGCCGCCGGTTGGTGATCAGCTACCTGCTGCTGATGGTGCTGGTGCTGCTCGCGCTGGAGACGCCGCTGGCGGTCACGCTGGCCTCCCGGGAGACCGACCGGGTCCGCGCCGACCGGCTCGCCGACGCCACCCGCTTCGCGTCGCTGGCCGGCCCGGCGCTGCGCGGCGGCAGCCCCGGCCCGCTGGACGGGGAACTGGCCGCCTACGACGACCTCTACCGGATCGGCGCGGCGGTGGTGGACCGGGACCGCCGGACGGTGGCCGCGTCGTCCCGGTGGGAGCCGGGCGCGGGCACCGGCCCGGCGGTCGACACCGCGCTGTCCGGGCAGCAGTTCAGCGGCCCGGAGTCGGTCTGGCCGTGGGTGGACGGCCCGCTGGTGACCGCGGTCCCGATCAACGACGGCGGCGAGGTGCTCGGCGCGGTGGTCACCACCACCCCGGCGGACGCGGTACGTCGCACCGTCACGGTGTGGTGGCTGATGCTGGCCGGCATCGGCCTGCTCGCGGTGCTGGCCTGCGTCTCCACCGCGTTCGGGCTGGCCGGCTGGGTGCTGCGCCCGGTCACCGAGCTGGACGCGGCGACCCACGAGATCGCCGAGGGGCGCCGCACCGCCCGGGTCCGGCCCCGGCTCGGCCCGCCGGAGCTGCGCCGGCTGGCGACCAGCTTCAACCACATGGTCGACGCGGTCTCCGACGTGATGGACCGGCAGCGGGCGTTCGTCGCGCACGCCAGTCACCAGCTCCGCAACCCGTTGACCGCGTTGCGGCTGCGGGTGGAGGAGCTGGGGCCCAGCCTCACCGACCCGGACGGCCGGGCCGAGCACCGGTTGGCGCTCGAGGAGACCGACCGGCTGGCCACCGTGCTCGACGCGCTGCTCACGCTGGCCCGGGCCGAGCGGGAGGAGAACCAGCGGGTCACCGTGGACGCGGGCGCGGCGGCGGCGTCCCGGGTGTCGGCCTGGCTGCCGCTGGCCCGGCACCGGGCGGTCACGCTCCGGCTCGACCCGGTCGACACGCCGGCGTACGCCCGGACCGTGCCGACCGCCATCGACCAGGCGCTCGACGCGCTGATCGACAACGCGGTCAAGTTCAGTGGCGCCGGGGGAGAGGTGACGGTGACCGTACGCCCGGCCGACGGCGGGACGACGCTGACCGTGACCGACACCGGTCCCGGCATGACGGCCAGCCAGCTCGACCAGGCCACCGAGCGGTTCTGGCGGGCACCGGACGTGCAGAACGTGGACGGCGCGGGGCTGGGGCTGACCATCGCCGCGGTGCTCGTCGATGCCTCCGACGGGCGGCTCACCATGCGTCAGGGCGAGCCCCGGGGCCTGGTCGCCGAGCTGTGGTTCCCGGCGCCGCCGGACGATCCGGGCGCCCCCGGCGGCCTCGACGCGGCCGACGAGCCGGCCGCGCCGGAGCGCCACGACGAACCGGTCGGCCGCTGACCCGGGTCAGGGCTTGGCGTCGCGATACCACTGCACCGCGCCCGGGTGCAGCGGCAGTGGGGTGGTCACGATCGCCGACCGGGGGCTCATCCGGCCGGCTGCCGGGTGCGCGGCGGCCAGTTCCTCCCGGCGTTCCATCAGCAACCGGGTCACCTCGCGCACCAGCTCGGCGGGCAGGCTGGCGCGGACGATCAGGTAGTTCGGGTTCGCCACCGTGCTGACCGGATCCGCCTGGTAGACCGAGCGGGGAATGTCCCGGGTGACGTAGACCTGCCCGTACGCGCGCCGCAGCGGCTCGGTCCAGTCGCCCAGGTCCACCATCCGCAGCGAGGTCCGCTGGGCCAGCTCGGCGACGCCGCGCACCGGCAGGCCGCCGGAGAAGAAGAACGCGTCGATCCGCCCCTCGCGCAGCGCGGCCACCGAGTCGTCCAGCCCCAGGTGCTCCTGACGGACCCGGTCACCGCCGAGCTGCGCCACCGCCAGCAGCCGGGTGGCGGTGACCTCGGTGCCGGAGCCGTCGGCGCCCACCGAGATCCGCCGGCCGCGCAGGTCGCCGAGCGTGCGTACCGGGCCGCCGGCGGTGGTGACCAGGTGCAGCAGGTCGTCGTAGACGCGGGCCACGGCGAGCACGGCCGGGTGGGCCGGCTCCCGGGGCGGCAGCACGTCGGCCTGGGTGAAGCCCAGTTCCGCCTCGCCGGCGCCGACCAGCCGGACGTTCTGCGCGGAGGCGGCGGTCACCACCACGTCGGCCCGTACGCCGGGCAGCTCCCGGTTGAGCAGCGCGGCCAGCGACTGGCCGAAGGCGTGGTAGACGGCGGTCGGGCTGCCGGTGGCGATCCGGATCCGCACCGGCTCGGTGGGCTCGTCCCGGCAGCCGGCCACGCCGACGACGAGCAGCAGCAGCAACGCCAGCGGGGCCGCGGTCCGGCGCCGGCCGCGCACAGACCAGTGTCGGCTCACGCGCTGCACTCTGCGCCGTGCACCCGCCGCCGCGCAAGCCCGCTGGCGGTGACGGTCAGCCCAGGGCGGCGCTCTCGGTGATCCGGGCCCGGTGCTCGCCGTTGGCGACGCTCACCAGGAAACAGCCCGAGCCCGGCCGCAGCGCCGCCGGCACCTCCAGCAGCGCCGCGCCGCGCACCAGCACCGCCGCCAGGTCCCGGTCGGTGAGCCGGATGCCGAGGCAGTGCCGGCGTACGTGCCGGCCGCCGGCGAGCAGCGCGGCCCGCCAGACCGCGGTGGCCAGTCGGGGACGCCAGATCCGGCGGGCCGCCGACGCGCCCGGGAACGGCCCGCCGAGCAGCTCGCGGCGACCCTGCCGCCAGCCGGCCGCCAGCAGGTTCGCGTACGTCGGCCGGTGCTCCGGGGGCACCGACAGCCGGTGCAGCTCGTACCGGCGGCGCAGCCCACCGGTGGCCAGCTCGTGCCCGACCGGCACGTCGAGCCGGCGCAGCAGCTGCCGCATCCGGTGCGCCGCGTCCTCCCGGTTGAACTCGGCGATCCCGCCCCGGTACGGGTCGACGTCGAGCCGGCGGCCGGCGGCGGCCGGCGGCGTCGTGCAGCGCACCAGGCAGGCGAGTTCGAAGGCGTCGGTCAGGGTCGGCCAGTCCAGCGGCGGGGGCGACGACGGGCGCGGCCGGTCGAGCAGCGTGGTGGGCTCGGAGAGCATCGGCACAGCTCCTTGGTCGGCGTGGGGGTTCCCCTACCGTGGCCCCTGCCGTCCGCCCGGGAAACCGCTACGCCCGAGCCTTGAGCAAAACTTGCGCGAAGCCGCGCCTCAGAGTTCGGTGACGACCACGTCGAGCTGCCGGGGTCGCCCGGCCGCCCGAGGGCCCTCCTCGACCGTGTACTTCAGCTCGCGCAGCGCCCCCACCAGCGCGTCCGCGCTGCGCGGGCGGGCGTCGGCGAGAAGCAGGTCCCGGACCAGCCGGCCCTTGGTGGCCTTGTTGAAGTGGCTCACCACCGACCGCACCGGTGCGGTGTCCACCAGCCGCTCGTGCAGCACCCGCACCGTCACCGTGCGGTCGGCGACCGGGCCGCGGGGCGTCCAGGTGGCCGCGTACGCGCCGGAGCGCAGGTCCAGCACCGGGCCGCGACCCGCCGCCGCCGTCACGGCCGGCTCCAGCGCGGCCCGCCAGTATGCCGACAGCGCCCCGAGCCCGGGCAGACGCGCCCCGATCGGGCAGCGGTACGGCGGCACCCGGTCGGTGAGCCGCACCGCGCCCCACAGGCCGGAGCTGATCAGCACCGACCGGCGGGCGGCCCGCTGCGCCGCCGGGGTAAGCGTGGCCAGGTCGAGCGCCTCGTAGAGCACCCCGGTGTAGAGCCGCCCGGCCGGGGCGGTCGCCGCCGCCCGCAACCGCGCGTTGCGCCGCAGCTCGCCGCGCTGCCCCTCGCTGAGACCCAGCGCGCCCAGGGCGGCGGCCTCGTCCGGCCCGGCGCACAACTCGACGAGCGCGTCGAGCACCGCGTCCCGGGCCGGGTTCAGCTCGGGCAGGGAGAGCCGGGACAGGTCCAGCCGACGGCCGGTGCCGGCCTCGGCCTTGCCCTCGGACGGGGGCAGCAGGATGAGCATCGGCACAGCGTACGGCCGGACCTCAGCGCCACGGCCGCACGGCGTGCTCCGGGTGGTACACGCGACTGTGCCCGACCTCGGCCACCACCGCCGCGTCGGCCCGCCCGCCCAGCAGCCGCCGCAGGCCCCGCTCGGCCGGCGACCCGACCGCCACCACGTACCCGGGCCGGGCCGCCCGTCCCACCCGCTGCCAGTACGCCGGACAGCGGTTCTGCCCCGGCCTCAGGTTGTCGTCCAGCACGCCGCAGGCCACCGCCTCGCCGGTGTTGAAGATCAGCCGGTGGCAGGTCCAGTAGTCGCCGTACACCTCGTGCAGCCCGGCCCGCAGCACCGCGCCGGCCAGCCGGCGGGCGTCCCGCTCGTCGGCGCGTACCCCGGGCAGGCCGGCCAGGAACGCCGCGGTGCCGGCCAGCGTGGCGGCGGTCAGCCCGGCCAGCACCGCGGCGGCCGGGACGCCGCGCAGCCGGGCCGCCCGGCCGGCGGTGGCGCGCAGCGCGGGCACGGCGGCCCGCCACAGCGGCCAGAGCACCGCCGGCAGCGAGATCTGCAACACCGACAGGTAGCGCGCGTTGGCCAGCGGGTCGGTCGCGGCGAGCGGGCTGCGTACGTACGCCAGCAGCGTCAACGCGGCGCCGGCGACCAGCGCCAGGATCGCCGCGGCCCGGACCCGCGCGGCCTGGTCCGCGGCCCGGCGGTACGCGACCACGCCGAGCCCGGCGGCGGCCAGCAGCAGCACCGGGTAGAGCGCGCCGAACCACTGCGCCCAGCCCGCGCAGCCGTCCATCGGGCAGAGCCCGGAGGCCAGCGGCACGCCCTCCAGCAGCCCGCCGTGCAGCCGCTCCGCCAGTGTCGGGGCGACCCCCTGCTTCGTGCTGATCTCCCGGAACACCGACAGCGAGTCCTGCCCGGGCGGCGCCACCAGGTTGTCCTTGACCACCGGCGCGATGCCCACGGCGAAACCGACGACCAGCAGCACGCCCGGCCAGCCGACCAGGTCCCGGGGGGCGGCCAGCACCAGCACCACGCCGGCCACCAGCAGGTAGGGCGTGATCAGCCAGTCCGACCAGAGCGCCAGCCCGGTGAGCAGCCCGAACGCGCCGGTGGCGAGCCAGCGGTGCCGGACCCGCCGCTCGCCGAGCGCGACGGCGAGCAGCAGCAGCGCCAGCACCGCCGGCTTGACCTCGGGCCGGCCACCGACCACGGTGAGCTGGTCCCGGACCACCCGCTCCGAGCCGAGCGCCAGCAGGCCCACCACGGCCACGGCCAGCCCGGGGGAGAAGAGCCGGCGGGTCAACCGGTACGCCAGCCACAGGAAGATCGCGTAGAGCGCGAGCAGCGGCAGCCGCAGCACCGGCCAGCTCGGCCCGGCCCAGCCCACCAGCGGCGCGGCGAGGTAGGACTCCAGCACCCCCATGTAGTGCTGGCCGTAGAGGAAGACCGGCCGTTCGTGGCCGCCGGCGATGTGCAGGGCGGCCAGGCCGAACGTGGCCTCGTCGCTGTTCGAGGCGGGCACCGTGAACAGCGTCAGCACCAGCCGGTAGCCGACCCCGACCGCGCCGAGCAGCAACGCCACCAGCGCCGACGCGTCCGGGTTGCGCTTCGCTGTCGACACGACCCTGCCCCCGTCGTCGCCCCGACCGCAGTGTGACACGCCGGCCGCCGGGTTCCGGGACGGATCGGCGTAGATCACTCGCGTGGCCGGGCCCGGCCGGTTGTGGCAGGGTTGCTACGTGCCACCCACACCACCGGACCAGCTCGCCGTGCCCCAACTGCACCGCGCCGCGCGCATCGAGGACGCGCTGCACGGCCTGTTGGAGCGCCGGTTGCAGCGCACCGGATGGCAGCCCAACATCATCGCGTACGCCGGCTACGGCGCGCCGGGCTGGGCGCGGGTGCTCTGCCGGGTGCTGCTGGGCCGCCCGGACACCCGCCGGCGAGGCCGGCTGGACAAGGTGCGCGGCTGGCGCAGCTTCGCCACCCTGCCGGCCAAGCACGCCCGGGTGACCATCGAGGTCAACGGCGTGCGCCAGGAGGTGACGGCGGACCGCAGCGGCTTCGTCGACACCGTCGTGGAGGGCGACTTCACCCCCGGCTGGGGCTGCGTACGACTGAGCGTGGCGGACGCCGAGCCGGTGGAGGCGCTGGTGCGCATCCTCGACCCGAACGTCCGGTTCGGCATCCTCTCCGACATCGACGACACGGTCATGGTGACCGCGCTGCCCCGGCCGATGCTGGCCGCGTGGAACACGTTCGTGCTCGACGAGCACGCCCGTAACGCCGTCCCCGGCATGGCGGTGCTCTACGAGCGCCTGGCCACCGCCCACCCCGGCGCGCCGGTCTTCTACCTCTCCACCGGCGCCTGGAACGTGGCGCCGACGCTGACCCGGTTCCTGTCCCGGCACCTCTACCCGGCCGGGCCACTGCTGCTCACCGACTGGGGGCCGACCGCCGACCGCTGGTTCCGCAGCGGGCGGGAGCACAAGCGGGCCACGCTGGCCCGGCTGGCGCGGGAGTTCCCCGAGGTGCGTTGGCTGCTCATCGGCGACGACGGGCAGCACGACCCGGAGATCTACCGGGAGTTCGCCGCCGCCCACCCGGACAACGTGGCCGGCGTGGCGATCCGGCGGCTGTCGCCGACGCAGTCCGTGCTCGCCGGCAGCCTGCCCGCGCCGCAGGGACGGTCCTCCTCCGGCCCGGTGGGCCAGAAGTGGCTGAGCGCCCCCGACGGCGCCGGCCTCTGGAAACTCCTCCGCGAAGCCGAGCTCGTCTAATCTCCCCCCACCCCCTTTTCGCGCGCTGATTCACGGAAAGTGTGGCTATTCCGCGCCGCTTAGCCACGCTTTCCGTGAATCAGCGCGCAAGAGGTGGGGGTGGGGTGGTGGGGGGTCAGTGCTGGCGGAGCCAGAGGACGCCCAGCGGGGGGACCTGGAGCGCTGCCGAGGCGGGGAGGCCGTGCCACGGGACGTTTTCCGCGTGCACCTCGCCCAGGTTGCCCACCCCCGACCCGCCGTAGTGGTGGGCGTCGGTGTTCAGCGCCTCGGTCCACGTGCCGCCGGCCGGCAGGCCGATCCGGTAGTCCGCCAACGGCGTCGCGGAGAAGTTCGCCACGCACACCAGCGTCCCGCCGTCCGGGGCGATCCGGATGAACGACACCGCGTTGTTGGCGACGTCGTCCCCGGCGATCCAGCGGAAGCCGGCCGGGTCGGTGTCCTGCGCCCAGAGCGCCGGCGTGGCCCGGTAGGCGCGGTTCAGGTCGGCGACCAGGCGCTGCACCCCGGCGCGCGCCGGGTCGTGGGTCAGGTACCAGTCGAGGCCGCGTTCCTCGCTCCACTCCCGGTCGTCGGCGAGTTCGCAGCCCATGAAGAGCAACTGCTTGCCGGGGTGCGCCCACATGTACGCCAGCAGCGCCCGCGTGGTCGCCAGCCGCTGCCAGGTGTCGCCGGGCATCTTGCCGGTCAGCGACCCCTTGCCGTGCACCACCTCGTCGTGGCTGATCGGCAGCACGTAGTTCTCGCTCCACGCGTACGCCAGGGAGAACGTGAGCTGATGGTGGTGGTGCTGCCGGTAGATCGGGTCCTTCGAGGTGTAGAGCAGCGTGTCGTGCATCCAGCCCATGTTCCACTTGAATCCGAAGCCGAGCCCGCCTTCGGAGGTCGGCCGGGTGACGCCCGGCCAGGCGGTGGACTCCTCGGCGATCATCAGCACGCCCGGGTGGTGCCGGTAGACCGTGGCGTTGACCTCCTGGAGCAACGCGATGGCCTCCAGGTTCTCCCGACCGCCGTGCACGTTCGGGGCCCACTGCCCCTCCTGGCGGGAGTAGTCGAGGTAGAGCATCGAGGCGACCGCGTCGACGCGCAGCCCGTCGACGTGGAACTCGTCGAGCCAGTAGAGCGCGTTGGCGACCAGGAAGTTGCGCACCTCGTTGCGCCCGAAGTCGAAGACGTACGTGCCCCAGTCGGGGTGCTCGCCGCGACGCGGGTCGGGGTGCTCGTAGAGCGGGGTGCCGTCGAAGCGGGCCAACGCCCACTCGTCCTTGGGGAAGTGCGCCGGCACCCAGTCGAGGATGACCCCGATGCCGGCGGCGTGCAGCCGGTCGACCAGGTGGCGGAAGTCGTCCGGGTCGCCGAACCGGGCGGTGGGCGCGTAGTAGCCGGTGACCTGGTAGCCCCACGAGCCGCCGAACGGGTGCTCCATCACCGGCAGCAGCTCCACGTGGGTGAAGCCCAGCTCGGTGACGTACGCGGTCAACTGCTCGGCCAGCTCGCGGTAGCCGAGGCCGGGTCGCCAGGAGCCCAGGTGCACCTCGTACACGCTCATCGGCTCCTGGTGCGGCTGCCGCGTCGCCCGGCGCTCCAGCCAGCCCGCGTCGTCCCACTCGTACCGGGAGTCGTGCACCACCGACGCGGTGGCCGGCGGCACCTCGGTGCGGACGGCCATCGGGTCGGCCTTGTCCCGCCACCGGCCGTCGGCGCCGAGGATGCGGTACTTGTAGCGGCTGCCGACCGGCACGCCGGGCACGAAGATCTCCCACACGCCGCTGGAGCCGAGCGACCGCATCGGCCAGCCGTCGTCCGGCCCCCAGCCGGTGGCGTCGCCGACCACCCGCACGCCGCGCGCGTTGGGCGCCCAGACCGTGAACGCCACGCCCTCGTCGAAGACCCGGGCGCCGAGCGCCGCCCAGAGCCGCTCGTGCCGGCCCTCGCCGATCAGGTGCAGGTCCAGGTCGCCGAGCGTGGGCGGGTAACGGTACGGGTCGTCGAGCGTCGCGCCGTCCACCTCCACCCGGTAGTCGAGCACCTCGCCGGGGAGCACCGCCTCGAAGACGCCGGCGTCGTGCACCCGCTTCATCGGGTGCCGGTCACCGTCGACGAGCAGCGTCACCTCGCCGGCGCCCCGGCGCAACGTGCGGATCGTGGTGCTCCCGTCGGCCGGGTGCGCGCCGAGCACGGCGTGCGGGTCGTACGCCTCGCCGGCGATCAGCTGGTCCATCGTGCGTCGTCCTTCTCGGCCGGTGCGGTCGGTGCGGTGCCGCCGGACAGCTCGGCGGGTACGTCTTCCACGGTCAGGTCCCGCGCGGCCGGGTGCTCCGGCTCGGCGGTGGCCGGTGGCGCCGGGCGGCGCACGGTGAGCACGTGCGCCGGTTGCAGGTAGGGATCCAGGCGCACCGCGTTGCGCTGCCCCCAGTCGTACTCCGCGCCGGTCAGCTCGTCGCGCACGGTGAACCGTTCGTGCCAGTCGAAGCCGAGCGCCGGCATGTCGAGCGTGGTGTTGCCCCACTGCACCGTGCGGGAGTCGAACGAGCACACCACGATCACCGTGTTGCCGGTCGCCGGGTCGTGCTTCGACCAGCACAGCAGCGCGGGATTGTCGATGTCGTGGAAGCGCAGGTTGCGGAGCTGGTGCAGGGCCGGGTTGTCGCGGCGGACCCGGTTGAGCGTGGTGATGAACGGCGCCAGCGACCGCCCGCGCGCCAGCGCGCCGTCCCAGTCGCGGGGCCGCAGCTCGTACTTCTCGTTGTCCAGGTATTCCTCGGCGCCGGGGCGGGCGACGTGCTCGAACAGCTCGAAGCCAGCGTACATGCCCCAGGACGGGCTCAGCAGCGCGGCCAGCACCGCCCGGATCTTGAACATCGGCGGCCCGCCGTGCTGCAACGACTCGTGCAGGATGTCGGGCGTGTTGGGCCAGAAGTTCGGCCGCATCCAGTCGGCCGAGGCGACCAGCTCCTCGCAGTACTCCCGCATCTCGGCCGCCGTCGTGCGCCAGGTGAAATAGGTGTACGACTGGGTGAAGCCGATCTTGCCCAGCCCGTGCATGATCGCCGGGCGGGTGAACGCCTCGGCCAGGAACAGCACGTCCGGGTCGACGCGCTTGACCTCGGCGATCAGCCAGTGCCAGAAGTCGAACGGCTTGGTGTGCGGGTTGTCGACCCGGAAGATCTTCACGCCCTCGCCGACCCAGTGCCGGACCACCCGCAGCACCTCGGCCCGGATGCCCTCCGGGTCGTTGTCGAAGTTCACCGGGTAGATGTCCTGGTACTTCTTCGGCGGGTTCTCCGCGTACGCGATGCTGCCGTCGGCGCGGGTGGTGAACCACTCCGGGTGCTCGGTGACCCACGGGTGGTCCGGCGCGCACTGCAACGCCAGGTCCATCGCCACCTCCAGGCCCTGCTCGGCGGCGGCGGCGACGAAGTCGCGGAAGTCCTCCGGCGTACCCAGGTCGGGGTGGATGGCGTCGTGGCCGCCCTCGGCCGCGCCGATCGCCCACGGCGAGCCCACGTCGTCCGGCCCGGCGGTCAACGCGTTGTTGCGGCCCTTGCGGTTGACCCGGCCGATCGGGTGGATCGGCGGCAGGTAGAGCACGTCGAAGCCCATCGCGGCAACGCCGGGCAGCCGGTCGAGCGCGGTGACGAACGTGCCGGAGCGGGCCGGCGCGTCCACGGTGGCCGGGATCGCGCCCTCGGAGCGGGGGAAGAACTCGTACCAGGCGGAGAACAACGCGCGCGGCCGGTCCACCCACAGCGTGCGCTCGTCGCCGGTGGTGACCAGCTCGCGGACCGGGTACGCCCAGAGCAGCGGGGCCAGGTCCAGCGCCGGGCTCACCCGCCGGCCAAGATCCTCGTTGTCGTCGCGCAACGCCTTCGCGGCTGTCCGCACGCGCTTCCGGTCGGCCTTCGGCACCAGGTCGAGCGCGGCGGTCAGCACGCGCGTGCCCTCGGCCAGGTCGTTTGCGAGCTCGGCCGCGCCCTGGCCGGCGGCGAGCTTCTTGGTCACCGCGTTCTGCCAGGTCAGGTAGGGATCCTGGAACGCCTCGACGGCGAACCGCCACTCGCCGACCGCGTCCGGGCAGATGGTGGCGTGCCAGCGGTCCTGCCCCGGCTCGCCGGGACGCATCCGGGTGAACGGGCGGGCCGCGCCGTCGGGGCCGAGCCAGACCACGTTGCAGCCGAGCGCGTCGTGGCCCTCGCGGTAGGCGCGTGCCGACACCGGTACGACCTCGCCGACCACCGCCTTGGCCGGGTAGCGACCGCAGGCGACGACGGGGGAGACGTCTTCGATCGGGAACCGTCCAGTCACCCGCTCAACCTACTGCGCGAGATCGTCTCGCGCTCGGCAGCGCCCCCGATGCCCTCCTCGGTGCCCTCCATCGCGGCGGGTGGAACGCCATGGGTGTCAAACGGGCGTTGAGACACCCATGCCGTTCCACCGAGTCGAGCAGACGGCGGCGGATGGAACGCTATGGGTGTCAAACGGGCGTCGAGACACCCATGCCGTTCCACCCGCCGAGCGGGGCGGCTCAGGCGGGTGGGTTCGGGGCCACGAACGAGCCCTTGCCCTGGTGGGTGATGATCCAGCCCCGCTCGTCCAGGATGCGCAAGGCGAGTCTGATGGGCGTGGCGCTCGCGCGATACTGCTCGCAGAGCTCCGCGATGGAGGGCAGCTTGTCCCCGGGCTGCAACGTACCCGCCTGGATCGACGCGATGACGTCGGTAATGACCTGCTCGTACAGCGGTTGTCTGGGCATGGCCAGCTCAGGCGGGTGGGTTCGGGGCCACGAACGAGCCCTTGCCCTGGTGGGTGATGATCCAGCCCCGCTCGTCCAGGATGCGCAGGGCGTATCGGACCGGCCAGGCGCTTGACTGGTACTGCTCACGCAGTTCGGCGATGGACGGCAACTTGTCGCCGGGATGCAGGGTGCCCGCACGGATCGAGGCCGTGACGTCGGCGATGATCTGCTCGTACAGCGGTACCTGCGGCATCGGGGCGCCACCTCTCGTCAGCGATCCGATCTTCGCACTCGGAGTGACACGCCGTGCATGCTCTGTTGACTGTGCAGGCTATGCCTTCTAAGTTGGAGTGGTCGGGGTGCTCTCGTCAGCAACGGAACTTCCCGATTCGTCAGTTCCCGGTGGACCGTTCAGGAGGCGTGGATGCGTGAGCGACCGCACGAGGGGCGGGTGCCGGACGGTGACCGGGTGCTCGGTCCACCTCCACCCGAACGCGCGGCGCTGACCCGGCGGCAGTACGCCTACGGCGGGACCGTCGCGTTGCTCGTACTCGCTCTGCTCCTGCTGGGGTTGGTCCGGTGAGCGGGACGGGCCGGCGGTGAACGAGCTGCCGGTGGGTCGCCGTGTCGCCCAGTGGCGGGTGCGCCGCAACCTGACGCAGCAGCAGTTCGCCGACCGTCTCGGCAAGTCGAAGAGCTGGGTGGACAAGGTGGAACGCGGGGTACGCCGGCTGGAACGGGTGTCCAACCTCCGCGAGATCGCCGACGCGCTCCGGATCGACCTGGACGTTCTGCTCGTCGAGTCGTCGGGCCGGCCGGCCCCGGCCATCGTCGACGTGGAGCGCCTGCGTGCCGCACTCGCCCGCTACCACCTCCCGACCGTCACCCCACCGCCCGACCCGGCGCGGCTGCGGGCCCGGCTGGAACACGCGGAGCAGAGCTACCGGCACGCCCGCTACCCGGCGCTGCTCGAGCTGTTGCCCGACCTGGTGGACGACGCTCGCGCCGTTCCCGCCGGCCCGACGGCCGACGCGCTGCTGGTCCCGGCATACGGGCTGGTCGCCCTGGCCCTGGTGAAGCTCGGCCGGGCGGAGTTGGCCTGGCTGGCCGCCGACCGGGCGATCGCCGTCGCCCGGTCCGCCGCCGACGTGCGGCTCGTCGCCGTCGCCACCGTCCCACTGGCCCAGGCCCTGCGGGCGGCCGGCCGGCGACGGTCCGCGCTGGACGCCGCGCTCGTCGCCGCCCGCCGCGCCGACGACCCCTGCCTCCGCGGCGCGCTGCTGTCGCAGGCCGCACTCGCCGCCGCCGCTCAGGGGAACGGGACCGCCGCCCGCGAACTGCTCGGCCGCGCGGCGCGAGCCGGCGACGAGAAAGGCGACCGCGCGGCGGTCGAGGCCGCGCGGGTGGTCGCCGAGGCGACGCTCGGCGAGGTCACGGCGGCGACGGTACGACACGAGCGGCTGACCGCCGGCGACGAGTGGCGGTGGCTGCCGGCCGAGCACCGGGCCGCGTACCTGCTCGACGTGGCCCGGCTGCACGCCTCGGTGGGCGACGGGCTCCGCGCCGGTCGGGCGCTGCTGGAGGCCGAGCGCACCGCGCGCGGCGAGGTCCACGACCGGCCGGCCGCGCGGGACCTGATCGCCGTGGTGGCGCGGTCGCCGGCCGCCCCGCCCGGCCTGCCCCGTCTCGCCGCCGGCCGGCACGTCTAGGGTTCCCGCATCCGTGCGCGGAGCACGTCGAACTCGCACCCCGGCGCGTCCGGATCGAAGCCGTGCTCGATCAGCCAGGGCGACGCCACCAGGCTGCGCAGCGACCACCAGGCGCGGATCACCTCCCGGTCCGCGTCGGGGCCGTAGCCCGCGAGCAGGTCGTCCAGGCGTTCCTCGTGCCCGAGCGTCAGGATGGCGAGGTCGTACATGGCGTCGCCGGGAGCGGCCTCGGACCAGTCGATGACGCCGGTGACCTCGTCGCCGTCGACGAACACGTGGGTGATCTGCAGGTCACCGTGGATGAACGCCGGTGTCCACGGGCGGAGCGCGGCCCCGGCGATCTCCCGGTTGCGCCGGATCACCTCGGCGGGCAGGGCGGCGTTGGCGAGCAGCCACGCGCACTCGCGGTCGAGTTCGGCCGCCACGTCGTCGAGCCGGCGCCCCGGCCACGGCGGCAACGGCGCGTCGTGCAGCCGCCGGACGGCGGCGCCCGCGGCGGCCCACGCCGCCGGCGACGCGGCCGACGGTTCGCCGAGGAGGCCGAGCGCCGTGCCGGGCACGGCGGCGATCGCGAGGACGGGCGGTTCGTGCCAGCGGACCGCCGGGGTCGGTATCGGCGCCAGGGCCATCGCCCGCACCTCGATGTCGGCGTGCGTCGGGTCGCCGTCGACCTTCAGGAACACGTCGCCGACGCGCAGCGTCGCACGCTGGCGGTGGGCGACGACGACTTCGACGTCCTGCGTGCCGGCCGGCCGGGCGGGATCTGCCATGTCGACCATCCTGGCGGGGACGGTCGTCGATGTCGCCGGAGTTTGCCGGGCGGGACGCGCCCGCCGGTCGGTGACACCGTCACGGCGCACCGCGGCCACCTGCTCGCCTCGTCATGCTGGACCAGCGCCGGCTTCGGCGTCCGGGGCCTACATCGACCGTTGGGCGACGAACACGAACTCCCGGCCGGGGCGGTCGGGCGCCTGCCGCACGTCGAGGATCCGGTAGCCGTTGGTGGCCAGGCTCGACTCGACCTCGTCGCGGTCGCGGAACCGCAGCGTCGAGTCCGAGGTGAGGACCGCGCCGTCGGCGAGGAACCGGTACGTGTGCCGGAACGAGACCAGCGGCAGGTCGACGCCGGTGACGTGGAGGTGCTGCTCCACCGGCCCGACGCCCGGCACGTCCCGGGTGACCGGAGCCGTGGTGGCCCACTCCTCCCAGGCGCGCCGCTCGGGCCGCCGGGTCTCGAGGACGAGGTGCCCGTGCGGGCGGAGCGCGGCATGGATGCCCTGGAGCGTGCGGGCCCAGTCGGTGTCGGTCAGGAAGACCTGCGCCACGTTCCCGGTCATCGTGGCCAGGTCGACGTCGAGCACCGGCAGTGTCGTGGCGTCGCCGTGCAGCCAGCGGACCCGGTCCGCCCCGTCCTTGGCGCGGGCGACGTCGAGGGACGCCTCGGCCGGGTCGACGCCGACCACCGCATGCCCGTGCCGGGCGAGCAGCACCGCCAGGGACCCGGTCCCGCAGCCCACGTCGAGCACTGTGCGCGCGCCCAGTTCACCGGCGATCGCCAGGTAGGCGGCCAGGTCGCCGCGGTCGTCGTCGAAGGCGTCGTAGACCGCCGCGAGACGCGGGTGGGCGAAGATCGCGTCGGGCATCCGGCGACCGTACCCCGGTGCCGCGCCTCGGCGACGGAGTTCTCAGCCGAGGTCGTACTCGGCCGGGCCGGTGTTGAGCACCCAGGCGAGCGGCATGGTCGCTCGCACCTCGTAGCGCTCGCCCGCCAGGCGATGCATCGCGACCGTCTGTGCCGGATCCTGCTCCACGATCCAGTACTGCGGGATGCCGGCGGCGGCGAACTCGCTCCGCTTGGTCACCGTGTCGGTGCCCTCGGAACCGGGCGAGACGATCTCGACGACGAGAAGGACGTCGGCCGTCGGCAGCCACACACCGTCGGCCTGAGCCTTGCTCCAGACCACCAGATCGGGGATGCGTCCGCCGACCCCGCCGCGCCGGCCCGGGATACGCAGCCCGACCGCCTGGGCGATGTGGTCCGCCGACATCGTACCGGCCCCGACGCGCTCGCCGGCCGGTCGACACCGGTTAGGAAGGGCCCCGCCTCTACCGAATGCGTTAACCGGGGGCCCCTCCTTTCGAGCGCCTGGCGGGCGCTCAGGCTCGATCGAACCGTCGGCGCGCGGCCAACACCTCGTCCAGGTGGCGGCGGCTCCACTGACAGAAGCCGTTGATCGTGTCGTGCATGTCCCGCCCGGCGGTGGTCAGCCGGTACTCGGTCCGGGGCGGCAGGGTCGGGTGAGCCGTCCGGTGGACCAGACCCTGCCGTTCCAACTGGCGCAGCGTCACGGTGAGCAACCGGTGGCTGATGCCTGCTACCTGTCGGTGCAACTCGCCGAAGCGGGGCGAGTCCACGCCGATGGCCTCGATCACCGGCAGCGCCCACTTGGTGCCCACGACGTCGAACACCTCCCGGGCGACCGCCTGCACCCGCGCCACATCGGTCGCCGTCGGCGTACCCACGACCTCATCCACTCGGTGTAACCCGCTCACGTGTGCCGCCTCTTACCAAAAAGTGCGTACTTTCCCTGGTCGGAACCATTGTCCTACGGTCTGGTCGGGAACCTTGACGAGAGGGAGAAGCGTGACCGTACTCAAGACGTACGCCCGGCTGTGGGTGGACGACCTGGACACCTCGCTGCCGTTGCTGCGGACGCTGGTCGGCGCGGAACCGGATCTGCGGTTCGGGTTCGGCGCGATCGAGCTGGCCGCGATCGGTGACTTCCTGGTCATCGCCGGCCCCGCCACGCAGCGGGCCACCTACGCGCATGCCTCGGCCACCGTGATCGTCGACAGCCTGGACACGATCGTTGAGGAACTGGACGCCACCGGCGGCGAGGTCACCACGCCGGAGGCGACCAGCCCGACCGGTCGTTACCTCTACGCCCGGCACGCGGGCGGCGCCGAGATCGAGTACGTCGAATGGGTGCCTGAACTGGTCGACCGGATCATCACGCGGGTCCCGCCGCGCTGATCCTCGACCGGCTGCGCGGAGCCCGCGCCTCAGCGCGCGCGGACCGAGCGGTACACGTCGAGGGTCTGCCGGGCGATGCTGTCCCAGGAGAAGTGCTCCACCGCGCGCCGCCGGCCGGCCAGGCCGAACCGCTCGGTGCGCGCCGGGTCGGCGAGCAACGCGTTGATCGCCGCCGCCAGGTCGGCCACGAACGTCTCCGGGGCCAGCGGCGTGCCGGAGCCGTCGGTGGCCTGCTCGATCGGCACCAGCAGCCCCGTCTCGCCGTCGGCGACGACCTCGGGGATGCCGCCGGTCGCGGTCGCCACCACTGCCGTCTCGCAGGCCATCGCCTCCAGGTTGACGATGCCCATCGGCTCGTAGACGGACGGGCAGACGAAGACCGTCGCGTGCGTGAGCACCTGGATCACCTCGGGCTTGGGCAGCATCTCGGCCACCCAGACCACGCCCGAGCGCTTGGCCCGCAGCTCGGCGACCAGATCCTCGACCTCGGCGGCGATCTCCGCCGTGTCCGGCGCGCCGGCGAGCAACACGAGCTGCGTGTCCGCCGGCAGCTCCCGGGCGGCGCGCAGCAGGTACGGCAGGCCCTTCTGCCGGGTGATCCTGCCCACGTACACCACGCTGGGCAGCGCCGGGTCGATGCCGAGCCGGTCGAGCACGTCGGTGCCGGAGTCCGGGGCGTACTGGACGGTGTCGATGCCGTTGTAGACCACCTGGACCTTCGACGGGTCGACCTGCGGGTACGCGGTGAGCACGTCGGCGCGCATGCCCCCGCTGACCGCGATCACCGCGTCGGCGGCCTCCATCGCGGTGCGCTCGATCCAGGAGGAGAGCGCGTACCCGCCGCCGAGCTGCTCGGCCTTCCACGGGCGCAGCGGCTCCAGGCTGTGCGCGCTCACCACGTGCGGCACCCCGTGCAGCAGCTTCGCGGTGTGCCCGGCGAGGTTGGCGTACCAGGTGTGGCTGTGCACCAGGTCGGTGCCGGCGGTGCCGGCGGCCATCTCCAGGTCGACGCCCATGACGCGCAGCGCGGCGTTCGCGCCGGCCAGCCCGGCCGGCTCGGCGTACGCGGTGACGCCCGGCTCGTCGCGCGGCGCGCCGAAACAGTGCACCCGCACGTCGGCGAGGCGGCGCAGCTCGCGGGCCAGGTATTCCACGTGCACCCCGGCCCCGCCGTAGACCTCCGGCGGGTATTCACGGGTGAGCAGGTCGACGCGCATCGGTGCCATGCCCGCACCCTAGTGCAGTGCGCCGGATCGCACCGGGTACGCAAGTGTGGCCGTCCGAGTGGTGAAGT
This sequence comes from Micromonospora sp. NPDC018662, assembly GCF_044391475.1. Classification (NCBI taxonomy): domain Bacteria; kingdom Bacillati; phylum Actinomycetota; class Actinomycetes; order Micromonosporales; family Micromonosporaceae; genus Micromonospora; species Micromonospora sp. NPDC018662. The sequence goes on from NZ_JBISAC010000004.1 coordinate 338,487, forward strand.
CGCGTCCGGGTGGATAGCGTCTGACCATGGCTGCCAAGGTGCTCGCGATCGTCCTGGCCGGCGGGGAGGGCAAGCGCCTGATGCCCCTGACCACCGACCGGGCGAAGCCGGCCGTCCCCTTCGGCGGGATGTACCGCATGGTCGACTTCGTCCTCTCCAACCTGGCGAACGCCGGCTTTCTCAAGATCGTCGTGCTGACCCAGTACAAGTCCCACTCCCTGGACCGCCACATCACCAAGACGTGGCGGATGTCGACGCTGCTCGGCAACTACGTCACGCCGGTGCCGGCGCAGCAGCGTCGCGGCCCGTGGTGGTTCGCCGGCTCGGCCGACGCGATCTACCAGAGCTTCAACCTGATCAACGACGAGCAACCCGACCACGTGATCGTCTTCGGCGCCGACCACATCTACCGGATGGACCCCCGGCAGATGGTGGAGGACCACATCGCCTCCGGCGCCGGGGTGACAGTGGCCGGCATCCGCCAGCCGCTGAGCATGGCCGACCAGTTCGGCGTGATCGAGGTCGGCGAGGACGGCAAGCGGATCCGGGCGTTCCGGGAGAAGCCCACCGACGCGGTGGGCCTGCCCGACGCCCCCGACCAGATCTACGCCTCGATGGGCAACTACGTCTTCTCCACCCGGGCGCTCTGCGAGGCGGTCGAGCGCGACGCGGAGGACAAGACCAGCAAGCACGACATGGGCGGCAGCATCATCCCGATGCTGGTCGAGCGCGGCGAGGCCAACGTCTACGACTTCAAGGACAACGAGGTGCCCGGCAGCACCGACCGGGACCGCGGCTACTGGCGCGACGTGGGGACGCTCGACTCGTTCTACGACGCGCACATGGATCTGATCAACGTGCACCCGGTGTTCAACCTCTACAACTTCGACTGGCCGATCTACACGGACCAGCCGCCGTACCCGCCGGCCAAGTTCGTCCACCAGTGGGGCGAGCGGGTCGGCCGGGCGGTCGGCTCGATGGTCTCGCCCGGGGCGGTGATCTCCGGATCGCTGGTGGAGAACTCGGTCGTCTCGCCAAAGGTGAAGGTGCACTCCTGGGCGCACGTCGACGGCGCCGTGCTGATGGAGGGCGTCGAGATCGGCCGGCACGCGGTCGTCCGCCGCGCGATCCTGGACAAGAACGTCTACGTTCCGGAGGGCGCCGAGATCGGCGTCGACCTCGAGAAGGACCGCCAGCGTTACACCGTCTCCGACAACGGCGTCGTCGTCATCGGCAAGGGTCAGCGCGTCGAGCCCTGACCGGCCCCACCCATCTTCGAGGAGGATCCCGCAGTGGCCCACCCCCGTGCCGGGCAGCCCGCCGAGCCCGCCGACCTGGTCGACGTGCCGCGGCTGGTCACCGCCTACTACGCCGAGCACCCGGACCCGAGCGACCCGGCGCAGCAGGTCTCCTTCGGCACCTCCGGGCACCGCGGGTCGAGCCTGCGCAACGCGTTCAACTCCGACCACATCCTCGCCGTGACCCAGGCGCTCTGCGACTACCGGCGGGAGCACGGCGTGGACGGGCCGCTGTTCCTGGCCCGGGACACCCACGCGCTCTCCGCGCCGGCCGAGGCCGACGCGCTGGAGGTGCTGGCCGCCAACGACGTCACCGTGCTGCGCGACAGCCGGGACGGCTACACCCCGACCCCGGCGGCGTCGCACGCCATCCTCACCCACAACCGGGGCCGCACCAGCGGGCTCGCCGACGGCATCGTGATCACCCCGTCGCACAACCCGCCGTCCGACGGCGGGTTCAAGTACAACCCCACCAACGGCGGGCCCGCCGACACCGACGTCACGAGGTGGATCCAGGACCGCGCGAACGCCATCCTCGCCGCCGGGCTCAAGGAGGTGAAGCGCGTCCCGTACGCGCGGGCCCGCGCCGCCGACACCACCGGGGAGTACGACTTCCTCGCCCGGTACGTCGACGACCTGCCCGCCGTGCTGGACATCGACGCGATCCGGGACGCCGGGGTGCGCATCGGGGCCGACCCGATGGGCGGGGCGAGCGTCGCGTACTGGGGGGAGATCGCCGAGCGGCACCGCCTCGACCTCACCGTGATCAACCCGGAGGTGGACCCGACCTGGCGGTTCATGACGCTCGACGGCGACGGCAAGATCCGGATGGATTGCTCCTCGCCGAACGCGATGGCCTCGCTGATCGCCGCCCGCGACCGGTTCGCGGTCTCCACCGGCAACGACGCCGACGCCGACCGCCACGGCATCGTCACGCCGGACGGCGGGCTGATGAACCCCAACCACTACCTGGCGGTGGCGATCGGCCACCTGTTCCGTACCCGCGAGCAGTGGGGCCCGGCCGCGGCGGTGGGCAAGACGCTGGTCTCCTCCTCGATGATCGACCGGGTCGCGGCCGACCTGGGCCGGCCGCTGCTGGAGGTGCCGGTCGGCTTCAAGTGGTTCGTGCCCGGCCTGCTCGACGGCGCGGTCGGCTTCGGCGGCGAGGAGAGCGCCGGCGCGTCCTTCCTGCGCCGCGACGGCAGCACCTGGACCACCGACAAGGACGGCATCCTGCTCTGCCTGCTGGCCGCCGAGATCATCGCGGTGACCGGGCGGACGCCCAGCGAGCACTGGGCCGAGCTGGCCGAGCGCTTCGGCGCGCCCGCGTACGCCCGGATCGACGCCCCCGCCAGCCGCGAGCAGAAGGCGGTCCTCGGCAAGCTCTCGCCGGAGCAGGTGACCGCTACCGAGCTGGCCGGCGAGCCGATCACCGCGACGCTCACCAGCGCCCCGGGCAACGGCGCGCCGATCGGCGGCCTGAAGGTGACCACCGAGTCGGGCTGGTTCGCGGCCCGGCCGTCGGGCACCGAGGACGTCTACAAGATCTATGCCGAGTCGTTCCAGGGGCCGGAGCACCTGGCCCGCATCCAGGACGAGGCGAAGTCGCTGGTCGACGGCGTGCTCGCCACGGCCTGACGGTCAGCGGTACGGGGGCAGCTCACGGCGGTTGAGCTGCTCCCGCAGCCCGTCCGGCAGCAGCTCGCGGAGCTGGTCGGGCAGCAGCGGCAGGTCCAGCAGGCTCAGCTTGAGCTGGTTGCGCTCCTGGTGGCGGCGCGGGTCGAGGCGGACCACCCGGCCGGCGTCGCGGACGTACCGCACGTGCACCGACCCCTCGGTCGCCGCCTGCCGGATCAGCAGCCCGTCCATCTCCACCGCCACCGGCGCCGAGTCCGGGCGCAGCTCCAGGTGGACGCTCTCGTGCGGGGAGAGCAGCACCGAGCGGGAGATCCCGGCCATCGGCGCCGAGGGCGTCACCACCAGCGCCTCCGTCGCCGGGGAGACCAACGGCCCGCCGGCGGCGTAGCTGTACGCGGTCGAGCCGGTCGGCGTGCTCACCACCAGCGCGTCGCACCGGTAGTAGCCGTAGCGCTGGCCGTCCACCGCGAGCGTGGCGGTGACGAAGCCGGCACCCGGCTGCCGGACCAGCGCGATGTCGTTGAACGCCACCACGTCGTCACCGCACACGTCACAGGCCAGGCAGGCGTGCGACTCGATGGTGAAGTCGTGCGCCACCAGCCGTTCCAGCGCCCGGGGCAGCTCCGGTGGCTGCACCTCGACCAGGAAGCCGACCCGGCCCAGGTTGACCCCGAGCACCGGCTTCGGAGCCCGGACCGCCAGCCGCAGCGCGCCGAGCATGGTGCCGTCCCCGCCGATGCTGATCAGCGCGTCGCAGTGCGCGGCCAGCTCGTCGGCGGCCACCGCCTCCACCGACGGTGGCACGCGGTGCCGGTCCTCGGCGCGGACGGCCAGCGTCTTGCCGTGCCGGGCGGCCCAGCCCGCGATCATCTCCACCACCTCGGAGACGTCCCGGGTGGGGTGCAGCACCAAGCCGAACACGTAGCCCGCCACCGGTACAGCTCATCACATCCGCCGGCGGGCCGTGGCGGCACGGGGCGGAGATCGGGTGGGCTACCCGAGGTGGCTGGCCAGGACGTCGGCGATCCGCTGGCCGGCGTGACCATCCCAGAGCGGGGGAGTACGCCACGTGGGTGGCCGGTCCCGGGCGATCGTCTCCGCCACCACCTCGGTCAGGTTGCTCCGGGTGACGAGGCGATTGGTGCCGTGCGTGACGGTGATCGGGCGTTCGGTGTTCGGCCGGAGGGTCAGGCAGGGCACCCCGAGCATCGTCGTCTCCTCCTGGACGCCTCCGGAGTCGGTGACGACGGCCGCGGCGCCGCGCACCAGGCTGACGAATTCGAGGTAGCCCAGCGGCTCGACGACGCGGAGCGCGCGGTGGGTGAGCAGTCCCGCGTCCTCCAGGTGGCGCCGGCCCCGGGGGTGCAACGGCATCACGACGGGGATCTGGTCGGCCACGGTGTGCAGCACCTTCACCAGGTCCACCGCGTCGGCGGCGTCGTCCACGTTCCCGGGGCGGTGCAGCGTGGCCACGAGGTAACGCTCCGGCAGGGCGAGCGCGGCCCGGACGGCGGCGTTGTCGAAACGGTCGAGATTGGCGAGCAACGTGTCGATCATCGGGTTGCCGACCAGGTGGACCTTGTCCGCCGGGATCCCCTCGTTCCCCAGGTGCACGGCGGCGTCGGGGCTGGTGGCGAAGAGCAGGTCGGCGACGTGGTCGACGACGATGCGGTTGATCTCCTCCGGCATGGCACGGTCGAAGCTGCGCAGACCGGCTTCCACGTGTGCCACGGGGATGCTCAGTTTCGCCGCCACGAGCGCGGCGGCCAGAGCGGAGTTCACGTCACCGTAGACGACCGTCAGGGCCGGGCGTTCCACGCTCACCAACCGGTCGAGGCCGGCCATGACCGCGGCTGTCTGGCTCGCGTGACTGCCGGATCCGACGCCGAGGTTGACGTCGGGCTCGGGCAGGTGCAGTTGACGGAAGAAGACCTCCGACATCCGCTCGTCGTAGTGCTGTCCGGTGTGGACGAGTCGCTGGCGGATGCCGCGTTGGTCGAGGGCCCGGATCACCGGGGCTGCCTTGGGGAAGTTGGGGCGTGCGCCGGCGACGTGCAGGACGGTGGGTGCGGACATGGCGATCCTCGGAGATTCGGGTACGAGCGAGGCGCGCCAATAGTACTAGATATGCCATTAATTGCTCTCGACGCCGATAACATCCGTACTGACCGAATCGATGTGATGCGCGCTTGTCGACAGATTGGCGGACCCGTGAAGCAGATCGTCCAGTCCGTGTCCAACGGGGACCTGAGGGTGGTGGACGTGCCGCAGCCCGCGCCGGAGGCCACCGAGGTGCTCGTCGCGACACGCCGTTCCCTGCTCTCGGCCGGCACCGAGCGGGCCGTACGCGAACTGGCGTCGGCGAGCCTGCTGCGCAAGGCTCGGGCGCGACCGGATCTGGTCCGTCAGGTCCTGCACAAGGCCCGCACCGGCGGGGTGCGATCGACGATCACGGCGGTGCGCAGCCGGCTCGACGAGGACATGCCGCTCGGATACAGCGCGGCCGGCGTCGTCGTCGCCGCCGGGGTCGCCAGCGACGGCCTCCGGCCCGGGATGCGTGTCGCCACCGCGTCGGCCGGGCACGCCGAATACCAGGTGGTGCCGGGTCTGCTCGCGGTGCCGGTACCGGAGGCGGTGTCCGACCAGGCAGCCGCATTCGGCGCGGTCGCCGCCATCGCCCTCCAGGGTCTCCGGCAGGCCGACGTGGGAGTCGGCGGCTCGGTGGCCGTCGTCGGCCTCGGCCTGGTCGGGCAGTTGGCGGTACGCCTCGCGCAGGCCGCCGGCCTGACCGTGATCGGCGTGGACCTCCGCGACTGGACCGCCGAGCTGGCCGCGGAGAACGGTGCGGTGGGCCTCGTCGAGGCCGGCGCGGCCACCACGGAGCGGATCATGGAGATAACCCGGGGACACGGTGTCGACGCGACCCTGATCACGGCCGCCACGTCCTCGTCGGAGCCGATCTCCCGCAGCGCGCTCATCTCCCGGGACCGGGCCCGCCTCGTCGTGGTCGGAGACGTCGGCCTCGACCTCGACCGCCGGCAGTTCTACGAGCGGGAGCTCGATCTCCGCTTCGCCCGCAGCTACGGCCCCGGCCGGTACGACCGCAGCTACGAGGAATGGGGAGTCGACTATCCGGTCGGACACGTCCGCTGGACCGCCCGACGCAACATCGAGGCATACCTGGACCTGGTGGCGAGTGGCCGGATCGCGGTCGACGACCTCGTCACGCACGTCTTCCCGGTCGATGCGGCGGCGGCCGCCTACGACGTGCTGGCGAGCGACTCGCGCGCCCTCGCGGTGCAGCTCAGCTACGACGCCCCCGCGCAGTCGTCCCGGCAGCCGGTCACCGTCGCCCCGCGCCGCGGCACGTCGTCGCCGCGGGCCGGCCTCATCGGCGCCGGCAACTATGCCCGCGCCACCTTCCTCCCCGCGCTCACCTCGTCGGGGTGGGCCGACCACCTCGCGGCCATCACCTCCGCGAAGGGCCTGTCGGCACGTCACCTGGCGGAGCGCAACGGCATCGGCCTGGTCCTGCCGACCGCTGAGGACCTGCTGGGGCGCGACGAGATCGACACGGTCTTCGTGCTCAGCCGGCACGACTCCCACGCCGACCTGGTGGTGCGGGCGCTCGACGCCGGCAAGCACGTCTACGTGGAGAAGCCGCTGGCGCTGACGCAGCAGGAACTCGACGACGTCCGGTCCGCCTACCACCGCAACACCGGCCATCTCTTCGTCGGTTTCAACCGCCGGTACGCGCCGATGGTGGCTCAGGCCCGGTTGGCGCTGGCCGCCGGTAGCGGGCCGCTGACCATCACCTACCGGATCAACGCCGGCCGGCTGCCCGCCGCCCACTGGTACCACGATCGGCGTCAGGGCGGCCGCATCCGGGGCGAGGTGTGCCACTTCATCGACCTCGTGTCCTGGCTCGTCGGCGCGCAGCCCGAGGCGGTGCACGCCGTCGGCGTCGGGCGCGGCGAGGCAGGGCTGGAGGAGGACGTGAGCGTCCTCCTCGGATACCCGGACGGCTCGACCGCGACGATCTCCTACTGCACGGGCGGCCACGAACGTACGCCGAAGGAGCGGCTGGAGATCCTCGGACGGGGGCACACCGTCTCGATCGACGACTTCCGGCGTCTGGACATCGACGGCCGGGAGGCCAGACGGGTCGCGGCCGGCAAGGGGCACCACGAGATGCTCGCGCACGTACGGGCGACCCTGGCGCAGGACAGCGGGGACGAGGCGGCGCTGGAGGCGTCGATCGGCGCGACGAGTGCCGCCCTGGCCGTGGTGGCCGCGCTGACCGGCGCCGGATCCGCGCGGCTGCCCGCCCAACCGGAGCCCGGCGAGCACGGGCTCGCGCAGCTCTCGCCCTACTGAGACACCGGGGTGAGATCGGTCGCGTCCGGACCGGCCGCGGTCCGGACGCCGACGCTGCTGATCCGGCCCCGGTCGAGTGCGACGCGGATGTCACACCGCTGAACGGTGCTCAGCCGGTGGGCGATCACGAAGACCGTGGTCTTCCCGTACAGCTTCTCGATGGTCTCGACGATCTGCTTCTCCGTCTCGGTGTCGAGCGCCGCCGTCGCCTCGTCGAGGACCAGCACGTCGGGCTGGCGGTAGAGCGCCCGGGCGATCCCGATCCGCTGGCGCTGGCCGCCGGAGAGACGGACGCCGTGCTCACCGAGCACGTGGTCGAAGCCGTCCGGCATGGCCAGCACGGTGTCCAGCAGTTGGGCCTGCACGACCGCCCGCTCGACCGCCGCGTCGTCGATGTCGGCGTCATCCAGGCCGAGCGCCACGTTACGGCGTACCGTGTCATCGACGATCACCGTGTCCTGCGGGACGTAACCGATCCGGGCCCGCCAGCCGGGCACCAGCTCCGGGGTGATGCGCACCCCGTCGACGTAGATGCCGCCCGCGCTGGGTGGCAGCAGCCCCAACAGGACGTCCACCAGGGTCGTCTTGCCCGACCCGGAGGCGCCGACGATGCCGACGGACTCGCCGGCCCGGACGGTCAGGTCGATCGCGTCGAGTGCGGGTACGGGCGCCGTCGGGTAGTGGTAGGTCAGCTCGCGGATCTCGATCTGCCGCTCGAACACCACCGGCGGTGCGGGCTCGCCGTCCGACGCGGAGATCTCGCTCTCCGCCCTCGCCGCGGTCAGGTCGTTCCGCACCTGGTCGAGGCTCCCCCTGCCGATGCGGACCTCATTGATCATCGTGCCGAAGCGTTGCGCGGCGGGGAGCAGCCGCATCGACCCGGCGAAGATGACGCCGACCGAGGTCAGCAGCTGGCTCGCGTCACCCATGATGGCCACGCCGCTGATCGCCGCCACCACGAGCAACACGACGGCTTCCAGGTAGTAACGGGAGATGCTGGACAGGAAGAACAGACCGCGGGTGGCGTGCGCATGCTCGCTGCGTGCCTCTTCGAACCGCCTGACGACGGCCTCCCGCCGGCCCAGCGTGGTCAGGATCTTCACCGCGTGCAGGCCCTCCTGGACGAGTCGGCCGTCGCGGGACGTCAGCCGCTCGTCGTCGACGCCGATGCGGCGTACCGCCCGGCGGACCAGGACGAGGTACATCGCCATCGCGCCGGCCAGCGCGCCGATGGCTACCAGCGCGGGCACCGGTGCGATGACCAGCAGCGCCGTGGCCAGGCCGACGATCATGAAGGCGTCGATGACGATCGTGGTGCTGGCGAACAGGACCCGGAAGGTGAGCAGTCGAACCGACTGGATGACGGTACGGATCAGGTCGGCCGAGTGGTGTTGCAGGTGGTACTCGTAGCTCGCGCCCATGAACGTGCGGAACAACTGGGCCGACAGCATCGCCTCGGCGCGGGCCAGCAACCCGGACTGCCACCACGCCAGGGCCGAGGCGGCCACTCCGCGCCCGATGAGCAGGGCGATGCCGCCGCCTCCCACGATCGCCACGAAGTCGGCGAGGTCCTGCGCGTGCGTGATCCGGCGGGCGAGGCCCACCAGCCCGTCCGTGCCCGCCTCGGCCCACGTCTGGGGGGAGGCGAGCACCTGGACGACAGTTGCCAACGCCAGGAATCCGGTCAACTCGAGCAGGGTGATGCCGAGCGCCAACGGAACGCTCAAGGCGAGCCCACGACGCGTCCTGGGCTCCAGCAGCCTGGCTGCCCGCCAGGCGACGGTCAGCACGGCGCCTCGACCAGCGAGTCGAGCAGCCGGCCCAGGATCTGCGCCATCGCCGTGCGCGACTGATTCTCCCGTATCCACTGCTGGCCCGCGGTGCCCATCTTCGTCAACTCCTCCGAACTTGCCTGACTCATCTGGCTGAGGCCATGCGCGAGGTCCCCGGGGGCGACCGTGTGGCCCGCGCCGACCCCGGTGACGAGATCACCGACGACGCCCGGGCTGTTGGTGACGATCGGCAGACCGGCGGCCATGCAGTCGAACACCTTGTTCGGACTCACCCCGGCGCGAAACAGCTCGACGTCGGCGAGCACGTGCACGCCGACGTCCGCGGCGTGGAGGATGTCGGCCATCTCGGTCTTCGGCACCGGGTCGAGGAAGCGGACGTTCCCCAGGCCCGTGGCCGCCGCCCGCAGGCGCGGCTTCTCCACGCCCGACCCGACGAGCACGACATCGAGGTCGGGCACCGCCCGCGCGGCCGCCAGCAGCAGGTCGAGGCCGTTGGCCGGGCCGTGGGCGCCCGCGTAGACGGCGGTGCGCCGGGTGAACCCGTACCGCCGCCGCAGCTCGGCCCGATCGGCACCGGGTACGAAATCCTCGGGGTCGGCCGCGTTGGGGATGAAGACGATCTTCTCCGGTGGGACGCCCTGGCCGACCAGGACCGCGCGCAGGCCCGGTGCCATGATCACCACCCGCGCGGCGTGCCGGTACAGGAAGTGCTCCAGGCGCGTCAGGAGCCGGTAGGTCGACGAGTCCTCCGCCAGCCGTCCCATGTCGACGAGCACGCGCGGCCACAGGTCCCGCACCTCCAGCACGAGTGGGACGCGCCGAACCCTGGCCACGGCCCAGCCGGCCAGGCCGGCCAGCAGATGGGGCGAGGACGCGTACACCACGTCGGGGCGGGGCTGTCGCAGGCCCGCCAGCGTGGCGGTCACCGCGTAGCTGGCCCAGTTGACCACCCGGCCCGGGCCGTTGCCCCGGTACGGCGTCACGGCGACCGGGCGGAAGCCGGGCTCCGCCCGCTGCGACTGCCCGGTCGCCAGGTTGCGGCGGCCCGCGACGATCACGTACGACCAGTCGGACAGTCGGCTGAACAGCTCGACGTGCCGGGTGCCGCCCGGATATCCCCGGGGTACGGCGAAATGGTTGAGGACGAGGACTCTGCGTCGTGTCATGCGGCTGCTTCCACCCGGTGTGTCTGCCCCGATGCGATGTGGGTCACCGCAAGGGTCGCGCCGGTGCGATGCCAGGTCACCCGGAACCGGAGACCGTCGAGCGCGGCCGGCCCGACCCCCGACCCGGGCGCCGTCCCGACCCCCCAGACAGCGGTGTCCTCCCGACTGTCGGCGGTGATCCAGGTCGCCGGCTCCCACTGCCCGTAGGTGTGGCTGTGCCAGCCGGCGAACGGGTCCGACCGACCCCGCACCGGCGTGGGGTCGGCCAGCCCGAAGAGGCCGACCTTTCGTCCGCCGACGACCAGGACGTCACCGTCCACCACCACGTCCGGATGAAGGGGAACGGTCAGCGACCAGACGGCGGCGGCGCCCGGCGGATCGGCGAACTCGACAACCGCCACGTAGTCGGTGGACACGACCACCGCACGTCCGACCCGCACCGGTCGTGGCCCGTGCGTGTAGGCGTCGTGCCAGCCGAAGACGACCGTCTGGTCCGCCAGCACGAGCGGACGCCCGAGGTGGCCGCGGCCGGCGTTGAGCCAGCGGAACGCGCGGTGCGGCACCAACTGGTCCCGACCGTCCGGCCGGCGCACCGGGTGGGCGGCGGAGGTGCGGAACCCGTTCCGGACCTCGAGTGGCCCGTTGTACGTGCCGGTCCCGGGGTCGGCGATCAACCAGTGGCCGGCATGGTTGACCCAGACCGAGGTCAGGTCGGCGTGCCCGTGCGACGGACCGGCGTCCACCTTGAACCAGACCCGCCAGGGCCCCCGGCTGACCAGCGCGATTCCGCCGGAGACCGTCGCCGTGGGCCGGCCGGACGGTGCCGGTGCGACGGTGTGGGACGCGGCCTCGCCCGAGGGGCGCGGTGCGTACCACGCCAACTCGTCGAAGTCGGCGTACCAGCCCGGCGGCACCCGTTCGCCGGACAGCACCAGACCGAGCGCGACGGAGCCGGCCACGTCGAGCGGTGCACCCGACGACGCGAGGACCCGCCCCTCGTCCCAGTCGCCGTACTGGGGGAGAGCGCCGTCGAAGACGCCGAGGCGGGTCAGGTGCAGACTCGCCGCGTGCAGGCCACGTCGCACGTCCGCGGGCGCGTCGCCCAGCATCGACCGCACGATGAGCATCTCGAGGACGAACCGGTGGTAGGACAGCGAGTCCTCGATCATCCGGCCGTCCGGTGCGAGGTGCCGGCGCAACTGGGCGGCGAACATCCGCTCGCCCACGCGTGCCCACCACGCCGCCCGCCGTGCGGTGGGGAACATCCGCGCCAACACGAGCAGGCCGAGCGCGTCGCCGAGCATGTGGTTGTTGCGCATGCTGCTCAACGTGTACGGCAACTCCAGCACGAGGTGCCGGGCGCTGGCCAGCAGCAGCCGCTCCATGTCGGCGCGCACGTCGCGGGGCAGCCGGTCGCCGACCAGCACGAGGACCTGGTCCCACGCGATGGCGCGCAACGCGAGTTCGAGGCTCGAATACCAGTTCACGCCCCGCTCCGGCGGTGACTGGTCGCACCAGGACCGGAGCAGACCGGCAAGGCCGTCCAGCCACGGGCCGGACTCGTCGAGGCGCGCCGCCCGCGCCAGCACGACCAGGTCGCGGTGTCGCGCCGCCTCCCAGGCGTACTTCACGTCGGAGAGCCGCGCCGCCGAGCGGATGTCGATGCGCCACCAGGGCTGCTGCGCCGGCCACTGCCGGCCGGTCAGCGGATCGGTGCACCAGGGCGTCCGTACCCCCGTCGCCACCCGGCGCCCGAAGACGCGGAGGCCCTGGTCCAGGATGCGCCCGGCGTCGTCGACGCACCGTCTTTCCGCCTCGTGACCGCCGGGCCGGACATTGGTCAGCGGCACCGGCGTGGCGGCGTGGTGGCCGGGTGTCGCGGCGCGGAACAGGACGCGGTGGAAGTGCGTCCGCTTCGACGCCTCGTAGGCGGCGCGCACCGGCGCGGACAGCCCCAGGGCACGCACGTCCCTGGCGATCGTCGGAATCCTCGGCCCCGCCATCAGGTCTTCCGGCGGGCGCGCTGATGCGGGCCGGGGGACCCCAGGAGTCTCAACATCGATGACAGGACCTCAGACCCAGAGAACGAACGGAAACTGCCGGCACGTGGCGGCCGGGAGCCACCACCTAGGTGAACGCGACAGCCGGTCATTCGGTGACGACCGGGCGGGTCGTCGCTGCCGGCGGGGGTCGGCGGGCGCGCCCGCCGGCGTCCTCGTCCCGTGACGTCAGGCACGCTGGCTCGTTGAGCTGATGCTGGCCGGAGCCCGCTCGATACCGAGGTGCGCAGGACCGCCATACGCCAGACCCCCGGAGGTGCCGATGGTGTCACCCCGTCCCGCCCGCGCCGCCGTGCCGGCGCGGTGGGCCGCGAGGGACCGTCCGACCCGGCCGTGGCATCCGTCGAGTGACGCCTACGCGGTGACCGACGTCCGGCGGGCGCCCGCTCCGGAGATCGCCGGGACGATGCCGGGGGTGCCGTGGTCCGCCGACCGCGCGTACCCGATTCGCCCGGCAGATCTCCGGCGGCCCGGGTCGTCGATACCGGTCTGGCTTCCGCTGCGGCTGGCGCTCGCCTGGCTGCTCGGCACGTTCGCCGTGTTCTGGCTGACCGAGCCGGCCCGCCGTGTCGAGAACCCCGGCCAGCTCTGCACGTTCGTGCTCAGCGCGACAGCACTCTTCGCGATGGGGTACGCGGCACGGATCAGGCGGCGCCGGCCGCTGTCCACCGTGACCGGGTGCACCGCCGACCAGCTCCGCGGGGTGCGTCAGCTCGTCCTCGCCGGCGCGATCTACTACGGGGTGCTGAACCTCGCACGACTGCGGGACTTCGGCGCGACCGGCCCGCAGAGCGTCTGGGCGAGCATCCAGGACCCCGCCACGGCGTACGCGAACAAGTTCGACGTCTACCAGCAGAACATGACCAGCGGGAGCGCCCTGCTCGCGTTGCTGATGCCGCTCGGCGTGCTCAGCACGGTGCTGGTGCCGCTGCTGGTGGTCCACTGGCGGGAGCTTCCGGCCTGGTTGCGCCTGGCGGGGTTCGTCGGGACCGCACTGCACCTCGCCTTCTATCTGTTCATCGGCACCATGAAGGGTCTCGGTGACGTCGCCATCATGGTGGTGGCGGGCTTGCTGGTGGCGGTGGCCACGGCACGGCGCCGGGGTCGAGCCGGCTCCCGCAGCCGACTGGCGCTCCTGCTGGTCGCGGGCGTGTGCGCGCTGACCGCCACCTACATGGTGCACAGTCACGCGATGCGGGCCGCCGAGTTCGGCTCCGCGGGCGCGCTGGTACGAGCCAGTCCTGCGGTGGAACGTGCGGTGGGGCCGGACACGGCCGAGGGGGTGGCCGCGCTCATCGGCTACCCGACCCACGGCTACCTCGGCCTCTCCTACAACCTGCGGCTGCCGTTCGAATGGTCGCGCGGCCTCGGCAGCGCGCCGGCGGCGACGATGCTCGCCGAGGACGCCGTCGGCGTGGACCCCACGGCCCACCCGACGTATCCGGACCGGACGGAGGAGGCGACGGGCTGGCCGGCCCGTCTCTACTGGGCCACCATCTATCCCTGGCTCGCCTCGGACCTGACGTTCGTCGGGGCGGCGCTGTTCATGGGCCTGGTCGGCTGGCTCTTCGCCAGCAGTTGGTGCGCGGCGCTGACCACCCGCCGGGTGGTACCGACAGTGATCTTCGGTCAGGTGTGCATCCTCATCGTCTACGTGCCGGCCAACAACCAGCTCGGCATGGCACCCGAGTCCGTGGTCGGGATCGTCACCCTCCTGGCGCTCTACCTGATCCAGCGGCCGACACCGGGTCACCCGCCCGCTGCCCCCGCCGGGCGCACCCGGCGTGCCTAGCGACGCGCGTGGTGGTGTCGTGCGGTGTTGAGGGTGGTGGCGAAGTGGTGGGTGACGGTGGTGGTGGTGTGGTGGTGGCGGGCGTAGGTGTGGCCGTTGTGGGCGAGTTGGTGGCGGAGGTGGGGGTCTTGGCAGAGGGTGGTGAGGTGGTGGGTGAGGGTGGTGGGGTCGCCGATGGTGATGCCGGCGTTGGCGGTGCGGATGTGGTTCATGGAGGCGACTTCGGTGGGTCCGTAGCCGAGGATGGGGCGGCTGGCGGCGAGGTATTGGGGGATTTTGGTGGAGATGGAGTAGCGGGTGTAGCGGCGGATGTCGGGGTTGAAGGATTCGACGTGGACGAGGATGTCGGCGTTGTGGAGTGCGGTGGGGACGTGGTGGGCGGGGAGGGGGTTGCCGAGGCGGATGCGGGGGAGGTGGGTGAGGTGTTTGCCGTATTGGTGGAGGTCGTCGGCGGGGGCGTGGATGGTGAGGCGGGCGGGGTGGCCGGTGCCGGTGATGGTGTCGAGTGCGGTGCCGATGTCGCGTAGTGATTCCCAGCGGTTGAGGTGCAGGGCGCCGATGTAGACGAGTTCGGTGGGGTGGGGTTGGGGTGTGGGTGGTGGGGGTGGGGCGAAGTAGGTGTCGTCGACGCAGTTGGCGAAGGGGGTGAAGGGGATGTGGTAGCGGTGGGTGTATTCGTCGGCCATGGGTTGGCTGATGACCATGCCGAGTGGGGCGTGGTGGAGGAGTTGGTGGATGGCGTGGCGGGCGGTGCGGTTGGCGAGGCCGAACAGTTCGCCGTTGGCGTAGAGGGTGGCGGGCCAGTCGTCGGTGAAGTGGGGGACGATGGGGATGGTGAGGGTGCGGGCGGCGGCTGCGGCGATTCTGGTGAGTCGGACGCTGCCGAGCATGGAGTAGATGAGGTCGGGTTGGAACGCGCGCATCCACCGCGCCAACCCCGCCGTCATCCGTACGGGAACGAGATCGAGGATCGTCGGCTTCTGCGCGTGCAGCATGGCCAGCGCGGTTCGTCGTCGGGCCGCGTGCGCCGCCACGGCGGTGGGGGCGTCCGCCGGCGCGACCGGCTGGCCGTCCCATCCCAGCACTCGCCGGCTGGCCCGTCCCACCATCCGCATCGAGCGGTATTGCAGCGGGAAGTGCTGCTGCGCCAGCGGAAGAGGGAAGTAGTTCTCGCACACCTCGGTCGACGGGATGCTGTCGGCGGTGTAGATCTGTGCGAGGCGGTCCTTCGGCCAGCCGGTGAAGAGGTTCGACAGGGTCATCGCCGTCCCGGTGCTCCGGCTGAACGGCGTGTGCCCGACCACCAGCACCCGGGGGAACTCCTCGTCCCGCAACGGACGGGCCCGGCGTGACAGGTCTGGACTCGACATCGGAATATCCCTCCTGCTCTACGAACGGTCCGGCGTGAACGGCGAGATGCCGGAAGGCGGCGGGGACTGCCGGTCGCCGTCGCCGACACCCTTCCGGTACGTGTCGTCGAGGTGCTGCGGCTGCAACCTGGACAGCAGGCCGAGCAGGATCCAGGCACCCTGCGACGACTCCCAGTGCCCGGTCAGCCAGATCGGCAACAGGGCGATCAGGAAGAGGCCGGCCAGCCGCTGGATCGGCGGCACCGACCGCACGAGCGGCGCGGCGAGAGCGGTGGCGAAGGTGCCCGCGTACAACACCATTCCGACCAGGCCGAGATCGTTCCCCAGGGTCAGCAGCAACGTGTGCGGCCCGATGCCGTGGAACGCCGCGAAACCGCCCGCGCCGATGCCCGTGATCGGTGCCTCCAGCCAGCTCGACAACGCCACCGGCCAGATCTCGAGCCGTCCCGACAGGTCGCCCGTCCGCCGCCCGAAGAGATCGTCGAACCACAGCATCCACGCGTCGGAGAAGACACCCAGCGGTACGAGAACCAGGAGCACCGGGGTGGTGACGCCGGCGAACACCCGCATCGACCGCGGTGCCATCACACTCAGGGGAAGGTAGACCGCCGCCAGCGCCAGCGCGATGGTCGCACCCTTCGTGCCGTTGAGGAGCACGCCGAGGGCGAGCACCGGCAGACACGCCAGCAGGCAGACGCGAACGGCGCGGGGTGACGGTCGGAGCCGGACGAGCACCAGCGCGATCAGGGCGCCGGTGACGAACGTGTACGCCGTGTAGTTGTAGTTGACGCCGTCGACGCCGAAGCGGACCGAGTAGTCCAGGGCGTTGTCGCGGGCGAGCGCGACCCCGGAGGAGGCGTGCCGCATCACCGTGTCCACGGCCGTCACGCAGCCGAGAAGATAGGCGCAGCCGATCGCGAGGATCTGTCGGGTCGACCGGACGACGTGCCGCACCGCGAGGAAGACCAGACAGGCCGACGCGTACTGGGGAGCGGAGATCGAGGAGTACGCGGCGTCGACCGTCCACAGGCGGGTGGCGTAGGCCCACCCGGCGGTGACCAGGGCGAACAGATCCGGCGCGCGAAGGTGGGGGAGCCGGCTGGTCAGGATGACCGCGGCGCAGGCGAGCGGGCCGCCGTAGGACATCGCCCAACTCGGCGACTCCGCGGCGAGGAACGCGACGATGCACAGGGCAGCCGTGCCGAGCGCGTCGCCGGTCGCCGAAGCGCCGCGACGGATCCGTTCCGGGCCGACGCCGACGATCCGGGGAGGTGGGACGGTGAGCAACCCGCGGGACGTCATCGCGCCACCCCTCCTCGTCGACCTCGGTCCCACTGGCGCAGGAACGCGCCCAGCGGTTCCGCGTAGGTCCGGTAGTCGAAGGACTCCAGTGCCTGGCTACGCGCGGCCTGGCGCATGAGCCCCCGTCGGGTGTCGTCCAGTCGTACGGCCGTGTGGAGCGCCTCGGTGACGGAGGCCACCGAGTGGTCGGCACAGACCAGGCCCTCGACCTGGTGGCGCAGATAGCGCCCCAGGTCGCTGGTGAGCGTGGCGATCACCGGTGTGCCGCTGGCCAGGCTCTCGCAGAACTTCGTCGAGAAGCCGGCCTGCATGGCCCGGTCCGGACGGCGGACCAGCACGCTGAAGTCCGCCTCCTGCAGGGCGTTGGTCACCATGGGTTGCGGTAGGCGGCCCAGGCAACGCACCGCGCTCGGTGTCGGCCGGCCGCCGAGCAGGTGCCGTACCTCGTCCGGAGTGGGCCCGTAGACGCGTAGCTCGATCCGCGCGCCCGCCCGGTCGACCTGCCGTACCGCTTCGACGACGGTGGCCAGGAGGTCCTTCTTGTTCCCGTGCGGGTTTCCCGCGTACACCAGTGTGAGGTCGCTCGTGCGGTCGGCGCGCTGCCGGGCGTGCACGTCGAGGTTCTTGACGTCGAGCGTGGGCGGGATCCGGATCACCGGTGTGCCGGAGCGCTGGTAGTGAGCCTCCAGCCGGGAGCTGATGGCGATGATGCCGTCACAGCGGGGGTAGTAGTAGCGCAGGGCCAGCTTCATGCTGGCGTGCAGCGGGCCGAAGTATCCCCCACGCACGTGGCGGCCGTTGTACCAGTCGACGACGTCGACGATCAGCGGCACGTCGTTGCGGCGACACCAGCGCTGAAGATGGACCATGTACTGCGCCTGGCCGCCGTTGACGACGACGTGCGACGGGCGGGTCGGTTGGGCGTCCAGCCAGCGGACCGTACGGCGGCCCCAGAGGAGCAGCGTCTGCGCCGAGCGGGCCAACATGCCCGCCGTGGGTGGTGGGACCTCGCCCAGGCCGACATGGTGGACCGAGCCCGGCCCGTCGAGCCCGGGCAGGGGAGTCGCCTCCCGGGGTTCCGGGCCGCCGGAACCGACCACCACGTGGTAGCCGGCGGCGGCCATCGATCCGACCAGGCCGTGCACGCGTCGTGCGCCCGCCTCACCCCACGGGAAGAGGAACGGTCCGACGCACGCGATCCATCGGGAGGGAAGTGTCATCGCCGTGGCCCCTACCGGTGGACGGGTGTGTCGGTGGTGGCGTGGTGTCGTGCGGTGTTGAGGGTGGTGGCGAAGTGGTGGGTGACGGTGGTGGTGGTGTGGTGGTGGCGGGCGTAGGTGTGGCCGTTGTGGGCGAGTTGGTGGCGGAGGTGGGGGTCTTGGCAGAGGGTGGTGAGGTGGTGGGTGAGGGTGGTGGGGTCGCCGATGGTGATGCCGGCGTTGGCGGTGCGGATGTGGTTCATGGAGGCGACTTCGGTGGGTCCGTAGCCGAGGATGGGGCGGCTGGCGGCGAGGTATTGGGGGATTTTGGTGGAGATGGAGTAGCGGGTGTAGCGGCGGATGTCGGGGTTGAAGGATTCGACGTGGACGAGGATGTCGGCGTTGTGGAGTGCGGTGGGGACGTGGTGGGCGGGGAGGGGGTTGCCGAGGCGGATGCGGGGGAGGTGGGTGAGGTGTTTGCCGTATTGGTGGAGGTCGTCGGCGGGGGCGTGGATGGTGAGGCGGGCGGGGTGGCCGGTGCCGGTGATGGTGTCGAGTGCGGTGCCGATGTCGCGTAGTGATTCCCAGCGGTTGAGGTGCAGGGCGCCGATGTAGACGAGTTCGGTGGGGTGGGGTTGGGGTGTGGGTGGTGGGGGTGGGGCGAAGTAGGTGTCGTCGACGCAGTTGGCGAAGGGGGTGAAGGGGATGTGGTAGCGGTGGGTGTATTCGTCGGCCATGGGTTGGCTGATGACCATGCCGAGTGGGGCGTGGTGGAGGAGTTGGTGGATGGCGTGGCGGGCGGTGCGGTTGGCGAGGCCGAACAGTTCGCCGTTGGCGTAGAGGGTGGCGGGCCAGTCGTCGGTGAAGTGGGGGACGATGGGGATGGTGAGGGTGCGGGCGGCGGCTGCGGCGATTCTGGTGAGTCGGACGCTGCCGAGCATGGAGTAGATGAGGTCGGGTTGGAACGCGCGCATCCACCGCGCCAACCCCGCCGACACCTGCACGGGGCTCAGATCCGCGGTGGTCCGGATGTGGGAGTAGAGGCGAGCCATTGATTGACGCCGACTGCTGGCCTTCTCCACCATGGCCACGGCTCGGCTCTGTTGCAGGGGCGATCGGCCGTTCCACCCCAGCATCCGCATGCCGTAGTACTGCGCGGGGTGGTAATGCTCGCGCGGCGCGTAGGGGTAGTAGTTCTCGCACACATCGGTCGACGGCGTGATCCGGGTGCTGGTGTAGACCTGCGCGAGGCGGTCCTTCGGCCAGCCGGTGAAGAGGTTCGACAGGGTCATCGCCGTCCCGGTGCTCCGGCTGAACGGCGTGTGCCCCACCACCAGCACCCGGGGGAACTCCTCATCCCGCAACACCCGAACCCCATTCCGCGTCGACCAATACCAGGATGGACAGCACGTAACATACCGACTGGAAGGCCTCATCGGAGTAATATGCGATATAGCCGGTTCATGTCCGATTAGACCGTTTCTTGCGGGGCGGAAACTCGTTGCCCGTCATGTGGTGTCGGCCGCCACCAGGAAGAACGCCGCCGGCACCTGACCAGTGACGACGAGGAGCTACCTTGAATACTTTGCCCACTGGCCGCCGCGTGTTGATCACCGGTGGGACCGGTTCCTTCGGCCAGACCATGGTTCGCCGGTTGCTGGATCGTGACGTGGCCGAGGTCCGGGTGTTGAGCCGGGACGAGGCCAAGCAGGACGCGATGCGGCGCGTGCTCGGCGACGACCGGGTGCGGTACCACGTCGGTGACGTCCGCGACTACGACACCGTGCTGCGGTCGACCCGCGGTGTGGATCACGTCTTCCACGCCGCGGCTCTCAAGCAGGTGCCGTCCTGCGAGTTCTTCCCCCTGGAAGCGGTCCGCACCAACGTCCTGGGCAGCACGAACGTGATCGAGGCCGCCGAGCGTAACGGCGTGCGGTCGGTGGTCATGCTCGGCACCGACAAGGCCGTCTACCCGGTCAACGCGATGGGGATGTCGAAGGCGTTGATGGAGAAGGTGGGACAGGCCCACGCCCGCAACAACCCGGACAGCGCCACGACGGTCTCCAGCGTCCGGTACGGCAACGTGATGTTCTCCCGTGGCTCGGTCATCCCGCTGTTCATCGAGCAGCTCAAGGCAGGTCGGGCGCCGACGGTCACCAACCCGGCGATGACCCGGTTCCTGATGTCGCTCCAGGACTCGGTCGACCTGGTGGAGCACGCCTTCCGGGAGGCCCGGTCCGGCGACATCTTCATCCGCAAGGCCGGCGCCTGCACGGTCGGGGACCTGGCCGCCGCGCTCTGCCAGCTCTTCGACGTGCCGGCCAAGCTCGACCTCATCGGGGTGCGCCACGGCGAGAAGATGCACGAGACCCTGGCCAGCCGCGAGGAACTGGTCCGGGCGGAGGACTTCGGGGACTTCTTCCGGGTGCCGGTGGACGACCGGGATCTCAACTACGCCCGCTACGTCTCCGAAGGCGACCCGGCCACCGCCGAGATCGCCGACTTCAACTCGGCCAACGCGACCCAGCTCGACGTACCGCAGATCATCGAGCTGCTGGTCACCCTGCCGGAGGTGCGCGCGGAACTCGCGGCACGCGAGCTGGCACTCGCGTCGTGAAGCTCGCCCTGACCGGAGCCGAGGGCTTCCTGGGCTGGCACGTACGCGTGCTGGCGCGCGCCCTGCGCTGGCCCGACCCGGTGGTGGTGACGCGCTCGGATCTCGCCGAGCCGGCGGCGCTGGCCGGGAAGCTGGCCGGAGCGGACCGGGTGCTGCACCTGGCCGGGGTCAACCGGGGCGATCCGGCGGAGGTGGCCGCCGGCAACGTGGAGCTGGCGACGGCGTTGGTGCGGGGACTACGACGGTGCCCGACGCCGCCGAAGACCCTGGCGTACGCCAACTCGGTCCAGGCGGGCAACGGGACGCCGTACGGGGATTCGAAGTCGGTCGCCGCCGACATCCTGTCGCGGGCCGGTGAACTCGGCACCGAGGTGGCCGACCTGCGCCTGCCGAACCTCTACGGCGAGCACGGACGCCCGTTCTACAACTCCGTCGTCGCCACGTTCTGCCGGATGCTCGCCGACGGTGACGAGCCGGAGGTACGGGAGGACCGCGAGCTGCACCTCGTGCACGCGACCGACGCCGCCGCGCGGCTGCTCGACGCGCCACCGGGCGGCTCGTGGGATCCGACCATGCCGGCCCTGCGGATCGGCGTGCGGGCGTTGGCCGAGTTGCTCGCCGACCACGCCGCCGGCTACCGGACCGGGCAGATCCCGCCGTTGCCCGACCGGCACCACGTCCGGCTCTTCAACACGTACCGGTCGCACTGCTTCCCCGCCCAGCAGCCCATCGCCCTCACCCGACGCGGCGATGCGCGCGGCGACCTGGTCGAGGTGGTCCGGGCGGGCGCCGGAGCCGGGCAGACCTTCTGCTCGACCAGCCACCCCGGCGTCACCCGGGGCGAGCACTTCCACCTGGCCAAGGTGGAGCGGTTCGCCGTCGTCCGCGGCACGGCGGAGATCAGTCTCCGCCGGGTCGGGCACGACGAGGTGGTCCGGTTCCCGGTCGACGGTGACGACCCGGTGGCCGTGGACATGCCCACCATGTGGGTGCACAACATCGTCAACACGGGATCCACCGAGCTGCTCACGCTCTTCTGGACCAACGAGCTCTTCGATCCGTCCCGGCCGGACACCTACCCGGAGCCGGTGACCGCGCGCGAACCCGCGACTGTCGGATGACGGCGGTGCGGCACCGGACGGCCAGCAGGAAGAAAGGACGAGGATGACGCGGGTGATGACCGTCGTCGGCACCAGACCGGAGATCATTCGCCTCTCCCGGGTGATCGACCGGTTGGACGACACCGTGGACCACGTACTGGTCCACACCGGGCAGAACTGGGACCCGGCCCTCTCCGACGTGTTCTTCAAGGAGCTGCGGCTGCGGGAACCGGACCGGTTCCTCCGGGTCGACACGACCTCGCTGGGGCGGGTCCTCGGCGGCGTGCTGGTCGGCACCGAGGAGGTGCTCGACGAGGTGCGGCCCGACGCGCTCCTGGTGTTGGGTGACACCAACAGTTGCATCGCCGCGCTGATGGCGCGTCGGATGCGGGTCCCGGTCTATCACATGGAGGCCGGGAACCGCTGCTTCGACGCCAACGTGCCGGAGGAGACGAACCGACGCCTGGTGGATCACGTCGCCGACTTCAACCTCGTCTACACCGAGCACGCCCGGCGCAACCTGCTGGCCGAGGGACTGCATCCGCGCCGGATCCTGCACACCGGCTCGCCCATGCGGGAGGTGCTCGAGCACTACCGGGCCGACATCGAGGCATCGGGGATCCTGCGCCAGTTGGAGTTGACGCCGGGACGCTACTTCCTGGTCAGTGCGCATCGTGAGGAGAACGTCGATCGCCCGGACCGGTTGACCCGGCTGCTGGAATGCCTGCGCGCGGTCCGGGACCGGTGGGGTTTCCCGGTGCTGGTGTCCACCCACCCGCGGACCCGCAAGCGGTTGGAGTTGCTGGCGCCGGACCCGGCGGCGCTGGACGGGATCGCCTTCCACGAGCCGTTCGGCCTGCTCGACTACGTGCATCTGCAGACGAAGGCGTACTGCACGTTGTCCGACAGCGGCACGATCAGCGAGGAGTCGGCGATCCTCACCTTCCCCGCGGTGACGCTGCGCGAGTCGATCGAGCGGCCGGAGGCGTTGGACGTCGGGGGCATCATCATGACCGGCCTCGATCCCGCCGGCGTGGTGGAGGCGGTCCGGGTGACGGTCGACCAGGTTCGGGCCGACGGCGTCCCCTGCCCGGCCGACTACCAGGTACGGGACACCTCCCGCCGGGTGGTCGACTTCGTCCTGTCCACGGTCCGCCGGCATCACGACTGGGCGGGCATCCGCCGCTGAGCGACGCGGCACACGGCGGGCCGGCGACCACGGCGTCGGCCCGCCGTCCGTTCCGCCGGCCCGGAACCGGTGCGGGGATCAACGCGCCGGGACGCCCTTGACCACGACGCCGTCGGGCACGTCCCGTACCACGCAGGCCCCCGCGCCGACGGTGCTGTCCCGCCCCACCCGGAGCCCCTGCAACACCGCCGCCGTGGTTCCCACCAGTACGCCCTCCGCGAGCTGGCAGTCGCCGGAGACGGCCGCGAGCGGGTTGACCGAGACGAAGTCGGCGAGCACCGAGTCGTGTCCCACCGTGGAGTTCTGGTTGAGGTGGACGTGCCGGCCCATGGTCACGTTGGTGGTGACCCGGGCCCCGGCGAAGACGACGAGGCCCGGACCGTGCCGGGTGTCCGGCCCGACCGTCGCGTCCGGGTGGATCAGGCTCGCGGCCGGCATGCCGTACGCGTCCAGCCGCGCCGCCACGGTGCGCCGCACCCGTGGATCACCGATCCCGATGACGTGGTGGGTGTCCGTCGGCGCGTCCCGAAGCCACGACAGCCCGCCCAGGTAGGGCACCTCCAGGCGCGTCACCCGCTTCAGGTTCTGCTCCGACGGCCGGTCGTCGACGAAGCCGAGCAGGTGCCAGTGTCGGCCGCCGACCGCCGTCACCGCCCGCGCGATGGCCAGCGCCTCCCGGCCGTGGCCGCCGCAGCCCACGATGACCAGCGGCGTCACGCGGACGTCGCTCCGGCCCTCGCGGTCAGGAACTCGTCGATCAGGTCGAGCACGGTGGCGATCTGCCGCTCGGTGAGGGCACTGCCGCTGGGCAGGGTCAGTCCCTCGGCGAACAGGTCGTCGGCAGCGCCGGTGAGCAGGCGTTCGGCGTCGGCGTACGCGGGCTGCCGGTGCATCGGCTTCCACACCGGTCGCGTCTCGATGTGATGGGCGGCGAGGTGGTCGGCCAGGTCGACAGCCCGCCAGCCGCAGCGGTCCGCCCGTACCCGGATGACGGTCAGCCAGCAGTTCGACTCGGTGTCCTCGGCGCCCACCAGTTCCACGCCCGGGACCGGGGCGAAGAGCTTCGCGTACCGGTCCCGCAGCAGGCGGCGACGCCCGATCATGCCGTCGAGCCGGACCAGTTGGGCCCGGCCCAGCGCGGCCAGCAGATTGCTGAGGCGGTAGTTGTATCCGACCTCGCGGTGTTCGTAGTGCGCAGCCGGCTCCCGGGCCTGGGTGGCGAGGTGGCGGGCACGGGCCAGCAGCGGCAGGTCGTCGGAGAGCATCATCCCGCCGCCCGACGTGGTCATGATCTTGTTGCCGTTGAACGACAGCGTGCCGACGCGGCCGAACGAACCGGCAGCCCGCCCGTGGTGGCCGGCCCCGAGCGCCTCCGCCGCGTCCTCGACCACGGGCACCGCGGCGTCGCGGCAGGCCGGGAGCAGCGACGTGTAGTCGACGCAACTGCCGAACATGTCGACCGGAACCACCGCGCCGATCCGCTCGCCCCGGGCGCGCAGCCGGTGCAGCAGCTCCGTCAGGAGCGGGACGTCGATGTTGCCGGTGCGCGCGTCACAGTCGACGAACACGGGCCGGGCGCCCGTGTACCGGACCGCGTTCGCGGTGGCCACGAACGTCAGCGTGGGGACGACGACGACGTCGCCGGGTGCGACGCCCACCCCGAGCAGGGCCAGGTGCAGCGCCGCGGTGCCCGAGCTGACCGCGACCGCGCCGCGGGTGCCGACCCGCGACGCGACCTCGGTCTCGAACGCCGCCAGGTCGGGACCGACGGGCGCGATCCAGCCGGAGCGCAGGGCCGCGATGAGGTACGACTCCTCGAGCGGCCCGACGTCGGGTGGGGAGAGGTGCACGGTCTCGGTCATCGGAGGGTGGCCGGCCCCATCGTCGCCGTGGCGTGGTAGCCCGCGAGGACGGTGTCGCGTGCGGTGGTGGCGCCGGCCGGGGTGCCGAGGAATTCCGGAGCGGTCGCCACGCCGGTCGCCGAGATCCCCTCCCGGCGGAGCACGGTGCGGACCGTCGCGGCGAGGATCGACAGGTCCCGCCGGAGACAGCGGGTGTCGACGTACTCGACGTCGAGGTCGAACTTCGCCTCCCAGCTCAGCCCGTTGCGACCGCGCACCTGGGCGAGACCGGTGATGCCCGGCCGCACCTCGTGCCGGCGGGCCTGCCCGGGTGAGTAGCGCGGAAGGTACTCCGGCAGCAGGGGGCGAGGGCCGACGAGGCTCATGTCGCCCCGCAGCACGTTCCAGAGCGTGGGCAGCTCGTCGAGGCTGGTGGAGCGCAGCCAGCGTCCGAGCGACGTGAGTCGCTCGGCGTCCCCGACCAGCCCGCGGCGGGGATCGGGCGGCCGCATCGTGCGGAACTTGACCAGTTCGAACGGCTCGCCGTGACGACCGGTGCGGCACTGCCGGAAGAGCACCGGCCGGCCGAGCCCGACGGCGACGAGCAGGGCCACCGTGGCGATCACCGGTGCGAGCAGCACGAGCAGGACGACGGCGCTGACGAGGTCGATCGCGCGCTTGCCCGGGTCCGATCGGCCCGGCCGCCGGGGACCGTCGATTGTCACGCTGCCAGCAACCGGCACTGCTCCCACCTCCCGATCAGGCAAAGCTCCTTTAAAGGATTTAGCACAGCAATCGGCGTCACATGCCCCAAATAGTGCACCGAGTGATGATCCCGGTCGGATCAACGCCGACTCGAACCCGAGGACACGGGTAGCGATAGGGTGCTGCCGTCCCGCCCCGCCCCTCCCCGAGAACCAGGAGGCAGCCCGTGCTGCACCTGAGGGTGATCGCACCCAGTGCCCAGTCGTCGACGGTGGTCGACCTGCTGGCCGCCGACCCCGGCGTGACGCACGTCGTGGTGCTGCCCGGCGCCGCGCGCCAACCGGCCGGCGACTACGTCACCTGCGACGTGGTCCGGGAAAGCGCCGACGGCGTGCTGCGGAAGCTGCGCGAGCTCGGTATCGAGACGCACGGGGCGATCGCCGCCGAGGACGTGGAGCTGACGCTCTCCGCAGCGGCCGACCGGGCCGCCGACAACGCTCCCGGCCAGGGCGAGGACGCCGTGGTCTGGGACGAGATCGCCGCGAAGACCGGGGAGCAGACGGTGCTCACCGGCACCTTCCTCGCGCTGATCGTGGTGGCCACCATGATCGCCGGGATCGGGGTGCTGCTCGACCAGCCCATCCTGATCGTCGGCGCGATGGTGGTCGGCCCGGAGTTCGGGCCGCTCGCCGCGCTCTCCGTGGCGCTGCTGCGGCGTCAGCCGCGCGTGGTCGGCCGTTCGGTCCAGGCGTTGACTGTCGGTTTCCTCGTCGCCATGGTGGCGACCGTGCTGAGCACCTGGGCGCTCACCGCGGCCGGCCTGGTCAGCCGGGACATGCTGCTGGACGATCGTCCGCTGACCGACTTCATCTGGCGGCCGGACGCGCTCTCCTGGGTGGTCGGGCTGCTCGCCGGCGTCGCCGGCATGCTGTCGTTGACCTCGAAGAAGTCCGGTTCGCTGGTCGGCGTGCTGATCTCGGTGACGACCGTGCCGGCGGCCGCGAACGTGGCAGTCGCCACGGCGTACGGGGTGTGGCACGAGGCGACCGGCTCCGCCCTCCAGTTGGTGATCAACCTGGCCGCCATCGTGCTGGCCGGCCTGCTCACCCTGGTCGTGCAGCTCCTCTGGTGGCGGCGGGTCGAGCGGCGGTCCGCCCGGGGCGTGCCACGCCAGCGGGCCGGCCGGCCGGAGCCGGTCAGCGCCAGTCGTCGCCCGCCTCGAGACGCCGGTTGAGCAGCGTCGCCAGTGGAACGGACTCGCCGTCCCGGCCGCCCCGGCCGACCACCAGCGGGGGCGCGCTCGGCGGCGGCTCGGCGCCGAGCAGCCGCGACCGCAGGCTCGGCGGCACGCTGAGCAGATAGAAACGGCCCTCGGTGTCCACCGCCCGGCTGCGCGCCCGGTCCACGTACCAGCCGGTGATCCGGGTGCGGTAGCGACCGCGGCCGTCGTGGGCGGTCGCGATCAGCCGGTCGGTCGCCAGCCCGCGCCGCAGCGCCTCGGCCGCGAACGCGGCTGCCAGCTTCGCGGCCTCCGCCTGCTCCGCGGCGCGTTCCCGGGCGTCGGCCACCGCGTGGGCCGCCACGGCCCGGCGCTGCCGCTCCCGCCACTCCGAGTCGTCGTCCACACCCACGCCCGCGAGGGTACGCCCGCGCCGCGTGACCCACGCGTGCACCGTGGTCGCCATGCCCGGCGGACGCCACCCCGGGGCCTGGTGCGCCACGTCGCCTCGCGGCACTGCCGAGCTGACTCGCGGCACTGTCGAGCTGACTCGTTCCTGACCTCACCGCGCTGAGTCGTTCGTGCCATCAGCTCGACAGTGCCGGGACCGGCGACGGTCAGGCCAGTCCGGCGCGGCGCAACGCTTCCGCCATGGCGTCGTTGACCGGCGCGGAGGCCCCACCGCCGCGCCCCTGACGCGGCTGCGAACCGCCCCGGTCCCCACGCTGGCCGCTGCCCTGACCACGGTCCTGGCCGCCCCGGCTGCCGCCTTGCCCGCCGCGCTGGCCGCCGCCTTGCCCGCCGCGCTGGCCGCCGCCTTGCCCGCCGCGCGGGCCGCCCTGACCGCCGCCTTGGCCGCGGCCCGAACCGCCCGGACGGCCGTCGCCCGTACCGCCTCGGCTGTCGCGGTCCCGGCGGCCCTCGCCGCCGGCCGGGCGTCCGCCGCCGGCCGGCGCCTCGTCGTCCAGGCGCAGCGTCAACGAGATCCGCTTGCGCGGCACGTCCACGTCGAGCACCCGCACCGTGACCACGTCACCGGACTTCACCACGTCGCGCGGGTCCTTGACGAACGTGTGCGACATGGCGGAGACGTGCACCAGGCCGTCCTGGTGCACGCCCACGTCGACGAACGCGCCGAACGCGGCCACGTTGGTGACCACACCCTCCAGCACCATCCCGGGCGTCAGGTCGCCGATCTTCTCCACGCCCTCGACGAACGTCGCGGTGCGGAACTCCGGGCGCGGGTCGCGGCCGGGCTTCTCCAGCTCGGCGAGGATGTCGGTGACGGTGGGCAGGCCGAACGTGTCGTCGACGAAGTCGGTCGCCCGCAGCCCGCGCAGGATGGCCGACCGGCCGATCAGCGCGCGCAGGTCCTGCCCGGTGGCGGCGAGGATGCGCCGCACCACCGGGTACGACTCCGGGTGCACGCTGGACGAGTCGAGCGGGTCGTCGCCGCCCGGGATGCGCAGGAAGCCGGCGCACTGCTCGAACGCCTTCGGGCCGAGGCGGGCCACCTTCCTCAGCTCGGTCCGGGTGCGGAACGGCCCGTTGGCGTCGCGGTGCAGCACGATGTTCTCGGCCAGCCCGGCGCCGATGCCGGAGACCCGGGTGAGCAGCGGCGCGGAGGCGGTGTTGACGTCCACGCCGACCGCGTTGACGCAGTCCTCGACCACCGCGTCGAGCGAGCGGGACAGCTTCACCTCGGACAGGTCGTGCTGGTACTGCCCGACGCCGATCGAGCGCGGGTCGATCTTCACCAGCTCGGCGAGCGGGTCCTGGAGGCGCCGGGCGATGGACGCCGCCCCGCGCAGCGACACGTCGAGCCCGGGCAGCTCCTGCGAGGCGTACGCGGAGGCGGAGTAGACCGACGCGCCGGCCTCGGAGACCACCACCTTGGTCAGTTTCAGCTCCGGGTGCTGCTTGATCAGGTCACCGGCCAGCTTGTCGGTCTCCCGGCTGGCGGTGCCGTTGCCGATCGCGACCAGCTCGACGCCGTGCGCCGCGGCGAGCGTGGCGAGCGTGTGCAGCGAGGCGTCCCACTGCCGGCGCGGCTCGTGCGGATAGATGGTGTCGGTGGCGACCACCTTGCCGGTGGCGTCGACCACCGCCACCTTCACCCCGGTCCGCAGTCCCGGGTCGAGACCCATGGTGGGCCGTGCGCCGGCGGGCGCGGCGAGCAGCAGGTCGCGCAGGTTGGTGGCGAAGACCCGCACGGCCTCCTCCTCGGCCGCCTGCCAGAGCCGCATCCGCAGGTCCGCGCCCAGGTGGATGAGGATCCGGGTACGCCAGGCCCAGCGCACCGTGTCGGCGAGCCACCGGTCGGCGGGCCGCCCCTGGTCGCTGATGCCGAAGCGTCCGGCCACGGCGGCCTCGTAGCGGCTGGGTCCGGTGACCGCGGCGTCGCCGTCGGCCTCCGGGTCCATGGTCAGCTCCAGCACACCCTCCTTCTCGCCGCGGAACACGGCGAGGATCCGGTGCGACGGCAGCTTCGGGTACGGCTCGGCGAAGTCGAAGTAGTCGGCGAACTTGGCGCCGGCGGCCTCCTGGCCCTCGCGTACCCGGGAGACCAAGCGGCCCCGCGACCACATCTGCTCGCGGAGCGTGCCGATCAGGTCGGCGTCCTCGGCGAACCGCTCGATCAGGATGGCCCGGGCCCCGTCCAGCGCGGCGGCGGCGTCCGCCACGCCCCGGTCGGCGTCGACGAAGCCGGCCGCTACCGTCTTCGGGTCCTGGGCCGGGTCGGCGAGCAGGGTGTCCGCGAGCGGCTCCAGCCCGGCCTCGCGGGCGATCTGCGCGCGGGTCCGCCGTTTCGGCTTGTACGGCAGGTAGATGTCCTCCAGCCGGGACTTCGAGTCCGCCGCCAGGATCTGGGCTTCCAGCGCCTCGTCGAGCTTGCCCTGGCCGCGGATCGACTCCAGCACCGCGGCGCGTCGCTCGTCCAGCTCCCGCAGGTAGCGCAGTCGCTCCTCCAACGTGCGCAGCTGCGCGTCGTCGAGGGTGCCGGTGGCCTCCTTGCGGTAGCGGGCGATGAACGGCACGGTGGCGCCGCCGTCGAGCAGCTCCACGGCCGCCCGCACCTGACGCTCGGCGACGCCGAGCTCCTCGGCGATCCGCTGGTGCACAGACTGAGTCACGATCTTGATCCGCCTTCTCGGGTGGGTTCGTCGTGCATTCTGCCGTCCCGCGCGAACCGGCCCGCAGCCCGGCGGGTCCGGTGCCCGCGAATATCCCGAAAAGGGACTTAAAGCACCAGAGGTCCCACTAGCCTCCACACAGATGATCCTGCGTCCCTGGAGCAAGCGTGAGCGGTGAGAAGCTGGTCGTGATCGGCCAGGGATACGTCGGCCTGCCGCTGGCGATGCGGGCGGTCGAGGCCGGCCTGGACGTGGTCGGGCTCGACGTCGACTCCGACCGGGTGAAGCGCCTCGCCTCGGGCGAGTCCTTCGTGGAGGACATCCCGGCCGACCGGCTCGGCCGGGCGCTCGGCAGCGGCCGCTACCTGCCGAGCACCGACTACGCCGACGCCGAGGGCTTCGACTTCTGCGTGATCACGGTGCCCACCCCGCTGCGGGACGGCACACCCGACCTCAGCTACGTGGAACAGGCCGGCAACCGGATCGGTCCCTACCTCCGGCGGGGCTGCGTGGTGGTGCTCGAGTCGACCACCTACCCGGGCACGACCGAGGAACTGCTGCGCCCGCTCCTGGAGTCGACCAGCGGACTCCAGAGCCCGGACGACTTCCACCTCGGCTACAGCCCCGAGCGCATCGACCCGGGCAACCCGACGTGGCGACTGGAGAACACCCCCAAGGTGGTCTCCGGCGTGGACGCCGCGTCGCTGGCGCGGGTGGACAGCTTCTACCGCCGGATCGTGGCGCGGACGGTGCCGGTGTCGTCCACCCGGGTCGCGGAGCTGACCAAGCTGATCGAGAACACGTTCCGCCAGGTGAACCTCGGTCTGATCAACGAACTCACGATCCTCTCCCACCACCTCGGCATCGACGTCTGGCAGGCGATCGACGCGGCCGAGACGAAGCCGTTCGGGTTCATGCCGTTCCGGCCCGGACCCGGCGTCGGCGGCCACTGCCTCCCGATCGACCCCTGCTACCTGTCCTGGCAGGTCAAGCGGCGGCTGGGCCGGCAGTTCCGGTTCATCGAGCTGGCCAACGACGTCAACCACGAGATGCCCGAGCACGTCACCCAGCGGATCATGGCCGGTCTCAACCGGGCCGGCCGGGCGGTCAGTGGCGCCCGGCTGCTGATGCTCGGCCTGGCGTACAAGAAGAACACCGGCGACATGCGCGACTCGCCGGCGGTGGACGTCGCGCGTCGGCTGTGCGACCTCGGCGCGGACGTCCGGGCCGCCGAACCGTACGCCGAGCCGCACCAGATTCCCGCCGGCGTGCTGGTCGTCCCGCTGACCGAGCACGAGGTCGACGCCGCCGACGCGGTGATCGTCGCGACCGACCACGACGTGTTCGACTACGAGATGGTCGCCGGTCGGGCCCGCTACGTCTTCGACGCCCGCAACCGGTGCTCGGGACCGGTCGTGGAGCGGCTCTAGGAGCACCCCGCCCCGACCGCCGGCGGCTGCGCTAGCGTGGCGATCATGGAGGCACCTGCGGATCCCCGGGCCCGGCGACTCTTCGGGGGCAGCGCCCGGGCGCTCGGCGACCTGGCCGCCGGCCCGTTCCGGGCCGACCGGGACCGGATCGTCTCGTCGCCGTTCTTCGCCCGGCTCAACGGCGTCACCCAGGTGATCAGCCCCGGCGGCTCCGGGCTGCTGGTGCACAACCGGCTCACCCACAGCCTGAAGGTGGCCCAGGTCGCCCGCGCGATCGCCGAACGGCTGACCGCCGATGAGGCCCACCGGGACCTGCTGGAGAAACTGGGCGGCTGCGACCCGGACGTGGTCGAGGCCGCCGCGCTCGCCCACGACCTCGGACACCCGCCGTTCGGGCACCTGGGGGAGCGGGTCCTGGACAGGCTGGCGCGGCAGCGGCTCGGGCTGCCGGACGGCTTCGAGGGCAACGCCCAGTCGTACCGGATCGTCACCAGCACCGAGATCCGCGGCGCCGCGACCACCGGGCTGGACCTGACCGCCGCGGTCCGGGCGGCGATGCTGAAATATCCGTGGACCCGCCTGGACCACCCCGACCCGCATCCGCGGCACCTCGACCCGGCGCCCCGGGGTGCCGCGTCGCCGCCCGACGACCCGGAGAGCGGGTCGCTGAAGTTCGGCGCGTACCGGACCGAGCTGGACGACCTGCGGGCGGCCCGGGAGCCGTTCGCCGGGCGGATCCCGGACTGGCAGCAGACGCCGGAGGCGTCCGTGATGGACACCGCCGACGACATCGCGTACGCCATCCACGACGTGGAGGACTTCTATCGCGTCGGGGTGCTCCAGCAGGGCGCGGTGGCCGCCGAGCTGATGGCCTGGCAACGCGAGTCCGGGCACCTGCGGTCGATCACCGCCTCGGCGCTGGACACCGCCGGCCGGCGACCCGGCGCGGCGATCGAGCGGCTCCGCCGCCAGTTGCACCGCAAGGACGGCTGGATCGCCGACGACGAGGCGTTCGCCGCGGCGGTCGAGCACGTCCGCGAGGAACTGGTGGAGGGGCTGCTGGCGCTGCCGTTCGACGGATCGATCGAGGCGGAGCAGTACGTCGCCCGCTTCTCCGCCCGCTGGTCCACCCGCTTCGTGGACGCCATCACGGTGACCGGCGAGCCGGACGTCCGCTCCGGGTACGTGCTGCTGGGCAAGGCGCAGTGGCACGAGGTGCAGGTGCTCAAGTTCGTCCACCACCGGTTCGTGCTCGCCCGTCCGGACCTGGCGCTACACCAGCGCGGCCAGGCGCGGCTGCTGGACACGCTGGTGGAGGCGCTCTGGGAGTGGCTGCTGGACCCGGAGGAGGAGTCCCGGCTGCCCCGCCGGCTGCACGACCTGGTGGAGCTGGCCGAGGCGGAGCTGCACCCGCGTACCCCGGACCGGATCGGTCGGGCCCGGGGCCGGGCCATCGTCGACTTCGTCGCGCAGCTCACCGACGGTCAGGCGGTGGCGATGCTGGACGCGCTCTCCGGGCGTTCCGGCGCGCTGTGGACCGACGCGTTCGTGCTCTGAGGCGTCAGGCGACCGCCTGCCACCAGCCGTCCACCGACGGCGGCTCGTCGACCACGACCCGCTCGCCGGGGCGCGGCACCGCCAGCCGGACGCCGCGGGCCTTCGCCTCGGCCCAGAGCCGGTCCACCGGCTCGGACCAGTCGTGCAGGGCCAGGTTGAACGTGCCCCAGTGCACCGGCACCAGCAGCTCGCCGCGCACGTCGAGGTGGGCGGCGACCGCCTCCTCCGGGAACATGTGGATGTTCGGCCAGGCCCGGTCGTACGCGCCGATCTGCATGAGCGTGACGTCGAACGGGCCGTGCTCGGCGCCGATGCCGGCGTAGCCGTCGAAGTAGCCGGAGTCGCCGGTGTAGAACACCTTCCGCCGTGCGCCGGCCACCACCCAGGAACTCCAGAGCGTGCCGTCGCGGCGCAGCCCGCGCCCGGAGAAGTGCTGCGCGGCGGTGGCGGTCAGCGTCAGGCCGCCGACCCGGTGGCGCTCCGACCAGTCCAGCTCGACGATGCGGTCCGGCGGCACGCCCCAGCGGTCGAGGTGGGCGCCGACGCCGAGCGGCACCAGGAACGGCGCGGACTGGTGGGTCAGCAGCCCCCGGACCGTCGCCATGTCCAGGTGGTCGTAGTGGTCGTGCGAGATCAGGATGGCGTCCAGCCGGGGCAGCTCGTCCAGGCGGACCGGCGGCTCGTGGATGCGTCGCGGGCCGACCAGCGTCGACGGCGAGCACCTGTCGCTCCACACCGGGTCGAGCAGCACCCGGTGGCCCTCGATCTCGACCAGCGTCGAGGCGTGGCCGTACCAGATCACGTTCAGCTCGTCGGCCGGGTCGGCGGGCGCGGCGTCGGCCGGGCGCAGCAGCGGCACGGCGCTGCCCGGCCGCCGCTTCTGCTTGCCGAAGATCAGCTCCCGGACCAGGTTGCGGCCCGGGTCGGCGACCATCGTGGCGTTCGTGCCGGTCGGGTTGTGGAACGTGCCGTCGCGGAACCGCGGTGACCGGGCGGCCCGTTCCGCCCGGGCGCCGGTGAGCCGGCCACCGAGCTGGGCCGGCACGTCACGCGCCGCCCACGCCAGCCCGGCCACGGCGGCCAGCCCGGCGATCCGCCACCCCCGCCCGCCGCCTGCCGTGCCCGGTTCGCGTTCCGCTGGTGCCCGCATGGTCGTCCCCTCCGCCGTGTCCCGCAGTACACGGTAGCCACCCCCGCGCCCGTCCGTGGAACGACGGGCGTGGGGACGACTCAGCTCAGCCGGCGCCGTACCGCCGACCCGACCGTCGCGGTCGCCCCGCCCACGGTCCGGACCACTCGCGACAGGTCGGGCAGCCAGCCGCCCCGGACCGCCTCGCCGGCCGGGTTGGGCGTGAACACCACGCCCTCGGTCGGCGGCACCGGCCGGCCGGTGAGCCCACCGAGCCGCATCAGCGGGCCGACCAGCACGTCGTAGACGGCCGGCAGCGCGGTGAAACCGACCCGCATGAACAGGTTGACCCGCCCCACCGAGATCTCCCGGCGGGGCTTGTCGGCGCAGTGCGCGATGGCCCGGGCCACCCGTTCCGGCGTGGTGATCGGCAGCGGTGGCCGGCCGATCCGCCCCACGTAGTTCGCCGCCTGCTGGTAGACCGGGGTGTCCACGCTGCCGGGGGTGACCAGGCAGACGTTGACGCCGGGCAGGTCCCGGGACTCCTGCTGCAACGCCCGGGCCAGCCCCTGCAGGCCCCACTTGCTGGTGACGTACCCGCTCATGTAGGGCGCGGTGATGTGACCGAGCACCGAACCGGTGAGGATGAGCGTGCCCGCACCGGCCTCCTTGAAGTGCCGCAGCGCCACCCGCGCCACGCCGGCGGAGCCGAGCAGGTCGGTGCGGACCACCTGCTCGAAGACCTCCGCCGGGATCTCCTCGAAGCGCCCGTACGCCATCACGGCGGCGGTGTGCACCCAGACGTCGATCCGGCCGAACCCGGCGACCGCGGTCGCCGCCAGCGCGTCGAGCGCCCCCGGTTCGGTGACGTCTGTGGGCACGACCCGCACGTCCGCGGCGCCGGCGTCGGCGCACTCCCGGCGTACCTCGTCGAGGGTTTGCCGGGCGCGGGCCGCGAGGACCAGACGGTCCCCGCGGCCCGCGAACTCCCGGGCCGCCGCCCGACCGATCCCGCTGGTCGCGCCGGTGACGACCACCGTCCGGGTCACGGCGCGAGCACGACCTTGACGCAGCCGTCCTCCTTCTTCTGGAACATCTCGTACGCCTGCGGCGCCTGCGCCAGCGGCAGCCGGTGGGTCCGCAGGTCCTCGACGCCCAGCGGGTCGTCGTCGCCCTCCAGCAGCGGGATGATCTCGTCCACCCAGCGGCGCACGTGGCACTGGCCCATCCGCAACTGGACGCCCCGGTCGAACATCTCCATCAGCGGCATCGGGTCCTGCTCGCCGCCGTACACCCCGGAGATCGAGACGGTGCCGCCGCGCCGGACCGCCTTGAGCGCGGCGTGCAGCACCACCAGCCGGTCCACGCCGGCCGCGTCGATCATCGGCCGGGCCAGCTTGTCCGGGAGCAGACCCGCGGCGGCCTGGGCGATCTTGCCGACCGGCGCGCCGTGCGCCTCCATGCCGACCGCGTCGATCACCGCGTCCGGGCCGCGCCCGTCGACCAGGTCGATGAGCGCGCCGGGCACGTCGTCGAGCTGGCTGACGTCGAGCACCTCGATGCCGTGTCGGCGGGCCATCTCCAGCCGCTCCGGCACCAGGTCCAGGCCGATCACCCGGCCGGCGCCGAGGTGCCGGCCGATCCGGGCGGAGAACTGCCCGACCGGGCCGAGACCGAACACGGCCAGCGTGCCGCCGGGCGGGGTGTCCGCGTACTTCACCGCCTGCCAGGCGGTGGGCAGGATGTCGGAGAGGTAGAGCCAGCGCTCGTCCGGCCCGGTGTCGGGGATCTTGATCGGGCCGAACTGGGCCTGCGGCACGCGCAGGTACTCGGCCTGACCGCCCGGGACCGAACCGTAGAGCGAGGTGTAGCCGAACAGCGACGCGCCCTTGCCCTCGGCGGTGACCTGGGTGGTCTCGCACTGCGCGTAGAGCTGCCGCTCGCACATCCAGCAGTGCCCGCAGGAGATGTTGAACGGGACGACCACCCGGTCGCCCTTCTTCAGCCGGGTCACCCCGGAGCCGACCTCCTCGACGATGCCCATCGGCTCGTGCCCGAGGATGTCGCCGGGCTTCAGGTACGGTCCGAGCACCTCGTACAGGTGCAGGTCGGAGCCGCAGATGGCGGTCGAGGTGATCCGGACGATCGCATCGGTCGGCTCCTCGATCCGGGGGTCCGGGACGTCCTCGACCCGGACGTCACGCTTGCCTTGCCAGGTCAGTGCCTTCATGCCTGAATGTCCCTCCTCGGTGCCGTCCATGGGACTGCTACCCGCGCGGAGTGACTTGAACCGGCTCGGTTCCGCCCGGCGTCACCGACATCTCTGTGGGGCGGACGGCATGGCCGCCGGCGCCTTTCGAGCTGATAGCAGAAACGACTCACCGGCCGTGCGCCGGTCCGAGCGATCCGAACCGGTCGCGCCCGGCGGGGATCCGCGCGGGAGCTCACGATCGTCGTGGTCCGGTCGCCGAGCCTACGGCGCGGTGTGCTGCCGTGCGCGCTCCGGAGGAGGCGACCTCCCGATAGCAGAAACGACTCAGCTCGAAAGGCAGCGGATGGCTCTGATGTTTGTCGGTGCGCCAGGCCGGGCCAGACCCGGGCCGGAACGGCGAGCCCACGGCGGTCGGCGCGTGCCGCGTACCCCCGGAAACGGCGACCGCCGCGACCCGGGATGCGGGGCGCGGCGGTCGTGGTGGGCGGCGGGTCGTCGCCGGCTCAGGAGCCGGGGGTGCCGGCCCGCTTGGTGGTCGCCTTGAGATAGTCCCGGTTGAGCCGGCCGATGGTGTTCAGCGGGATGCCCTTCGGGCAGGCCGACGCGCACTCGCCGATGTTGGTGCAGCCGCCGAAGCCGGCCTCGTCGTGCGCGTCCACCATGCCGATCACCCGGGTGTAGCGCTCGGGCTGGCCCTGGGGGAGCAGCGAGAGCTGGGTGATCTTGGCGGCGGTGAACAGCATGCCGGAGCCGTTCGGGCAGGCCGCGACGCAGGCGCCGCAGCCGATGCAGGCGGCCGAGGAGAACGCGGCGTCCGCGTCGTCCTTGGCCACCGGGGTGGAGTGCGCCTCCGGGGCGCTGCCGGTCGGGGCGGTGACGTAACCACCGGCGGCGATGATCTTGTCGAAGGCGTTCCGGTTCACCACCAGGTCCTTGACGACCGGGAAGGCCCGGGCCCGCCAGGGCTCGATGTCGATCGTGTCGCCGTCGGAGAACTGCCGCATGTGCAACTGGCAGGCGGTGGTGCCGCGCTGCGGGCCGTGCGCCTCGCCGTTGATCATGAGGCTGCACGCGCCGCAGATGCCCTCGCGGCAGTCGTGGTCGAACGCGACCGGCTCCTCGCCGTCGAGGATCAGCCGCTCGTTGAGCACGTCGAGCATCTCCAGGAAGGACATGTCCGGGGACACGTCCGGCACCGGGTAGGTCACCATCCGACCCTTGTCCTCGGGGCCGGTCTGGCGCCAGATGCGCAGGGTCAGGTTCACTTGTAGCTCCGCTGCGAGGGGTGGACGTATTCGAAGGTCAGGTCTTCCTTGTGCAGCACGGGCTCGCCGGCGCCGGTGTACTCCCAGGCGGCCACGTACGCGAACCGGTCGTCGTCGCGCTGCGCCTCGCCGTCCGGGGTCTGGTGCTCGGCCCGGAAGTGGCCGCCGCAGGACTCCTCGCGGTGCAGGGCGTCGATGCACATCAGCTCCGCCAGCTCGAAGAAGTCGGCCACCCGGCCGGCCTTCTCCAGCGACTGGTTGAGCCCCTCACCGTCGCCCGGAACGCGTACCCGCTGCCAGAACTGCTCGCGCAGCGCGCGGATCTCGTCGATCGCCTTGCGCAGGCCGGCGTCGGAGCGCTCCATGCCGCAGTGCTCCCACATGATCTGGCCCAGCTCCCGGTGGAACGAGTCCACCGTGCGGTCGCCGTTGATCGCGAGCAGCTTGCGCAGCCGCTCCTCGACCTCGGTACGCGCCGCGACCGCCTCCGGGTGGCTGGCGTCGACCTTCTCCAGCGGGTTGGCGGCCAGGTAGTTGGCCAGCGTGCTCGGCAGCACGAAGTAGCCGTCGGCCAGGCCCTGCATGAGCGCCGAGGCGCCGAGGCGGTTCGCGCCGTGGTCGGAGAAGTTGGCCTCGCCGATCACGAACAGGCCCGGGATGGTCGACTGGAGGTCGTAGTCGACCCAGAGGCCGCCCATCGTGTAGTGCACGGCGGGGTAGATCCGCATCGGCACCTGGTAGGGGTCCTCGCCGGTGATCCGCTCGTACATCTCGAAGAGGTTGCCGTACTTGGCCTCGATGGCCTGGCGGCCGAGCCGGTCGATGGCGTCGGCGAAGTCCAGGTAGACGCCGAGGCCGGTCGGGCCGACGCCGCGCCCCTCGTCGCACACGTTCTTGGCGGCGCGGGAGGCGATGTCGCGCGGGACCAGGTTGCCGAAGGACGGGTAGATCCGCTCCAGGTAGTAGTCCCGCTCGTCCTCGGGGATGTCCCGCGGGCCGCGGTCGTCGCCCTTGGCCTTCGGCACCCACACCCGGCCGTCGTTGCGCAGCGACTCGCTCATCAGGGTCAGCTTCGACTGGTGGTCGCCGGAGACCGGGATGCAGGTCGGGTGGATCTGGGTGTAGCAGGGGTTGGCGAAGTACGCGCCCTTGCGGTGCGCCCGCCAGGAGGCGGTGACGTTGCAGCCCTTGGCGTTGGTGGAGAGGTAGAAGACGTTGCCGTAGCCGCCGGAGGCGAGCACCACCGCGTCCGCCATCTCGGTGCTGATCTCGCCGGTGACCATGTCGCGGACCACGATGCCGCGGGCCCGGCCGTCGACGACCACCAGTTCGAGCATCTCGTGGCGGGCGTTCATCTCCACGTTGCCCAGGCCGATCTGTCGCTCCAGCGCCTGGTACGCGCCGAGCAGGAGCTGCTGGCCCGTCTGGCCCCGGGCGTAGAAGGTGCGCTGCACCTGCGCGCCGCCGAAGGAGCGGGTGTCCAGCAGGCCGCCGTACTCGCGGGCGAACGGGACGCCCTGGGCGACGCACTGGTCGATGATGTTGACCGAGACCTCGGCCAGCCGGTGCACGTTCGACTCGCGGGAGCGGAAGTCGCCGCCCTTGACCGTGTCGTAGAAGAGCCGGTGCACCGAGTCGCCGTCGTTGCGGTAGTTCTTGGCGGCGTTGATGCCGCCCTGGGCGGCGATCGAGTGGGCCCGGCGCGGGCTGTCCTGGTAGCAGTAGGACTTCACGTGGTAGCCCTGCTCGGCCAGCGTCGCCGCGGCGGAGCCGCCGGCCAGGCCGGTGCCGACCACGATCACGGTCAGCTTCCGGCGGTTGGCCGGGTTGACCAGCTTCATCTCGAAGCGGTGCCGGTCCCACCGGGTCTCGACCGGGCCGTCCGGCGCCCGGGTGTCGGCGATCGGGTCGCCCTCGGTGTACAGATCCATGTCAGGCCACCAATCCGGTGAGTACGGCGAACGGGACCACCAGGTAGCCGGCGCAGAGCACGACGGCGAAGACGAGCGCGACCGCGCGGGCCCGGCGCTCACCCCGCGGCGTCTGCTGGCCGAGGCTGCGGAACGCGCTGAACGCGCCGTGCCGCAGGTGGAAGCCGAGGGTCACGATGGCGAGCGTGTAGAAGAGGGTGACGTACCAGCGCTCCGGGGCGAAGTCGGCGACCACGTTGCCGTAGGGGTTGGCCGGGTCGCCCTGCGGGTTCAGGTGACCGGTGGTCAGGTCCAGGATGTGGTAGATCACGAAGAGCAGGATGATCACCCCACCCCAGCGCATGGTGCGGGCCGCGTAGTTCACGTGGATCTTCCGGCGGTGCGCGTACGCCACCGGGCGAGCGGCCCGGGCGCGCATCGCCAGCACGGTGGCCGCGCCGATGTGGGCCAGCACCGCCACGGTGAGGATCGTGCGCTGGATCCACAGGTACCAGGTGGTCGGCAGCAGCGGCGTGCCGAGGTCCCGCAGCCAGTGCGCGTAGTGGTCGAACGACGTCTCGCCCGTGAAGATCTTCAGGTTCCCGAGCATGTGCACGATCAGGAACAGCACCAGGAGGATGCCCGTCACCGCCATGACGGCCTTCAGGCCGACGTTGGAACGGATGGGCGACCGAGTTTTCGTGATTACCACACGACCGACGCTAGGAGCAGTTCGATCAGGCGTCCAATGCATCAAAATCGCAGTCTTGATAGCCATAAGCTATGTAGATGCAGCTCCATCAGCTCCGGTACTTCGTCGCGGTCGCAGAAGTACGACATTTCACCCAAGCGGCCGATGTCGTCGGCATAACGCAGCCCTCGTTGAGTAAGCAAATTCACGCCCTGGAGGCCGACCTCGGGGCGCCGCTCTTCGAGCGGGTAAGGGGCAACATCACGCTCACCACGGCCGGCGAGGTGCTGCTGCCGCTGGCCAAGCGGATCCTCGCCGACGTGGACACCGCGACCCGCGAGGTCCAGGAGCTGGTCGGGCTGCGCCGGGGTCGCGTCCGGCTCGGGGCCACGCCCAGCCTGGCCACCTCGCTGGCGCCGCCGGTGCTGCGCCGGTTCCGCGACGCCCACCCCACCGTCGACCTGCGCGTCGAGGAGGGCGGCTCCCAGGATCTCGTCCGCGACCTGCTCCGCGGTGACCTCGACCTGGCGCTGGTCATCATGCCGTCGGGCGGCGCCGATCCGGGGCTGCGCGTCGACCCGATCCTGCGGGAGAGCCTGGTGGTCGCCTCGGTCGACCCGCTGCCGGGCGTCTCGGCCGGCGGCGAGCTGCGCATCACCGACCTGCGCGACCAACCGCTGGTCATGTTCCGCGAGGGCTACGACCTGCGCGACGCCACGCTCCAGGCCTGCCGGGCGGCCGGCTTCGAGCCGACCCTGTCGGTGGACGGCGGCGAGATGGACGCCGTGCTCAGCTTCGTCGAGGCCGGGCTCGGCGTCGCGCTGGTCCCCGGCATCGTGGTGGCCCGCCGGCCCGGCATCCGGGTCACCCGGCTCGCGCCGCCCGGCGTCCGACGCACCATCGCGGTCGCCCGTCGCCGCGACGTGGTGCCCACCCACGCCGGCCGCGAGCTGCGCCGCATCCTCCTGGAGTACGTCCACGACGCGACCGCCGCCGACCAGCTCCCGGCCGGGGTGGAGCCGCTGGCCTAGGTGGCGTCGGCCGCGGGCCAGTTGCGCAACAGGGCGTCGACGGCGTCCAGCACCCGTTCCCAGCTCTCCGGCGGAGCGGGGTCGCTGTGGTCGAAGCCGCCCCCCAGCTCCAGCCCGACGAAGCCCTGGAAGACGCTGCCGAGCAGGCGGACGGCGTGCGTCTGGTCCGGCTCGGTCAGGTGGTAGCCGCGCAGGATCGCGCGCGTCATCTGGGCGTGCCGGACGCCGGCGCTGCCGGCCGCGGTCTGCGGATCGAGCCGCAACTGGGCCGCGGCCCAGCGGCCCGGGTGACGGTGGGCGTAGTCGCGGTAGACGTTCGCGAAGGCGGTCAGCGCCTCCTTGCCGGCCCGCCCGGCGAGCGCGTCGGCGGCCTGGTCGGCGAGTTCGCCCAGGGCGAGCACGGCGATCCCGGTCCGCAGGTCGTGGGAGTTGCGAACGTGCGAGTACAGGCTGGCGACCGTGACGCTGAACCGCCTGGCCAGGGCCGAGACGGTGACCTGGTCGAAGCCGACCTCGTCGGCG
Organism: Micromonospora sp. NPDC018662; assembly: GCF_044391475.1. Classification (NCBI taxonomy): domain Bacteria; kingdom Bacillati; phylum Actinomycetota; class Actinomycetes; order Micromonosporales; family Micromonosporaceae; genus Micromonospora; species Micromonospora sp. NPDC018662. The sequence continues at coordinate 380,034 of NZ_JBISAC010000004.1, forward strand.
AGCTCCGCCCCGGCCCGGATCAGGCGTTCCCGGTTCAGTCCCGCACGTGCCATGAGTCCCCTCTCACCAAGGCCCATTATGCCTTTGCCTAATACCTTTAGGCAAACTACCCTCGGTTTTATGCAACCCTTGACCGAACCCGAGATCCGCGCCGCCTTCGTGAACTGCACCAAGGGCGAGGCGAAGCGGATGCACGTCCCGCGTGACCTCGGCACCCGCCCCTGGGACGACCTCGACTACCTCGGCTGGCGAGATCCGCAGGCGCTCGACCGCGCCTACCTCGTCACCGTCCTGGACGGCCGCCCGACCGGCCTGGCCCTGCGCCGCCCCAGCCCCGGACCCGGGCTGCGCCGCCGCAACATGTGCTCGGTGTGCCTGACCAACCCGGCCGGCGGCGTCAGCCTGATGGTCGCGCGCAAGGCGGGCAAGGCCGGCCAGCAGGGCAACTCGGTCGGCATCTACCTCTGCGACGACCTCGCCTGCTCCCTCTATGTCAGGGGCCGCAAGGACGCCGGCCCCGGCGCCCGCCTCCCCGAGTCGCTGACCCTGGACGAGAAGATCGAGCGGACCCTCGCGCACCTCACCGCCTTCGTGGCCCGGGTCACCGCCTGACCCCCCACCCCCCTGTCCCGCGTCGATCTTGCGCTTGCTGCCCCGACAAACAGTGCGAATGCCCCGGATAGGGGGCACCAAGAGCAAGATCGACGAGGTGGGGCGGGGCAGGGAGGGGAGGGAGGGAGGAGGGGTCAGCGGGACTCGGCGTCGTCCATGGCGCGGTAGATGCGCTGCTCGGAGACGGGGTAGGGGGTGCCTAGGGCCTGGGCGAACACGTTGACCCGCAGCTCCTCGATCATCCAGCGGATCTGGCGGGCCGCCGTCGACTGCCGCTTCGCCACGGGCAGCGCGGCGAGCATGTCCTGGTACTCCTTCTGCACCACGGCGATGCGGTCCTGCTGCTGCTTGTCCCGCTGCGGGTTGCCGGGCAGCCGGTCCAGCCGGCGCTCGATCGCGGTCAGGTAGCGCAGCAGGTCGGGCAGGCGGGCGTAGCCGGCCTCGGTGAGGAAACCGGCGTGCACCAGGCCGGTGAGCTGGGCGCGGATGTCGGCGAGCGCGGCCACCACGGCCAGGTTCCGGGTCGCGCCGAGCCGCTGCTCCACCGCGTACCCGGCGGCCAGCACCTGCCGGGCCCGGGCCATCACCTCGACCACGGTGTCGACCAGGTCGGCGCGGACCCGCTCGCGCAGCGCGGCGAAGCCGTCGGCGTCCCAGGCCGGGCCGCCCGCGTCCGCCATCAGCTTGTCGATGGCGGCGCCGGTGGCGTCCTCGATCAGCGCCGGCACCCCGCCGTGCGGGTTGCGGGACAGCGCCAGCTTCGCCTCGTTGCTCAGCCGGCCCTGGAGGAACCGCGCCGGCGACGGCAGCGTCAGCCGCAGCAGCCGGCGGGTGCCGGCCCAGTGCGCGGCCTCCTGCTCGCCGGCGGAGTCGAACACCTTCACCCCGACGGTAGTGCCCTCGTCCACCAGCGCCGGGTAGGCGGTCACCGCGAAACCGGCGCGTACCTGCTCGATGGTGCGGGGCAGGCTGCCGATCGACCACTCGGTGAGCCCGCTGCGGGCCACGTCCGGCGCGGCGGCGGCGACGACCTGGCGTACCTCCTGGCGGAGCCGGCGTTGCAGCGCCGGCAGGTCCTTGCCCTCGGCGACCGGCTTGTCGTCGTCGCCGAGCACCCGGAACGTGACCCGCAGGTGCGGCGGTAGCTTGCCCACGTCCCACGCGTCCGGCGGCACGGTCACCCCGGTCATCCGGCGTAGCTGCCGGGTCAGCGCGGCCAGCAGCGGCTCCTCGCCGGGCGTGATGGCGGCCAGCGCCGCCCGCGCGTAGTCGGGCACCGGCACGAAGTTGCGCCGGACCGGCTTGGGCAGCGAGCGGATCAACGCGATCACCAGCTCCTCGCGCAGCCCCGGCACCTGCCAGTCGAAGCTCTCCGCGGGCACCTGGTTGAGCAGCGGCAGCGGGATGTCGACGGTGACGCCGTCGGTGGGCGCGGTCGGGTCGAACGTGTACGTCAGCGGCAGCGTGACGCCCTCGGCCCGCCACTCGTCCGGGTAGTCCTCCTCGTCCACGCCGCCGCGACCGGCGTTGACCAGCAGCTCGCGGGTGAACGTGAGCAGGTCCGGCTGCTCCCGGCGGGTCTTCTTCCACCAGGTGTCGAAGTGCCGGCCGGAGACGACGTCGGCGGGGATCCGCTGGTCGTAGAAGGCGAAGATGGTCTCGTCGTCGACCAGGATGTCGCGCCGCCGGGCCCGGTTCTCCAGCTCCTCGACCTCGGTCAGCAGCTTCTGGTTGTCCCGCCAGAACTGGTGGTGGGTCTGCCAGTCGCCCTCCACCAGCGCGTGCCGGATGAACAACTCCCGGCTCAGCGCCGGGTCGATCCGGCCGAAGGTGACCTTGCGGGAGGTGACCAGCGGAATGCCGTAGAGCGTGACCTTCTCGTAGGCCATCACCGCGGCCTGCTTCTTCTCCCAGTGCGGCTCGCTGTAGCTGCGCTTGACCAGGTGCTGGGCCAGCGGTTCGACCCACTCCGGCTCGACCCGCCCGGCGACCCGGCCGAAGAGCCGGGACGTCTCCACCAGCTCGGCGGCCATCACCCACCGCGGCGGCTTCTTGAACAGCGCCGAGCCGGGGAAGATCATGAACTTCGCGCCACGCGCGCCGAGGTATTCGTGCTTCTGCGCGTCCTTGAGCCCGAGGTGGGACAGCAGGCCAGGCAGCAGAGACTGGTGCACCTTCGGGGTGTCGATCTCCTCGGGCAGGTCCGCGCCGGCGCCGCGCCGGCCCTCACCCTTCTCCGAGGTACGCAGCACCTGGCGCACCTGGCTGACGATGTCCTGCCACTCGCGTACCCGCAGGTAGTTGAGGTGTTCGGCCTTGCACATCCGGCGGAACGCGCTGGAGGACAGTTCGCGCTGCTTCTCCCGCAGGTAGCGCCAGAGATTGAGGAACGCGACGAAATCCGACTCCTTGTCGGCGAACCGGGCGTGCGCCTGGTCGGCCTGGGCCTGCCGGTCGGCGGGGCGCTCGCGCGGGTCCTGGATGGAGAGCGCGGCGGCGATCACCACCACCTCGGTGGCGCAGCCGTTGCGCTCGCCCTCGATCACCATCCGGGCCAGCCGCGGGTCGACCGGGAGCTGGGCCAGCCGCCGGCCCAGCGGTGTCAGCCGCTTCGCCGGGTCGGTCTCGGTCGGGTCGAGCGCGCCCAGCTCGTGCAGCAGGTTGACGCCGTCGGCCACGTTGCGCCGGTCCGGCGGGTCGATGAACGGGAACGCGGCGACGTCGCCGAGCCCGATCGCGGTCATCTGGAGGATGACCGAGGCGAGGTTGGTGCGCAGGATCTCCGGGTCGGTGAACTCCGGACGGGAGTCGAAGTCCGACTCGTCGTAGAGGCGGATGCAGATGCCGTCGGAGGTGCGCCCGCAGCGCCCCTTGCGCTGGTTGGCGCTGGCCTGGGAGACCGGTTCGATCGGCAGCCGCTGCACCTTGAGCCGGCTGGAGTAGCGGGAGATCCGGGCGGTGCCCGGGTCCACCACGTACTTGATGCCGGGCACGGTCAGTGAGGTCTCCGCGACGTTGGTGGCGAGCACCACCCGGCGCCCGGCGTGCGGGGCGAAGACCCGGTGCTGTTCGGCGCTGGAGAGCCGGGCATAGAGCGGCAGGATCTCGGTGCCGAGCAGGGAACGCTTGTTCTGCACCAGCTTGCCGAGCGCGTCGGCGGTGTCCCGGATCTCCCGCTCGCCGCTGAGGAAGACCAGGATGTCGCCCGGCCCCTCGGCGGCCAGCTCCTCGACCGCGTCGCCGATGGCCTGGATCTGGTCCCGGACGTTCTCCTCGTCGGCCTCGTCCTCCGCGTCGGCCTCGGTGACCTCGACCAGCGGCCGGTAGCGCACCTCCACCGGGTAGGTGCGACCGGAGACCTCCACCACCGGCGCCGGGTTGCCGTCGGCGTCGGCGAAGTGCTTCGCGAACCGGTCGGTCTCGATGGTCGCCGAGGTGATGATCACCTTCAGGTCGGGTCGGCGGGGAAGGAGCTGCCGCAGGTAGCCGAGGATGAAGTCGATGTTGAGGCTGCGCTCGTGCGCCTCGTCGATGATCAACGTGTCGTACTGCCGGAGCATCCGGTCGGTCTGCAGCTCGGCCAGCAGGATGCCGTCGGTCATGAGCTTGACCAGGCTGTTCTCGCCCACCTGGTCGGAGAAGCGGACCTTGTAGCCGACCACGCCGCCCAGCTCGGTGCCGAGCTCCTCGGCGATCCGGTCGGCGACCGTCCGGGCGGCCAGCCGGCGGGGCTGGGTGTGCCCGATCAGGCCGGTGACGCCGCGCCCCAGCTCCAGGCAGATCTTGGGGAGCTGGGTGGTCTTGCCGGAGCCGGTCTCGCCGGCCACGATCACCACCTGGTGGTCGCGGATGGCGGCGGCGATGTCGTCCTTGCGCTCGCTGACCGGGAGCTGCGCCGGGTAGGTGATCGTCGGCACCGCGGCCCGCCGGGCCGCCAGGCGTGCCTCGGCCCGGGCCACCTCGGCCCCGATCTCGGCCAGCGCCGCCTCCCGCCGCTGCGGGTCCCGCAGCTTCCGTGCGCCGTCGAGCCGCCGCTGGAGCCGGCGCTGGTCGCGGAACATCAGGGGGCCGAGGCGGCGGTGCAGGTCGCGGGTGGTCTCTTGAGCGGCGGGTACGGCTGGATTCTGCATGTCGTCGCCAAGGATAGGCAGCCGCGCGCCGGACCGCTCCCGGGTTACCCGCGCGTGGGCGTGCCGTCCGGGTCGGCACCCCCGGCCCGGATAGGGTTGCCGCCGACGAGGGTCGACGAGGGGACGGGGATGATCATGCGGGACACCGACCGGGCGCTCGTGCAGGCCGCCACCGCCGTCGCCAAGCTCCGCTGCCGCAGCGACAACCACACCGTCGCGGCCGCCGTGCGCAGCGCCGACGGACGGGTGTTCAGCGGCGTGAACGTCTACCACTTCACCGGTGGCCCGTGCGCCGAGGTGGTGGCGCTCGGCGCCGCCGCCACCCAGGGCGCCGGCGAGCTGGAGACGATCGTCGCGGTGGGGGACCGGGGCCGGGGCGTCATTCCGCCGTGCGGGCGCTGCCGGCAGGTGCTGCTCGACTACTTTCCGTCGATCCGGGTGATCGTCGGGCCGCCGGAGGCGTTGCGCGCGGTCCGGGTGGCCGAGCTGCTGCCCGAGACGTACGTCTGGGCGGACCATCAGCTCGACGCGCCGGCCGCCCCGCGCACCGGGGTGTGGCCGCTGCCGGTGGTGCCCGGGAGCCGCCAGTCCGCGGAGGACTGAGTCCCGCGCTTGCGGGCTCTTTCCAACGTTGGAATACTCGGGTCCCGTCCTCAGGAGGCCCGATGACTCCGCACCCCGCGCCCGACGACGAGACCCCGGTCGAGGCGCTCGGCGACCTGTACCGCGACGGCATTGGGCGCGGAGTAGGCCCGCCGCGTCAGCCACCGCCCGCTCGGGCGCGCAGTGCCCGGATCGCCCAGTCCAGCACCGGCGCCAGGCTCTCGGCCGGCGGCCACCCGTTCACCACCGAGAGCAGGTGCTCGTACCGCTCCCGCCGGGGGTCGTGGGCGGCCTCCAGCCGGTCCAGCAGCCGCCGCCGCAGGTCCGCGTCGTCCGGCCGGCCGCAGAGCCGGGCGTAGCGGGCCGTCGCCCGGTCGAGGGTCGCGTCGGCCCGGGGCGAGACCGGGTCCACGCCCGCGGCCAGCGCCGGGGCCGCCTCCTCCCGGACCACGGTGACCGCGTCCCGGCGTACGCCCTCGACGCCCTCGCGGTCGGTCGCGTGCAACTCGGCCAGCCGGCGCAGGGCGGCCCGGAAGCCCGGGTCCAGCGCCAGCTCGGCCAGCTCCACCCAGGCTTCCAGCCGGGCGTCGTCCGCGTCGGCCGGCAGTTCCGGGGTGAGCGAGCGGCGGACCCCCACGAAACCGGGATCGGTCAGGCCGGTGAAGGTGGCGTCGAGGAACTCGTCGACGAGCCGCCGGCGCTCCCGCTCGGCCAGCCCGGCCAGCCGATGCAGCAGGTCGGCCTGGGCCGCTGTGGACCCGCGCCGGGCGATCATGGTCAGCACCGCGCGACGCGACCGCAGCACCCGGATCTGGGCGGCCAGGGCCTCCGCGTGCGTGGCGGCGGCCTCGGGCAGGGTGACCTCCAGGGCCACCACCCGGCGCACCGTGGCCAGGTCGACGCCCAGCTCGCGCAGCGTCCGCACCAGGTCGATCCGGGCCGCCGCCTCGGGACCGTAGCGGCGGTGACCGGTCGGGCCCCGGTCGGTCGCCGGCACGATCCCCCGGTCGGACCAGAACCGGATGGTCTTCACCGGCACGCCGGTCCGCCGGGCCAGGTCGCCGATCGAGTAGCGCTCTCCACCGTCCATGTCGCCCACCCTGCCGCCTCCCCCCGGTGGAGGCGCAAGCCCATCGACAACGCCGAGTTAGGTGTGCCTTACCTGGTCAGTTAAGGTAAGGCGTACCTAATCGGAAGGCGAACACCCCCGTGACCACCGTCGCCGTCCGGCCCGCCCGGGCCGACGCCCCCGCCCGCCCCGGCGCGCCCCGTCGCGTCGCGGTCACGCTGGCGGCGGCGCTCCTGCTGGTCGCCGCGCTGCTGGCCAGCCTGGCGCTCGGCAGCCGCCACCTGCCGGTCGACCAGGTGTGGCAGGCGCTGGTGGCCCCGGACGACGGCGACGCCACCACCGTGGTCCGCGAGCTGCGGGTGCCGCGTACCGCCCTCGGCCTGGTCGTCGGGCTCGCGCTGGCGCTGGCCGGGGTGCTGTTCCAGGCGGTCACCCGCAACCCGCTCGCCGAGCCGCGCATCCTCGGCGTCAGCGCCGGCGCGTCCCTCGGCGTGGTGCTGGCCATCGCCGTGTTCGGGGTGAGCACGCTGGCCGGGTACGTCTGGTTCGGCATCGCCGGCGCGCTGCTCGCCGGGCTGCTGGTGTTCGCCGTCGCCAACCGCACCCGCGACGGCGCCAGCCCGGTCACGCTCGCGCTGGTCGGCGCCGCGCTCGACGCCGGTCTCGGCGCGATCGTGTACGCGCTGCTCAGCATCGACGCCCGCACCTTCGAGGAGTACCGCTTCTGGGTGGTCGGCGGGCTCACCGGCCGGGACGTGGGCGTCGCCGGTCAGGTGCTCCCGTTCGTGCTCGCCGGCGTGCTGCTGGCCGCGCTGGCCGCCCGGGGCCTGGACGCGCTCGCCCTCGGCGACGACGTCGCCCGGGGACTGGGGCACCGGATCGCAGTGGTCCGGCTGGCCGCCGGCGGCGGGGGCGTGCTGCTCACCGGCGCCGCGGTGGCCGCCGCCGGCCCGATCGCGTTCGTCGGGCTGGCCGTGCCGCACCTGGCCCGGGCCCTGGTCGGCGCCGACCACCGCTGGACCCTGCTGGTAGCCGCGCTGCTCGGCCCCGCGCTGGTGCTGGCCGCCGACGTGACCGGCCGGCTGGTCGCCCCACCCGGCGAGATCCCCGCCGGCATCATCACCGCCCTCCTGGGCGCCCCCGTCCTGGCGATCCTGGTCCGCCGCGCCAAGGCGGTCACCACATGACCACCCCCCGCCCCCCTCTCCGCGATCTTGCAGTTGCTGCCTCGGCAAAGCAGACAAATGGCGCGTCAGAGGGGCTGCAAGTGCAAGATCGCCGAGGGCGGGGCGGGGCGCTGGCCGGGAAGGCGCTGCTGCGGGTGGGGCCGGTGGCGGTGCCGTTCCGGTGGCGGCCCATCGTCGTGGCGGGGGTGCTTCTGGTGCTGCTGCTGGCGGCGGTGGTGGTCAGCCTGTCGCTCGGGACTCCCTACGTGGCGCCGGGTGACGTGGTGCGGTCGCTGTCCGGGGCCGGCACGCCGTACGACCTCGTGGTGCGCGACCTGCGACTGCCCCGCGCGGTGCTCGCGGCGCTGGCCGGGGCGGCCTTCGGCGTGGCCGGCACGCTGATCCAGAGCGTGGCCCGCAACCCGCTGGCCAGCCCCGACGTCATCGGCGTCACGCAGGGTGCCGGACTGGCCGCCACGGTGGCGCTGACCAGTGGGGCGGCGGCGGTCCTGGTGGCCCCGGCCGCGCTGCTCGGCGGCCTGGCCGCGGCGGTGCTGGTGTTCGCGCTCGGCGCCCGGCACGGCCTGGCCGCCCAGCGGTTCGTGCTGGCCGGCGTGGCGGTGGCGTTCGCGTTCCGGGCGCTCATCGAGGTGGTGATGCTCACCGCCGACCCGATCGACGGCCTGCGCGCCCAGCTCTGGCTGATCGGCACGCTCGCCGGCAAGGGCTGGACCGAGGCCGGCTGGATCGCCGGCACACTCGTGGTGCTGCTGCCGGTGCTGATCTGGGCCGGCTGGGCGCTGCGCGGCTCCGCCCTGGACGACGACACCGCACGGGGGATCGGGCTGCGCCCGGTGGCCCGGCGGATCGGGCTGGCCGGCACCGGCGTGCTGGCCGCCGCCGCGGTCACCGCCCAGGTCGGCGCCGTCGACTTCGTGGCGCTGGTCGCGCCGCAGGTGGCCCGCCGGCTGGTCCGTGCGGAACGCCCGCCGATGCTCTGCGCCGCGCTGCTGGGCGCCCTGCTGCTGGTGCTCGCCGACCTGGCCGGCCGCCGGCTGTTCGCGCCCACCCAGTTGCCGGCCGGCGTGCTGACCGCGGCCATCGGCGGCCCGTACCTGATCTACGTGCTGCTGCGTACCCGAGGGAGGCGGTCGTGACCGCGCTGCTGTCCACCCGCGACCTGGTCGTCGGCTATGAGGGCCGGACCGTGCTGGACGGGCTGGAACTCGACCTGCCCGCCGACGCGTTCACCGTGATCGTCGGCCCGAACGCCTGCGGCAAGTCGACGCTGCTGCGCACCATGGCCCGGCTGCTCACCCCGCGTCGCGGCGCGGTGCTGCTCGACGGCGCGCAGATCCGCGACCTGCCCACCCGGGACGTGGCGCGGCGGCTCGGTGTGCTGCCGCAGAGCCCGCTGGTGCCCGAGGGGATCACCGTGGCCGACCTGGTCGGGCGCGGCCGGCAGCCCTACCAGCGCTGGTGGCGGCAGTGGTCGACCGAGGACGGCCGGGCCGTCGACGAGGCGATGCGGCTGGCCGACGTCACCACGCTGGCCGACCGCCCGGTGGACACGCTCTCCGGCGGGCAGCGCCAGCGGGTGTGGATCGCCATGACGCTCGCCCAGGACACCGACGCGCTGCTGCTGGACGAGCCCACCACGTTCCTCGACCTGGCCCACCAGGTGGAGGTGCTGGACCTGCTGCACCGGCTGCGCACCGAACGGGGCCGGACCGTGGTGGCCGTGCTGCACGACCTCAACCAGGCCGCCCGGTACGCCGACCACCTGGTCGCCATGCGCGACGGCGCGGTGGTGGCGGCCGGCCCGCCGCGCGAGATCCTCACCGCGGACCTGGTCCGCGACGTGTTCGGGCTCGACTGCGTGGTCGTGCCCTGCCCCGTCACCGGCGCTCCACTGGTGGTGCCCGCCCGCACCCAGACGTCGGCCGCTCCGGCCGCCGGCACCCCGACCTCGGCCGCTCCGGCCGGTACGCCGGCCCCGGCCGGCGCCCCCGTCGGCGACGCCTGAGCGTGCCGACCGCACCCGTACCACGGAAAGGAACCTGATGCGTCGCCTCGCCGCCGTACTCACCACCGCCCTCGCCCTCGGCGTCGGCCTCACCGCCTGCGGGGAGAGCGACCCGGTCGCCGACGCCGGCGCCGGGGAGACCCGGGAGATCACCCACGCGATGGGCGCCACCAAGGTGCCGGCCGCGCCGAAGCGCGTGGTGGTGCTCGACACCGACAAGATCGACACTGCGTTGTCGCTGGGCGTCACGCCGGTCGGCGCGGCGACCGCCGGCGAGGCGAAGAGCTGGCCCACCTACTTCGGCGCCGAGAAGCTCGCCGGCATCACCGAGGTCGGCGTGCTCACCGAGCCCGACCTGGAGGCGATCAACGCGCTCAAGCCGGACCTGATCCTGGGCAGCAAGTTCCGCCAGGAGAAGTTCTACGACGAGCTGTCCGCCATCGCGCCGACCGTGTTCACCGAGAAGGTGGGCATCACCTGGAAGGAGAACTTCCTCCTCGACGGCAAGGCGCTCGGCAAGGAGCAGGAGGCGAAGGACCTGCTGGCCACGTACGAGAAGCGGGCGAAGGACTTCGGCGCGAAGCTCGGCGACGCCTCCGCGCGGAAGATCTCCATCGTGCGCTTCATCCCGGGCAACATCCGGGTGTACGGGCCGGACTCGTTCTCCGGCATCGTGGTCGGTGACACCGGCCTGGGCCGCCCGGAGCGGCAGCGCCTGGAGGGCAAGGAGGACAAGCGCTTCGACCTGGTCAGCGCCGAGCGGGTCAACGAGGTCGACGGCGACGTGGTGTTCGTGACCGCGTACGGCGAGAAGGCCGCCGGTGAGCAGGCGAAGGTGACCGCCGGACGCCTCTGGCAGGGGCTGTCCGCGGTCAAGGCGGGCAAGGCGCACGTGGTCTCCGACGAGACGTGGATGACCGGCATCGGCGTCACCGCCGCCAACAAGATCCTCGACGACCTCGAAAAGTACCTAGCCGCCTAGCCCACCCCCCGCCCCCTTCTGGGGCGCGCTGATTCACGGAAAGAGTGGCTATCCGACGCTGGATGGCCACTCTTTCCGTGAATCAGCGCGGGTGGGTTCGGTCAGCGGGGACGGCGAGTGGTCAGGGCGGTGCGGATCTCGGTGAGGACGCCGTCGAAGTCCTCGGCCATGCGTTTCGCGGTGACGTGCAGGACGATCCAGTCGTCGCCCAGGATCTGATTCAGGCGGCGACGGTCGCGGTGGAACTGCTCGGCGTCATGGTGCCAGAGCCCGTCGTACTCGACAGCCACCTTGCGGTCCGGCCAGGCGAGATCGACCCTTGCCACGAACCGCCCGTGCCGCGAGATGACGTGTTGGGTCACCGGCCGGGGCAGGCCGGCGCGGACCAGCCGAACCCGCAGCCGGGACTCGGGTAACGACTCCGCGCCGCCGTCGACGAGCTGCAACGCCTCGGCGAACCGTCGGGTGCCCCGTTCCCCACCGCGTCGTCCCTGGTACGCCATCAGTTCGGCGTGATCGGTGGCGCCCCGACGAAGTAGCGCGTCGATGTGCGCCACCGCCTCCACGGCGTCCAGCCAGCGGGCGAGATCCCAGCAGGTGCGCACCGGTGTGGTGACCGGGGCCCGATCGACCCGGAGCACCTCCCCCTCCTGCCAGTTCGCGACGTGGATGCGGAGCCCGGCCACCGGTCCGAAGCGGGCCGACGGCTCCACCAGCACCTCGACGGGTTCGTCCGGACGGGGCTGTGGTCCGCCGAGCAGCGCGACCGCGGAACGGCCGGCGATGGCGCAGCCCGGTGGGAACAACCACGAGGCGGCCGCTCGGCAGCGCATGACGTGCGAGATCTCCACCCGCGCATCGGCGTAGACGTTGTGGAACACCTGCCGCCAGGCGCTGCTCCGGAGGTCGTTTCGAGTGAGCAGCCCACGATGAACCGCTTCCCGCGCGAAGAAGATCTTGCCGACCAGTTCGGCCGGCCGACGAGGATGACGAGCCACCCCCCAACCCTCCCGCTCCCCCCACCTTCCCCATAACCCCCTGTGGACAACCCCCGCCGGCACCCCGCTGATTCACGGAAAGAGTGGCCATCCGACGCCGGATAGCCACTCTTTCCGTGAATCAGCGCGCTCGGGACGGGGAGGGGGAGGGGGCGGGGGAGGGTGGGGGTGGGGGTCAGGCGGCGGTGGACCAGATGGCGCGGAAGGCGGCGGCCTCGCCGGCCAGCCACTGCTCGATCCGCTCGGACTTGGCGTCGGCCGGCATGCGGTGCGCCTCGCCTCGCCGCACGTCGACCAGCACCGGCTCGGCGTGCGGCAGCACGGCATCCATGTGCCGGGCCATCAGGTGCAGCGTGGCCAGCGTCGCCTCCTCGCTCGGCGGCGCCTCGTCGAAGTGCAGCCGGACCGCCTCGGCCCGGCCGTCGGCGAAGCGCACGCCGAACTGCGGGTTGATCTTCACGGGCAGATCGCCGAGCATCGCCAGCGCGTCCCGGGTCTGGGCCAGGTCGACGCCGGCCGGCTCGCCCAACGAGTGCAGCCAGCGGGTCGCGCCGGGCACGAGTGCCTCGTAGAGCGGGCGCCAGCGCGGCTTGACCAGGTCGACGACCTGGGCCAGGTGGGTGCCGCCGGTGTGGAACGCGACGTCGGCCTTGAGCGCCTTGACGAACTGCCCGTGCGGGTTGAAGCCGTGCCGGCTCGCCCGCTGGCGGCGCAGGCCGCCGACGAACGTCGCCTTGGTGGGGCCGGTGCGGTCGACGTAGCGGGTGAAGCCGAGAAGGGTGGCGTAGGGGGTGAGAGGGGCGGCTGAGGTGGGCGCAGTCACGAGCATCCTCCCAGGTCAAAAGCTCGTTTAGTACATACATTCTAATCGACGGGTGTGACATCGCCCAGCGTTCCGGACCGTCCCGGCGTGCGGATGGCGCACGTTCGCCGGCGGTGTCGGCCAGCCGACGGCGCCCCACCCGGCACCGGCCTACGCTGAGCGCCGTCACCCCCTCCGTGACCTGGACGGACGACGTCGAGGAGCGAGACATGAAGCCGCCGCACCGCAGGTTCCGCGCCCGGTTCTGGGTCGAACTCGTCGCCGCGTCGCTGTTCGGCGCGCTGTTCCTGGTGACGCTGTTCTGGAGGGACTGGCTCGAGGCGTTCGGCATCGAGCCCGACAACCACGACGGCACGGTCGAGTGGCTGCTGGTCGCCGGCCTGTTCGTGCTGTCCGCCGCGTGCGCCGTCTCCGCCCGCCTGGAGTGGCGCCGGACGGCACTCGCGCAGTAGGGCCCCGGGCCGGCGCTTCGGCCCATCACCAGCGCTGCCCCTGGAGGCCGCCGTGCCCACGATCGACGATGTGAGCCCCACCCGGGACAACACCCCACAGCGCAAGTCCGGGCAGTTCACCACCGGCCGGATGCTCTCGCTCGACAGCTCGGACGACGGCCGGCTGGTCTTCGCGGGGTCGTTCTCCAGCAACCTCTGGCGGTCCGAGGACGGCGGCGAGTCCTGGTCGCAGATCGCGCGCCCCGAGCCGGACGCCGGCCGGTTCGGCGTGCCGGGCGCGATCGGCGGCTACGGCGTCACCTCGATCGCCGTGGCGCCGGACGTCGCGCGCTGGTCGGTCGAGCGCACTCCCCGCCTGCTGGGCGTCATCTCCGCGGCCCCCGGCGCCGGCATCGTCGGCTTCGGCGAGACCGGTGTCTGGACGGCGACGAGTGGATCGGACGGGACGTTCGCCGCGCCGCGCCTGCTGGCCGCGGACTTCGGCGCGCAGGCCGGCGGCTGGCGGGTGGACCGGCATCCGCGGTTCCTGGCGGATGTGACGGGTGACGGTCGGGCGGACGTCGTGGGGTTCGGGGACGACGGGGTGTGGGTGGCGTTGAACAACGGCGACGGCACGTTCGCGCCGCCCCGCTTCGTGCTGGCCGATCTGGGCTACCACTCCGGTTGGCGGGTGGAGAAGCACGTCCGGGTGCTGGCGGACCTGACCGGGGACGGGAAGGCCGACATCGTGGCGTTCGGCGACGCCGGGGTGTACGTGGCGCTCAGCCAGGGGGACGGCTCGTTCGCGTTCACGCCGGTGCCGGCGGTGCCGGGCTTCGGGACGCAGGCCGGTGGTTGGCGGGTCGACCGGCATCCCCGCTTCGCGGTGGACGTGACCGGGGACGGGAAGGCGGACATCGTCGGGTTCGGCGACGACGGCGTGTGGGTGGCGGTGAACAACGGCGACGGCACGTTCGCGCCGCCCCGCTTCGTGCTGGCCGACCTGGGCTACCACTCCGGTTGGCGGGTGGAGAAGCATCCCCGGTTCCTGGCGGACCTGACCGGGGACGGAAAGGCCGACATCGTCGCCTTCGGCGACGCCGGTGTCTACACCGCCCGCAGCAACGGCGACGGCAGCTTCACGTTCCGCCCCACGCCCACGCTGGCCGACTTCGGCTACGCCGCCGGCGGCTGGCGGGTCGAGCGGCATCCCCGGCTCGTCGCGGACGTGACCACCACCGGGCACGCCGACCTGGTCGGCTTCGGCAACGCGGGCGTCCACCTCGCCCGCAACAACGGCGACGGCACGTTCCAGCCGCGGCAGCTCGTGGTCCAGGACTTCGGCTACGACCAGGGCTGGCGGGTGGAGAAGCATCCCCGGTTCCTGGTCGACGTGACCGGCGACGGTCGCGCCGACGTCGTCGGGTTCGGCGACGCCGGCGTCTACGTCAGCCTCGCCAACGGGACCGGTTTCGACCCGCCCCGCTTCGTGCTGCCCAACTTCGGCGCCGAGGCGACCGTCCTCGCCCTGGCGCAGAGCGACCGGGAGTCGCAGGACGCCGGCGTCTGGCGGTCGAGTGACCGGGGGGCCACCTGGGCCCGCGTGCACATGTTCCCCCGGGGCGCCGGCCAGGCGCGGCTACCCGGGGCCGGCCAGCTCGTCTGGGCGCCGGGCACCGCCAACCTGGTCTACGCCGCCGGCGGCAGCTCGCTGGCGGTCAGCACCGACGGTGGCGCCACGTTCGCCGACGTGCTGCGCCGGCCCGGTGGTGGACTCCAACCGGTGAACCACGTGGCGGTCGCCGAGACGCCCGCCGGCAGCCTCCGACCCCCGACCGTGTACGCGCTGACCGGCGGGCAGGTCTTCGTCTCCGTCGACGCCGGCCTGACCTGGGTTCGCGACGCCGGCCCGGTCCCCACCACCGTCGGTGGTGCGACGGGCCTGTCGAACGCCCCCAACGAGCGGGTCATGGTGGTGTCCCCGCGCTCGCCGCTGGAGGTGTTCGTCACCGGCAACGCCAACCTGGTGCCGCCCCAGCTCTGGCGCGGCGACTACGCGCAGTTCGCGCAGACCGGCGCGGCGCGGTGGACGCCGATGCCGCTGCCCACGCTGGGCAAGCAGTACAGCGGCAACGTGTTCGTCGCCGCCACCCGGCCCGGCCACGGCGAGGTGCTGTTCTACGGCCCGCAACGCGCCAAGGTGTTCGCGGCGCCGCTCGACCCGACCTCCGCCGCCGACTGGCAGGAACTCGACGACGGGCAGCACGCCCATGTGGACCTGCACGGCATCTTCCTCTCCGGCGACTTCGCGGCCACGTTCTCGAACGGCGCGTACCAGCCGACCGCCGGCACCGTCTGGATGGCGAGCGACGGCGGCATCTTCCGCAGCACCGACGGCGGCCGGCACTTCCACGCCGCCGGCAGCATCAGCACGCTCTCCGTGGTGAACGTCGCCGGTCTCGCGCTGCCCGGCCGGGGCCCGGTCATCTCGCTCAACACCGGTGACAACGACGGCTTCGCCTCACCCGACGGCGGGCGGACGTGGCGACCGCAGGACTACGGCGGCGGCGACAACGACTGCTCGTTCGCCGACCCGCTGCGACCGTCGCAGATGCTGGTCTTCACGCCACGGTGGAACACCGACGGCGAGTTCGCGGTCGGCGGCACCGGGCAGACACTGGCCGTGTACGGCGCGGACGCCGGGGAACTCCCGGACGTCACCAGCACGTCGCACCGGCAGATGATCCCCGGTCCGCCGCTGCGCCCCGGGTCGACGCTCTGGAACGCGACCAGCCCGTTCGTCATCCGCGGGTACCGCCCGATCGTGCCGGACCTGCCCGGCGAGGACCCGCAGCCCGACGACCACGTCTTCGTCCGCTTCTTCGGCAACTTCTCCTCACCGGATCTGGGTTCGTTCCCGAACAACCTGGCCGTGCTGCTGCGCGTCCGGAACCTCCGCGGCGTCACGAAGCGCACGGACTGGGACACGCCCGGCGGCTGGCGGGTGGACCGGCACCCACGCCTGCTCGCGGACCTGACCGCGGACGGCCACGCGGACATCGTCGGCTTCGGCGACGCGGGCGTCTGGACGGCGTTGAGCACGTCCGGCGGCTCGTTCGCCGATCCGCGGTTCGTGCTGGCGGACCTGGGCTACGACTCGGGTTGGCGGGTGGACCGGCACGTCAGACTGCTCGCGGATCTGACCGGTGACGGCCGGGCCGACATCGTGGCGTTCGGCGACGCCGGTGTCTACACCGCGCTGAGCAACGGTGACGGCACGTTCGCGTTCACGCCGGTGCCGGCGGTGGCGGGGTTCGGGGCGCAGGCGGGTGGGTGGCGGGTGGACCGGCATCCGCGGTTCGCGGTGGACGTGACCGGTGACGGTCGGGCGGACATCGTGGGGTTCGGCGACGACGGGGTGTGGGTGGCGTTGAACCACGGTGACGGCACGTTCGCCGAGCCGCGGTTCGTGCTGGCGGATCTGGGGTTCAACTCGGGTTGGCGGGTGGACCGGCACGTGCGGGTGCTCGCGGATCTGACCGGTGACGGCCGGGCCGACATCGTGGCGTTCGGGGACGCCGGGGTGTACGTGGCGCTGAGTCAGGGCGACGGGTCGTTCGCGTTCACGCCGGTGCCGGCGGTGGCGGGGTTCGGGGCGCAGGCGGGTGGGTGGCGGGTGGACCGGCATCCGCGGTTCGCGGTGGACGTG
>NZ_JBISAC010000004.1:396681-635263 GCF_044391475.1 Micromonospora sp. NPDC018662
GACCGGTGACGGTCGGGCGGACATCGTGGGGTTCGGGGACGACGGGGTGTGGGTGGCGTTGAACCAGGGTGACGGGACGTTCGCCGAGCCGCGGTTCGTGCTGGCCGACCTGGGCTTCAACGCGGGCTGGCGGGTGGACAAGCACGTCCGGTTGCTGGCGGATCTGACCGGTGACGGGCGGGCGGACATCGTCGGGTTCGGGGACGCCGGCGTGTACGTCGCCCGTAGTCAGGGCGACGGCACGTTCGCGTTCACGCCGACCCCGGTCCTGGGCGACTTCGGCTACCAGGCCGGTGACTGGCGGGTCGAGCGGCATCCGCGCCTCGTCGCGGACGTCACCACCACCGGACGCGCCGACCTGGTCGGCTTCGGGGAGGCCGGCGTGCTCGTCGCCGTCAACCGGGGCGACGGCTCGTTCGCGCCCCGCCCGCTTTTCGTCATCCCCGGCTTCGGCGCCGGCCCCGGTGGACCGTTCACGCAGCAGGGGCCGTTCCTGCCGGACCCGAACGTCGGCGTCGTGCAGGCGTCCGGCGGGCACCGCGACACGGTGTTCTACGTCGGCGGCGACTCCGCGCGCCGGCTCTGGACGTGGACCGGGGGCATGCCTGCCTGGCAGCAGCTCGTCCCCGGCGGGGGCGCCGGCGAGGCCCGCCGGTTCTTCGTCGACCCGTACCGGCCGCGCCTGCTGTACCTGCTGGACCGCGACCACGTGCGGCGTTCCGACGACGGCGGCGTCACCTGGCAGGTCGACGCCGGCCTGGAACAGATGCTCACCTGCGGCGGCCGGATCGAGGTCGACCGGGACGAGGACGCCGACGGCCAGGGCGACCACTACGGCGGCATCCTCAACGACATGCAGTTCGACCCCGCCGACCCGGGCCGGCGCTTCGCCGTCGGCCTCGCCGGCGCGTTCACGACCGCCGACGGGCAGCACTGGACGCGGCTGCTGGACACCGGCGCGCTCCGCGGCCGGCCGGCGAACTGCTACTACGACCCGGTCTCGAACCCGGCCGACCCGGCGCTCTACGTGTCCTTCGCCGGGCGCAGCATCGTGCGGATCAGCGGGTTCGCGGCCACCGGCGCCGCGGCGGCCGGCACCACCCCCGCCCGGTTCGACGACGCGCCGTCCGAGTCGCGCCGCACCCCGGTCCGGACCAGGGACGGCCGGGTCGGCACCGCGCAGGCCCGGCCGGACGGCCGCGCGGCGGTCACCTTCGACGACGGCCGGTCCGCCGTCGTCGACGCCGCCGACCTCACCCCACCCGAGGGCACTGGGTGAGGATGCGTCCTCGTCGGGATGACCGGACGGTGGAGGAAAGGCCAGTCCACATGGGGCAACGGCGTTGCTGATCTTGGATTAAAGTGCGGTCTTCCAACCCTCTCTCCCGGAGCAACCATGAGATCCCTCACGGCCCGCTGGCCGCGTCTCGCCGCCGGCGCGGCGTTGCTGGCGACGACCGCGCTCTTCGCCCCGTCGGCCCCGGCGCACGCCGCCGACGAGCTGCCCGACCTGTCCGTCTCCTTCGACCGGGACCCGGTCGCGGAGATCGACAACAGCGGCACCACGGTCGGCATCTACCTGTACAACTACGGCCAGGCCGACGCCACGGCGGTGACCGTCACGCTCGACCTGAGCAAGCTCTCCGACGACGTCACCCCCTCGGTGTCGGAGTGGAACGACGCCTGCAAGCTCGCCGCGAAGAAGGTCACCTGCACCGTCGGCAGGTTGGTCGCCGGCCAGACCGACCACCTCTACTCGGTGGAGCTGGCCAGCCGCCAGGGCGCCACCCCCGGCGACGCCGGCACGGTCACCGTGACCATCGCCGGGGCCGAGGAGGACGCCAACCCCGGCGACGACACCACCACCTTCCCGGTCACGATCGTTCCGTCCGGCCCCGACCTGGTCGCCGCCGCCGACGACCTGACCGACAAGGCCCACCCGGTCGGCGAAGGTGACCGGGTCCCGCTGCGCAGCGGCGTCCTGAACGAGGGCGACAGCCCGGCGACCGACTTCACGGTCCGGGTCGACCTGCCCACCGGCGCGACCTTCGTCGAGCGCTACAGCGACTGCACCTACGTCAACTACTACCCGAAGAACGTCGGCCTGCCCTACGTCTACGGCCCGAGCCAGGTCACCTGCACGGTGCCGCTGACCCTCAAGCCGGGGGAGGGCCTCCTGCTGTTCGACGAGGAGACCGGCACGTCGCTGTTCACCATCACCTTCGGTCGTAACCTGCCCGGTCCGGACGAGAACTACGGCTCCTTCAGCACTGCCCTGGCCGGTGAGGCGCAGGTGGCGAAGAAGGTTGCGTCCACCAAGGGCAGCGGCAAGTCGTTCGCCGCCGCCGCCGAGAAGCTGCACGCCAAGGCGGTACGCGCGGGCCTCGCCCGCCGGTCGGCCGTGGAGCGCGAGATCGACGACTTCGACAACTACGCCGACTTCCGGTACTGGAGCAAGAAGAACACGCTCGACGTCGCCGTCACCGCGCCGCCCGTCAAGGGCGCGGTCGGGCAGACCGTGGAGCTCGGCTACGAGGTCGTCAACAACGGCCCCTCCGACGGCGGTGGCCCCGGCGTGATCATCACCGCGCCGAGCGGCACGGTGCTGCTGCCCAACGAGTGGTGCTACACCGACGGCCAGCCGGGCACGACGCTGCCGGAGTCGGCGAAGCTGCGGTGCAACTTCGAGAGCGAGTTCCCGAGCGTCGCGTCGGGCTACGGCCGGATCAAGGCCACCGTCAAGGTGAAGATCAAGTCGACGCCGGGCGACGACGGCACCATCGTGGTCGACGGCGCGACGTCCTCCAGCGAGACGAAGCCGGAGAACAACACCGCCCGCATCGTCATCACCACCGGTGACGGTGGCGCCGGCGGCGGCGACGGCGACGGCGGTTCCGGTGGCGGCCTGCCGGTCACCGGCGCGCCGGCCGCGGCCCTGGCCGGGACGGGTGCCGCCGTGCTCGCGATCGGCGCGGTGCTGTTCGTCGTGTTCCGTCGCCGGCGCCTGGCGTTCCAGGCCCCGCGCGACTGACCGACCGTCCGCGTGACACCGCGGGGGCGGGACCGGACAGGTCCCGCCCCCGCCGTGTCGGCGGATCGGATCAGAGCTGGCCGACCTCGGTGACCCGGACCACCGCCGCGCCCACCTCGTCGGAGCCGGCCAGGTCGACCTCCGCGCTGATGCCCCAGTCGTGGTCGCCGTCGGGGTCGTCCAGGATCTGGCGTACGGTCCACCGCTCCCGGCCCTGCTCGATCATCAGCAGCGCCGGCCCGCGCGCGTCCGGCCCCACCCCGATCGAGTCGTACGCCTCGAAGTACGGCTCCAGCGCGTCCGCCCACGCGTCCGCGTGCCAGCCGTCGCCGGCGTCCAACTCGCCGAGCAGATCCCAGCGACGCAGGGCGGCCAGCTCGACCCGGCGGAACAGCGCGTTGCGCACCAGCACCCGGAACGCCCGCGCGTTGCGGGTCACCGCCGGCGGCCGGTCGTCCAGCGACGCGGCCACCTCGGCCACGTCGGACGGGTTGCGCAGCCGCTCCCACTCGTCGATCAGGCTGGAGTCGACCTGGCGGACCAGCTCGCCCAGCCACTCGATGAGGTCGACCAGCTCCTCGGTCTTCGCGTCCTCCGGCACGGTCTGGCGCAGCGTCTTGTACGCGTCCGCGAGGTACCGCAGCACCAGCCCCTCGGACCGGGACAGCCCGTAGAACTGGACGTACTCGGGGAACGTCATGGCCCGCTCGTACATGTCCCGGACCACGGACTTCGGGGCCAGTTCGTGGTCGGCGACCCACGGGTGGCCCTGCCGGTACATCTCGTACGCGCCCTCCAGCAGCTCGGCGAGCGGCTTGGGCCAGGTCACCTCGTCGAGCAGTTCCAGGCGCGCCTCGTACTCGATGCCCTCGGCCTTCATCGCGGCGACCGCCTCGCCACGGGCCTTGAACTGCTGCGCGGAGAGGATCTGTCGCGGGTTGTCCAGGATCGCCTCGATCACGCTGAGCACGTCCAGCGCGTACGACGGGGACTCCCGGTCGAGCAGCTCGATGGTGGCCAGCGCGAGCGGCGACAGCGGCTGGTTGAGCGCGAAGTCGAGCTGGAGGTCGACGGTGAGACGCACCCGGCGGCCCGCCTCGTCCGGCTCGGGCAGCTCCTCGACCACGCCGCCGGCGCGCAGCGCCCGGTAGATGGCGATGGCCCGGCGGATGTGCCGGCGCTGGGCGGCCGGGTCCTCGTGGTTGTCGGTGAGCAGGTGCCGCATCGAGGCGAACGCGTCGCCCGGCCGGCCGATCACGTTGAGCAGCATCGAGTGGCTGACCTGGAAGCTGGAGGTGAGCGGCTCCGGCTCGGCCTCGACCAGACGCTGGAACGTCGGCTCACCCCAGCCGATGGAGCCCTCCGGCGGCTTCTTCTTCACCACCTTGCGGCGCTTCTTCGGGTCGTCGCCGGCCTTCGCGAGCGCCTTCTCGTTCTCGATCACGTGCTCGGGGGCCTGCACCACGACCCGGCCGATGGTGTCGAAGCCGGCCCGCCCGGCCCGGCCGGCGATCTGGTGGAACTCGCGGGCCTTGAGCAGCCGGGTGCGGATGCCGTCGTACTTCGAGAGGCCGGTGAAGAGCACGGTGCGGATGGGCACGTTGATGCCGACGCCGAGCGTGTCCGTGCCGCAGATGACCTTGAGCAGGCCGGCCTGGGCGAGCGTCTCCACCAGGCGGCGGTATTTCGGGAGCATGCCGGCGTGGTGCACGCCGATGCCGTGCCGGACCAGCCGGGACAGCGTCCTGCCGAAGCCGGAGGTGAACCGGAAGTTGCCGATCGCGGTGGCGATCATGTCCTTCTCGGCGCGGGTGCAGACGTTCACGCTCATCAGCGCCTGCGCCCGTTCCAGCGCGGCGGCCTGGGTGAAGTGCACCACGTACACCGGGGCCTGCTTCGTCTCCAGCAGCTCCTCGAGCGTCTCGTGCAGCGGCGTGGTCGCGTACGAGAAGAGGAGCGGGACCGGCCGCTCGGCCGAGCGGACGACGGCGGTCGGCCGGCCGGTGCGCCGGGTCAGGTCGTCGACGAAGCGGGTGGTGTCGCCGAGCGTGGCGGACATCAGCACGAACTGGGCCTGCGGCAGCTCGATGATCGGCACCTGCCAGGCCCACCCGCGGTCCGGCTCGGCATAGAAGTGGAACTCGTCCATGATCACCTGGCCGACGTCGGCCCGGCGGCCCTCCCGCAGCGCCAGGTTGGCCAGGATCTCCGCGGTGCAGCAGATGATCGGGGCGTCCGCGTTGACGCTGGCGTCGCCGGTGAGCATGCCGACGTTCTCCGCGCCGAAGACCTCGCAGAGCGCGAAGAACTTCTCCGACACCAGCGCCTTGATCGGCGCGGTGTAGAACGTCGTCCGGTCCTCGGCCAGCGCCGCGAAGTGCGCCGCGATCGCCACCAGGCTCTTGCCCGAGCCGGTCGGCGTATTCATGATCAGGTTCGCGCCGGAGACGATCTCGATGACCGCCTCCTCCTGGTGGGGATAGAGGTCGAGGCCGCGCTCGGACGCCCAGGAGGCGAACGCGTCGTAGAGCGTGTCGGGGTCGGCGGTCTTCGGCAGCGCGGCGGTGAGAGTCATGGCGGCTCCATCGTGCCTGGGCGGTGCCATGCCGCGCCAACCGGGTTCAGCGCCGTGGCGTCAGCGCCGCCGGTGGATCAGGTCGAAGACGTCCCGGCCGGCGGTCAGCGCGCGCCGCTCGAACTTCGTCACCGGCCGGTGCGCCGGGCGGGGCGCGTAGCCGCCGTGCACGTCGACCAGCTCCGGGTCGGCGGTCAGCGTCTCGCGCATCGACTCGGCGTACTCGGCCCAGTCGGTGGCGCAGTGCAGCGTCCCGCCGGGCGCCAGCCGGGACCGCAGCAGCGCCACGTGCGCCGGCGCGATGATCCGCCGCTTGTGGTGCCGGGTCTTCGGCCACGGGTCCGGGAAGTAGACGTGCACCGCGTCCAGGCACCCCTCGGGCATGGCCCGGACCAGGTCCAACGCGTCGCCCTCGGCCACCCGTACGTTCTCCAGCCGATGCCGTTCCACCAGCTCCAGGAGGTTGGCGATTCCCGGCGTGTGCACCTCGACCGCCAGATAGTGTCGGCTCGGGTCGGCCGCCGCCATGGCGGCGGTGGCGTCGCCCATGCCGGAGCCGATCTCCAGCACCAGCGGCGCCCGCCGTCCGAACAGCGCCGCCGGATCGCACGGCCCGTCGAGGGCGGCGATCTCCAGGCCGTACGCGGGCCAGAGCCGGGTCAGCGCGTCGCGCTGCCGGTCACTCATCCGTCCGCGACGCGGATGGAAGGTGCGGACGCGGGCGGTGGAGACGTCGGTGGTGGTCACAGCGACCCGAGCCTACGCGACCGCCGCGCCGAACGGATGTGAGGTGCGGCCGGGGGTGAGAGGATTCATCCCGTACGCCGGGAGGGGTCATGGGGTCAGTCAGGGGACGTGCGGCGCTGCTGGTCGCGGTCGTCGCGGGCGCCTTCCCGCTGCTCGGCGCGGTGCCCGCCCGGGCCGAACCGGTGCCCGAGCAGCCCGCCGGTGACGTGATCTTCGTGGAGGTCACCCCGAGCACTGTGGAACCGGGCTTCCTGGTCGGCATCCGGGCCAGTTGCCGGAACAACTCGGTGCCCGCGATCGTGGCCTCCGACGCCTTCGGCAAGATCCAGGTGCAGCCGCAGCGCGGCCTGCTCACCGCCTCGCCGATGGTCAACGAGCGCACCCGGCCCGGCAACTACCGGGTCAAGCTGGAGTGCCCGGGCGGGGAGACCGCGTCCACCATGCTCCAGGTGGTCAAGCGGGGCCAGCCCACCCGGCCGCCGAGCCACCCGCCCAGTCACTTCCCCAGCCGCGGCCCGGCGACCGGCTTCGGTGGCACCGCCGGCCCCGGCCTCGGCGGCCTGCTGGTGCCGGTCGGGTTGGCGCTGACCATGGTCGGCGCCGGTCTCGGCGTGGCCGCCTCCCGCCGGCACACCGCCGGGCGCTGAGTCCCGCCATGGCCGACCACGCCGCCCCGCCGCCCGCCGGTTCCCGGCGCTCCGGCTGGCCGTTCCTCGCCCTGCCCCCGCCGGCCGCCCCGCCGCACTCCGGTGCCGCGCCATCGCACTCCGGTGGCTTCCGTTCTGCCGCGCCGGCCACCGGCTCCCGGTCGGCCATCGCGCCCCCCAGCGGCTCGGGGCCGTGGAGTCCGCCCCCGGCCGGGCCGCCGTCGGGCGAGGTGCCGCCCGCCGGATCCCGTCCGGCCACGACGTCGTCGACGGGGTCGCGACCGTGGATGCCGCCGCCCGCCGCCGCCCGGCCGTGGAGCCCAGCCCCGGCCGGGTCGCCTGCCGTGCGCTCCCGGCCCGCCGGTCCGCCTCCCGCCGGTCCGCCTCCGGCCGGTGCGCCGCCGGCCGGTCCGCCGGGCTCTCCGCCGAGGCGGGACCGGGGCCGGAGCCCCTGGTCGAAGCCGTTGGCCGTGGTGCTGGTGCTGGTCGGCGTGTTCGCCGTCGGGGCCGGGCTCGGTCGCACCGCCGGGCCGTTCGACTGGGCCGAGGCATCGGCCGGGTCGAGCGCGGCGGCGTCCGCGCCGGCCTCGGCAACCACGCCGGCCCGGAAGCCGGTCGGTCGGCCGGTCCGGCTGTCCGTGCCGACCATCAAGGTCGACGCACCGGTCACGCCGGTCGGTCAGGCGCGGGACGGGTCGGTGGACGTGCCGCCGCTGACCGAGACCGACCAGACCGGCTGGTACAACCGGGGTGCGGTGCCGGGGGAGCCGGGTCGGGCGATCATCGTCGGTCACGTGGACAGCAAGAGCGGGCCGGCCGTGTTCTACCGGCTCCGCGAGCTGAAGCCGGGTGCGCTGATCCGGGTGACCCGCGCGGACCGGTCCGTGGTGTCGTTCACGGTCGACAGCGTGGAGTACTTCGACAAGGCGGAACTGCCCGCCGCCCGGGTCTACGGCGACTCCGGCCCGGCCGAGCTGCGGCTGATCACCTGCGGCGGCACGTGGCTCGGCGGTCGCACCGGCTACGAGGACAACGTGATCGTCTTCGCCACCCGCACCCCTTGACCGGGCTGCCGCCCGCGAGATCTTGGTAGAAATCGGCCCCTCTGGGGGCCATTTCGTACCAAGATCTCCGGCGATCCTGAGCAGTGGTCGGGATCTTCCGGATGGTGAGAGAAGGCATACGAGCCGGACTGAATTGAGCCTCGCCTACTCGTCCTGAGCGACGTAGACACCCTTTCCGGGGTGTCCTACAACAACGCCACGATCTTTGAGAATGGTGGTAACTCGGTTGATCGTGGAGATGTGCACGCCGTAGGAATCGGCTAGCTCACGAGTCGAGGGCAACTTGGCGCCGGGAGCAAGCTCCCCGGATTTGATCTTCTCCATGATCTCGTTCGCTATGCGCCGGTAGTCGACTCTCTCCGTCGGCATGAGGTGCTCTCCGTTGGTTCCCTGGCTTCGGCAGGCCAATTTGATCACGGCCGAACCGGCACCAGCAAGTTTCCTGATTCACCGAGCGCCACGGGTTGCTTACTCCTACAAGTTGGAATAGGTTGCTGGCTGAGTCGGGTTCCCTGGTTTCGGCAAACTCCTGGGTTCCTGCCTCGCACGCCCACCTGGGGGAGCACGACGCATGGAATCGGCCCCCCAGGTGGGGCCTGGTCATGCTCGCGTGGGGAGGGTGGTTTCGCGATGCCGATGGATGACCCTGGCGAAGGCTCGACGTTCCGCAAGCTGTTCGAAGTCAAGCGGACGCTTGACGCCCACTTCCGGGCGGCCAGCACGACGCCGCGGCGACCAGGATGCATGAGCTGCGTCGACTTCTTCAGCTGCGCTCAATTGGACTGGGCGATCACGGAGTTCGTCGGCGTCTTCACGAGAATGGAGTCCAAGCGCTGACATCCGTCGATCGCGTTTGACCTTCACGCCGAGCAGAGCGCGCGGGCGAAGGCGCGATTCGCTGGGTGATCATGAAGTTGGCGGCGACAAAACGGACGACGAGTGCCGCTAACCTCATGATCACCGGGGCGGGGCGGGGTCAGGGAGTGGGGACCTGGAGGGCCACCTCGAACTCCAGGAGGGTGGCGCCGGAGGCGACCGGCTTGCGGGGCTCGGCGCCCTCGGGGGCGGCGTGCGCGGCCCGGGACGGGCCCTGCGCCCACGCCTGGTACGCCTCCTCCGTCTCCCAGCGCGTGTAGACGAAGTAGCGGGTCTCGCCGGCGACCGGGCGGAGCAGCTCGAAGCCGAGGAAGCCGGGGGAGTTCTCCACCGCGCCGGCCCGGGCCGCGAACCGCTTCTCCAACTCCTCGCCGGCACCGGGCGGGACGTCGATCGCGTTGATCTTCACGACTGCCATGCCGTCCAGCCTACGGTGGCTCAGAACGCCTCGACGGCGGGCGTCAGGTCGGCGTCGACCACGATCGGGGCGTGGTCGGAGGGGCCCTTGCCCTTGCGGGCCTCCCGGTCCACGTACGCGGAGCGGACCGCGCGGGCGAACGGCGCGGTGGCGTACACCAGGTCGATCCGCATGCCCTTGTTCTGGTGGAACATGCCGGCCCGGTAGTCCCAGTAGGTGAAGGGGTGCGGCCCCTTCATCGGGGTCGGCACCACGTCGGTCAGTCCCAGGTCGCGCAGTGCGGCCAGGGCGGCCCGCTCGGCCGGCGTGACGTGGGTGGAGGTGGCGAACAGCGCCGGGTCCCAGACGTCGGCGTCGGTCGGCGCGACGTTGAAGTCACCGCAGACGGCGAGCGGCAGCGCGGCGGCCACCTCGGGCTCCAGCGCGTCGCGCAGCGCCGCGAACCAGGCCAGCTTGTACGCGTAGTGCGGGTCGTCCGGGGCGCGGCCGTTCGGCACGTACACCGACCAGACCCGTACGCCGTCGCAGGTGGCGGCGATGGCGCGGGCCTCGGGGGCGGGGAATCCGGGCTCGCCGGGGAAGCCGACCGTCACGTCGGCCAGCCCGACCCGGGACAGCACGGCCACGCCGTTCCACCGTCCGTCGCTGTGGCTGGCCACCTCGTAACCCAGCGCGCCGACCTCGCCGACCGGGAACGCCCCGTCCGGGCACTTCGTCTCCTGGAGGCAGACGACGTCGGGCTTCGTGCTGCCCAGCCAGTCGAGCAGCCGGGGCAGGCGGGCCTTCACCGAGTTGACGTTCCAGGTCGCCAGGCGCATGGCTCCAGCCTGCCGCATCCCGGCCCGCCCCGCCCGGTCAGCGTTCCGGGGTGTCGCCCGGGCGGGTCTGCTCGGCGAGGAAGCGTTCCAGCTCGGCGCCGAGTTCGTCGGCGCTGGGCAGCGGGCCGGTCTCGGCGGCGAGCAGGTTCTTCTCGCCGCGGCCCCGGGCGAACGCGTCGTACTGCTCCTCCAGCGCCTGGACGAGCGTGGCCGCCTCCTCGGTCTGGGCCACCTGGCGGTCGATCTCCACCCGGATCGTTTCGGCCGCGGTCCGCAGCCCGTCGCGGGGCAGCAGCAGCCCGGTGCCCTTGGAGACGGCGGCGAGCAGCGCCTCCGCGGCGGCCGGGTACTCGGTCTGGGCGACGTAGTGCGGCACGTGCGCGGCGAAGCCCAGGGCGTCGCGCCCCTGCTCGCCGAGCCGGTATTCCAGCAGGTGCCCGACGCTGGCCGGCACCTGCACCTTCTGCAGCCAGGGCTCGTGGCCGGCGATCAGCTCCGGCCGGGTGGCGTGCGCGGTGACACCGCTGGGCCGGGTGTGCGGCACCGCCATCGGGATCGAGTTGAGCCCGACGGTGAGCCGGACGTCGAGGCGGGCCGACAGCCCCGCGACGGCGGCCACGAACCGTTCCCACTGGAGGTCCGGCTCGGGGCCGGTGAGCAGCAGGAACGGCGTCTCGTCGTCGTCGTGCAGCAGGTGCAGTTCGAGTTCCGGGGCGTCGTAGTCGGCCCAGTGGTCCTCGACGAAGGTCATCACCGGCCGGCGGGAGCGGTAGTCGAACATCTGGTCGACGTCGAAGCGGGCGATCGTCCGGGCGTCCAGGGAGGTGAGCAGTTGTTCCCGGGCCAGCCGGGTGGCGCTGCCGGCGTCGACGAAGCCGGTGAGCGCCTGGATCAGCACCGGCTGGCCGAGGTCGGGCAGCTCGTCCGTGAGTTCGTAGAGCTCGTGTGGGTCGAGCACCGGTGGGTCCTCCCTGTCGACGCGTACGGGGGGCGTCGCGCGAACGCGTCCCCGATTCGGCAAACGTACCGGGGGGCGTGGTCCATTCCGTTACGGACCCGTCGGACCACGGAATGGTGATCACGATTCGGCCACGCCTCGGCCTCGCGGCCCACGAGCGGGTCGCCCGAACGGACGAGTTAGTCGATCACCGGCCGGTCCGCCGCCGGCCGCGTGCTTCCTGCCCCGGCCGACCGGCTGCGCGGCGGACCGGCGGTTGGCCCGTTCCGCGAGGTCGGCACCGTGCTGGGTGGGCCCGCACGCGAATGTCCCGCGGCGTCCCCCAGAAGTGTGGCGAGGGCCACCCTTTGGGCCTGGGTGATCCCTATTTGCCCTGTCTAGCCTCGTCGGATGCGTGACAACGGCACCCCCGACGACCCGAACGGCCCCGGCCGCCCGGCTGACCGTTTGGACGATACCCCGTCAACCGAATGGACAACCACTGCCTCGACGGGTACCCGGCGTACCCGCCTGCGGGCCCTGGTGAACCCCCGCGCCCGGCTGGCGGTCGCCGCCGGTGCGGCCTGCTGCCTCGGCCTGGTCGGCGTCAGCCAGGTCGACTTCGGCACCCCGGAGCGCGCCGCGAAGCCGGCCCCCGCGGTGGAGCTGGCCGAGCGCGCGGCGTTGGACGCGGCCTCGCGCGGCCTGGCCCGCCCGAGCACCGCCCCGACCACCCCGAGCGCCAGCCCGTCCCCGTCCCCGTCCGTCAAGCCCAAGCCGAAGGCCAAGGCCACGCCGAAGGCGAAACCGAAGCCGCGCCGGATCGTCCCGGTCGCCGGCCTGAACCGCACCCAGATGGACAACGCCACCAAGATCGTGCGCGCCGGTCGGGAGATGGGTGTGCCGCGCCGCGGGCTGGTCATCGCGGTGGCCACCGCGATGCAGGAGAGCACGCTGCTCAACTACGCCAGCGGCGTGCTGCCCGAGTCGCAGAGCTACCCGCACCAGGCCGTCGGCTGGGACCACGACTCGGTCGGGCTGTTCCAGCAGCGGCCGAGCAGCGGCTGGGGCACCGTGGCTCAGCTGATGGACCCGGAGTACGCGACCCAGGCGTTCCTCGCCGCGCTGGAGGAGATCCCCGGCTGGCAGGACCTGCCGCTGTCGGTCGCCGCCCAGGCGGTGCAGATCTCGGCGTTCCCGGACGCGTACGCGCAGCACGAGTGGCTGGCCGGCGAGGTGGTGGCGGAGATCCTCGGCTGACGCGCCCGGGGAGCGTCCGGTCCGGACGGTTGCCGAACGTCCGGTTCGGGTACCGGGGAGGTTGCCGGTTCCAGGTACACATGAGGGGGACCGCGAACAGGAGGACGCCATGTCGCTGATGCAACGGATCACCACCTTCCTGCGGTCGCCGCGTGGTCAGCAGTTGGTCGACCGGGGCCGGCGCGAGATCGCCAAGCCGGAGAACCAGGCCCGGCTGCGACAGCTCGCCACCCGACTGTCGTCTACCCGTCGTCGCTGACCGGCCCACCCCCGCCGTACGAGCCCCGGAGCGTCCCGTGACTGACCCCGCCCCCGTCGACGGGGAGCCCAACACCGTCCCCGCTGCCCCGGTCCCGCCCGTGGAGGCGCCCGAAGCGCCGCCGGCCACGCTGTGGGACCGGATGCGGGAGGACCCGCAGTACGCGCCGGAGCACCTGGCGCTGGAGGCGGTGCGCCGGCTCGGCCCGGAGGCCGCGCAGTGGGCGGCCCGGGAGCGGGCGACGCGGCCGGACGCGCCGGCCGAGCAGGTGGCCGACCAGGCGGTCCGCAAGTTCGTCAACCACGCCCGGCTCTCCGGTGCGGTCTCCGGCGCGGCCGGGCTGCCCGGCGCGGTGCTCGACGTGGGCGTGCTGGCCTGGACCCAGGCCCGGCTGGTGCTGCACGTGGCCGCCGCGTACGGCGTCGACCCGACGAACCCCGACCGGGCCACCGACCTGCTGGTGCTCCAGCGGGTGCACAAGGCCGCCGAGACCGCCCGGCTGGCGCTGGGCGTGGCCGCCGGCCGGGAACGGGCCGGCGCGTTGTTCGGCTCGGCCGGCAACCGGGCGCTGGGCCGGGTGATGCTCCAGCTCGGCGTGCGGCTGGCCCGGATGGCCGGCGTCCGTGCCGCCAAGCGGATGTTCGCCAAGGTCGTCCCCGGCGCCGCGATCATCCTCGGCACCTGGGCCAACTCCTCGGCCACCAAGGAACTCGCCGACCGGGCCCACGCGCTCTACCGCGCCGGCGCGGCCGGCCCACGGCAGCTCCCCGGCCCGCGCCGGCCCTGACCGACCGGCCCTGACCGGCCGGCGTCGACCTCAGTCGCGGGCCCAGCCGGAGGCGTTCCAGGCCACCTCGGCCAGTCGGCCCTGGCCGGCCGCGTTCGGGTGGAACCAGTCCAGCGCGTTCACCTGGTCCAGGCTGAACCGGTGGCGGTGCACCGCGCCGCCGTCCCAGCGGCAGCGCGACCCGTACGCCCGGCAGGCGGCGCGCAGTTGGTCGTCGTACGCCTCGATCCGGGCCTTGACCTTGGCCCGGCGGGCCGTCGCGGCCGGCGCGGTCGACGTGGCGTCGGCCAGCAGCGCCGGGCAGACGCCGCGCGACCAGGCCCGGACGGCCCGCGACTCGGTGTGCCCGATCTGCCAGAGCCGGTAGAGGTCGGGGATGCTGACCACCAGCACCCGCGCCTTGGGCCGCCCCTTGCGCAGCACCGCCAGCGCCGTGTCGACCTGGTCCCGGAACGTGGCGACCGGGGTCATCGCGTCGACCCCGGCCCGGCACGCGTCGTTCGCCCCGATCAGCACGGTGACCAGGTCGGCCTTGTCGCGGACCGCGGACCGGGCCTGGTCGGTGAGCCCGGCCGCGCGGGCGCCGGGCACCGCCCGGTTGTTCGCCCGCAACGCCGGCGCGTCCGCGCGCAGCCGCCGGTAGACGCTCTCCACCCGCAGGCTGTCCCCGCTCGACCAGGAGTTGCGTTCGCAGCTCACCAGCACCAGGCAGGAGCCGAAGCCGGTGGTGATCGAGTCGCCGAGCGCGGTCAGCACCCGGGGCTCGCCGGGCCGGGGCGTGTCGGAGGGGCGGGGTGACGCCGAGCCGGAGCCGTCACAGGCCAGCGCCACCAGCGCCGCGACGCAGGCGAGCGCGGCGATCCAGCGTCGAGGCATGCGGTTCCCCCGTCCGGTGGCACGAAGCGGCGCGTCGACCCTATGCGCCTCGGTCGTCCGTACGGAAGGTCTGTCGGCTTTCTTTCATCGACATCGATCGTTAACAGGGGTGTGCTGGGGTCAGCGCCGCCAGGGCGCCGGCTGGCCGTGCAGCCACCAGTGCAGCGCCCGGGTGATCCGCGGCAGCACCAGGTAGGTCATCAGCGGGGTCAGCACGAGCGTCATCAGCAGCGTCCGGCCCGCCAACGGCACGTCGGCGACGAACCGGGCGGTCAGCAGCGTGGCGGTGAGGCTGAGCGGGAAGAACGCCAGCCAGATGGTGACCGCCTGCTTCCAGCGCGGCGGCGCGACCGGCGGGACCGGCTCCGCCACCCCGACGGTCTCCACCACGTGGTCCACCGGCGGGTCGAACCAGCCCTCGATGCCGGTGCGGCGTTCCACCCGGGTGTGCTCGACGATGCCCTGCGCGGAACTGAGCCACCAGTGCCGCTGCGGGGAGTCCTCCCAGCCACGCAGCGTGTCCGCGTCGGCGAAGCGGTACATCACGTGCCACTCGGCGGAACCCGGGGCGCTGCGGACGAAGCCGGCACCCAGGAACCCCGGGAAGCTCTCCGCGAGCGCCGTCCCGGCCCGCATCCACGCCACCATCTCCCCGGTACGCGCCGGGTCGGCGCGCCGGGACACGGCGACGGTCACGGGAACCGCCTGCATCGTGGTCATGCCCATCCTCTCCACCGCCCGCGGGATCTCCGCCGGAACCGGCAGACCGATCCAACGCGCCCACCCGGCGGTCGCATCCGCCGCGTACCCCCGTCGTGTCCGGGATCACCGGTCGCGTCGGCCCGACCGGTTAACCCCGGCCGAGCCGGGGTAGCCGGGAAGAATGACCCGATCACAGCCCCGCCGCGCCCGTGGCACGGTCGGACACGCGAACAGCGCGCTCAACCTGCGCCTCGTGCTGGCCCTGTTCGGTGTGGTCGTGATGACCGTCTTCGCGGTGCTCGCGTTCGCCGCCGACCTGGCCTGGCTGGGCGTGGTCTGCGCGATCCTCGCCGCGGTGGCAGTGGTCGATCTGGTCGTCATCCAGCGCCGTCGTGCCGCCCGCCGCCGGGAGGAGCCGGGCGTGCGGCACTCGCTGTTCGAGTGACAGGAGTACGCCATGCCCATCGCCACCACCAATCCCGCCACCGGACAGGTGCTCAAGACGTACGACGCGATGTCGGACGAACAGGTCGACGCCGCGATCGGGCGGGCCGACCTCGCGTACCGGCAGTTGCGGGACACCACTGTCGCGCAGCGCGCCCGGTGGCTGCTCGCCGCCGCCGACCTGCTCGACGCCGAGCGGGACGAGACCGCCCGGCTGATGACCACCGAGATGGGCAAGACGTACGCCGCCGCGAAGGCGGAGGTGACCAAGTGCGCCACCGCCTGCCGCTTCTACGCCGAGCACGCGCCGGCGATGCTCGCCGACGAGCCGGCCGACGCCGCCGCGGTCAAGGCGAAGCGGGCGTACGTCCGCTACCAGCCGATCGGCCCGGTGCTCGCGGTGATGCCGTGGAACTTCCCGCTCTGGCAGGTGATGCGCTTCGCCGCGCCGGCCCTGATGGCCGGCAACACCGGCCTGCTCAAGCACGCCTCGAACGTCCCGCAGACCGCGCTCTACCTGGAGGACGTGTTCCGCCGCGCCGGTTTTCCCGAGGGCGCGTTCACCACGCTGCTGGTCGGCTCCGACGCGGTGGACCGGATCCTCGGCGACCCGCGCGTCCGCGCCGCCACGCTGACCGGCAGCGAGCCGGCCGGCCGCTCCATCGCGCAGATCGCCGGCCGGGAACTCAAGAAGACCGTGCTGGAACTGGGCGGCAGCGACCCGTTCGTGGTGATGCCCTCGGCCGACCTGGACAAGGCCGCCGAGGTGGCCACCACCGCCCGCTGCCAGAACAACGGCCAGTCCTGCATCGCGGCCAAGCGGTTCATCGTGCACACCGACGTCTTCGACGCGTTCGCCGAGAAGTTCGCCGCCCGGATGGCGGCGTTGCGGGTCGGCGACCCGATGGACGACGGCACCGACGTCGGCCCGCTGGCCAGCGAACGCGGCCGGGACGAGGTGCACGCCCAGGTGACCGACGCGGTCCAGCAGGGCGCCACCGTGCTCTGCGGCGGCGAGAAGCCGGCCGGGGACGGCTGGTTCTACCCGCCGACCGTGGTCACCGACCTGCGTCCGGAGATGCGGATGTGGAGCGAGGAGGTCTTCGGCCCGGTCGCCGGCCTCTACCGGGTCGGCTCGTACGACGAGGCGATCGAGGTGGCCAACGGCACCAGCTTCGGCCTCGGCTCGAACGCCTGGACCACCGACCCGGCCGAGCAGGAACGCTTCGCGGTCGACCTGGACGCCGGCAACGTGTTCGTCAACGGCATGACCACGTCCTATCCGGAGCTGCCGTTCGGCGGCGTGAAGAACTCCGGGTACGGCCGCGAGCTGTCCGCGGTGGGCATGCGCGAGTTCTGCAACACCAAGACGGTGTGGATCGGCGAGGGGGAGGCCGGCGCGGGCGCCGGCGCGCACGCCGAGTGAGGTGCGGTTGGCCGGACGCCGGCATGGGTAGGAGTGCTGCCCATGACGGCGTTCGGCTTCCACGCATCCCATGAGCAGATCCACCCGGCCCGGCTGCTGGAGGCGGTGATCCACGCCGAACGCGCCGGCTTCGACGCGGCCATGTGCTCCGACCACTTCTCCCCGTGGAGCGAGCGGCAGGGCCAGTCCGGCTTCGCCTGGTCCTGGCTCGGCGCCGCGCTCCAGGCCACCAATCTCTCCTTCGGCGTGGTCAACGCGCCCGGCCAGCGCTACCACCCGGCGATCATCGCGCAGGCCATCGGCACGCTCGGCGCCATGTACCCGGGCCGGTTCTGGGCGGCGCTGGGCACCGGCGAGGCCAGCAACGAGCACATCACCGGCGACGTCTGGCCGCGCAAGGACGTCCGCAGCGCGCGGCTGCGCGAGTGCGTCGACGTGATCCGGGCGCTGCTGGCCGGCGAGGAGGTCAGCCACGACGGGCTGGTCACCGTGGACCGGGCGAAGCTGTGGACCCGCCCCGAGGAGCCGCCGGCGCTGGTCGGCGCCGCGGTCAGCGTCGCCACGGCCCGCTGGTGCGCCGAGTGGGCCGACGGGCTGATCACGGTCAACGCGCCGGTCGACCACCTCCGCCAGATGATCGACGCCTACCGGGACGCCGGCGGGCGCGGCCCGCTGCACCTCCAGGTGCACGTGAGCTGGGCGCCCGAGCAGGCCGAGGCCGAGGCCATCGCGTACGAGCAGTGGCGCAGCAACGTCTTCGCGCCGCCGGTCTGCTGGGACCTGGAGACCGCCGCGCACTTCGACGAGGTCAGCGCCGAGGTGCCGATGTCGAAGGTCACCGACACCGTCAACGTCTCGGCCGACCTGGGCCGGCACGTCGGCTGGCTGGAGGAGTACGTCGAGCTGGGCTTCGACCAGATCGCCCTGCACCACGTCGGGCAGGAGCAGCGCGCGTTCCTGGACGCGTTCGGCGCCGAGGTGCTGCCGAAGGTGCGACCGACCGCGTGAGCACAGGCGGGCCGGGCGACCCCTAGGCTCGTACCCCATGGAAGCTCTGTTCGAGGTCGTGGTGTTCCTGGCGATCGCCACGTTCGGCGCGGCGCTGGCCCGCCGGCTCGGGTTGCTCGCGCCGATCCTGCTGGTGGTGCTCGGCCTCGCACTGTCCTTCCTGCCGTTCTTCCCGCACGTCCGGCTGGACCCGGACCTGGTGCTCGTCGGCATCCTGCCGCCGCTGCTCTACGTGGCGGCGGTGAACACCTCGGTGCCGGCGTTCCGGCTCAACCTGCGGCCGATCCTGCTGCTCGCGGTCGGTCTGGTGATCTTCACCGCGTTCGTGGTGGGCACCGTCGTGCACCTGTTCCTGCCCGACCTGCCGTACGCGATCTGCCTGGCGCTCGGCGCGGTGGTGGCGCCGCCCGACGCGGTCGCCGCCACCGCGGTGGCCCGTCGGGTCGGCCTGCCCCGGCGGATCGTCACCATCCTCGAGGGCGAGAGCCTGGTCAACGACGCCACCGCGCTGGTGCTGCTGCGGGTGGCCATCGTGGCGGCCACCGCCAGCTCCGGCGGGGTCGGCGTCGGCGACGTGGCCCGGGAGGTGCTGGTCGCCGCCGGCGGCGGCATCGTGGTCGGGCTGCTCGGCGTGGTGGTCTTCGGCTACCTGCACAAGCGCATCACCGACCCGGTGCTGGACAACGCGTTGTCGCTGATCGTGCCGTTCGCCGTGGTGTACGCCGCCGAGGAGATCCACGCGTCCGGGGTGGTCGCGGTCGTGGTGACCGGGCTCGGCATCGGGCACAAGCTGCCGATGCTCCTGTCGGCCGCGTCCCGCCTCCAGGTGACCGCGTTCTGGCGGCTGATCCAGTTCCTGCTGGAAGGGCTGGTGTTCCTGCTGGTCGGCCTGCAACTGCCGGAGGTGGTGCGCGACCTCGACGAGCCGATCGGCTCGCTGGTCGGGATCACCGCCGCCGTGCTGGCCGCCGTCCTCCTGGCCCGGTTCGTCTGGATGTTCCCCGCCACCTACCTGGCCCGGCTGGTGCCCCGGGTCCGCCAGCGCGACCCCGCGCCACCGGTGCAGATCCCCATCGTCATCAGTTGGGCCGGCATGCGCGGCGTGGTGACGCTGGCCGCCGCGCTGGGCCTGCCGCTCACCCTGGCCGACGACCGGCCCTATCCGCGGGCGCTGCTGATCTGGCTGGCCTTCGCGGTGATCGTGGCCACCCTGGTCGGGCAGGGCGCCACGCTGCCCTGGGTGGCCCGGCGGCTGCGGCTGCCCCCCGACGACCCGGTGCAGGACGCGCTCTCCGCCGCCGGGGTGCAGCAGCGGGCCAGCCGGGCCGCCCGGGACCGGCTCGACGCGCTGGCCGAGGGCGCGCCGGAGGCGGTGGTGGAGCGGCTGCGCGGGCTGACCACGTCCCGCGCCAACGTGGCCTGGGAACGGCTCGGCGGCAGTGACCGGGAGACCCCCTCCCAGGCGTACGCGCGGCTGCGGCAGGAGATGATCGACGCCGAGCGGGAGGTGTTCCGCGCCGCCCGCGACTCCGGCCAGATCCCGGAGGAGGTGCTCACCCGCGCCTACCGGGACCTGGACCTGGAGGAGTCGCTGCTACGACAGGAGGTTCTCGAATGAGCTGCCAGCACCTCACCGGGGCGGGCGACGCCGAGCCGGTCACCACCACCGAGTGCCCCGACTGCGTGGCGGTCGGCAACCGGGACTGGGTGCACCTGCGCGCCTGCCTGAGCTGCGGGCACGTGGGCTGCTGCGACTCGTCGGCGTACCAGCACGCGAGCAGGCACTTCGAGTCCACCGGGCACCCGGTGATGCGCTCGATCGAGCCGGGGGAGTCGTGGCGCTGGTGCTTCGCCGACGAGGAGATCGGCTGACTCAGCCGAGCCGGCGGGCCAGCACCTGCCCCGGCCACGGCGGCCGACCCGGCCGGGTCACCGTGAACGGGTCGGTCGCGGTGAAGCCGCAGCCCTCGTAGAAGCGCACCAGCGCCCGGTCCTCGCTCCGGTGGCAGTCCACCCGCAGCAGGCCCAGCCCGCGGTCGCGGGCCAGTTCCGCCGCGTACGCCAGCAGTCGCGCGCCGATCCCACGGCCCGCGTACGCCCGGTCGGTGACCAACAGGTTGACGTAGAGTTCCGGTTCGGTGGCCGGCGGCACGTGCTCCGTCGCGTCGCCGACCACCAGCGCACCGACGACGGCGCCGTCAATCTCGGCGAGGTGCAGGCCGCCGCCGCGAGCGTAGGCGTCGGCCCGGGCGATGTGGCGCGTGTCGGTCGAGACCGGGTCGACGCCCCACTGCTCGGGCCGGCCGCGTGCGGCCAGCCACGCGATCGCGCTGTCGAACAGCCGCAGCACGGTGGGCGCGTCCGCCGGCCCGCCGGGTCGGATGGTGATGCTTCCCCGCTCGGTCATCCCGTCATCCTGCTACCCGGGTGCGACCGGCTGCCCGGTCGGTTCTCCGGTGGGCGCCGGCCGGCTCGCCACCGCGCGGCGGACCAGCGCCGGGGCGGCCAGCCCGACGACGGCGAACAGCGCGCCGAGCACCAGCCAGCCCACCCCGCCGCCGCCCAGCACCAGCAGCGTCAGCAGGCCCCGGCCGAGCGCCTGGGCCAGCCCGGCGAGCAGCCCGTCCGCCCCCTGGTAGGCGCCGATCGCGCCGGGTGGGGCCAGGTCGTAGGCGAGGCCCGCGCCGGCCGCGCCGTGCCACAGGTCGCCCACCGTCCACACCGCGGTCGCTGCCAGCAGCAGCGCCACCGCCGGGAACACCGGCAGGCCGCCGGTCACCGCGTAGACCGGGGTCGCGGCGGCCAGCACCAGCCCGGCCCGGCGCAGCTTGCGCGCGGCTGGCGCGGCGGTGTCCGCGCCCCGGCTCAGCCGTACCGCCAGCAGCACGGTGAGCACCGTGTTGGTGAGCAGCACCGCCGACACCACCGGCGGCGGCGCGCCGGCCGGGCCGACCGTCCACAGCGGCACGACCAGCACCAGCACTGTCACGTGCGTGCCGAGCACCGCGGACGCGCCGCTCACCGCCAGGAACCAGCCGTCCCGCAGCGGCCCGCCGCGCCGCGCCACGTCCGTCGCCCTGGGCGCTGCGTCGGCCGCCTGTCGTGCGGCGTCGGTCGGCCGTCGTGCGGTGTCGGTCGGCCGTCGTGCGGCGTCGGTCGGCCGTCGTGCGGCGGCCGGTGGCTGCGGCGGCAACCGGAGCAGCAGCGCCGCCGAGAGCAGATAGGTGGCCGCGTTGCCGACCACCAGCACCTGGTACGCCCGGTGGGTGTCCGCCGCCAGCGCGATCCCGGCCAGCGCGGTGCCGACGCTGATGCCCAGGTTGGCCACCGCACGCAGGGTGGCGAACGCGTGCACCCGCCCGGTCGGGCCACCGATCGCGGCGACCAGCGCCGCCCGGACCGCCAGGTTGCCGGTGGCCAGCAGCGCCTCCGGCACCGCCACCACCAGGAACGCCGTCAGCGAGTCGACGAGCAGGTACGCCGTCGCGGCGAGCGCCTGGCCCACCTGGAGCACGGCGCGCAGCGTACGCGGGTCCCACCGGTCCGCCAGCCCGCCCAACGGCACGCTGGCGGTCAGCCCGACCAGGCCGGCGACGGTCAACCCGGCGCCCACCGAGGCGGCGGAGAGGCCGACGTCGCGGGTCAGGTACAGCGCGCCGCCAGCCAGCCAGAGCCCGGTGCCGATGGTGTTGGCCAGGGTGGCGGACGCCAGCGTGCGCAGCGGGCCGGGCGGCGGGACACCCCTCATCGGCGCCGGACGGGCCCGGCCGCCGAGCCCTCGGCGAGCACTGCGTCCGCATTGACGGTCATGGCACCGACGCTAGGCGCGGGCGGTCCGTGCCGAAGCCCGGGACGGCGCGACGCCTGTCACATCGGTCGGCATTGGCGTCCTTCGGCGTACCGCCCGCTCGGGCGTGTCGCCGCCAGCAAGACCGTGTCGTGGAGAGCGCCATGACTCACAGTCATAATTATGACTGTGAGTCATGGCATTCGAAGGCGCACTCTTTGAGGGAGTCATAACGCAGCGTGTTCGTCCTTGCCGCCCGCAACTCCCGGGTCGGTCATCGGCTGGCCGCGCGCTCCCGGGGATGCGGCACCCGGACCGACGCCATGCCCGCCGCCGTCGCGGCCGCCACGCCGAGATCGGTGTCCTCGAAGACGAGACAGCCGGCCGGCTCGATGCCGAGCCGTCGGGCGGCCAGCAGGTAGCCCTCCGGGTCCGGCTTGGGCCGCGTGCAGTCCTCGGCGCAGACCAGCGTGTCGAACCGGTCGAGCAGGCCCAGCGCGGTGAGCGAGGCGGTCACCGACTCCCGGGTGCTGCCGGAGACGACCGCGAACGGCACCCGCCCGTGCGCGTCCTCGATGTGCGCCAGCACCTCGGGCACGGCCGTCACGCCGGGCAGCAGCTCCTGGAACAGCTCCTCCCGGCGGCGGGCCACCGCCTCGACCGGCATGGTCAGACCGTGCCGGCGGTTGAGATCGACGACGATGTCGGCGACCGGCCGGCCGCCCCAGGCGTAGAACAGCTCCTCCGGCAACTCGGCGCCCCACTCGGCCAGCGCCGCGCACCAGGCGCGGTGGTGCACCGGCATCGAGTCGACAATCGTGCCGTCGCAGTCGAACAGGTACGCGCGGAAGTCGCCGGACGGCAGGGGGAGGGCCACCGGTGCAGGGTACGCCGAAAACCGCTCGCGTCCCGGCGCCCGCTCTGCCAGCGTCGGCGCCGTGGCACACCGCAGCAGAAACGCCCGCGCCGACGAACTGACCGAGATCCAGCGGATCGAGGTGGCCTCCGGCGCCCCGTTCCGGGAGATCGGCATGCACCTGGTGGCCGACATGCCACCGCTGCCGCTGGCCGCGCTGGCCGCCGGGCAGCGCGCCGGCCGACTGCCGGTCGCGGTCGACGCGGCCGACCGCCCGATCGCGTTCGCGCTGGTCGACCTCGTCGACGGGGCCGCGCACGTGCAGCAACTCAGCGTGGATCCGGCGTACGCCCGGCGGGGCATCGGACGGGGCCTGCTCGACGAGGTGACGCGGTGGGCGGCGGCGGAAGGACTGCCGGCGTCGACGCTGACCACGTTCCGGTCGGTGCCGTGGAACGGGCCCTACTACGCGCGCTGCGGCTTCCGGGAACTGACCGCGGCGGAGCTGACGCCGGGGCTGGCCGGGCTGCTCGCGGCCGAGGTGGCGCTCGGGCTCGACCCGGCCGATCGGGTCGCGATGCGCCGGCCGGTCGCCTGAACCGACCGGCGGCGGGTTAACCGGTCGACCGGTACGGCCTGCCGTGCCAGGCTCGCCGGGTGCCCGTCCCCGCCGCTGTTCCGACGCGTTGGCAGTTCGACCTGATCTGGTCGTTGTTCGACTACCACCTCGACCGGCTCGAACCGGTCGACTTCCTCTGGGAGCCGGCCGCGTGCTGCTGGACCATGCGCCGCGACGCGGACGGCACCTGGCGTCCCGACTGGGCCGACATCGAGCCGGACCCGGTCCCGGTGCCCACGATCGGGTGGCTCACCTGGCATCTCGGGTGGTGGTGGTCGGTCGCCGGTGACCACCTCGGCCGGCGGCCGGCGCGGCAGCGCGACGACGTGGTGTGGCCCGGGCCGGGGGAGGAGACCATCGCCTGGCTGCGTGGCCTACGGGCGGAGTGGACGGACACACTCGACCGCCTGGCCGCCGATGACCTGGCGCGGCCTGCCGCGTTCCCGTGGGCGTCGGACGCCGGGCTCACGGTGGCGCACCTGGTCGGCTGGGTCAACGTCGAGCTGATGAAGAACGTGGCCGAGATCGGTCAGCTCCGGCTGCTCAGTGCGCTCCGCCGAGGTTGAGCACCACCACGCCGGCGATGACCAGCCCGGCCCCGACCACCTTCGGCACGCTCAGCGGCTCGCCTAGGAACGCCGCGCCGACCGCCATGATGGCGGCGGTGCCCAGCCCGGACCAGATCGCGTACGCCACCCCGACCGGAACGTCCCGGACCACGAGGGCGAGCAGCCCGAACGCGGCCAGGTAGCACGCCACCAGACCCATCGTGGGCCAGAGCCGGGTGAAGCCGTCGCTCGCCTTGAGCAGGCTGGTGCCGACCACCTCGGCCGTGATCGCGAGCGCTAGGAGCAGATACGCCATCTGCGGACCGTACCCGGGGTCCGGTCAGTTGCGAATGGGCTCCCGAATGTGGCGACGAACCCGATCATGGAGTTGTGGCACCAGACGGAAGCCGTTGAAGCGACATCCTGGGCGCCACAACTCCATGATCGACAGAGCGGGTGACGGGTCAGGAGACCGTGCAGGCCCGGCCGTTCAGGGTGATCAGGGTGGGGTTGGGATTCGGGCCACCGGCCGAGGTGCCGTTCAGGCCGAACGTGGTGCTGGCGCCGGGGGCCAGCTTCGCGTTCCACGGCAGGTTCTTCGCGGTGACCGTGGCGCCGCTCTGGGTGACCTGCGCCGACCAGGACTGGCTGACCTTCTGGTCGCCGGTGAAGGCCCACCGCAGGCTCCACCCGTTCACCGCCGACGTGCCGGTGTTGCGCACCGTCACCTGGGTGGTGAAGCCGGACGGCCAGCTCCCGTGCGTGGTGTAGGTGACCGCGCAGGTGGGCGCCGGCACGGCCGCCGCGTCACCCTGGTCGGCCAGGAACGAGGCGAGCCAGGCCAGTGCCGAGTTCCAGTTGATCGCCACCTCGTTGGTCGAGTACGAGTTGATGTCGTCGACGTAGCAGAACGTCGGCGCGCAGCCGGCGAGCAGGTTCGCCGCGTACGGGTCCTGGAGGGCGGCGTTCGGCCCACCGGCGAGCGAGCCGGCCGGCGGGTTCGGCAGGTCCGGGTTCAACTGGTGGCCGAAGATCCGGCTGTGCTGGTTGTGGGCGTTCTGCTCGCCCCAACCGGTCACGTAGGACATGTTCAGCGCGTTGCGGCCGAACAGGTAGTCGGCGCTCTGCACCGCGCCGTCCCGGTACTTCGCGTTCCGGCTCAGGTCGAACGCGGTGGCCAGCACGATCGCGTTGTTCACCATGTTGCTGTTGCTGCCCCAGACGTACGCGTCGGCGGTGCCGGGCAGCGGCAGCCCGTACGCCTGGTCGGCGATCGTGGCCAGGTAGCGGTCCGCGGCGGTGGTGATCGACGCGCGGATGCGGGTCTTCTCCGCCGCCGGCAGCGTGTTCGGCACGGTGGCCAGGTCGAGCCGGCCCAGCGCGGCCACGCTCTGCCAGCCGAACGCGCCGTTCGGGGTGAACACGTCGGCGGTGTGCAGCGGCGAGCCGGTGACGTCGGCCAGGTACGCCTTGTCGCCGGTGGTCAGCCACAGCTCGGCCGCGGCCCAGTAGAACTCGTCGCTGACGTTGTTGTCCTCGTACGCGCCGCCGCCGGTGCCGTCGGTGGCCGAGGCGTAGATCGCCGGGTGCGCCTTGGCCGCCGCGTACGCGGTCTTCGCGGCCGTGCCGCAGCGGGCCGCGAACGCGGCGTCGTACGGGGCGAACAGCCGCGCGCACTGGGCCGCCACGGCCGCCAGGTTGAGCGTGGCGGCGGTGGACGGCGGGTGCAGCTCGCGCGGCTGCGGGTCGTCCTGCGGGGCGAGCGGGAGGCCGGTCCAGTTCTGGTCGTGGATCTTGTGGTGGACCATCCCGGCCAGCGGCTTGCCGGCCGGCACCTGCATGCGGAGCAGGAAGTCCAGCTCCCAGCGGGCCTCGTCGAGCACGTCCGGCACGTCGTTGCCGCGCTCGGGCACCCGCAGCGTGGCGTCGCCGAGCGCCGCGCCGCCGTCGGCGGTCTCCGCGGTCTTGGTGCGCTCGAACGCGTTGAGGAGCTGGTAGGTGGCGATGCCGCCGTTGACCACGTACTTGCCGTGGTCGCCGGCGTCGTACCAGCCGCCGCGCACGTCCAGTTTGTAGTCGCAGACGCCGGGCTGGCACGGCACGTCGGTGTCGCCCTTGTTGGGGGCGACGTCGAGGTGACCGGCGGGACGGGCGTACTCCTCGCCGATCAGGTCGCCGTCGATCGCGATGCCGCTGCGCTGGGCGTAGAAGAACTGGAGCGAGTCGGCGCGCAGCCGGTCGTAGACCGTGCCGGAGATGTCGAACGGGTGGCTGGTCTCGCCGTCGACGGTCAGCCGGTAGCCGGTGCCCGGCGTGCGGTAGGCGGAGAAGTCGACGGTCTGCACGTTCTGCGCGGACGCCTCGTCCACCCCGCGCGGGGTGGTCTCGCCGCTGGCCACCACGGACCCGGCGGCGGAGGTGAGCTGCCAGCGCAGCGCCTCGGTGGCGTCGGTGACCACGGTGGCGTGCTTCGGGCCGCCGGGCAGGTAGCCGACCTGGTTGACCCGGACCCGCGGGCCGGTGTCCGGCTCGTACGGCGGGGCCGCCTCGCCGCCGCGCAGCGACACGTTGTCGAGGCAGAACGTCTGCGCCTGCGCGCTGCCGCCGACCTGGAAGATGAGCTGGGCGCCGGCGTTGTCGGCCGGCGCGGTGAACGTGGTGGTGACGTGCTTCGCGGTGGCCGTGGCGGTGGCGTCGACGCTGGCGTACGTGGTGTACGGGGCGCTGCCGAGCTGGAGCACCGCCTTGAGCGCCGCCCCGGGGGTGGCGGAGACGTCGAAGGAGAGTTCGTACTCGGCGCCGGAGATCAGCGGCACCGCGTCCTGGCCGATGCCGGCGTCCCAGGGGTTGGCCGTGCCGGCGGCGACCGTGGTGCAGAGCCGGCCGTCGGTGACCGCCAGCTCACCGGTGCCGTAGGAGAACCAGGGGGAGACGCCGGCGCTGAAGTCGCCGTTGCGGAGTTGCTCGGGGGCGTCCGGCGGCACCTCGGCGAGGGCCGGGCCGGCGGTGAGGCCGGTGAGCGCCAGGGTGGCGGTCGCGGCAAGCGCGACCAGCCGACGACGGGAACGGGTCACGGAGGGTTCCTTCCGTGCTCGGGGGTGATGGTGAGGAGGACGGGAGCTGGGAGCGCTCCCAATATCAGGCCGATGTTTCCATCGCGTTCCGCCGCTGTCAATCGATCCGGCCCGATGGCGGGCACGCGCCCACGCGCAGTGAGATTCACCGCGCCACGTACGATGGTGGTGATCTCCTAGAGACAACCGAGCCCTCGACCTGGCAGGCTGCGTCCCATGACCCTGAAGCTTCGTTCCGTCGGAGCGAGCGACCGTGGGCTGATCCGCAGCGGCAACCAGGACGCGCAGCACGCGGGCCCCTGGCTGGTCGCGGTCGCCGACGGCATGGGCGGCATGGCGGCCGGCGACCTGGCCAGCCGCATCGCGATCGACGCGATCGCCCCGCTGGACGTGGAGACGCCGGAGCATGCGCTGGTCGCCGCGCTCCAGGGCGCCATCGAGCGGGCCACCGCGGGCATCCGCCAGGCGGTCGAGGAGGACCCGGAACGCCAGGGCATGGGCACCACGCTGACCGCGCTGCTGTTCGCCCGCACCGGGACCTGCCTGGCACTGGCGCACGTCGGCGACTCCCGGGCCTACCTGTTCCGCGACGGCGTGCTCAAGCAGGTCACCCGCGACGACACGTTCGTGCAGATGCTGGTCGACCAGGGTCTGATCACCCCCGACCAGGCGAGCAGCCACCCCCGCCGGGCCGTGGTGACCCAGGCGTTGCAGGGCGACCAGGTCTCCCCGGCGTACGCGACAATGGTGCCCCGGGCCGGTGACCGCTGGCTGCTGTGCAGCGACGGCCTCTCCAACGTGGTCCGCGCCGACACGCTCACCGAGGTGCTGGGCGAGGGCCTGGAACGGGACGCCTGCGCGGCCCGGCTGATCGGCCTCGCGCTGCGCGCCGGCGGCCCGGACAACATCACCGTGGTGATCGCCGACGTCGTCGAGGAGTGAGACCGGTCAGCGCCGACGCGGGCTGGCCCGGCGGGTCGGCTCGGCCGTCGTCGGGTCCTCCGGCCACGGGTGCCGCGGGTAACGCCCGCGCAGTTCCGCCCGCACCTGCGGATAGCCGTTACGCCAGAACGAGGCCAGGTCCGCGGTGACCGCCACCGGCCGCCCGGCCGGGGAGAGCAGGTGCAGCAGCACCGGCACCCGCCCGTCGGCGATGCGCGGGACGTCCCGCCAGCCGA
This sequence comes from Micromonospora sp. NPDC018662, assembly GCF_044391475.1. NCBI lineage: Bacteria > Bacillati > Actinomycetota > Actinomycetes > Micromonosporales > Micromonosporaceae > Micromonospora > Micromonospora sp. NPDC018662. The sequence goes on from NZ_JBISAC010000004.1 coordinate 424,619, forward strand.
ACGTCTCCTGGAGCTTGACCGCCAGCACCGGCGCGGCCGGGTCGGCGTAGTCCACCCGGATCCGCGAGCCGCTGGGCGCCGGCAACCGTTCCGGCGCCATCTCGTCCAGCCGGGCCGCCGCCCGCCAGTCGAGCAGCCGGCGCAGCGCCGCGGCCACGTCGACCCGGGCCAGGTCGGCCCGGCGGCGGGCCCGGGCCAGCTCCGGCCCGAGCCAGGCGGGCGCGGCGGCGAGCAACGCCGCGTCCGACACGTCCGGCCAGTCGTCGCCGAGCGCCTGCCGGCAGAAGGCCAGCCGGTGGCGCAGCGCGGTTGCCTCCGGCGTCCAGCGCAGCAGCCCCGGACCCTCCTGCCGCAGCCCGTCCAGCACCGCCGCCGCGACCAGTGCCGGCTCGGGCGCGGCGAGCGGCCGGTCGACCAGCTCGATCGCACCGAGGCGGACCACCTCCCGGGCCACCACCTCACCGCCGGACCAGGCGACCTCCCGCCCGTCCCGCAGCAGCGCCGCGCCCGCCTCGCGCGCGGTCGCCTCGTCGACCGGCGCGGCCAGCCGGACCCGGGCGGCCGGCGCGCCGGGGGAGCGGTCGGCGACCGCGACGGCCAACCACGTCGACCCGGCCAGCCCCGACCCGGCCGCCAGCTCCGCGGCGGTCCCACCGGCCATCAGGTACGCGGACCCGCCGGCCCGCCGCGCCCGGGCCAACCGTTCCGGGTACGCCAACCCGGCCAGCAGCCCGGCGGCCAGGTCGTCGGGCAGGCGTTCCGGCCGGCCGCCCGCTTCCCGGTCGGGCTGTTCCGGCCAGCCGTCGGCTTCTCCGGCGGGCCGATGCGGTCCTCGGCCGGTCGTCGCCCCGGGTGCCGGCCGGCCGTCGGCGGTGCGGGTGGGCAGGGCGGCGCGCAGCCGGCGTACCTCGGCCCGCCACCGGCCGGTGGCCGCCGGGTCGGTGCCGGCGCGCAGCCGTCGCCACCGGGCCGGCAGGTCGTCCCCCGCGCCGCCCGACGCCTCGTCGGCGAGCACCGCCACCACCTCGGCCGCCCGGTCGGCGCCCACCCGCCGCGCGCCGTCGAGCAGCGCGCGGGCCAGCCGGGGATGGGCGCCGACCGACGCCATCGCCCGCCCCCGGGCGGTGATCCGGCCGTCTCCGTCGACCGCGCCGAGCGTGGCCAGGGTCTCCCGGGCGACGGTCAGCGCGGCTGCCGGCGGCGGATCGGGCAGGGCCAGGCCGGTGCCGTCCGGCGTGCCCCAGGCGGCCAGCTCCAGTGCGAACCCGGTCAGGTCGGCGGTGGCGATCTCCGGTTCGGGCTGCGGGGCGAGCCGGGTGTGCGTCGCCGCCGACCAGCAGCGGTAGACCGCGCCCGGCGCCTCCCGCCCGGCCCGGCCGGCCCGCTGGGTGGCCGCCGCCCGGGACACCGGCACGGTGACCAGCGCGCCCAGCCCGCGCGCCAGGTCGGTACGCGGTACCCGGCTCAGCCCGGCGTCCACCACCACCCGCACGCCGGGCACGGTCAGGCTGCTCTCCGCCACCGCCGTGGCCAGTACGACCCGCCGGCCGGTGGTTCCCGGGCCGGCGTCTCGTGTGCCGGGCGGCGGGGCCAGCGCCGCGTCCTGGGCGGCGCCGGGCAGCCGGCCGTGCAACGGCAGCACGGCGACCGTGCCGCGCAGGTCGGCCAGCCGTCCGGCGACGGCCGCGATCTCGCCCGCCCCGGGTAGGAAGACCAGCACGTCGCCGGCCCGCTCGCGCAGCGCCCGGCGGACCGTGGCGGCGACGTGGTCCAGCAGCGCCGGGTCCACCCGGCCCGCGCCGGGTGGGGCGATCGGGCGTGGTGGCGGCGCCCACACCCGTTCGACCGGGTGCAGGGCGGCCTCGGCGCGCACGATCGGCGCGGGCGCGTCGCCGCCGAGCAGCGCGGCGAACCGGTCCGCCTGCGGGGTGGCCGACATCGCGAGCAACCAGAGGTCCGGGCGCAGCAGGGCCCGGGCCTGCACGCTGAACGCCAACGCCAGGTCCGCGTCGAGGTGCCGCTCGTGGCACTCGTCGAGCAGCACCGCGTCCACGCCGGGCAGCTCGGGATCGTGGTGCAGCCGGCGTACCAGCAGGCCGGTGGTGACCACCTCGACCCGGGTCCGTGGCCCGCTCCGGCGCTCGCCCCGCACCGCGTAGCCGATCCGGTCACCGACCCGCTCGCCGAGCAGCGCGGCCATCCGGTGCGCGGCGGCCCGGGCGGCCACCCGCCGGGGTTGGGCGATCACCACCCGCCCGGCGACCGCGTCGGCGACGGCGAGCGGCGCGGTAGTGGTCTTGCCGGTGCCCGGTGGCGCCACCAGCACCCCGGCGCCCGCCGCGCGCAACGCCTCGACGAGCACCGGCAGCACCGGACGGACCGGCAGGTCGAGGGGAACGTCAGCGAGCACGCCCCCACTCTCGCACCCACCCCCGTCCTCGCCGCACGCGAGTAAGGCGGGGCCCCCGCTTAACGCTTCCGGTAGAGGCGGGGGCCCCGCTTAACGTCGCCGCGTGCCGCGGCCCCGTTGGTGACGCTGAGGCCGGGGTCTTGCCGGACCAAGGGTGTTAAGCGGGGGCCCCGCCTATACCGAATGCGTTAAGCGGGGGCCCCGCCTTACACCCCCCGCGCAGGGAACGGCCCGGTCGGCGCATCGCCGACCGGGCCGGGTGGATCGTCCGCCGGGTCCGCCGACCCGATGCGACCCGCTAGTACGTTCCGTCGAGCTGACCGCGCAGCTTGGTCAGCGCCCGCGCCAGCAGCCGGGACACGTGCATCTGCGAGACGCCGATCTGCTCGGCGATCTGCGACTGGGTCAGGTTGCCGTAGAAGCGCAGCGTGAGGATGCGCTGCTCACGCTGGTCGAGCGTGGCCAGCGCCGGGCCGAGCGCGACCCGCATCTCGGCCAGCTCGAACTCGCCGTCCTCGCCGCCGAGCAGGTCGCCCAGTTCGGTGGCGCGCTCGCCGTCGCCGGTCGGGGTGGACAGCGACACCGCGTTGTAGGCGCGGGCGCCCTCCAGGCCCTCCAGCACCTCCTCCTCGGTGACCTTGAGGTGGGCGGCGATGTCGGCGACCGTCGGCGACCGGCCGAGCGTCTGGAGCAGGGTGCTGTTGGCGTCGGAGATCGCCAGGCGCAGCTCCTGGAGCCGGCGCGGCACCCGGATGTCCCAGGTGCGGTCGCGGAAGTGGCGCTTCAGCTCACCGATGATGGTCGGGATGGCGTAGCCGGCGAAGTCGACGCCGCGGGACGGGTCGAACTTGTCGATCGCCTTGATCAGCCCGATCGCCGCGGTCTGCGCCAGGTCGTCGTTGGGCTCGCCCCGGCCGCTGTAGCGGTGGGCGAGGTGGTTGGCCAGCGGGAGCCAGGCCTCGATGGCGCGGTCGCGCAGGGCGGCCCGCGAGGGGTGGTTCGCGGGCAGCGCGGCCATCGTGTCGAGCAGGTTGGCGGCGCTGTCGGTGAGCGAGCGGGGGTCGAGCTTCGCGGGTGCCTTGGTCGTCGGGGCGGTCATGGTGGTCCTCCCTGCACCTCGTCCGCGGAGAAAAAAGAAGAGACGCTTTGGTTTAGGTTTAAGTAGTCCGTTCGGGAGCAACCCTAGCCCGATCAGCCAGCAAAAATCCAGCCGAAAGTATGATGCACTTAAGGTGCATCGGGGTATGAAGGGTTCGGATCGGGCCATGAACGGTGGGAAACGCCGGCACGGAGTGTCGACTTTCTGTCGTTGTCCCGCCGATCGGGCCGCCCGTAGCGTCCGTGGGGACACGTCTACGGAGGCACCGTGCTGGATCCCGCCGCGCCGCAACTCGTCATCAACGCCCGGACGCTGCTGTTCAGCTGGCTCCCCGCGGACCCGGGCGCGGCCGAGGCGCTGGTCCCGGCCGGTCTCCGCCCGCACCCGCAGCGGCAGGTCTTCCTCAACCAGTACGTGGTCGACGACGAGACGCAGACCTCGGGCTTCGGGGCCTACTCACTCACCTACCTCGGTGTCTCCCTGGCGGACCTGCCGCCGCCCGACCGGGAGACCCCGGGCGGCTGGTGGACGCACTACCTGGTCTCCAGCGACCGCGTCCGGCACTACGCCGCCGCGCGCGGCGCCCCCGCCGCCGAGGGCGTGACCCGGCTGGAGCTGCGGGGCGAGCGGCTGACCGCCGAGACCTGGGCCGACGGTCGCCCGCTGATCCGGGTCATCGCCCGGGTCGGGCACACCGGCACCGCCGCGCACAGCGGCCACCACCGCTACCTCACCCGCCGCGACGGGGAGTTGATCGCCACCGACTACCCGTACGTGGCCGAGCCGGTGTCGCCGTTCGAGGTCGAGTCGGTGGAGTTCCTGGCACCCGACCACCCGGCCCACGCGCTACGCCCGGCCAACCCGCTGCACGTCTGCTGGGGGTTCTACTCGCCCCGGGTGTCCTTCGCCTACCCGGCCCGGCCGAACCCGCTGGACGAGGCGACGCCGCGTCACCAGGTGCCGGCGCGTCGGGCCCGCAGCGGCCTGCCGTCCGGGTCGTAGACCAACCGGTACGCGGGCAGCGCCCAGATCCGCGTACGCCAGGGCAGCCGCTCGGGGCGGTGCGGCCGCAACCGGCCGGGCGGGCGGGGACCGACGCGGCCGTCGGCGTGCCAGCGGTCCAGCGCGTCCGCCGCCGCGGTGATCGCCGCCACCGCGTCCGCCGGGTCCAGCAGGTCGTCGTCCTGCGTCCCGTCCGGGTCCCGGTCCAGGTGTTCGCGCCACAGCCGCAGCCGCAGGTCCCGGGCGAAGGCCCGGGCCCCGTCGCCGAGGCCGGCCGGGTCGGTGGGCGCCCGCTCGTCGCGGGTGTCGTCGAGTACGGCGCAGGACAGCTCGCTGTCGTGGGTCCAGGAGCGGCGGTTGAAGTTGTCGCTGCCCACGCTGGCCCAGACGTCGTCCACCACGCACACCTTGGCGTGCACGTAGACCGGCGTGCCCTCGTGGTTCTCCACGTCGAAGACGTGCACCCGGTCCGGGGCGGCCCGGTGGCAGAGCGAGAGGGCCTGCTCCCGGCCCACCATGTTCGGCGGCAGCGCCAGCCGGCCGTCCACGTCCGGGTGGCGGGGCACCACCGCCACCAGGTGCAGCTCCGGGTGCTCGCGCAGCGCCTGGGCGAACAGCTCGGCCACCTCGGTGGACCAGAGGTACTGGTCCTCCAGGTAGATCAGCCGGCGGGCCCGGCGAACCGCCTTCGTGTAGCCGCGGGCCACGGTGCGCTCGCCGTCCGGCGCGAAGGAGTAGCGCGGGCGCACCGCCGGATAGGTGCGCAGCACCTGCACGTGGTGCGGGCCGCAGGGCGGCGGGTCGGCCGGCTGCTCGGGCAGCGGATCCGGGGTGAGGTCCGAGCCGCGCAGCCGGTCCCGCAGGTAGGCGAGCGGGTTCTCCGAGTCCAGCGGCATCGGGTCGGTCCACCGCTCGCGGAACGTGGTGTCCAGCGCGCCGACCACCGGGCCGCGCAGCGCGAGCTGCACGTCGTGCCAGGGCGGGGTGGGGCCGTACCGGGGGGACATGTCCACCGGCTGCGGGTCGCCGGCGTGCGTCGCGTCGTCGCGCCGGCTGTGGCACAGGTCGATGCCGCCGGCGAACGCGATGTCGCGTTCCGGCTCGCCGGGGTGGCGCAGCACCACCAGCTTCTGGTGGTGCGACCCGCCGCGGCGGACCCGCTGGTCGAGCAGCACCTCGCCGCCGGCCGCGCGGATCGTCTCGCTGAGGTCGCGGTTCTCCGCCTCGCTGTAGGAGAGCGTGTCGAGGTGGGAGCGCCAGACCAGCCCCTTGACGATCACCCCGCGCTGGGCGGCCTGCGCGAACAGCTGGGCCACGGTCGGCCCGTCCGGCCGCATCCGTTCGTCCGGGTCGCCCCGCCAGTCGGTGAAGAACAGGTGGTCGCCCTCGCCCAGCGCCTCCACCTCGCTGACCAGCCGGTCAAAGTACGCGGACCCGTGAATCAGCGGCTCGGCGAGGTTTCCATCCGTCCAGACGGGTAACTCAGACCCTGGGTTGGCGCGTTCCTGTGCGGTGAGGAACCAGTCCCGCAGGTGCACGTTCCAGCCTCCCGAGGTCGATGACAGTCCTCACACGGTAGGACCCCCGGCAGGGCCCCGCACCACGACGCAGCAGGTCGGCGGCGGTACGCGCCTGGGGTACCCCGGACCCCTGGATCGCGAAACCCAAGGAGGCACCGACATGCCCGCCGAGACGACGAACACCGTGACCGACGACCGTGACCAGGCGGTGGAGGGGGAGCGGGGTGCGCTGGTGGCGGTCCTGTTGATGGTGATCCTCGGGGTGGCCGGGATCTTCGCCGTCTCCTGACGCCGCGCCGGGCGCCCCGGCGAACCGGAGCGCCCGACGTCCGTACCCGGTCAGGGGCGGTCGCCCTGACCGTCGCTGTGCGGCAACCGCCCGGTCGGGATCACCCCGAGCCGGCCGGCCTGGAAGTCCTCGACCGCCTGGATCAGCTCGGCCCGGGTGTTCATCACGAACGGGCCGTAGTGCGCCACCGGCTCCCGGATCGGCTGGCCGCCCATCAGGTAGAGCTCCAGCGCCGGGGTGTTGCCGTCCTGCGTCCGGTCGGCGGTGATCCGCAGCGCGTCGCCGGGCCCGTGCACGGCGAGCTGACCCAGGTGGATCGGCTGCCGGTCGGTGCCCACCGTGCCGCGGCCGGCCAGCACGTAGACCAGCGCGTTGAAGTCCGGCCGCCAGGGCAGGCTCAGCTCGGCGCCGGGCTGCAACGTCACGTGCGCGATGGTGATCGGGGTGTGGGTCGAGCCCGGCCCGCGGTGCCCGGCGATCTCGCCGGCGATCACCCGGATCAGGCCGCCGCCGTCGGGCGTGGTGAGCAGCGCCGACTCCCGGCCGCGGATGTCCTGGTAGCGCGGCGCGCTCATCTTGGCCACCCGGGGCAGGTTGACCCAGAGCTGGAGACCGTGGAACAGGCCGCCGCTCAGCACCAGCTGCTCCGGCGGCGCCTCGATGTGGAGCAGGCCGCTGCCGGCCGTCATCCACTGGGTGTCGCCGTCGGTGATGGTGCCGCCGCCACCTGTCGAGTCCTGGTGGTCCATGATTCCGTCGATCATGTAGGTCACCGTCTCGAAGCCCCGGTGCGGGTGCCACGAGGTGCCCTTCGGCTCGCCCGGCGCGTAGTCCACCTCGCCCATCTGGTCGAGGTGGATGAACGGGTCGAGATCGGTCATCGAGACCCCGGCGAAGGCGCGGCGGACCGGGAAGCCCTCGCCCTCGTAGCCGCTGGGCGCGGTGGTCACCCGGCGGACCGGGCGGTAGCTGGTGGACTCGTCGAGCTTCGGCAGGCGGGGCAGGACGAGGACGTCGTCGACGGTGATCGCGGGCATCACGGGCTCCTTTACTTGTCGGCCGGGGTGGACGACGCGAGACGGTCGGCGCGCAGGCGCCGGCCGAGCCGCTCGAAGACCCGGGTGAGGCAGGCGACCTCGGCGTCGTCGAGGTCGTCGATCAGGTGGGCGCGTACGGAGCGCAGGTGGTGCGGTGCGGCCTCGCGCAGGGCCAGCAGGCCGGCCGCGGTGAGCACGGCCTCGCTGCCGCGCCGGTCGGCCGGGCAGGACTCCTTGGCCACCAGGCCGCGCTTCTGCATCGAGGTGACCTGGTAGGTCAGCCGGCTCGGGGAGAACACCAGCTGGTCGGCCAGCTCGCCCATGCGCAGTCGCTGCCCGGGCGCCTCGGAGAGCAGCACCAGCACGTGGTAGTCGGCGAAGCTCAGCTCGCTGTCGGCGCGCAGGTCGTCCTCCAACTGCGTGAACAGTCGCTGGCTCGACTCGATGTAGGCCCGCCAGCAGGCCGTCCGCTCCGCGTCCAGGCTCTCCGTCATGGCCGCAACAGTAGCACTATTTAAAATTTAAACAAGTGCGTCTGTCGTGGCCGTCGGCACAGTTCAAGGCGCGTGGGGGAAAACAGTCGAATTTTGAAGCGATCGGCCGGCTAGGGTCGAAGGATGGAGGATCTCGACGTGCTCGACTGGCGGGAGCGGGTGGCCGGGCTCTACCTGTCCGACCTAGACCTGGGCGGCTTCCGGGCCGCCCGGGACGAACTGTTCCGCAGCCACCCGAGCAGCCCGGTGCCGCCCGCCGACCGGGCCGGCTTCACCGGGCTGCGCTGGTATCCGCCCGACCCGGCGGCCGTGGTCGAGGCCCCGCTGCGGCCGGCCTCCGGCGGGCTGAGCATCGACACCGGCGGCCCGGACGGGGTGGTCGACTACCGCCGGGTGGCGGTCGCCGAGACGCCCTGGGGGACGCTCACCCTCTGGTGGATCGACGCGTACGGCGGTGGGCTGTTCGTGCCGGTGCGCGACGCGAGCTGCGGCGACGGGTCGTACGGCGGCGGGCGCTACCTCACCGACACGGTGAAGGGCACGTTCGGGCGCGGCCTGACGGTGCTGCCCGGCGGCCGGGTCCGGTTGGACGCCAACTACCTCTACAACCCGAGTTGCGCCTACGACGACAGGTGGGCCTGCCCGCTCGCCCCGCCGGAGAACCGGGTGGACGTGCCGCTGCGCGCCGGGGAGCGGGCCTGGCACGACTGACGCCGGACGGGAGGGCCCCGATCGGGGCCCTCCCGCGCGTGGACGCCGGCCGCCTCAGCGGGCGGTGGCGCCGGTGGGCGTCAGGTGCATCCGGCCGAGCACCTGCCGGGCCTGCTCCGCCAGCTCCGCGTCCACGGTGACCGCGTACTGGCTGGCCCGCAACGAGCTGGCCGAGGTGAAGTCGCGCTGCCCGCCGCTCATGGCGTGCGCGACAGCGCCGAACACGGCGCCCCAGATCGCGCCGATCACCAGCCCGACCAGGATCACCGCCAGCCAGTTGCCGGCGGTGAAGATGCCGAAGAGCAACCCGATGAACAGGCCGAACCAGGCGCCGGTGCCGGCGCCCAGCAGGGCCGCCCGGCCCGTGGTGAGTCGCCCCATCACGGTCTCCACCAGCGTCAGGTTGGTGCCGACGATCGACGTTCGTTCCACCGGGAACCGGTTGTCGGCCAAAAAGTCCACCACCCGCTGCGCGGACGGATAGTCCGGGTACGAGCCGATCGTGACGGTCGGCGGGCCGGCCTGCGGCCCGTGCCCGTCCCCGCTCGGCGGCGTCGGACGACCGCCCGGGCCGGACGGGAGGTTGTCGCTGCCCGGCATTCCGGGTTGCCAGGCCGCGGTCGGAGTCGAGGGTCTGGTCATGAGCATCCTCCTTCGTCAACTCGCCGCGTTCCCGCCGCCGGCGAGCGGTAACGCGGCGGCCGGCACCGATCCCGGCGACGCATGGTGACGGCGAGGCCGGGTAGGCAGCACCGTGCGGACCGGACGGATCAGTGAGCACGGCTTCCTCGCCGACGGGCACAGTGCCGCCCTGGTGGACACCGCCGGCGCGGTCAACTGGTGGTGTCCGGCCCGGTTCGACGGGCCGTCGGTCTTCGGCCGGCTGCTCGACGACGACGCCGGGCACTGGGCCATCCGCCCGGAGGGCGAGTTCACCAGCACCCGGTCCTACCTGGACGACGCGCTGGTGCTGCGTACCGTCTTCACCACGCCGACCGGGACGGTGGCCGTCACCGACGCCCTGGCGCTGGAGCCCGGCGCGCGCGGCCACGACGTCGGCCTCCGGTCGCCGCGGGTGCTCGCCCGGGTGGTCGAGGGCCTCGGCGGCGAGGTGCCGATGCGGCTGGACTACGCGCCGCGGTTCGAGTACGGGCGGGTCGGCGCCTACCTCACCGAGCGCGACGGGGTGATCGTGGCCACCGCCGGCGCGTGCCGGCTGGAGCTGCGCACCGACGTTGACCTGAGGTTCGCCGACGGGACCGCCGTCGGGCGGTTCACCGCCCGCGCCGGCAGCGCCCACCACTTCACCCTCGGGTACGCCCCGACGTACGCCGGCGGGACGCCGACGCTGCCCGACGCCGCCGAGGTGGTGGCCGGAACGGCCGCCGGCTGGCGGTCGTGGGCGGACCTGCACGACTACCGGGGGGAGTACCGCGACCTGGTCCGGCGCAGCGCGCTGGTGGTGCAGGGGATGACGTACGGCCCGAGCGGCGCGGTCGTCGCGGCGGCCACCACCGCGCTGCCGGAACAGCTCGGCGGCGACCGCAACTACGACTACCGCTTCGTCTGGCTCCGCGACTTCAGCCTGACGCTCCAGGCGCTCTGGCGGGCCGCCTGCCCGGACGAGGCGGACCGGCAGTTCACCTGGGTGGCCCGCGCGATGGGCCGACTCGGCGACGCCCCCGCGCCGATCATGTACGGCGTCGAGGGGGAGCGGGACCTGACCGAGCACGATCTCGACCACCTCGCCGGGTACGCCGGCAGCCGGCCGGTGCTGGTCGGCAACGACGCCTGGCGGCAGCGGCAGAACGACGTGCTGGGCGAGGTGCTCGACGCGGCGTGGCTGATGCGGCACTACCTCGACCCGATGTCGCCCGACGTACGCCACCTGCTGTGCACGCTCGCCGACCAGGCGGTACGCGACTGGCACCGGCCGGACGCCGGGATGTGGGAGGCGCGCGACGCCGAGCGGCACTACGTCTCGTCCAAGGTGCAGTGCTGGACCGCGCTGGACCGGGCGGTCCGGTTCGGGCCGCGGCTCGGCGGCCCGGCCGACGTGGCCCGCTGGGCGGCCGCCCGGGACGAGGTCCGGGCGGCGGTGCTCAGCCGGGGCTGGAACGAGCGGGTCGGCGCGTACACCGGGGCGTTCGACTCCGACGACCTGGACGCCTCGGTGCTGGTCATGCCGCTGGTCGGGTTCCTGCCGGCGGACGATGAGCGGATGCGCGCCACGATGGACGTGGTCGAGCGGCGGCTGTCCCACAACGGGCTGCTGCGTCGCTGGGACGGCGACCCGGCGGGCTTCGTGATCTGCTCGTTCTGGCTGGCCAGTTGCCTGGCCGAGGCGGGCGAGCTGGACCGGGCCCGGCGGTTGTTCGAGCAGCTCGCCGCGCGCACGAACGACCTCGGCCTGTACGCCGAACAGATCGACCAGGTCACCGGCGAGCAGCTGGGCAACTTTCCGCAGGCGTTCTCGCACATCGGGCTGATCAACGCCGCCGGTCGGATCACCGAGGCCGCCGAGCGGTTCGCGCACGACCGACCGGCCGTGCCGACCGGCGCGGCCCGCACGGAGGGAGCACGCGGATGACCGGACGGCTGGCGGGGAAGACCGCCTTGATCACCGGCTCGGACTCGGGCATCGGCCAGGCCACCGCCATCGAGTTCGGCCGGGAGGGCGCCGACGTGGTGGTGCACTACCTGCACGACCACGCCGGGGCCAACCACACCCGGGCGGAGATCGAGTCCGCCGGCGGGCGGGCCGTGGTGGTGCAGGGCGACATCAGCGTCGAGCACCAGGTCGACGCGATGTTCGACGAGGCGCTGGCCGAGTTCGACCGGCTGGACGTGCTGATGAACGACGCCGGCGTGGACGCCTCCGGCATCCCGGTCGCCGACCTGGACACCGAGACCTGGGACCGGTGCATCCGGACCAACCTCTACGGCATGTTCTTCTGCTGCCGGCGGTTCGTCCGGCACCGCCGGGACTCCGGTGGCGGCGGCAAGATCATCAACATCACCTCGATCCACCAGGAGGTGGCCCGGGCCGGCGGCGCGGACTACGACGCCAGCAAGGGCGGCATGCTGGAGCTGGCCAAGAGCCTCGCGCTGGAGGTCGCCCCGATGCGGATGAACGTCAACAACATCGGGCCCGGCATGGTGCTCACCCCGTTCAACCAGGAGGCGATCGACGATCCGAAGTACCGGCACGAGCAGGTGCAGAGCATTCCGTGGAAGCGGGCCGCCGAGCCGGCCGAGATCGCGAAGCTGGCGGTCTTCCTGGCCAGCGACGACGCCGACTACGTGACCGGGTCGACGTACTTCATGGACGGTGGCCTGATGCAGAACCAGGGGCAGGGCGCCTGACCCGGCTCACCGGGCGGCGGCGCGCAACGCGTCGGCGGTGGCCTCGTCGCCGGGCAGGAACGTCTCGATGGACAGCTCCGACACGGTCACGTCGAGTGGGGTGCCGAACGTCGACACCGTGCTCAGCAGCCGCAGCTCGCCGTCGCCGTGCCGCAGCCGCAGCGGCACCACCACGTCACCCGGCCCCGGCTCGGCCGGCTCCGGGCCGGCCCCGCCCGGGTAGCCGCGCAGCTCCTCGTGCAGCGCGGCCAGCTCCGGGTCGGCGGTGAGCGCGGCCTGCCGGCGCAGCCGGACCAGCAGGTGCGCCCGCCACTGCCCGAGGTTGCGGACCCGGGGCGCCAGCCCGTCCGGGTGCAGCGTGAGCCGCAACGCGTTCACCGGCGGACGGAGCAGGTGCGGCGCCACGCCGGCGGTCAGCACCGGCACCGCCGCGTTGCCGTCGACCAGCCGCCACCGCCGGTCCACGGCCACCGCGGGCCAGGGTTCGTGCGCGCGCAGCACCAGCCGCACCGCCTCCCGGACCCGGCGCAGCTCGGGGGCGTCGAGCGCGGCCTGCGGATAGACCGGGGCGTAACCGGCGGCGAGCAGCAACTGGTTGCGGTCGCGCAGCGGCACGTCCAGGTGCTCGGCGAGCCGGAGCACCATCTCCCGGCTGGGCGCGGCCCGGCCGGTCTCGACGAAGCTCAGGTGCCGCGGCGAGATCTCCGCCGCGTGGGCCAGGAAGAGCTGGCTGAATCCGCGCCGCCCCCGCCACTCCCGCAACAGCCCGCCCACCCCGCCCACTCCCTCACCCTAGGCCCACCCCGTCGATCATGAGGTTGACCGTCCCCAGGGAGATCCACTTCGCCGCCAACCTCATGATCGACGAGGTGGGGGCGTGGCGCGATGGGAGGATCGAGGGGTGGACCTGGTGATCATGGCGGACACGCACGTGCCGAAGCGGGCGCGGGACCTGCCGGCGCGGCTCTGGGCGGCGGTGGAGGCCGCCGACGTGGTGCTGCACGCGGGGGACTGGGTGGACGAGGCGCTGCTGGACGCGCTCGAGGCGCGGTCCCGCCGGCTGGTCGGCGTGTACGGCAACAACGACGGGCCGGCGTTGCGCGCCCGGCTGCCCGAGGTGGCCCGCGTCGAGCTGGCCGGGCTCACGGTCGCGATGGTGCACGAGACCGGCCCGAAGGCCCGGCGCGAAGAGCGGTGTGCCGCCGCGTACGGCGACTGCGACCTGCTGGTCTTCGGGCACTCGCACATCCCGTGGGACACGGTCGCGCCGGGCGGGCTGCGGCTGCTCAACCCCGGCTCACCCACCGACCGGCGGGCCCAGCCGTACGCGACCTACCTGACCGCGCGGGTGGCGGCGGGGCGGCTCGACCGGGTCGAGCTGCACCGCCTGCCCCCGCGGTAGGGTCAGCGCCCCCGGCCGGTCTCCGCCTGGAGCTCGTCGATCCGCCGGGACGCCTCGGCCTTGGTCAGCCCCTCCGGCACCGTCTCGCCCGCCTCCTGGGCCAGCGTGTGCAGGTAGGACTGCTGGGCCGCGGTCGGCGGCTCGTCGCCGGTCACCCAGTCGTCCGGGTCCTTGACCGCGGCGTCCGGGTTCACCCTGGTGCTGTCGCCGGTGTGGTCGGCCATGATGATCACCTCTCCTCGAACAGATGTGCCAGTACCCCCGTGCCGGCGGGTTCATGCCGGCCGGCACCTACGATCAACCGATGACAGCGGACCGGGCGGGTGTGGTGGTGGTCGGCGCGGGCATCGCCGGAGTGGCGTGCGCGACCGAGCTGGCTCGGGCCGGGATCCCGGTCGAGGTGCGGGAACGCGCCCGGGTGACCGGTGGTCGAATGGCCAGCAAGCGCTTCGACGGTCGCCCCGCCGACCTGGGCGCCGCCTACTTCACCGTCGACGACCCCGACTTCGCCGCCGTGGTGGCCGGCTGGCAGGCCGCCGGGCTGGCCCGGGAGTGGACGAACACGCTTGTCGCGTACGGGCCGCGCGGGCGAGAACAGGTGACCGGCCCGATGCGCTGGGCCGCGCCGCGCGGGCTGCGCTCGCTCGTCGAACACCTGGCCGCCGACCTGCCGGTGACGCACGACCGGCTGGTCATGACGATCGAGCCGGGGCCCCGGGTGGACGGCCGGGCCGCCGAGGCGGTGGCGCTCGCCATGCCGGGCCCGCAGGCCGCCCTGCTGCTCGACCCGGCGCTGGACGCGGCCACCCGCGCGGTGGCGACGCAACGCTGGTCGTCCACGCTGACGGCGGTGCTGCACTTCCCGTCCCGCCGCTGGCCCGACTTCCGGGGCGCGTTCGTCAACGACCATCCCGTGCTGAGCCTGGTCTGCGACGACGGCGACCGGCGCGGCGACGCCGCCCCGGTGCTGGTCGCACACACCACCCCGCAGTTCGCCGCCGGGCACCTGCTCCAACCGACCGCCGCCCGGCCGGAGATCGAACAGGCCGTCCGGGACCTGCTCGGGCTGCCCGAGCCGGCCCTGTCGACCCACGTGCACCGCTGGACGTACGCCCGGCCGGCGCCGGCCGGGTCGGGAGGCACGTTCCACCTGGACGACGACGGGATCGGCCTGGCCGGCGACGCGTTCGGCCGTCCGCGCGTGCAGAGCGCCTGGCGATCCGGCCACGATCTGGGCCGCGCACTGGCCGCCCGGCTGCGTGGGGACTGACGCGTCGCCCGCCGGGGGATCGCTCAGCCGGCCGGCACGGGCTCCCTGCCCGCACCCGACTCGGAGCTGTCCCGGGTCCGGTCGCCCTCGCGGTCCAGCAACTGCATGATCGGCGTCGCGGCGATCCCGTGGGCCACCACCGAGACCACCACCACCAGGCCGACGGTGGCCCAGAGCAGCTCCGCCTGCGGGAAGTCCGTCTTGCTGGTGGCGTACGCCAGGTAGTAGAACGACCCGACGCCGCGGATGCCGAACGCCGAGATCACCCAGTGTTCCGCGGCGCGACCCGGTGCGCCGCGCAGCGACAACCAGCCGACCAGCGGCCGGATCACCAGCACCAGGGCCAGCCCGACCAGCGCCGCCGGCCAGGTGAGCGGCGCGAGCAGCCCACCGATCACCGCGCCGCCGAACAGCAGCAGCAACAGCACGGTGAGCAGTCGTTCCACCTGCTCGGCGAAGTCGTGCAGCACGGCGTGGAACTCGGAGGTGCGCTCGGCGGCCCGGATCGCCCGGGCGGCCACGAAGACCGCCAGGAAGCCGTACCCGCCGATCACCTCGACCAGCCCGTACGCGAGGAACGTGGCGGCCAGCGCCAGGAAGCCCTCGGAGTGCTTGGCCAGCCGCAGCGTGCTCGGGGCGCGGAAGAACAGCTTGCCGAGCAGCCAGCCGACCAGCAGGCCGCCGCCCACGCCGGCGGCGAGCTTGTAGACCACGTCCACGGCCACCCACTCGGCCAACCAGGCCGACGGGGCGAGGCTGGTGCTGGCGATCGCGATGGCGGCGTAGACGAACGGGAAGGCCAGGCCGTCGTTCAGCCCGGCCTCCGAGGTGAGCGCGAAGCGCACCTCGTCCTCCGAGTCCTCCACGTCGGTCGGCTCACCCACCTGCACGTCGGAGGCGAGCACCGGGTCGGTCGGGGCGAGTGCCGCCCCGAGCAGCAGCGCCGCCGCCGGCACCAGGCCGGCCCACCACCAGCCGAGCAGCGCCACCGCGGCGATGCACAGCGGCATGGCGATGGCCAGCAGCCGCCAGGTCGACGACCAGCGGGCCCAGCTCAACGGCCTGTCGATCTTCAGGCCGGCGCCCATCAGGGCGACGATCACGCCCACCTCGGTGAGGTGGGTGGTCAGTTCCGGCGAGCGCAGCGGATCCGGTGTGGGCAACCCGGTCGGGAGCGCGAAGACCAGCATGCCGAGCCCGAGGAACGCGATCGGCATGGACAGCGGTCGCTTCTCCAGTACCCGGGGCAGGATGCCCGCCAGCAGCGCACCGACGCCCAGCAGAGCGAACGCGACATCGACCGGTTCCACGACCCCACCCTTCGGCCACCCGGCGGCCGGGCGGAGGTGGTCAGCAGTGCCCCGAAGCGGGCCCGGTTAAGCCTTTCGACGCAGCCGAGGTTGACCGGCGGCTCAGCCCAGGGAACCGATAGCGCTCTCCGGCAGCGCGTCGAGCAACTCGGCCGGGTCCTCGTACACCGCTACCGCGCCGGCGCCCGCCAGCTCCGCCCGGCCGGTGCCGCCGCAGGTCAGACCGATGCAGGGGATGTCCAGCTTGCCGGCGGCGGCCACGTCCCAGATCGAGTCGCCGACGAACACCACCCGCTCGGCGGCCAGCCCCGACTGCTCCAGCGCGGCGGCCAGGATGTCCGGGGCGGGCTTGCTCTCCTGCGCGTCGGCGGAGGAGGTGACCGTGTCGATCACGTCGTCGGCGTCCAACGCGGCCCGCAGCGCGGTCACCTCGTGCTCGGCCGCCGAGGTGGCGAGCACCACCCGCAGGCCCCGGTCCGCGCAGGCGCGCAGCAGCTCCCGGGCCCGGGGCAGCGGCGCCAACCGCGCCCAGTACTCCGCGTAGAGCGCGTCGTGCGCGTCGCGTAGGCGCCCGTCGGCGTCGGTGTCCCGTTCCGCGCCGAGCAGGTGGTCGAGGAGCTTGTCCGAACCCATGCCGATGGCCCGGTGGATCCGCGCCATCGGCACCCGGTGGTCACCCTGGCGCAGCGCCTCCCACCAGCTCACCGTGTGCAGGTACGTGGAGTCGATCAGGGTCCCGTCGACGTCGAAGAGGACGCCGTGGCGCTTGTCGTCGGTCATGGGCTGCCTCCTACCCGGGCGGGACGCGGCCGACGCGCGGTTCACCCGGCCGGAATGAGGATCTCGAACCAGACCGTCGAGCCGCGTACGGTCGGGTCGGTGCCCCACGCGTCGCTCAGCTCCTCGATCAGGCCGAGCCCGCGGCCTCGGCTGCTCAGCGTGTCGGTCTGGGCGCGGGTGACCTGCCCTCGGGTGCCCGAGTCGGCGACCGAGACCAGCAGCCGCTCCGCGCTCAGGTCGATCTCGACCCGGGCGGCGGTGCCGGCGTGCAGCAGCGCGTTGGTGGTCAGCTCGCTGGTGCAGAGCACCGCCGCGCCGACCACCGCCTCGGGCACCTGCCACTCGGTGAGCTGGGCGGTCAGCCAGTGCCGGACCCGGCTCGGCGCGGTCGGCTCGGCCGGCACCTCCATGCCGGCCGACCGGCTGGGCCGGACCGCGTGCTCCACCGCCAGCACGGCC
Organism: Micromonospora sp. NPDC018662; assembly: GCF_044391475.1. Taxonomy (NCBI): domain Bacteria; kingdom Bacillati; phylum Actinomycetota; class Actinomycetes; order Micromonosporales; family Micromonosporaceae; genus Micromonospora; species Micromonospora sp. NPDC018662. The sequence goes on from NZ_JBISAC010000004.1 coordinate 441,768, forward strand.
ACGTCGTCCTCGGTGGCGCCCGGCACGGCGGCGGTCGCGACCGCGCACAGCGCCCGGGGGTCGCCGCTGCTCGCGGCACTCACCGCCGCGCCCAGCCCGGCCAGCCCGGCCGCCAGGTCCTGCCAGCGTCGCTCCACCACGCCGTCGCTGTAGAGCAGCAGCGTGTCGCCGGGGCGGAACGGCACGGTGACGGTGCGCGGGCGGCCACCGAGACCCAGCGGCGGGCCGGGCGGCACGTCGACGAACTCCGCGGCCGGGCCGGCGTCCGTCCGGCCGCGCCGGATCAGCGGCGCGGGATGGCCGGCGCTGGCCAGCGTGACCCGTTCCCGGTCGACGTCGACCACGCCGAAGACCACGGTGACGAACAGCTCGTGCGTGCCGCCCTCGACGCCCAGGCTGGCCACCAGCCGGTCCAGGCCGCCGAGCACCGCGTCCGGCCGGGGGTCGGACAGGGCGAGCGCGCGCAGCGCGGCGCGGACCTGGCCCATCCGGGCGGCGGCCTGCACGTCGTGGCCGGCCACGTCGCCCAGCACCACGCCGAGCGCGCCGGTGGGCAGCAGGAACGCGTCGTAGAAGTCGCCGCCGGCGGCGTTGCCGTCGACGCCCGGCTCGTAGCGGGCGGCGATGCGCAACCGGGGCAGGTCGGGCAGTTGCTCCGGCAGCATGCTGCGTTGCAGCAACTGGGCGGTGCCGTGCTGGGTCTCGAAGCGGCGGGCCCGCTCGGCGGCCTGGCCGATCAGCTCCGCGGACGCGGCGAGCAGCGCCCGCTCCGCCGGCGACCAGGGCCGCGGGGTCTGGTAGCCCACGGTGAGCGCGCCGCGGATCACGGTCGAGCGCAGCGGCAGCGCGGCGAGCGCCCGGATCTTCTCGTCGTGCCGGTCCGCCGCGACGTCGCGCAGCGGCTGCCCGTCGGCGGTGAACGAGGGTACGCCGCTGCGCGCGGTGACCACCGCCGGCAGCGCCGAGTCGGCGCTCGTCCGGCGCCACAGCGGCGGCAGCCGCTCGTCGGCCTCGTCGAGCAGTTCGCCCCGGATCCGGCGGACCAGCCGCCAGGTGTTGCCCTCGTCGACCACGAAGGAGACCCGGTCGGCGTCGAACGAGTGCAGGCAGTAGCGCAGCGTCACCCGGGCCACGTCGTCCAGGGTGAGCGTGCCGGAGAGCGCCGCGGCGAAGTCGCTGAGGCTCTGCAACTGCCGGGTCAGCTGGGTGGTCTGCGCCGAGACGGTGAGCACGCCGACGATGCTGCCGGTCGAGTCGCGAACCGGGGAGTGGCCGCGGGTGAACACCGCCGGCTCGGCCGGGCCGGCGCCCTGCCGGTCGGCCGGCAGGACCGCCTCCCGCTCCAGGAACGGTTCGCCCTGCCGGTAGACCCGGGCCAGCGCCTCGCCGGCGCCGGCCTCCCGCCACACCTCGGCGAACACCTCCGCCGCCGGCCGGCCCAGCGCGCCCGGGTGCCGGTCACCGATCAGCTCGGCGTAGCCGTCGTTGTAGAGCAGGACCAGGTCGTCGCCGAGGAGCAGGGCCATCGGCACGGGTGAGGACAGCACCACGTCCGCCACCGCGCGGACCGCCGGGTCCCAGCGCTCCGGTGCGCCCAGCGGCGTGCCGGCCCACGGGTGGGCGGCCGCTCCCGGAGTGGGGGCGGACGGCGTGGGAATCCGACCGACGGTGCCTGGCATGACCGCAGCCTAACCGGCGCGTGGCCGAGGGGTTCCGATCATGCGTCCAGCACGGCTGCCGGCCGCCGGTGGCGTGGACGTTAGGGCAGGTCAGGGCCGGTTCGGCGGGTCATGTCGGGAAATTGCCCCGGTCCGGCCCGGCGTGCTGCCCAGAGCACCGGGTATGCGGGCGGCGCAGTTCACGCGACAGGAGGGACATCATGCCGAAAACCCTCGCGGTCGGCCAGGTCGACATCAGTGCGGCCTGGACCGACTTCTGGAGGTCGGTGCTGCTCTTCGTACCGAGGGCCATCGCGTTCATCGTGATCCTCGTGGTGGGTTGGCTCATCGCCCGAGCCGTCCTCAAAATCGTGGACGCGGCACTGGAACGGGTCGGGTTCGACCGCGCCGTGGAACGCGGCGGGATCAAACGCGCCCTGGAACGCACCAAGTACGACGCCAGCGACATCCTGGCCAGACTGGCCTACTACGCGGTCCTGCTGTTCACCCTGCAGTTCGCCTTCGGGGTGTGGGGACCCAACGCGATCAGCGACCTGATCCGTGGGGTGGTGTCCTGGCTGCCGCGGGCCTTCGTGGCGATCGTCATCGTGGTGATCGCGGCCGCCATCGCCAACGCCGTCCGGCAGTTGGTGTCGGGCGCGCTCGGCGGGCTCTCGTACGGCCGGGTGCTGGCCGACGTGACGGCCTTCTTCATCCTGGCGCTCGGTGTCATCGCGGCGCTGAACCAGGTGGGCATCGCGACCACGGTGACCACGCCGGTGCTCATCGCGTTCCTCGCCACGGTGGCGGGAATCCTGGTCGTCGGTGTCGGCGGTGGTCTGATCAAGCCGATGCAGAACCGCTGGGACGGCTGGCTGGATCGGGTCGCGGAGGAGTCCCGGGCGTTCCGGCAGCAGCGGCAGGCGCAGCAGGCCGGCCGTGGCGACTACGAGCGGCGGATGGCCGACCGGGGCGGACAGCCCGCACCGGCTGCACCGCAGTCGTCCATGTCCGGGGCGGGCACCTACCGCTCCGGCGAGGCGGGCGACGAGACGCAGCAGTTCCGCCGGCCCAACGGCTGACGGTGCACGGGTGACGGGGTGTCCGCGGGGCGATCGCGGGCGCCCCGTGCCGTGTCTCAGGCCAGGTGGCGCGGGTCCAGCGCGCGGGCCAGCAGGCAGACCGCGAGCAGCCGGGTGAGCAGCCAGCCCGGCGCCGACCAGTCGACCGGCCCGGTCGGCGGCGTCCAGCCGTGCTCCGACGCCGCCGCGCGCAGCCCTTCCGCGTACCCGGCGAGCGCCGCCACGGTCAGCGGGCGACGGTCGCCGTGCAGGCTGTCGCGTACCCCGGCGGCATGCTGGTCGACCTCGGCGAGCAGACCGGGGTTCTGTCGGGCCGCGGCCAGGCCGGCGGTGCCGACGGAGACGGTCAGCGTGGTGAGGGTCGACCGCGCGGCCACCGCCGCGGACGGGGTCGCGACCCGGGTTCTCGGCACGCGCATGGGGACCGAGGCTAGCCCCGCGCGGACCGGGGCGGCCTCGGCCGACCGGACGATGCCCGGCTCGTCCGGGTGACCCGTCGGCCTCGGCCCCCGGGATTGAGCCGCCCGCGGCGGGGCAGAAGGGAACCGCGCAGACGACGCAGCCGAGTCCGCGGAGGCACACGATGGGACAGCAGGTCGACGGACCGGACCGGGCGCACCGCCGGCCGGACGGGGTGAGTGACGCCACGGTCGAGGCGCTGGGCAAGCTCGGCGAGGCGTTGGAGTGCGTCGAGCGGGCCCGTGGTCACCTCTACGAGCTGCATCAGCTGATCGGCCACGCCGACCTGATGCTGGACGAGGCGGTGGAGCGGTTCCGCGCCGCCGGCCACCCGAGCATCGCCGAACGGATCGACCGGGACCTGCTCGGCCGCAACGTGATCGCCGGTCGGTGGACCTTCCAGATCGTCGAGGACTTCGACGACGGCTACCACGCGCTCTTCCGGGAGGTGGACCGGCAAGCCCGGGACGAACTGGTGGGCGGCCGGCGGCACCTCTACGAGGCGGAGATGAAGGAGCGGCGCCGCAGCCGGGGGCGGCCGGGGCACGAGGCGCGCCCGGCCGAACGGTGATCAGTCGGAGGAGCGGGCCTGGGCCGGGCGCCGGCGGCGGGCGCCGTCGTCGGCGATGATCACGGTCGCGACCATCAACGCGACCACCACGCTGAACAGCCAGGAGCTGTCGTCGCTGAACTTCGCCGCAACGGGAGCCTGGACGGCGGCGAGCAGGAAGCCCAACCAGGCGAGGCGGCGCTGACGATTGGAGAGGAAAGCGGAGCCCTGATCCATTCCGAAATTCTTACGCGCCGGACCCGGAGAACTGCCAGCCGTTCGGCCGATTCTGGATGGGCTGTCCGTTTTCCCGACCGTCCGTACGGCAGTTTTTGTCGTTTCGGTCGATGCGCGCTCCCGGTTCCGGGCACTCGACGGTGCCCGGAACCGGGTGCTCAGATGCTGTCCGGGCCGGTCCGGCCGGTGGTCGACGGCCGGTACGCCCGGTCCGCGTCGGTCATCTCCCGGCGCTCCGCCTCCGCGCCGGCGCCCCGGTCCACCGCCTCCGGGCCGTGGCCGAACGCGGCCTCCTCACCGGCGTCGTTGCCGGTGGCGTCGTCGGCCTGCCCGTCCAGCGTCGACCGGGCGATGGCCTGGTCCAACTCGTGCAGGGGAGTGCGGTCCTCGTCGCGCCACTGGCGGTCGTTGTCGGTCATTCCCCTGCGGTACCCGGGCCGGATGATCGCAAACGGTCCGCCGGACACGGCGATGGCCGCCGGCGAACCGGCGGCCATCGAGGTTCGTGCGGGGGTGACGCTCAGGGGGTCGGGCGGTCGACCGAGCCGCGCCAGGCGCCGGTCTCCTGACCGCGCCGCTCGATGAACTGCTTGAACCGCTCCAGGTCGCCCTTGGCCCGGCGGTCCACCACGCCCAGCTTGTCGCCGGCCTGCTCGACCACGCCGTGCGGCTCGAACTCCATCTGCAACGTGACCCGGGTGTGTCCCTCGTCGAGACGGTGGAACGTCACCACGCCGGCCTGCTGGGTGCCCCCGGTGGAGCGCCAGGCCACCCGCTCGTCCGGGAGCTGCTCGGTGATCTCGGCGTCGAACTCGCGCTTCACGCCGGCGATCTCCACGGTCCAGTGCGTCATCTTGTCGGAGAGCTGCCGGACCTCCTGCACACCCTCCATGAAGTGGGGGAACTCCTCGAACTGGGTCCACTGGTCGTACGCGGTCCGGATCGGGACGTCCACATCCACGTGTTCCATAACGCCGCTCATGTCGGGGTTCCTCCTGTTCCGCCGGTGTCGTGTCGCGAACCGTGGGCCGATCCGCTCACCAGCGTGTCGTCTCGTTCCGGTGCCCGAGTGCGGCCCACACCTCGGAAATCGTCTGGTAACGGGCGTCGTCCGGCAGGCTCTCCAGGGCGGCGACGATGTCCGCCGGCGCCTCGTTCTCCCGGGCGTTGGCCACCAGCGCGTCGCGGTCCCCGGGCAGCGCCGCCATGCCGATGAACCGGCCGAGCCGGCTGCGCGCCTCCACGTCCGCCGAGCTCATCCCCTGCGGGGAGCCGGTACGCAGATCGCCGGCCGGCGCCGTGGTGGCCTCGGGCTGGTCCTCGCCGGACGGCTCGGGCTGGCGGAACTCGTCGACCCGGGCGCCGCCCGCGCCCGGCCCCTGGACCAGGCCGCTGACCTCGCTGCTCATCTGGTCGTCGACCCTGGGCGAGTGCTTGCTGCTGCCACGTTCCATACCGTCAGGGATGCCCCCGGGGACCGCCGGTAAACCGGCCGCCACCGAGGAGCCGGTCATCCGGCCCCGAACCGGGCGGTGCTCAGGAGTCGGCCGGCGCGCGGGGCGGCAGCACCGGCTCCGCCGGGTCCTCGACGCCGGCCTGCATCGCCCGGCCCCGCTGCAACTCCGCGTTGACCTGCACGCCGAGCATCAGCGCGCAGTTCGACAGATAGAGCCAGACCAGGAACGCGATCACCGCGCCGAGACTGCCGTAGGTGACGTCGTACGAGCCGAAGTTCGCCACGTAGAGGCCGAAACCGAAGGACGCCAGCACCCACGCCACCAGCGCCAGCCCGCCGCCCGGGGTGAGCCAGCGGAAGCGCGGCTGCCGCACGTTCGGCGCGATCCAGAACAGCAGCGACAGCAACGTCATCGCGACCAGGGCGAGCAGCGGCCACTTCGTCACCGACCAGGTGGTCCGGGCCAGGCCGCCGGCGTCCAGCCGGTCGCCCACCGCGTCGGTGACCGGGCCACTGACGATCAGCCCGGTGGCCACCACGGCCAGCAGCAGCATGGTCACCGCCGCCATGCCGATCTGGAGCGGGCGGAGCCGGTAGAACGGCCGGCCCTCCTGGACCCCGTAGATCGCGTTGGAGGCCCGGGTGAACGCGCCGATGAACCCGGACGCGGACCAGAGCGCGCCGAGCAGACCGAAGCTCAGCAGCGCCTTCGCCGGGCCCTGCTGCTCGACCACGGTGCGCACCACGCCGACGAACGCGTCGTTGCCGACGACCGAGCCGGCGCCGATCTCCCGGGCCAGGTCGATGACGGTGTCCACCGTGCGGGGGCCGTCGGAGACCAGGCCGACCAGGGCCACCACCACGATCGTGGACGGGAAGAGCGCCAGCACCCCGTAGTAGGTGAGCGCGGCGGCCCAGTCGGCGCAGTTGTCCTTCACGAAGCCCTGGCCGCTGCGCAGCAGCACACCCCGCCAGGTGCGCCAGTTGAGCTGACGCATCCGGCGGGGGAGGCGGGCGCGGGCCGGACCGTCGACCGTGGGTGGTGTCGTCGCCGTCATGACCGCCTCCTCCACGCGCCGGGTGCGCCACCGGGGCGTGGCCGGGCGGTACCCCACAGCGGAAATCGACAAACCGTATGCCGGTTTGTCCCCCGGGCCGGGGGGAACGACACCTGACACCCGATCGAGACGGAGGTGGACGAGATGCCCGGGCGCGAGGTGTTGCCCAGCACGTTGAAACGCTCTCCGGCCAAGGCACAGCGGACCTGGGAGAAGACGCACGACTCGGCGGTCGAGACGTACGGCGAGGGGGAGCGCGCGCACCGCGTCGCCTTCGCCGCGGTCAAGCACGAGTACGAGAAGGTGGGCGACCACTGGGAGGCCAAGGGCCGCAAGGGGCCGAGCGACCGGCAGGCCGCCGGCGGTGGCCCGGCACGGCGCGCGCCGACGGCCGGCGGGGTGGACGCCAACGCCACCAAGGACCACCTCATGGCGGTGGCGAAGAAGCTCGACGTGCGGGGCCGCTCCCGGATGACCAAGCCGGAGCTGGTGCAGGCGATCCAGAAGGCGAACGACAACGCCACCCGCAAGGCCCGCGGCGGTCGCTGACCCGCCAGGGGTACGCCGACAGAGCCCGGGACCGGCGCGGTGCCGGGCTCCTGTCGTGCCGGTTCTCACCAGTGGCCGCCGCCCGGCGCCTCCAGGTGGACCACCTTCACGGTGCTGAACTCGTCGAGCAGCTCCGGGCCGTACCCGAAGCCCTGGCCGCTGCCCCGGCGCGGCTGGGCGGCCCCGCCCGGCGCGCCGCCGAACACGGCATTGACCTTGACGGTGCCCACCGGCAGCTCCCGCCAGGCCCGCTGGGCGTGGCTCATCGAGCCGGTCAGCACGGTGGCGGCCAGCCCGTACGGGGAGTCGGCCGCGCACCGCAGTCCCTCGTCGAACGAGTCGACCACCACCACCGGGGCGACCGGGCCGAACGTCTCCTCGCGCACCAGCGCCATCTCGTGCCGGCAGCCGTCGACCACCGTGGCCGGGTAGAACGCGCCCGGCCCGTCCGGCACCGCGCCCCCGGTGCGGATCCGGGCGCCCTGCGCCGCCGCGGCGGTGACCTGCCCGTGCACGTGGTCCCGGTGCCGCCTGTCGACAAGCGGGCCGAGCTGGGTCCCCGGGTCGCGGCCGGGACCCACGGCGAGCGCCTCGGCGCGGGCCACCAACGCGTCGACGAAGTCCCCGGCGACGTCGCGGTGCACGTAGACGCGTTCCACCGCGACGCAGATCTGCCCGGCGTTGGCGAAGCAGCCCAGCGCCGCCTGCTCGGCCGCCCACACCGGGTCGACGTCGGCGTCCACCAGCAGCGGGTCGCTGCCGCCGTTCTCCAGCAGCACCTTCGCGCCGGTCCGCGCGCCCGCGGCGGCGATCGCCCGCCCGGTGGCGGTGGAGCCCACGTGCGCGACCACGTCCAGCCCGTCCTGGCCGGCGAGTGCCGCGCCCACCTCGCCGCCGCCGGTCAGCAACGACAGCACGCCGGCCGGCAAGGCCGCGTCCAACGCCCGGGCCAGCAGCCACCCGGTGGCCGGGGTGCGTTCGCTCGGCTTGTACACCACCACGTTGCCGGTCACCAGCGCCGCGCCGAGCAGGCCGCAGGAGACCGCCACCGGGTCGTTCCACGGGGTGATCGCGGCGACCACGCCGCGCGGCTCCGGCGCCATGAAGTCCACCGCGGCGTGGCCGCCGTGCAGCGTCCGGCCGCCCCGCAGCGGGGCCAGCTCGGCGTACTGCCGCAGCGTGCCGACGCCCGCCGCGACACCGCCCCGGGCGTCGTCGAGCGGCTTGCCCATCTCCGCGGTGGTCGCCTCGGCCAGCTCGTCGGCCGCCGCCTCGATCGCGTCCGCAGCCCGGTGCAGCGCGGCGGCCCGCTCGGCCGGCGCGGTCGCCGCCCACTCCGCCGCCGCGCCCCGGGCCGCCTCCACCGCCTTGGCCACCTCGTCCGCGGTCGCCACCGGCGCCCGGGTCACCGGTGTCCCGTCGGCCGGATCGTGGACGACCAGCTCGCCGCCCTCGCCCCCGGCGCCCCACACCCCACCTATGAGCTGCGCAACCGTGTACATGCCCGTGCTTGCCCCGGTCCGGGGCGGGCAAACGCGTTTCGCCCGGTCACCGGCCGGGTAGGCGGATCGGATGACTGCCACCGCCGACGCCGTCGTCATCGGGGCCGGGCACAACGGATTGGTGGCGGCCAACCTGCTGGCCGACGCCGGCTGGGACGTGCTGGTCCTGGAGGCCACCGGGGCGCCCGGCGGCGCGGTGCGCTCCGCACACGTGACCGCGCCGGGCTACCTCAGCGACCTGTACAGCTCCTTCTACCCGCTCGGCTTCGCCTCCCCGGTGCTGCGCGGGCTCGACCTGGAACGCCACGGCCTGTCCTGGACCAACGCGCCCGACGTGCTGGCGCACCTGCTCCCGGACGGCCGGGCCGCGGTGGTCAACCGTGACCTGGACACCACCGCCGCGTCGCTGGAGGCGTTCGCCCCCGGCGACGGGGAGCGCTGGCGGCACGCGTACACCGACTGGCTCCAGGTGGCGGAGCCGATGCTGGACGCCATCACCAGCCCGTTCCCGCCGGTCCGCAGCGGGGTGGGCCTGCTGCGTCGGCTGCGGGTCGGCGGCGCGCTGCGGCTGGCCCGCCGGCTCGTGCTGCCGGTGCGCAAGCTCGGCGCGGAGCTCTTCGAGGGTGAGGGCGGCCCGGTGCTGCTGGCCGGCTGCGCCCTGCACACCGACCTGTCCCCGGAGGAGGCCGGCTCCGGCGTGTACGGCTGGCTGCTCGCCATGCTCGGCCAGCAGGTCGGCTGGCCGGTGCCGGTGGGCGGCGCGCAGCGGATCACCGACGCGCTGGTGGCGCGGCTGGTCGAGCGCGGCGGCCGGATCGAGTACGACGCCCGGGTCGAGCGGGTGCTCACCGCCCGGGGCCGCGCCATGGGGGTGCGGACCGCGGACGGGGCGGACTGGCGGGCGCGCCGCGCCGTGCTCGCCGACGTCCCCGCCCCGGCGCTCTACCTGGACCTGGTCGGCGCGGCGGCGCTGCCGCCCCGGCTGGTCGAGGACCTGGCGCACTTCAAGTGGGACGGCTCCACGCTCAAGGTCGACTGGGCGCTGTCGGCGCCGGTGCCGTGGCGGAACCGGGACCTCGCCGGCGCCGGCACCGTGCACCTCGGCGCGGACCTGAACGGCCTCACCACGTACGCCGCGGCGCTGGCCCGTGGCGAGGTGCCGGCGGATCCGTTCCTGCTGGTCGGGCAGATGACGGTGGCCGACCCGAGCCACTCGCCGCCGGGCACCGAGTCGCTCTGGTCCTACACCCACCTCCCGTTCCGCCGGCACTGGCGGGCCGAGGAGGTGGCCGGGCACGTGGAGCGGATGGAGGAGGTGCTGGAGGCCGCCGCGCCGGGCTTCCGCGCCTCGATCGTCGGCCGGCACGTGGCCGGTCCGGCCGATCTGGAGGCGGCCGAGCCGAGCCTGGTGGGCGGCGCGTTGGGCGGCGGCACCGCGGCCGCGTACCAGCAGTTGTTCCTGCGGCCGATCCCGGGCCTGGGCCGGGCCGACACCCCGGTGGACCGGCTCTACCTGGCCAGCGCCTCCGCCCATCCGGGCGGTGGGGTGCACGGCGCGCCGGGCGCGAACGCCGCCCGCGCCGCCCTAACCCGCGACCGCGCCGTCACCGGCCAGCTCTACGCCCGCACGATCGCCGCCGCCCACCACACCATCTACCGCTGACGCACCCCCCCTTGTTGCGCGCAGATTCACGGAAAGAGTGCCCATCGCGGTCCGGATAGGCACTCTTTCCGTGAATCTGCGGGGAGGGGAGGGGGTGTCAGGAGTCGATGTTGCGGTGGCGGGTGCGCAGCTTGAAGGGCATCAGCGCACTCTCGATCTTGGTGGCCGTGGTCATCTTCGAGTCGCCCTCGCGGCGCTCCTCGAAGCGGATCGGCACCTCCAGGATGGTGTGGCCCAGCTTGGTGGCGAGGTAGTGCATCTCCACCTGGAAGCTGTAACCGTTGGACTGCACCCGGTCCAGCCCGATGGCGCGCAACGCGTCGGCCCGCCAGATCTTGAAGCCGGCGGTCAGGTCGCGGATCCGCACCCGCAGCAACGTGTGCACGTAGAGATTGGCCCAGCCGCTGAGCGCGCGGCGGTAGAGCGGCCAGTTCTCGTCCAGCTCCCCACCGGGCACGTACCGGGAGCCGATCACCACGGACGCCTGGGTGGAGAGCAGCGCGCCGAGCATGCCGGGCAGCGCCTCCGGCGGGTGCGACATGTCGGCGTCCATCTGGGCGACGTACTCCGCGCCGTCGTCGATCGCGCGGCCGATGCCGTCCACGTACGCCCGGCCGAGGCCCTCCTTGCCGGGGCGGTGCACCACCAGCACCCGCTCCGGGTGCTCGATGGCCAGCTTGTCGGCGACCTCGCCGGTGCCGTCGGGAGAGTTGTCGTCCGCGACGAGCACCTTCAGCCCGGGCAGCGGCAGCGCGAGGAGGCGCTCGACCAGCACCGGGAGGTTGCCCGCCTCGTTGTAGGTCGGAACGACGACGGTCAGGCGCGCGTCCGCCCACGGGGAGGGCAACTGCACGGGTTCGATCATCACGGACTTCCTCGGTCGGCCGACATGTTCACCTGAGAGGGTAGCCAGTCCGCTTCACGGCGTCCGCACAGACGCCCCGCGACCGGCCGGGCTACCGCTCCGGCTGCTGCCGCGTCGCGATGTCCGACAGCCGGGCCAGCGTCTCCCTGTTCCGCATGTGCAGCACGAGGTCGTTCAGCTTGGTCCGGACCCACCGCAGCGGCCCGGCGGCGAAGTCCTCGCCGATGGTGACCCGGGTCCGACCGTCGTCCAACGGCTCCAGGACGAACGCCACGATCGCCTCGCCGGCCGGCCAGAGCCCGGCGCGCAGCACGAGACGGTGCGGCGCCTGACACTCCAGCACCGTGGACGCGTCCTGCAGCGAGAACGGCCACGGCCCGGCCCGGTGGTGCAACTGGCTGCCCACCCGGGGCCAGGTGTCGTCCACGTTCCTGACGTGGGCGGTGCCCACCACCCAGTCGCTGTACGTCCAGCCGTCGGCCAGCACCGCGAAGACCCGGTCCGGGGATGCGTCGATCACTTTTTCCACAACCGCCACGAGTGTCCGGTACCCCCGCCCGGGCCGTCGCTAACGGCAGCCGGGTTAGCTTCTCCGAGGCGGTGGGTAACCGGGGCTGACGTTTACTCCTCGGGGGGTCGGGAACCCGCCGCCCGTGCGAGCGGACCGCGAGCGGGATCAGTGCAGGTCAGCCCGGGTTCACCCGGGTGCTGACCGGCTCCCGTCCGGCCGGTACGACTCCGCCCTGTACGACGCGGTCCTGCTGGACCGGGACGGCACGCTGGTGGAGGACGTGCCGTACAACGGCGACCCGGAGAAGGTCCGGCCGGTGCCGGGCGCCCGGGAGGCGCTGGACCGGTTGCGCGCGGCCGGGCTGCGGCTGGCCGTGGTGACCAACCAGTCCGGACTGGCCCGGGGCTACTTCACCGCGCACGACCTCCGCCGGGTCAACGCCCGGGTCGAGGAGCTGCTCGGCCCGTTCGACCACTGGGCGATCTGCCCGCACGCGGAGCCGGACCGGTGCGGCTGCCGCAAGCCGGCACCGGGTCTGGTGCACGCCGCCGCGCGTGCGCTCGGCACCACGGCGCGCCGGTGCGTGCTGATCGGGGACATCGGCGCCGACATGGCCGCCGCCGCGGCCGCCGGCGCCGCCGCCGTCCTGGTGCCCACGCCGGCCACCCGGGCCGCCGAGGTGGCCGCCGCGCCGACCGTCGCCGCCGACCTGCCGGACGCGGTGGACACGGTGCTGACCCGGATGCGGCTGGTGGCCGCGCCGGCACCGGACCACCGCCGCGGCGGGGGCACCGTGCTGGTGGTCCGCAGCGACGCGGCCGGGGACGTGCTGGTCACCGGTCCCGGGATCCGGGCGGTCGCGGCCGGCGCCCGCCGGGTGGTCCTCCTCTGTGGACCCCGTGGCCGGGCCGCCGCCGACCTGCTGCCCGGCGTCGACGAGATCATCCAGTGGCCGCTGCCCTGGATCGACGCTCCCGCCCCACCGGTCGACCCCACCGCCATCCGCGCGCTGACCGACCGGCTCGCCGCCGTCCACGCCGACGAAGCGGTCGTGTTCACCAGCTTCCACCAGTCCCCGCTGCCCCTGGCCCTGCTGCTGCGGATGGCCGGCGTGCCCCGGATCAGCGCGATCAGCGACGACTACCCCGGCGCCCTGCTCGACGTGCGCCACCGCGTTCCCGTCGGCGTACCCGAACCCGAGCGCGCGCTCTCCCTCGCCGCCGCCGCCGGGTATCCGCTGCCCGGCCACGACGAACCCGCGCTGCGCCTGCGCACCGACCGGTTGCCGCCGGTCCCGGCCGCGGCCGGAGCGCCCGGCTACGTGGTGCTGCACCCGGGCTCCTCGGTGGAGACCCGGGCCTGCCCGGTCGAGCTGGCCACCCGGGTGGTGCGGGTGCTGGGCGCCGCCGGTCACCGGGTGGTCGTCACCGGCGGGCCGGACGAGCGGGAGCTGACCGCGCGGGTGGCCGCCGCCGGCGGCGTCGACCTGGGTGGACGGACCGGGCTGGACGAGTTGGCCGCCGTGATCGCCCGGGCCGGTGCGCTGGTGGTGGGCAACACCGGCCCCGCGCACCTGGCCGCCGCGCTGGACGTGCCGGTGGTCAGCCTGTTCGCCCCGACCGTCCCGTTCGGCCAGTGGGGACCGTACCGGGTGCCGACCGTCCGGCTCGGCGACGCGGGCGCGGCCTGCCGGGACACCCGTGCCACCGCCTGCCCGGTCCCCGGACACCCCTGCCTGTCGGCGGTCGAGCCGGGCCGGGTGCTGGAGGCGTTGCGGCTGCTCGGGGTGGTCGGATGAACATCCTGCTGTGGCACGTGCACGGGTCCTGGACCACCTCGTTCGTGCACGGCAAGCACCGCTACCTGGTCCCGGTCAACCCGGAGCGGGACGCCTACGGCCTGGGCCGGGCCCGCACCTACCCGTGGCCGGACAGCGCCGTCGAGGTCACCCCGGAGCAGCTCCGCCACACCGACGTCGACCTGGTCGTCCTGCAACGCCCCGAGGAACTCGACCTGGCCGCCCGGTGGCTCGGCCGCCGCCCCGGCCGCGACCTCCCGGCGATCTACGTCGAACACAACACCCCCAAGGGCGACGTCCCGAACACCCGCCACCCGATGGCCGACCGCGACGACCTGCTGCTCACCCACGTCACCGGATTCAACGAGCTGTTCTGGGACAACGGCGCCACCCGCACCGCAGTGGTCGAGCACGGCGTGGTCGCCCCGGCGGTCGAGTGGACCGGTGAACTCGACCGCCTCGCCGTGGTGATCAACGAGCCGGTACGCCGCTGGCGGGTCACCGGCACCGACCTGCTCGCCCGGTTCGCGGCGTTGGCGCCGCTGGACGTCTACGGCATGAAGGTGGCCGGGCTCGCCGCCCACCTCGGGCTGCCCGAGGAGCGGCTGACCAGCCACGACGACGTGCCGCAGCACGCCATGCACGCCGAGCTGGCCAAGCGGCGCGCCTACCTGCACCTGTGCCGGTGGACCTCGCTCGGGCTCAGCCTGATCGAGGCCATGACCATCGGCATGCCGGTGGTCGCGCTGGCCACCACCGAGGCGGTCGAGGCCGTGCCACCCGCCGCCGGTGCGCTCTCCACCCGGGTCGACGTGCTGGTGGACGCCGCCCGGGGCCTGCTGGACGACCCGGCGGCCGCCCGCCGGGCGGGCGCCGCGGCCCGGGCCGCCGCCCGCGACCGCTACGGCCTGGAGCGTTTCCTCGCCGACTGGGACCGGCTGCTGGAGGAGGAAGTATGCGCATCGCGATGATCTCGGAACACGCCAGCCCGCTCGCCGTCCTCGGCGGGGAGGACGCCGGCGGCCAGAACACGCATGTCGCCGAACTCTCCGCCGCGCTCGCGGCCGCCGGCCACGACGTCCGGGTCCACACCCGCCGCGACGCGGTCGACCTGCCGGTGACCGTCCGCGCCCCGGACGGGTACGAGGTGGTGCACGTGCCCGCCGGCCCGGCCGAGCCGGTGGCCAAGGACGACCTGCTGCCGTACATGCCGGCGTTCTCCGACTGGCTGGCGGACCGGTGGCGCACCGGCGACTGGCAGCCCGAGGTGGTGCACGCGCACTTCTGGATGAGCGGGCTGGCCGGGCTCGCGGCGGCCCGGCGCACCGGCGTGCCGATCGTGCAGACGTACCACGCGCTCGGCACCGTCAAGCGACGCCACCAGGGCGTCCAGGACACCAGCCCACCGGGCCGGGTCGCCCACGAACGGGAGCTGGGCCGCGCGGTGGACCGGGTGGTCGCCCAGTGTCAGGACGAGGTCGCCGAACTGGTCCGGCTCGGGGTGCCGAGGTCCCGGATCACCGTCGTGCCGTCGGGGGTGAACCTGTCCACCTTCGGCCCGCTGGGCCCGGTCGCCGAGGCCGACGGCGGCCGGCCCCGCATCCTCACCGTCGGCCGGCTGGTCGAACGCAAGGGCTTCCAGGACGTCATCCGCGCCACCGCGCTGGTGCCGGACGCCGAGTGCGTGGTGGTCGGCGGGCCGCCGGCCGGGCTGCTGGAGACCGACCCGTACGCGATGCGGTTGCGCGCGCTGGCCCACTCGCTCGGCATCGCCGACCGGGTACGCCTGGTCGGCGCCGTGCCGCGCGAGGAGATGGGCCGCTGGTACCGCTCCGCCGACGTGCTGGTCGCCGCCCCCTGGTACGAGCCGTTCGGGCTCACCCCGCTGGAGGCGATGGCCTGCGGCGTACCGGTGATCGGGACCGCGGTCGGCGGCCTGATCGACACGGTGGTGCCGGGCCGCACCGGCGACCTGGTGCCGGCGCGCGACCCGGCGGCGCTCGGCGCGGCGATCCGCGGCCTGCTGGGTGACCGGATCCGCCGCTTCGCCTACGCCACCGCGGCGCTGGAACGGGCCCGGACCCGCTACTCCTGGGCCACCGCGGCCGAGCGGCTCGGCGCGCTGTACGGCGAGGTCGCCACCGTGCGCCGGCCCACCCGGGTGGTCGCCTGATGGCGGCCACCCCGGCGCCCGGCGGGACGGTCCTGGCGGACCACCTGACCCGGCTGGCCGGCGCGCTGCCGCCGCTGCGGGAGGCGGAACAGCAGCTCGCCCGCTGGGGCGGGGAACTGGCGCACCGTCTCGCCGCCGGCGGCCGGCTGCTGGTGGCCGGCAACGGCGGCAGCGCCGCCGAGGCCCAACACCTCACCGCGGAACTCGTCGGCAAACTCCGCCACGACCGTCGGCCCCTGTCCGCCATCGCCCTGCACGCCGAGACCAGCGCCCTCACCGCCATCGGCAACGACTACGGCTACGACGAGGTCTTCGCCCGCCAGGTCCGCGCCCACGGCCGACCCGACGACCTCCTCCTCCTGCTCTCCACCAGCGGCACCAGCACCAACCTCCTCACCGCCGCCCACGCCGCCCACGACACCGGCCTGCGCTGCTGGGCCTTCACCGGACCCGCCCCCAACCCCCTCGCCGACCTCTGCCACGAGCGGCTGGCGGTCGACTCGCCGGACGGCCAGGTGGTGCAGGAACTGCACCTGGTCGCCGTGCACGTGCTCTGCGAGTACGTCGACCGGGCGCTGCCGGCGGAGCTGGCCGCCCGCACCCCGGCCGGCCCGGTGCGCACCGGCGTCGAGGTGGTGCTCGGCGACCCGGATCCGGAGGTGCAGGCCCGATGAGGAGGTCGAGCATGGCGGGACCCGTGGTGGTGCTCGGTGACACGCTGCTGGACCGCGACGTCGAGGGATTGGTGAACCGGCTCTGCCCGGACTCCCCGGTGCCGGTGCTCGACGAGACCACGTCCGTCGACCGGCCCGGGGGCGCCGGCCTGGCCGCCGTCTTCGCGGCCGCGCAGGGCGCCGAGGTCGCGCTCGTCACCGCCGTCGCCGACGACGCCGGCGGGGCCCGGCTCGGCACCCTGCTCGCCGCCGCCGGGGTGCAGCTCTACGCGCTTCCGCTGGCCGGCGCGACACCGGAGAAGATCCGGCTGCGGGCGCGCGGGCGGGTGCTGCTGCGCCACGACCGGGGCGGGCCGACCGGCGTGCCGGGGGAGCCGAGCGAGGCCGTGCTGCGGCTGCTCGCCGAGGCGTCCGCGGTGCTGGTCAGCGACTACGGCCGGGGCGTCGCCGGGCAGCCCGCGCTGCGCGCCGCGCTGGCCGCGACCCGGGCGCCGGTGGTCTGGGACCCGCACCCGCGCGGGCCGGTGGCCGTGCCCGGCGTGCACCTGGCCACCCCGAACGAGCCGGAGGCACGTGACCTGGCCAAGACACCGCCGGGCGGGTCCCGCCTGGCGAACGCGTCCCGCAACGCGCAGGCGCTGCGCCGGCGCTGGCAGGCCGGCGCCGTCGCGGTGACGCTGGGCGGGGACGGCGCGCTGCTCTGCCACGCCGGTTCCACCCCGCTGGTGGTGCCGGCGCCGCCCGCCGAGGGGGACACCTGCGGCGCCGGGGACCGGTTCGCCGCCGCGGCCACGCTGGCGCTGGCCCGGGGCGCGCTGGTGTCCGAGGCGGTGCAGGAGGCGGTCGCCGAGGCGTCCGCGTACGTGGCCGGCGGGGGAGTGACCACCGCGTTGCCGGCGCCGGTCCGGGCGGTCGCCCCGGCGGTGGTCGCCGCCGGCGGGGGCCGGATCGGCGTCGGGGCCGCCGGCGAGGTGCTGGCCCGGGTACGCGCGGCCGGCGGCACCGTGGTGGCCACCGGCGGTTGTTTCGACCTGCTGCACGCCGGGCACGTGGCGACGCTCCAGGCGGCCCGGCAACTCGGCGACTGCCTGGTGGTCTGCCTCAACTCCGACGCGAGCGTGGCCGGGCTCAAGGGGCCGGAGCGCCCGGTCGTGCCGCAGGGCGACCGCAGCCGGCTGCTCGCGGCACTCGGCTGCGTCGACGCGGTGCTGATCTTCGACGAGCCGACCCCGCACGCGGCGCTGTCCTGGCTGCGCCCGGACATCTGGGTCAAGGGCGGCGACTACGCCAGCGGCGGTGGCGCGGAGACGCTGCCGGAGTCGGCGATCCTGGCCCGCTGGGGCGGCCACACGGTGGTGGTGCCGTACCTGGACGGGCGGTCCACCACCGACATGATCGCGGCGGCCCGCGCCGGCCGCGGCAGCGTCGGCTGGCCGGCCGACCCGGCCGCGGAGCCCGGCCGGGAGACGGTCGTCCGGTCCACGGCGAAGGGAGCACGATGAACGCGCCACGCAACCCGCCCGGCGTCGGGCCGACGGTGCTGGTCACCGGTGGGTCCAGCGGCCTCGGCGCGGCGGTGGTCGCCGCCGTGGCCGGGGCCGGCGGCCGACCCCTCGTGCTGGACCGGCAGCGCCCCGCCGACGGGGTGCCCTGGGCCGAGTGCGACCTGGCCGACACCCGGGCCGCCGAGGCCGCCACCCGGGACCTCGCGGAACGCTCCGGCGGCCTCGACGCGGTGGTCACCGCCGCCGGCATGGACGTGCCCGGGAAGCTGGCCGACGTGCCGGCGGAGACCTGGGAACGGATCGTCACGGTGGACCTGCTCGCCACCGCGGCGGTGATCCGGGCCGCGCTGCCCTTCCTGACGGCGTCCCGGGGCACCATCGTCACGGTCGCCTCCACGCTCGGCGTCAAGGCGGTCGGCGACGCGACCGCGTACTGCGCGGCGAAGTTCGGGGTGGTCGGCTTCACCCGGGCGCTCGCCGCCGAGCTGGCCGGCGCGGTCGGGGTGACGCTGCTGATCCCCGGCGGCATGCGCACCGCGTTCTTCGACGAGCGGGACGCGCAGTACCGGCCCGGGCCGGACGCCGTGCTCAACGAGCCGGCCGACACCGCCGCCGCGGTGATGTTCGCGCTGTCCCAACCGCCCGGCTGCGCGGTCCGCGAGCTGGTGGTCTGTGCCGAGCAGGAGTCCTCGTACCCGTGATCCTGGTGCTGCGCGCGCTCGGGGTCGGCGACCTGGCCACCGCCGTCCCGGCGCTGCACGGCCTGCGCGCCGGCCTGCCCGGCCGGGAGCTGGTGCTGGCCGCGCCGGCCTGGCTGGCGCCACTGGCGGCGCTGACCGGGGCGGTCGACCGGGTGCTGCCCACCGCCGGGCCGGACCGGATCCGGTGGACCGGGCCGCCGCCGGAGGTGGCGGTGAACCTGCACGGCCGGGGACCCGAGTCGCACCGGGCGCTGGCGGCGGTCCGGCCGGGCCGGCTGCTCGCCTACCGGAACCCGGCGGCCGGCCACCTCGACGGTCCGACCTGGGACGCCGACGAGCACGAGGTGCGCCGCTGGTGCCGGCTGCTGCACGCGTACGGCCTGCCGGCCGACGCGGGCGACCTGGCGCTGCGGCGGCCGGCCACGGTCGGCGTACCGGCCGGGGTGACGGTGCTGCATCCGGGCAGCAAGGTGCCGGCGAAGCGTTGGCCGGCGGACCGTTTCGCCGCGTTGGCCCGGGCGCTGACCGCGCGCGGGCACCGGGTGGTGCTCACCGGTTCGGCCGACGAGCGGGCGCTGGCCGCCCAGGTGGCCCGCGACGCCGGGCTGCCGCCGGCGGCGGTGCTGGCCGGGCGGACCGGCCTGGTCGAGCTGGCCGCGTTGGTGGCCGACGCGCGCCTGGTGGTGAGCGGCGACACCGGCGTGGCCCACCTCGCCACCGGTTACCGGACCGCCTCGGTGGTGCTGTTCGGGCCGGTGCCGGCGACGCACTGGGGCCCGCCGCCCGACCGTCCCCGGCATCGGGTGCTCGGCCGGGTCGGTGCCGCCGGACCCGACCCGGATCCGACGGGTTCCGGTGGGGTGGGAACGCATCCGACATTGGATGCCATCGGGATCGACGAGGTGGTGGCGGCGGTGGCCGAGGTGGAACGGGTCTCCGGTGCGGTTGCGGCGTAGCGATCCGGGCCGACCGGGGTACGCCCGGCGGCGGCGCGGCAAGGGGTGGCTCTTCCTGGACGCGACTGGCGACCCGGTGCGCGACGCCGACGAGCTGGCCCGGCTGCGCGAGCTGGTCGTCCCGCCCGCCTGGCGGGACGTGTGGATCTCGCCGTACCCGAACGGGCACATCCAGGCCACCGGCATCGACGCGGCCGGTCGCAAGCAGTACCTCTACCACCCGCAGTGGCGTCGCAAGCGGGACGAGGCGAAGTTCGACCACGTGCTGGAGGTGGCCCACCGGCTGCCGGCGCTGCGCGACCGGGTCGCGCACGACCTGGCGCTGCGCGGGCTGCGGCGGGAACGGGTGCTGGCCACGGTGGCCCGGCTGCTCGACATGGGCGCGTTCCGGGTCGGCAGCGACCAGTACGCCACCGGCGACGATCCCACCTTCGGCGTGGCCACGCTGCGCCCCGAGCACGCCCGCTCCCGCGGCGGGTGCGTGGTGTTCGAGTTCCCGGCCAAGGGCGGCATCGACCAGGTCCGCCGCATCGAGGACGCGGAGCTGTGCCAGGTGCTGCTCAACCTGCGCCGGCGGCGGCGCGCCCAGGAGCGGCTGTTCGGCTACTGGGACGGTCGCGCATGGCGCGACGTGCGCAGCGACGAGGTGAACGACTACCTGCGGGACGCCAGCGGTGGGGAGATGACCGCGAAGGACTTCCGCACCTGGCACGCCACCGTGCTGGCCGCCGCCGAGCTGGCCTCGGTGGGCCCGCAGCGGTCCACCACCGCGCGCCGCCGGGCCGTGGCGGCGGTGATGCGCTCGGTCGCCGAGCTGCTCGGCAACACGCCGACGGTGGCCCGCACGTCCTACGTGGACCCGCGCGTGGTCGACCTCTACCACGACGGGGTGCTGGCGCCGGTGCAGCCGGAGATGCCGCGCGAGGCGGTGGAGAGGTCCGTGCTGGCGCTGCTGGAGGAGAAGGCGGCCGACTGACTCCGACCGGCCCCGTCGGTCCTGGGGGGAAGCGACGGGGCCGGAACCCGGGTGCCGCCGACGCGGCGCGAGAGGGGCCACCGGGCGGCCGCCCGCGGCTGGACCGCCGCGGGCGCCACGCCACGGCCCCCCGTTACCAGCGGGCCGTCACCGTCGCCGGTGTCGGCCCGGGTTTCAGTGTGTTCGGGTCGAGTTGACTTCGGATGCCGCGCTGTTGACGATCCGTGCCTGTTCCAGATGACGCGTCCGGTACGCCTGCGGCGTCTCCGCCTGGGCGGTCCGGAAGGCGCGGCTGAAGTGGGCCTTGTCCCGGAACCCCCAGCGGGCGGCGATGACCTGGATGGACCGGTGGGCCAGGGTCGGGTCGGCGAGGTCCCGCCGGCACCGGGCCAGCCGCTCGTCCCGGATGTACGCCGCGACAGTGGTCTCCTCGTCCTCGAAGAGCCGGTGCAGGGAGCGCACCGAGAGGTGGTGGGCGTCGGCGATCGTGCCGGGGTCCAGCGTCACGTCGCCGAGGTGCTGCCGGACGTACGCGTGCACCTGGGCCAGCAGCGCACGGCGCCGGACCTCGGTCGGCACCGCCTCCTCGGAGACCAGGTGGCGACCGAGCAGCGTGGCGATCAGGTCGAGCGCGACGCCGCCCAGCCGGTCCGCGTCGACCGCGTGGTACTGCTCCGGATGGCCGGTGATCCGGATGAGGTAGTCGGCCAGCAGGGCGCCGATCCCCTCGGCGCCGGACATCCGGCTCGCGAACAGCGGGGTGAGCCGGCGGTGCGGCAGCGGCAGCGCGTCGTGCGGGATGAGCGCCACGATCGACGCGGCGGACCGGTCGTCGGCACGGTCGGTGTGGTGGCTGATTTCCTGGGGCCGGGCGCAGTCGTAGAAGGTGAGGTCGCCGGGTGGGCAGACCCCCCGCTGCCCGTCCTGGTCGGCGGTGCCGGTGCCGGTGAGCGTCAGTGCCAGCAGGTAGCAGTCGGCGTCGGAGCGGCTGATCAGCTTGCGGGTCCGGACCCCGTGCAGCGACGGGTAGCGGTGCCGGATGAGCTGGATCGGCCCGAGTTCGAGGAACTCGGCCCGCGCCTCGAAGTTGTCGGCGTGCTCGGTGCGGACGCGCATCAGCGTGGGCGTCTGGGCGAGCATCTCCAGCCAGAGCCCGAAGCGGTCGGCGACGGGTATCTGCGCCGTGTCGAAGATCTGCGGTTGCATCGGTGTGTCCATGAACGACCCCCGTGGTCTCTCGACATCCCTCCACAAACACGACGCCCCACGGGGCCGAAACGCGGCACCCGTGGGGCGTGACGTCCGTCATAGACAGACGGTGGGTCAGTCGTTGAGCACGTGGGACAACCGGTCCCGGAACCGACGCTCGGAGTCGCTCACCACGTCACCGCCGATGCCCAGGATGCCGCCGGTGGAGGCGGCGCCCACCACCTGCTCGGCGATCTCCACCAGCCAGTGCCGGTAGGCGCCGGCCTGCCCCTCGTCCACCCGGCCGGTGAGCAGGGCGGACGCCTGGCCGGCCCGGGTGAGCACGTCCTCGATCATCGCCGTCGGGTCGTCCGGCGTGATCACCGGCAGCTCCGCGCCGGTCTCCGGGTCGCCGACCCGGGCGACGATCTCGCCGGCCACGGCGGCGACCAGCGGGCTGGCCGACTCCCGGCCGGCGGCGATGGTCTCCAGCCCGGCGGCGTTCTCGGCCATGGTGCGCCGGGTGCCGTCGGACTCGGCGGCGGCCGCCGCGGTGAGCACCGACTGCGGCAGCCCCACCAGCAGCCCCCACTCCTCGTCCGAGACGCCGAACCGGGTGTACGCCGGCTGCTCGATCACGATCAGGTTCCTTTCGCCGCGGTCGTCGTTGTCGACGGGCACCGTCGCGGTGCCCGGATCAGGCTAGTCCAGTTCCAGCAGGCCCTGTTCGGACACCACACGCACGGACAGCGTCTTGTAGCCCACCTCGTCGAAGAGCACCGTCATCCGGCCCTCCTCGTAGCTGAGCACCAGGCCGGACCCCCACTCGGCGTGCCGGACCTGGCTGTGCACCGGGAACGGCCCGACCGCGCCGTCGTTCGCCACACTGGTGCCGGCGTGGCAGTTGTCGCAGTGGCCGCAGACCTCGCTCATCTGCTCGCCGAAGTAGGCCAGCAGCGCCTGCCCGCGACAGCCGGTGGTCTCCGCGAACGCGCGCATCATGTCCGTCCGCGACCGGGTCACGGTCTGCTGCCGTTCGGCCTCGGCGCGCGCGGCGCGACCGGCCTCGGCGGCGTCCGGCGCGTAGCGGGGCGCCCCGATGCGTTGCCGGGCCCGCGGCTCGGCGGCGCCGATCTGCTCCAGCAGGGAGAGGTACTGGCCGAGCTTGCGCGGGCCCAGACCGGTCAGCTCGCGCAGCTCCTTGCGGGTGCGGGCCTTGCTGCGCAGCACCGCGGCGAGGTCGGACAGCTCCTTCTCGTCGGGCAGCCCGCCGCTGAAGTAGCGCTGGAGGCCGACGTCCTCGGAGCGCCAGAGCAGCAGCACCCGGGACGGGGAGCCGTCGCGGCCGGCCCGGCCGATCTCCTGGAAGTAGCTGTCCGGCGAGTCGGGCAGCGCCATGTGCACCACCCAGGCGATGTTCGGCTTGTCGATGCCCATGCCGAACGCCGAGGTGGCCACCATGATGGGCACCCGGTCGGCGAGGAACGCCTCGTGCAGCTCGTGCCGCGCCGCGGTGGGCATGCCGCCGTGGTAGAACTCGGACGGGAAACCCGCCTTGGTCAGCCGCTCGGCCAGTTCCTCCGCCGCGCGCCGGGTCGGCACGTAGATGATGCCGGGCCGCTCGTCGTCGCGCAGCAGCGCGACCAGCCGCCGCCACCGGTAGTCCTCGGTCGGGCAGTGGGCCACCTCGAGGAACAGGTTCGGCCGGTCCAGCCCGGAGACCACCACCTCGGGCTCGCGCAGCCGCAGCCGGGCGATGATGTCGTCGCGCACCGGGGGTGAGGCGGTGGCGGTCAGCGCGACCACCGGCGGCCGGCCGAGGCCGTCGATCAGGTGCCCGAGGGCGAGGTAGTCCGGCCGGAAGTCGTGACCCCAGGACGAGATGCAGTGCGCCTCGTCGATCGCGACCAGCGCCGGGGAGAGCGAGCGGACCTCGGCCAGCCGGTCCGGGTTGCTCAGCGCCTCGGGCGTGATGAACAGGAACTCGGCCCGGCCGGCCCGGATGTCCTCGACCGCCTCGGCCTGCTGCGCGGCGCTCTCGTCCGAGCTGATCCGCACCGCGCGCAGCTCGGGCCGTTGCCGCTCGTTGAGCGCGGCGATCTGGTCCTGCTGGAGCGCGAGCAGCGGGGAGATGACCACGGTCGGGCCGGGGATCAGGCTGGCCGGGATCTGGTAGATCGCCGACTTGCCGGCGCCGGTGGGCAGCACCACCAGGGCGTCGTGGCGCTTCATGACGGCGCGCATGGCGGCCAGCTGGTTGGGCCGCAGCGCGGTCCAGCCGAACAGGTTCTTCGCCGCGCGGCGCAGGTTGGTGGCGTGCGTGGTCAGTTTCATCAAGCGCCTCAGCTACCCCCGGCGTCCGAACCCGAAACCGTCTTTCCGGATCACCGCAGCCGGGGCAGCACGTCGGCCTGGTAGAGGTCGAACAGGCCCTGCCAGTGCGGGCCGGTGTTGGCCACGTAGACCTCGTCGAACCCGGCCTTGGCGTACCTGTCGATCATCTCCAGGTGGGCGTCGGCGTCCCGGCCGCAGACGAACGCCTCCCGCACCTGCTCCGGCCGGACCAGCTCGGCGGCCTGCTCGAAGTGGCGCGGCGAGGGGAGCACCTGGGACAGCTCACCCGGCACGCCCGCGTTGGGCCAGCGCTCGTACGCGATCCGGGCGCCCTCGTCGGCGGTGTCGGCGTACGCGGCCTTGAAGCCGCCCTGGCACGGCTTGTCGCCGCCCCCGGCGTCGCGGAACCGGCGCACCATGTCGGCGTCGGGCATCATGCTGACGTACCCGTCGCCGATCCGGGCGGCCAGCTCGATCGCCTTGGGACCGAAGCCGGAGACGTAGATCGACGGCGGCGTCTCGGGTCGGGTGTAGATCCGGGCGTGCTCCACCGTGTAGTGCGGGCCGTGGTGGTTGACGAAGTCGCCGCGCCACAGCTCGCGGATCACCTCGACCGCCTCCTCGAGCATCTCCAGCCGCACGTCGGTCTGCGGCCAGGCGTCGCCGAGGATGTGCTCGTTGAGCGCCTCGCCGGTGCCCACCCCGAGCACGAAGCGGCCCTCGTGCAGCACCGCGCTGGTGGCCGCCGCCTGGGCGATGACCGCCGGGTGGATGCGGACGGTGGGGCAGGTGACCGCCGTGGTCACCGGCAGCCGGCAGACCTGGCTGAGCGCGCCGAGCATCGACCAGACGAACGGGCTCTGCCCCTGGGCGTCGACCCACGGGTGGTAGTGGTCGGAGATCCACAGTGCCTCGAAGCCGGCCTGCTCGGCGCCGCGCGCCTGGGCCAGCAGCTCCGCCGGTGTGTACTCCTCGCTGGACAGGAAGTAACCGATCTTCATGGGTGTCCCCTCCGCCGTGTCCTGATGCCGACCTCGGTACCCCGGCGGAACGGTCCGAACCGGGCGTCAGCGGCGGAACATCGCCCGGATCGCGATCAGCAGGAACAGGGCGCCGACCACCAGGCCGAGCAGGCGTACGCCGGGGATGTCGGCGGCGCCGGTGGCGTCCGCGAGCGGCAGGGCGGGCATGGACGAACTCTCCCACGCCGGTTCGCGGGGCGCCACCAGCTAACAGTAAGGATTGTTGACTATTTCGCGGCGCAGTGTGACCATGTCAGCACCCGTCGGTCCCGGCGGGTCCGTGGGGATACGGGGGACGTCAGCACATGAGCGAGCGGATCGTCGGTGCGACCGGAGACCTGGCGGCGCTCGCCGCCGCCGTCCTGCAACCCGGGTTCGTCGGCACCACCCCGCCGCCCTGGGTCTGCCGTTGGCTCGGCGAAGGGCTCGGCGGGGTGGTCCTGTTCGCCCGCAACGTCGTCGACCTCGAGCAGGTCGCGACGCTCACCGCGAACCTGCGGGCGGAACGGCCGGACGTGATCGTGGCGATCGACGAGGAGGCCGGCGACGTCACCCGGATCGAGTCGGCCCGGGGCAGCTCCCGGCCCGGCAACTTCGCGCTCGGCGCGGTCGACGACGCGGCGCTGACCGAGGAGGTCGCCCGCGACCTGGGCGCCGAGCTGGCCGCCGTCGGCATCACGCTCGACTACGCCCCGGACGCCGACGTCAACTCCAACCCGGCCAACCCGGTCATCGGGGTGCGCTCGTTCGGCGCCGACCCCGAGCTGGTCGCCCGCCACACCGCCGCCTGGGTGCGCGGCCTCCAGGCCGGCGGCGTGGCCGCCTGCGCCAAGCACTTCCCCGGGCACGGCGACACCCGCGTCGACTCCCACCTCGACCTGCCCCGCATCGGCGGCGACCGGGCCCGGCTGGACGCGGTCGAGCTGGCCCCGTTCCGGGCCGCGGTGGCGGCCGGGGTGCAGGCGGTGATGACCGGTCACCTGCTGGTGCCGGCGCTCGACGAGGAACTGCCGGCCACACTCAGCGCGCGCATCCTGGGCGGGCTGCTCCGCGAGGAGTTGGGCTTCGGCGGCGTGGTGGTCACCGACGCGGTGGAGATGCGCGCGGTGGCCGACCGGTACGGCTTCGCCGGCGCGGCGGTGCGGGCGCTCGCCGCCGGCGCGGACGCTATCTGCGTGGGCGGGGAACGGGCCACCGAGGCCGACGCCCGGGAGCTGCGCGACGCCGTGGTGGCCGCGGTGGTGCGCGGCGAGCTGCCGGAGGAGCGGCTGGCCGAGGCCGCGAAACGGGTCGGCCAGCTCGCCGCGTGGAGCGTCGCCGCCCGCGCCCACCGCAGCGGCGACCGGCCGGCCGCCGACGGGTCGCCGATCGGGCTGGCCGCCGCGCGCCGGGCGGTCCGGATCACCGGCGACGCCGCGCTGCTGCCGTTGGCCGGGCCCGCGCACGTGGTGGAGTTCGCGCCGCCCCGCAACATCGCCATCGGCGAGGAGACCCCGTGGGGGGTCGCCGCGCCGCTGGCCCACCTGACGCCCGGCACCACCACCGCCCGGTACGCCGCCGACGCCGTCCCGGCCGACCCGGCCACCGGCCCGGCCGACCGGCCGCTGGTGCTGGTCGTGCGCGACCTGCACCGGCACGGGTGGATGCGGGACGCGGTCACCCGGGCGCTGGCCGCCCGCCCGGACGCGGTGGTGGTCGAGCTGGGCGTGCCCGAGCTGCCCGCCGGCCGGGTGCACCTGGCCACCCACGGCGCCACCGCGGCGGCGGCCCGGGCCGCCGCCGAGCTGCTGGCCGGCGTCCGCTGAACTCCCGGCCCGGCCGGGTGGGGAGGTCCCCCGGTCGGGCCGGGCCCTACGGCGCGTCGGCCACCAGGTCGGCGTAGTCGGGGTGGCGCTCGATGAACGTGGCCATGAACGGGCAGCGGGGCACCACCCGGCCGCCACGGGCGCGGACCTGGTCCAGCGTGCCCCGGATCAGCGCGGCGCCCACGCCCTGCCCCTGGTAGCGGTCGTCGACCTCGGTGTGCGTGAAGACCAGCACCTCACCGCGCGGCAGGTAGGCGGTGAACCCGGCCAGCGCGTCGTCGACCAGGATCTCGAAGCGGTGCTTGGCGGGGTTCTCCTCGACCAGAAAGCTCACCGGACCATTGTCCCCTCGTCGTCGGCCAGCCGGTCGAGTTCGGCCAGCAGCCGGTCCACCTCGTCGACCGTGTTGTAGTGGTAGACGCTGGCCCGCACCGCGCCGCCGGTGTCGCGCAGGCCCATCGCCTGGAAGTACTCGTAGGCGTAGTAGTCGCCGGAGGAGAGGCAGAGGCCCGCCTCGCCGAGCGCCGCGGCGGTCTCCGCCGGGGTGCGGCCGGCCACCCGGAACGACACCGTGGGGCAGCGCCGGGCCGGGGTGCCGTACCCGGTGACGAAGGGCCGGGCCGCCAGCCCGGCGAGCAGCCGGTCGAAGACCGCCTCCTCGTGCGCCTGGGCGGCGGCCAGGCCGGCCCGGACCCGCGCCCGCCGGTCGCCGGTCGCGGCCGGGTCGAGGGTGGCCAGGTGGTCCACCGCGGCGGTCACGCCGGCCAGCAGCGGGAAGCTGGGGGTGCCGTACTCGAAGCGGTCCGGGACCGAGTCGGCGGAGGGCAGCAGCTTCGCCGGGTGCAGCGCCGCCCACCGCGCCGGGTCGGCGACCATCGCCGCCAGGTGCGGGCCGGACCACTTGTACGCGCTGGTGACCAGCACGTCCGCGCCGAGCGAGGCCAGGTCGGTGGGGCCGTGCGGCACCGAGTGCACCCCGTCCACGCAGACCAGCGCGCCGACCGCGTGCGCGGTCTTGGCGATCGCCGGCACGTCCGGCACGGTGCCGATCGCGTTGCTGCCGGCGGTCACCGCTACCAGCCGGGTCCGCTCGCCGACCAGGTCGGCGTACTGGCCGGCGGGCAGCTCACCGGTGGCCCTGTCGAACTCGGCCCAGCGCACCGTCGCGCCGGCCGCCTCGGCGGCCTGCACCCAGGGCCGGACGTTGGCGTCGTGGTCCAGCCGGGAGACCACCACCTCGTCGCCCGGGCGCCAGCCCGCGCCCAGCGTCCGGGCCAGCGTGTAGGTCAGCGCGGTGGCGCTGGGCCCGAGCACCACGCCCGACGGGTCGGCGCCGAGCAGGTCGGCGACCGCGGCGCGGGCGCCGGCGACCAGCTCCAGCGCGCGCCGGCCGGGCCGGAAGGCGGTGCTGCGGTTGCCCGTCGCGGCGCGCATCGCGTCGGCCACCGCCTCGATCACCGGCGCGGCGGTCTGGGTGCCGCCGGCGCCGTCGAAGTGCACGAAACCCTCGCCCAACGCGGGATAGCGCCCGCGCACCCGGGCAACATCAAATGCCATTCCCGCACCCTAGCGCGTGAAGGAGGGGCCCCTTCTTAACGCATTCGGTAGAGAAGGGGCCCCTTCTCCACGCCCGCCCCCGGCGAGCACGCCACCCGGGGGCGTGGTGGGTGGGCGGTACCGTTGGGGAGGTGACGAACCGACGCGCCACCCTCGCCCCGCCCCCCGTCCGTCGTGCCGCCGGGCTGCTCGCCGGTCTCGCCCTCGGTGCCGCGCTGCTCGCCGGCTGCAGCTCGAACGGCGCCGACACCGACTGCGGCCTGGACGCCTGCACCATCACGTTCGACCGCGGCGTGGACGCCAGCGCCACCATCCTCGGCATCGAGGCGAAGCTGATCGGTGCGCAGGACGACCAGGTCACCGTGGAGGTGGCCGGCGAGCAGCTCTCGCTCACCACCGGCCAGCAGGCGACCGAGGTCGGCGGTTTCCAGGTCAGCCTGGACACCGTCACCGACCAGAACGTGGTGCTGCGGGTGGCCCGCAACCCCAACGGCTGATCCCTTTCGGCCGCCCGCCGACCGGCGGCCTGCGGGCGGTGACGTTTGGAAAACCGCACGTCGGGAGATTGAGGGCCCATGTCTCTCACCCGGAACGCCGGAGCCACCGCCTCGCAGGCCAAGAACAGCCGATGGCTCGAACTGCTGACTCGCGCCGGTTTCATCGGCTACGGAATCGTGCACCTCCTCTTCGCCTGGTTGGCGTTGCAGATCGCCTTCGGGAAATCCGGGGAGGAGGGCAACCAGAACGGCGCGCTGCGGACGCTCGGCGAGCAGCCGCTCGGCAAGACCATGCTGGTGGCGATCGCCGTCGGCCTCTTCGCGATGGCCATCTGGCAGGCCTCCGAGGCGCTGGTCGGCCACCAGTCCAGGACCGGCAAGGAGCGGACCTTCGAGCGGATCGCCTCGGTCGTCCGGGTGATCATCTTCGTCTGGCTGGGCTGGACCGCGATCAAGGTCGTGCAGGACGCCAGCTCCAACGCCTCCAACCAGCAGCAGCAGCTCACCGAGAAGCTGATGGCCTCCGACGGTGGCCGGTGGCTGGTCGGGCTGGCCGGCCTGGTGCTCGCCGCGGTCGGCATCGGCATGGTGATCTACGGCCTGAAGAAGAAGTTCGAGCGCAACCTCAAGACCGGTGAGATGAGCCCGAAGACCCACCAGCTGACCCGTCGCCTCGGCATGGCCGGGTACGCCGCCCGGGGCACGGTCTTCGCCATCGCCGGCCTGCTCGTCGTGGTCGCCGCCGTCAAGTACGACCCGGAGAAGGCGCGCGGCCTGGACGCCGCCCTGCGGACGCTGCGCGACCAGGCGTACGGGCCGTGGCTGCTGGCGCTGATGGCGCTCGGCATCGCCGCGTTCGGCGTCTACTGCTTCTTCCAGTCCCGCTACCGCAAGGTCTGATCCTGGTCGATACCCGGACCGCCGGGCACCATTGGGCCTTTGCCCGATTCCCGTCCGGGCCGGAGGGAGAGAGAGTTCGTGCAGAGTTATCTGGTGACCGTCGCCGCCGCGCTCGCCGCGGCGGCGGTCGCGTTGGTGCTGGTCGAGGTGGTGCACCGGCTCACCCGCCGGCTCGGCCGCCGCTCGCTGCTGATGACCGAGCTGACCGAGCACGCGCACCGCGCGTTCCAGGTCGCCGCGACAGTGGTCGGCGTGCAGCTCGCGGTCCGGTTCACCACGCTCTACGCGGTGGGCAGCCCGTGGCGCCAGTTCGTCCTGCACACGCTCGGGCTGGCCATGATCGCCGCGATCGCCTGGCTGGTGGCGTCGCTGCTGGTGGTGGCGGAGGACACCGCGCTGGCCCGGTTCCGGGTGGACGTGCCGAACAACCGGCACGCCCGCCGGGTGCGGACCCAGGTGGTGCTGCTGCGCCGGCTGACCATCGCGGTGATCGTGATCCTCGCCGTCGGCGTGATGCTGATGACGTTCCCGGCCGTCCGCGGTGTCGGCGCCGGCGTGCTCACCTCCGCCGGTGTGGTCGGTGTCGTCGCCGCGCTCGCCGCGCAGAGCCTGCTCGGCAACGTCTTCGCCGGCCTCCAGCTCGCGTTCAGCGACGCGGTGCGCCTCGACGACGTGGTGGTGGTCGAGGGGGAGTGGGGCCGGATCGAGGAGCTGACGCTCAGCTACGTGGTGGTGCAGATCTGGGACGACCGCCGGTTGATCCTGCCCACCTCGTACTTCACCAGCAAACCGTTCCAGAACTGGACGCGGACCGAGGCGGCGGTGCTCGGCACCGCCGAGTTCGACCTGGACTGGGCCATCCCGGTGCAGGCCATGCGGGAGGAGCTGCGCCGGCTCTGCGAGGGCACCGACCTGTGGGACGGCCGGGTCTGCGTGCTCCAGGTGACCGACGCGACCGGCGGCATGGTCAAGGTCCGCGCGCTGGTCAGCGCCGCCGACGCGGGCAGCCTCTGGGACCTGCGCTGCCTGGTCCGGGAGAACCTGGTGACCTGGGTACGCGACCACCGCCCGACCGCCCTGCCCCGGCTGCGTGCCGAGGTGGGCGATGCCACCGGCCCGCTGCCCTGGCAGGTGGTGCAGCCGCGCCGGGCGGCCCGCCGGGCGTCCGACACCGAGGCGCCCGACGACGCGCGGGTCTTCGGCGGCAGCGACGACGGGGACGCCCGCAGCGAGGTGTTCGTGGGCCGGGAGGAGC
Organism: Micromonospora sp. NPDC018662; assembly: GCF_044391475.1. Classification (NCBI taxonomy): domain Bacteria; kingdom Bacillati; phylum Actinomycetota; class Actinomycetes; order Micromonosporales; family Micromonosporaceae; genus Micromonospora; species Micromonospora sp. NPDC018662. Next base: position 472,699 of record NZ_JBISAC010000004.1, read on the forward strand.
ACGCCGAGGCCCGCCGCTGATCCGCCGTACCCCGATCGGAGCCCCCGGCCGCCCGCGCGGCGCCGGGGGCTCCGGTACGTGGCCGGCCGGGGCCGTTCGCGACGTGTCGGGCCGTGTGGGTTTGCCCGGCGGAATTCCGGGGGACCTGCTGCGCACGCCTCGGATTCCGGCCGGCCGACGCCGGGCGCCGGTGGCGCGCGGCCGGGCCGACCGGCCGCCCCGCGCAGGATTGACGGGCGGCGACTCCGGGCATACAGCGCGGTGATGAAGAAAGGAGGACAGCATGGCTGACGTCGCGAGTCACAGCACGTCCCGGACCGGCAACGAGCCGTCCACCGCGGAACTGGTGCAACGGGCCACCGAACAGGTCACCCGTCTGGTAAGGGACGAGTTGACGCTGGCCCGGGCGGAGCTGACCCAGAAGGGCAAGCACGCCGGGATCGGGATCGGTCTGTTCGGCGGCGGCGGGGTGATGGCGCTCTACGGCGCCGGCGCGCTGGTCGCCACCGTGATCCTGCTGCTGGCACTGGTCATGCCGGCATGGCTGGCCGCCCTGATCGTGGCGGTGGCGCTGTTCCTGCTCGCCGGGATCCTGGCGCTCGTGGGCAAGAAGCAGGTCAGCCGTGCTGTCCCGCCGGTGCCGGAGGCGACGGTCCGCAGTGTTCGGGCGGACGTCGACACGGTCACCGCCGCGGTGAAGGACGGGAGGCGGGCATGACCGGCAACGGGAACGGGACCGGGGACGTGGCGGCGCTCCGGGAGGAGATCCGCCGCACCCGGGTGGAACTCGGTGAGACGATGGAGCTGTTGGCGGCCCGGGCCGACCCGAAGGCGCTGGTGCGGCACTCCGCCGAGCAGGCCAAGGCGCGGGTGCGCCAGGAGGCGGCGTTGACCGTCGCCCGGGTGCGCGCGCGGGCCACGGAGCGGGCCCGGCTGGTCCGGGCGCAGGCGTACGGGTCCGGTGAGGCGGTCGGGCGCAACCCGTTGCCGTGGGCGGCCGTCGCGGCCGGCGCGGTGGTGACCGTGGTGGTGCTGTTGGTGGTCCGAGGGAGGCGCAGGTGAGCGGCAGGATCGGTAAGGCGGCCTACAAGCCGGTGGGGGTGCTGCTCGGCCTGGCCGCCGGCACCGTCGCCGGGATGATCTTCCGGCAGGTCTGGAAGTTGACGGCGGGCGACGGCGATGCGCCGAGTGCCACCGACGAGGACCGCCGGTGGGGCGAGGTGCTGGCCGCCGCGGCGCTCCAGGGCGCCATCTTCGCGGCGGTGCGCGCCGCCGTCGACCGGGGCGGCGCGGTCGGCGTACGCCGGCTGACCGGGCACTGGCCGGACTGAACCAGCTCGATGGAAGGCCCCTTTCCCACGCCGTGGGAGAGGGGCCTTCCGCGCGTCCGGACCCCGGTCGTCAGTCGATCTCCGGACAACTTTCAGGTCACATGTCGGAGAACTTCGTCCGGTAGGCTGTGCGAAGTTTTTGCGTACGTGGTTTGCTGTCTCACGCTGTTGCGAGACGCGTGGGTTGAGAGACGTTCCCTGCACGGGGGCCGCCTCAGGCGCCGCTGCTCGAAAACGGCCAATCGGCCGCACGGCGTGCTCGGCCGCCAGTTTTAGAAGGAGTTGCACATGGCGCAGGGAACCGTGAAGTGGTTCAACGCTGACAAGGGCTTCGGCTTCATCACCGTCGACGGCGGGGGTGCTGACGTGTTCGTCCACTTCTCGGCCATCCAGTCCAGCGGCTACCGCTCGCTGGAGGAGAACCAGCGGGTGGAGTTCGAGATCGCCCAGGGTCAGAAGGGTCCGCAGGCCGAGCAGGTCCGCCCCATCTGAGCTGACAAGGCGCCGGCCGCGCCGGCCGGTGCGCGAAGCCCCGCATCCCGCACGGGAGGCGGGGCTTCTCCGTACCCCGGTGCGCCTCAGCGCCGGCGGGCCCGCATGCCGTGCCAGAGCGCCACGAGTCCGACCAGGACGACCACCGGGCCGACCATCGCCCAGATCCGCCGGTCGGTCAGCGCGCTGCCCTCGACGTAGCCGAGCCCCAGCACGGTCCAGAGTGCGCCGAGGACCACCGCCAGCAGGCCCATGGTGAGCCGGAACCAACCCCTCATCGCGCCCCCTCCGACGACGTCCGCCCCGGTTCAGCATGCCTGCCGACGCCGGTTGGGGGCGACGCCGCGCCGACGGGCCGACCCGGTGCGGTCACCACCGGTCGTGCACCTGCGGCCGGATCAGCTCGTCGTAGGTGGCCCGCACCGAGGCCAGCTCCACCTCGGTCAGCGGCGGCTGGCCGGCCGCCTCGGCGTTGCGCCGGGCCTGCTCGGCGGAGCGGGCGCCGGGGATCACCACTGTCACGCCGGGCTGGTCGAGGATCCAGCGCAGCGCGAACTGCGCCATGCTGCGGTCGTCGCCGACCAGCGGCGCGAGCCGGCGCACGGCGGCCAGGCCGAGGTCGTAGTCGACGCCGGAGAACGTCTCGCCGACGTCGAACGACTCGCCGTGCCGGTTGAAGGTGCGGTGGTCGTCCGCCGGGAACGTGGTGTGCTCGTCGTAGCGGCCGGAGAGCAGGCCGCTGGCCAGCGGGACCCGGGCGATGACGCCCACCCCGGCCGCGGCGGCGGCCGGCAGCACCCGCTCCAGCGGCTTGTGCCGGACCGCGTTGAGGATGATCTGCACGCTGGCCACGCCGGGCCGGGCGATGGCGGTGAGCGCCTGGTCGCAGGTCTCCACGCTGACCCCGTAACCGGCGACGCGCTTCTCGGCGACCAGCGTGTCCAGGGCGTCGAACACCCGGTCGTCGGCGAAGACGGCACTGGGCGGGCAGTGCAACTGCACCAGATCCAGCGTGTCGACGCCGAGGTTGGCCCGGGACCGGTCGGTCCAGGCCCGGAAGTTGTCCAGCGTGTACGCCTCCGGCGTCTGCGGCACCCGCCGGCCCATCTTGGTGGCCACGGTCAGCCCGTGGTCCGGGTGGGCCCGCAGGAACCGCCCGATGAGCTGTTCGCTGCGGCCGTCGCCGTACACGTCGGCGGTGTCCAGGAAGGTGACGCCGGCGTCGACGGCGGCGGTCAGCACGTCGAGCGCCGCGTCCTCACTGACCTCGCCCCAGTCCGCGCCGAGCTGCCAGGCGCCGAGTCCGATGATGCCGACGTGCCGGCCGAGCCGGTCGAAGTTGCGCTGTTCCATCCGGTCGAGCCTAGTGAGCGGGTTGCCGTGGCGCTCGTCGGGCCGTACGGTCTTACCAAGACGTACGTACGGTTTGGAGATTGTCATGTGGGACCCGAGCACCTACCTGCGCTACCACGACGAGCGCTCCCGACCGTTCCACGACCTGCTGGCCCGCGTCGGCGCCGAGCGCCCGCGTGCCGTGGTCGACCTCGGCTGCGGACCCGGCACACTCACCGCCACGCTCGCCGGCCGCTGGCCCGGCAGCCGGGTCACCGGCCTCGACGCCTCGCCGGAGATGATCACACGGGCCGCGGCCCTGGCCGCCCCGGTCACGTTCGGCGTGGGCGACGTCCGCGACTGGCGGCCGGCGCCGGACGTCGACGTGCTGGTCGCCAACGCGGTGCTCCAGTGGGTGCCCGGCCACCGCGAGCTGCTCGCCCGCTGGGCCGCCGAGCTGCCGCCGGGCGCCTGGCTCGCCGTTCAGGTGCCGGGCAACTTCGCCGCGCCGTCGCACCGCGCGCTGCGCGAGGTCGCCGGCCGGGAGCGGTGGCGCGACCCGCTCGCCGGGCTGCTGCGCGAGGCCCCGGTCGGCGAGCCCGTCGACTACGCCACGCTGCTGACCGACGTGGGCTGCGCGGTGGACGCCTGGGAGACTACCTACGTGCACCTGCTGCCGGCCGCCGCCGCGGACCATCCGGTGCTGACCTGGATGGAGGGCACGGCGTTGCGCCCGGTCCGTGCCGCACTGGACGCCGCCGGCTGGGCCGGCTTCCGCGCCGAGCTGGGGGTACGGCTCGCCGAGGCGTACCCGGTGCGGCAGGGTCAGGTGTACCTTCCGTTCCGCCGGATCTTCGTGGTGGCCCGCACCGGCGCCCGCGCAGAGGAGAACTCGTGACCGACCTGTCCACCTTCATCGCCGGCCTGCCCAAGGTGGAGCTGCACGTGCACCACGTCGGCTCCGCCTCGCCCCGGATCGTCGCCCAGTTGGCCGCCCGGCACGAGGGGCGCAGTCCCGTCCCGGCCGACCCGGAGGCGCTCGCCGACTACTTCGCCTTCCGCGACTTCGCCCACTTCATCGACATCTACCTGAGCGTGGTGGACCTGATCCGCGACGCCGACGACGTCTGGCTGCTCACCCACGAGGTGGCCCGCGAGCTGGCCCGCCAGCAGGTCCGCTACGCCGAGCTGACCGTCACCCCCTACTCGCACGTGCACCGGGGAATTCCCGCGCCGGCGTTCTGCGAAGCGATCGAGGACGCCCGCAAGCGGGCCGAGGCCGACTTCGGCATCGCACTGCGCTGGTGCTTCGACATCCCCGGCGAGGCCGGGCTGCCGGCCGCCGAGCAGACGTTGCGCATCGCGCTCGACGAGCGGCCGGACGGGCTGATCAGCTTCGGCCTCGGCGGCCCCGAGATCGGCGTGCCCCGGCCCCAGTTCAAGCCCTGGTTCGACCAGGCCCGGGCGGCCGGGCTCCGGTCGGTGCCGCACGCCGGCGAGACCACCGGGCCGGAGACCATCTGGGACGCGCTGCGCGAGCTGGGCGCCGAGCGGATCGGCCACGGCATCTCCGCCGTGCTCGACCCGGCGCTGCTGGCCCACCTGGCGGAGCACCGGATTCCGCTGGAGGTCTGCCCCACCTCGAACGTGCGGACCCGGGCGGTGGCCAGCCTCGACGAGCACCCGCTGCCGCAGCTCGTCTCCGCCGGCGTGCCGGTGAGCATCAACTCCGACGACCCGCCGATGTTCGGCACCACGCTCGACGACGAGTACGCGGTGGCCGCCCGGCTGCTGAAGCTCGGCCCGGACGGGGTGGCCGCGCTGGCCCGCGCCGCGGTGGACGCCGCCTTCCTGGCGCCGGCCGAGGCGGCCCGGATCAACGCCGAGATCGACGAGTACGCGGCGGGCGCGGCGCACTGAGCGGCCGGGTGGCAGGGCGGCGCGCGACGGGAGCGAGGTGTGGGGGGACCGGACTCCCGCCGCGCGCACGGATCCGCCGGCCGGAAGGTGTTACGGGGCGTCCCGACCGACGGAACTGATGGGTTCTGGGGAGATCCTGGCATTTCGCGGCGGTGTCGGGGCGGTCGTTAAACCACTCCTAAGGAGAACTTGCGCCGCGCCACAGCCACCGGTCAGCGCGGGCGCGGCCAGCGCCGCCCGGCGCGGGGTTCCCGGGCCTCCCGGGTCATCCGGCCCACCAGCCCGAACCGGCTGACCTGCCGGGGCGCCGCGTCCGGATCGGCCAGCAACATCACTACGCTGGCCCCGCCGAGCCGGGCCCGGTCCAGGCTCACCGAGCCGTTCGCCTGCAACGCGACCCGCTTGGCGATGTCCAGCCCGAGCCCGGTGGAACCCTGGTCGCTCTCCCCCCGGCGCAGCGCCCGGTCCGGGTTGGCGATGCCCGGCCCGGCGTCGTCGATCCGGATCGCCACCCAGCCGTCCCGGCGGCTCACCGCCACCTCGAACGCGGTGCCCTGCGGCGTGTAGCGGAACACGTTGCCGATCACCGCGTCCAGCGCGGCGGCCAGCTCGGCCCGGGGCACCGGCGCCGGGATGCGCAGTTGTGCCCCGACCACCCGGTGCGGCCGGTTCTGGTCGCCGGCCAGCGCCGACCAGAAGACCATCCGGTCCCGCACCACCTCGCTGACGTCGCAGGACGCCGGCGCCGTCTCCTGGCTGACCGCCTTGCGGGTGGTCTTGATGAGCTGGTCGACCTCGCCCTCCAGCGTGACGATGGCCTGCCGGATCCGCCGGATGCCGCGCCGCCGGTCCAGCTCCGCCTCGCTGAACGTGCCGATGCTGGTGTCGTCGGACTCCAACGCCTCCGCGTCCAGCCGCAGCGCGGTCAGCGGGGTACGCAGCCGGTGCGACAGGTCGGCGACGAGTTCGTGCTCGTCGGCGCGCAGCGCCACCAGCCGTTCCGCCATCCGGTTGAACGCGTGCCCGGCCTCGGCCAGCTCCCGGGGACCGGCCGGCTCGACCCGTACGCCCAGCTCGCCGTCACCCACCGCGAGCGCCGCCTTGACCAGGTCGCCGGTGGCGTCCACGGCCCGGGCCGCCACCCGGTCGACCACGATCACCGCAGCGCCGACCAGGGCCAGCGCCACCGCGAGCAGCAGCAACCACCGCCCGCCGCTGCCGTCGTCGAGCACCTCGTCGGGGACGAAGACCTCCACCACGGCCACCCGGTCACCGAGCACCACCGGGTCCAGCCGCAGCACGCCACCGTCCACCTCGGTCACCACCGAGCGTCGCTGGGTGGCGGCGTCGGCCAGCGCGGACGCGTCCGCGCGCCCGGCGGACTCGTCGGCGCCGATGCCGTGCACGACCGGCCGCAGCGCCGGGTCGTCACCGCTGGCCGCCACCGCCCGCTTGACCACCTCCGGGTCGGTGCTGACCGCCAGCGCGCCGGTGACCAACGCGCCGCGCCGGGCGGCGTCGGCCAGCTTCTCCTCCCGCGACTGGTCGGAGAGGCTGATCCCGAGCGGGACGAGGAAGGCGAGCGCGACCAGGCTGCACATGCCGGCGGTGAGCCAGGCCAGCGCCGTCCTCAGTCCGGTGCCACCAGCCGGAAGCCTACCCCCCGCACGGTGCGCAGGTAGCGCGGCTTCGCCGCGGACTCGCCCATTTTGCGGCGGAGCCAGTACAGGTGAACGTCGATGGTCTGGTCCTCGCCGACCGATGGCTGCCGCCATACCTCCTCCAAGAGTTCCCGCCGGGACACTACCCGGCCGGGACGCGCGGCGAGATACGCCAGCAGGTCGAATTCCTTGCGGGTCAGGGCCAGTGACTCCCCGTCCAGCACCGCGCTGCGCTCGCCCACGTCCACCCGCAGGCCGCCGACGGTGTGCACGGCCGGTTGCACGGTACGGCTGGCCCGACCGGCCCGGCGCAGCACGGTGGTGATCCGGGCGTCCAGGTGCGCGCCGGTGAACGGCTTGACCATGTAGTCGTCCGCGCCGGCCCGCAGCAACCGGACCACCGACTGCTCGTCGTCGCGGGCGGTGGCGATGATGATCGGCACGTCGGTGATGCCGCGCAGCATGCGCAGCGCGTCCGAGCCGTCCAGGTCCGGCAGGCCCAGGTCGAGCACCACCAGGTCGGGCGTCTCCGCGGCGACCCGGCGCAACGCGTCCAGCGCCGTGCCGACCGCGTGCACCGCGTGGCCCCGGTCGGTCAGCGACCGCAGCATCGCGCCGCGCACGACGTGGTCGTCTTCGACCAGCAGGACGGTTGCCACGTCAGCACCGTACTCGGCGTGGCAAGTCGGTCGCGTTGCGGCAGGCTGGTGAACCGGGCAAGCTGGAACGGCGATGACGTTCACCCTCTTTTCCGACACCCGCCTCACGCTCGCCCGCGACGCGCTGGCCGGCCTGTCGGTGGGCGACGCGCTCGGCTCCCAGTTCTTCGTGCCCGGCCGGCACCCGGCCGACCTCGCCGCCGGTCGGCTGCCCGCGCCGCCGTGGGAGTGGACCGACGACACCGAGATGGCCTGCTCGGTGGTGGCCGAGCTGGCCGCCGCCGGGCGGATCGACCGGGACCGGCTGGCACTGGCGTTCGCCGAGCGCTGCGAGCCGTACCGGGGTTACGGCCCGGGCGCGGTGACCGTCCTGCGGCTGATCCGCACCGGCACGCCGTGGCCGGTGGCCGCCGCGTCGGCGTTCGACGGTCAGGGCTCCTGCGGCAACGGCGCGGCCATGCGGGTGGCCCCGCTCGGCGCCTGGCACGCCGACTCCACCCGGCGGGCCGCCGACCAGGCCCGCGCCGCCGCCGAGGTGACCCACGCCCACCCGGAGGGCGTCGCCGGCGCGGTGGCGGTGGCGGTGGCCGCCTCGCTGGCCGCCCGGGCCCGCCTCGACGGCGACCGGCCCGAGCCGGCCCGCCTGCTCACCGCGGTGGCCGGCGCGCTCGACCCGGCCGGCGAGGTGCACCGGGGCGTCCGCCGGGCCGCCGCGCTGCTCGGTCACCCGGTCGCCGAGGTGGTCGACGCGGTGGGCAACGGCTCGCGGACGACCGCGCAGGACACCGTCCCGTTCGCGCTCTGGGTCGCCGCCACGCTGCTGGCCGACTACCCGGCCGCGATCCGCGCCTGCGTCGAGGCGGGCGGCGACGTGGACACCACGGCCGCGATCGTCGGCGGCGTCGTCGCCGCGTACACCGGGGTCGGCACGCCCGGCGGCGTCCCGGAGGGCTGGCTGACGGCGCGCGAGCCGCTGCCCGGCTGGCTCACCGCCCCCGCCTGACACCGCCCCGCTGCCGCTGCCGCTGTGCCCGCGCTCGCGGTGGCCGCCGTGCTCGCGCTCGCGGTGGCCGCGATGCCACCGGCCTCCGTCATGTCCGCGTGCGGCGCGGTTCGCGGCGGCCGCCGCCGGCGTCCGCATCACCACGAGTGACGGGTCGGGGCGGCAGGCCGCGGACGAGCGATATACCTGAGCGTCATAATTATGACGCCTAGGTATATCGCTCCGCATCGTCGTCATCCGGTCGGCGCGACACGCCGACGGGCTGCCGTCCCGGCGCGTCCGAGCCGCGGTCCAGGGCGGCGCTGCCCCGGCAGCCGAGCGGGGGACACCCGCGTCGTTCCCCGTGCGCTCACGCGAGCGGGCGCGTGCCACCGACCGGAACGGGCTCGGCCACTGTCACGTCGTCGCCGGCCGGGGGCGCGTCGGCGACGGGGGAGTCGGGATCGGGCGACAGGATCATGGTGCTGCGCCGGCGGCGGCTGAGCAGCCAGCCGATCACCCCGCCGCCGGCCAGGCCGGCGAGCAGGCCACCGCCGAGCAGCAGGTCCGCGCTCGGCCCGTCGTCGGCCGCCAGCGCCGCGACGGTCCCGTCGGCCGGCGCCGTGCCGCCCGGCGCGCCCCCGTGGCCGCCGTGCGCGCCACCGGCCGCACCGGTGTCGCCGCCGTGCGTGGCGGCGCCCGACAGCGACGGCAGCAACGCGACAGTCGGCGCCGGGTGCGCGCCACCGGCCGGGTCCGCCCAGCGGACCACCGTGCCGTCGGCGTACGTCTGCACCACGCTGAAGGTCAACCGGTCGGTGGCCGGCATCGGCCCCATGCCCAGCGGCAGCCGGGCCGTCCCGGCGCCGCCGCCCGCCACCCGCAGCCAGGTGACCGAGTGGGTCACCTGGTTCAGCTCGGCGGCGTGGATGCCGGCCACCGGCTGGTCCAGCGTGCGGGTGGTGATGGTCGGCGCCCAGTCCGGCACGGACAGCGGATAGACCTCGCCGATCGGCGCGTCCGCCGGCATGGTCAGCTCGATCTTGCTGGTCCGGGTGCCGGGTCGGTCGGCGGGCACCACCACCGACAGCTCGATCGCGTCGCCCTGGTGCACCTCGCCGGGGGAGGTCGTGACGGTCACGCCGGCGGCGGCGGCGGCGGCCGGGCCCGGCCCGCTCACCGCTCCGGCCAGCGCGGCGGCCAGCAGCGCCGCCGCCCACCGGCCCTGACGGGTCATCCTCATGGTCGTCCCCATCCTCGTCGACTGGGGTCGGTTCCGGCTCCGGCCCCACCCGGTAGTTCGGCCGGGACGGCGGAAAGGTTCAACGCGGCACCGAACTCGTGACCGGCGGGCCGGCGTCGGCGACGGCGGGGTCCGGGTGACCGATAGCATCGCAGGGGCCGGTCCCCGGCAGATCCGTACCGTCGACGACAGGAGTCACCGTGTCCGCACCCCGTACCCCCGCCGTGGCCGACCCCGTCGTCGTCGCCGCCGGGACCACGGCGGCCGACGCGGTGGCCGCGGCCGGCCTGCCCACGACCGGGCCCAAGGCCGTCGTGGTGGTCCGCGACCCGCGGGGTCAGCTCCGCGACCTGGACTGGGTGCCGGCCGAGGAGACCACTGTCGAGCCGGTCGCGCTGAACAGCCCGGACGGCCTGGAGGTGCTGCGGCACTCCACCGCGCACGTGCTGGCGCAGGCCGTGCAGGACGTCTTCCCCGAGGCGAAGCTCGGCATCGGCCCGCCGATCGAGAACGGCTTCTACTACGACTTCGGCGTCGACAAGCCGTTCCAGCCGGACGACCTGGCGAAGCTCGAGAAGCGGATGCAGGAGATCGTCAAGTCCGGCCAGCGGTTCCGTCGGCGTCGCTTCGCCAGCCTCGACGAGGCCCGCGCCGAGCTGGCCGCCGAGCCGTTCAAGCTGGAGCTGATCGAGGTCAAGGGCGAAGGGCTGGACTCCTCCGAGGTGATGGAGGTGGGCGGCGGCGAGCTGACCATCTACGACAACCTCGCCGCGAACGAGGAGAAGGTCTGCTGGTCGGACCTGTGCCGTGGCCCGCACCTGCCGAACACGCGGCTCATCGGCGCGTTCAAGCTGATGCGCTCCGCCGCCGCCTACTGGCGTGGCTCGGAGAAGAACCCGCAGCTCCAGCGCGTCTACGGCACCGCGTGGCCGACCCGCGACGAGCTCAAGGCGTACCTGAAGCTGTTGGAGGAGGCGGCCCGGCGCGACCACCGCAAGCTCGGCGCGGACCTCGACCTGTTCAGCTTCCCCGACGAGATCGGCTCCGGCCTGCCCGTCTTCCACCCCAAGGGTGGTGTGCTCAAGCGGGTGATGGAGGACTACGTCCGCACCCGCCACATCGAGGAGGGCTTCCAGTACGTCGGGACGCCGCACATCTCCAAGGAAGGTCTCTTCCACACCTCGGGACACCTGCCCTACTACAAGGACACGATGTTCCCGCCGATGGAGATGGAGGGCAGCGACTACTACCTCAAGGCGATGAACTGCCCGATGCACAACCTGATCTACCGGTCGCGCGGGCGGTCCTACCGTCAGCTCCCGATCCGGCTGTTCGAATTCGGGTCCGTCTACCGGTACGAGAAGTCGGGCGTGATCCACGGGCTGACCCGGGTGCGCGGCTTCACCCAGGACGACTCGCACTCCTACTGCACCCGCGAGCAGGCGCCGGCGGAGATCAAGCACCTGCTGGGCTTCGTGCTCAGCCTGCTGCGTGACTTCGGCATCGACGACTTCTACCTGGAGCTGTCCACCCGCGACGACACCCGGCCGGACAAGTTCGTCGGCACCGACTCCGACTGGGCCACCGCCACCGCCGTGCTGGAGGAGTGCGCCCGGGAGACCGGCCTGGACCTGGTGCCCGACCCGGGGGGCGCGGCGTTCTACGGCCCGAAGATCTCGGTGCAGGCCAAGGACGCCATCGGCCGGACCTGGCAGATGTCGACGATCCAGTACGACTTCAACCAGCCGAAGGGCTTCGGGCTGGAGTACCAGGCCGCCGACGGCACCCGGCAGCAGCCGGTGATGATCCACTGCGCCAAGTTCGGCTCGATCGAGCGGTTCATCGGCGTGCTCACCGAGCACTATGCCGGCGCGTTCCCGGCCTGGCTCGCGCCGGTGCAGGTGGTCGGCATCCCGATCCGCGACGACCACGGCGACTACCTGGAGGAGTTCGCGGCGACGCTGCGGCGGCACGGGATCCGGGCCGAGGTCGACCTGGGCGACGACCGGATGCAGAAGAAGATCCGCAACGCGCAGCAGCAGAAGATCCCGTTCATGGTGATCGCCGGCGACGACGACGTGGCCGCCGGCACGGTCTCGTTCCGCTACCGGGACGGCTCGCAGCGCAACGGCGTCCCACTGGCCGAGGCGGTGGCCCACGTCCGCGAGGTGGTGGAGTCCCGCACCAACAGCGGCCCGTCCGCCCCTGCCGAGGGGTAGGGCGCGAGGCCCGGGGCGCACGGGTTCGGCGGGGGACCGGCGCGGATCGTAGGATCGCCGGTGTGACAGGGGTGGAGCGGCACGCGGACAGTGGCCTGGCGGACGGGCTGGACCGGCTCTGGACGCCGCACCGGATGACCTACATCGCCGGCGACGACCGGCCCGAGGGCGGGTACGAGAAGCCGACCGGCTGCCCGTTCTGCCTGGCCCCGGGCCGGCCGCCGGAGGAGAGCCTGGTGGTCGCCCGGGGCGAGCACGTCTTCGCCGTGCTCAACCTCTATCCCTACAATCCGGGCCACCTGCTGGTCTGCCCCTACCGGCACGTGGCCGACTACACCGAGCTGGACGCGCCGGAGACCACCGAGCTGGCCGCGTTCACCAAGGACGCCATGCGGGTGGTCCGGCACACCTCCAGCGCGCACGGCTTCAACCTGGGCATGAACCAGGGCGGTGTGGCCGGCGCGGGCATCGCCGCGCACCTGCACCAGCACGTGGTGCCGCGCTGGGGCGGCGACGCCAACTTCATGCCGGTCATCGGCCGCACCAAGGTGCTGCCGCAGCTGCTCGCCGACACCCGCGACCTGCTCGCCGAGGCGTGGCCGGCCTGACTCAGCGCAGCCGGCCCCGTATCCGGGCGAGCCGGCGGCGGGCGCCGGTGGCGGTGCGTTGGGCCGCCGCGGCCCGGTCGCTGGCGAGTTCCGCACGGACCGCGAGCTGACGCAGCCGACGCTGCACCATCCGGTCGCCGTGCCGCGCGATCCACAGGCAGACCCCGGCCAGCGGCAGCTCGACCAGCACCGCCAGCACCACCGACACCACCAGGTCCGGCCCGGGCGGCGTGGTCGTCACGTCGAACCAGGCGTCCACCGCGAGCATGGTCGCGGTGGCGGCGGCCGCGAGCACCACCTGCCGGTTCCCCCGGTACGCGTGCCAGGCGGTCAGCCCGAGCAACGCCACCAGGCCCAGGTCGAAGCCGACCCAGGCGGCCCGGTAGTGCACCGTGACCTGATGCCGGGGCAGGGTGAACGCCAGGTAGCCGATCCAGGGCAGGGTGAGCACGGCCAGCGCCACGAACGTGGGCGCCACCCAGCGGGGCGCCGGGCGTACCCGCGCCGCCTCGTCGACCTGGTCCACCGACGTCTCCATCCTCGCCTCCCGGCCCCGGTGGTGCCCCCGCCGCCGGGCTCGGCAAACCCGACGGCCACCCCTCGACAGTACGATCTTGCGCATGGCCCTGCTGCACCGCGCGGAACTGCGCCCCTCGAAACTGGAACTGCTTGTCGGCTGGCTGCCCGGCCGGCAGTGGTTCGCCGGCGAGGCCGACGCGCCGGTCAGCCGGGTGGCGGCCTACCGGTTCGACGACCCGGCCGGCGCGGTCGGGCTGGAGACGCTGCTCGTACGCGCCGGCGAGGGGCCGGTGCTCCAGGTGCCGTTGACCTACCGGGGCGCCCCGCTGGCCGGCGCGGACCGTTTCCTGGTCGGCACCGTGGAGCACTCGGTGCTCGGCCGCCGCTGGGTGTACGACGCCTGCGGCGACCCGGTCTACCCGCCGGCGCTGGCCGCCGCGGTGCTGGCCGACGCGGGCCAGGCGGAGGAGTACTTCGAGGTCGACGGGGAGCGGCAGGTGCGCGCCCCGAGCATGACCGTGTCCGGCAGCCACACCGACCGGGCGCTGCCGGCCGGCCCGGCCGACGAGGTGGTGGACGGCGATCCGACGGTGATCCGCGTGGGCGGGGTCGAGCTTGCCCTGGTCCGCCGGCCCACCTCGGCCGACACCTCGGCCGACGTGCGGACCGGCGTTCCGGCCGACGGGTCGGCGGCGGGCCGGCTCGTCGGCGCGTGGCCCGGCGGAGACGCGCCGATGCTGCTGGCCTACGCCCGCTGAGACCGGGCGTCGCGGGTCCACGCCGCTGCGGTCCGTGCGCTGCGGTCCGTGCGGGCAGCTCCTTCCACCGGTCGGCGAGCAGCAGATTGCGGACGCCCGGTCGCCCGCTGCCGGCCGGTTCGAATGAACACATCACTGCGAAGCGATATGACGAGGAGTCAGATTTATGACTCTGCGGTATATCGCTCGCATCGAGACCCTTTTCCGAGGGCATCACGCAGTGTGACGAGTCGCGGATACCCGCGGTGACGAACCCGCCCGCGCGTGCCGGGAAGGTGACAGGATTCGGCGATGGCAGTCAGCACGCGGCCGCTCGGCCGCAGCGGCATCGAGGTGAGCGCGCTCGGCATGGGGTGCTGGGCGATCGGCGGCCCGTGGGCCGAGGGCGCGCGCCCGTTGGGCTGGGGCGCGGTCGACGACGACGAGTCGGTGCGGGCGGTCCGTCGTGCGCTCGACCTCGGGGTGACGCTCTTCGACACCGCCGACACGTACGGGGCCGGGCACGGCGAGCGGGTGCTCGGGCGGGCCCTCGCCGGCCGGCGCGACGAGGCGGTGATCGCCACCAAGTGGGGTTACACGTTCGACGAGCGCACCCGACAGGCCACCGGCGAGAACGCCTCGCCGCAGTACCTGCGCCGGGCGGTGGTCGACTCGCTGCGCCGCCTGGACACCGACCGGATCGACCTCTATCAGCTCCACCTCGGCGACCTGCCGCTGCCCCGGGCCGAGGCGCTCGTCGGCACGCTGGACGAGCTGGTCGCCGACGGCCTGATCCGGGCGTACGGGTGGAGCACCGACCGGGCCGACCGGGCCGGTGCCTTCGCCCAGGTCGCCCATGGCGCCGCCGCCGTGCAGCACGCGCTGTCGGTGCTGCGGGACGCCCCGGCCATGCTGGCCGCCTGCGACAAGCACGACCTGGCCAGCCTGGCCCGGGGGCCGCTCGGGATGGGGCTGCTCACCGGCAAGTACACGCCGGAGTCGACGCTGCCCCGGGACGACGTGCGCGGCCTCGGGCCGACCTGGCTGGAATGGTTCCGCAGCGGCCGGCCGGCCCCGGAGTGGCTGCGTCGGGTGGCCGCGGTCCGGGACGCGCTCACCGCCGACGGCCGTACGCTGGCGCAGGGCGCGCTCGGCTGGATCTGGACGCGCAGCGACCGGGCGGTGCCGATCCCCGGCGCCCGCACGGTCGCCCAGGTGGAGGAGAACGCCGCCGCGCTGGCCCGGGGCCCGCTCGCCCCGGACCACTTCGCCGAGGTCGAGCGCCAACTGGCGGCGGTCAGGTCGGCCGCCCGCCGCGACGCCGACCGCCCGCACTGGCCGATGCCCCCCATCCCCACCGTCCGCCCCTGACGCCGTCTCCATCCCGCACATTCACGGAAAGAGTGGCCATTCTCGGCGGGATGGCCACTCTTTCCGTGAAACAGCGCGCAGGACCGGGTGGGTCAGGGGTGGGGGGTGGACTCCTTGACGGCCTGGTCGGCCAGGTGTGGGGGCATGGGGTCGTGGCGGGCGAACTCGCGGCGGAACGTGCCGGTGCCGGCGGTCATCGCGCGCAGCTCGACCGCGTACCGCAGCAGTTCGGAGGCGGGCACCTCGGCACGCACCAGGGTCCGGCCCTCGGCGTCCGGGTCGGGCTCGGTGCCGAGGACCCGGCCGCGCCGGCCGGACAGGTCGCCCATGACCGCGCCGACCGAGGAGTCGGCCACCCGGACGACGATCTCGTCGACCGGTTCCAGCAGCGTCGGCCGGCCCTTCTCGGCGGCGTCCCGCAGCGCCAGCGCGCCAGCGGTCTGGAACGCGGCGTCGGACGAGTCGACGCTGTGCGCCTTGCCGTCGACGAGCGTCACCCGCAGGTCCACCACCGGGAAGCCGGCGACCAGGCCGCGTTCCATCTGCGCCCGGACGCCCTTCTCCACCGACGGGATGTAGTTGTGCGGGACCGCGCCGCCGACCACCCGGTCGACGAACTCGAAGCCGGCGCCCCGGGGCAGCGGCTCCACCTCGATGTCGCAGACCGCGTACTGGCCGTGGCCGCCGGACTGCTTGACGTGCCGGCCGTGCCCCCGGGAGGCCGCGGTGAACGTCTCCCGCAGCGCCACCCGGACCGGCTCGGTGTCCAGCTCGACGCCGCCGCCGCGCAGCCGGTCGAGCACCACGTCGGCGTGCGCCTCGCCCATGCACCAGAGCACCAGCTGATGGGTCTCCGGGTTGCGTTCCAGGCGCAGCGTCGGGTCGCCGGCGACCAGTCGGGACAGGTTGCGGGCCAGGGTGTCCTCGTCGGCCCGGCTGCGCGCCACGACCGCCACCGGCAGCAGCGGCTCGGGCATCTCCCAGGGCGCGATCAGCAGCGGGTCGTCCTTGGCCGAGATCGTGTCGCCGGTCTCCGCGCTGCCCGACTTGGTGATCGCGCAGACGTCACCGGCGACGCACGCCGGCACCTCGCGCAGCGTCGCGCCGAGCGGGCTGTAGACGTGCCCGACCCGCTCGTCGGCGTCGTGGTCGGGGTGGCCGCGTTCGGCCAGGCCGTGCCCGGCCACGTGGACCACCTGATCGGGGCGGAGCGTGCCGGAGAAGACCCGGACCAGCGAGACGCGGCCGACGTGCCGGTCCACCGTCGTCTTGACCACCTCGGCGACCAGCGGGCCGTCCGGGTCGCAGGTCAGCGGCGGGCGGGGCGAGCCGTCCAGGCCGGTGACCGCCGGCAGGTCGTGCTCCAGCGGCGACGGGAACGCCGAGACCAGGCCGTCGAGCAGCGCGTCCAGGCCGACGCCGGTCTCCGCGCAGACCGGCACCACCGGGTAGAAGTGGCCGCGGGCGACCGCCGTCTCCAGGTCGGCGATGAGCACCTCGCTGTCGATCTCCTCGCCGCCGAGGTAGCGGTCCATGAGGGTCTCGTCCTCGCTCTCCGCGATGATCCCCTCGATCAGCTCGTCGCGGGCCTCCTGGATGGCCGGCAGGTGCTGCGGGTCCGGCTCGCGCACCGCCGGCGGCAGCCCGCCGGAGTAGTCGAACACCCGGCGGGTGATCAGGCCCATCAGGCCGGCCACCGACTCGCCGTCGTCGCCCAGCATGGGCAGGTAGAGCGGGAGCACGTTGTCGCCGAAGACGCGCTGGCAGAGCGCCACCGCCTCGTCGAAGTCGGCGCGCGGATGGTCCAGCCGGGAGACCGCCACCGCGCGCGGCATGTCCACCGCGGCGCACTCCTCCCAGAGCGCGGCGGTCGCGGCGTCCATGCCGTCGACCGCGGAGACCACGAACAGCGCCGCGTCGGCGGCACGCAGCCCGGCGCGCAGCTCGCCGACGAAGTCGCCGTAGCCGGGCGTGTCCAGCAGGTTGACCTTGACGTCGCGGTGGGTCAGCGGGGCGCAGGCCAGGCTCACCGAGCGCTGCTGGCGTACGGCCGCCGGGTCGTGGTCGCAGACCGTGGTGCCCTCGGCGACGGCGCCGGCCCGGCTGATCGTGCCGCCGGCCGCGAGCAGCGCCTCGACCAGCGTGGTCTTGCCCGCCCCGGAGTGCCCGACGAGCACCACGTTGCGAACCCTGCCGGGCTCGGTCACCACCGGCACGCCGCCGGTGACACCCTTCTCCTGACTCTTCTGCGCCATCGCGGCGCACCTCCCTCAACCGGTGGTGGTGGCGACCGCCGCGGGCGACGGGGAAGCGGACCCGGACGGGTGCCGCGGCGATATCTTCCGGTGGACTCCTACGGGACGGGCACGCCGACCGGTGACCCGGTGACCTGGCTCACCTCCCAGGCTCGATCTCACACCCGCGCCGGTGCCGGCACAAGGCCCGCCGGGCGGGTCGCACGCCCGGCTGTGTCCCCGGCCCCGGCCGGCCGTTATCGTGGGACCGCCATGGCGAAGATCTTCCAAGTGACGGCCCGGGCGGGCATGACCCGCATCGTGGAGCCGATCGCGCGCGGGTTGCTCCGCGCGGGTGTGTCCCCCAACGCGGTCACCGTGACCGGCACCGTCGGCGTGCTCGTCGGCGCGTTCGGCTTCGGCGCGCGCGGCCACCTGGTCGCCGGCGCGCTGATCGTCACGGTCTTCGCCCTCACCGACCTGCTCGACGGCACGATGGCGCGGATGAGCGGCGGCTCCACCCGGTTCGGGGCGTTCCTCGACTCGAGCATGGACCGGGTCGCCGACAGCGCGGTGTTCGGCGCGGTCGCCTACTGGCTGGCCACCCAGCACCAATACTCCGGCGTGGCCGCCGCGCTGGTCTGCCTGGCCGCCGGCGGGCTGGTCTCCTACGTCAAGGCCCGCGCCGAGGGGCTCGGCATGACCTGCAACGTGGGCATCGCCGAGCGCACCGAGCGGCTGCTCATCGTGGGCGTCGGCGGCGTGCTCACCGGCCTCGGGCTGGATTGGGCGCTGGAGGTCGCGCTCTGGCTGCTCGCCGCCGTCTCGATCTTCACGGTGGGGCAGCGGATGGCGCACGTGTACCGGCAGGCGCAGCGGGTCGGCGCGGAGTGAACCTCACCGAGGCGGGCTTCGTCGCCGGCTGGCGCCTGGTTCGGGCGCTGCCCCGGCCCGTCGCGGCCGCGGCCTTCCGGGCGGGCGCCGACCGCGCCCACCGCAAGGGCGGCGGGGGTACGCGTCGACTGCGCGCCAACCTGCGCCGGGTGGTCGGCCCCGAGCTGCCCGAGGCGGAGCTGGACGCGCTGGTCCGCGCCGGCCTGCGTTCGTACGCCCGCTACTGGATGGAGGCGTTCCGGCTGCCCGGCCTGAGCCGGCCGGAGATCCTCGCCGGGTTCCGCCTGGACGGCGCGGAAAAGCTAGCCGCCGACGTGGCGGCCGGGCGCGGGGCCGTGGTGGCGCTGCCGCACGCCGGCAACTGGGACGCCGCCGGCGCCTGGGTGGCGGCCACCGGCTGGCCGATGACCACGGTGGCCGAGCGGCTCCCGGACGGCGTCTACGAGCGGTTCGTCGGGTTCCGGGAGGGGCTGGGGATGGAGATCCTGCCCAACCGCGGCGGCCCGCGTCCCGCGTTCGACGTGCTGGTGGACCGGCTGCGCGCCGGTTATGTGGTGCCCCTGCTCGCCGACCGGGACCTGTCCGCCCGGGGCGTGGAGGTGGACTTCTTCGGCGGCCGCACCCGGATGCCGGCCGGCCCGGCCCTGCTGGCCATCCGCACCGGCGCACCGCTCTACGTGGCCTCGATGTGGTACGAGCCGGACGCCGCCTGCGCCTCGATCGAGGGCCCGCTGGCGCTGCCGGCGGAGGACAGCGCCCCGCTGGACGCCCGGGTCAAGGTGGTGACCCAGCGGATAGCCGACGGACTGGCGGCGGGCATCGCCCGGCATCCGCAAGACTGGCACATGTTGCAGCGGATGTGGCTGGACCAGGGGCCGGGTGGGGCGCCGACGTCGGCGCAGCCGCCGGCCACCACCGGGACGGTCTAGGGGGCGCCATGCGGATCGGCATCGTCTGCCCGTACTCCTTCGACGTCCCGGGCGGCGTGCAGAACCACGTCATGGACCTGGCCGAGGCGCTGCTCGGGTCGGGTCACGAGGTGAGCGTGCTGGCCCCGGCCGACGACGACGCGGCGCTGCCGCCGTACGTGGTGTCGGCGGGGCGGGCGGTGCCGCTGCCGTACAACGGGTCGGTGGCGCGGATCGCGTTCGGGCCGGTCTCGACCGCCCGGGTGCGCCGCTGGATCAACCGGGGCGACTTCGACGTGCTGCACGTGCACGAGCCGCTCACCCCGAGCCTGTCGATGCTGGCGGTGCTCTGCGCCCGCGGGCCGGTGGTGGCGACGTTCCACACCGCGATGACCCGGTCCCGGGTGCTCTCCGCCGCGCAGGGCGTGCTGCAGATCCTCCTCGAACGGATCACCGCCCGGATCGCGGTGAGCGCGCTCGCCCGCAAGGTGCAGGTCGAGCACATGGACGGCGGCGCGGTGGAGATCCCGAACGGCGTGGCGGTGTCGAAGTTCGCCGGCGTCGAGCCGCTGCCCGGCTGGCCGGGGGAGTGCGCGCCGGGCACTGGCGGCACGCTCGGTTTCCTGGGCCGGTTCACCGAGCCGCGCAAGGGCTTCCCGATCCTGCGTGACGCGTTCGTGGCGCTCGCCCCGCACCGCCCTGGGCTGCGCCTGCTGGTGGCCGGGCCGGGAGACGCCGACGAGCTGTTCGGCCGGTTCCCGGCGGAGCTGCGGGACCGGGTGACGTTCCTCGGCCTGGTCTCCGAGCCGGACAAGGCACGCATGTTGCGCAGCGTGCACCTCTACGTCGCGCCGAACACCGGCGGGGAGTCCTTCGGGATGATCCTCACCGAGGCGCTGGCCGCCGGCACCACGGTCGTCGCCAGCGACCTGGACGCGTTCCGCCGGGTGCTGGACGGCGGGCGGGCCGGGCGGCTCTTCCCGACCGGGGACGCGGTCGCCCTGCGGGCCGCGCTGACCGGGCTGCTCGACGACGCCGGCCAGCGGGCCGCGCTGACCGCCTGGGGCGACCAGGCGGTGGCGAATTTCGACTGGCCCGTGGTTGCCCGCCGCGTTCTGGAGGTATACGCAGCCGCGATCGAGGCCACCGACGGTCGGGTCATGGACCAGGAGTGGGCGGGGCTGGGCTGACCACGGTGGCCGGTGGGGCCGCTGTGACGAGCGCGTCGACCGGTGCCCGCACCGGCCGGCCGGGATGAGGAGCAGCACTACGATGCCGGGCATGTGGTGGGTGGTGGGCGCGGCCGGAGTGCTCGGGCTGGTCTCGGCGTACCTGATCTGGACCGCCGGCCGGGTGCAACGGCTCCAGGTCCGCGCGGAGTCGGCGGCCCGCGCGCTGGACGCGCACCTGCTGCGCCGCGCGGCCGCCGCCGCGGTCCTGGCCGAGCAGCGGTACGGCGTGGAGCTGTACGCCGCCGCCCGGATCGCGCTGGACGCGGTCCCGGAGGAGCGGGAGGCCGCCGAGAACGACCTGACCCGCCAGTTGCGTGCGGTGCGGCTGGACCCGGACGACCCGGCCTGCGGCGCGGTGATCGCGGCGAGCCGGCGGCTGGCGCTGGCCCGGCAGGTGCACACCGACCTGGTCCGGGACGCCCGCTCGGCGCGGGGCCGTCCGGTGGTACGCCTGTTCCGGATGGGGCGGGGACGCGAGTGGCCCCGCTACTTCGACATCGACGACCCCACTGTGGTCCCGCGCGCGGACGTCACCACCGGCTGACCGCCGTGCCGGGGTCGTGACGGCGGACACATGGCAGGCCACCGGGGGTGCGATTGGCTGTCGGAGCGGCGTCGTGGCGGTCGTAGCATTTCCGCGCAGCCACCCCTGACCGCACGTCGAGGAGCGATGACCCGTGTCCGATTCCACCGCACCGACCACTGACACCACCGTCGGCACCGCCCGCGTCAAGCGGGGCATGGCCGAGATGCTCAAGGGCGGCGTGATCATGGATGTGGTCACCCCCGAGCAGGCGAAGATCGCCGAGGACGCCGGCGCGGTGGCCGTGATGGCGCTGGAGCGGGTGCCGGCGGACATCCGCGCCCAGGGCGGCGTGTCCCGGATGAGCGACCCGGACATGATCGACGGCATCATCTCCGCCGTCTCCATCCCGGTGATGGCCAAGGCACGGATCGGTCACTTCGTCGAGGCGCAGGTCCTCCAGGCGCTCGGTGTGGACTACGTCGACGAGTCCGAGGTGCTGACCCCGGCCGACTACGCCAACCACATCGACAAGTGGGCGTTCACGGTGCCGTTCGTGTGCGGCGCGACCAACCTGGGCGAGGCGCTGCGCCGGATCACCGAGGGCGCCGCCATGATCCGCTCGAAGGGCGAGGCGGGCACCGGGGACGTCTCCAACGCCACCACCCACATGCGGAAGATCCGGCAGGAGATCCGCCGGCTGGCGAACCTGCCGGCCGACGAGCTGTTCGTCGCGGCGAAGGAGCTCCAGGCCCCGTACGAGCTGGTCAAGGAGGTCGCCGAGCGGGGCAAGCTGCCGGTCGTGCTGTTCACCGCCGGCGGCATCGCCACCCCGGCGGACGCGGCCATGATGATGCAGCTCGGCGCCGAGGGTGTCTTCGTCGGCTCCGGCATCTTCAAGTCCGGCAACCCGGCCCAGCGGGCCGCCGCCATCGTCAAGGCGACCACGTTCCACGACGACCCGGACGTGCTGGCGAAGGTGTCCCGTGGCCTGGGCGAGGCGATGGTCGGCATCAACGTCGACGAGATCCCCGTCCCGCACCGCCTCGCCGACCGCGGCTGGTGAGCATGTAAGGCGGGGGCCCCGCTTAACGCATTCGGTAGAGGCGGGGGCCCCGCTTAACAAACCCCGTTAAGCGGGGCCCCCGCCTAACACCGCAGCCCGAGAGGAGCGATCGGTGACCGTACCCGTGATCGGGGTGTTGGCCCTTCAGGGCGACGTGCGTGAGCATGTCGCGGCGCTGGCCGGCGCGGGCGCCGACGCCCGGCCGGTCCGCCGGCCGGGCGAGCTGGACGCGGTCGACGGCCTGGTGGTGCCCGGCGGCGAGTCGACCACGATCAGCAAGCTGGTGGACATCTTCGAGATGCGCGAGCCGATCGACAAGCGGATCGCCGGCGGCATGCCGGTCTACGGCTCCTGCGCCGGCATGATCATGCTGGCCACCGAGGTGCTGGACGGCCGCCCGGACCAGCGCGGCTTCGCCGGCATCGAGATGACCGTGCGGCGCAACGCGTTCGGCCGTCAGGTCGACTCGTTCGAGGCGCCGGTGGCGATCACCGGGGTCGGCGGCGACGCGTTCCACGCGGTGTTCATCCGCGCGCCCTGGGTGGAGCGGGTCGGCGCGGGCGTGGAGGTGCTCGGCCGGGTCACCGACGGCCCGGCCGCCGACCGGATCGTCGCGGTCCGCCAGGGAAACCTGCTGGCCACCTCGTTCCACCCCGAGCTGACCGGTGACCTGCGCCTGCACCGCCTCTTCGTCGACCTGGTCCGCGCCGCCGCGTGACCGTGCGCCCGTGGGTGCCTCCCGGCCGTGGCCTCGGTAGGATTGCCGGGTTCGGCTCCGGCGTGGGCTGTCGACGCAAGGCGTGGATCACTAACGGAGGTATCAGATGTCCGGCCACTCAAAGTGGGCGACCACCAAGCACAAGAAGGCCGTGATCGACGCCAAGCGCGGCAAGATGTTCGCCAAGCTGATCAAGAATGTCGAGGTGGCGGCCCGCACCGGCGGCGGCGACCCGGCCGGCAACCCGACGCTCTTCGACGCCATCCAGAAGGCGAAGAAGAACTCCGTCCCGAACGACAACATCGACCGCGCGGTCAAGCGGGGCTCCGGCCTGGAGGCCGGCGGCGCCGACTGGCAGACGATCATGTACGAGGGCTACGGCCCGAACGGCGTGGCGATGCTGATCGAGTGCCTGACCGACAACCGCAACCGGGCCGCCACCGAGGTCCGCACCGCGCTGACCCGCAACGGCGGTTCGCTGGCCGACGCCGGCTCGGTGTCCTACATGTTCTCCCGCAAGGGCGTGGTGATCGTGCCGAAGGCCGGCACCTCCGAGGACGACGTGATGATGGCGGTCCTCGACGCCGGCGCCGAGGAGGTCAACGACCTCGACGAGGCGTTCGAGGTGATCTCCGAGCCGGGCGACCTGATCGCGGTGCGCACCGCGTTGCAGGACGCCGGCATCGAGTACGAGTCGGCCGAGTCCTCCCTGATCCCCAGCGTGAACGTGCCGCTGGACGAGGAGGGCGCCCGCAAGATCTTCAAGCTGATCGACGTGCTGGAGGACTGCGACGACGTGCAGAACGTCTACGCCAACTTCGACGTCTCCGACGAGGTCATGGCCGCGGTCGGCTGACCCCTTCTTGATCGACACCAGTTCGGCGTAGTGGCGGTATCCCAAGCCCGGGACACCGCCACTACGCCGTACTGGCGCGTCGCCGCGTCGGTTGGTGCGCTGGTGGGCTGGTCGGCGACAGTCGGCGCAGGCCCGCAGGCCGGACGAAGACCGTCCGGCGGGCGACGGCGTCGCCGGCGGCGTTCAGCTCGTAACCCTCCAGCCAGGCACACCCGTCGTACGTGGTCCAGTCCAGCGTCCTGATGACGCGGAACAGAATGGGCCGGACGAACTGGACCGAGGCCGCCCGGCTGATCTCCAGCAGTTCCCCGGCGCGCGGCGTCACCCGCGCTTCCGGTCCCGCCACGCCCGCAGCGTCTCCCCGGCCCGGGTGAGCCGTTCGCAACCGCCGTCCGGCCGGCACCGGGAGCACGCGTCCCGATGGTGCAGGTCGACGACGTAGCCGGCCATGAGGACGGCGAACGGCGGCTCGGGCAGCCGCTGCTCCGCCGCCATTACGACGCGCTCCGCGAGCGCCCGGCTCGTCCGTCCCGGGGCTGGGCGGTCGGACGGTCGTCCGTCGGCCCCTCCGGAACGTGCGTGCCGTAGGCGCCGCCCCGGTGCGCGTACGCCGGGCGCTGCACCACGTCGACGGGCTCATCCTGCCGCTGGAACCACTTCCACCGACCCATGTCCATCTCCTGTCTCCTACCGCTCCAGAGCGTCACGATCGGGGACTGTCGGTGGCTCCTGCAACACTCTCGGTGAGATGGTCACCGCAAGACGCGACTGACGGTTGTTGATGCGGAAGGCGTCTCACGGCAAGCCCGGTGAGGCGTCAGGATGAGACAGCGAGGACGGGCCGATGAACGAAGCAGGATCGACGGTGCCGAGGCGGGAACTGGGCCGCCTGCTGCGGCAGACCCGGGAGGAGGCAGGCATCGGGCTCGAGGCTGCCGCCGCCGAGCTTGAGTGGTCGCGCGCCAAGATGTACCGCATCGAGGCCGGGCAGACGCCCATGCGGGCGCTGGACGTCGACCAGATGTGCCGGCTCTACCAGGCCCCTCCGGACATGACGGAGGTTCTCGTCAGCCTCGCCCGGGAGTCCAAGAGCAAGGGGTGGTACCACGCCTACGGGGATGTGATCCCCCGCTGGTTCGAGCTGTACGTCGGCCTGGAGTCGGCGGCCAGCCGACTGCGCACCTACGAACACGCGCTGGTGCCGGGACTGCTGCAAACGCCCGAGTACGCGGCTCAGGTGGCCAGAACGCGGCCGAACGTCTCCGACGACGAGGCGGCAAAAGTGGTGGAGCTGCGCATCGAGCGTCAGCGGCTGCTCACCCGGAAGCGGCCGGCAGCGCCCGTGCTGGACGCGATCGTCGAGGAAGCGCTTCTCCACAAAAACGTGCCCGGGATGCGGGCGCAGATCGACAAACTCGTGCAGGCCAGCGACGCGCCCAACGTGTCCGTCCGCGTGCTCCCGCTCGGTGGCGCGATCACTCATATAGTGGTTTCCGGCGGTTTTGTCATCCTCGATTTCCCGACGAAGGGCGCGAGGTCGGCCGAGCCGACGACGGTCTACAACGAAGGTCTCTCGGGTGCGCTCTACCTCGACCGGACCGACGAGGTGCGGACGTACGCGGAAGTCTGGAAGGCGCTCGCCGCTCAGGCGTTGAGCGTTACGGAATCCCGGAAGCTGATGCAGGAGATCAAGGAGAGACACCGTGATTGATCTGACGGAAGCGACCTGGCGCACGAGCACCAGGAGCAGTGCCCAGGGCAATTGCGTCGAGGTCGCCGACAACCTCCCCGGTGTGGTCGCCGTTCGGGACAGCAAGGATCGGCAGGGCCCGGTCCTGGTCTTCACGCCGATGGCATGGTCCGCGTTCCTCGCCCTCACAGAAGGGCAGGAATTCCTCTGAATGCCACACGCGCGATCGAGGAGCATGCTGGCCGGCCCACGGCCCGCCGTCGGCTCTCGTCCTTGCGACGACGCGGGACGCTCCGCCCCGACCGCCTCGACAACCAGGAGCTTTCCATGCCACCGATGACGGAAGCGGCACTGACATGGACCTGACCAACGCCCGGTGGCGTACGTCCACGAAGTCCGGGACGAACGGCGGGAACTGCGTGGAGGTCGCCGACAACCTCCCCGGTGTGGTCGCCGTTCGGGACAGCAAGGATCAGCAGGGCCCGGTGCTGGCCTTCACCCCACGCTCCTGGCAGGCGTTCGTCTCGTACGCGAACGCCGGTCGCCTGCCCCACTGAGGTCTCGCCCGCCGAAACCGGGCTGACCGGGTCGCTGGCAGCCCGTAGCCTGCCGGGGTGCTCGTACCCGATCTGCCGCTGCGCACCGCGCGCCTGGTGCTGCGTGCCTTCACCGCCGACGACCTCGCCGTGGTCCGGGACTACCGGGGCCGTCCGGAGGTCACCCGGTTCCTCTACCACCAGCCGTACGACGACGCCGCCGCGCGGGCGGCGATCGACCGGATGGTCCGCCGGACCGCGCTGCGGGCGCCGGGCGACGTGCTCAACCTGGCCGTGACGCTGGCGGACACCGGCGTGTTCGTCGGTGACGTGCTGCTGAGCTGGACCAGCGCGGAGCACCGGCAGGGCGAGATCGGGTACGTGGCCCATCCCGACCACACCGGCCACGGCTACGTCACCGAGGCGGCCCGGGAACTGCTGCGGCTGGGCTTCGAGGGCCTGGGTCTGCACCGGATCGTCGGCCGGCTGGACGCCCGCAACACCGCCTCGGCCCGGGTGCTGGAACGGTTGGGCATGCGTCGCGAGGCGCACCTGCGGGAGAACGAGTTCGTCAAGGGCGAGTGGACCGACGAGACGGTCTACGCCCTGCTGGCCCGGGAGTGGCGGGCGGCGGGCTGACGGCCGGCGTACCCGACGGCCCGGCGCGCCCTCGACGGGCGGCGCCGGGCCGGCGGAGGTCTCAGCGGGCGGCGCGCCGCGCCTTGACCATGCTGTCGACCACGTCCCAGACCGCGATGACCACGGTGACCACGGCGGCGACGCGGGTCACGTCGTCCGCCCCGCCCTCGCGCAGCCAGGCGAACCGTTCGATCAGCTCCGGGTTGAGCAGCCGGTCGGTGAGCAGCAGCCAGACCACCGGGCCCGCGAACGCCAGGTTGAGCAGCGCGTTGACCGCCACCAGTGGCCAGGTCCAGCGGCCGGCTCGGTATTTCGCGACCTCCAGGCCGACGGTGGCGAGCAGCACCACGATCAAGGCGGGGAGCCAGAAGCTCCACAGTGCCGGGTCGAGCACCGGCAGTCGGGAGCCGTCGTCGGTGGACCAGCGCTGGAAGTGCTGCCCGACGAGGACCGCGACGGTGCCGAGCAGGAACACCACCGAGGCCACGCTGTCCGGCTGGCTGATCTGCCGGTCGCGGCTCTCCTCGGGGAGTTGGTCGACGGTCCACTCGGGCAGGCCGAGCGGCGCCCGGGTGCGCTCCAGGATGGCGAAGCTCAGCGTCACCCAGAACGCGACCTGCACCGCGGTCTGGAACGCGACCGAGATCGCCGCGCCGACGGCCCGGCCCGGCTCGTCGCCGACGGTGGCCGTGACGAGACCGGTGATCACGCCGACCGCCGCCGGGATCCAGGTGAGCAGGGTGCGCAGCAGCCGCCACCAGAGCAGGTAGTAGCGCGGGCCGATGAGCTGGAGCGTGCGGTCGCTGTAGCGGGCGGCGAGCTGCTCGGGGCGGCCCATCTCGGTGAGCACCTCGCGTTCGGCGGCGGCGTGGTCCTGCCCGCCGGCGGTCCGGTCGTCGATCATGTCGGCGATGGAGGCGCGCAGCTCCTCGGCCAGTTCGGCCCGGCGCGGCGCCGGCACGGTCCGCAGGGTGGCCGCGACGTAGCGGTCGGTCAGGGAACTCATCGTCCCGCTCCTTCGATCAGCTGGGTGACGGACGTCTGCACCGCGGCCAGGTCGTCGAGGAGGCGGCCCAGCACCGCCTCACCGTCGTCGCTGGTGCGGTAGAACTTGCGCGGCCGGCTCTCCTCGGTGTTCCACTCGCTGGTGAGCAGGCCCTGTTCCTCGAGCCGGCGCAGCAGCGGGTAGAGCGTGTTGGCGTCGACCGCGAAGCCGTGCGCGGCCAACCGTTGCAGCAGGGCGTAGCCGTAGTCGGGGCGGCGCAGGGCGACCAGGCTGGCCACCACGACCGTGCCGCGTCGCAGCTCCTGGAGATGGGTCCGGAGGACCTCGTCGCTGACCATGCGTCACACGATACTGTGTGCCACACACTATGGCAACCGAATACAGCATCGTGTGGCGTACGTGCCGGGCGTGCGTCCCGGGTCGTCGGAGAGACGGCCACCACCACCGCCCGCGTGGCCAATGGAGCCGCCGAGATCACCTCGGTAGGGTGGGTCGGTCGACTCCGACGCAGCTTGATCCACAACCCGGGGGGCGCCACGCATGGGCGATTCGTTCGCGCATCTGCACGTACACACCGAGTACTCGATGCTCGACGGTGCGGCCCGCCTCAAGGACCTGTTCGCCGAGGCGGCGCGGCTCGGCATGCCGGCCGTGGCGATCACCGACCACGGCAACATGCACGGCGCGAACGACTTCTACAAGCAGGCGATGGCCGCCGGCGTCAAGCCCATCCTCGGCGTCGAGGCGTACGTCGCGCCGGAGTCGCGCTTCCACAAGGCGCGGGTCAAGTGGGGGCGTCCCGAGCAGAAGAGCGACGACGTCTCCGGCAACGGCGCCATCACCCACATGACCATGTGGGCGGCGAACCGCACCGGCCTGCACAACATGTTCCGGCTCAACTCCCGCGCGTCGATGGAGGGCCACTACGTCAAGTGGCCCCGGATGGACATGGAGCTGATCGCCGAGCACGCCGAGGGGATCATGGCCACCACCGGCTGCCCGTCCGGCGCGGTGCAGACCCGGCTGCGACTCGGCCAGTTCGACGAGGCGCTCAAGGTCGCCGCCGCCTACCAGGACATCTTCGGTAAGGAGAACTACTTCCTGGAGATCATGGACCACGGCCTCGACATCGAGCGCCGGGTCCGCGACGGGCTCACCGAGATCGCCCACAAGCTCGACATCCCGCCGGTGGTCACCAACGACTCGCACTACACCCACGAGGCGCAGGCCGAGGCGCACGACGTGCTGCTCTGCGTGCAGACCGGCAGCAACGTCGCCGACCCCAACCGGTTCCGCTTCGAGGGCGGCGGCTACTTCGTCAAGTCCGCCGACCAGATGCGCGCGGTCGACTCGTCCGAGCTGTGGCAGCAGGGCTGCCGCAACACGCTGCTGGTGGCCGAGAAGGTCGACCCGACCGGCATGTTCACGTTCCACAACCTGATGCCGCGGTTCCCGGTCCCGGACGGCGAGACCGAGGAGTCCTGGTTCCGCAAGGAGACGTTCGCCGGGCTCAAGCGCCGCTTCCCGAACGGCATCCCGGAACGCCACGTCGTCCAGGCCGAGTACGAGCTGGGCGTCATCATCCAGATGGGCTTCCCGTCCTACTTCCTCGTGGTCGCCGACTTCATCCAGTGGGCGAAGAACCAGGGCATCGCGGTCGGCCCGGGTCGTGGCTCGGCGGCCGGCTCGCTCGTCGCGTACGCGTTGGGCATCACCGACCTCGACCCGATCCCGCACGGCCTGATCTTCGAGCGGTTCCTCAACCCGGAGCGCGTCTCGATGCCGGACGTCGACATCGACTTCGACGAGCGCCGACGCGGCGAGGTCATCAAGTACGTGACCGACAAGTGGGGCGAGGACAAGGTCGCGCAGATCGCCACGTTCGGCACGATCAAGGCGAAGGCCGCGATCAAGGACTCGGCCCGGGTGCTGGGCTTCCCGTACGCGGTCGGCGACCGGATCACCAAGGCCATGCCCCCGGCCGTGATGGGCAAGGACATCCCGCTCTCCGGCATCTTCGACCCGAAGCACCCGCGCTACGCCGAGGCGGGTGAGATCCGCGGCCTCTACGAGACCGACCCGGACGTCAAGAAGGTCATCGAGACCGCGAAGGGCATCGAGGGCCTGATCCGGCAGACCGGTGTGCACGCGGCCGGCGTCATCATGTCCGCCGAGCCGATCATCGAGCACATCCCGCTGATGCGACGCGACGCCGACGGCGTCATCATCACGCAGTTCGACTACCCGACGTGCGAGTCGCTCGGGCTGCTGAAGATGGACTTCCTCGGCCTGCGCAACCTGACCATCATCGACGACGCGGTCAAGAACATCCAGCTCAACCACGGCCGGGAGCTGGACCTGCTCGGCCTGCCGCTGGACGACAAACCGGCGTACGAGCTGCTCGCTCGCGGCGACACGCTCGGCGTGTTCCAGCTCGACGGCGGGCCGATGCGTTCGCTGCTGCGGCTGATGAAGCCGGACAACTTCGAGGACATCTCCGCCGTGCTGGCGCTCTACCGGCCCGGCCCGATGGGCGTGGACTCGCACACCAACTACGCGCTGCGCAAGAACGGCCTCCAGGAGATCACCCCGATCCACCCGGAGCTGGAGGAGCCGCTGCGCGAGATCCTCGCCCCCACCCACGGCCTGATCGTCTACCAGGAGCAGGTGCAGCGCGCCGCGCAGATCCTCGCCGGCTACACGCTCGGCCAGGCCGACCTGCTGCGCCGCGCGATGGGCAAGAAGAAGAAGGAGATCCTGGACAAGGAGTTCGTCCCGTTCCGGGACGGCTGCCGCGAGCGCGGCTACTCCGACGAGGCCATCCAGGCGGTGTGGGACGTCCTGGTCCCGTTCGCCGGCTACGCGTTCAACAAGGCCCACTCCGCCGCGTACGGTCTGGTGTCGTACTGGACCGCCTACCTGAAGGCGCACTACCCGGCGGAATACATGGCGGCGCTGCTCACCTCCGTCGGCGACGACAAGGACAAGATGGCGCTCTACCTGTCCGAGTGCCGCCGGATGCGGATCCAGGTCCTGCCGCCGGACGTGAACACCTCCGCCGGCCCGTTCACCCCGGTCGGCAAGGAGATCCGCTTCGGCCTCGGCGCGGTCCGCAACGTCGGCGCGAACGTGGTCGCCTCGATCATGCGGTGCCGCGAGGAGAAGGGCGAGTACGCCGACTTCTACGACTTCCTGTCCAAGGTCGACGCGGTGGCCTGCAACAAGAAGACCATCGAATCGCTGATCAAGGCCGGCGCGTTCGACTCGCTCGGCCACCCGCGCAAGGCCCTGCTGGCCGTGCACGCCGACGCCATCGACGCGTACGCCGACGTCAAGCGCAAGGAGGCGGTCGGCCAGTACGACCTGTTCGGCGCCGGCTTCGGCGACGCGGACGCCGGCGGCAGCACCACCGTCATGCCGGTCATCGCCGACAGCGAGTGGGACAAGCGCGACAAGCTCGCGTTCGAGCGCGAGATGCTCGGCCTGTACGTCTCCGACCACCCGCTGTTCGGCCTGGAACACGTGCTCGGCGCGGCGGCCGACACCACGATCGCCGCGCTCTCCGAGGAGGGCACCGTGCCCGACGGCGCGGTGGTCACGCTCGCCGGCATCCTCTCCGGCGTGCAGCGCCGGGTCACCAAGCAGGGCCGGGCCTGGGCGTCGGCCACGCTCGAGGACCTCGCCGGCGGCGTCGAGACGCTGTTCTTCCCCAACACCTACGAGGTGATCGGGCAGTACATCGCCGAGGACGCCATCGTGGTGGTCAAGGGCCGGGTGGACCGCCGCGACGACACCCCCCGGATCATGGCGATGGACATGTCCATGCCGGACGTCACCAGCAACCCGGCGAACAAGCCGGTCACGCTGACCATCCCGGTGCACCGCTGCACCCCGCCGCTGGTCGAGCGGCTCAAGGAGACGCTGGTGCTGCACCCCGGCGACACCGAGGTGCACGTCAAGCTGCTCAACGGCGGCAAGGTCACCACGCTGCGTCTCGGGCCGTTCCGGGTCGCCGCGACCACCGCGCTGATGGGCGACCTGAAGAGCGTCCTGGGCCCGGCCAACGTGAGCTGACCGGAGGGCCGGCATCTCGATGGGTATTTGTCCGTTATTGTGGGCTAATGTCCCGCCGTCAGTTGCTTGCCGCCGCGCCGGTCCTGTTCCTGTCGGCCGGGCTCGTCGCCTGCACCGACCGGGCACCCGATACTGAGGCGCTGACCAGCCCGTCCGCCGCCGCCTCGCCGGTGGGGACGTTCGGGCCGCTGGTGGCGGGCATGCCGACGTACCCGGCGGCCGGAAACGTGTACGCGGCGGCCGGCCCCGGCCAGCTCGCCGCCCAGGTCCGCGGCGATCGGGCGCTGGTCTACGTGCCGAACACCAAGAGCAACGACGTCTGGGTGATCGACCCCGCGACCTACCAGGTGGTGGACAAGTTCCCGGGCGGTCCCGAGCCGCAGCACGTGGTGCCCTCCTACGACCTGCGCACCCTCTACGTGGCATCCAGTCAGATCCCCCGGGGCGGCCTGGTCCCGATCGACGCGCGGACCGGCGAGCCGGGCTCGTTCCGGAAGCTCGAAGACGTCTACAACCTCTACTTCACGCCCGACGGCGAGCAGGCGATCGTGGTCGCCGAGGCGTACCAGCGGCTGGACTTCTACGACGTGAAGACCTGGCAGCGGGTGAGGTCGGTCCGCTTCCCCGAGTGCGGCGGCATCAACCACATGGACTACTCCGCCGACGGAAAGACAATGCTGTTCAGCTGCGAGTTCGCCAACCGGATGCTGGTGCTGGACACCGCCAGCCTCCGCAAGCTGCGCGACTTCCGGCTCACCGAGACGGCCGACGGTATGCCCCAGGACACCCGGCTCACCCCCGACGGCCAGCACTTCCTGGTCGCGGACATGCGCGCCAACGGCGTGTACGTCTTCGACGGCGGGGCCACCCGGCAGACCCGGTTCATCCGCACCGGCCGGGGCGCCCACGGCATCTACTTCAGCCGCGACGCGAAGCTCGCCTACGTCACCAACCGGGACGAGGGCAGCGTGACCGTACTCGATCTGGCCGGCCTGAAGACGAGGACGACCTGGCGGATCCCCGGCGGCGGCAGTCCGGACATGGGCGGCCTCTCCGCGGACGGCAAGCAACTCTGGCTCTCCGGGCGCTACCACGACGAGGTGTACGTGCTGAGCACGGAGACCGGCAAGCTGCTGGCCCGCATACCGGTCGGCCGGGGACCGCACGGCCTGACCATCTGGCCGCAGCCCGGCCGCTACTCGCTCGGGCACACCGGGAACCTCCGGTAGGGCTGCCCCGGTCCCGGTCGCGGCAGTCGGCTCACACCGGCCGGTACTCGACCTGAGGAGCGTGCTGGGCCCCGCCAACGTGAGCCGACCGTGCGGGGCGGGCCGTGATCGGGCAGCATCGGGAGGATGCCGAGCGCCGACCTGCTGCACGTACGTGACCTGGTGCCCGACGCGCTGGCCTGCCTGACGGAGTGCCGGTCCGTCCCCGCCGACCGCTGGCCGGACCGGTGGCGGTCCCGCTACCTCGCCCGGCACCCGGAGGTGTTCCGGGCGGTGGACCGCGACGGCGACTGGTCCGACCCGGCGACCGTGACCGCCGCCGTGGACGGCCTTCGCGACCGGGTCGCCGACCTGGCCGCACGCGCCGAGGCGGTACGCGATCTGCTGCCCGCCGGCGTCGCGGACGCGGCCGGCGCGCTGGGCTGGTCGGGCGAGGGCGGACCGGTCGAGTGCGTGGTGCTGGTCGGCCCGCACCGGGCCAACGGCTGGGTCGCCGACCTGGGCGGCCGGTACGCGCTCTTCCTCGCCGTGGAGATGCTGGGCCCGGAGGACGACGGTGGGCTGCTGGTGCGCCATGAAGTCGCGCACGTGGTGCACGACCGGCGGGCCGGCATCCGCGACTGGCCGTCGCACGGGGTGGCGAACCAGCTCTTCGCCGAAGGGTTGGCCACCCAGGTCACCGCGGAGGTCGACAGCGGCCGGCCGCTCGAGGCGTACCTCTGGTTCGGCCGGCCGGGCCATCGGGCCTGGCTGGACGAGTGCCGCCGCCGGTGGTCGGAGATCCTCGGGCGGGTCCGCGCCGACCTCGACGCCACCGACCCGGACCACCACGCCGCCTACTTCCTCATGCGGGACTCGTCGTTGCGTGGTGACCTGCCCCGGCGCTGCGGCTACCTGGTCGGGCTGGCGGCGGTGCGCCGACTTCGCCAGCGGCACGGCCTGCCGGAACTGGCCACGTGGCCACTGCCCCGGGTCCGGGCGGAGATGGCCGCCGCGCTCACGGACCTGCCCGCCCCTCGTGCGGTTCGCTGAGACCTGCCTCACAGTATGGACATGGACACCACCACCTCCGCGCCCGAGGACGCTCGGCCCGCCCGCCGCGACCGCACCCGGTACCTCTACCTGGCGGTCATCGTCGCCGTCGTCGCCGGCATCGTGGTCGGCCTCGTCGCCCCCGACGTCGGCAAGGCGCTGAAACCGCTGGGCACCGGCTTCGTCAACCTGATCAAGATGATGATCAGCCCGGTCATCTTCTGCACCATCGTGCTCGGCGTCGGTTCGGTCCGGCAGGCGGCCAAGGTCGGCAAGGTCGGTGGCCTTGCGCTCGGCTACTTCCTGGTCATGTCCACGGTGGCGCTGGCGATCGGCCTGGTGGTCGGCAACCTCATCCACCCCGGCTCCGGCCTCGACCTGGGCCCGGACGTGGCCGACGCCGGCCGGTCCGCGGCCGGTGAGGAGAGCGCCGGCACGGTCGACTTCCTGCTCGGGATCATCCCGACCACGCTGGTCTCCGCGCTGACCGAGGGCGAGGTGTTGCAGACGCTGCTGGTCGCGCTGCTGGTCGGCTTTGCGGTGCAGAGCCTGGGCAGTCGGGGCGAGCCGGTGCTGCGGGCGATCGGCGTGCTCCAGCGCCTGGTCTTCAAGGTGCTGGCGATGATCATGTGGCTGGCGCCGATCGGCGCGTTCGGGGCGATGGCGGCGGTGGTCGGCGCCACCGGCGTGGACGCCCTGAAGAGCCTGGCCCAGATCATGCTCGGCTTCTACGCCACCTGCCTGATCTTCGTGATCGTGGTGCTGGGCCTGCTGCTGCGCCTGATCGCCGGGATCTCGATCTTCTCGCTGCTGCGTTACCTGGGCCGGGAGTTCCTGCTGATCCTCTCCACCTCGTCGTCGGAGTCGGCGCTGCCCCGGCTGATCGCGAAGATGGAGCACGCCGGGGTCAGCCGGCCGGTGGTCGGCATCACCGTCCCCACCGGCTACTCGTTCAACCTCGACGGCACCGCGATCTACCTGACCATGGCCTCGCTCTTCGTGGCCGACGCGCTGGGCAAGCCGCTCGCGGTCGGGGAACAGATCTCGCTGCTGGTGTTCATGGTGATCGCGTCCAAGGGCGCGGCCGGGGTGACCGGCGCCGGGCTGGCCACGCTGGCCGGTGGTCTCCAGTCGCACCGGCCGGACCTGGTCGACGGCGTCGGCCTGATCGTCGGCATCGACCGGTTCATGTCCGAGGCCCGGGCGTTGACCAACTTCGCCGGCAATGCCGTGGCGACCGTGCTGGTCGGCACCTGGACCGGGGAGTTCGACCGGGACCAGGCCCGCGCCGTGCTGTCCGGCGACCGGCCGTTCGACGAGAGCAGCATGCTCGACGAGGACGACGACGAGCGCCCCGCCGAGACCGGGACCCCGCCCGGCGCCGACCGGCCCCTCGCCGGCTCCACCGCCTGACCCCGTCCCGTTCCGGCCGGTCCTGCGGCCCGGCTCGTGCCGCTCGCTCGGGATTGGTCCGGGCCGCTCGGCTCTGCCCGGCGTGGCGCGCTGCTGCTGCGTCTGAGCGGCTCAGTCTGGTCGGCTCGGCCTGCCACGACCAGCCTCGACGATCATGCACTTGGTGCCCGGGCGAAGCGGGCGAAACCGCGCGACACGGGGGCCGAAACCGCAAGATCGGCGAGTGAGGGTGGGCCACGGGCCACGGGGGTGGGATTGGCGGTGTCGGGTGGGCGGTGCGGGTGGTTAGCGTCGGTGGCATGGAGCTGGAGCAGGCACGGAAGTTGTGGCAACCGGAGCCGGGCTGGCTGAACACCGCCACCTACGGGCTGCCGCCCGATCCGGTGTGGACGGCGATGCAGCAGGTGCTCGCCGACTGGCGGACCGGGCGGGTGTCGTTCGAGGTGTGGGACGAGTCGGTCGGGCGTTCCCGGGCCGCGTTCGCCCGGCTGGTCGGCGTGGACGCGGCCGACGTGAGCATCGGCGCGGCCGTCTCCCAGTTGGCGGCGCCGATCGCGGCGGCGCTGCCGCCGGGCGCCACGGTGGTGGTGCCCGAGGTCGAGTTCACCTCGATCCTGTTCCCCTGGTTGGTGCAGGAGGAGCGCGGCGTGCGGGTGCGCACCGTCCCGCTCGACGGCCTGGTCGACGCCATCGACGCCGGGACCGACCTGGTGGCGTTCAGCCTGGTGCAGTCCGCCGACGGCACGGTCGCCCCGTACGACGAGATCGTCGCGGCGGCCCGGGCGCACGACGCGCTCGTGGTGGTCGACGCCACCCAGGCCTGCGGGTGGCTGCCGTTCGCGGCGGACCGGGCGGACGCGGTGCTGGTGGGGGCGTACAAGTGGTTGATGGCACCGCGCGGTGCGGCCTTCGCCTACCTGGCGCCGGCGCTGCGCGAGCGGATGCGTGCCGACGCCGCCGGTTGGTACGCCGGCCGCGACCCGAGCGCCTCGTTCTACGGCCTGCCGCTGCGGCTGGCCGACGACGCCCGCCGGTTCGACATCTCCCCGTCCTGGCTCTGCTACGCCGGCGCGGCCCCGGCGCTGGAGCTGCTCGCCGAACTCGACCCGGTGGCGGTGCGCGACCACGACGTGGCGCTGGCCAACCGGTTCCTGGCCGGGCTGGGGCGACCGCCCGGCGACAGCGCGATCGTCACCGTCGAGGTGCCGGACGCGCAGGAGAAGCTGGCCCGGGCCGGGGTGCGGGCGGCGGTGCGGGCCGGCCGGGTGCGCGCCTCGTTCCACCTCTACACCACCGAGGCGGACGTGGACCGGGCGGTCGAGGCGCTGACCGACTGACCAGGCGGGGCGGCCGGCGTGCCACTCCGGGCACGCCGGCCGTTCCTCCCAAGCTCAGGAGCAGATGTTCGCCGACGTGTAGGAGAGCAGCCGCCATTCGAGGCCGGGACCGAGGGTCATGTCCCACCGGCCGTCCGCTCGGCGCCCGAGGTGGAAGAGCCTGCTGCCGACGCCGTCGTAGTAGAACCACCCCTCGCCCTCCCAGACGCCGAGGCGGGTCGCCGCCCTGGTCAGCGTCTTGGAGCCGACGACGCCGTCGCTGACGAGACCTCGGTCGCTCTGCCACTGCTTGGTGGCGGCCGTCGTCGCCGGCCCGAACCGGCAGTCGACGTCGGAGCGGGCGAGATACCCGTCGGCCCACAGGATCATCTGCCACATGGCGACGACGTTGCTGTGCGAGCGCGTCGACGCGGAGACGGGACCCTCGTCCCCCCAGTCGTCGGTCCAGGTGCCGGAGCCCGCGATGTACCCCTGGCTGACGCTGGCCGACGCCGGTCCGGCCGACATCGCGAGAGTGCCGAACGTGACGACGGCCATCGCCGTCACGAGGGCTCTGGTTCGAGTGCGCATGAGCGTCCTTTCTGCCTGACGGTGGTTGTGCCGGAGACACGTGTCGCGAGCGTCTCCGGTTGCCCTCCGTCAGGGTCCGGACACTCTGACTCAGGTCAGGTGGCCGCCGATCTTTGTGTAGCCGCGCAGCAGGTCCCGCGCGATGATCAGCCGCTGCATCTCGTCGGTGCCCTCGAAGATCCGGTACAGGCGCACCTGCCGGTACCAGCGCTCGATCGGTAGCTCCCGGGTGTAGCCCATGCCGCCGTGGATCTGGAGCACCCGGTCCACCACCCGGTTGACCATGCCGGCGCCGTAGAGCTTGCCCATCGAGGAGGCATGCCGGGGGTCCAGCCCTTGGTCGACCGTCCAGGCCGAGCGCAGGATCAGCCAGCGGGCGGCCTCCAGCTCGGTCTCCGAGTCGGCGATCATCCACTGGATGGCCTGGTTGGTGGCGATCGGCGCGCCGAACGTCTCCCGCGTGTTGGCGTGGTCGATCGCCATCTGGAGGGCCCGCTCGGCGATGCCGACCGCGTGCGAGGGGATGGTGTAGCGGCCCTTGCCGATCCACTCCATGCCCAGCGTGAAGCCCTGCCCGATCTCGCCGAGGATGTTGCGGTGCGGCACCCGTACGCCGTCGAACACGAGCGCGGCGGGGCCGCCCTCGCCCATGGTCTGGATGAACTCCGACCGCCAGCCCATCGCGCGGTCGACCAGGAACGCGGTGGCGCCGCCGTGCCGGGCGCCCTTCTCCGGGTCGGTCACCGCCACCACGATGGCGAAGTCGGCGTCGTTGCCGTTGGTGATGAACGTCTTCTCGCCGTCGAGGATCCAGTCGTCGCCGTCGCGTCGGGCGCGCAGCTTGATGTTCGCCGCGTCCGAGCCGGCCCCCGGCTCGGTGATGGCGAAGCAGGAGATCCGGTCCCCGGCGATGGTGGGGAGCAGGAACTCCCGCTGCTGCTCCTCGGTGGCGTGGAACAGGATGTTGTCGGCCTCGCCGCCGAAGCGGAACGGCACGAAGCTGCGCCCCAGCTCGGTCCAGATCAGCGACTGCGTGACCGCCGGCAGCGCCATCCCGCCGTACTCCTCCGGGGTGGCCAGCCCCCAGAAACCGAACGTCTTCGCCTTGAGCTGGAGCTCGCGCAGCTCGGCGCGGTCCAGGCCGGGCCGGTGGGCGCGTTCGCGGCGTAGCAGCTCCGCCTCCAGCGGCATCACCTCGCGGGTGACGAACGCGCGGACGGTGTCCCGGATCGCGCGTTCCTCGTCGGACAGGGCGAAGTCCACGGTGCCTCCTCGGGTCGGCGTCGGGTCCCAAACTAGCGCTCGGGTAGCGTCCCCATTCCCACCGCTGGTCTCCGCCCGGAAGGACGTCATGGAGCTGTGCATCGAGCTGGCGGCGAGCCGGCGATGAGGGCGCTCGTGGTACGCGGCCAGGGCGAGACCCCGGCCGTCGAGGAGGTACGCCTGCCCGCGCCCGGCCCGGGGGAGCTGCGGGTCCGGATCCGCGCCGCCGGCCTCTGCCACTCCGACCTGGCCATGGTGAACGGCACGCTGACCCCCGGGTACCCGCTGGTGCTGGGGCACGAGGCGACCGGCGTGGTGGCCGAGGCCGGGCCGGGCACCACGCTGGCCGTGGGCACGCCGGTGGTGCTCAACTGGGCGCCCGCCTGCCGCGACTGCTGGCACTGCCGGCACGGCGAGCCCTGGCTCTGTGCCGCGAACAGTGCCCCCTCGGTGCCGCGCGGCGAGACCGCCGCCGGGGAGCCGGTGCAGGTCACGCTCGGCCTCGGCGCGCTCGCCGAGGAGGTGGTGGTGCCGGAACGGGCGGCTGTGCCGGTGCCGGCCGGGCTGCCGCCGGCCCAGGCGGCGCTGCTGGGGTGCGCGGTGCTCACCGGCACCGGCGCGGTCCGCAACACCGCAGGGGTCACCGCCGGCGAGTCGGTCGCGGTGATCGGGCTGGGCGGCGTCGGGCTGGCCGTGCTCACCGCCGCCCGCCGGGCCGGCGCGTCGCCGATCCTCGCCGTCGACGTGGTGGCGGCCAAGCGGGAGCTGGCGCTGGCCGCCGGCGCCACCGACTTCCTGCGCTCCGACGACACGCTCGGCAAGCAGATCCGGGCCCGTACCGACGGGCGCGGCGTGGACCACGCGTTCGAGTGCGTGGGCCGGGCCGCCACCATCCGCGCCGCCTGGCGGGCGACCCGGCGCGGGGGAGCGGTCACCGTGGTCGGCATGGGCGGCCGGGACGACCTGCTCAGCCTCTCCGCGCTGGACATCTTCCACTCGGCGCGCACGTTGCGCTCCTCGGTCTACGGCTCGACCGACCCGGATCGGGAGGTGCCGGAGCTGGCCGCCGCGCTCGCCGCCGGCGACCTCGACCTGGCGCCGCTGGTCAGCGGCACGGTGTCGCTGGACGAGGCGCCCGCCGCGCTGGACCGGCTGGCCCGCGGCGAGGGCGCCCGCTGGGTGGTCACGTTCCCGGACTGAGCCCGGCCTCGACCAGCACCGCGACGCCGTCGAGCAGCCGCCGCAGGCCGACGTCGAGTTACGCCACCAGGCGGTGAGCCCGCCGCCCGGTCGCCGGGCACGGTGCCGGGCCACATGTCGACGACTGCCGATGGGTCGGGAACGCCCGGCGCCTGTGGAGGTCCGCCCCGTGCCGCGCGGGGGGAATGTGTGGCGCATCGACATGGTTCGACCCATTCGACGCCCCGTAGGTTTCCTGCACGCGACGGCCCTGTGACCCCGGTCACCGACCTGGCCGTGGCGGGTGGACCTGCGGAGGGTGCGGCGATGGTCGGGCAAGCGATCCTGTCGGCCCGTGGGCTGACCCGGGACTTCCGGGGTTTCCGGGCCGTCGATCGCGTCGATCTGGACGTGGCGCCGGGCACCGTGCACGCCCTGGTGGGCCCGAACGGCGCCGGCAAGACCACCCTGTTCAACCTGCTCACCGGCTTCCTGACGCCCAGCGGCGGGCGGATCGAGCTGGACGGCCGGGACGTCACCGGGCTGCCCCCGGAGCGGGTGGCCCGGCTCGGCGTGGCCCGGTCGTTCCAGATCACCAGCCTCTTCCCGCAGCTCGGCGCACGGGAGCACGTGGAGTTGGCGCTCCAGTCGCCCAGCGGGCTGGGCTGGCGGTTCTGGCGGTCGGCGAAGCTGCTGGGCCGCTACCGGGAGCGGGCCGACGAACTGCTGGCCATGGTCGGTCTCGCCGACCTCGCCGAGGCCCCGGCCGAGGCGCTCGCGTACGGGCGCAAGCGGGCCCTGGAGTTGGCCATCGCGCTGGCCCTGGACCCGAAGGTGCTGCTGCTCGACGAGCCGACCGCCGGGATGGGGCTGGAGGACGTCGACCGCACCGTCGAGCTGATCGCCACCGTCCGCACCGGACGGACCGTGGTCATGGTCGAGCACAACATGAGCGTGGTGGGCCGGCTCGCCGACACGGTCACCGTCCTCCAGGCCGGCACGGTGCTGGTCGAAGGACCGTACGAGCAGGTCCGCGCCGACGAGCGGGTCATCACCGCCTACCTGGGAGCCACCGATGCTGCGCATTGAGAACCTGTCCGCCTGGTACGGCGAGGCCCAGGTGCTGCGCGAGGTGAGCCTGGAGGTGGCCGCCGGCGAGGTGGTCACCCTGGTCGGGCGCAACGGCGCCGGCAAGTCCACACTGCTGCGGTCCGTGATGGGGCTGCACCCCGGGCGGCGCGGCGCGGTGCGCCTCGACGGGCGCGACATCTCCCGGCTGCCGGCGTACAAGCGGGCGCGGGCCGGGCTCGGCTGGGTCCCCGACGACCGGGGCGCGTACGCCACGCTCACGGTCACCGAGAACCTGACGCTGCCGCCCCGGGTCGGTCCCGACCCGTGGCCGCTGGCGCGGGTGTACGAGGCGTTCCCCGCCCTGTACGCCCGGCGCGACTCGGCCGCGACCATGCTCTCCGGCGGTGAGCAGCAGATGCTCGCGCTGGCCCGGGTGCTGCGCATGGGCGCCCGGCTGCTGCTCTGCGACGAGCCCACCGAAGGGCTGTCGCCGAGACTCGTCCAGCAGGTCGGCGACCTGCTGCGGGAGGCCAAGCAGCACGGCG
The DNA here is from genome assembly GCF_044391475.1 of Micromonospora sp. NPDC018662. NCBI lineage: Bacteria > Bacillati > Actinomycetota > Actinomycetes > Micromonosporales > Micromonosporaceae > Micromonospora > Micromonospora sp. NPDC018662. The sequence continues at coordinate 513,788 of NZ_JBISAC010000004.1, forward strand.
TGACAGTGCTGCTGGTGGAACAGAACCTGCACTTCGCCACCGGCGTCGCCGACCGGCACTACCTGCTGGCCGAGGGACGGATCGCGGCGGCGATGGAGAACGCCGAGGTGCGGTCGCGGGAACGCGAACTGCTGGCGTACCTCGGGATCTGACAATCGACGGCTGGCTGCGCGCGGACCGCGCGGCGACGAAGGGGATGACCATGCGGAGGAGCGTGGGTGTGGCCGCCGCCTCGGCGGCGGCGCTGCTGGTGGCCGGCTGCGGCGGCGGTGGCCCGCAGTCCGGCGGTGACTCGAAGCTGACCGGCGACAAGATCGTGCTGGGCGTGCTCAACGACCAGTCGGGGGCCTACTCGGAGCTGTCCGGGCGGAACTCGGTCAAGGCCGTGGAGATGGCCATCGCCGACTTCACGGCCAAGCACGGCGACGACGCGGTCACGAAGAACATCAGCGTGGAGACCGCCGACCACCAGAACAAGCCGGACGTGGCCAACAGCAAGGCCCAGGAGATGGTCGACCGCAAGGGCGTCGACGCGATCCTGGACGTGCCGACCTCGTCGGCCGCGCTGAAGGTCGCCGACGTGGCCAAGGAGAAGAAGAAGCTCTATTTCAACATCGGCGCGGCGACCACGGACCTGACCGGCAAGAGCTGCAACAAGTACACGTTCCACTACGCGTACGACACCTACATGCTGGCGCACGGCACCGGCACGGTGACCACCGAGCAGGTCGGCAAGAACTGGTACATCCTCTACCCGAACTACGCGTTCGGGCAGGACATGGAGAAGAGCTTCACGGCCGCCATCGGCGCGGCCGGCGGGCAGGTCGTCGGCAAGGACGGGGCACCGTTCCCGAACACCAGCGGCGACTACTCGTCGTTCCTGCTCAAGGCGCCGACGCTGAACCCGAGGCCGCAGGTGCTCGGCACCATGCAGGCCGGCGCCGAGCTGGTCAACGTGGTGAAGCAGTACAACGAGTTCAAGCTGCGGGAGAAGGGCGTCGGGCTGGCCGTCGGCCTGATGTTCATCACCGACATCCACTCGCTCACCCCGGCCGCGCTGGCCGGCACCACCTACACCGACGCCTGGTACTGGAACTTCGACCAGCAGAACCGGGAGTGGGCGGACCGGTTCCAGAAAGAGACCGGCACCCGGCCGTCGTTCGCGCACGCGGCCAACTACTCCGCCGCCATGCAGTACCTGGAGGCGGTGCAGGCCGCCGGCACCGACGACGCCGACGCCGTGGTCAAGGAACTGGAGGGCAAGGAGATCAACGACCTCTTCCTGCGCAACGGCAAGATCCGCGCGGAGGACCACCGGGTCGTGCACGACGCGTACCTGGCCCAGGTGAAGCCGCAGGCCGAGGTCAAGGAGCCCTGGGACTACGTGAAGATCCTCAAGACCATCCCGGCGGCCGAGGCGTTCCGCGCCCCGTCGGCCGACTGCAAGCTCTGACATGTCCGGCTTCCTGCAGAACACGTTCAACGGGCTGGTGGGCGGGGCGTTCTACGCCCTGCTCGCCCTCGGGCTCGCGGTCATCTTCGGCATGCTCCGGGTGGTGAACTTCGCCCACGGCGCGTTCTACATGCTCGGCGCGTTCGGGGCGTACGTGCTGCTCGCCGAGGCGGGCGTGCCGTTCTGGGCCGCGCTGGTGATCATGCCGCTGGCGCTGGGCCTGCTCGGCATGGCGCTGGAACGGGCGGTGATCCACCGGCTCACCCGGCTCGACCCGCTCTACAACTTCCTGCTCACCTTCGGCCTGACGCTGATCCTGCAGGACCTGGTCAAGTCCCGGTACGGCGTGCAGTCCAGCCCGTACGCCACGCCCGCCGAGCTGAGCGGGACTGTCGACTTCGGGCTGTTCGACTTCCCGACGTACCGGGTGTTCATCCTCGGCTTCACCGTGCTGCTGTGCGTGGCGGTCTGGTGGGTGCTCGGGCGGACCCGGATCGGCATGGTGGTCCGGGCCGCCACCGAGCGGCCGGAGCTGACCCGGGCGTTCGGCATCGACGTGGGGAGGTGGGTCACCCCGGTGTTCGGCTTCGGCATCGCGCTCGCCGGGCTGGCCGGGGTGCTCGCCGCCCCGATGCGGGCGGTCAACCCGCTGATGGGCGCCGACCTGATCATCGTGGTCTTCGCGGTGGTGGTGATCGGCGGGCTCGGCTCGATCTTCGGCTCGGTCGCCGCCGGCTTCGGCATCGGCCTGGTCCAGGCGTGGGGCGAGGCGTACCTGTCCGACTACCCGCTCGTGTCGCAGACCGTCGTGTTCGTGGTGATGGCCGCCGTGCTGCTGTGGCGCCCGGCCGGCCTGTTCGGCCGTGAGGAGGCGCCGGCATGAGCGAACGCACCGAGCGGAGCGAGGGCCGTGAGGGCATGCCCGGTCGGCTCGGCATGAGCGAACGCACCGAGCGGAGCGAGGGCCGTGAGGGCATGCCCGGTCGGCTCGGCGTGAGTACTGCGGTGGACACCACCGGGGTCGAGAGGCCCGCACCACGGTCCGGCCTGCTCGCCGTCGCGCGGGCACCCGGCTGGGTCCGGTACGCGCTGCTGGCCGCCGGGCTGCTGGTCGCGCTCTGGCTGCCCAACGGGCTCTACCCGGCCGTCGCGGTGGACATCCTGTGCTGGGCGCTCTTCGCCGTCTCGGTGGACCTGCTGCTCGGCTTCACCGGCCTGATGTCGTTCGGGCACGCCGCGTTCTGGGGCACCTCGGCGTACGTCACCGGGCTGGTCGCGATCCACGCCGGCCTGCCGTTCCCGGCCGCGGTGCTGGCCGGGGCGCTGGCCGCGGCGCTGCTCGCGCTGCCGATCGGCTACCTCGCGGTGAAGCGCACCGGCATCTACTTCGCCATGGTCACGTTGGCGTTCGCGCAGATGGTCTACTACGTGGCCAACGAGTGGCGTTCGGTCACCCAGGGCGAGAACGGCCTCCAGGGCGTGCCGCGCGCGTTCTTCGGCGCCGACCTCACCGACGACTACTACTTCTACTACGCGATCCTGCCGATCGTGCTGCTCGGCCTGCTCGCGGCCTGGCGGATCGTGCACTCGCCGTTCGGCCGGGTGCTGGTCGGCATCCGGGACAACCCGGCCCGGGCCCGCGCGCTGGGCTACCCGGTGCACCGCTACAAGCTGACCGCGTTCGTGCTCTCCGGGTTCCTGGCCGGGCTCGGCGGCGGGCTGTTCGCGGTCGGCCACCGGTTCGTCTCGCTGGACGTGCTGCACTGGACCACGTCCGGCAAGGCGGTCATCGTGGTGGTGCTCGGCGGCATCGGCACGCTGTGGGGCGGCGTGCTCGGCGCGGCACTGGTGGTGCGGTTGGAGGACTGGCTGTCGTTCTCCGGGTTCGAGGCGATCGGGCTGGTCACCGGCGGCATCTTCGTACTGGTCGTGCTGCTGTTCCGGCGGGGTCTGTGGGGCACCGTCGCGCACCTGCTCCGGCGTCGGGGAGCCGCCCGGCGCGGATGAATTCCCCGGTGGCGCATCCGGATCGGGCCGCCCGGACGAACCCCCTGGTAGCAGAGCTACCCGGGGGTACGACCGTTGCTGACCGAGAACATGCCGGCCGGGGCCGCCGAGTCGGCCCGTAAACGGCTCCTCGCCGCCGCCGAGGAGCTGGACGACAACCAGGTCGCCGGGCTGGTGCTCGACCTGGCCGCCGAGGTCGGGGTCGCGCCGGTCTGGGAGCAGGTCTGCCTGCCGTTGCTGGGCGCGTTGCGCGGGGACAGCGCCGCCGAGATCGCGGTGGAGCACGCCCTGTCCGAAGGCGTCCGGGTCGGGCTGGACGTCTTCCGTCGGGAACCGACGCGACCGCTGCCGGTCCAGGGGGTGCTGCTCGCCGGCGCCGAGCACGAGACGCACTGCCTCGGGCTGCACGCCCTGGCGGCGGCGCTGCGCGAGCGCGGCCGGGGCTGCCTGCATCTCGGCTCGGCCCTGCCCTGGTCGGCGCTGGCCAGCGCCGTGGCCCGGGTCCGACCCCGGGTGGTGGTGGTCTGGTCGCAGACCCCGGTGACCGGCCGGGCGTACCGCCTGGTCCGGCTCCGGCGGGACGTCCCGGACGTCCGCCTGCTCGCCGCCGGGCCGGGCTGGATCGAGCCGTTCCCGCCCGGCCCCGCCGCGCCCCGCCGCCTCACCACCCTCACCGAGGCCACCGCCGCCTGCCTGTAAGGAGGGGGCCCCGCTTAACGCATTTGGTAGAGGCGGGGGCCCCGCTTAACGCCTACCCGTCGGCGCGCTCAGCCGGCGTGGAAGCCGTGCAGCAGGGCGGCCACGGCCGACTCCGGGTCGAACGCGTCGTCGGGGGTGGCGAGCTGGTTGCCCAGAAGACCGTCGACGAGCGCGAGCAGGCTCCGGAAGTGGGCCGGGGGATCGGTGGAGCCGAGCGCGTACCGGGCCAGCGGCACCCCCCACTCGGCCAGCCGGGCCCGGCCGGCCTCGATCGCCGGCCGCACCGCCGCCTCGACGAACAGCGCGTACCGGGCCAGCGTCACCACCCGGCCCTTGACGGTGAACTCCCGGATCAGCCGGCCGCCGGCCGGCATCCTGCGGCACGAGATCCGCGACCGGACGCCGCTGCCGTCCTACGTGGCCGGCCGGGTGGCGCTGCTCGGCGACGCCGCTCACGCCATGACCCCCGACCTTGGGCAGGGCGCCTGCCAGGCGCTGATCGACGCGGTCGCGCTGGCCGACTGCGTCCGGGACGCCGACGACCTGCCGGCCGCGCTGCGGGCGTACGACAGGCGCCGCCGCCGGCCCACCCAGCGGATCGCGGCCGGCGCGGCTCGCCCAGGCCCGGTGGCTGCTGCCGGTGCGTGACGCGGTGCTCCGGCTGGCGCTGGCCGCGGGCCCACCGGCCTGAGGCCCCCACGCCCCCGCCCCCAGGGCCGCGACGCCCCGGCGCCCCCGCCCCCAGGGCCGCGACGCCCCGGCGCCCCCGCCCCCAGGGCCGCGACGCCCCGGCGCCCTGTTTCACGGAAATAGTGGCTAACTGGGCCCCGAAGGCCACTCTTTCCGTGAAACAGGCGCATGGGGCGGGCGCGGGCGCATGGCGGCGGGCGGGGCGCGTGGGGCGGTGCGGGCCCGCGCACCGGGGGCGGGGCCGTGCCGGCGTGACCTGGCACACATTCGATACGGACCGGTTCCGTATCGAAACCTGCTCACCTACGCTCGGCAGCGTTACGAGTCTGCCCCGTATCGTATTCGGACGCGGGTGAGCCGGGGGGAGAACCCAGATGGAAGCGCACGAGAACACCGGACACCCGAGGAGGTGGGCGATCCTGGGGGTGCTGGTGATCAGCCTCCTCGTGGTCGTCCTCGACAACACCATCCTCAACGTCGCCCTGCGCACGCTCGCCGACCCGGTGCACGGCCTCGGGGCCAGCCAGGGCGACCTGGAGTGGGCGATCAACTCCTACACGCTGGTCTTCGCCGGCCTGCTCTTCACGTTCGGCGTGCTCGGCGACCGGTTCGGCCGCCGGCGCTTCCTGATCCTCGGGCTGGCGCTCTTCGGGCTGGCGTCGCTGCTCTCCGCGTACGCCCAGGACCCGGCGCAGCTCATCGGCGCCCGGGCGCTGATGGGCGTCGGGGGCGCCGCCATCATGCCGGTGACGCTCTCGATCATCTCCAACGTCTTCGACCCGCGCGAGCGCGCCCGCGCGATCGGCGTCTGGGCCGGCGCGGTCGGTCTCGCCGTGGCCATCGGCCCGGTGCTCGGCGGGCTCCTGCTGGAACACTTCTGGTGGGGCTCGGTCTTCCTGATCAACGTGCCGGTGGTGGCGGTCGGCGTGGTGCTGGTGGCGGTCCTGGTTCCCGAGTCCCGCGACCCCGCCCCCGGCCGGGTGGACGTGCTCGGCGTGCTGCTCTCCGTGGTCGGCCTGGTCGCCCTCACCTACGGCATCATCGACGGCGGTGAGCACGGCTTCGGCCGGCCGCAGGTCTGGGCCACGATCGTCGGCGGGCTCGCGGTGCTCGCCTGGTTCGTCACCCACGAGCTGCGCAGCGACCACCCGTCGCTGGACGTGCGGCTGTTCCGGGTGCCCCGGTTCGCCGCCCCGGTGGCGCTGGTCGGGCTGGTCTTCTTCGCCGCCATGGGCGTGATGTTCTTCGGCGCGTTCTACCTCCAGCTGGTCCGCGGCTACAGCCCGCTGGAGAGCGGCCTGCTCTTCCTGCCCTTCGCCGCCGCTCAGCTGATCTTCGCGCCGCGCAGCGCCGCGATGGTCCGCCGCCACGGCGGCCGGGCGGTCGCCGCGGTCGGGCTGCTGCTCACCACGGTGGCGCTCGCCGCCTTCGTGTTCATCGACGCGGACACGCCCATCTGGATCTTCTCGGCGGTGGGCTTCGTGCAGGGCGCCGGAATGGCAAACATCATGCCGCCGGCCACCGAGTCGATCATGTCGGCGTTGCCCCGGGAGAAGGCCGGGGTGGGCTCGGCGGTCAGCAACACGGTCCGCCAGGTGGCCGGCGCGCTCGGCGTGGCGGTGCTCGGCTCGGTGCTCTCCGCGGTCTACCGCGACCAGATCGACCCGGCGGTGTCCGCGTTGCCCGCCCCGATCCGCGACGCGGCCCGGGAGTCGGTCTCCGGCGCGTACGCGGTCGCCGACCGGCTCGGCCCGGCCGCGCCGCGGCTGATCGACGCCGCCAACGACTCCTTCGTCTCCGCGATGCACTGGGCCGCCGGCGTCTCCGCGCTGGTGGCGGCGCTCGGCATCGTGATCGTGGTGCGCTGGATGCCGGGCCGGGCGGCCGTCGCGCCCGACACCGCCCCGGCCACCGAGCCGGAGTTGGCCGGAACCGCATAGGTTCGGGGACAATGTCTGACATGACGTCCACGACGGGTGCTCCGCGATCGCCTGGTCGACCGCGGAGCACCCGCGCCGACGAGGCGATCGTGGAGGCCGCGCTCGACCTGCTCGCCGAGGGCAGCACGATCGAGGCGCTCTCCATCGAGGCGATCGCGGCCCGGGCCGGGGTCGGCAAGGCCACCATCTACCGCCGCTGGTCGGGCAAGGACGCGCTGCTGCTGGACGCGCTGCGCCGTCTCAAGGGCGCCCCGCCCCGCCCCGGTGGGCGCTCCGTCCGGGACGACCTGGTGCTGCTGGTCGGCGCCGTGGGCCAGCACGTCGACCCCCGGGTCCGCAAGATCATGCCCTGCCTGGTGCCCGAGGTGAGCCGCAGCTCCGCCCACCGGCAGGCCTACGAGGCGATCATCGAGCCCCGGCGGCAGGCGATGCGCGAGGTGCTGCGCCGTGCGATGGACAGCGGGGAGCTGCGCGCCGACCTCGACATCGAGGTGGCGATGGCGTTGCTCACCGCGCCGATGCTCACCCAGCGCATGCTGCACTGGCACCCCGAGCTGGACGAACGCATCCTGCCCGAGCGGATCGTGGACACCGTCCTGGCCGGCCTGCGCGCCCGCTGACCCCGGCCGGCCCGCGTGCCCGCCGCCCGGGATGCGCGCCGACGTCAGCCGGCAGGGGTGCGCGCCGACGTCAGCCGGCAGGGGTGCGCGCCGACGTCAGCCGGCAGGGGTGCGCGCCGACGTCAGCCGGCCGGGGTGCGCAGCCGGTGCAGGCGCAACGCGAGCTGCACCTCCAGCGCCCGCTCCGGCCGCTGCCAGTCGGCGCCCAGGAGCTGCCCGACCCGCTCCAGCCGCTGCGTCACGGTGTTGACGTGCACGTGCAACTGCTCGGCCGCCCGGGCCAGGCTGCCGCCCACCCCGAAGTACGCCTCCAGCGTCCGCACCAGCGCGGTACCCCGCCGGGCGTCGTAGTCGACCACCGGCCCCACCGTGGCGGTGAGGAACCGGGCCACGTCCCGGTCGCCGGCGTCGCCGACCGCCCCCAGCAGCAGCCCGACGAAGCCCAGCTCCGCGGTGCTCGCGCCCTGCCCGGCCCGGCCCAGCGCGCCGAGCGCGGTCAGGCAGCGCTCCGCCTCGGCGAACGTGACCGCCAACGACGCCGGACCGGCCGACGGCCCGCTCGCCCCGGCGGTCACCGGGCGGCCGGTCACCCGGGACAGGTCCCGGGCCACCGCGCGGGCCGCCCCGCCGGCGTCCCGGCCGGGCAGCATCAGCACCACCCGTCCGTCGCGCGCCGCGGCCAGCCCGCTCCGGGTCGAGGCGTACGTGGTGGCCCAGGAGAGCACCCGCTGCCGGGCCGAACCGGTCTCGGCGAACGCGTCGTCGCCGACCGCCACCAGCACGTGCGGGGCGTCCAGGTCCACCCCGATCCGGCGGGCCCGGCCGCGCAACGCGTCGGTGTCCCGCAACGGCCGCGCGATCAGGTCGTCCAGCAGCTCGCCCCGGACCCGACCCTCCGCCTCGGCCACCGTGCGGCGGAACAGCAGCAGCAGCGCGGTCACCAGCGCGGCGCGCTCCAGGATGCGCTGGTCGGCGTCGACCAGCTCGTCGTCCGGGCGCAGCACCAGCGCGCCCAGGTTCTCCGCGCCGGCCACCACTGCGGCGTACCAGAGCGGGCCCCGGCGTACGCTGCGCCCCTCGGTGCGCGACGCGGCGACCGCCTCCACGATGTCCGCCCGGTCCGGCTCCTCGATCTCGCCGACCCGGGCCAGCCGCCGCCCCTCGGCGTCCAACGCCAGCAGCGCGCCGCCGAGCACCTCGGTCACCGCGGCCGCCACGTCCTCCATCCCGCCGCCGCGCACCACCAGCGCGGTCATCCGGTCGTGCGCGGCGGCGGCCCGCTCCACCGAGCTGCTGTGCGCCCGGATCGTGCCGTTCGCCGCCGACAGCTCCGCCAGCGCGGCCCGCGTCTCGGCCAGCAGCCGGGCGGTGTCGATCGCCACCGCGGCGTGCGCCCCCAGCGACACCAGCAGCGACACCTCCTCCCGGGCGAACGGGCGGGCCGAGCGGTTGGCCGCGTAGAGCACGCCGATCACGCTGGAGCCGAGCCGCAGCGGCACGCCCAGGATGGCCACCAGGCCCTCCTCGCCCACCCCGCCGTCGATCTCCCCGGTGTGCCGGAACCGCTCGTCCTCCTGGTAGTTCGAGGTGACGTACGGGGTGCCGGTCTGCGCCACCAGACCGCCCAGCCCGTCGCCCATCTCCAGCCGCAGCCGCTGGAACCGGGCCGAGATGGACCCGTCGGTGACCCGCATGTACGTGTCGCCGCGTTCGTCGTCGTTGAGCGTCATGTACGCCACGTCGGTGCCGAGCAGGATCCGCGCCCGGTGCACGATGGCGCGGAGCACGTCGTCCAGGTCGCGCAGGCCGGCCAGGTCGCTGGCGGTGTCGTAGAGCCCGGACAGCTCGGTCTCCCGGCGCCGGCGGCGCTCCAGCAGCGCCCGGACCCGTAGCGCCACCACCTTCGCCTGCTCCAGTTCGGCCAGCCGGTCGGCGGGCAGGCCGGCGGCGCGCGCGGCGACCAGCGGACCCTCGAACTCGACCGCCGCGGCCTCGCGCGCCAGCAGTTCCAGGAACTCCACCGGCGACGACATGACCGACATTGTGCGCGGCGCCACTAGTTGGCCGTCCAGCCCCCGTCGAGGGCGATCGAGGCGCCGGTGAGGAACGCGGCCGGCGGCGCGCACAGGTACGCCACCAGTTCGGCCACCTCCTCCGGCTCGATCAGCCGCTTGATCGCCGCCCGGGCCAGCATGATCTTCTCCACCACCTCGTCCTCGCCGATGCCGTGGCTGGCCGCCTGGTCGGCGATCTGGCTCTCCACCAGCGCGGTCCGCACGTACGCCGGGTTGATGCAGTTGGCCGTCACGCCGTGCGCGGCGCCCTCCAGGGCGACCACCTTGGACAGCCCTTCGAGGGCGTGCTTGGCCGAGACGTACGCCGCCTTGAACGGCGAGGCGCGCAGCCCGTGCACGGAGGAGATGTTGACGATCCGGCCCCAGCCGTTCGCGTACATCCGGGGCAGCGCCCGGCGGATCAGCAGGAACGGCGCCTCGACCATCACCCGCTGGATGTACTCGAACCGCTCGACCGGGAACTCCTGCACCGGCGCGACGTGCTGCAACCCGGCGTTGTTCACCACGATGTCGGCGTCCACGTCGAGCCGGTCCACCGCCTCCGGGTCGGCCAGGTCGATCCCCTCGGCCCGGCCACCGGCCTCGGCGGCCACGGCCTTCGCCGCCGCCACGTTGCGGTCCACCACCACGACCGAGGCGCCGGCCGCCGCCAGGCGCAGGGCGCAGGCCCGTCCGATGCCGCTGCCACCACCGGTCACCAACGCCTGGCGACCGGAGAGGTCGACCTGTACGACGTGGGGCACCGCCACGGGTTCTGCCGTCATGGCGCAAGAAGTTACGAGGCGGGTGGCCCGGGGCACATGGGGCCGCGACACATACTCGACCGCTTCCGTGTGTGGTGCGTCCGGTGCCGATCGTCCCCGGCGTGTCCGCCCGTCCGCCGGTCGGACCGGACCAGTAGGGTGTGTCGAACACACGTACTGCTGGCGGCTCGGGGAGGAGGCGGCGTGCGCGTGCTGGGCGTCGACCCGGGGCTGACCCGATGCGGGGTCGGCGTGGTCGAGGGCGTGCCCGGTCGCCCCTGCACGCTGGTCGCCTACTACGTCGTCTACACCGATCCCGGTGACGACCTGCCGCTGCGCCTGCTGCACCTGGACCGCTCCCTGACCGACCTGGTCGCCGAGCACCGGCCCGACGCGGTCGCCGTGGAACGGGTGTTCAGCCAGCACAACGTGCGCACCGTGATGGGCACCGCCCAGGCCAGTGGCGTCGCGGTGCTGGCCGGCGCGCGCGCCGGCCTGCCGGTGCAGACCTACACGCCGAGCGAGGTGAAGGCGGCGGTGACCGGTTCGGGCCAGGCGGACAAGAAGCAGATGACCGCCATGGTGACCCGCCTGCTGCGGCTGGCGGAGCCGCCGAAACCGGCCGACGCCGCCGACGCCTTGGCGCTGGCCATCTGCCACGTCTGGCGCGGTGGCACCCGGTCCAAGCTGGCCGCCGCCGCCGACCAGGCCCGACGAGGAGGGGCGCGACGATGATCGCGAGTGTGCGCGGCACGGTGACCGCGACCGGTCCGGATCACGCGGTGGTGGAGGTGGGCGGCATCGGCCTCGCCGTGCAGTGCGCGCCGGGCACGATCGCCGACCTGCGGGTCGGGCAGCCGGCCCGGCTGGCCACCAGCCTGGTGGTCCGGGAGGACTCGCTCACCCTCTACGGCTTCGCCGACGACGACGCCAAGCAGCTGTTCGAGCTGCTCCAGACCGCCAGCGGGGTCGGTCCCCGGCTGGCCCAGGCGGTGCTCGCCGTGCACACCCCGGACGCGGTCCGCAAGGCGATCGCCAATGCCGACACCGCGGCGCTGACCCGGGTGCCGGGGATCGGCAAGAAGGGCGCCGAGCGGCTCGTGCTCGAGCTGCGCGACCGGGTCGGTCCGGTGGCGATCGGCCCGGACGGCGCGGCCGGGGTGACCGCCGGCGCCTGGCCGGAGCAGGTCCGCCAGGCGCTGGTCGGGCTCGGCTGGTCGGCGGCCCAGGCCGAGCAGGCGGTGGTCGCGGTCGCCGAGACCGTCGACGGCGAGACCCCGCCGGTGCCGGTCCTGCTGAAGCAGGCGATCCGCCTCCTGGGCCGCACCCGATGAGTGCGGAGAACCTGGTCTCGGCGTACGTCAGCGACGCCGAGCTGGACGCGGAGGCCAGTGTCCGGCCGAAGCGGCTCGCCGAGTTCATCGCCCAGGACCGGGTCCGCGACCAGCTCGACCTGCTGCTGCAGGGCGCGATGCGGCGCGGCTCCCCGCCGGACCACATCCTGCTCTCGGGCCCGCCCGGCCTCGGGAAGACCAGCCTGGCCAACATCGTGGCCGCCGAGCTGGGCGCCGGCATCCGGGTGACCAGCGGGCCGGCGATCGAGCGTTCCGGTGACCTGGCCGCGATCCTGACCAGCCTCGCCGAGGGCGACGTGCTGTTCATCGACGAGATCCACCGGATCGCCAAGCCGGCCGAGGAGCTGCTCTACAGCGCCATGGAGGACTTCCGGGTCGACGTGGTGGTGGGCAAGGGCCCGGGCGCGACCGCCATCCCGCTGGACGTCGAACCGTTCACGCTGGTCGGCGCCACCACCCGGTCGGGCCTGCTGACCGGCCCGATGCGCGACCGGTTCGGCTTCGTCGCGCACCTCGACTTCTACTCCCCGGCCGACCTGGAGACGCTGCTGCACCGCTCCGCCCGGATCCTCGGCGTGCCGATCACGCCCGACGGCGCGGCGGAGGTCGCCGGCCGGTCACGGGGCACGCCGCGGATCGCCAACCGGCTGCTGCGTCGGGTCCGTGACTACGCCGAGGTCCGGGCCGACGGCGTGGTCACGCTGGAGACCGCGCGGTCCGCGCTCACCGTCTACGACGTGGACGCGCTCGGCCTGGACCGGCTCGACCGGGCGGTGCTCAAGGCGCTCGTCGACTCGTTCCGGGGCGGCCCGGTCGGCGTCTCCACGCTGGCGGTGGCGGTGGGGGAGCAACCGGACACGGTCGAGGAGGTCTGCGAGCCGTTCCTGGTGCGGGCCGGGCTGCTGGCGCGGACGCCCCGGGGCCGGGTGGCGACGGAGGCCGCCTGGCGGCACCTGGGGCGCAATCCCCCGAATGGTACATTTGGTGTGGATGCCCCTTCGGGGCCCGATCTGTTCTCGACGCAGACCGATCGGCCGTGATCCTAACGTGATCTGTGCCGCATTCGGTCTTCTCAGGAGCAGGGACTAGACTTCGCCGCGGTCTGTACAGGACGTGAGAATCCGCCTCCGCTGCGGCGCCCCCCGGGGCCGGCGGGGGCCAACCGGAAGGTCGACACCGTGCTTTACGCAGCAGCGAGTGGCGGGGGAGCCGGCGGTCTGACGCCGATCCTCATGATCGCTCTGCTCTTCGTCGTCATGTACTTCATGATGATCCGTCCGCAGCAGAAGCGCCGCCGCGAGGCGGAGCAGATGCAGTCCGCTCTCGCCCCGGGCGACGAGGTGGTCACCATCGGCGGCCTGCACGGCACGGTCACCGTGGTCGAGGACGAGACGGTCCTGCTCGAGGTCGCCCCCGGCGTGCAGACCCGGTACGCGCGTCCCGCCGTGGCCCGGGTGGTCAAGCGGGCCGAGGCGCCCGAGGCCGAGACCATCAGCGAGGAAGTCGAGCCGGTCAAGGAGTGACCAGCCGCCCCGGACGGGGCAGCGGAAACACCCCCACAAGTGGATAGTTGGGTCGGCGTCCGTCGTCGGCATGCGGCCGGACCCGCGCGACGCCCCCGCGTCGCGCCCGGGTCGGCGTGCCGGTCGCCGACGTTGGCCAGCCGGAGCAGTCGGGCGGACACCCCCGGCCCGACAGGTGTCGCCGCCGTGGAAGCGGCGCGACCGTACAGGGAGACAGGACAGCCGTGGCACCACCTCAGGGACAGATGCGCCCCGGACGGCAGCTCGCCGTGCTCGGGTTCATCTTCGTCGTCCTCTATCTTTTGGTGTTCTTCTCGGGCGGCGCCAGCGGTGGCTGGAAGGACCGGCTGGAGCCCCGGCTCGGCCTGGACCTCATCGGCGGCACCCGGATGACGCTCGAGGCCACCAACACGGTGGACGGCAAGCCGCCGACCGCCGACAACCTCGAAGAGGCGCGGCAGATCATCGAGAACCGGGTCAACGCCTACGGCGTGGCCGAGGCGGAGGTGGTCACCGAGGGCAACCGGAACATCGTCATCTCCCTGCCCGGCCAGAACCGCGACCTGACCGACGTCGGTGAGGCCGCCGAGCTGCGCTTCCGCAAGGTGCTCAAGGCCACCGACGGCAGCGGCGCGGCCGCCGCGCCGGCGCCGAGCCCCAGCGCCTCCGCGGCGCCGTCCGGCAGCGCCAAGCCGTCGGGCAGCGCCTCGCCGAAGGCGTCCGGTAGCGCGTCGCCGAAGCCGAGCGCGAGCGCCAAGGTCTCCGCGTCGCCGAGCGCCGGCGGGCAGGGCGGCATGGCCCCCGCGCCGAGCGCCAGCGCCACGCCGGCGCCGTCGGCCTCCGCGAGCGCCGCCGCGCCGAGCCCGAGCGCCAGCGCCGCGCCGGTGCCGCAGAGCATCGAGCAGCAGCGCAAGGCCGTCGAGCAGAAGGTGGGCGCGGCCGCCTGGGCCGCCGCCTCCGGGCTCCAGGCCCCGGCCGACCCGTCGCAGGCCGACACGTTCAAGCCGTTCGGCACGCTCTCTCCGCAGGAGATCGCGGTGCTGACGCCGGAGATGCAGTTCAACGTGCCGACCATCACCTGCGCCCAGCTCGACAAGCGGCCGGCCGGCTCGATCAAGGACCCGAAGCAGAAGGCGGTCGCCTGCGAGTCCGGGGCGAAATACCTGCTCGACGTGGCCAAGGTGGAGGGCACCGACGTCAAGAACGCCTCCGCCCAGCTCGACCAGACCAGCCAGTGGGTGGTCAGCCTCAACTTCACCGGCGACGGCCAGGAGAAGTGGACCGCGCTGACCCGCGAGTCGTTCAACAACGAGGGCCAGGCCTGCGACCAGACCGCGCTCGGCCAGGACGGCAAGTGCCGGGTCGCCGTGGTGCTGGACAACCGGATCGTCTCCTCGCCGGAGATCCAGGGCGTGCTCACCGGCGACTCGCAGATCACCGGCAGCTTCGACAACAAGTCGGCGAACGCGCTGGCCAGCCAGCTCCGTTTCGGGGCGCTGCCGGTGACGTTCGAGCCGCAGGAGAGCCAGAACGTCACCGCGACGCTCGGCGACAGCCACCTGAAGGCGGGTCTGCTGGCCGCCGGCATCGGCATGCTGCTGGTCATCATCTACTCGTTCTTCTACTACCGGCTGCTGGGCTCGGTCATCTTCCTCAGCCTGGTGCTCTCCGCGCTGCTGGTCTTCGGCGCGCTGGTGGTGCTCGGCCGGTCGATCGGCTTCACGCTCACGCTCGCCGGCATCGCCGGCATGATCGTCTCACTGGGCGTGGCGGCGGACTCGTTCGTCATCTACTTCGAACGTCTCAAGGACGAGATCCGCGAGGGCCGCAGCCCACGCAGCGCGGTGCCCCGCGCCTGGGTCCGGGCCCGCCGGACGATCATCTCGGCGAACGCCATCACGCTGATGTCGGCCGTGGTGCTCTACATCGTGTCGGTCGGCGCGGTGAAGGGCTTCGCCTTCGCGCTCGGCCTGGCGACCGTGCTCGACCTGGTCGTCGTGTTCCTCTTCCGCCACCCGATCATGACGATGTTCGCCCGCACCCGGGCGTTCCTGTCCCCGCGGGTCAGCGGTCTGGGCCGGGCGCTGCCGGCCCGGTCGGCCGAGTCGGGCACCGCCCGCAACCCGCGCGTCAAGGAGGCCTGAGATGGCTAAGAGTGGTCTGGCCGCCCGGCTCTACCGGGGCGAGGCCGATCTCAACATCGTCGGCAAGCGCAAGCTGTGGTTCGGCGTGGCCGGCGCGCTGGTGCTGATCGCGGTGCTGAGCTTCGCGATCAACGGTTTCAAGCTCGGCATCGAGTTCGCCGGTGGCAACTCGTTCCAGGTTCCGGCCAGCGTCGGCACGCTCGACCGGGCCGAGACGGTCGTCGACGACGCGCTGGCCAAGGAGGCCCCCGGCGTCGAGGTGGTCACCGCGCAGAAGGTCGGCGGGGCCGGCGGCGAGACCTACGAGATGCGCACCGGGCAGCTCAGCCAGGAGCAGGCCAACGCGGCCAAGACCGCGATGGCGCAGGAGTTCGGCATCCAGCCCGACCAGATCAGCGGTAACCAGGTGTCCCAGGCGTGGGGCAGCCAGGTCACCTCGCGGGCGTTCCTCGGCCTGCTGATCTTCCTCGCGGTGGTGTCGGTCTACCTGGTGCTGCGCTTCGAGTGGCGGATGGCGGTCGCCGCGATCGCCTCGCTGCTCACCAACCTGGTCCTCACCGCCGGCATCTACTCACTGGTCGGCTTCGAGGTCACCCCGTCGACGGTCATCGGCTTCCTCACCATCCTGGGCTTCGCGCTCTACGACGTGGTGGTGGTCTTCGACAAGGTGCAGGAGAACACCCGCGGCATCACCGCGAACAACAACCTCACCTACGGCGAGGCGTCGAACCTGGCGCTCAACCAGAGCCTCATGCGCTCGCTGAACACGTCGGTGGTGGCGCTGCTCCCGGTCGGTGGCCTGCTCTTCATCGGCGCCGGCCTGCTCGGCGCCGGCACCCTGAAGGACCTGGGTCTGGTGCTCTTCGTCGGCATGGCGGTGGCGTTCCTGACCTCGATCCTGCTGGCCACCCCGCTGCTGGTGCTGCTGAAGAACCAGGACCCGCGGATCAGCGCGCACAACAAGCGGGTGCTCTCCCGCCGGGCGGCAGTCGCCCGGGGCGAGATCACTCCGAAGGGCGCGCCGCGGCCCGCGCCGACCGGCGACCAGCCGATCGAGGCGGACGCGGCGCTGGCCGGCGCCGCCCCGAAGGTCGGCTCCCGGCCGGCCGGCAAGCGCCCCAGCGGCGCCCGGGGCGGTCGCCCCAGCGGCGGCGGGGGCAACCGCCCGGGCGGCGCGAAGCGCCGCTGACCCCAGGGCCCGGACGGATCGACTCCGACGGCGTCCGTCATGCTGTTGCCACGGCATGACGGACGCCGTCGTCGTTTCGAGAGGACATGGGACGCACCGTGACGGAGACGCACACCACCGGCGTACGGGGAGACAGCGGCCCGGAGGTCGCCCGGCTGGTCGCCAGCCGGCTGCTGGACGTGCCGGACTTCCCCAAGCCGGGGGTCATGTTCAAGGACCTGATGCCGCTCTTCGCCGACGGTGTCGCGTTCCGCGAGGTGATCGACGGGATCATCGCCTACCACGGGCCGGAGTCCTTCGACGTGGTCGCCGGCATCGAGGCGCGCGGGTTCGTGCTGGCCGCCGCCGTCGCGTACGCCACCGGGGTCGGCGTGGTGCCGGTGCGCAAGGCCGGCAAGCTGCCCCGCGCCACCCACTCGGCCTCCTACGCCCTGGAGTACGGCGAGGCGACGCTGGAGGTGCACCAGGACGCGTTCACCGCCGGCCACCGGGTGCTGGTGCTCGACGACGTGCTCGCCACCGGTGGCACCGCCGAGGCCACGCTCGACCTGGTGGAGCGCGCCGGCGGCACGGTCTCCGGGTTCACCGTCCTGCTGGAGTTGGGCTTCCTCAAGGGCCGCGAGCGTCTCGCCCCGCGCCCGGTCCATGCCCTGTTGACCGTTTGACCCAGGTCGTCCTGGGGGCCCGCCGGCACCGACCGTCCGGGGGAGCGGTGGCGTACCCTCCGTACGGGTAGCATTGCCCTTTGCCTGACCGGGCGGGCGACCGTCCGGGCGGCGGAGCCGCCGGGGTCGAGCCCCGGTGACCGGCGCGGAACAACACCGACCCCCGGGTCGGTTGGACCAGACGTCGGCCGGACGGCCGGCGCATCCCGGCGAACGGTGAGGAGGCCGGTGTCCCACGATGTCGTCCCTCCGGTGGAGGGCACGGTGCACCCGACAGGCGATGCGGACGGCTCGGTGACCGAGCGCGACGGCAACCCACCGGTCGCCGCGACCGGCGACACGCCGGACGCGACGGCCGACGACGGGGTCGTGGTGCCGTTCCCGACCGACGGTCCCGGTGACCCCACGTCCAGCGGCGGCTTCGCCCTCTCCAACGCGCCGACCGGCCGGCGGGTTCGCGCCCGGCTGGCGCGGTTCAACGCGCCCTGGCAGACCTCGCAGGTCAGCGAGGTGTTGGAGCCGCTGATCGCGACCCACCGGGTGAACCATCCGAAGGCCGACGCGCGGCTGTTGCAGCGCGCCTTCGACACCGCCGCCCGCTGGCACTCGGGGCAGTACCGCAAGTCCGGCGACCCGTACATCACGCACCCGCTCGCGGTGGCGACCATCCTGGGCAACCTGGGCATGGACACCACCACGTTGGTGGCCGCGCTGCTGCACGACACCATCGAGGACACCGAATACACCCTCGACGCGATGCGCGCCGACTTCGGTGGCGAGGTCGCGCTGCTGGTCGACGGCGTCACCAAGCTCGACAAGGTCAAGCTGGGTGACGCGGCCAAGGCGGAGACCATCCGCAAGATGGTGGTGGCCATGGCCAAGGACCCCCGGGTCCTGGTGATCAAGCTGGCCGACCGGCTGCACAACATGCGGACGCTGACCTTCCTGCCCCGTCCCAAGCAGGAGCAGAAGGCCAAGGAGACGCTGGAGATCCTGGCCCCGCTGGCGCACCGCCTCGGCATGAACACCATCAAGTGGGAGCTGGAGGATCTGGCCTTCGGCACGCTGTTCCCGAAGCGGTTCGAGGAGATCAACCGGCTGATCGGGGAGCACCAGCCGCAGCGCGAGGCGCTGCTGCGCCAGGTGACGCAGAAGGTCCAGACGGACCTGAAGGCCGCCAAGATCAAGGCGGAGACCACCGGCCGGCCGAAGCACCTCTACTCGATCTACCAGAAGATGATCGTGCGCGGGCGCGACTTCAACGACATCTACGACCTGGTGGGTGTGCGGATCCTGGTCGACACGGTGCGCGACTGCTACGCGGCGCTGGGCGTCATCCACGCCAACTGGCAGCCGGTGCCGGGCCGGTTCAAGGACTACATCGCCATGCCCAAGTTCAACATGTACCAGTCGTTGCACACGACTGTCATCGGGCCCACCGGCAAGCCGGTGGAGATGCAGATCCGCACGTACGCGATGCACCGCACCGCCGAGTTCGGCATCGCCGCGCACTGGAAGTACAAGGAGCACAAGGGCACCCAGGTGGTGGGCCCGCCGGCGCACATCGACGAGATGACCTGGCTGCGGCAGTTGCTGGACTGGCAGCGGGAGGCGGCCGACCCGAGCGAGTTCCTGGACGCGCTGCGGTTCGACCTGTCCAGCCAGGAGGTGTACGTCTTCACCCCGAAGGGCGACGTCATCCCGCTGCCGACCGGGTCGACGCCTGTCGACTTCGCGTACGCGGTGCACACCGAGGTCGGGCACAAGTGCATCGGGGCGCGGGTCAACGGCAAGCTGGTGCCGCTGGAGTCGACGCTCTCCAACGGCGACGTGATCGAGATCTTCACGTCGAAGTCCGACACGGCCGGCCCGACGCAGGACTGGCTCGGCTTCGTCAAGAGCCCGCGCGCCCGCACCAAGATCCGACAGTACTTCAACAAGGAGCGGCGCGAGGAGGCGATCGAGGCCGGCAAGGACTCGATCGTCAAGGCGATGCGCAAGCAGGGCATGCCGTTGCAGCGGATGCTCACCTCGGACGCGCTGATGGCGATCGCCCGGGACCTGCACCTCGCGGACGTGGCCTCGCTCTACGCGGCGGTCGGCGACAGCCAGGTCTCCGCGCAGTCGGTGGTGCAGAAGCTGATGGCGTCCTACGGCGGCGAGGAGGGCGCGGCGGAGGACATCGCCGAGACCGCCGTCGCCACCCGGCCGCCGCGTAGCCGGCAGAGCAGCGCCGACCCGGGCGTGGTGGTGCGCGGCGTCAGCGACGTCTGGATCAAGCTGGCCCGCTGCTGCACGCCGGTGCCGCCGGACTCGGTGTTCGGCTTCGTCACCCGCTCCGGCGGGGTCAGCGTGCACCGCGACGACTGCGCCAACGCCGAGGACCTGCGGGCCCAGCCCGAGCGGGTGGTCGAGGTGAGCTGGAAGCTGACCTCGGCGTCGACGTTCCTGGTCGCCATCCAGGTGGAGGCGCTGGACCGGCACAAGCTGCTCGCCGACGTGACCCGGGTGCTTTCCGAGGAGCGGGTGAACATCCTCTCCGCGACGGTCACCACCACCCGGGACCGGGTGGCGGTCAGCCGGTTCAGCTTCGAGATGGCCGACCCGAAGCACCTCGGGCACCTGCTGGCCGCGGTGCGCAAGGTCGACGGTGTCTTCGACGCGTACCGGGTCACGTCCGGGGCCTGAGCACGCACCTACGAGAAACGCCCGCCGGTCCAGCCGGCGGGCGTTTCTCGATGACGCGGGTCAGCCCTGGATGTCGCTCAGGGTCACCTTGGTCATGACGATCTCCTTCTTCGGGTGACCGCCGCCGGCCTGCTTCGCGAACGCGCCGTCGTCGCCGGC
Source organism: Micromonospora sp. NPDC018662 (assembly GCF_044391475.1). Classification (NCBI taxonomy): domain Bacteria; kingdom Bacillati; phylum Actinomycetota; class Actinomycetes; order Micromonosporales; family Micromonosporaceae; genus Micromonospora; species Micromonospora sp. NPDC018662. The sequence continues at coordinate 533,738 of NZ_JBISAC010000004.1, forward strand.
CGCGGCGACCTGCTTCACCACGTCCATGCCGCCGGTGACGGTGCCCAGCACGGTGTAGTTCGGGTCGAGCGGGGAGTCGCCGTACACGATGAAGAACTGGCTGCCGGTGCTGCCCGGCTGGCCGGAGTTGGCCATCGCGATGACACCCTCCGGGTACGGCGGACGCTTGTTGGCGGGCAGGTTCTCCTCGGCCAGGTTGTAGCTCGGCCCGCCGGTGCCGTCGGTGTCCCGCCAGCCCTTCCCGGTCGCGCTCGGGTCACCGCACTGGAGCACCTTGATGCCCTGGGTGACCAGGCGGTGGCACTTGGTGTTGTCGAAGAAGCCCTTGCTGGCCAGGTGCGTGAAACTGCCGGCGGTGCACGGCACGGCGCTGCGGTCCAGCTTCGCGGTGATCGGCCCCAGGTTGGTGTCGATCGTCATCGTCTGGGTGCCCTTGTTCGCCTGCTGCGTCGGGGGCAGCCCGACGTCCTTGATCTGCGCCGGCCGGCCCTCCTTGGGCACCTCGTTGTAGGTGCACTGGGCGAAGCCGGCCGCGGTGCCGGCCTGCTGCTTGTCGTCGTCGTCGCCGAGCGACGTGGCGAGCCAGACGGTGCCGGCCACCACGAGCACCAGCACGGCCGCGGCGCCGACGATCGCCTGCGTCTGCCGGCGCTTGCGGGCCTTGCCGGCCCGCTCGGCCATCTCCCGCTCGAGCCGGGCCCGCGCCGCCGCCCGCTGGCGGTCTCTCGTGGACGTCACGGTCACTCCTCACGTGCTGTGTATCGGGGGACGGCGTCGCGCGCCGCCGAGTCGAAAAGGGTGGATCAACCGGCGCTGGGGCTGCCCGCCGGCGCGGCCTTCGGCTCGCCGACGGTGAGGCTCTGGATCACCACGTCCGTCTTCGGCTTGACCTTGGACCCGCTGCCATTGTCCACGGTCGGGATCGCGCCGATCTTCTCCACCACGTCGAGCCCGCCGGTGACCTTGCCGACGACGCTGTAGGCCGGCTTGGCCGGGCTGAAGTCCTTGAAGAAGATCAGGAACTGGCTGCCGTTGGTGCCCGGCGGGTTACCGACCAGGGCGACGGTGCCCTTCGGGTAGGCCGGTGACTGCCCCGGCGCGGGCGAGGCCGACGGGCTCGCCTCGGGCGCGGTGGGGACGTTCTCGTCGAAGAACGAGTAGGTCGGCCCGCCGATCCCGGTGCCGCTCGGGTCACCGCAGCGCAGCGCGCCCTCGGTGGTGATCTCGTGGCACTTGGTGGTGTCGTAGAACTTCCGGCTCGCCAGGTGGGCGAGGCTGGCACTGCCGCAGGGCGCGGCGGCCAGGTCCAGGTCGACGGTGATCGGCCCGCCCTGGTTGGTGGTCACCGTCATCGGCCGCGTGCCCGAGGTGGGCAGGCCCTTGGTGGCCGGCGTGCCGGCGTCCTTGAGGTTGGCGTTCGCGGCGCCGTCCTGCGGGGTCCAGAGGCAGGTGTCCTCGGCGGCCTGCTTCTTCGGCTCCGAGTCGAACGCGCCGAGCGCCCAGGCCGAGCCGGCCACGATCAGCACGAGCACCACCGCGGCGCCCACGCCGGCCTGGATCTGCCGGCGGCGCTTCGCGGCCGCGGCCCGCCGGGCGAGTTGCCGGTCGAGCTTGGCCCGCGCCATCTTGCGCTGCCGGTCCCTGCTGGAAGCCACAGGTGCTCCCCTTCCTCTGCCTGATCGTCGCCGGCGTCCGGGCGCCGCCCGCCGTCCTCGGTCGGGGTGCGCCACGCCACACGCCCGCCAGAGTGTACGGCTACCGACTGGGAAAGTGGTGTACGAGGTCCGGCCTCGCCTTATCGGGCGTTGTCACTGGGGCCGGTGGGGCGTCCGGGCGTGGTGGCGGGCGAAACCCGTTCGCCGGTACGACTAGGCTGCTGAGCGAGGACGACGACCGGACGGAGAGGGGACGGACGTGCTCGTGGCCGGCTTTCCCGCGGACGCCTTCGGCACCAACTGCTACGTGGTGGCGACCGCGCCGGGGGAGCAGTGCGTGGTGGTCGATCCCGGCATCGGGGTGCTCGACCGGCTCGACGCCGTGCTCGCGGAGCACCGCCTGCACCCGGCCGCCGTGCTGCTCACCCACGGCCACCTCGACCACACCTTCTCGGTGGCGCCGGTCTGCGGCGCGCGCGGCATCGCCGCCTACGTCCACCCGGAGGACCGCGAGCTGCTGGCCGACCCGTCCAAGGCGCTGTCCATGGACCTCACCGCGCTCTTCGGCGGGCGCCTGCCGTACGCCGAGCCGGACGACGTGGCCGAGCTGACCGACGGCGCGACGCTGTCGCTGGCCGGGTTGGAGATCACCGTCGACCACGCCCCCGGCCATACCGGCGGGTCGGTGCTGTTCCGGATGCCCGGCGCCGGCTCGCCCTGGGAGGCCGACGAGATCTGCCTCTCCGGTGACGTGCTCTTCGCCGGCTCGATCGGCCGCACCGACCTGCCGGGCGGCAGCATGCCCCGCATGCTGGCCAGCCTCCGGGAGAAGGTCCTCCCGCTGGCCGACGACACCGTCGTCCTGCCCGGCCACGGCCCCGCGACCACCATCGGCCGCGAGCGCGCGAGCAACCCGTACCTCGTCGAGGTGGCGGATTCCGCGCGCCCGGCCGCGCCCACCCGAGGCCTCTAGACCCGCACCCGCGCCCCGCGCGGGATCGCAAGGAGTACGCCATGAGCAAGCCCACGCCCATCTCCGGCTTCCCCGAGTGGACGCCGGCGCAGCGGATGATCGAGCAGTTCGTGCTGGACCGCATCCGCGCCACGTTCGAGCTGTACGGCTTCGCGCCGCTGGAGACCCGCTCGGTCGAGCCGCTGGACCAGTTGCTGCGCAAGGGGGAGACCTCGAAGGAGGTCTACCTGCTGCGCCGGTTGCAGGCCGACGCCGACGGGCCGGCCGGTGACGACGCGCTCGGCCTGCACTTCGACCTGACCGTGCCGTTCGCCCGCTACGTGCTGGAGAACGCCGGCAAGGTGCAGTTCCCGTTCCGCCGCTACCAGATCCAGAAGGTGTGGCGGGGCGAGCGCCCGCAGGAGGGCCGCTACCGGGAGTTCCTCCAGGCCGACATCGACATCGTCGACCGGGACACGCTGCCGGCCCACTACGAGGCCGAGATGCCGCTGGTGATCGGCGACGCGCTGCGGTCGCTGCCCGTCCCGCCGGTGCGCATCCAGGTCAACAACCGCAAGATCTGCGAGGGCTTCTACCGGGGCGTCGGGCTGACCGACCCGGAGGCGGCGCTGCGCGCGGTGGACAAGCTCGACAAGATCGGGCCGGCCAAGGTGGCCGAGCTGCTGGCGGAGACCGCCGGGGCGAGCGAGGCGCAGGCCAAGGCGGCGCTGGCACTGGCCGAGATCTCCGCGCCGGACGCCTCGTTCGCCGACGCGGTGCGTGCCCTCGGCGTCGACGACCCGCTGCTCGACGAGGGCATCGCGGAGCTGACCGCCGTGGTGGAGACCGCCGCCGCGCACGCGCCCGGCCTCTGCGTCGCCGACCTGCGCATCGCCCGAGGGTTGGACTACTACACCGGCACCGTCTACGAGACCCAGATGATCGGGTACGAGCGGTTCGGCTCGATCTGCTCCGGCGGCCGCTACGACAACCTGGCCAGCGCCGGCAACACCCGGTTCCCCGGGGTGGGCATCTCGATCGGGGTGACCCGGCTGCTCGGGCTGCTCTTCGGCGCCGACGCGCTCACGGTGTCCCGCTCGGTGCCGACGTGCGTGCTGGTCGCGGTCACCGCCGAGGAGGACCGGGCGGCCAGCGACGCGGTCGCGGCGGCGCTGCGGTCCCGGGGCGTCCCGACCGAGGTGTCGCCGTCCGCGGCGAAGTTCGGCAAGCAGATCCGGTACGCCGAGCGCCGTGGCATCCCGTACGTCTGGTTCCCCGGCGCGGACGGCGACGAGGTGAAGGACATCCGGTCCGGCGCGCAGGTGGCCGCCGCGGCGGGCGAGTGGACGCCGCCCCGGGCCGACCTGAAGCCGCTGGTCGCCGGCGCTGGCGTCTGACGACGATTCGACCTACGGTGGCGTAAGTTACGCCACCGTAGGGAGAACGTCGTGTCCGTGCTCAGCCAGACCGCTCTGCTCACCGAACTCGAACCGGTCGTGGAGAAGAACCTCGACCGGCACCTGTCGCTGGCCAAGGAGTGGTTCCCGCACGAGTACGTGCCGTGGAGCGACGGTCGCACGTTCGACGGCCCGCTCGGCGGCGAGGCGTGGTCGGAGGCCGACTCGACGCTGCCCGACGCGGCCCGCACCGCGCTGATCGTCAACCTGCTCACCGAGGACAACCTGCCCTCCTACCACCACGAGATCGCCAGCCTGTTCGGGCGGGACGGCGCGTGGGGCACCTGGGTGCACCGGTGGACCGCCGAGGAGGGCCGGCACGGCACCGCGATCCGCGACTACCTGACGGTGAGCCGGGCGGTCGACCCGGTGGCGCTGGAGCGGGCCCGGATGGTGCACATGTCCGCCGGCTACCGCAACGTCCACGACGACGAGGTGCTGCACTCGCTGGCGTACGTGTCGTTCCAGGAGCTGGCCACCCGCATCTCGCACCGCAACACCGGCCGGGCCACCGGCGACCCGATCTGTGAGGCGCTGCTGGCCCGGGTGGCGGCGGACGAGAACCTGCACATGGTCTTCTACCGCAACCTGCTCGCCGCGGCCTTCGAGCTGGCGCCGAGCCAGGCCATGCGGGCGGTCGCCGACGTGCTGGCCGACTTCCAGATGCCCGGGGTGGGCATCGACGGCTTCGCCCGCAAGTCGGTGGCGATCGCCCTGGCCGGCATCTACGACCTGCGCCAGCACCGTGACGAGGTGGTGGTGCCGGTGCTGCGCCAGTGGAACCTGTTCGAGGTGACCGGCCTGAACGGCGACGGCGAGGCCGCCCGCGAGCAGATCGCCGCCCAGCTCGACACGCTGGAGACCCAGGCGGCCCGCTTCGAGGAGCGCCGCGCCGCCCGAGCCGCCCGCCTCACCACACCCCGCTGACCCCCGCCCCTTCACCCCCCACTTCCCGCTGATTCACGGAAAGAGTGGCTATCTGCGGCCGGATAGCCACTCTTTCCGTGAAACTGCGCGGCGCGGTGGGGCGCGTGGGGCGCGGCGCGGTGGGGCGCGGTGGGTGGGCGGGGAGTCAGGCGGGCGGGGGTAGGGGGAAGAGGAGGCAGGTGGAGGTGGCGTGGGCTACCAGGCGGTTTGCCGGGTCGGTGAGGCGGGCCTCGGCCAGGGCGGTGCGCCGGCCGCGCTGGAGCACGGTGCCCTCGCAGCGCAGCGTGCCGCTGGCCACGGTGACCGGGCGGAGGAACTTCACGTTCAGGTCGAGCGAGGTGTAGCCGACGCCGACCGGCAGCGTGGTGTGCACCGCGCAGCCGGCGGCGGTGTCCAGCAGGGTGGAGAGGACGCCGCCGTGCACCGTGCCGAGCGGGTTGTAGTGGAACTCCTGCGGCACCAGCTCGACGACGACGCGACCCTCGTCGGCCTCCATCCGCGCCATGTCGATCAGGTGCATGACCGGCGGCGCGGCCAGCTCGCCGGCGATCATCGCGCGCAGCAGGTCGAGACCGCTGCGGCGGCCGAGGTGGGCGGCGCCGGCGACCGGGTCGGACCAGGTGAACGTGCGACTGCGCTCCTGCGTCTGGGTCATGGACTCAGCCTTGCAGCGCGTTGCTGAGTCTGTCAATCAGACCTAGCCTGGTCGGCATGAGACCCGCGGCACTGGACTGGTCGGTGGAGAACTGCACCATCGCGCGCGCCATGGAGATCCTCGGCGAGCGGTGGACCGTGGTCGTGCTCCGCGAGGTGTTCAACGGCGTACGCCGCTTCGACGACATGCGGGTGCGCACCGGCATCCCGCGTCAGGTGCTGACCAACCGGCTGGCGATGCTGGTGGAGCGCGGGGTGCTGCGCCGGGAGCCGTACCGCGAGCCGGGCAGCCGGCCGCGGCACGAGTACCGGCTCACCGGGATGGGGCTGGACCTGTGGCCGGTGCTGGTGGCGGTGCTCGGGTGGGGCGACCGGTACCTGGCCGACCCGGAGGGCCCGCCGCTGAGCGTGGCGCACCGCGACTGCGGCGGCGAGGTGCGGGTGGCGCTGCGCTGCGCCGAGGGGCACGACGTGACCGCGGCGCGCGACGTGTTGCCGCGTCCCGGCCCGGGCGCGCGTCGTCGCGGCTGAGCAGGGCCGCGTCGGGTCTGACACCTGGTGGCGATGTTGTTGCCACGGCGTTACATGCGGCGGCGGTGCGAATCCGGTCAAACGCATGTCTTGTTTACGATCTTAAATGTGTGAATACTTTGGTCAGCCCGGACGGTTTCCCCAGGTCGCCCGGGTTGTCCTCGGGCGTTCCCCCATGACAGCGCCCGTTCACCCCCATTCGGAGGTTGTTACATGCGACCCACGAGGTCCACGCTCCGTCGCGCCGCCGCCGTCGCCGTGGCCGGTACCCTGGTCACCGGTTCCCTGCTCGGCGCACCCGCTCAGGCCGCCCCCTCGCCCGCCTCGCCCGACGCCGCCGCCTCCCTCGTCGCCAAGCTCGGCGACCGCGCCGCCGGCACGTACGCCGACGCCAGCGGCAAGATGGTCGTCACCGTGACCGACGCCGCGGCCGCCCGCCAGGTGCACGCCGCCGGCGCCGTCCCGAAGCTCGTCACCCGCGGCGCCAACCAGCTCAAGGCCGCCACCAGCGAGCTGGAGCGCTCCGCCAAGATCCCGGGCACCGCCTGGTGGACCGACGCCGCGACCAACCAGGTCGTCGTCTCCGTCGACAGCACCGTCACCGGCGCCAAGCTGGAGCGGGTCAAGGCCGCCGCCGCCCGCACCGGTGGCGCGGTCCGCATCGAGGCCGAGGCCGGCACGCTGACCACCCGGATCTCCGGTGGCCAGGCCATCTACACCGGCGGCTACCGCTGCTCGCTCGGCTTCAACGTGCGCAGCGGCTCGACCTACTACTTCCTGACCGCCGGGCACTGCACCAACCTGGGCTCGACCTGGTACTCGAACTCCGGTCAGACGAGCGTCCTCGGCACCCGGACCGGCACCAGCTTCCCGGGTAACGACTACGGCATCGTCCGGCACAGCAACTCGGCCAACGCGGCCGGCAACGTCTACCTCTACAACGGCAGCTACCAGGACATCACCACGGCCGGCAACGCGTACGTGGGCCAGGCCGTCAAGCGTTCCGGCAGCACCACCGGCCTGCGCAGCGGCAGCGTCTCCGCCACCAACGCGACGGTCAACTACGCCGAGGGCAGCGTCTCCGGCCTGATCCGCACCAACGTCTGCGCCGAGGGCGGCGACAGCGGCGGCTCGCTCTTCGCCGGCAGCACCGCGCTCGGCCTCACCTCCGGCGGCAGCGGCAACTGCTCCTCCGGCGGCACCACCTACTTCCAGCCGGTCACCGAGCCGCTCAGCGTCTACGGCGTGAGCGTCTTCTGATCCGTACCCCACGAACGGGCCGCCGGGCGACCGGCGGCCCGTTCCGCGCGTACCGGGAGTGCCGGGCCCCGGACCGGGTAGGTATCGGCCGGTGAGCGCCTCCCCGACCGACGTGACCGACGTGACCGACGTGACCGACCGGCAGCCGTCCGCCTGGGCGCCGCTGCGGTCGGCCGCGTTCCGCAGCCTCTGGCTGGCGGTGCTGGCCAGCAACATCGGCACCTGGATGCAGACCGTCGGCGCGCAGTGGCTGCTGGTCGATCAGCCCGGCGCCGCGACGCTGGTCGCGCTGGTGCAGACCGCCAGCATGCTGCCGGTGCTGATGCTGGCGCTGCCGGCCGGCGCGCTCGCCGACACGTTCGACAGGCGGCGGTTGCTGATCGCCGTGCAGTGCTTCCTGGCCGCCGTCGGCGTGCTGCTCACCGTGCTGACCGCGGCCGGCCGGATGCCGCCGGCGCTGCTGCTCACGCTCACCTTCGGCCTCGGTGTCGGGCAGGCGCTCACGCTGCCCGCCTGGCAGGCGGTGATCCCCGAGCTGGTGCCCCGCTCGCAGCTCGTCTCCGCCTCGGCGCTCGGCTCGATCAGCGTCAACCTGGCCCGCTCGGTCGGACCGGCGGTGGCCGGCGTGCTGGTGGCCCAGGCCGGCGTGGCGGTGGTCTTCGCGGTCAACGCCGTCTCGTTCGCGATCTTCGCGCTGACGTTGCTGCGCTGGCGACCGGAGCGCCGGGACGCCGACACCACACCGGAGCGGTTCACCGCGGCGCTGCGCGCCGGTGGCCGGTACGTCCGGCACTCGCCGGTGGTCCGCCGGATCCTGCTGCGCGCCGCCCTGTTCGTGGTGCCCGGCAGCGCGTTGTGGGCGCTGCTGCCGCTGGTCGCCAGCCGTCGGCTCGGCCTCGGCGCGGGCGGCTACGGCGTGCTGCTCGGCGCGCTCGGCGTCGGCGCGGTGGCCGGCGCCCTGGTCCTGCCCCGGATCCGCCGGGTGCTCACCAGCAACCACCTGCTGCTCCTCGCCGGGCTGCTGTACGCGGCGGTGCTGGCGGCGCTCGCGCTGGTGCCGGTACCGGCGGTGGCGGTGGTCGCGCTGGTCCCCGCCGGGCTGGCCTGGATGACGGTGCTGTCCAGCGTCAACGCCGCCATGCAGCTCTTCCTGCCCGGCTGGGTACGCGCCCGCGGCCTGTCGGTCTACCAGATGGTGTTCGCCGGCGGTCAGGCGCTCGGGGCGGTCGCCTGGGGCGCGCTCGGCGAGTTCACCGGCCTGGTCGGCGCGCTCACCGTGGCCGCCGCGCTGATGGCGGTCGGCGCGCTGAGCGTGCTGCTCTGGCCGTTGCGGGAGACCCGGGGCGTGGACCGTGACCCGGCCGTGTACTGGCCCGAGCCGCACCTGACGCTGGAACCGCCGGCGCGTGGCGGCCCGGTGCTGGTCACCGTCTCGTACACGGTCCGCCCCGAGCGGCAGGCCGAGTTCGTCGAGGCGATGCGCGCGGTCGGCCGGTCCCGCCGGCGTACCGGCGCGATGCGCTGGGGGCTGTTCCGGGCCGGGGAGCGGGCCCACGGCTACGTCGAGGTGTATCAGGTGCCGACCTGGGAGGAGCACCTGCGCCAGCACGGCGGCCGGCTCACCGGGGCGGACCGGGTCGTCGAGGAACGGGCCCGGGCGCTGGCCGAGGACGACGTCCGGGTCAGTCACCTGCTCCCGGCCGAGCCGGACTGACCGGACGGGTGCCGGGGAACCGGCCGGCCCGCCCTGACAGAATGCTTCGGAGCAGTCGTGGACCAGATGAGGAGTCGCCAGCCGTGATCCGTACCCACAATGCCGGAAGCCTGCGCGCCGCGGACGCCGGCTCGACGGTGACGCTCGCCGGGTGGGTGGCCCGCCGGCGCGACCACGGCGGTGTCATCTTCGTCGACCTGCGCGACGCCTCCGGCGTCGTGCAGGTGGTCTTCCGCGAGGAGGACGCGCACGCGCTGCGCAACGAGTTCTGCGTCAAGGTCGTCGGCGAGGTGACCCGCCGTCCCGAGGGCAACGAGAACCCGGACCTGCCGACCGGCGAGGTCGAGGTGACCGCCACCGCGCTGGAGGTGCTCTCCGAGGCCGCGCCGCTGCCGCTGCCGGTGGACGACCAGGTCGAGGCCGGCGACGACATCCGGCTCCGGTACCGCTACCTCGACCTGCGTCGCGGCGGCCCGGCGAAGGCGATGCGGCTGCGCTCCAAGGCCAACCAGCTCGCCCGCACCGTGCTGCACGAGCGGGACTTCCTGGAGATCGAGACGCCGACGCTGACCCGCTCCACCCCGGAGGGCGCGCGCGACTTCCTGGTCCCGGTGCGCCTCCAGCCGGGGAGCTGGTACGCGCTGCCGCAGTCGCCGCAGCTGTTCAAGCAGCTGCTCATGGTCGGCGGCATGGAGCGCTACTACCAGATCGCCCGCTGCTACCGGGACGAGGACTTCCGCGCCGACCGGCAGCCGGAGTTCACCCAGCTCGACATCGAGATGTCGTTCGTCACCGAGGACGACGTGATCGACCTCGGCGAGGCGATCGTCGCGTCGCTCTGGAAGGAGCTGGCCGGCCACGAGATCGCCCGGCCGATCCCGCGGATCACCTGGCACGACGCGATGGCCCGCTACGGCTCCGACAAGCCGGACCTGCGCTACGGCGTCGAGCTGACCGAGCTGACCGACTACCTGCGCGGCACCGCGTTCCGGGTGTTCGCCGGCGCGATCGACGCGGGTGGCTACGTCGGCGCGGTGGTCATGCCGGGCGGCGCGAGCCAGACCCGCAAGGAGCTGGACGGCTGGCAGGACTGGGCCAAGGCGCGTGGCGCGCGCGGCCTGGCGTACGTGGTGCTGGACGCGGAGACCGGCGAGGCGCGCGGGCCGGTGGCGAAGAACCTCTCCGCCGAGCACCTGGGTGGGCTGGCCGACGCGGTCGGCGCGAAGCCCGGCGACGCGGTCTTCTTCGCCGCCGGCACGGACACCCGGGAGGCGCAGGAGCTGCTCGGCGCCGCCCGCATCGAGATCGCCAAGCGGGCCGGCCTGGTCGACGAGAGCGCCTGGGCGTTCTGCTGGGTCGTCGACGCGCCGATGTTCGAGCGCACGGACGACGGTGGCTGGACCGCCGTGCACCACCCGTTCACCTCGCCGAACGCGGAGTGGGTGGACCGCTTCGAGGAGGCGCCGGACCGGGCGCTGGCCTACGCGTACGACATCGTCTGCAACGGCAACGAGATCGGCGGCGGTTCGATCCGTATCCACCGGGGCGACGTGCAGCAGCGGGTGTTCGACCTGCTCGGCATCACGCCGGAGGAGGCGCAGGACAAGTTCGGCTTCCTGCTGGAGGCGTTCAAGTACGGCGCCCCGCCGCACGGCGGCATCGCGTTCGGCTGGGACCGGGTCTGCATGCTGCTGGCCGGCGCGGACTCGATCCGCGAGGTGATCGCGTTCCCGAAGACCCGCGGCGGCTTCGACCCGCTGACCGGCGCGCCGACGCCGATCACCGGGCAGCAGCGCGCCGAGGCCGGCATCGACGCCAAGCCGAAGGCGCCCGCCGCCCCGCACGCCGGCACCGCCGGCCCCGCCGCCCCGGTCGCCGACCCCACCTGATCCTCCCTCTCACCCCCACGTCCCACCCGGCGTGAGCTGTCGATCATGAGGTTGGCGGGACGGCGCGCGGCGTGTCGTCCCGCCAACCTCATGATCAGCGCGTCGGGGGTGCGGGGTGGAGCTGGTGGTCGTGGGCGGCAGCGGGTTTCTGGGCGGTGAGGTGTGCCGGCAGGCGGTCGCCGCCGGCTGGCGGGTGGTGGGGACCTGCCACTCGGGCGCCGTCGGGGTGCCCGGCGTCGCGGAGCGTCGGCTGGACGTGACCGACCGGGCCGCGGTGCGCGCGCTGCTGACCGAGGTACGCCCGGACGCCGTGGTCAGCACCCCGTACCGCTTCGACGACTGGGCGGTCACCGCCGACGGGGCGGCCCACGTCGCGTCCGCCGCCGCCGAGGTGGGCGCGCGGCTGGTGCACCTGTCCAGCGACGCGCTGCACGCGGGGCGTCCGGCGCCGTACGCCGACGACGAGCCGCCCACGCCGGTGTATCCGTACGGGGCGGCCAAGGCGGCGGCTGAGACGGCGGTGCGGGCGGTGGACCCGGGGGCGCTGGTGGTGCGGACCTCGCTGATCCTCGGGGCGGGGAGCAAGCAGATCCAGCGCTGCCGGGACGCGCTCGCCGGTCGGGCCACGCTGTTCAGCGACGAGATCCGCTGCCCGATCGACGTCACCGACCTCGCCGCGGCGGTGCTGGAGCTGCTCCCGACCGACCTGGCCGGCCCGCTGAACGTGGCCGGCCCGGACCAGGTGAGCCGCGCCGACGTCGGACGGCTGCTGGCCCGCCGGCTCGGCGTCGACCCGGCCGGGCTGCGGACCACCACCACGACCGCCGCCGGTCTGCACCGCCCGATCGAGGTACGCCTCGACTCCACCCGGGCCACCGGCCTGCTCCGGACCCGCCTGCGCGGCGTCGCCGAACTGTTCGCCTGACCACCCCACCGCTTGCACACTTTCTTTGCACGGGTCTTGTGCACGGGAAGTGTGCACAGATATTGTGCATCGCATGGAGAGTGAACAGACCCGTCCCGAGCCGCGCCGGGTCCGGCTGGACCACCAGCAGGTGCGCGTGCTGGCCCACCCCCTGCGGATGCGCCTGGTCGGCGCGCTGCGGGTGAACGGGCCGGCCACCGCCACCCGGCTCGCCGAGCTGCTCGGCACCAACACCGGCGCGACCAGCTACCACCTGCGCCAGCTCGCCGAGGTGGGCATGGTGGTGGAGGACCCGGAGCTGGGCACCGGGCGACAACGGTTCTGGCGGGCCGCGCACGACGTCACCCAGTGGGAGGCCAGCGACTACGACGACGACCCGGACGCCCGCGCCGCCATCGAGTGGATCGAGGCGGACTACATCCGCTTCTTCACCGAGCACGCCGAACGGTGGGCCGCGCAGCGCCACGAGTGGTCGCCGGCCTGGCGCGACGCGTTCGGCATGGGCGACTTCTTCATGCGGATCCCGGCCACCCGCCTGGAGGCGATCAAGGCGGAGGTCTTCGCGCTCCTCGAACGGCACCGCGACGAGACCGACCCCGACGACCCCGACGCCGAGCTGGTGCAGCTCTACCTGGCCGCCTTCCCGCTCAGCCCGGTCCTGCCACCCACCGAGGAGAAGCCGTGAGCGTCCTGTCCGTACGCCAGATCCGGTTCCGCTACCTCACGCTCCACGGCCTGCGCTGGCTGCCCAGCGGCCTGCTCATGACCGTGATGATCCTGCTGATGCAGGAGCGCGGCCTGTCGCTGTCCCAGATCGGTCTGGTCGCCATCGCGCAGGGCCTGGTGGTGCTGGCGCTGGAGCTGCCCACCGGCGGGTTCGCCGACGCGCTCGGCCGCAGACCGGTGCTGCTGACCGCCTGGGTGGTCGCGCTGGCCTCCCTGGCACTGATGGCGGTGGCCGACTCGTTCTGGATGTTCTTCCTGGTCTGGGCGTTGCAGGGCGTCTACCGGGCGCTCGACAGCGGCCCGCTGGAGTCCTGGTACGTCGACGCCACGCTGGCCGCCGACCCGGACGCCGCGTACGAACGCGGCCTCGGCTGGGCCGGCACCGTCATCGGCGTCGCCATCGGCGTCGGCGCGCTGCTCGGCGGCGGCCTGGTCGCGCTCGGCCCGATCGGCCCGGTCAGCGCGCTGACCGGACCGGTGCTGGTCGCCGCCGCGCTCCAGGCCGTCTCGATCGTGGCGCTGCTGACGCTGATGAGGGAGCAGCGCCCCACGTCGGGCCCGGCCACGTTACGGACCTCGGTGGCGCAGGCGCCCCGGATGGTCGGTCAGGCCGTCGGCCTGCTGCGCCGCAACCGGGTGCTGCTGGCGCTGGTCTCCGTCGAGCTGTTCTGGGGCTTCGGCATGGTCACGTTCGAGTCGCTGCTGCCGATCCGGCTGTCCGAGGTGGTCGGTGGCGCCGACCGGGCGGCGGCGCTGCTCGGCCCCGCCGGCTCGGCCGCCTGGCTGGCCAACGCGGCAGGCGCCGCGCTCACCCCGGTCCTGCTGCGTCGCCTCGGCGCCGCGCCGGCCGCCGCGCTGATGCGGGTGCTCCAGGGCGTGACGGTGGTCGGCATGGGCCTGCTCGCCGGCCCGGTCGGCGTGCTGCTCGCCTACCTGGCCTGCTACACCGTGCACGGTGCGTCGAACCCGCTGCACATGGGGCTGCTGCACCGGCAGGTCGACGGGCCGTACCGGACCAGCGTGCTGTCGCTGAACTCCATGATGGCCCAGCCGGCCGGTGCGCTCGGCGCGGTGGTGCTCACCGCGCTGGCGGACGCCACCAGCGTCCGCGTGGCCATGCTGGTCGGCGCCGTGGTGCTGGCCGTGGCCGCGCCGCTCTACCTGCCGGCCTGGCGCGCCGGGCGAGCCGCCGCGCGGTCCGGGGTCGCGGAGCCCGGTGCCCCAGCGTCAGGTGCCGCCGTGTCGGGGGTCGCGCGGTCCGCGGCGGGCCCGGTTCCCGCGACCGGTCCCGACGGAATCCCCGCCGGCCCGGGGCCGGTGGCCGTGCCGGTGTCGGCACCGTCGGCCGATGCCGATGCCGATGCCGGTGCCGGTGCCGGGTCTGGGTCGGTGGGCCGGTCCCGCTGACGGATGTCGCCCGGCGTCGGGGCGAAGATGGCCGCCGGGGCTGCAAACTTGATGGCGCGAACGACTCATGCCGACCACCGGCGGATCGACCAGCGCCCGATCCATCCGTGCCATCAAGTTCGTCGCCCCACGCGAGATCTTGGTACGGAATGGCCCCCAGAGGGGCCGAACCGTTCCAAGATCTCCGGGAATCTCGACGAGTGGGCGGGGGCCCCAGCGCCACGTGGTCGTACCGGGTGAACCGGGCGCGCGCCATTCCGGCGGTCAGCGCCCCGCCCAGCCCTCGGCCGCGATGCCCGGGCGTGACGCCCGGGTCGCCTCTCCCCGCGGCCTGGTCGCGTCGCAGCGCGTGCCGGGCGTACGGGTGGTGGCCGGTCGCGGCGAGCACCGCCTCCCGTCCGGTCGGCGCCTCGTCGACCGTGATCATGCCGCCAGCCTCCGAGAGGACCAGCCATGACCCCCATCCGCTCCGTCCGGGCGGTCCGCCTGCCCGGCTCGCACTGCGTGCTGCGCGAGTGGACCGACGCCGACGTCCCCGCCCTGCACGAGTTCCTCACCGAGCCCGGCATGCTCGACGGCGTCCTCGACGAGGAGACGCCGACCGTCGAGGTGGTGCGCGGCGCGCTACCCAGGTGGCGCGACACGGCCGCCGGGAAGCCGCGCCCGGAGTACCGGCTGGCGGCCGTCGACGGCGACCGGCTGCTCGGGCTGGGCGTGCTGACCGTGACGTCGGTGGAGCACCGGCGCGGGGAGGTCGGCTACGCGGTGCGGACCGCGCACCGGGGCGCCGGGATCGCCACCGGGATCACCCGGCTGCTGCTGGACCTCGCGTTCGAGCGGGTGGGGCTCCACCGGGTGGAGGCGACCGCCCGGCCGGACCACGTCGCGTCCCGCCGCGTACTGGAGAAGGCCGGCCTGCGGCCGGAGGGGGTGAGCCGCGACCACCTGCTCGTCCGCGGCGTCTGGCGGGACTCCGCGCGGTACGCCGTGCTCGCCACCAACCGCCTCCACGGTGGAGATTGACGAACAGACCGATCGGGTACATCCGTCGCCGACCTACTGGGAACCCCCACCGGAGGAAACGACATGCTCGCCATTCTCGCGGCCATCGTGTTCGGCTTCGCGCTGCTTCTCGACTTCATGAACACCAACCTCGGCGCCCCCGATCTGTTCAGCACCCCGACGCTCATGCTGATCGGCTTCCTGCTGCTCTCGCTCTACCTGGCCGGGGTCGGCTCCGGCCCGCGCGGCGGCGGTGGCGGCCGGTGGTACCGGGGCCGGCGTCCGGGTCGCGGCTGACCGGAAAAGACCACACGGGTCGGGTCGGCGGCGCGATTCCGGCGCCGTCGGCCCGGCCCGGTACTGTTCTCGTGATGGAATCCGACGCCCTCTTCACCCTCGGCGAGCCCGCCGGAGCGCCCGGCGCACCCGCGGCCTCCGGCGGCGTCGACGGTTTCACCGACACCCGCGCGGATTCGCCGCTGCCGGTCCGGATGCGGCCGGCCGGCCTCGACGAGCTGATCGGGCAGGACCATCTGCTCGCCCCCGGCGCGCCGTTGCGCCAACTGGTCGAGGGGGCCGCGCCGATGTCGGTCATCCTCTGGGGTCCGCCCGGCAGCGGCAAGACCACGATCGCCCACCTCGTGGCCCGCGCGACCGACCGGCGCTTCGTGGCGATGTCCGCGCTGACCGCCGGCGTGAAGGACGTGCGTGCCGTCATCGAGACCGCCCGGCGGCAACGCCGCTCCGGCGGCCCACCGACCGTGCTCTTCATCGACGAGGTGCACCGATTCAGCAAGACCCAGCAGGATTCCCTGCTCGCCGCCGTCGAGGACCGCACCGTCACACTGCTCGCGGCGACCACGGAGAACCCGTACTTCTCGGTCATCTCGCCGTTGCTGTCCCGCTGCGTGCTGCTCACGCTCCAGGCGCTGGACGACGACGCCGTGCGCGGGCTGCTGCGCCGCGCGGTGGCCGACGAGCGTGGGCTCGGCGGCACGCTGACCCTGGCCGAGGACGCGGAGGACCATCTGGTCCGGCTCGCCGGCGGCGACGTACGCAAGGCGCTCACCGCGCTGGAGGCGGCGGCGGCCACCGCGACCGCGACCGGCGCCGGGCGGATCGACCTCGCCGTGGCCGAGCAGGCGGTCGACGTGGCGGCCGTGCGCTACGACCGGGACGGCGACGCGCACTACGACGTGACCAGCGCCTTCATCAAGAGCATGCGTGGCTCGGACGTGGACGCGGCACTCCACTGGCTGGCCCGGATGCTGGTGGCCGGCGAGGACGCCCGGTTCATCGCCCGCCGGATGGTGATCTTCGCCAGCGAGGACGTCGGCATGGCCGATCCCACCGCGCTGACGGTGGCCACCGCCGCGGCGCACGCGGTGGAATACGTGGGCCTGCCCGAAGCCCAGCTCAATCTCGCGCAGGCGGCCATCCACCTCGCCACCGCCCCGAAGTCGAACTCGGCCACCACCGCCATCGGGGCCGCCGTCGCCGACGTGCGCGCGGGTCGCGGCGGGTCGGTGCCGCGCGGGCTGCGCGACGCCCACTACTCCGGGGCGCGGGGGCTCGGCCACGGAGCCGGTTACCGCTACCCGCACGACGACCACCGGGGGGTGGTCACCCAGCAGTACGCTCCGGACGACCTCGTCGGGATCGACTACTACCGGCCCAGCGGGCACGGCGCGGAGCGGGCGGTGGCCACTCGGCTGCCGGTGCTGCGTCGGATCGTCCGCGGGTCGCCCGCACCGGTGACGCGGGGGGAGGCCGGCGTGCCGGCCGCCGCCACCGGAGTCCGGGCCGGCGGCACCGAGCAGGTCGGCGGGGCGAGTGAGGGTGGCGGCGACGCCACCGAGGGGGGTCAACAGTGATGGCGCGTGGTCCGGATCGGCCGGCGGACGGCCCTGACGAGCGGCGCGATCCAAAGGCCAAGGGCCGCCGGTGGGGACGCGGCCGGTCCGCCGAGGCCGAGCCGGACCAGGCGGTCGCCGGCGAGGAGTTCGGCTGGATCGACGACCTGCGTACCGCCAAGCAGCAGCGCGGCGAACTGGGCCCGGAGGGGGAGACGCCGCCGGGTCCGCGACCCGGGGCTGCCCGCGCCCCCGAGCCGGACCGGCCGCCCCGCCCGGGCGCGGCGCCCCCGCCGGGTCCGGCCGGCACCGGCCCCGGTGCGCCACCGGCGCCCGGCGGCCCGGTCGTTCCGCCTCCGGCACCCGGTCGCGCTGCCGCGCCGGCTCCCGATCCCGGCCGACCCGGCCCGCCGCCTCCGGCGCCCGGTCGACCTGGTCCGCCGCCGCCGCCGACGTCCGGTCGGCCGGGCCCGCCGCCGCCGACGTCCGGTCGGCCGGGTGCGCCGCCGCCGACGTCCGGTCGGTCCGGTCCGCCGCCGGCCGCCGGTCAACCTGGTCGCGCTCCGCAGGCGCCCGGCGGACCTCAGCCGCCCGGTGCCGGGTCAGCCGGTCGCACCGACGCGGCGATGCCGCCGGTGACCGGCCGCTCCGGAGCGGCGGCACCGCCGGCCCCAAGCCGTCCCGCCGAGGCGCCGCCGGCCCCCGGCCGCTCCGGCCCGGGCCTGCCTCCCGGTGCCGTGCGGCCCGGCCCGGCTGCACCCCCCGCCGGGCCCGGCCCGCGTCCGCCGGTGGCCCGGCGTGGTCCCGACGGCCCCGGATCGGGGCCTGCGGCGCCGCCGGTCCGTCCCGCCGGCCCGGAAGCGGCCGCCCCGCGCCGTCCGGTGGAGGGGCCCTGGCCCGGTGTGCCCGAGGCACCCCGGCCGGACGGCCCGCCACCGCACCGCAGCCCGGACGGCCCGCCACCGCACCGCAGCACGGACGGCCCCACCGGCCGACAGCCGGCGGTCGCCGGCCGGCCGGCCGGTCCTCCCGTCGTGCCCCCGGCCGGCCCGCCCGCCGGGCGACCCGGGCCCGACCGCGCCCCGGCCGAGCCGGGCCCGGGATGGCCGTCCCCCGGGGACGGCGACGTCTCCCGAGCGGCGGCGCCACCCACCCCGCGCGGCCGGCACGGCGCCGAGACGCCCGGCCCCCACGCCGCCGGCACGCACCCCGGGGCCCGACCCGCCGGTCGCCGCGTGTCGCCCGACGACTCGGGCGCGATCGGGCCGGTCTCCGGCGCGGGCCGCCGGGCGCGGCCCGACGGCGGGCCGACCGATGCGCCGCCGGCCCCCGGCGGTGGACGGCGTTCCCGCCACGAGGCGCCGCCGTCCGCCGGTGGCCACCGCTCGCCGGACGGTGACCCCGCCGCCCGACCCGTCCCGGGTGCCGGCCGGCGGGCCGCCGCCGAGCTGGACCGGCCGACCGCCGTACCCCGCAGCGGGAACGCCCCGGACGTCCCCGGCGCCACCGCGCCCGTTTCCGGCGGCCCGACGGAGGCGGCGGGCCCGCCCGGTTCCCGCCGCGCCCCGGCCCGCGGCCGGCGGGCCGCACCCGACGCCCCCGGTGAGGTCGGCCCCGCCGCCCCGCCGGCCCGGGCACCGCGCCCGGCGGCCGGCGAGGTGGGTGAGCCGCGTCCGCAGCGCCCCGAGCGGCCCGCCGACTGGCTGCGCCAGGCCGGCCGCACGCCGCACACCGACCCCGCCATGCCGGCGGCCCGCCGTCCGACCGGCCCACCGGTCGACGAATCAGCCGGCGCCCCGGACCGCGCTCCGACCGGCCGCGCCCCGGCCGCGCCGCCCGGCCCGGCCGCGCCGCCCGTCCGACCCGAGCAGCCCGGTCCGGCCCGGGACGCGGCCCGATCCGCGCCGCCCCGCGTGACCCGGCCCGAGCAGCCCCGTCCGAGCCGATCCGATGAGCCTGGTCCGACCCGGTCCGCGCCGCCCGGTCCGAGCCGGTCCGATGAGCCTGGCCCGGCTCGGTCCGACCAGCCTGGCCCGGCTCGGTCCGATCAGCCTGGCCCGGCTCGGTCCGAGCAACCCGGTCCGGCCCGGGGCGCGGCCCGACCCGCCGGCGTGCCGCCGGTGGCCGGGGACCGTTCCGCGGCCGGCCCGGCGCGTGCCGGAGTGCCGTCGACGGGTCCGGGCGGGCCCGGTCCGCACGGCGACCCGGAGCGCACCGGTGGCGTGCCGGTCCGGGGCGGCCGTCCCGACGGTCGCGGTCCGGTCCGCCCCGACGACGCCGTCCCGCCGGGCGGTGCGCCCCGTCCGGCGGCAGCGCCCGGTCCACGACCATCGGTCGGGTCGGCAGCGGCCCGGGCCGCCGCCGGGGTAGCCAGGCCGGTCGGTCCGGACGAGCGGACCGCCGGGCGGGCCGTCCCGCCCACCCCGGAACCGGTCCGGGCCACTGCCGCCGCCGCGCCCGTCGGCGGAATGCCGGGTGCGCCGGCGGTGGCGCGGGCGGCTGCGGTCGTACCGGCGGGGGAGGCCGTGGGGACGCGGCCCGGAGCGGGCGACGGGCCGGCGCCGCGACCGGCCGGTCCCGGCGGGGACGAGGCGGAGGCCGGTGGCCTGCGTGGCGCCCGCTCCGAGCTGCGTCGGCAGATGCGCGAGCGGCGCCGACTGCGGATGGGCCTCCTCGCCCTGGTCAGTCTCGTGCTGCTGGGCGCGGTTCCGCTCTACTTCGGGATGCGGACGCTCAGCCGCGACCCGGTCTTCGACACCCTCGACGCGCTCGACGTGCCGTCCTGGGCGGCGACGAAGACGGTCGACAACGTCAGCGGCAGCCGCTGGTGCCTCCAGGACTGCCGGCTGCGGGAACGCGCGGTCGAGTCCGACCAGGGGTGGAAGCAGACCGTGGCGGTCTACGAGCAGGCCCTGGCCAAGGACGGCTGGCGACGCTGGAAGGTCGACCGCTGCCCGGAGGAACAGGTCGAGGGCAGCTACACCTGCTGGCGGCGGGACGAACTCACGCTCGACCTGTGGGTCCGCGACCCCGCCTGCACGCCGCCGCCGGTGGACGGGGAGCCGGCGCCGTCCGCGCCGCCCGCGCCCGCAGCGGCGACGTGCACCGGCTCGTTGGTGTCGGTGAAGGTGCGTAACGCGATCGACGACGAGCGCACCGGCCCGACGCCGACCACCGATCCGTCACTCACCGGTGAGGATCCGTTCCCGACCCTCACCGACGACCCGCTCGGCGAACCGACCCCCTCACCGTCGTGAGCCGACTTCCCTCACGGACGGTAGGGTCTGGGGCTGGCGCGCCCGCCCGTGCCCGGTGACCACCGGGCCGGCGGGGGGCGACGTGGGCAGGTACGGTCGCGCGTTCCGGGGCGTCAGACCCCGGGACAATGCTTGAGGAGGACATGCGCGTGAGTGGTGGAGAGATCGCTGCGCTGATCGCGGCCGGCGCGTTCCTGATGTTGGTGCTCGTGCTGGCGGTGCCGATCCTGCGGCTGCGGCACACCGTCGACGCGACGACCCGCATGATCGGCGACCTGAACGACCGCACCGGGCCGCTGCTCGGTGACGTGAACACCACGGTGAAGAACGTCAACGTGGCGCTGGAGCAGGTGCAGACCTCGCTGGACGGGGTGAACCTCCAGCTCGCCAAGGTGGACACCATGACCAGCCACGCGCAGAACGTCACCGCGAACGTGGCGAACCTGGCCACCGTGGTCTCCGCCGCGGCGGCCAACCCGCTGGTGAAGGTGGCCGCGTTCGGTTACGGCGTGCGCAAGGCCGCCTCCGCCCGCCGGCACGCCGAGACCGAGCGCGAGGTGCGCGACACCATCAAGCAGCAGCGTCGGGCCGCCAAGCGCGGCAACCGCTGACCCGACCGGCGTACGCGGGAAGGATGAGAGCATGAGGCGGTTGTTCTGGCTGGGCATCGGGCTGGCCGTGGGCGTCCTGGTGGTGCGTAAGGCCACCCGGACCGCGCAGGCGTACACCCCGGCGGGCATCGCCAGCGGGCTGTCCGAGTCCGCCGGTGGCCTGGTCGAGTCGGTGCGCGCCTTCGTGGACGACGTGCGGGTCTCGATGGCCGAGCGTGAGCAGGAGATCCACGAGGCCTTCGCCCGCGGCGAGGCGTACGACGACGAGTTCGCCGAGCTGCGGGAGGACCCGCGGATCGGCGACCGGCAGATTTTCCCGGAGGAGCACCAGCGATGAAGACGGCGGAGATCAAGCGGCGGTTCCTCGCCCACTTCGAGGCGAACGGTCACGCCGTGGTGCCGTCCGCTCCGCTGCCCGCCATCAGCGACCCGAACCTGCTGTTCATCAACGCGGGCATGGTGCAGTTCGTGCCCTACTTCCTCGGGCAGCAGACCCCGCCGTACGCGCGGGCGACCAGTGTGCAGAAGTGCATCCGGACGCCGGACATCGACGAGGTCGGCAAGACCAGTCGGCACGGCACGTTCTTCCAGATGAACGGCAACTTCTCGTTCGGTGACTACTTCAAGTCCGGGGCGATCCCGCTCGCCTGGGACCTGGCCACCAAGTCGGTCGAGGCGGGCGGCTTCGGGCTGGACCCGGAGCGGATCTGGGCGACGGTCTACCTCGACGACGACGAGGCGTACGACATCTGGCGCAGCACCGGCGTGCCGGCGGAGCGGATCGTGCGCCGGGGCAAGGCCGACAACTTCTGGTCGATGGGCATCCCCGGCCCGTGCGGTCCGTGCTCGGAGCTCTACTACGACCGCGGCCCGGAGTACGGCCGCGAGGGCGGTCCGGAGGTCGACGAGGACCGCTACCTGGAGTTCTGGAACCTGGTCTTCATGCAGTTCGAGCGCGGGCCGGGCGTCGGCAAGGAGGACTTCCCGATCCTCGGCGACCTGCCGGCGAAGAACATCGACACCGGCATGGGCCTGGAGCGGATGGCCTCGCTGCTGCAGGGCGTGGACAACCTCTACGAGATCGACGAGGTCAAGCCGATCCTGGACCGGGCGGCCGAGCTGACCGGCAAGCGGTACGGCGCGCACTCGGGGCACGCGGCCAACCAGTCGCACCCGGACGACGTGCGGCTGCGGGTGATCGCCGACCACGTGCGCACCGCGCTGATGCTCATCGGCGACGGGGTGACCCCGTCGAACGAGGGCCGCGGCTACGTGCTGCGCCGGATCATGCGCCGGGCCATCCGGTCGGTGCGGCTGCTGGGCTACCAGGACCGGGCGCTGCCGGAGCTGTTGCCGGTGGCGCGGGACTGCATGGCGCCGTCGTACCCGGAGCTGGCCGAGGACTTCGGCCGGATCTCGCAGTACGCGTACGCCGAGGAGGACGCGTTCCTCGCCACGCTGCGCGCCGGCACCACGATCCTGGACACCGCGATCGCGGAGACGAAGTCGGCCGGCCAGCCGGCGCTCTCCGGTGACAAGGCGTTCCAGCTCCACGACACGTACGGCTTCCCGATCGACCTGACCCTGGAGATCGCGGCCGAGCAGGGCCTCCAGGTCGACGCGGACGGCTTCCGCCGGCTGATGGCCGACCAGCGCAGCCGCGCCAAGGCGGACGCGCAGGCCCGCAAGACCGGGCACACCGACGTGTCGGCGTACCGGTCGGTGCTCGACGGCGGCGGGCCGGTGGAGTTCACCGGCTACACCGAGCTGAACCGGGAGTCCCGGGTGCGCGCGCTGCTGGCCGGCGGCACCTCGGTGGCCGCCGCGGCCGAGGGGGACACGATCGAGCTGGTGCTCGACACCACCCCGTTCTACGCCGAGGGCGGCGGTCAGCAGCCCGACCAGGGCCTGATCACGGTCGGTGGCGGCCAGGTCGAGGTCTTCGACGTGCAGCAGCCGGTGCCCGGCCTGATCGTGCACCGCGCCCGAGTGGTGCGCGGCGAGGTCCGCGCCGGGGAGACCGGGTACGCGGAGATCGACGCGTCCCGCCGACGGGCCATCTCGCGTTCGCACACCGCGACGCACCTGGTGCACCAGACCATGCGCAACTTCCTCGGCGAGTCGGCGACCCAGGCGGGTTCGCTGAACGCGCCGGGCCGGCTGCGGTTCGACTTCAACACCCCGACCGGGGTGGCGCCGAGCGTGCTGCACGACGTGGAGCAGCAGGTCAACGAGGTGCTCCTGGCCGACCTGGAGGTGCACGCGTTCGTCACCAGCCAGGAGGAGGCCCGCCGGATCGGCGCGATGGCCCTGTTCGGCGAGAAGTACGGCGAGCGGGTCCGGGTGGTCGAGGTCGGTGACTACGCCCGGGAGCTGTGTGGTGGCACGCACGTGGCCCGCTCGGCCCAGCTCGGCCTGGTGAAGATCCTCTCCGAGGCGTCGGTGGGTTCCGGCGTACGCCGGATCGAGGCGCTGGTCGGCATGGACGCGTTCGGCTTCCTGGCCCGCGAGCACCTGCTCGTCTCCCGGCTGGCCGAGCTGTTCCGGGTGCCGGGCGAGCAGGTCGCGGACCGGGTGGAGCAGACCGTCACCCAGTTGCGGGACGCGGAGAAGGAGCTGGAGAAGCTCCGCGCCCAGCTCGTGCTCGGCGGCGCCGGCGCGCTCGCGGCGCAGGCGAAGGACGTGCGCGGGGTGGCGTACGTGGGCACCGAGGCGCCCGAGGGCGCGGCGGCCAACGACGTGCGGACCCTCGCGCAGGAGATCCGGGGTCGGATCGACGCGGCCCGTCCGGCGGTGGTCGCGGTGGCGGCCCGCGCGAACGGCAAGGCGTCCCTGGTGGTGGCCGTCAACGCCGCCGCCCGGAGTCGGGGCCTGAGCGCCAAGGACCTGGTCAAGGCCGCGTTCTCCGGTCGGGGCGGCGGCAGCGACGACCTGGCGCAGGGTGGTGGTCTGCCCGCCACCGAGGCGCCGAACCTGCTGGGCACCGTGGAGAAGGCGGTCGCCGACGCGGCATGAGCGAACGCACCGAGCGGAGCGAGGGCCGTGAGCGCATGCCAGGCTGGCACGGCATGAGCGAACGCACCGAGCGGAGCGAGGGCCGTGAGCGCATGCCCGGTCGGCACGGCATGAGCGCACTGATCGACGCCAGGGCGGACCTCCCGGTCCGCCCTGGCCCGTACCGGCTCGGGGGTGTGGCGCTAGATGGCTGAGTTCGTCCGTGGTGTCCGGCTGGGGGTGGACGTCGGCCAGGTCCGGGTCGGGGTGTCCCGGTCCGATCCGCACGGCATCCTGGCCACCCCGCTGGTCACGCTGGCCCGCGACCTGACCGCCGAACCGGATGCGGTGCCCGCCGACATGGCCGAACTGGTCCGCCTGGCGGCCGAGCACGAGGCGGTCGGGATCGTCGTCGGGCTGCCGGTCAACCTCGCCGGAAAGCACGGACCGGCGGCGGTGAACGTATCAGCCTATGTCGCCCGTTTGGCTGATGTAATGAGGCCGATTCCGGTGACGCTGACGGACGAGAGGATGTCGACCGTCGTCGCGAGTCGTAGGCTGGCCGAGCGGGGCGTCCGGGGAAAGCGTCAACGAGCGGTGGTCGACCAGGCTGCCGCGGTGGAGATTCTGCAGAGCTGGTTGGACGCACAGCGGAGGCGGACGGATGATCGACGATCTTGATCTGGGGTTCGACGAGCAGGACAGGGGGGAGAAGGGCCGGCACCGGCGCGGCGCGGTGCGTCGCCGCCAGGGCAAGTCCGGCGGCAGCCGGGGCAAGACCCTCCTCGCGCTCGCGCTCGCCCTGGTGCTGCTCGGCGGCATCGGCGGTGGTGCCTACTACGGCTTCGACCGCATCCAGAACTACTTCGTCACCCCCGACTACGACGGGTCTGGCACCGGCGAGGCGATCGTCGAGATCAAGCAGGGCGCGCTGATCGCCGACATGGCCGACGCGCTGGTGGCCGCCGACGTGGTGAAGAGCACCAAGGCGTTCATCGAGGCCGCCGAGGGGAACTCGCGCAGCAAGAACATCCAGCCCGGCACGTACAAGCTGCGTAAGCAGATGAGCGGTGACGCGGCGGTCACGGCCATGCTGGACCTGAAGAACAAGATCGTCAACGGGATCACCATCCCGGAGGGCCTGACCGCAAAGACGGTGTATAAGCGGCTCTCCGAGAAGACCGACATCCCGATCAAGGACTTCGAGGCCGCCGCGAAGGACCCCGAGGCGCTGGGCGTGCCGGACTGGTGGTTCAAGCGTTCCGACGGCAAGAAGGTCAAGCCCTCGATCGAGGGCTTCCTCTTCCCGGACACCTACGAGATCCCGCCGAAGGCGACCGCCGAGACGGTGCTCAAGCTGATGGTGGACAACTTCCTCACCGTCACCGGCGACATGAAGTTCGCCGAGAAGGTGCAGGCGGAACGCGGCGGCATCAGCCCGTACGAGGTGCTGATCGTAGCGTCGCTCGCACAGGCGGAGGCGGGCAACAAGGATGATCTCGGCAAGATCGCCCGCGTTGCCTACAACCGGGCATACAGCGGCAACTTCCCCTGCAACTGTCTGCAGTTCGACGTATCGGTCAACTACTACTGGGAGTTGACCGGTAAGCCGACCAAGGCGTCGAAGGAGATGCGCAACGAGGAGTTGTACGACGAGAAGAACCCCTACAGCACCCATGTCCGTCCCGGCCTGCCCCCGACCCCCATCAACAACCCGGGAAAGCTTGCCTTGGAAGGGGCGCTTGAGCCCCCGGACGGCAAGTGGCTCTTCTTCGTCGCCATCGACAGGCAGGGGCACTCGGCCTTCGCGACGACTAACGCCGAGCACGATCGGAACATCGAAAAGGCCAAGGAGAACGGCGTTCTGTAAGCATGACCGGGTGACCTGGCTCGGCTGCGGAGCTTGGTGAGATCGGCTGAAGTCACTATGCTTGGTGTCTCCATCGGACACAAAGCGGGGGTGGCTCATGGTGCGTGGATTCTGGTCGCGGCGGGTCGGCGTTGTGGGAAGCAGCGTCGCGGTGCTGGTGGCATTCGCGGCTGTACCGGCCCAGGCGGCGACTATCAGCCGGAGCACGACCGGAGCTGCCGGACGAGCGGTCTACTTGGGCGACGCCAACTGGGAGTTGTTCGCTCGTGACACGCTGTCGGACGGGCACTGCGCGCGCTGGCAGGTACGCGCTCCCGGTGGCACCTCGTGGTCGTGGCAGGGCGATTCCGTGTGCACCTCAACCGAGAAGTCTGCGACGTTCGGTGTGTCGGACTACTCATACCGGATCTGCCGGACCGGGATCGGTAACTGTTCGACCCCGGCTACGCTGCCCTGATCCGTTCATCGTCGGGGGGAGAGAGAGTGCCCGTTCCGGATCCCCGTCGTGCTGGGGTCGTCGGTAGGCCGATCGCGCACTCGCTCTCCCCGGTGATCCACTCGGCCGGGTACGCGGCGGCCGGACTGACCGGCTGGTCGTACACGACGATCGAGGCTGACGCGGACGAGCTGCCCGGCCTGGTCGCGGGCCTCGGCCCGGAGTGGGCCGGGCTGTCGGTGACCATGCCCGGCAAGGAGGCGGCGCTCGCGCTGGCCGACGAGGTCTCGCCGGTCGCCGCCGCGGTCGGTGCCGCCAACACGCTGGTACGCCGACCCGACGGCACCTGGTACGCGGACAACACCGACGTGACCGGCATGGTCGAGGTGATCGGCGGCGCGGGTTGCGTGGCCGGCGCGGTGGTCACGGTGCTCGGCGCCGGCGGCACGGCCAGGGCGGCGATCGCGGCGGCGGCGCGGATCGGGGCCGCCGAGGTGACGGTGGTGGCCCGCCGGCCCGAGGCGATCGACGAGCTGCGCCCGGTGGCGGCGGCGGTCGGGGTGCCACTGGCCGGCGCGGAGTGGGACGGCGCGCCCGCGCACGCCCGCGCCGACCTGGTGATCTCCACGGTGCCGAAGGGCGTCGCCGATCCGCTCGCGGAGAACTTCGACTGGCGGCCGGAGACGGTGCTGTTCGACGCGCTCTACGACCCCTGGCCGACCCCGCTCGCGGCGGCGGCGCTGGCCGCCGGCTGTCGGGTGATCTCCGGGCTGGATCTGCTGCTGGCCCAGGCGATCGGCCAGTTCGAGCACTTCACCGGCGTCGCCGCACCGCGCGCCGCGATGCGCGCCGCGTTGGAGGGTAAGGCGGGGCCCCCGCTTAACGCTTTCGGTATAGGCGGGGGCCCCGCTTAACACCGCGCGTTAAGCGGGGCCCCCGCCTAACCGTGGGGCCGAGCGGGCGGAGCGAGTGGCGGCGTGTCCGCAAGGCGGGACACCGGCGGCACCGTGCCGGGCCGGACCGGGGGCGTGACACACTGACCGCTGTGTTGCGCTGGCTGACTGCAGGTGAATCGCACGGACCCGCCCTCGTCGCGCTGCTGGAGGGGGTGCCCGCCGGCATCGAGGTGACCACCGGGGAGATCGCGGGCGAGCTGGCCCGCCGCCGGCTCGGCTACGGCCGGGGCGCCCGGATGGCGTTCGAGCAGGACGAGATCGAGATCATCGGTGGGCTGCGGCACGGCGTGACGCTGGGCAGCCCGGTGGCGATCCGGGTGGGCAACTCGGAGTGGCCGAAGTGGCGCACCGTGATGGCCGCCGACCCGGTCGACGCCGACGAGCTGGCCAGCCAGGCGCGTAACGCCCCGCTGACCCGTCCCCGCCCGGGTCACGCCGACCTGGCCGGGATGCAGAAGTACGGGCACACCGACGCCCGGCCGATCCTGGAGCGGGCCAGCGCCCGGGAGACCGCCGCCCGGGTCGCCGTGGGCACGGTCGCCAAGGCGCTGGTGCGGCAGGCACTCGGCGTCGAGATCGTCTCGCACGTGGTGGAGCTGGGGCCGGTGGCGGTGAAGCCGGGACTGCGGCCCACGCCGTCCGACGCCGCCCGGATCGACGCCGACCCGTTGCGCTGCCTCGATGCCGAGGCGAGCGCCCGGATGGTCGCCGAGGTCGACGCCGCGAAGAAGGCCGCCGACACGCTCGGCGGCGTGGTCGAGGTGCTGGCGTACGGCGTGCCGCCGGGCCTGGGCAGCCACGTGCAGTGGGACCGCAAGCTCGACGCCCGGCTGGCCACCGCGCTGATGTCGATCCAGGCGATCAAGGGGGTGGAGATCGGCGACGGCTGGCAGCAGGCGCGGTCCCGTGGCTCGGAGGCGCACGACGAGATCATTCCCACCGCCACCGGCGTGCGTCGGGTCACCGACCGGGCCGGCGGCCTGGAGGGCGGCATCACCACCGGCGAGCCGTTGCGGGTGAAGGCGGCGATGAAGCCGATCTCCTCGCTCAACCGCGCGCTCGCCACGATCGACGTGACCACCGGCGAGCCGGCCACCGCGATCAACCAGCGCTCCGACGTGTGCGCGGTGCCGGCCGCGGCGGTGGTCGCCGAGGCCATGGTGGCCCTGGTGCTGGCCGAGGCGGCGGTGGAGAAGTTCGGCGGCGACTCGGTCGCGGAGATGCGCCGCAACCTGACGAGCTACCTCGACAGCCTGGTGGTCCGGTGAGCGCGAGGAACGCAGCGAAGCGGAGTCCCGCAGTCGTGAACGGAAGGCTGGCACAGTGAGCACCCGGCCGGTCTGCGTGCTGGTCGGAGCGCCCGGCTCCGGCAAGACCACGGTGGGCACGGCGCTCGCCGCCGCGCTCGGGGTGGACTTTCGGGACACCGACACCGACATCGAGCGGCTGGCCGGCAAGCCGATCCCGGAGATCTTCGTCGACGAGGGCGAGGACCATTTCCGTACGCTGGAGCGGGCCGCCGTGGCGGCGGCGCTGGCCTCGCACGCCGGGGTGCTCGCGCTCGGCGGCGGCGCGGTCCTGGCCGAGGAGAACCGGGCCGCGCTGATCGGCCACACCGTGGTGCACCTGTCGGTGGAGCTGCCGGACGCGATCAAGCGGGTCGGGTTGGGCGCGGGCCGGCCGCTGCTGGCGTTGAACCCTCGGGCCACCCTCAAGCACCTGCTGGACCAGCGCCGCCCGCTCTACGCCGAGGTGGCGACCGCGACGCTGGTGACCGACGGGCGCGCGCCGGAGGACCTGGCCGCCGAGATCGCCGCCCTGCTCAAGCCCTGAGGCCCGGTTCACCGCCTGCGAGCCGTGCCCGGCGGCTCGCCGCGCCATCAGGCCCGGCCGGTGGCCGAGTTGCCTCGGGCGCCCGGACCGGACCATGCCCGGTCGCGGAACGCCGCAGACGTCTCCCAAGCAGGTAAACACCCATGGTGTGCCACCGAGGGTCGCCGACGCCGGCGGGTGGAACGCCATGGGTGTCTCCGAAGCGTCTTGACACCCATGGTGTTCCACCGAGGGCTGCCGACGCCGGCGGGTGGAACGCCATGGGTGTCTTCGACGCGTGGTGACACCCATGACGCTCCAGCGTTCGTGGTGAGCGGGGCGGTGGTGTGGCCGGGATCCCGGGGGCGCGCCGGTCAGGCGCGGACCGGCTCGGGACCGGTGGTGCGGCGCGTGGCCGGGCGGTGGGCCGGGCGCTCCGGTCGCCAGGTGGCGAGCAGCGCGAGCGCGAGGGCGATCTCGGCCAGGTCGCCGAGGTAGTACATGAGTGTGGCGCCGGCCCGCAGCTCGGCGCCGGTGGCCGGCACGTCGACGAACACGCCGGCGTAGAGCAGTTGGGCGATCGTGGCGTGGGCGGCGACGCCGGCGCCGAGCACCACCAGCCGAAGGGGCACCCGGGGGCGGTGCGGGCCGGGGTCCGGCCCGGCGATGGACCAGGCGAACAGGGTGCCGCTGAGCAGGAAGTGCGCCTGCACCAGCGTGTGCAGCAGTGGACTCTCCAGCGTCGCCCGGTAGAGCGGGGTGAGGTGGAGCAGCCACAGGCCGCCCGCGGTGAGCAGCAGGCCGGTCACCGGATGGCCGAGCACCCGCGCGACCGGGTGCCGCAGCGCGTGGACCAGCCGGCGTCCGGTGCGCCGGTCCAGGGTGCGCAGCAGCAACGTGACCGGCGCACCGAGCACCAGCGCCAGCGGCGCCAGCATGCCGATCAGCAGGTGCTGCCACATGTGACCGACGAAGTCGCCGGCCGGCCGGAGCAGCCCCACGGTCACCAGCAGCGCGCCGAGCCCGAAACTCGCGGTGCGCGCGGACGACCAGCCCGGCCGGCCCGGATCCCGCTGCCGCAGCGCGGCGGCCAGGTAGGCCCAGAAGACGACCGCCGGCAGGAGCGCGGTCGCCGGGAAGCCGTCGGCGTGCCCGCCGTGATTCACCGCGCCTCCGGCGCGCACAGGTCGATCGCGTCGGCCCGCCGCTGGATCGCCCAGCCGGCCGCGACCAGGAGCACGCCGAGCGCCAGGAAGCCGAGGTCCCACCAGGTCTGGTACGGGCCGGACCGGACGTGGTGGATGCCGAGCAGGTGGTGGTCGACGACGCCCTCCACCAGGTTGAACAGGCCCCAGCCGACCAGCGCCCAGCCCCAGAGCATGGGGGAGCGCCAGAGCCGGCCCCGGGACCGGGTCACCCGGGCGTGGAGCAGGGCCAGCCCGGTCAGCACCGCCACCCAGGTGACGACGTGGAACAGCCCGTCCCACAGCGTGTTCATCTGCAGGCCGGGCACGGTGTCGACCGGGTAGTCCCGGATCCCCACCCGGTCGGTGGCGGTGCTGCTGAGCATGTGGTGCCACTGGAGGACCTGGTGCAGCGCGATGCCGTCGACGAAGCCACCGAGGCCGACGCCGAGGATCGTGGCGGGAAGACGGATGCTCATCCCGCCGCCCTACCCGGGGTGGGGGCGGACAAACGCCCCACGAAGTGGACAGTCGCCGCGCCGGGGCCGGGCGCTGGACTAGGCTGCCGGCGATGGACGAGGTGACCCGGATCCCGGTCGGCGGCGAGCGGCCGTACGACGTGCTGGTGGGACGCGACCTGCTCGACCCGCCACCCGACCTGCTGCCCGGCGCGGAGCGGGTGGCCTATCTGTACGCGCCGCCGCTCAAGGCGTTGGCCGAGCGGCTCGCCGAGCGGGCCCGCGCCGACGGCGTGGCGCCGCTGCTGGTGGAGGTGCCGGACGCCGAGGCGGGCAAGCACGTCGACGTGGCCGCGGCCTGCTGGGACCGGCTCGGCGCGGCGGGTTTCACCCGTACCGACGCGGTGGTCGGGGTGGGCGGCGGCGCGGTCACCGACCTGGCCGGCTTCGTCGCGGCGAGCTGGCTGCGCGGGGTGCGCTGGGTGCCGGTGGCGACCTCGCTGCTCGGCATGGTCGACGCCGCGGTCGGCGGCAAGACCGGGATCAACACGGCCGCCGGCAAGAACCTGGTCGGCGCGTTCCACCCACCGGCCGGCGTGCTCTGCGACCTGGCGACGCTGGACGCCCTGCCCCCGGCCGACCTGGCCGCCGGGATGGCCGAGGTGGTCAAGTGCGGCTTCATCGCCGACCCGGTGATCCTCGACCTGGTCGAGCGGGACCCGGCAGCCGCGCTGGACCCGACCGGCCCGGTGCTCCGTGAGCTGGTCGAGCGGGCGGTGTGGGTCAAGGCCGGCGTGGTCGGCGGTGACCTGCGCGAGTCGGGGGTGCGCGAGGTGCTCAACTACGGGCACACGCTGGCGCACGCGATCGAGAAGGCGGAGGGCTACCGCTGGCGGCACGGCCACGCGGTCGCGGTCGGGCTGGTCTACGCGGCCACGCTCGCGCGGCTCGCCGGCCGGCTCGACGACGCCACCGCGCGGCGGCACCGGGCGGTGCTGGAGGCGCTCGACCTGCCCACCGGCTACCGGGCGGACGCCTGGCCGGAGCTGCTCGCCGCGATGCGGGTGGACAAGAAGGCCCGGGGGAGCCGGCTGCGGTTCGTGGTGCTGGACGGTCTGGCGCGCCCGGCCATGCTGGAGGCCCCGCCGGACGAGCTGCTGGCCGCGGCCTACCGGGAGATCAGCTCGTGAGGGTGTACGTGCTGAACGGGCCGAACCTGGGCCGGCTCGGCACCCGCCAGGTCGACGTCTACGGCGTGACCAGCCACGCCGACCTGGTCGCCATGTGCGAGCGGACCGGGCGGGAGCTGGGGCTGGACGTGGTGGTCCGGCAGACCGACGCCGAGCACGAGCTGCTGGGCTGGCTGCACCAGGCGGCGGACGAGGAGGCGGCGGTGGTGTTGAACCCGGCCGCCTGGTCGCACTACTCGATAGCGGTCCGGGACGCCTGCGCCCTGCTGCGTGGCCCGCTGGTCGAGGTGCACATCTCCAACATCCACGCCCGGGAGGAGTTCCGGCACCACTCGGTGGTCTCGGCGGTGGCCACCGGCGTGATCTGCGGCCTGGGCGTGGACGGCTACCGGCTGGCCCTGCACCACCTCGCGCAGCGTGCGAGTCCGATTCGACACAGCTAGTAGACTTGGTGGGTCTGTCCGCCAATTGATGATCAAGGCAGGAAATGGCCACCACCAACGACCTGAAGAACGGCCTGGTACTCAACCTGGACGGCGAGCTGTGGGCCGTCGTCGAGTTCCAGCACGTCAAGCCCGGTAAGGGTGGTGCGTTCGTGCGTACCACGCTGAAGAACGTGCTGTCCGGCAAGGTGGTCGACAAGACCTTCAACGCGGGCACCAAGGTCGAGACCGCCACCGTCGACAAGCGCACCATGCAATACCTCTACGCCGACGGCGAGGACTACGTCTTCATGGATCTGGAGACGTTCGACCAGATCACCGTCATGGGCGGCACCGTCGGCGAGGCCGCCAACTACCTCCTCCCGGAGGCCGAGGCGACCGTCGCCACGCACGAGGGCGTGCCGCTCTACATCGAGCTGCCGACCTCGGTCGTGCTCGAGGTCACCTACACCGAGCCGGGCCTGCAGGGCGACCGGTCCACCGGCGGCAACAAGCCGGCCACGGTCGAGACCGGCGCCACCGTCCAGGTGCCGCTGTTCATCACCACCGGCGAGAAGATCAAGGTCGACACCCGCGACGGCCGTTACCTCGGCCGAGCCTGATGGCTGAGGGTCCGAAGCAGCAGATGCCGGCGCGCCGCAAGGCGCGCAAGCGGGCGCTGGACGTGCTCTTCGAGGCCGACCTGCGGGACCGGCCCCCGGTCGAGGTGCTCGCCGGCTACCTGGAGCGGATCGAGCAACCCCGCCCCGACCATCTCGGCTACGCGGTCGGGCTGGTCGAGGGCGTCGCGGCGCACCTCGACCGGATCGACGAGACGATCGCCAGCTACGCCGAGGGGTGGACGCTGGAGCGGATGCCGGTGGTCGACCGCAACCTGGCCCGGATCGCCGTGTACGAGTTGCTCTACGTCGACGAGATCGACGACGCGGTGGCGATCAGCGAGGCCGTCGAGCTGGCCCGGCAGATGTCGACCGACGACTCGCCCCGCTTCCTCAACGGCATCCTCGGCCGGATCGCCGAGTACGCCAGCCGCTGAGGTCCGCAGGCAGCAACGACGAAGGGCCCGTGCCGGACGGCACGGGCCCTTCGTGGCGGGTGGCTCAGGAGGCGAAGAACGCTCGCGGGTCGGCGACCAGCACACCGTGCTCGGTGAGGCGCTCGATCAGACCCGACGGTGAGGCGTCGTAGACGATCGCGAGGGCGCGCAGGTCGTCGGCGCGGATGGAGAGCACCCGGCCGTTGTAGTCGCCGCGCTGCTGCTGGATGGCGCGGGCGTACCGGGCGACGTAGGCGAGGTCCTCGGAGGCCTCGTCGTAGAGCCGCTCCAGGTCCAGCACGATCTTGCTGGTGGGCTCGTGGCGCACCCCGCTGCCGTCGGGCAGCAGCTCCGAGACGGGCACGCGGTAGAAGTCGGCCAGCTCCGCCAGGCGGGACACGGTGACGGCGCGGTCGCCGCGCTCGTACGAGCCGACCACCACGGCCTTCCACCGCCCGTTCGACTTCTCCTCCACCCCCTGCAGGGACAGGCCCTGCTGCTGGCGGATGGAGCGCAGGCGGGCGCCCAGCGACTTGGCGTATTCAGAGGGCATTCGGACACTCCCAGTGCTGCTCGGGGTTCTCCCAGCTATCGCTACGGAGCGTGACGGTACGGGGATTGGGACACGTGGTCAAGTGGTGTTGTCAAGGAGGTTGGGGAGGCCGGTGTGGGTTGTCCGCATTTCGCCGGGCTGACCGGCAGGTCAGGACCGGCGGCAGCCGGCCCGGTGACCGCTGGTAACGTGGCGTGAAGCCCCGGTCCGGGCCCCGCGTGGGCCCGCCGGAGTCGATAGACGTCCTTTAACGACCCGTCCCGTGAGGCGGGGAAGGAGGTCCGCCGTGGCCTACCCACCGGCTGCCCATTCGTCGCCGCCGCGACAACCCTCGGTGAAGGTGATCCTCGCCGCAGCGGACGTCTCGCGGGTGGTCGACCGCATCGCCCACCAGATCCTGGAGAAGACCCAGGGCGCCGCCGACACCGTGCTGCTCGGCATCCCCACCCGGGGCGTGCCCCTGGCCCGCCGCCTCGCGGCCCGGATCAGCACGTTCGAGGACGTGACCGTCCCGGTCGGCGTGCTCGACATCACGCTCTACCGCGACGACCTGCGCCGGCACGCCACCCGCGCGGTCGGCCCGACCGACCTGCCGCCGGGCGGGATCGACGGCCGGCGGGTCGTGCTCGTCGACGACGTGCTCTTCTCCGGCCGCACCGTGCGGGCCGCGCTGGACGCGCTCAGCGACGTCGGCCGCCCGGCCTCCGTGCAACTCGCCGTCCTGGTCGACCGCGGCCACCGCCAGCTGCCGATCCGCGCCGACTACGTGGGCAAGAACATCCCCACCGCGCTGGCCGAGAACGTCAAGGTCACCCTCGCCGAGACCGACGGCGCCGACGAGGTCAAGTTGTACGGGGGGTCTCCCGCATGATCCGGCACCTGCTCTCCGGGGCGGACCTGGACGCCGACACCGCCACCCTGGTCCTGGACACCGCGGCCGAGATGGCCACCGTGGCCGGCCGCGAGGTCAAGAAGCTGCCCGCGTTGCGCGGGCGCACCGTGGTGAACCTCTTCTACGAGGACTCCACCCGGACCCGGATCTCGTTCGAGGCGGCCGCCAAGCGGCTCAGCGCCGACGTGATCAACTTCTCCGCCAAGGGTTCCAGCGTGGCCAAGGGCGAGAGCCTGAAGGACACCGCGCTGACGCTCCAGGCCATGGGCGCCGACGCGGTGGTGGTCCGGCACCCCGCCTCCGGCGCCCCGCACCGGCTGGCCGACTGGGTCGACGGGTCGGTGGTCAACGCCGGCGACGGCACCCACGAGCACCCCACCCAGGCGTTGCTCGACGCGTACACGATGCGCTCCCGGCTGGGCCGGCTCGCCGGCCTGCACGTGGCGATCGTCGGCGACGTGCTGCACTCCCGGGTGGCCCGCTCCAACGTGCTGCTGCTCTCCACGCTCGGCGCCAAGGTCACGCTGGTCGGCCCGCCGACGCTCATCCCGGTCGACATCTCGCCGGCGCTGGCGCCCGGCATCGACGTCTCCTACGACCTCGACGCCGTTCTACCCGGTGTGGACGTGGTGATGATGCTGCGGGTGCAGCGGGAGCGGATGAGCGACTCCTACTTCCCGTCGGCCCGCGAGTACGCCCGGCGCTACGGGCTGGACGGGCCGCGCATGCGCCGGCTGCCGGAACACGCGATCGTCATGCACCCCGGCCCGATGAACCGGGGCATGGAGATCACGCCCGAGGTGGCCGACTCGTCCCGCTCCACCATCGTCGAACAGGTCGCCAACGGGGTCTCCGTGCGGATGGCCGTCCTCTACCTGCTGCTCGGAGGGAACAACCGGTGACCGCGTACCTGATCAGGAACGTCCGTGTGCTCGACGGCGAGCCGACCGACCTGCTGCTCCGCGACGGCGTGGTGGCCGAGGCCGGCGCCGGCCTGACCGCCGGCGACGCCACGGTGCTCGACGCGACCGGCCTGGTCGCGCTGCCCGGCCTGGTCGACCTGC
Source organism: Micromonospora sp. NPDC018662 (assembly GCF_044391475.1). Taxonomy (NCBI): domain Bacteria; kingdom Bacillati; phylum Actinomycetota; class Actinomycetes; order Micromonosporales; family Micromonosporaceae; genus Micromonospora; species Micromonospora sp. NPDC018662. The sequence continues at coordinate 569,446 of NZ_JBISAC010000004.1, forward strand.
ACACCCACCTGCGCGAGCCCGGCCGGGAGGACGCCGAGACGGTCGAGTCCGGCTCCCGGGCGGCGGCGCTCGGCGGCTACACCGCGGTCTGCGCGATGGCGAACACCTCGCCGGTCGCGGACACCGCCGGCGTGGTCGAGCAGGTCTGGCGGCTCGGCCGGGAGGCCGGCCTGGTCGACGTGCAGCCGATCGGCGCGGTCACGGTCGGGCTGGCCGGCGAGCGCCTGGCCGAGCTGGGCGCGATGGCCGACTCCGCGGCCCGGGTGCGGATCTTCTCCGACGACGGGCACTGCGTCGCCGACCCGCGGCTGATGCGGCGGGCCCTGGAGTACGTCAAGGCGTTCGACGGGGTGATCGCCCAGCACGCCGAGGAGCCCCGGCTCACCGAGGGCGCGCAGATGCACGAGGGTGAGGTCTCCACCCGGCTCGGCCTGACCGGGTGGCCGGCCGTGGCCGAGGAGGCGATCATCGCCCGGGACGTGCTGCTGGCCGAGCACGTGGGCAGCCGGCTGCACGTCTGCCACGTCTCCACCGCCGGCAGCGTCGAGGTGCTGCGGCAGGCCAAGGCGCGCGGGGTACGGGTGACCGCCGAGGTGACGCCGCACCACCTGCTGCTGACCGACGAACGGGCCGAGAGTTACGACCCGGTCTTCAAGGTCAACCCGCCGCTGCGGACCGCCGCCGACATCGCCGCGCTGCGGGAGGCGCTGGCCGAGGGCGTGATCGACGTGATCGCCACCGACCACGCGCCGCACGCGGTGGAGGACAAGGAGTGCGAGTGGGCGTACGCCCGGCCGGGCATGCTCGGCCTGGAGACCGCGCTCTCCATCGCGCTGGACGTGCTCGGCCCGCGGTGGGACCTGATCGCCGAGCGGATGTCGCGGGTCCCGGCCCGGATCGCCGGGCTGGCCGGGCACGGTCTCGACCCGGCGCCCGGCGTGCCGGCCAACCTGACAGTGGTCGACCCGGCGGCCCGGCGCGTGATCGAGCCGGCCGAGCTGGCCAGTCGCAGTCGCAACACCCCGTACGCCCGCATGACGCTGCCGGGTCGCATCGTGGCGACCTTCCTGCGCGGCGAGCCGACGGTCCTGGACGGAAAGGCTGTCAAGTGAGCAGTAGGCGGAGAAGCGCGATCCTCGTCCTGGAGGACGGGCGCACGTTCCACGGCGAGGCGTACGGCAGCGTCGGGGAGACCTTCGGCGAGGCGGTCTTCAACACCGGCATGACCGGCTACCAGGAGACGCTCACCGACCCCTCCTACCACCGCCAGGTGGTGGTGCAGACCGCGCCGCACATCGGCAACACCGGCGTGAACGGCGAGGACGACGAGTCCGGCCGGATCTGGGTGGCCGGCTACGTGGTGCGCGACCCGGCCCGGATCGGCTCGAACTGGCGCGCCACCGGCGGGCTGGAGGACCGGCTCGCCGCCGAGGGCGTGGTCGGCATCAGCGGGGTGGACACCCGGGCGCTCACCCGGCATCTGCGGGAACGCGGCGCGATGCGGGTCGGCGTCTCCAGCGTCGAGGACGACCCGGCCGCGCTGCTGGAACGGGTCCGCCGGTCGCCGTCGATGGTCGGCGCGGACCTGTCCGCCGAGGTGACCACCGCCGAGCCGTACGTGGTCGAGGCCCTGGGCACGCACCGGTTCACGGTGGCCGCGCTGGACCTGGGCATCAAGCGCAACGTGCCGCGCCGGCTCGCCGCCCGCGGCGTCACCACCCACGTGCTGCCCGCCGGCTCGACCGTCGACGACCTGCTCGCCACCGGCGCGGACGCGGTCTTCCTGTCGCCCGGCCCGGGTGACCCGGCGACCGCCGACGGCCCGGTGGCGCTGGCCCGCGAGGTGCTCACCCGGCGGGTCCCGCTGTTCGGCATCTGCTTCGGCAGCCAGATCCTCGGCCGGGCGCTCGGCTTCGGCACCTACAAGCTGGGGTACGGCCACCGCGGCATCAACCAGCCGGTGCTGGACCGGGTCACCGGCAAGGTGGAGGTGACCAGCCACAACCACGGCTTCGCCGTGCAGGTGCCGGGCGTCTCCTCCGGCGCGGTGGTGCCCGACCAGGTGGTCGACACCGCGTTCGGCGGCGTCCGGGTCTCCCATGTGTGCCTCAATGACAACGTGGTCGAGGGGCTGCGGGCCGAGGACGTGCCCGCCTTCACCGTCCAGTACCACCCGGAGGCGGCGGCCGGCCCGCACGACGCGGACTACCTGTTCGACCGCTTCGCGGAGCTCATCGAAGGCGGAAAGAATGCCTAAGCGGACCGACCTGAAGCACGTCCTGGTGATCGGCTCCGGGCCGATCGTGATCGGACAGGCCTGCGAGTTCGACTACTCCGGCACCCAGGCCTGCCGGGTGCTGCGCAGCGAGGGGATCCGGGTCAGCCTGGTCAACTCCAACCCGGCGACGATCATGACGGACCCGGAGTTCGCCGACGCCACCTACGTCGAGCCGATCACGCCGGAGTTCGTCGAGCTGGTCATCGCCAAGGAGCGCCCGGACGCGCTGCTGCCCACGCTGGGCGGGCAGACCGCGCTGAACACCGCGGTCGCGCTGCACGCCGCGGGCGTGCTGGAGAAGTATGGCGTCGAGCTGATCGGCGCCAACATCGAGGCGATCAACCGCGGCGAGGACCGGCAGCTCTTCAAGGACATCGTCGCCAAGGCCGGCGTACGTCTGGGCATCGAGGACCCGTCCACGCTGACCCCGCGGTCGCGGGTCTGCCACTCGATGGACGAGGTCCGGGACACCGTCGCCGAGCTGGGCCTGCCGGTGGTCATCCGGCCGTCGTTCACCATGGGTGGCCTCGGCTCCGGGATGGCGCACACCGACGAGGACCTGGACCGCATCGCGGGTGCCGGCCTGGCCGCCAGCCCGGTGCACGAGGTGCTCATCGAGGAGAGCGTGCTCGGCTGGAAGGAGTACGAGCTCGAACTGATGCGCGACCGCCACGACAACGTGGTGGTGGTCTGCTCGATCGAGAACGTCGACCCGATGGGCGTGCACACCGGCGACAGCGTGACCGTCGCCCCGGCCATGACGCTCACCGACCGGGAGTACCAGCGGCTGCGCGACCTCGGCATCGCGGTGCTGCGCGAGGTCGGGGTGGACACCGGCGGCTGCAACATCCAGTTCGCGGTCAACCCGGCCGACGGCCGGATCGTGGTGATCGAGATGAACCCGCGGGTGTCCCGCTCCTCGGCGCTGGCGTCGAAGGCGACCGGCTTCCCGATCGCCAAGATCGCCGCGAAGCTCGCGGTCGGCTACACGCTGGACGAGATCCCGAACGACATCACGCTGAAGACGCCGGCCGCGTTCGAGCCGACGCTCGACTACGTGGTGGTGAAGATCCCCCGGTTCGCGTTCGAGAAGTTCCCCGGCGCCGACCCGGAGCTGACCACCACCATGAAGTCGGTGGGCGAGGCGATGAGCCTGGGCCGCAACTTCTCCGAGGCGCTGAACAAGGCGATGCGGTCGATGGAAACCAAGTCGTCGGGCTTCTGGACCACCCCGGACCCGGCGGGCGCCACGAAGGAGAACACCCTCGCCGCGTTGCGGATGCCGCACGACGGCCGGCTCTACACGGTGGAGCGGGCGCTGCGCCTCGGCGCGTCGATCGCCGAGGTGGCCGAGGCGTCCGGCGGCATGGACCCGTGGTTCCTGGACCAGATCGCCGCGCTGGTCGAGCTGCGCGCCGAGATCGTCGACGCGCCGGTGCTCGACGCCGGTCTGCTGCGTCGGGCCAAGCGCGCCGGCCTGTCCGACCGGCAGCTCGCCGCGCTGCGTCCCGAGCTGGCCGCCGAGGACGGCGTCCGTACGCTGCGGCACCGGCTCGGCATCCGGCCGGTCTACAAGACGGTGGACACCTGCGCGGCCGAGTTCGAGGCGACCACGCCCTACCACTACTCGACGTACGACCAGGAGACGGAGGTGGCGCCCTCGGACCGACCGAAGGTGCTGATCCTCGGCTCCGGGCCGAACCGGATCGGGCAGGGCATCGAGTTCGACTACTCGTGCGTGCACGCCGTCCAAGCGCTGCGGGACGTGGACTACGAGACGGTCATGGTCAACTGCAACCCGGAGACCGTCTCCACCGACTACGACACCGCCGACCGGCTCTACTTCGAGCCGCTGACGTTCGAGGACGTGCTGGAGGCGTGGCACGCCGAGGACTCGTCCGGCAAGGCGGCCGGCGGCCCCGGCGTGGTCGGGGTGATCGTGCAGCTCGGCGGCCAGACCCCGCTCGGCCTCGCCCAGCGGCTCAAGGACGCCGGGGTGCCGATCGTGGGCACCTCGCCGGAGTCGATCCACCTGGCCGAGGAGCGGGGCGCGTTCGGCGCGGTGCTGGACCGGGCCGGCCTGCGCGCGCCCGCGCACGGCATGGCCACCTCGTACGGCGAGGCGAAGGCGATCGCGGACGAGATCGGGTACCCGGTGCTGGTCCGTCCGTCGTACGTGCTGGGCGGCCGGGGCATGGAGATCGTCTACGACGACGCCACGCTGCGCGACTACATCGGCCGGGCCACCGACATCTCGCCGGACCACCCGGTGCTGGTGGACCGCTTCCTCGACGACGCCATCGAGATCGACGTGGACGCGCTGGTGGACGCGGACGGCGACGTCTACCTGGGCGGTGTGATGGAGCACATCGAGGAGGCCGGCATCCACTCCGGCGACTCGTCCTGCGCGCTGCCGCCGATCACGCTGGCCGGCTCGCACCTGACCCAGGTACGCCGCTACACCGAGGAGATCGCCCGCGGCGTGGGGGTGCGCGGCCTGCTCAACGTGCAGTACGCGTTGCAGGGCGACACGCTCTACGTGCTGGAGGCCAACCCGCGCGCCTCCCGGACCGTGCCGTTCGTCTCGAAGGCCACGGCGGTGCCGCTGGCCAAGGCGGCGGCCCGGATCGCGCTGGGCGCCACGATCGCGCAGTTGCGGGCCGAGGGCATGCTGCCGCCGACCGGGGACGGTGGCACCATGCCGCCGGACGCGCCGATCGCGGTGAAGGAGGCGGTGCTGCCGTTCAAGCGGTTCCGTACGCCGTCCGGCAAGGGCATCGACGTGCTGCTCGGCCCGGAGATGCGGTCCACCGGCGAGGTGATGGGCATCGACACCGGCTTCGGCCAGGCGTTCGCCAAGTCGCAGGCCGCCGCGTACGGGTCGCTGCCCACCACCGGGAAGATCTTCGTCTCGGTGGCGAACCGGGACAAGCGCGGCATGATCTTCCCGATCAAGCGCCTGGCCGACCTGGGCTTCGAGATCGTCGCCACCACCGGCACGGCCGAGGTGCTGCGCCGGCACGGCATCGCCTGCGAGCAGATCCGCAAGCACTACGAGTCGGGCGAGGGCGCGGACGCGGTCTCGCTGATCCTCGGCGGCGACGTCGCGCTGGTGGTGAACACGCCGCAGGGTTCGGGCGCGAGCGCCCGCTCGGACGGCTACGAGATCCGCAGCGCCGCCGTCACCGCGGACATCCCCTGCGTCACCACCGTCCCCGGCGCCGCCGCCGCGGTGATGGGCATCGAGGCCCGCATCAACGGCGACCTCCAGGTCCGCCCGCTCCAGGACCTGCACGCCGCGCTCCGGGCGAACGAGTGACCACCCCGTGGATCATGAGGGTGGCGGAGATCGCCGCCACCTTCATGATCATCGAGTCGGGGGGCGCGCGGTGATCTTCGAGCGGGTGGTGCGGCCCCGGTTGTTCGCGCTCGGGGGCGGGGATGCCGAGGCGGCGCACGAGTGGACGCTGGCGCGGTTGGCCGCGCTGTCGCGGCGGCCGGCGGTGCTGGGGGCGCTGCGACGGGCGTACTTCCGGGGCTCGCCGCGCACGGTGTTCGGGGTGCGGTTCCCGAACCCGGTCGGGTTGGCGGCCGGGATGGACAAGGACGGGGTCGCGCTGCCGGCCTGGCCGGCGCTGGGCTTCGGCTTCGTCGAGGTCGGCACCGTGACCGCGCACGCCCAGCCGGGCAACCCCCGGCCGCGGCTGTTCCGGCTGCGCGACAGCGAGGCCGTGGTCAACCGGATGGGCTTCAACAACGCCGGCGCCGAGGCGCTCGCGGCCCGGCTGGCGGCGCTGCGACGCCCGCTCGGCGTGCCGCTGGGCATCTCGCTCGGCAAGTCCAAGGTGACACCACTGGGCGACGCGGTCGAGGACTATCTCGCCTCCTACCGGGCGCTGGCGGGGCACGGCGACTACTTCGCGGTCAACGTGTCCTCGCCGAACACCCCGGGCCTGCGCTCGCTTCAGGACCGGTCCCACCTGGACGCGCTGCTCGCCGCGCTGGTCGGGGAGAAGCCGGTGCTGGTGAAGATCGCCCCGGACCTGACCGAGCCGGCGGTGGCCGAACTGCTGGAGGTGTGCCTCGACCGGGGCGCGGCCGGCGTCATCGCCACCAACACCACGCTGGGCCGGGACGGGCTCGCCCCGGCCGACCGGGCGCGCGGCGCCGAGACCGGCGGCCTGTCCGGCCGCCCGTTGGCCGCCCGCGCCCGCGAGGTGGTCGGCTTCGTGCACCGGGAGACCGGTGGACGGCTGCCGGTGATCGGTGTCGGCGGCATCCTCGACCCCGACGACGCGACCCGCATGTTCGACGCCGGCGCGTCCCTGGTCCAGCTCTACACCGGCTTCATCTACCGCGGCCCCGCCCTCACCCGAGCCATCACCACCCGCTGACCCCCGCGATCTTGCACTTTCTGCCCCGACATACCGCCCGAACCGGGCACACGGCGGGCCGAAACTGCAAGATCGCGGGGAGGGGGAAGGAGGAACCGTGACGCCCGAGGAGATCCTCGCCGTGGACCGGCGGCATGTGTGGCATCCGTACTCGGCGGTGCCGTCCGCCAGCCCGCCGCTGGTGGTCGAGAGCGCCTCGGGGGTACGGCTGCGGTTGGCGGACGGTCGGGAGCTGGTGGACGGGATGTCGTCGTGGTGGGCGGCGATCCACGGCTACCGCCACCCGGTGCTGGACGCAGCGGTGACCGACCAGCTCGGCCGGATGAGCCACGTGATGTTCGGCGGCCTCACCCACGAACCCGCGGTACGCCTCGCCGGCACGCTTGTCGAGCTGGCCCCGGACGGCCTGGAGCACGTCTTCCTGGCCGACTCCGGCTCGGTCAGCGTCGAGGTGGCGGTGAAGATGGCCCTCCAGTACCAGCGCGCCGTGGGGCGCCCGGAGCGTCGCCGCCTGGGCACCTGGCGGGGCGGCTACCACGGCGACACGTTCCATCCGATGAGCGTCTGCGACCCGGAGGGCGGCATGCACCACCTCTGGGGCGACGTGCTGCCCCGGCAGGTGTTCGCGCCGCTGCCGCCGGCCGGCTTCGACGCTCCGCCCGACCCGGCGTACGAGGCGGCGTTGGTGGACGCCGTCGGACGGCACGCCGGCGAACTGGCCGCGGTGATCGTGGAGCCGGTCGTCCAGGGCGCCGGCGGGATGCGGTTCCACCATCCGCGCTACCTGCGGGTGCTGCGCGAGGTGACCCGGGAGCACGGCATCCTGCTGATCTTCGACGAGATCGCCACCGGCTTCGGCCGGACCGGGCGGATGTTCGCCGCCGAGCACGCCGACGTCACGCCGGACGTGCTCTGCGTCGGCAAGGCGCTCACCGGCGGCTACCTGACGCTGGCGGCGGCGCTCTGCACCCCGGCGGTGGCCGGCGCGATCTCGGCCGGCGGCGTGCTGGCGCACGGGCCGACGTTCATGGGCAACCCGCTCGCCTGCGCGGTCGCGAACGCCTCGCTGGGCCTGCTGCGGGACGGAGACTGGGCCGGCCGGGTGGCCGACATCGCCGCGGGGCTGCGCGCCGGTCTGGCGCCGTTGCGTGGCGCTCCCGGGGTGGCCGACGTGCGGGTGCTCGGCGCGATCGGCGTGGTGCAACTGGACCACGAGGTGGATCTGCCCCGGGCCACCGCCGCGGCGGCGGCCGAGGGGGTGTGGCTGCGCCCGTTCCGGGACCTCGTCTACACCATGCCGCCGTACGTCTGCGACGCCGCGGACGTGGCCCGGATCGCGGCCGGGGTGGCGGCGGCGGTCAAGGCCGGCTGAGCCTGGGCGGGCCGACGAGGGCCGGCGGAGCGCCGGCAGCGCGGGACGGCCGGTTGAGCGTCGGCAGGACGGTTGGGGCCGCCGGAGCGCGGGAAGGGCCGGCGGAGCGCCGGCGGGGCGGTTGGGGCCGGCCGGGTCCGGCCGGAGCGACCTGACGCGACGGGAGGGCCGTCGCGGGACACCGAGGCGGCCCGGGGCCGCCGGGAGAGGGAGAGACGCGATGGAGACGTTCGGCGTGCGCCTGCACCGGGCCGTGGCGGAGCGGGGACCGCTCTGCGTGGGGATCGATCCGCACCCGGGTCTGCTGGCCGACTGGGGGCTGTCCGACGACGTCGAGGGCCTCGACCGGTTCAGCCGGACCGTGGTGGAGGCGATCGGCGACCGGGTCGCGGTGGTCAAGCCGCAGTCGGCGTTCTTCGAGCGCTTCGGCTCGCGCGGCGTCGCCGTGCTTGAGTCAACTATCCGACAGTTGCGAAATGCGGGCGCGCTCGTTCTGCTCGACGTCAAGCGTGGCGACATCGGCTCGACGGTCCGGGCGTACGCCTCGGCGTACCTCGATCCATCCAGCCCGCTGTATGTCGATGCGATCACCGCGAGCCCCTACCTGGGAGTAGGTTCGCTCGCGCCGATGGTCGAGACGGCCGCCGCGCACGGTGGTGGGGTGTTCGTCCTGGCGCTCACCTCGAACCCCGAGGGCGCCGCCGTGCAGCGCGCGGTCGGGCCCGACGGGCGCACCGTGGCGCAAACCGTGATCGACGAGATTTCCCAGCTCAACCGTGGTGCGGAGCCGCTCGGCAGCTTCGGTCTGGTGGTCGGCGCGACGATCGGCGAGACCGGCCACGACCTCGGCGCGGTCAACGGTCCGCTGCTCGCGCCGGGGCTGGGCGCGCAGGGCGGCACGCCCGCCGGGCTGCGTACCGTCTTCGGCACGGCGCTGCCCTCGGTGCTGCCGTCGTACTCCCGGGAGGTGCTGGGCGCGGGGCCGGACCCGGCCGCCCTGCGGGCCGCCGCGGAGCGGGTGCTGGGCGAGTGCCGGGCCGCCCTGACCACCGCCGGACTGACTGACGGCTCGGTCACTTTACGTTGATCATCGCGCGTCCACGTTGCCGAAAGCTCCGTTGACCGCTAGTTTTCCCCGCGCTGGGAACCACGGACCCCTTTGGTTGCCAGCGACACCACGTTTCACAGCTGCGGTGGGGCTCCGCCCGCCGTACTAGGGACCTGAGGAGAACTGGTGCCGCTCCCGTCACTGACCCCCGAGCAGCGCGCTGCCGCGCTGGAGAAGGCTGCGGAGATCCGCAAGGCCCGCGCTGAGCTGAAGGAGCAGCTCAAGCAGGGCAAGACCACCCTCGCCACCGTCCTCGAGCGGGCCGAGTCCGACGACGTCGTGGGCAAGCTGAAGGTTTCGGCAGTGCTCCAGGCGATGCCGGGCATCGGCAAGATCCGGGCCACCCAGATCATGGAGAAGCTCAAGATCGCCGACAGCCGTCGCCTGCGTGGCCTCGGCGAGCAGCAGCGCAAGGCGCTGCTGGGTGAGTTCGCCGCCAACTGAACGGACACCGTGTAGAAACAAGCGGTGAGCACGGATGACGAGGCGCGCTCGGCGGCTCGGCTCACTGTCCTGTCCGGCCCTTCCGGGGCCGGCCGGGGCAGTGTCGTCGAGCAGGTCCGGGCGCGCCTTGCGTCGGTGTGGGTGCCGGTGGTCGCCACCACCCGGCCGCCCCGTCCGGGCGAGCGGGACGGCGTGGACCGGCTCTTCCTCGACCCGGCCGACTTCGACCGGCTGATCGCCTCAGGCGGGCTGCTGGAGTGGTGCCGGATCGGGCCGTACCGCCGGGGGGTGCCCCGCGCGCACGTGCGGTCCCACCTCGCCCGGGGACGGCCCGTGCTGCTGCCGCTGGACGTGGCCGGCGCGCTCGCCGTCCGGGCCGTCGTGCCGGAGGCCCGGCTGGTGCTGCTCGCGCCGCCGGCGTACCGGGCCGACCCGGTCGTGGCGGCCGCGTTCGCACACGCCGTGGCGCACGACCGGACCGATCGCGCCGCGACGGAGCTGGTAGGATTGCTCGGTTCGACATTCCTGGCACCGGCCCGACCGCCACCGCGCGGTTGAGCGGCCACCGCCGTCCGGCCGCCGAGCGAGACGCAGAGGTCAAATTCGTGGGATCCATCGCCACCAACCCCGAGGGCATCACCAACCCGCCGATCGACGAGCTGCTCGAGAAGACCACCTCGAAGTACGCCCTGGTCATCTTCGCCGCCAAGCGGGCGCGTCAGGTAAACGCCTACTACAGCCAGCTCGGTGAGGGCCTCCTGGAGTACGTCGGCCCGCTGGTGGAGACCACCCCGCAGGAGAAGCCGCTCTCCATCGCCATGCGTGAGATCAACTCGGGCCTGCTCACCGCCGAGCCGACCGACCAGCCGTAACCGCGCCCGCGCCGATGCCCGCCGAGATCGTCCTCGGGGTCGGCGGCGGCATCGCCGCCTACAAGGCGTGTGAGCTGCTCCGGCTCTTCACCGAGTCGGGTCACCGGGTCCGGGTCGTGCCGACCGCGTCGGCGCTCCGCTTCGTCGGGGCGCCGACCTGGGCGGCGCTCTCCGGGCAGCCGGTCGCCGACGACGTCTGGTCCGACGTGCACGAGGTGCCGCACGTGCGCCTCGGTCAGCACGCCGACCTGGTCGTGGTCGCGCCCGCCACCGCCGACCTGCTCGCCCGGGCCGCCCACGGCCTCGCCGACGACCTGCTCACCAACACGCTGCTGACCGCCCGCTGCCCGGTGCTGCTGGCGCCGGCCATGCACACCGAGATGTGGGAGCACCCGGCCACGGTGGCCAACGTGGCGACCCTGCGGTCCCGGGGCGTCCGGGTGATCGAGCCGGCGGTCGGCCGGCTCACCGGCCGGGACACCGGCAAGGGCCGGCTGCCCGACCCGGCGGAGATCTTCGCGGTCGCCCGCCGGGCGCTGGCCCGCGGCGTCGCCGCCCCGGCCGACCTGGCCGGCCGGCACGTGGTGGTCACCGCCGGCGGCACCCGCGAGCCGCTCGACCCGGTCCGCTTCCTGGGCAACCGGTCCTCCGGCAAACAGGGGTACGCGTTCGCCCGCGCCGCGGTGGCCCGGGGCGCCCGGGTGACGCTCGTCTCGGCCAACGTGGCGCTCGCCGACCCGGCCGGGGTGGACCTGGTCCGGGTGGGCACCACCGAGGAGCTGCGCACGGCGACGCTGGCGGCCGCCGCCGACGCGGACGCCGTGGTGATGGCCGCCGCGCCGGCCGACTTCCGCCCGGCCAGCTACGCCACCGGGAAGATCAAGAAGTCGGAGGGGGCCCCCGCGCCGACCATCGAGCTGGTCACCAACCCGGACATCGCCGCCGAGCTGGGCCGGACCCGCCGGGCCGGCCAGGTGCTGGTGGTGTTCGCCGCGGAGACCGACGACGCCGAGGCCAACGGCCGGGCCAAGCTGGCCCGCAAGCGCGCCGACCTGATCGTGGTCAACGAGGTGGGCGTCGACAAGGTGTTCGGCGCGGAGACCAACGCGGCCACCGTGATCGGTGCCGACGGGGCCGTGCGCCGGCTCCCCGAGCAGCCCAAGGAGGCCCTGGCCGACGCCGTCTGGGACCTGGTGGTCGCGCGACTGGACGGGCCGTCCTGACGGTTGGTCCCCGGTGCGTTCGCGAGTGACGCTGGACTCCCGGTGATTAAACTGCCGCCGAGCGACCTTTAAAAGTCTTCACATGCTTAGGAGTGCCGTGACACGTCTCTTCACGTCCGAATCGGTCACGGAAGGCCACCCGGACAAGATCGCCGACCAGATCAGCGACGGCATCCTCGACGCGCTGCTCGAACAGGACCCGCACAGCCGGGTCGCGGTGGAGACGCTGATCACCACCGGCCAGGTGCACGTCGCCGGCGAGGTGACCACCAAGGCGTACGCCGACATCCCGACCATCGTGCGGGAGACCATCCTCGGCATCGGCTACGACTCGTCGAAGAAGGGCTTCGACGGCGCGTCCTGCGGCGTGAGCGTCTCCATCGGCGCCCAGTCGCCGGACATCGCCCAGGGCGTGGACAACGCGTTCGAGCTGCGTACCGGCGGTTCGGAGAGCGCGCTGGACGCGCAGGGCGCGGGCGACCAGGGCATGATGTTCGGCTTCGCCTGCTCCGAGACGCCCGAGCTGATGCCGCTGCCGATCGCGCTGGCACACCGGCTGGCCCGCCGGCTGGCCCAGGTGCGCAAGGACGGCACGATCCCCTACCTGCGGCCGGACGGCAAGACCCAGGTGACCATCGAGTACGACGGGCTGCGACCGGTCCGCCTGAACACGGTGGTGGTGTCCAGCCAGCACGCGGCGGACATCTCGCTGGAGTCGCTGCTCACGCCGGACGTGCGGGAGCACGTGATCACGCCGGAGCTGGACGGGCTCGGGCTGGACACCGACGGCTACCGCCTGCTGGTGAACCCGACCGGACGGTTCGAGATCGGCGGTCCGATGGGCGACGCCGGGCTGACCGGCCGGAAGATCATCGTGGACACCTACGGCGGGTACGCCCGGCACGGCGGCGGCGCGTTCTCCGGCAAGGACCCGTCGAAGGTCGACCGGTCGGCCGCGTACGCGATGCGGTGGGTGGCCAAGAACGTGGTCGCCGCCGGGCTGGCCGAGCGGTGCGAGGCGCAGGTCGCGTACGCGATCGGCAAGGCGCACCCGGTGAGCCTGTTCATCGAGACGTTCGGCACCGAGACGGTGCCGGTGGCCTCGATCGAGAAGGCCGTCGCCGAGGTGTTCGACCTGCGCCCGGCCGCCATCATCCGGGACCTGCACCTGCTGCGCCCGATCTACCGGCAGACCGCCGCGTACGGCCACTTCGGCCGGGAGCTGGCGGACCTGACCTGGGAGGGCACCGACCGGGCCGCCGACCTCAAGTCGGCCGCGGGAGCCTGACCACCGCCACGCGCCGCGACCGGCGACCCGCCGAGGGGTCGCCGGTCGCTCGTGTCTGCGTGGACGTGCCGCTGCCGCACCTCGACCGCCCGTTCGACTACCTGGTCCCGGAGGCGCTGGACGCCGACGCCCGGCCCGGGGTCCGGGTGAAGGTCCGCTTCGCCGGCCAGCTCGTCGACGGCTGGTTGCTGGAGCGCGTCGCCGAGTCCGACCACCCGAAGCTGGCGTACCTGGAGAAGGTCGTCTCCGGTGTGCCGGTGCTCGCCCCGGAGGTGGCCCGGCTGGCCCGGGCGGTCGCGGACCGGTACGCCGGCAGCCTGGCCGACGTGCTCCGGCTCGCCGTGCCGCCCCGGCACGCCCGCGCCGAGAAGGCCGTCACCGCCCCCGCCGAATCCACCGCCGCCGAACCCGCGACCGGGTCCACCGCCGCCGCTCCCGCCACGGTCGTCGGCGAGGGGCTCGACCCGCGTGGCTGGCGGGACTATCCGGCCGGGCCGGCGCTGCTGCGCGCGCTCGCCGAGGGCCGACCGGCCCGCGCGGTGTGGTCGGCGCTGCCGGGGGAGGACTGGGCCGACCGGTACGCGGACGCGGTGGCCGCCACCGTGGCCGGCGGCCGGGGCGCCGTGGTGGTGGTCGCGGACGGCCGGGACCTGGACCGTCTCGACGCGGCCCTGACCGCCGTGCTGGGCCCGGACCGGCACGTCCGCCTCACCGCCGCCGTCGGTCCGGCCCGTCGCTACCGCGCGTTCCTGGCCGCCCGACGGGGCGAGGTGCCGGTGGTGATCGGCACCCGGGCGGCCATGTTCGCCCCGGTGGAACGGCTCGGTCTGGTGGCGGTCTGGGACGACGGCGACGACCTGCACGCCGAGCCCCGGGCGCCCTACCCGCACGCCCGTGACGTGTTGCTCACCCGGGCGCAGCTCGCCGACGCGGCGGCCCTGGTGGGCGGCTACGCGCGGACCGCCGAGGCGCAGTTGCTGGTGGAGACCGGCTGGGCCCGGGAGGTGGTCGCCGACCGGGCCACCGTGCGGGCGCGGATGCCGGCGATGGCGCCCACCGGCGACGACCCGCAGTTGGCCCGGGACCCGGGCGCGGCGTCCGCCCGGCTGCCCAGCCTGGCCTGGACCACGGCCCGGGACGCGCTCCGCGCCGACCTGCCGGTGCTGGTGCAGGTGCCCCGCCGTGGCTACCTGCCCTCGGTGGCCTGCGCCGACTGCCGGGCCCCGGCCCGCTGCCCGCACTGCGCCGGCCCGCTCGCGCTGCCCTCGGCGCAGGGCACGCCCGCCTGTCGCTGGTGCGGCCGGGTCGCCGCCGCGTACGCCTGCCCGGAGTGCGGTGGGCGGCGGCTGCGCGCCTCGGTCACCGGCGCCCGGCGGACCGCCGAGGAGCTGGGTCGGGCGTTCCCGGGGGTGCCGGTGCGGACCTCGGGCCGGGAGGAGGTGCTGGCCACCGTGCCCGGCGGCGCCGGCCTGGTGATCGCCACGCCGGGCGCCGAACCGGTCGCCGAGGGCGGCTACGGCGCGGTGCTGCTGCTCGACTCGTGGGCGCTGCTCACCCGGGCCGACCTACGGGCCGGGGAGGAGGCGCTGCGTCGCTGGCTGGCCGGCGCCGCGCTGGCCCGATCCGGTGCGGCGGGCGGCCGGGTGGTGGTGGTCGCGGACGGCGCGCTCGTGCCGGTGCAGGCGTTGCTGCGCTGGGACGCGGCCTGGTTCGCCGCCCGGGAGCTGGCCGAACGTCGCGAGCTGGGCTTCCCGCCGGCGGTACGGATGGCCAGCGTCACCGGCACGGCGGAGGCGGTGGCCGACCTGCTGGCCGGCGCCCGGCTGCCGGACGGCGCCGAGGTCCTCGGCCCGGTGCCGGCCGAGGAGGGCCGGGAGCGGATGCTGGTCCGCGTCCCGCGGGCCCGGGCCGGCGCGCTGGCCGACGCGTTGCACGCCGCGGCCGGGCAGCGCAGCGCCCGCAAGGCCGCCGAACCGGTCCGGCTCCAGGTCGACCCGCTGAGCCTGTTCTGAGCGGGGCCGCCGGCCGTGACCGAGCGCACCCGAACCCTCGCACACGGTCGTGAGCTGGGGTTTGTCGCACACCTCGTCCGGCAATTGGGTAGCGGACGGTGATAGCATCGCCCGTCATGCCCAGACGCGCGGGATTTCCGCGCGGAACGCGGCGCGGCGGCTGCTCGAAGCACGTCGGGCCACACGGATTCGATGTCGTCAGTCAGCCGGTGAGCAGGGGTGGACCAGTCGTGACCGTTCGTCAGTCGATCGTCTTCAACGGTGACCTCGGCAGCGGCAAGAGCACCGTTTCCGTCGAGATCGCCAAGCGGCTGGGGCTGCGCCGGGTCAGCGTCGGCGACCTCTACCGGCAGATGGCGCAGGAGCGGCAGATGACCGCGCTCCAGCTCAACCTGCACGCCGAGCTGGACCAGGCGGTCGACGGCTACGTCGACCAGCTCCAGCGGGACATCGCCGCCTCCGGCGAGTCGCTGGTCATGGACTCGCGCCTGGCCTGGCACTTCTTCACCGACGCGCTCAAGGTGCACATGATCACCGAGTCGACCGAGGCGGCCCGACGGGTGCTGGCCCGCCCGTCCGGCCCGGCCGAGAGCTACACCTCGCTGGAGGAGGCGCGGGCCAAGCTGCGGGAGCGCAGCGAGAGCGAGCGCAACCGCTTCATCGTCCGGTACGGCGTCGACAAGGCCCGGCTGCGCAACTACGACCTGGTCTGCGACACCACCCGGGCCACCCCGGAGCAGGTGATCGAGCACGTCGTCGACGTCTACGAGGGCCGGCTCGGCGCGGACGTGCTGCGCGCCGGCCAGCCGCTGCTGCTGCTCGACCCGACCCGGGTCTACCCGACCGAGGACGTCGCGACGCTGCGGGGGCTCTGGGACCCGGAGCCGGCCGGCGAGGCGGACACCGCGGTCGAGCCGCTGAGCATCGGCTACACCGGTGAGTACTTCTTCGTGGTCGACGGGCACCGGCGGCTCAGCGCCGCGGTGCGCGGCGTTGTCCCGATGGTCGCGGCCCGGTTGGTCGCCGAGGTGGACGAGCCGGTGGTCGGTGGGCTGAGCGCTGTCGACTTCTTCGCCGCCCAGGCCCGGCCGGCCCTGATCCACGACTGGGAGGACGCGCACGGCATCGCGCTGCCGCTGCCCGAGCACGCGCTGCTGGGCGGCGGCGCGGTGCTGGCCGGGGAGCCGGGCGCCGGCGCCTGACCGACGCGACGGGGTCGCCCGATCCCGGCCGTCGGAGGATGATGGGGTTCTCCGACGCCTGGGGAGGCCGTCCGTGGATCCTGCCGACGCCCTCGCGCTGCTGATGTCCCCCGCGGGTCGGGTCGACCCCTACCCGACGTACGAGCAGTTGCGGGCGCACGGCCCGGTGGTCCGGGCCGGCCCGGTCTTCTTCGTGGTGACCGGTTACGCCGAGGCCGACGCGATCCTGCGCGACGCCCGGTTCGGGGTGATGGACGACGGCCTGCGGGACCAGTTCATGCCCGGCTGGCGGGAGAGCCCGGCGATGCTGTCGATCTCCCGGTCGATGCTGCGCACCAACCCGCCCGACCACAGCCGGATGCGGCGGCTGGCCGCCGGCGCGTTCACCCCGCGCCGGATCACCGCCATGCGCGGCGTGGTCGAGGCGCAGGCCGACGAGCTGATCGACGGGATGGTGGCCGCCGAAGGGCCGGTCGACTTCATGGCGGCGTTCGCGTACCCGCTGCCGGTGGGGGTGATCTGCGCGCTGCTCGGCGTCCCGGCGGCGGACCGGCCGCTGTTCCGGCGCTGGGCCACCGACCTGACCGGCGTGCTGGAGCCCGAGATCACGGCCGACGAGCTGGCGGTGGCCGACCGGGGCGCGGGCGAGCTGCGGGCCTACTTCACCGAGCTGGTCGCGTCCCGCCGTCGGGCGCCGGCCGACGACCTGACCACCGCGCTGGTCCAGGCGCACGACGCCGATGGCGAACGGCTGTCGGGCGACGAGCTGCTGGCCAACCTGATCGTGCTGCTGGTGGCCGGCTTCGAGACCACCACCAACCTGCTCGGCAACGGCCTGGTGGCGCTGCTCGACCACCCCGACGCGGCGGCGGCGCTGCGCGCGCACCCGGAGTTCGCCCCCGGGTACGTCGACGAGCTGCTGCGCTACGACTCGCCGGTGCAACTGACCTCCCGGATGAGCACCGCGCCGTCCCGGCACGGCGGCGTCGACCTGCCGCCGGAGAGCTGGGTCATCGTGATGCTCGGCGCGGCGAACCGGGATCCCCGCCACTATCCGGAGCCGGCGCGCTTCGACCCGTGGCGTCCGCAGGTCCATCCGCTGTCCTTCGGCGCCGGGCCGCACTACTGCCTCGGCGCGGCGCTGGCCCGGCTGGAGGCGCAGGTGGCGTTCCCGCTGCTGCTGCGCCGGCTGCCCGAGCTGGCGCTGGCCGGCCGGCCGGAGCGGCGGGTCCGGCTCACCCTGCGCGGCTACGCCACGCTGCCGGTCACGCCGGGGCCGGAGGCGGCCCCGGTCACCGTTGCCGGTACGCCGCCGGGGGCGGCCGGGCCGACTCCGTAGACTGGGGGCGCACCACCCGTCCCAGACAAGGAGCCCCGCCGCGTGACCGTTCAGCCCATCCGTCTGTTCGGCGATCCGGTGCTGCGCACGCCGGCCGACCCGGTGGTCGACTTCGACGCCGAGCTGCGCAAGCTGGTCGCCGACCTGACCGACACGATGCGTGAGCAGAACGGCGCCGGCCTGGCCGCGCCGCAGCTCGGAGTGAGCCTGCGGGTGTTCACCTTCGATGTCGACGACATGCTCGGCCACCTGGTCAATCCGGTGCTGGAGTTCCCCGACGAGGAGGAGCAGGACGGCCCGGAGGGCTGCCTCTCCATCCCCGGGCTCTACTTCGACACCAAGCGCCGGCAGAACGTGATCGCCAAGGGCTTCAGCGCCCACGGCGACCCGATGCAGATCGTCGGCACCGGCCTGATGGCCCGCTGCGTGCAGCACGAGACCGACCACCTCGACGGGGTGCTCTTCGTCGACCGGCTCGACCCGGCCGGCCGCAAGGAGGCCATGAAGGCGATCCGCCAGGCCGACTGGTACGACCAGGGCGCCCCGCCCACGGTCAAGCTCAGCCCGCATCCCGTCAGCAACCCGTTCGGCCTGGGACGGTGACCGGGATGCGCCTGGTCTTCGCCGGCACGCCGGCGGTCGCCGTACCGGCCCTGGACGCGATCGCCGCCTCCGGCCACGAGCTGCTCGCCGTGGTCACCCGCCCGGACGCCCCGGCCGGCCGCGGCCGGGGGCTGCACCGCTCACCGGTCGGCGCGTGGGCCGACGCGCACGGCGTCGAGGTGCTCACGCCGGCCCGGCCGCGCGAACCCGAGTTCCTCGACCGGCTGCGCGCGCTCGCGCCGGACTGCGTACCCGTGGTCGCCTACGGCGCGCTGGTGCCGCCGGTGGCGCTGGAGATCCCCCGGCACGGCTGGATCAACCTGCACTTCTCGCTGCTGCCGGCGTGGCGGGGCGCAGCGCCGGTGCAGCACGCCGTGCTGCACGGCGACGAGCTGACCGGGGCCAGCGTGTTCCAACTGGAGGCGGGGCTGGACACCGGCCCGGTCTTCGGCACGGTCACCGACGAGGTCCGGCCCGCCGACACCTCCGGCGACCTGCTGGAGCGGCTCGCCCACTCCGGCTCGGGGCTGCTGGTCGCGGTGCTCGACGCGATCGGCGCCGGCACCGCCCGGGCCGAGCCGCAGCCGGCCGACGGGGTCTCGCTGGCGCCGAAGCTGACCGTGGAGGACGCCCGGATCCGCTGGACGGAACCGGCGTTCGCGGTGGACCGGCGGGTGCGCGCCTGCACGCCCGCGCCCGGCCCGTGGACCACGTTCCGTGACGACCGGGTCAAGCTCGGCCCGGTCACCCCACTGGCGAACGGCCCCGAGCTGAAGCCGGGGGAGCTGTTGGTGGAGAAGTCCCAGGTGCTGGTGGGCACC
Source organism: Micromonospora sp. NPDC018662 (assembly GCF_044391475.1). Lineage (NCBI taxonomy): Bacteria > Bacillati > Actinomycetota > Actinomycetes > Micromonosporales > Micromonosporaceae > Micromonospora > Micromonospora sp. NPDC018662. The sequence continues at coordinate 588,402 of NZ_JBISAC010000004.1, forward strand.
GCGACCGGGCCGGTGCGGCTCGGCGAGGTGCGGGCGGCCGGCAAGAAGGCCATGTCGGCCGGCGATTGGGCGCGCGGCGCCCGGGTCGCCGCCGGCGAGGTCTTCGCGTGAGCGGGCCGTCGGGGCCGGAGCGGCCCGTCGAGGGCGAGCGCCCGCGGGGGTACGACCGCAGCGCCGGCGACCGGCCGCGTGGTCCGGGTCGCGCCGGTGAGCGGCCGAGCGGGCCGTACCGGGGCGGTGGCGAGCGGCGGGGTGGGGCGCGTCCGGTCCGACCGACCGTGGACCTGCCCCGGCACGTCGCGTACGAGGCGCTCGCGGCGGTGCACCGCGACGACGCGTACGCCAACCTGGTGCTTCCGGCGATGCTGCGTGAGGCGGGGCTGAGCGGGCGGGACGCCGCGTTCGCCACCGAGCTGACCTACGGCACGCTGCGGCACACCGGCACGCTGGACGCGATCGTCACCGACGCGGCCGGCCGGGACGTGCAGCGGATCGACCCGCCGGTGCGGGACGCGCTGCGGCTCGGGGCCTACCAGTTGCTGCACACCCGGGTGCCGGCGCACGCCGCGGTGTCCTCCACTGTGGACCTGGTCCGGATGGTGGGGCCGGGCGCGACCGGGTTCGCCAACGCGGTGCTGCGGGAGATCGCCGGGCGGGACGCCGACGCCTGGGTGGCGAAGCTCGCCCCGGCCGAGGGGACCGACCCGATCGGTCACCTCGCGCTGGCGTACAGCCATCCGCAGTGGATCGTCCGGTCGTTCGCCGAGGCGCTCGGCGGCGACCTGGGGGAGACCACCCGGCTGCTCATCGAGGACAACGAGCGTCCGCCGGTGCACCTGTGCGCCCGGCCGGGGCGGGCCGACGCGGTGGCGTTGGCGGACGAGGTCGGCGGTGCGCCCGGCGCGTTCTCGCCGTACGCGGTCTACCTGTCCGGCGGCGCGCCAGGTGACCTGGCGGCGGTGGCCGACGGGCGGGCCCACGTGCAGGACGAGGGCTCCCAGTTGGTGGCGGACGCCCTGGTGAACGCGCCGGTGGACGGGCCGGACGGCCGCTGGCTGGACCTGTGTGCCGGTCCGGGCGGCAAGTCCGGCCTGCTCGGCGCGCTGGCCGCGCGGCGTGGGGCGCGGCTGACCGCGGTCGAGGTGGCGGAGCACCGGGCCCGGCTCGTCGAGCAGGCGACCCGTGGCCTGCCGGTCACGGTGCTGCACCTGGACGGGCGTGACGTCGGCGGTGACCCGAAGCTGCCGGAGGGGCACTTCGACCGGGTGCTGGTGGACGCGCCGTGCACCGGCCTGGGCGCGTTGCGCCGCCGGCCGGAGGCGCGCTGGCGGCGGCAGCCGGCGGACCTGCCGCCGTTGACCCGGTTGCAGCGGGAGCTGCTCACCGCCGCGCTGCGGGCGGTCCGTCCGGGCGGCGTGGTGGCGTACGTGACCTGCTCGCCGCACGTGGTGGAGACGCACGTGACGGTGACCGAGGCGTCCCGGCGGTGCGGTTTCCCGGTCGACTTCGTGGACGCCCGCCCGCTGCTGCCGGCCGGCATGCCCGGCCTGGGTGACGGCCCGACGGTGCAGCTCTGGCCGCACCGGCACGGCACCGACGCCATGTTCCTGGCCGTCCTGCGCCGAGGCTGACCCACCCCCACCCCGCCCACGCTCCACCCTGATTCACGGAAAGTGGTGGCATTCCGCGTGCCATGCCCCCTCTTTCCGTGAATCAGCGCGGGGAGACGGTGGGGGAAGTGACGCGGCGGGTGCATCCCGGGCGGGGGAGGGGGGTGGTGGGATGTGACGGGCCGTTGACTAAGTGATCGATGCATGTAACTGTTCCGATCACCGGTCCTCGGCCGTCACCCCCGCCCGCACGACCCCCACGAGGAGTCTCCATGAGACGCAGCACGCCGACCACGAGCCTCGCGCTCGCCCTCGTCGCCACCCTGACGACGGCGAGCCTGGCCGGCACCGCCTCCGCCGCGCCCGCCTCCGCCCCCGCCCCGGCCGCCCCCGCCCCGGCCGCCCCCGCCCCGGCCGCCGCGCTCGCCGCACCGGACGTCTCGCTGACCAACGTCCAGGCCCACCTGACCCAGCTCAACTCCATCGCCACCAGCAACGGCGGCAACCGCCGGGCCGGCTCGGCCGGCTACGCCGCCTCGGTCAGCTACGTCAAGGGCAAGCTCCAGGCCGCCGGCTACACGGTCACCGAGCAGACCTGCACCACCTGCACCTACCCGGGCAGCAACCTGATCGCCGAGTGGCCGCAGGGCCCGGCCGACCAGGTCGTCATGTTCGGCGCGCACCTGGACAGCGTCTCCGCCGGCCCGGGCATCAACGACAACGGCTCCGGCTCGGCCACGCTGCTGGAGAACGCGCTGGTGCTGGCCGCGCAGAACCCGACCATGACCAAGCGGGTCCGGTTCGCCTGGTGGAACGGCGAGGAGCAGGGCCTCCAGGGCTCGAAGCACTACGTCAACCAGCTCAGCACCACCCAGCGGGGCTACATCAAGGGCTACTACAACTTCGACATGGTCGGCTCGCCCAACGGCGGCTACTTCATCAACCGGATCACCTCGGCCACCGCGGCGCCGCTGAAGGCGTACTGGGACTCGTTCGGCATCCAGCCGGAGGAGAACACCGAGGGGCAGGGCCGCTCCGACGACTACTCGTTCGCCAACGCCGGCATCCAGACCTCCGGCTACGCGGCCGGCGCCAGCTACACGAAGACCGCCGCCCAGGCCGCCAAGTGGGGCGGCACCTCCGGCGCGGCGTACGACGGCTGCTACCACCGCTCCTGCGACACCACCAGCAACATCAACACGACGGTGCTCAACCGCAGCGCGGACGGCGTGGCGTACGCGATCTGGGCGCTCGCGGTCGGCGGCGGCACGCCGGCCAACGACTTCTCCGTCGCGGTGAGCCCCACCTCCGGCAGCGTCGCCCGGGGCGGCTCCACCACCGCCACCGTCAGCACCGCCACCACCAGCGGCAGCGCCCAGACGGTGACGCTGTCGGCCAGCGGCGCCCCCAGCGGCGTCACGGTCGGCTTCAGCCCGTCGTCGGTCACCTCCGGCGGCTCCGCCACCATGACGGTCAGCGCCTCGTCCACCGCGACCACCGGCACGTTCACGCTCACCGTCACCGGCACCGGCTCGGCCACCCGCACCGCCACCTACACGGTCACCGTGACCGGCGGCAGCGGTGGTTGCGCCGCCGGGCAGCTCATCGGCAACAGCAGCTTCGAGTCCGGCACCACGCCGTGGACGACCAGCTCCGGCGTGATCACCAACGACTCCGGCCAGGCGGCCCGGACCGGGTCGTACAAGGCGTGGCTGAACGGGTACGGCTCCGCGCACACCGACACGCTCTCCCAGTCGGTCACGCTGCCGGCCGGCTGCACCAGCTACACGCTGGCGTTCTGGCTGCACGTCGACTCGGCCGAGACCACCACCTCGACCGCGTACGACAAGCTGACCGTGCAGGCCGGCTCCACCACGCTGGCGACCTACTCGAACCTGAACAAGGCCACCGGCTACACCCAGCGCAGCGTCAACCTGGCCGGGTACGCCGGCCAGACGGTCACGCTCAAGTGGACCGGCGTCGAGGACGCCTCGCTCCAGACCAGCTTCGTCATCGACGACGTGACGGTGCAGGTCGGCTGAGCGCACCGGGCGGGGTGGGCCGACGCCCGCCCCGCCCCCGGCTCAGGTGACCGGCAGCGCCGAACCGCCGGCGCCCCGCACCGAGCGGGTCAGCGTCCGGTCGGAGATCCAGAGGAAGCACTGCACACCCCGGTCGCCGTCGCGCCACTGCTGCTCGTACGGGTGGTAGACGATGGTGCCGGCGCGGTACTGCATCTTCCCGTCGTTCGGCACCTTGGCGTACGTCGCGATCAGTCCCCGGCACGCCTTGTGCGCCCGCAACGAGGTGCGCTGGAACTCGGCGTAGCTGACGTCGGGCGCCTGGTAGATGCCGACGAACTCGGCGTGGTGCTTCGCGGTGCAGGCGACCGGCCGCATGGCCTGGACGTCGTCCTTGCTCAGCTTCGGGTTGAAGCAGCCCAGCGCCAGCGGCGAGCCGGGCTTGAGGGCGCCGCGCAGGCTGCCGGTGCGCGCGGCCACGTTGCCCTCGTCCAGGTCGGTCACCTCGGCGACGTCGCAGCGGTACCAGCGGGCGCCGCCGGACCAGGCCAGGGCGGACGGGAAGACCACGGAGAGCTGCAACCGCCCGGACCGCCAGTCCGCGCCGACGGCCCGGGTGACCTGCCGGCCGCACTCGGCGTGCGCGGTGCGGATGCCGGCCGAACCGGTGCGCGGCGGCGCGGAGCGGCCGGCGTCCGGGCCGGTCAGCGTGCCCACGTGCAGCGTCTCGGCGCGGTGCGAGGTGGCGCAGTCGACCGGCTGGTAGCCGCTGAGGTAGCCGACGTCGGCGACGGTCGGGTGGCAGACGTCGGCCTCGGGCACGAAGCCCACCGGGGCGGCGAAGGCCGGCCACTCGTCGGTGAGGTCGCGGTCCACGCCGGCCGGCGCACGGCAACCGCCGAGCGCCAGCACCGCCACCGCGCCCGCGGCGACCGCCGCCCACCATCGCCGCATCGCGACCCACCTCCCCGCCGTCCGGAGCCGCCCGGCCGACCGGTACGCCTCGGCGACGCAGCATACGGCAACGGGCGTCAGATGACCGGCAGTCCCTCGGGGCCGGCGCCGCGCATCGAGCGGGTCAGCTTGCGGTCGTCGCTCCACAGGAAACAGCGCACGCCCCGGTCGCCCTCCTCCCACTCCCGTTGCGACGGCGGGTAGAAGATCGACCCGGCCCGGTACGGCAGCTCGGCATTGTCCGGCACGCTGGCGAACGCGGCGATCAGCCGCATGCAGCGCCGGTGCGCGGCCGGCGCGCCCCGGGCGAACTCGGCCCAGCTCATGTCGCGTTCGGAGTAGACGCCGACGAACTCGGCCCGGTGCGGCTCGGTGCACAGCACCGGGGCCATGTAGTTGAGGTTCGCGCCGATCAACTTCGGGTCGAAGCAGCGGTGCACCAGCGGGTTGTCGCCGACCAGCGCGCCGCGCAGGCTGCCCACCCGGTTGACCGGCCGGGTGTTGTCGATGCTGTCGGTCTCGGCCAGGTCGCAGCGGAACCAGCGCGCGCCGGCCATCCAGGCGGTCGCCGGTGGCAGCGCGATGTTCAGGGTGAGCCGGGCGGCGTGCCAGTCGCCGCCGATCATCTCCCGGGCCCGCTGGTCGCACTCGGCCCGGGCGCCGCGCAGCTCCGGGGAGCCCGGCTCGGGGCGGGCGCCGTCGGCCGCCGCCCCGGTGAACGTGCCGACGTGCACCGCCTCGGCCAGGTGGCTGCCCGCGCAGTCCACCGTCTCGTACGTGGCCGCCTGCACCACGGCGGTGAGCCGGGGCAGGCACGCGTCGGTGGCCGGGACGAACAGCCGGGGCGCCGGCAACGCCGCCCAGTCGTCGACGAGGTCCCCGTCGGCCCGGTGCGCCGGGGCGCAGGCGGCGAGCACCGCTGTCACGGTGCCGGCCAGCGTGAGCGCGTGGAGCCACCGTCGCATCGTCCGCCCTTTCGCCGGAGAGATGGCAGCCGGTCGCCGCGGCCCGTGCGGCGTCCCCCGCGCCCGGGCGTGCAGCATATGTGACCGTCCCTGTAGGAGTTTCGTCATCTTTCAATCGATCGGCCAGTCACCGGGAACTATTCGTGTCGATTTCTGGCCCGGACGGCGGAATTATGCACCGAAGGTGACGATAGGGTCACAGGGCGTCCTTCATGGTGCCGCGCTGCGGCCCGGGGATGACCGCGTTCGTACACTGGCCCCGTGACCGTACCGCCGCCCGTCGTCGCGCCCAGCATCCTGGCCGCCGATTTCGCCCGCCTCGCCGACGAGGTCCGCGCCGTGGAGTCCGCCGCCGACTGGCTGCACGTGGACGTCATGGACAACCACTTCGTGCCCAACCTGACCATCGGCCTGCCGGTGGTGCAGAGCCTGCGCGCCGTCACCGACCTGCCGTTCGACGTGCATCTCATGATCGAGGATCCGCGTCGCTGGGCCCCCGGCTACGCCGACGCGGGGGCGTACAACGTCACGTTCCACGCCGAGGCGTGCGACGACCCGGTGGCGCTGGCGAAGGACCTGCGCTCGGCCGGGGCGAAGGCCGGGCTGGCGATCGACCGGGACACCCCGATCGAGCCGTACCTGGACCTGCTGCCCAGCTTCGACACGCTGCTGGTCATGACGATCAAGGCCGGCTTCGGCGGCCAGCGGTTCCTGCCGTCGCTGCTGGACAAGGTGCGCGCCGCCCGCCGGCACGTGGACAGCGGCCACCTGGAGCTGCGCATCGAGGTCGACGGCGGCATCGCCGCGGACACCATCGAGCAGGCCGCCGCCGCCGGCGCCGACGCGTTCGTGGCCGGCACCGCGGTCTACGGCGCCGACGACCCGGCCGAGGCGGTACGCCGCCTGCGCGGCCTGGCGGAACGCGCGATGACCGGGGTCTGAGATGGACCCGGCCGGCGACCGACCCGACGTCATCCTGGTCGTCGACGACGACGAGGACATCGCCCGCTTCGTCGAGTTCAACCTGCGCCTGCACGGCTTCGAGGTGCTGCACGCCGCCGACGGCCAGGAGGCGCTGGAGGTGATCGAGCGGCAACGGCCGGACCTGGCCGTGGTCGACCTCATGATGCCCCGCGTCGACGGGCTGGAACTGACCCGCCGGCTGCGCGCCGACCCGATGACCTCGGCCCTGCCGGTGATCATGCTGACCGCCAAGGGCATGACCTCCGACAAGGTCAACGGCCTCAGCGCGGGCGCGGACGACTACCTGGTCAAGCCGTTCGACACCGCCGAGCTGGTCGCCCGGGTCAGCTCCACGCTGCGCCGCAACAAGGAGTTCCGGGAGGTCTCGCCGCTGACCGGCCTGCCCGGCAACAGCCGCATCCGGCGGGAGATCAGCGACCGGGTGCGCAGCGGCGTGGACTACGCCGTCGGCTACGTCGACATCGACCGGTTCAAGAGCGTCAACGACCGGTACGGCTTCGTCCGGGGCGACGAGTTCATCTCCGCGCTGGCCCGCAGCCTGCACCGGGCGGTGGTGTCGATCGGGCTGCCGCCGGCCTTCCTCGGCCACGTCGGCGGCGACGACTTCGTCATCGTCTGCGCCCCGACCCAGGTCCGGCCGCTGACCAGCCGCGCGGTGGTCGACTTCGAGAACGCCGCCGACACGCTCTACGACCCCACCGACGCCGAACGCGGCTTCGTCGAGCTGAAGGACCGGCGGGGCAACATCCGCCGGGCCGCGCTGGTCACGCTCTCCATCGGGGTGTCGCTGTCGGACAGCGGCAAGCGGTTCACCGACCCGCTGGAGGCCATCGCCGTGGCCTCCGAGATGAAGACCGTGGCCAAGAGCCAGCCCGGCTCGTACGTGGCGGTCGACCGCCGCCGCGGCGTCACCTGACCGCACGCGCGGCTGTGAGGTAGCTCGCCTCTGTGGCGCGCGCCGCCGCGGAACGTGTAAGACTTCCGGGGTACCCACCACGCGCTGGCGGGGCTCGGTGAAATTCCGAACCGGCGGTGATCCACGGCCCGACCGTGGTAAGCCCGCGACCCGGACGGCTTCGGCCGGACGGTGGACCTGGTGAGAATCCGGGGCCGACGGTTGGGGTGCGGCTCGTCCGCCCCCAGAAAGTCCGGATGGGAGACAGCGCGCGGAACGGGGGAGGCCCCTGCCGGCCGCTGAGCACCCTCAGCCGCGCCGCGTGGGCTCCTCGGGGTCGGCCGACGCCGTCCCCGGGTTCTCCGCCGCCGCGTGTCCGCGGCCCTCTGTGCCGCTGCTCCCCACCCCGCCTGCGCGTGACCGGCGAGCGGAAGGGCAGGGCGGGCCATGGCGAGCGTCTCCGTCGACGAGGCGATGCGTCGTGCCGTCGCGCTGGCCGCCCGCGGTCTCGGCGCCACCAGCCCCAACCCGGTCGTCGGCTGCGTGCTGCTCGACCCCGACGGCGAGGTCGTCGGCGAGGGCTTCCACGCGTACGCCGGGGGACCGCACGCCGAGATCGTCGCGCTGGCCCAGGCCGGCACGCGCGCCCGGGGCGGCACCGCGGTGGTCACGCTGGAACCCTGCGACCACACCGGCCGCACCGGTCCCTGCAGCCACGCGCTCATCGCCGCCGGGGTGGCCCGCGTGGTGATCGCCGTGCCCGACCCGAATCCGGTGGCCTCCGGCGGCGCGGCCACGTTGCGCGCCGCCGGGCTCCAGGTCACGCTCGGGGTACGCGCCGAGGAGGCCGAGGCCGGCAACGTCGCCTGGCTGACCTCGATGCGCCGCGGCTGGCCGTACCTGATCTGGAAGTACGCGGCCACGCTCGACGGGCGCTCCGCCGCCGCCGACGGCACCAGCATGTGGATCACCTCGGAGGCGGCCCGGACCGACGTGCACGCGCTGCGCGGCACCGTGGACGCGGTGCTCGCCGGGGTGGGCACCGTGCTCACCGACGACCCCCGGCTCACCGCCCGCAACCTGCGCGACGGCACGCTCGCCATCCGGCAGCCGCTGCGGGTGGTGGTGGACAGCTCGGGGCGTACCCCCCTCGACGCCCGGGTCCGCGACGGCGCCGCCCGCACCTGGGTGGCCACCGCCGCGGAGGTCGGCGCCGGCCCGGACGGCCGGGTCGACCTGGCCGCGCTCCTGGCCGAGCTGCACCACCGCGGCGTGCGGGCCGCGCTGCTGGAGGGCGGCCCCACGCTGGCCGGCGCGTTCCTCGCCGCCGGCCTGGTCGACAAGATCGTCGGGTACGTCGCGCCGAAGCTGCTCGGCGCCGGGCCGACCGCGCTGCGCGACGCCGGCGTGACGACCATCGCCGACGCCATCGACCTGGAGATCACCGACGTTACGCAGGTCGGTCCCGACCTGCGGATCACCGCGCTGCCCCGGAAGAGGGAGGCCTGACATGTTCACCGGCATCGTCGAGGAACTGGGCGAGATCGTCCGGAGCACCGAGACCGCTGACGACTCGGCGCTGGTCGCGATCCGCGGCCCACTGGTCACCTCGGACGCCCGACACGGCGACTCCATCGCGGTCAACGGGGTCTGCCTGACCGTGGTCGACGTCGACGGCGGCGTCTTCACCGCCGACGTGATGGGTGAGACGCTGCGCCGCACCGCGCTCGGGGCGCTGCGCCCCGGCGACCCGGTCAACCTGGAGCGGGCCGCCGCGCTGAACAGCCGGCTCGGCGGGCACCTGGTGCAGGGGCACGTCGACGGCGTCGGCGAGATCGTCGCCCGCGAGCCGGCCGCGCAGTGGGAGACGGTCCGGTTCCGGCTGCCGGCCGGACTGGCCCGCTACGTGGTGGAGAAGGGTTCGATCACCGTCGACGGCGTGTCGCTGACCGTCGCGGAGGTGGGCGACGACTGGTTCTCGGTCGGCCTGATCCCCACCACGCTGAAGCTCACCGGGCTCGGCGCGAAGCAGGTCGGCGACCCGGTCAACCTGGAGGTCGACGTGCTGGCCAAGTACGTCGAGCGGCTGCTCGGCGAGCGGGCGGCGGGGGGTGCCCGGTGATGGGCCCGCTCGCCTGGCTGCTCGACGCCCAGGTGCACGTCGCCGGCTCGCCGGTGCTGGTCCGGGAGATCGTCGGCAACGTCTTCGGGCTGGTCTCGGCGCTGCTCGGGCTGCGCCGGGTGGTCTGGGCCTGGCCGGTCGGCATGATCGGCAACGGGCTGCTGTTCACCGTGTTCCTCGGCGGCGTCTTCACCACCCCGCAGGCGCACGACCTCTACGGCCAGGCCGGCCGGCAGGTCTTCTTCTTCGCGGTGAGCGTCTACGGCTGGTGGCGCTGGTCGCGCAACCGCCGCGCCGGCGGGGGCGCGGAGCCGGCCGTGGTGCCGCGCTGGGCCACCTGGCGGGAGCGGCTCGGCCTGCTCGTCGTCGCGGTCGCCGGCACCGCCGCCGCCTACCCGGTGCTGGCCGCGCTGGGCTCGTGGGGGCCGCTGCCGGACGCCTGGATCCTGGTCGGCAGCCTGCTCGCCACGTACGGCATGGCCCGTGGCTGGGTGGAGTTCTGGCTGGTCTGGATCGCCGTCGACGCGGTGGGTGTGCCGCTGCTGCTGCGCGGCGGCTTCTATCCGTCGGCCGCCATGTACCTGGTCTACGGCGCGTTCTGCGCGGCCGGCTTCTACACCTGGTGGCGCACCTCGCGGGCGGTCGCGGCCGCGCGTCCCCGGATTCCCGCGACGTACTCGGAGGTGGTGGCATGAGCAGCTTCGGTTCGATCGAGCAGGCGGTGGCGGACATCGCCGCCGGCCGGCCGGTGGTCGTGGTCGACGACGAGGGGCGGGAGAACGAGGGCGACCTGATCTTCGCGGCCGAGATGGCCACCCCGGAGCTGGTCGCGTTCATGGTCCGCTACACGTCCGGCTACATCTGCGTGCCGTTGACCGAGGACGAGTGCGACCGGCTGGACCTGCCGCCGATGCACCACACCAACCAGGACCGGCGCGGCACCGCGTACACGGTGACGGTGGACGCCCGGGAGGGCGTCGGCACCGGCATCTCGGCCGCCGACCGGGCGCACACCATCCGGCTGCTCGCCGACGCCGGCACCGACCCGACCGACCTGGCCCGCCCCGGCCACGTGGTGCCGCTGCGCGCCCGCGCCGGCGGGGTGCTGCGCCGGCCCGGCCACACCGAGGCGGCGGTGGACCTGACCCGGCTGGCCGGGTTGCGCCCGGCCGGGGTGCTCTGCGAGATGGTCAACGACGACGGCACCATGATGCGCGTGCCGGACCTGGAGAAGTTCTGCGCCGAGCACGGGCTGACGCTGATCACCATCGCCGACCTGATCGCGCACCGGCGGCACACCGAGAAGCAGGTGGAGCTGGCGGCCGAGGCGCGGATGCCTACGCCGTACGGCGTGTTCCGCGCGCTCGGATACCGCGCCGAGCACGACCCGGCCGAGCACGTCGCGTTGGTCTTCGGTGACCTCGGCGACGGCCGGGACGTGCTGGTCCGGGTGCACTCCGAATGCCTCACCGGCGACGTGTTCGGCTCGCTGCGGTGCGACTGCGGCCCGCAGTTGCAGGCCGCGCTGGCCCGGGTCGCCGAGGAGGGCCGCGGGGTGGTGCTCTACGTGCGCGGGCACGAGGGGCGCGGCATCGGCCTGCTGCACAAGCTCCAGGCGTACCAGTTGCAGGACCAGGGCCGGGACACCGTGGACGCGAACCTCGACCTGGGGCTGCCGGCCGACGCGCGGGACTACGGCACCGGCGCGCAGATCCTGTACGACCTCGGCGTCCGCTCGATGCGGCTGCTGACCAACAACCCGGCCAAGCGGGCCGGCCTGGAGGGGTACGGCCTGACCGTGACCGGCCGGGAGGGGCTGCCGGTGCGGTCCAACCCGGAGAACGTGCGCTACCTGCGCACCAAGCGGGACCGGATGGGCCACCTGCTGGACGGGCTGGACGAGGTGACCGAGGCGCCGATGGGCCGCGCGGTCGCCGGTGACGAGATCGGAGCGTAGGACGATGGCGGGTTTCGGGGAGCCGGGCGTGACCGCGGTGGACGCCGCCGGGATGACCGTCGGCGTGGTGGCCGCGCGCTGGCACGGCGAGCTGACCGACCACATGGCCGAGCGCGCGGTGGCCGCCGCGCAGGCGTGCGGCGCACGGGCCGTGGTGGCCCGGGTGGCCGGTTCGGTCGAGTTGCCGGTGGTGGCGCAGGCGATGGCGCGGCGCTTCGACGTGGTGGTCGCGCTCGGCGTGGTGGTACGCGGGGCGACCGCCCACTTCGACTACGTCTGCCAGTCCGTCACCGAGGGCCTGACCCGGGTGGCGCTGGACGAGGGCAAGCCGGTGGCGCACGGGGTGCTCACGGTGGACACGATCGAGCAGGCCCGGGACCGGGCCGGGCTGCCCGGCTCGGCCGAGGACAAGGGCTGGGCGGCCACCGTGGCGGCGCTGGACGCCGCGCTGGCGGTCCGCGCCCTGGACGCCGCCAACGCCCACCGCGTCGGCTTCGCCTGACTCCGCGCCGGTCCCGGTGGCGGGCGGCCGCCCCTCGTCCCCGCCGCCCTCAGAGCTGAGAGCACACTCGACTCAGCCCGCCGACCTGGTCATCCCCATCTGACCTCGACGAGTTCCCGCCCGCACCCGAGCAGCGGCTCCCATCCGGCCGGCGGTGGAACGCCATGGGTGTGTCAGGGCGCGGTAGACACCCATGGCGTTCCACCCGCGCCGCGCGCTGCCCGTGGGTGGAACGCCATGGGTGTGACGCGCTCTCGACATCGCGTCCGGCGAGCGCGGCCTGAGATGGTTGACGGCCGCTGGAGCACTCCCCCGCGCCGCCGCCAACAGGTGGAACTGGGCAGTTGATCAAGAAGTTTGCGTCGCCCGCGGAGATCGACTCCGACGCAAACTCCTTGTTCACGCTGAAGGAGGGCTCCGGGGAGGGGAGGGGGGAGAGGGGAGGGAGGGGAGGGGAGAGGGCGGCTGCCCGACGACTGGGCCGCCCGGCAGGCGATCGTCGCGCAGCTCAACGCCCCGCCTCCCACCTGGTGGGAGAGGTTGACGGAGATCACCGCGCCGACGCTCGTGGTGGCCGGCGGCCCCACCAGCCACCTCCCGCAGCACGAGCTGGCGCGGATGACCACCCGGATCCCGGCCGCCCGCCTGGTCACCGTCGCCGCCGGCCACGCGGTGCCCACCACGCGCCCGGCCGAGTTCGCCGCCGCCGTGCGGTCCTTCCTCGTCGGGCTGCCCGGTGGGCCGGAGCGGTGAGGTGGGCGACGCGGGTGGACCCGGTCGGTGTGCGCGCCGGGGTCGGCTGGAAGAATCGCCTTCCGTGAAGACGTTCGAGGAGTTGTTCGCCGAGCTGCAGGCCAAGGCCGCCGCCGGCACCCCGGGCTCGGGCACGGTCGACGCGCTCGCCAAGGGCGTGCACTTCATCGGCAAGAAGGTCGTCGAGGAGGCGGCCGAGTCGTGGATGGCGGCCGAGCACGAGGGCCCGGAACGAACCGCGGAGGAGATCTCCCAGCTGCTCTACCAGGCGCAGGTGCTGATGCTGGCCACCGGTCTGGAGCTGAAGGACGTCTACCGACATCTGTGAGTGCCCGTCCGCTGATCATCCGATCGAACGAAGGAGCACTCCCATGCTGCGTGTCGCCGTACCCAACAAGGGCGCCCTGGCCGAGTCGGCCGCCGGGATGCTGCGCGAGGCGGGCTACCGCCAGCGCACCGACCCGAAGGACCTGGTCTGCCGGGACGAGCCCAACGACATCGAGTTCTTCTACCTGCGCCCGAAGGACATCGCCACCTACGTCGGCTCCGGCGACCTGGACGTCGGCATCACCGGGCGGGACCTGCTGATCGACTCCGGCGCGCCGGCGGAGGAGGTGCTGGACCTCAACTTCGGGCGGGCCACCTTCCGGTTCGCCGCCCGGCCCGACGACGTCGCCTCCGTGCAGCAGCTCGGCGGGCACCGGATCGCCACCGCGTACCCGGGTCTGGTCGAGCGGCACCTGGCCGAGCTGGACGTCAAGGCCGAGGTGATCCGGCTCGACGGCGCGGTGGAGAACGCCATCCGGCTCGGCGTGGCCGACGTGGTCGCCGACGTGGTGGAGACCGGCGCGACGCTGCGCCAGGCCGGCCTGGTGGTGTTCGGCGAGCCGCTGCTGCGTTCCTCGGCGGTGCTGGTGCGGCGCGCGGGCGCGCCCGGCGGCCCCCAGCCGGAGCAGCTCGAACGCCGGCTGCACGGGGTGCTGGTCGCCCGCCGCTACGTGATGCTCGCCTACGACGTGCCGGCCGGGCTGCTCGACCGGGCCAGCTCGCTCACCCCGGGCATCGAGTCGCCGACGGTCTCGCCGCTGCACCGGGAGGGCTGGGTCGCGGTGCAGGCGATGGTGCTCCGCGACGACGTCCACCGGATCATGGACGAGCTGTACGAGCTGGGCGCCCGGGCGATCCTGGTCACCAACATCCACGCCTGCCGGCTGTGAGGCCGCTGCCGCTCCCGGCCGCGCTGACCGTCGTCGTGCTGGCCGGGGTGGCCTCGGCCGCGCAGGGCGTGGTCAACGCCGAGCTGGGGGAACGGACCGGCGACCCGGTGCTGGGCGCGGTGGTCAACAACCTGGGCGGCTGCCTGGTCGTGCTGGTCGGGCTGGCGGTGGTGCCGTCGATGCGAGCCGGGCTGGCCGCGCTGCGTCGGGCCGGTCTGCCCTGGTGGTCGTACCTGGGCGGGGTGGGCGGGGCGGTGATCGTGCTGACCGCGCCGGTGGTGGTGCCGGTGCTCGGGGTGGCGGTGTTCACGATCGCCCAGGTGGCCGGCGGCAGCCTCGGCGGCCTGGCCGTCGACCGGGCCGGGCTGGCCGCCGCCGGGCGGCTGCCGCTCACCGGGCCCCGGGTGGCCGGTGCGCTGCTCGGCATCGGCGCGGTGGCCCTCGCGCAGCTCGGCCGGCCGGTCGGCGACCTGGCGGTCGGGCTGGTGCTGCTCTCCGTGGTCGGCGGGCTGGCGGTGGCGCTGCAGTCCGCGTTCAACGGCCGGGTCGCGGCCGGGATCGGGCCGGCCGCCGGGCTCGCGGTCAACTTCGTGGTCAGCACGTCGGTGATCGGCACGGTCGCGGTGCTTGTCGGTTCGTTCGCCGACCAGCCGCGCTGGCCGACCCAGTGGTGGCTCTACGTGGGCGGCCTGTTCGGCGTCGGCATCGTGCTCGCGTTGCTGGTCGGGGTGCGCGCCGCCGGGGTGCTGCGGACCGGTCTGGCGCTGGTGACCGGGCAGCTCGGCGGCGCGCTGCTGCTGGATCTGGCGCTGCCCGACGGTCCGGGCGTCCGGCTGCCGGTGCTGGTCGGCGCCGTGCTCACGCTGCTGGCGGTGCTGGTCGCCGGCGTCCGGCGGCGCGGCCCGGCCCGTGTGGCGGCCGAACGCGAGCGCGAGCCGGATGGCAGACTGGTCCGGTGAGCGATTCCGTGGTGACCGTGCGGCCCCGCCGCGTCCGGGTGGTCTGCTGGGCGGCGGCGGTCACGCTGCTGGTGGTGTTCAGCCTCGTCGCGACGTCCCTGACCGGCGCCACCGGCGACGGCTACGGCTCGTTCCAGCGCGGCGACCAGTTCGCCATGATCGGTCTGGGCGTCTTCGGCGCGCTCGGCTTCCTGCTGTTCACCCGCCCCCGGGTGATCGCCGACGCCAAGGGCGTCCGGGTGCGCAACGTGGTCAGCTCCTACGAGCTGCCGTGGGAGGTGATCCGCGGGGTCCGGTTCGACCGGGGCGCCCCGTGGGCCAGCCTGGAGCTGCACGACGACGACCTGTTGCCGATGGTCGCGCTCCAGGCCGCCGACAAGGAGAGCGCGGTCGAGGCGGTCCGCGCGCTGCGCCGGCTGCACCAGGCGCACCTGGCCGCGCTCGCCGCCGGCCACTCGGCACCCCGCTGACCTGCGGGCCCGGTTTGGGCGGGCCTGGGCCGAGGGTGTAGTGTTGCGGAGTCGACCAGACTGCCCCCGTCCCTGACGCGCGGGTGGTCGCAGAAGCGGAGCGCCCGCTCCCACCCGAGTCGCCGTCCAGGTGTCCGGGTCCGGTCCCCGGTTTCGGGCACGTCCCGATCCCGGATGCGCGATCCTGTGATCGTGCCGACCGGTCGAGTGGGCCCTGGCGTACGCCGGGGCCTTCTGCTTTCCGGGTCGGCTCCCGCCCGGGAGCCCGCGGAGTCGGCACCGTAGGACACTCGACTCGAGGAGGCCACATCAGCGTCGAACCACGCGTGAACGAGCAGATCCGGGCACGTGAGGTCCGACTGGTCGGTCCTGAGGGTGAGCAGGTGGGCATCGTCCCGCTGGAGCGCGCTCTACAGCTGGCCGCGGACGTCGACCTGGACCTGGTCGAGGTTGCGCCGATGGCGCGCCCGCCGGTGTGCAAGCTCATGGACTTCGGCAAGTTCAAGTACGAGAGCGCACTCAAGGCGCGCGAAGCGCGGCGTAACCAGCAGCAGACCGTCATCAAGGAAATGAAGCTCCGGCCGAAGATCGACCCGCACGACTACGAGACCAAGAAGGGTCACGTGGTGCGGTTCCTCAAGGCGGGCGACAAGGTCAAGGTGACGATCATGTTCCGTGGTCGCGAGCAGAGCCGCCCGGAGCTGGGTTACCGGCTCCTGCGCCGGCTCGAGTCCGAGATCACGGACCTGGGATACGTCGAGGCCGCGCCGAAGCAGGACGGCCGAAACATGATCATGGTTCTCGCTCCGCACCGGGCCGTCAAGGCCTCCGCGGTCGCCGCCACGGCGTCCCGCGGTGGGCCCCGGGACCGGGCCGCGGAGGAGTCGGCAGCCCCGGCAGGTGGCGAGACCCCGGCGGCCGGCGAGACCGCAGCAGCCGGTGAGACCGGCCCGACCGCTGACACCAGCGGCCAGTAACAGGGAGAGACGTTCCACATGCCGAAGATGAAGAGCCACACGGGTATGGGCAAGCGGGTCAAGGTGACCGGCTCGGGCAAGATCGTTGCCCAGCAGGCCGGCCTCCGCCACAAGCTGGAGAAGAAGCCCTCCACCCAGACCCGCCGGCTGACCGGCACCGTCGAGCTGGCCAAGGCCGACGTGAAGCGCATCAAGAAGATGCTCGGCCGCTGACGCGCGCCACCTGAACCGAAGAAGGAGTTGAGATGGCACGCGTCAAGCGGGCTGTGAACGCCCAGAAGAAGCGTCGTACCCTGCTGGAGACCGCGAGCGGCTACCGCGGTCAGCGCTCCCGGCTCTACCGCAAGGCCAAGGAGCAGGTGCTGCACTCGATGCAGTACTCCTACCGGGACCGTCGCGACCGCAAGGGCGACTTCCGGCAGCTCTGGATCCAGCGGATCAACGCCGGCGCCCGGGCCAATGGCCTGACCTACAACCGGCTGATCCAGGGCATGCGCCTGGCCGGCATCGAGGTCGACCGCAAGATCCTGGCCGACCTGGCCGTCAACGACGCCGCCGCGTTCGCGGCGATCGTCGAGCTGGCCCGCGCCGCCGTGGCGGCCGAGGGCACCGGTGGCGCCGCGGCCCAGGCCGCCTGACCCACCCGTACGGCAGATCGAGGCGTCTCCCATGCAGTCACCGTCGCAGGGGAGACGCCTCGACGCCGTCTCCGGCCCGTTCACCCCGCGTACCCCCAGGGTCGCGGCGGCCCGCCGGCTGCACCGCCGACGCGACCGCGAGCAGGCCGGCCGGTTCCTCGCCGAGGGGCCGCAGGCCGTCCGCGAGGCGCTCGCCCGCGGCGGCACGGTGGTCGAGCTGTTCGGCACCCCGGCCGCGCTGGACCGGTACGCCGACCTCGCCGCCGTCGCCGCCCGCGCCGACGTGCCGGTCTCCGAGGTCACCGACGACGCGCTGGCGGCGCTCACCGAGACCGTGGCCCCGCAGGGCCTGGTGGCGGTCTGCCGGCACCTCGACGTGCCGCTGACCGAGGCCGTGGCGGGCGGGCCGCGCCTGGTCGCGGTGCTCGCCGGGATCCGCGACCCGGGCAACGCCGGAACGGTGCTGCGCACCGCTGACGCGGCCGGCGCCGGCGCGGTGGTCTTCGCCGGCGAGGCGGTCGACCCGTACAACGGCAAGTGCGTGCGGGCCTCCGCCGGCAGCCTGTTCCACGTCGACGTGGTGCGCGCCGCCGACCCGCTCGCGGCCGTCGCGGCGCTGCGGGCCGCCGGGCTGGCGATCCTCGCCACCACCGGGTACGGCGACAGCGACCTCGACGACCTCGCCGACGCCGGCCGGCTCGCCGCGCCCACCGCGTGGTTGTTCGGCTCGGAGGCGCACGGCCTGCCCGAGGAGTTGACAGCGGCCGCCGACGCCCGGGTCCGGGTGCCGCTGCACGGTCGCGCCGAGAGTCTCAATCTGGCTGCGGCGGCGGCCGTCTGCCTGTATTCTTCGGCCAGAGCACTGCGTCGACCGACGGTCGCGCGGCACACAGCAGGGGAGTCCGCCTCGTGATGAACGCGCCACGGCGTTCGTTTAGCCAGCCCGCCGGTGTCGGCGGGCGGCAGGTCTGACCCTTCCCCCTGCACGACTCCCACCGGCGGGCTGCGGCGAAGCCGCGCGTCCGTAGACTCGCCTGGCCGCCTGTAGTCGGGCCGGCGCCGCCCTGAGGGAGTGCCCGTTCACCATGAGCTACCGCAACGATCCGTACGACCCGAAGCAGGTCGCCCTGCTCGACCCGGACGCCCTGGCCGGGGCCGTGGCCGACGCCGAGAAGGCGTTCGCCGCCGCCACCGACCCGGACGCGCTGACCGCGCTGCGCCCGGCGCACCTGGGGGACCGGTCCCCGGTGTCGCTGGCCCGCCGGGAGATCGGCGCGCTGCCGCCGGCCGCGAAGTCCGACGCCGGCAAGCGGGTCAACGAGGCCCGCCGGGCCATCGAGTCCGCGTACGCCGCCCGCCAGGAGATCCTGGACCGCGCGCAGGCCGAGCGGGTGCTGGTCGAGGAGCGGGTCGACGTGACCCTGCCCCACGACCGCCGGCCGCGCGGCGCCCGCCACCCGCTGACCGTGCTGATGGAGCAGATCAGCGACCTGTTCATCGGCATGGGCTACGAGGTGGCCGAGGGCCCCGAGGTCGAGTTGGAGTGGACCAACTTCGACGCGCTCAACATCCCGGCCGACCACCCGGCGCGCGGGCTGATGGACACGTTCCACATCGCACCCGAGGGCAGTGGCCTCGTTCTTCGCACCCACACGTCGCCGGTGCAGGCGCGCACCATGCTCAGCCGCACGCCGCCGATCTACGTGGTGGTGCCCGGCCGGGTCTACCGCACCGACGAGCTGGACGCCACCCACGCGCCGGTCTTCCACCAGGTCGAGGGCCTGGTGGTGGACAAGGGCATCACCATGGCGCACCTGCGCGGCACCCTGGACCACTTCGCGCGGGCCATGTTCGGCGAGGGCGCGAAGACCCGCTGGCGTCCGCACTACTTCCCGTTCACCGAGCCGTCGGCGGAGTTCGACGTCTGGTTCCCGGAGCACCGGGACGGGCCGCAGTGGGTCGAGTGGGGCGGCTGCGGCATGGTCAACCCGCGGGTGCTGCGCGCCTGCGGCATCGACCCGGAGGTCTACTCCGGATTCGCGTTCGGTATGGGCATCGACCGGACCGTGATGGTCCGGCACGGCGTCAGCGACATGCGGGACATGGCCGAGGGCGACGTGCGGTTCACCCGCGCGTTCGGCGCCTGAGCTACGGGAACGGTGGTTAAACAGTCATGCGAGTTTCTGTCAGTTGGCTGCGGGAGTACGTGGATCTCCCCGCCGACCTGCCCGCCGGCGACCTGGAGCAGGCGCTGGTCGACCTCGGCATCGAGGTCGAGTCGATAGTGGACCTGCGGGAGACCGTCACCGGTCCGCTGGTCGTCGGCGAGGTCCTCCAGATCGAGGAGCTGACCGGTTTCAAGAAGCCGATCCGCTTCTGCCGGGTGGACGTCGGCGCCGCGAACGGAACCGGCGAGCCGCAGGAGATCGTCTGCGGGGCGCGCAACTTCGCCCCGGGCGACAAGGTGGTGGTGATCCTGCCGGGCGGCGTGCTGCCGGGCAACTTCGCCATCGGCGCGCGCAAGACGTACGGGCGCAACTCCCACGGAATGATCTGCTCGGCCCAGGAGCTGGGCCTGGGCGACGACCACTCGGGCATCGTCGTGCTGCCCGCGGACGTCAAGGCCCAGCCCGGCGACGACGCGCGCCCGGTGGTCGGCCTGGACGACGTGGTGGTCGAGATGGAGATCACCCCGGACCGCGGGTACGCGCTCAGCGTCCGCGGCATCGCCCGGGAGCTGTCGCACGCGCTCGGCGTGCCGTTCCGCGACCCGGCCGACGCGCCCGCGACGGGCGGGACCGCCGAGCCGGCGTACCCGGTGGAGGTGCGCGACCCGGTCGGCTGCGACCGGTTCGCGGCCCGGATGGTGCGCGGCGTCGACCCGACCGTGGAGACGCCCGGCTGGATGCGGCAGCGGCTCACCGCGGCCGGCGTCCGCAGCATCTCGCTGCCGGTCGACATCACCAACTACCTGATGCTCGAACTCGGCCAGCCGATGCATGCCTTCGACGCCGACCGGATCGCCGGGCCGCTCGTGGTGCGCCGGGCCGAGCCGGGGGAGAAGCTGACCACGCTCGACGGGGTGAGCCGCGCGCTCGCACCGGAGGACATGGTGATCTGCGACGAGACCGGGCCGATCTCGCTGGCCGCGGTGATGGGCGGCGAGACCAGCGAGGTGCTCGCCTCCACCACCAACGTGCTGTTCGAGGCCGCGCACTGGGACCCGGCCATGGTCGGCCGCACCGCGCGGCGGCACAAGCTGTTCAGCGAGGCCGCGAAGCGCTGGGAGCGGGGCGTCGACCCGGCGCTGCCGCTGGTCGCGCTGGAGAAGGCGGTCCGGCTGCTCACCGACCTGGCCGGTGGCACGCCGGGCGCGGAGGTGCTCGACCTCGACCACGTCCGCCCGTCGTCGCCGGTGACGCTGCCGGCGGACCTGCCGTCGCGGCGGGTCGGCGTGACGTACCCGGCGGACCGGGTGGTGGAACTGCTGGAGCAGGTCGGCTGCGCGGTCACCCGCGGCACCGACCGGCTCGGCGAGGACCCCGGCGCGGCCGGCGTGGCCGCCGGCGGCGCCGCCGAGGTGCTGACCGTGACGCCGCCGAGCTGGCGTCCCGACCTGACCGACCCGGCCGACCTGGTGGAGGAGGTGGTCCGCCTCGACGGGTACGACCGGGTGCCCTCGGTGCTGCCCACCGCGCGGCCCGGCCGGGGCCTCACCGCGGCGCAGCAGCGCCGCCGCGCGGTGGCCCGCTCGCTCGCCGAGCGCGGCTGGGTCGAGGTGCTGGCGCAGCCGTTCGTGGCGCCGGAGCTGGCCGACCAGCTCGGCCTGCCGGCCGACGACCCGCGCCGCCCCGCGGTGCGGGTGGCCAATCCGCTGTCCGAGGAGGAGCCGCTGCTGCGCACCACGCTGCTCGGCCCGCTGCTCGGCATCGTCCGGCGCAACGTCGGTCGGGGCCAGCGGGACGTGGCGATCTACGAGATCGGCGCGGTCTTCCACCCCCGCCCGGGTGCCGGCGCCCCACCCGCCATGGGCGTGGACCGGCGGCCCACCGACGCGGAGTTCGCCGCCGCCGACGCGGTGGTGCCGGCGCAGCCGCGGCACGTCGCGGTGGCGCTCTGCGGCGAGATCGAGCCGGCCGGCTGGTGGGGCGCGGGTCGCGCGGCAAGCTGGGCGGACGCGGTCGAGGCCGGCCGGGCGGTGCTCGACGCCGCCGGCATCCCGACCGTCCGGGTGACCGTGCGGGCCGGCGAACGCGCGCCGTGGCATCCGGGTCGCTGCGCCGAGCTGCTGGTCGACGACACCGTTGTCGGTCACGCCGGCGAGCTGCACCCGGCCGTGGTGGCGGCGCTGGAGCTGCCCCGGCGCACCAGCGCGATGGAGCTGGACCTGGACGCGCTGCCCGCCGCGCCACTGGTGGCCGGGCCGGCCATCTCCACGTTCCCGCCGGCGCTGATCGACGTGGCGCTGGTGGTGGACGAGGCGGTGCCGGCGGCGGACGTGCAGCGGGCCCTGGTCGAGGGCGCCGGCGCGCTGCTGGAGGACGTCCGGCTCTTCGACGTCTACGCCTCGGAGCAGCTCGGCGCCGGGCGGAAGTCGTTGGCGTACAAGCTGACGTTCCGTGCCCCGGACCGGACCCTCGCGGGCGAGGAGGCGGTGGCCGCGCGCGACGCCGCGGTGGCGCTCGCCGCGCAGCGCTTCGGCGCCACCCTCCGCGGCGCCTGAGGTGTAAGGAGGGGCCCCCGCTTAACGCATTCGGTAGAGGCGGGGGCCCCTCTTAACATCCGGACAACCGCGGCTCAGCCCGCGTACGGCAGGACGACCCGCGAGAGGTCGCCGGTGCCCACCGAGGACGGGGCCGCTCCGATGGCGTTCCAGATCTCGATGCGTACGCTGCCCCGCACCAGGTCGCCGGGCGTGCCCGAGGTGGTACGCACGCCCTGGGACGGTCGGTAGTGCTCCCAACCGGGCACCGGGTCGGTGGCGAAGTAGTGGTAGGTCTGCACCCAGTCGGCATCGCCGTCGCCGGTCAGGTCGTACGAGATCCGCACCTGCACACCGTTGCCGACCGCGGTTCCGGCGTCGACGAACAGGTCGAAGTCGGTGCTCCCGCCCTGGTAGCGGGCATCGATTCCGCAGGCGGTGAGCACCAGCGGCGCGGCTGGGACGCCGTCGTGGTTGCCGCCGGCCGCCGCCAGCCGTGCCACACCGGTCGGCCCCGCGCCGGCGGTGAGTGAGCCGTCGGAGCGCACCAGCCGGGCGGGCTCGGCGAGCCGGCCCTCGGGGTGGGCGCACGCCGGCCCGGGTGTCACGGTCGGGCTCGGCGAGGGTTGCGGACCGGTCGGGCCGGTGGTCGGCGACGGGCTCGCGCCGGTCGGGGTGGGGCTCGGCGTCGGGTTCGGGCCGCCGCCCGGGCCGAACGGGCTCAGGTCGATGCGCGCGGCGCGCGGGTCGCCGTCGTGCACCAGCGACTCCTGGTTGAGCACGTCGTCGAAGGCGAAGCCGTACGCCTTTCCGTCGACCATGTTCGCGTGCACGATCCGGGAGTAGTGGTTGGTGCGCGCGCCCTGGTAGAAGTCGGCCGGGCCGCCGGAGGGTTGCACGTCGCGGGTGCCGAGGGTGGCGCGGTGCAGCGCGGCGCAGAGCGTGCGGGCGATCGGCCCGACCACGAGGTCGTTCGGGGCGGCGAGCGCGCCGTCGCAGTCCCACACGTCGGAGCTGGTCGGCTTGGTGAAGGTGGCGACCCGCTGGCCGGCGCCGTCGGTGAACGTCATGACGTCGCCGCTGGTCCGCCCGGTGTACCTGATCCCGGGCTGGTCGAGGAAGGGCGTCACGGTCAGCGCCCGGGTGGCGTACGCCTGCCAGGCCGAGACGATGTACGGGTCGAGGTAGGCGGCGTCGAGCTGGCCGGCGTCGGCGGCCTTGCCGGGGGAGAGCACCCGCAGCACGGTGCCGTCGGCCCTGGTCTGCACCGTGCCGTCCCAGCCGGCCTGGGCGCGGATCGCGTCGATGACCCGGTTCCGGCCGTCGTCGACGAGCCGGCCGGTCTCCCGGGACGCGCCGTCGGCGCCGGTCACGCCGACCACGTGCGGGATCGCGAACATGTCGACCTGTGAGCTGTTGAGCCAGAGCCCGGCGTCGTTGTAGGTGAACTCGGACCAGTCGAACAGGACGTCCCGGTTGGGGTCGCCGGGTGCCCAGGGCGCGGGCTGGACCAGGCCGTCCGGGGTGAGGCGGAACGTCAGTTTCTCGCCGAACGCGAAGTAGACCCGGCCGGAGATGTTGCGGGGGACCTTGAGCACGGTGGCGCCGCCGTTCGGCGGGCCGGGGATGGCCACGTCGGGGGCGGGGGTGGGCGGCAGGCCGCCGGCCGGCCAGGGGGTGAACGTGCCGGCGGCGTCGACGTAACCGAGCCGGCCGGAGGTGAGGTCGGTGCCGAGCACGTAGAGCCAGGTGGCGTCGGCCCGGCCGGTGTGGTTGGTGACGGTGAGGGGCAGCAGGTTCGGGCCGGTGGCCCGGGCCAGCGAGGCGGCCGTGACGACCGAGCCGGCGGTGGTGAGCAGGAGCGCGAGCAGTGCGCGGAGGATTTTCGTACGGGTGGGCAAGGACGACTCCGATGGTAGTGGGCTGCGTGGTGAGGGCACGACCCGATCGTGAGAGCGCTCTCTCAGCATCGACGTGGGATAGTCGGCTGTCAATGCGAAGCACATGGATGCAGCTTCATGCGTCACACTGCATGACCTTGCAGGCGCACGGTTCGACTGCTAACCTTTCTGCATAGTCATGCGGAGGTTGGTATGGGCATTCGAGTAGCGGTGGCCGGAGCGAGCGGGTACGCCGGCGGCGAACTGCTGCGCCTGCTCGCCGGCCACCCCGAGTTCGAGCTGGTCGCCGCCACCGCGCACAGCCAGGCCGGCCAGCCCGTCGCCGCCGTACACCCGCAGCTCGCCGGCCTGGACCTGATGCTCGGGGCGACCGAACCGGCGGCCCTGGCGGACGCGGACCTGGTCTTCCTGGCGCTGCCGCACGGCCAGTCCGCGGCGCTCGCCGCGGCGCTGCCCGACGCGGTCAAGGTGGTCGACCTCGGCGCCGATCACCGACTGCGCGACGCCGACGCCTGGGCCCGCTACTACGGTGGCGCGCACGCCGGCGCCTGGACCTACGGGCTGCCGGAACTGCCCGGCCAACGGGACGAGATCGCGGCTGCCCGGCGGGTGGCCAGCACCGGCTGCTACGCGGTCGCCACCACGCTGGCGCTGGCCCCGCTGATCGCCGCCGGCGCGGTACGCCCCGACGACGTGGTGGTGGTCGCCGCCTCCGGCACCTCCGGCGCCGGCCGGGCCGCCAAGGCGCACCTGCTCGGCAGCGAGGTGATGGGCGACCTGTCCCCCTACAAGGTGGGGGCCCACCAGCACGTGCCGGAGATCAAGCAGGCCACCGGCGCGACCGGTCTGTCGTTCACGCCGGTGCTCGCCCCGATGCCCCGCGGCATCCTGGCCACCGTCACCGCGGTGCCGGCCGGCGCCGCCGACCCGCGTGCGGTGCTGGCCGCCGCCTACGCCGACACGCCCTTCGTGCACCTGCTGCCCGAGGGGGCGTGGCCGCACACCGCCGCCACCGCCGGTGGGAACTCCTGCCACCTCCAGGCGACGGTGGACGCCGACTCGGGGCGGGTGATCGTGGTCAGCGCCATCGACAACCTGGGCAAGGGCGCGGCCGGCCAGGCCGTGCAGAACGCCAACCTGATGGCCGGGCTCCCCGAGACCACCGGCCTGTCCGCCTTCGGAGTGTGCCCGTGAGCGCGAGGAGTGCAGCGGAGCGGAGCCCCGCAGTCGCGAACGAAAGGAAGGCTCGGTGACCGTCACCACCCCCCGTGGCTTCCGCGCCGCCGGTGTCGCCGCCGGCCTCAAGACCGCCGGCACCGACATCGCCCTCGTCGTCAACGACGGCCCCGACGCCGGCGTCGCCGGCGTCTTCACCGCCAACCGGGTGAAGGCCGCCCCGGTGCTCTGGACCCAGCGGGTCGTGCACGGCGGCGTGGTCCGCGCCGTCGTGCTCAACTCCGGCGGCGCGAACGCCTGCACCGGGCCGGCCGGCTTCCAGGACACCCACGCCACCGCCGAGCACACCGCCGCCGCGCTCACCGGCAGCAGCGCGCGGCTGATCGTCGGGGCCGGCGAGGTAGCGGTCTGCTCGACCGGCCTGATCGGCGAACGGCTGCCGATGTCGAAGCTGCTGCCGGGCGTCCGCCACGCGGTGCGCACCCTGTCCCGCGACGGCGGCCGACCGGCCGCCGAGGCGATCATGACCACCGACACCCGGCCCAAGACCACTGTGGCCCGGGGCAGCGGCTGGACCGTCGGCGGGATGGCCAAGGGCGCCGGCATGCTGGCCCCGGCCATGGCCACCATGCTCTGCGTGCTCACCACCGACGCGGTGGCCGGGCCGGACGCGCTGGACGCCGCGCTGCGGGCCGCCACCCGGGTCACCTTCGACCGGATCGACTCCGACGGCTGCATGTCCACCAACGACACCGTGCTGCTGCTGGCCAGCGGCGCCTCGGGCATCGAGCCGACCGCGGACGAGTTGACCGCCGCGGTCACCGCCGCCTGCGACGACCTGGCCCAGCAGTTGATCGCCGACGCCGAGGGCGCGACCAAGCAGATCGCCATCGACGTGGTGGGCGCGGCGAACGAGGACGACGCCGTCGAGGTCGGCCGCGCGGTGGCCCGCAACAACCTGGTCAAGACCGCGCTGTTCGGCAACGACCCGAACTGGGGCCGGATCCTCGCCGCGGTCGGCACCACCACCGCCGCGTTCGAGCCGGACGGCGTCGACGTCGCGGTCAACGGCATCTGGGTGTGCCGGGCCGGCGCCGCCGCCGAGGACCGGGCCACGGTCGACCTCACCGGCCGCGACGTCACCATCCGCATCGACCTGCACACCGGCGCCGCCGCCGCGACGATCCGGACCAACGACCTGTCGCACGCGTACGTGCACGAGAACTCGGCGTACTCCACATGATGAACGACAACCTCACCCGGGCCCAGGCCAAGGCCGCCACCCTGATCGAGGCGCTGCCCTGGCTGGCCCGCTTCGCCGGCACCACGGTGGTGGTCAAGTACGGCGGCAACGCGATGGTCGACCCCGAGCTGCGGCGGGCGTTCGCCGCGGACATGGTCTTCCTCCGGTACGCCGGCCTCAAGCCGGTCGTGGTGCACGGCGGCGGCCCGCAGATCTCCGCCATGCTCGGTCGGCTCGGCATCGCCAGCGAGTTCCGGGGCGGCCTGCGGGTCACCACCCCGGACGCCATGGACGTGGTGCGGATGGTGCTGGTCGGGCAGGTCGGCCGGGAACTGGTCGGGCTGGTCAACGCGCACGGCCCGTTCGCGGTCGGGCTCTCCGGCGAGGACGGCGGACTGTTCACCGCGGTGCGCCGACCGGCGTACGTGGACGGGCAGCCGGTCGACGTCGGGCAGGTCGGCGACGTGGCGTCGGTGGACGTCTCCGCGGTCACCGACCTGATCGCGGCCGGCCGGATCCCGGTCATCTCCACTGTCGCGCCGGACGCCGACGGGGTGCTGCACAACCTCAACGCGGACACCGCCGCCGCCGCGCTCGCGGTCGCGCTGGAGGCGCGCAAGCTGGTCGTCCTCACCGACGTCCCCGGCCTCTACGCCGACTGGCCGGACACGACGAGCCTGGTCAGCGAGATCACCGCGGACGACCTGGCGAAACTGCTGCCGTCCCTGGAGTCGGGCATGGTGCCGAAGATGGAGGCCTGCCTGCGGGCGGTGCGCGGGGGAGTGCCCGCCGCGCACGTCGTCGACGGCCGGGTCGCCCACTCCACGCTGCTGGAGGTCTTCACCTCGGAAGGGTTCGGCACGATGGTCGTGAGCGCGAGGAGCGAGCTTGCGAGCCCCGCAGTCGCGAACAGGAAAGGCACGGTCGGTTCATGAGCACGCTGGTGCGGCGCTGGGGCGCCACCATGATGGACAACTACGGCACGCCGCCGCTGGCGCTCGTCTCGGGCGCCGGCGCCGTCGTGGTCGACGAGACCGGCCGGGAGTACGTCGACCTGCTCGGCGGCATCGCGGTCAACGCGCTCGGCCACGCCCACCCGGCGGTGGTGGCCGCCGTGTCGAAGCAGGTCGCCACGCTCGGCCACGTGTCGAACCTGTTCGTCGCCGAGCCGCCGGTCGCGCTCGCCGAGCTGCTGCTGGCCCTGGCCGGCCGACCCGGCCGGGTCTTCCTCGCCAACTCCGGCGCGGAGGCCAACGAGGCCGCGTTCAAGCTGTCCCGGCTGACCGGGCGCCGCCACGTGGTGGCCACCCACGGCGGCTTCCACGGCCGGACCATGGGCGCGTTGGCGCTCACCGGCCAGCCGGCCAAGGCCGACCCGTTCCGCCCGCTGCCCGGCGACGTCACCCACGTGCCGTACGGCGACGCCGACGCGCTCGCCGAGGCGGTCACCGACGCCACCGCCATGGTGATCGTCGAGCCGATCCAGGGCGAGAACGGCGTGGTCGTGCCGCCGCCCGGCTACCTCACCGCGGCCCGGCGGATCACCGCCGCGCACGGCGCGCTGCTGGTGCTCGACGAGGTGCAGACCGGCGTCGGGCGCACCGGGCACTGGTTCGCCCACCAGGCCGAGGGCGTCGAACCGGACGTGGTCACGCTGGCCAAGGGGCTCGGTGGTGGCCTGCCGCTCGGCGCCTGCCTGGCCTTCGGCCCGGCCGCCGACCTGCTCACCCCCGGCTCGCACGGCACCACGTTCGGCGGCAACCCGGTCAGTTGCGCCGCCGCGCTCGCGGTGATCGCCACGATCGCCAACGAGGGGCTGCTCGACCACGTCAAACGCATCGGCGAGCGGCTGCGGCGCGGCGTCGAGGCGCTCGGGCACCCGCTGGTGCGCGACGTGCGCGGCGCCGGGCTGCTGCTCGGCGTCGCGCTCGACCGGCCGGTGGCCGGTGCGGTGTCGACAGCGCTGCGGGAGGCCGGTTTCCTGGTCAACCCGGTGCAGCCGGGCGTGGTCCGGCTCGCCCCGCCGCTGATCCTCACCGCGGCGCAGGCCGACGCGTTCCTCGCCGCGCTACCCGCCGCGCTCGACGCCGCCGCGCCCGCCGACGTCCCGGCACCGGCGGACACCGTCGCCGCGCCCACCCCCGCGACCCGCACGGAGGCCCCCGCATGATCCGCCACTTCCTGCGCGACGACGACCTCACGCCCGCCGAGCAGGCCGCCGTGCTGGACCTCGCCGCCCGGATGAAGACCGACCGGTACGCCCACCAGCCGCTTGCCGGGCCCCGATCGGTGGCGGTGCTGTTCGACAAGCAGAGCCTGCGTACCCGGATCTCGTTCGACGTCGGCATCGCCGAACTGGGCGGTCACCCGCTCGTGGTGGACACCCAGGTCACCCACTTCGGTCGCGGGGAGACGCTCGGCGACGCCGGCCGGGTGCTGTCCCGCTACGTCGCCGCCATCGTGCTGCGTACCCACGGCGACGACCGGATCGCCGAGGTCGCGGCGCACGCCGGCGTGCCGGTGGTCAACGCGCTCACCGACACGTTCCACCCCTGCCAGTTGCTGGCCGACCTGCTCACCGTGCGGGAGCGGTTCGGCGCCACCGCCGGGCGGATCCTGGCGTACGTCGGCGACGCGGCGAACAACATGGCCCACTCGTACCTGCTGGCCGGCGCGACCGCCGGGATGCACGTCCGGATCGCCGGCCCGGCCGGATTCGGCCCGGACCCGGCGATCGTGGCCCGGGCCGGAAAGATCGCCGCCGGCACCGGCGGCTCGGTCGACGTGGGCACCGACCCGGTCGAGGCGGTACGCGGCGCGCACGTGGTCGCCACCGACACCTGGACGTCGATGGGCCAGGAGGCCGACGGGCTGGACCGGGTCACCCCGTTCCGGCCGTACCAGGTGAGCGACGCCCTGCTCGACCACGCCGCGGCGGACGTGATCGTGCTGCACTGCCTGCCCGCCCACCGGGGCGAGGAGATCACCGACGAGGTGCTCGACGGGCCGCGCAGCGCGGTGTTCGACCAGGCGGAGAATCGCCTGCACGCCCAGAAGGCGCTGCTGACCTTTCTCCTGGAGGCATCCACATGACCGCCCCGCTGACCCGCGCCGCCCGCCACGCCCGCATCGTCGAGCTGATCCGCGACGGCGCCGTCCACTCGCAGACCGAGCTGGCCGACCTGCTCGCCGGTGACGGCATCCAGGTCACCCAGGCCACGCTCTCCCGCGACCTCAAGGAGCTGGGCGCGGTGACCGCGCGCGGCGGCGACGGGCGGGGGGTCTACCTGATCCCCGAGGACGGCCACCGGCCGCTGCGCGACGCCGAGGGGGCGCCCGCCCGGCTGGTGCGGCTGCTGCGCGAGCTGCTCAACGGCGTCGACGCCAGCGGCAACATCGCCGTGCTGCGTACCCCGCCGGGCGCGGCGCACTACCTGGCCAGCGCGTTGGACCGGGCGGGCCTGTCCGAGATCGTCGGCACCATCGCCGGCGACGACACCATCCTCGTGGTGGCCCGCGAGGCCGACGGCGGCGCCGCGCTGGGCGACCGGCTCGCCGCGTGGGCCCGCCGGGACGAGAACGCCGAAGGGAACACCACACCATGACCGAGCGCATCGACGGCGCCGCACGGTATGCCCGGTGGGGAGGGCCGCGGTCGTGACCACCACAATGGGAGGGGTGGACGACAAGAGCCTGACCGAGAACAGCGCCGCCGCCAACCGGACGAGCCTCTGGGGAGGCCGGTTCGCCGGCGGCCCCGCGGAGGCGCTGGCGCGGCTGTCGGTGAGCGTCCAGTTCGACTGGCGCCTCGCCCCGTACGACATCGCCGGTTCCCGGGCGCACGCCCGGGTCCTCGCGGGCGCCGGACTGCTCGACCCGGACGAGTTGGGGCGGATGCTGGCCGCGCTGGACGACCTGGAGGCGGCCTGCGCCTCCGGGGCGTTCCGCCCCACCGTGGACGACGAGGACGTGCACACCGCCCTGGAGCGCGGCCTGCTGGAGCGGCTGGGCAGCCTCGGCGGCAAGCTGCGCGCCGGCCGCTCCCGCAACGACCAGGTCGCCACCGACCTGCGGCTCTATCTGCGCGACCACGCCCGAGGGGTGGCCGCCCGACTGGTCGAGCTGGCCGAGGCACTCCTCGAGCAGGCGGAGCGGCACGTGGACACCGCGGCACCCGGCATGACACACCTCCAGCACGCCCAGCCGGTGACGTTCGGGCACTGGCTGCTCGCCCACGTGCAGCCGCTGCTGCGCGACCTGGACCGGCTGCGCGACTGGGACGAGCGGGCCGCGGTCAGCCCGCTCGGGGCCGGCGCGCTGGCCGGTTCCGGGCTGCCGCTGGACCCGATGGCCGTCGCCAAGGAGCTGGGTTTCCGCACCTCGTTCGCCAACTCGATGGACGCGGTCGCGGACCGGGACTTCGTGGCCGAGTTCCTCTTCGTCACCGCGATGGTCGGCGTGCACCTGTCCCGCCTCGGTGAGGAGGTGGTGCTCTGGACGTCGCAGGAGTTCGGCTGGGTCGAGCTGGACGACTCGTTCGCCACCGGCTCGTCGATCATGCCGCAGAAGAAGAACGCGGACATCGCCGAGCTGGCCCGCGGCAAGTCCGGCCGGCTGGTCGGCGGCCTGATGAGCGTGCTCACCATGCTCAAGGGCCTGCCGATGACCTACGACCGGGACATGCAGGAGGACAAGGAGCCGGCGTTCGACGCGGTCGACACGCTGGAGCTGCTGCTGCCCGCGCTGGCCGGCATGATCTCCACGATGACGGTCCGGGTGGACCGGCTGGTGGCCACCGCGCCGTCGGGTTTCTCGCTGGCCACCGAGGTCGCCGACTGGCTGGTCCGCCGGCACGTGCCGTTCCGCGACGCGCACGAGATCACCGGCAAGCTGGTGGCGCTCTGCGCGGCCCGGGACTGCGCGCTGGACGAGGTCTCCGACGCCGACCTGACCGCGGTGAGCGAGCACCTGGACCCGTCGGTGCGCGACGTGCTCTCGGTGCGTTCGGCGCTCGCGGCCCGCACCACCCCCGGCTCCACCGGCCCCGGGCCGGTCGCCGACCAGCTCGCCACCGCCGCGGACAAGCTGGCCGGCTGGCGCGACTGGGCGGCCGAGCAGGTCGTTCCGCGCTGAGCGACCTGGTCCGGGGCGGGCGCGTCCGTCCGCCCCGGACCGCCTTCGGACGCGGTACGCGACGAATCCGAGATCCCCGTCTCGGGTGACAGGAGCAGCTGTCCACACGGCGGGATGCTCGTAGATCTTGGAATCTGGGCGCCCCTATGAGGGCCTTTTCGTTCCAAGATTCAGGTGGCGGCCGGTACCCGCGTGCCGGGCGGCCCGGGCCGAGCGGTCCGGGCCGCTCCTCGTGCTGCCGCCGTACGCGGTGTCGAGGGTCATCCGTTGGCCCGGAAGTCCTGCTCTGTGTGCGGTCAACCGGTGGGACGCTCGCGTTTCGGCAGCTTCGCCACCACCGCGTCGTACGACCCGTCGAGCGCGTCGACCAGGTCGTCGTCGGGGATGCCGCCGTCCAGCCGTAACGTGTTCCAGCCGGACCGGCCGATGTAGGGGGAGGGGCGGGCGTCGGCCGGGAATCGGTGCAGCCACTCGTCGGCCACCTCCCGGGACGGCCCGCACTTCACGCCGAGCCGGGCCTCGCCGTCGGGGGAGCCGAGGAACGCGAAGATCCGGCTGCCCACCTTCACCACCTCGTCACCCTCCCACGGCCGGTCGAGCCAGGCTCCCGGCTTGGCCAGGCAGTAGGCCAGCATCTCCTCGCGCGTCATCGCGTCCTCCCGTGCCGTCGTCCGGCACAGTCTCGCCCGCGGCTGTGACAACCCGCCGGACTCAGTCGCCGGTGCCGGTGCGGACGGTGAGCCGCTCGTAGCGCTGCCGGGCCGCCTGGGCGCTGCCCAGCCCCAGCCCGAACGCGATGGCCTGCCAGGTCATGCCCCGACCGCGGGCCACCTGCAACAGCCCCGCCTCCAGCACGTCCACCTCGGCCCGCACGTGCGGGATCAGCGTCAGCGCGGCCATCAGGTCGGCCTGGTCGACCGGTTCCTCGCCGGCGTCCAGCTCGGCGCCGCCGGCGAGCGCCATCACCAGCGTGGCCGCCTCGTAGGCGTCGGGCACGTCGGGATGCGCGTAGCGCCGCCGGCGGGCGTTCGTGCCGGCGTGCCGCTCGGCGATCCGCAGCAGTGCCGCGTAGTTGCGGTGGGCCCGGGCCTGGGCAGCATCCGGCGCGGTGAACGGGTCGTTGTCCACGGTGACCATGCCGTCCATCGAACACCCGACAGCAGCGTGTTGTCAACACCTCGTTGAAAGCCATTCGTACGCAACACCGTGCCCGTCCCGGGTGAGACGCGCCGCAGGGAACGCCAGGTTGCCTCCCCACCCACCCACGCTGGTTGATCAAGGAGTTGGCGTCGCCCGCGCGGCTTTCCCCGACGCGAACTCCTTGGTCAACAGAGCGGCGGGTGGGGTAGTGAGGGTGGGGTGGGGTGTTACGGGGTCGTTGGTTGCCGGCGGCGTGGGGTGTGGCGGCGGTAGAGGCTCACGCTCGGCTCGTCGGCCAGCCAGAACCGCCACGGCAGGTCGTGCGCCGCGGCCACGCCGACCCGCGGGCCGGCGAGGATCCGCGCCGGGTCGACAGGCGTCTCGGGTGGGGTCAGGAGCAGCGGCCCGGTCCCGTCGACCGCCGAGGTGCCGTTCGCCTCGCGGTCCAGCCCGAGCGCGGTGACCAGCCGGGCCGGCCCGCGCGCGAGGTCCCGGTCCGAGGCGCGGGGGCGGCGCTCCCGGGCGACCTCGATCCCGTCCACCACCGCGCCGGCGCGCAGCAGCACGGCCGCCGCCTCACCGTCGCGACCGCAGACGATGTTCGCGCACCAGTGCATCCCGAACACGAAGTAGACGTAGACGTGCCCGGCCGGCCCGAACATGACCCGGTTGCGCGGGGTCGGCCCGCGGTGGGCGTGCGACGCGGGATCCTCACCGGTGCCGGCGTACGCCTCGACCTCGGTCAGCCGCACGCGGACGCCGTTCGCCGACACGGTCCAGCCGAGCAGGGTCCGCGCGGTCGCCGCGATGTCCGCGGCCGGCGCGTCGAGCCAGGGGTACGTCATGGCCGGCAAGCGTATCCGCCCCCGATGCGCCGCTCGTCAGCCGAGAAGGGCGAGGAACTCCGAGGGTGTCAGCCCGGCCTGGGCTGGGCTCACGCCGCTCGTCCGGCCTGGAAGGACGTCACCAGCGGCGTGGTCTCGATCTCCGGATTCTCGACCTCTTCCAGGTGGGCCTCGACGGCCTCGCGAAGGTTGGTCAGTGCCTCATCGACGGTCTCACCCTGGCTGGCGACCTCGATCTCCAGGCACCGGGCGACATGCCAGTCGTCCTCCTGGTGCGCGGCGGCGGTGAACGTGCGGGCCATCGATCTCCTCCAGGGCGTCCCGGCAGCAGATCGATCCTCCGTGGGCTGGCCGGTCGGCACGTGACCCCGGCCACGCCGGAGCGGCCGCGCGTCGGAATAGTTGACTCGTCAAATAGGTTGTGCGGGACGATGCCGGGCCGACTGGTCCGGATCTCACCCGAGGAGCTGGTCATGCAGTTCGGAATCTTCACCGTCGGTGACGTCACCGTCGACCCGACCACCGGACGGCTGCCGTCCGAGCGTGACCGGATCAAGGCCATGACCACCATCGCGCTCAAGGCCGAAGAGGTCGGCCTGGACGTCTTCGCCACCGGCGAGCACCACAACCCGCCGTTCGTGCCGTCGTCGCCGACCACCATGCTCGGCTGGATCGCGGCCCGCACCGAGCGGCTGATCCTGTCGACCTCGACCACGCTGATCACCACCAACGACCCGGTCAAGATCGCCGAGGACTACGCGATGCTCCAGCACCTGGCCGACGGCCGGGTGGACCTCATGATGGGCCGCGGCAACACCGGCCCGGTCTACCCGTGGTTCGGGCAGGACATCCGCAACGGCATCCCGCTCGCGATCGAGAACTACGACCTGCTGCACCGGCTGTGGCGGGAGGACGTGGTCGACTGGAAGGGCCGGTTCCGCACGCCGCTCCAGTCGTTCACCTCGACGCCGCGCCCGCTCGACGGCGTGCCGCCGTTCGTCTGGCACGGCTCGATCCGCAGCCCGGAGATCGCCGAGCAGGCCGCGTACTACGGCGACGGCTTCTTCGCCAACCACATCTTCTGGCCCAAGGAGCACACCGAGCGGATGGTCGGGCTCTACCGCGAGCGCTGGGCGCACTACGGCCACGGCGCGCCCGAGCAGGCGATCGTCGGCCTCGGCGGGCAGGTCTTCATGCGCCGCAACTCGCAGGACGCGGTGCGCGAGTTCCGGCCGTACTTCGACAACGCCCCGGTCTACGGGCACGGGCCGTCGCTGGAGGAGTTCACCCGGGAGACGCCGCTCACCGTCGGCAGCCCGCAGCAGGTCATCGACCGTACGCTGGGCTTCCGCGAGTACGTCGGCGACTACCAGCGGCAGCTCTTCCTGATGGACCACGCCGGCCTGCCGCTGAAGACGGTGCTGGAGCAGCTCGACCTGCTGGGCGAGGAGGTGGTCCCGGTGCTGCGCAAGGAGTTCGACTCGATGCGTCCGGTGCACGTGCCGGAGGCGCCCACCCACGCCTCGATGCTGGCCGCCCGGGAGGCCGCGACGAGCCCGGAGGAGGAGCGATGACCCGGCGTACCCTCGCGGTCGTCTCGGCCGGTCTCGGCCAGCCCTCGTCCACCCGCCTGCTCGCCGACCAGCTCGCCGCGGCCGCCCGCGACGAGCTGGCCGGCCGGGGCGCCGACGTGGAGCTGCGCCCGGTGGACCTGCGCGAGCACGCGCACGACGTGGTGAACCACCTGCTGACCGGCTTCGCGCCGGCCGCCCTGCGCCGCACGCTGGACGTCGTCGCGGCGGCGGACGGTCTGATCGCCGTCACGCCGATCTTCAACGCGTCCTACAACGGGCTGTTCAAGTCCTTCTTCGACGTGGTGGACCGGGACGCGCTGGCCGGCACGCCGGTGCTGATCGGGGCGACCGGCGGCACCGCGCGACACTCGCTCGCGCTGGAGCACGCGGTCCGGCCGATGTTCGCGTACCTGCGGGCGGTGGTGCTGCCGACGGCGGTCTTCGCCGCGCCCGAGGACTGGGCCGGCGACGACGGCGACAGCGCGTTGCGGGCCCGGATCCGGCGTGCCGGGGCCGAGCTGGCCGAGCAGGTGGACCGCCGTCCGGCCGCGTCCGGCCCGGCCGACCCGTTCGCCCTCACCACCGACTTCGCCGCGCTGCTCGCCGGCCGCGACCCGGCCTGAGCGGCGTAGGCGTCAGTCGTCGGCCGGCTCCGGGCGGTGGGCGACCAGCACCGGGCAGTGGGCGTGCTGCACCAGCGCCTGGCTGACCGAGCCGAGCAGCAGCCCGGCGAAGCCGCCCCGGCCCCGGGAACCGACCACCATCAGTGACGCGTCGGCGCTCGCCTCCCGCAGCGCGGTCTCCGGGGAGGCGGCGACGACGGGGCGTTCGGTCACCCGCAGCCCCGGGTGTGCCGGCCGGACCCGCGCGGCGGCCGTGCCGAGCAGCTCGGCCACCTCGGCCCGCTCGGCGGTGGTCGCCTCGGCCGCGGCCTCCGGGGCCGCCGCGCCGCGCTCCGGCGCGCGCACGTGCATCAGCACCAGCTCCGCGTCCCGGCGCTCGGCCTCGTCCGCGGCGAGGTCGACGGCGTACGCCGCGGACTCCGAGCCGTCCACCCCGACCAGCACCGGACCGCCGACCGGGATCGGCTGCTCCGCGGGACGCACCACGAGCACCGGGCAGTGCCCGTGCTGGGCGAGCTGCGTACCCACCGAGCCGAGCAGCAGCCCGGCGAAGCCACCCACGCCCCGACTGCCCACCACCACCAGCTCGGCCCGGCGGGACTCCTCGACCAGCGTCGCGCCGGGGCCGCCGGCGACCTGGCGCACCTCCACCCGCAGCCCGGGGTGCCGGTCGGCCAGGTCGGCGGCGACCCGTTCGAGCATCTTCTCCGCCTCCTCGGTGGGCGCCGGCACCCCGAGGTCGTACGGGTTGAGCGGCACGCCGTACCCGAGCGGGTGCAGGTAGCCGTGCACCAGCAGCAGCGGCCGGGCTCGTGCGACGGCGGCCACGGCGGCCTGGTCGGCGGCGGCCAGGCTGGACGGCGATCCGTCCACCCCCGCCACGACGGGTCGGTTCATCGGCGGCATCCCTCCGGTCGGCTCAGGCCATTGTGGCCGTCCCTGCCCCGCACGCGGGCGCCGCCACGCACGACCCCGGGATTGGGGCGGGGCGGCGCGGGACCATCGGCCCTGCCGTGTCGCGGCGCGGTGGGATGCAATGGGGTCACGGCTCCCTTCTGTCGATCGTGGAGGCGCGATGACCCCACTGGAGATGCTCCGCGTGCACCCGTTCCTGGCCGGGCTGCCCGACGAGTGGTTGCCCCCGCTCACCGGCTACGCCCGCCCGGTCGCCTGGCACCCCGGGCACCGGCTGTTCCGCGCCGGGCAGCCGGCCGAGCGGTTCTGGCTGGTCCGGGACGGCCAGGTGGCGCTGGACTTCCCGGTGCCCGGTCGCGGCGACGTGGGTATCGAGACGGTCGGCGCGGGTGGTGTGCTCGGCTGGTCCTGGCTGTTCCCGCCCTACCGCTGGCAGTTCGGCGCGGTGGCCACCCGGCGCAGCACGGCGGTGGAGTTCGACGCCGAGGGGGTGCGCCGGCTGATGGCCTCCGACGACACGCTGGGCCGGCACCTCACCGCCCGGTTCATGAGCGTCGTGGTGGACCGGCTCCAGGCGTCCCGGGTCCGCCTGCTCGACCTGTACGGCTATCCGACGACCGCGGCGAGCTGACTCACCCGACGCCGAGGCTCCGCACCGCGTCGGCGTGCCCGAGCAGGCGGTGCACGGCGGCGACCAGCGGGTCGGTCTCCGGGCGTAGCTCGCCGGCCAGGTGCCGGGCCACCGGCGACGGCTGGACCGGCACCTCGCCGAGCAAGATCCGCCCGGAGGTTCCGTCCATGGTCCGGCCTCCTCACCTGCGTGGTTCCTCCTCCTTGGTAGCGGTCCGGCCGGTCGCACCGGCAGGGCCGGACGGGGCCCGGGGCGGGCCGGAGGTCCCGACCGTGTCGGTGGGTCCGCGTATCGTTCCCGGCCGTGACCCCTGATGTGGAGATTCGTCCGGTCCGCGACGACGACCTGCCCGTGTTCTTCGCCCACGAGCAGGACCCGCAGGCCAACTGGATGGCCGCGTTCGGCCCGAAGGACCCGACGGACCGTGCCGCGTTCGACGCGCACTGGGCGCGGATCCGCGCCGACGCGCGCATCGTCAACCGCACGATCGTGGCCGGCGGCGAGGTGGTCGGCCACGTGGCGGCGTTCCCGGTCGACGACCAGACCGAGGTCAGCTACTGGATCAATCCGGAGCGCTGGGGGCGCGGCCACGCCACCGCCGGGCTCGCCGCGCTGCTGCGGGAGCTGCCGCAGCGGCCGGTGCACGCCCGCGCCGCGAAGGACAACGCCGCCTCGCTCGCGGTGCTGCGCAAGTGCGGCTTCGTCGTGGTCGGCGAGGACTCGGGGTACGCTCCGGGCCGCGGCGTCGAGGTCGAGGAGTGGGTGCTGGAGCTGCCCGCCGAGGCACCTGACCAGGGCGACCACTAGTCTCCCCGGGGTGAACTGGCTGGAACTCGTCGGCTGGGCCGGCTCCGCGCTGCTGGTCTGGTCCCTGCTGCAGACGCGCATCCTGCGGTTGCGTGCGCTCAACCTGGTCGGCTGCCTGATCCTGATCGGCTACAACGCCGCCGTGCAGGTGTGGCCGATGGTCGGGCTGAACGTGGTGCTCACCGTGATCAACCTCTGGTACCTGCGCAAGCTGCTGGCCACCCGGCACGACGAGCAGACCTACCAGGTGGTGGAGGTGGGCACCGGCGACGCGTTCCTGGCCCACACGCTGCGGGTGCACGCCACCGACATCGCCCGGTTCAACCCGGCGTTCCGCTGGGACCCGGCCGCCGCCGACCGCTCGGCGTTCCTGGTGGTCCGCGCCGACGAGGTGGTCGGCGTGATGGTGTCGCACGCCGAGGCCGGCGGGGTGGCCCAGATCGACCTGGACTACGTGACCCCGCCGTTCCGCGACTTCACCCCCGGCGAGTTCGTCTACCGGCGCAGCCGCCTCTTCACCGACCGGGGTTTCCGCCGGGTGGTCAGCCCGCCCGGCATGGTCGCCCCCTACTACCACCGGCTCGGTTTCCGCCCGGAGGGCGGCGCGTACGTGCTGGACCTGCCCGCCCCGGTCTGAGCCGGGTCAGGCCGGCGTGCTCGCGTGGTCGCGGGGCCGGCCGAACCAGCGGGTCAGCGCGGCGCGCAGCCCGTCCCGGTCCGGTGCCGCCGCGTCGGACGCCCAGGCCAGGTAGCAGTCCGGGCGCAGCAGCAGCGCGGTCGAGGCGGTGCCCGTCAGCCGGCCGTCGACCACGTCCACCCGGTCCCGCCAGGGCCCGGCGGTCCCGCCCAGCGTGCCGGTGCCGTCGAGCAGCAGCGGGCGCGCGTCCCGGGTCAGCTCGGCCAGCCGTACCGGCCCGGTGTCGCGGTGCACCACCAGGTCCGGAGCCCAGGTGCCGACCGGCGGCCCGTCCGGTCCCGGGTCGTAGCGGATGTCCGCGCCGGCCATCAGCGCGGCCACGTGCCCGGCGTTCCCCGGCCGGGCGAGCAGCTCGCCGACGAGTTCGCGCAGCGCGGTGACCTCGGCGCCCGGCGCGATCAGCGCGGACTGGGCCTGGGTCGACATGGTGACCCGCCGGGCCGCCGGTCGGCGTTCGGCCTCGTACGTGTCGAGCAACCCGTCCGGGGCCCAGCCGTGCAGCCGCGCGGCCAGCTTCCAGCCGAGGTTCACCGCGTCCTGGAGGCCCAGGTTCAGCCCCGGCCCGCCGATCGCGGAGTGGACGTGGGCGGCGTCGCCGAGCAGCAGCACCCGGCCGGCCCGGTAGCGCTCGGCGAGCCGGGTGTTGCCGCCGGCCAGGCGGCGCAGCAGGTGCGGACCGGGCCCGGCCGGCGGGCCGAGCGGCACCTCGACCCCGAGCACCCGGGCCACGCTGGCCCGCATCCCGTCGAGCGTCAGCGGCGCGTCCGCCTCCGGCGCCGCCGGCCACTCGACGGTGCTGACCAGGGGCGCCCGGTCGGGAAACGGCGCCCAGACGATCAGCCCGTGCTCGGTGCGGGTGTGCTGGAACGGCGGCACGACCCCGTACCCGGGCACGACGAGACCGCCGGTGGCCGGGTCGACCAGCTCCGGCGGCACACCGACCTGGGCGGTACGCGAGACGGACCGGTCCGTGGTGACGCCGGGGAAGCCGATGCCGGCCAGCTTCCGCACCGTGCTGCGTCCGCCGTCCGCGCCCACCACGTAGCGGCAGTCGAGCGTGGCGCCGTCGGCAAAGTCGACCTCCACCGCGTCGGCGCGCTGCCGCAGCCCGGTCACCTCGCACCCGCGGCGGACCGGCACGCTTAGTTCGGCGACCCGTTCGGCGAGCACCCGCTCGACCTGCCGCTGGGGCACCGCCAGCCCGTACATCGGGTTGTCCGCGACGGCGGTCAGGTCCAGCGGCAACGCGCCGAAGACGAAGCCGGGCGTCGGTCGTGGCGGCGCGGCGGAGCCGGCGAGGCGCTCGTGCAGGCCGCGCCGGTCGAGCATCCGGACGACTTGGCCGACCAGCCCGTTCGCCCGGTTCTCGGTGGTCGGCGCGGTCAGCCGGTCGCACACCACCGGACGGATCCCGGCCAGCGCCAACTCGACCGCGAGCATGAGCCCATTGGGCCCCGCCCCCACGACAAGCGCATCAATCACCACAAAATCCTTCCCAGGGATGAAAGGCCGGGCCCCTTGTTAACGCCTCCGGTAGAGAAGGGGCCCCTTCTCACGAGGTGGGGTGGATCAGCGCGGCGGCGGCAGCCCGGCGGCGAGCTGGGCCAGCGCGTCGGAGAGCAGCCGCTCCATCGGCTCGGGGCGCTCGGCGCGGAGGAAGTGCCGCATGGCCGCGCCGACGCCCGCGTTGACCGCGGCGGCCACCAGGTGCGGGTAGAGATCGCGGCCGGCGTCGGTGCCGGTGCGCTCCGCGACGGCCTCGGCCAGCTCGGCGGCGGCGACCGCGCCGGCCCGCAGCATCTCGCCCTGCAACGCCGGCTCGGCGAGCATCACCCGCAGCCCGGCGACCCACTCCTCGTGGGCGCCCGGTGGCGACTGCTCGACCTCCGGACCGGGCGCCCACGAGGTGAGGAACGCCGCCTCGATCGCGCGCCAGAGCGGCTCGCCGGCCGGCCGGGCGCGGAGCGCGTCCACCACCCGGCGGCTGCGGTCCAGGTGTCGGGCGGAGATCGCCTCGGCCTTGCTGGCGAAATAGTTGTTGAACGTCCGTGGGGACACGCCGGCGGCCTGCGCGATGTCCTCCACCAGCACCGCGTCGTAGCCGCGCGCCACGGTCAGCCGGATGGCGGCCCAGCTCAGCGCCGCTCTGGTCGCGGCCTTCTTGCGTTCCCGCAGTCCACTCACGCACCGACCGTAGCAAATGATGCGTGGCACGCAAATATGCGGAGCCCGCAAAATTTTGTCCGGTCCGGAGAAGCACAGGATTCAGGCACGAGCCGGCGGGGCACAGAGGGGCCACGCCGACCGGGTCTGCCGGCCGGCGAGTCGGCCATCGGCCGACCCGGATCGGGTCGAGGGAGACAACCGGTCGTGCAGAGCT
Organism: Micromonospora sp. NPDC018662; assembly: GCF_044391475.1. Taxonomy (NCBI): domain Bacteria; kingdom Bacillati; phylum Actinomycetota; class Actinomycetes; order Micromonosporales; family Micromonosporaceae; genus Micromonospora; species Micromonospora sp. NPDC018662. The sequence continues at coordinate 629,193 of NZ_JBISAC010000004.1, forward strand.
ACTGGAGCCAGTTGGCCCTGGTCGGGGTGCTGGTCATCGTCAACGCGGCCTTCGCCGGCAGCGAGATGGCCCTGGTGTCGCTACGGGACAGCCAACTGCAACGGCTGGAGCGCAGCAGCCGTGCCGGCCGCACCCTCGCCCGGCTGGCCAAGGACCCGAACCGGTTCCTCGCCACCATCCAGATCGGGATCACCCTCGCCGGCTTCCTCGCCTCCGCCGCCGCGGCCGTCTCCCTGGCCCGCCCGCTGGTGCCGCTGCTCGGCGTCTTCGGCGACGCCGCCGAGACGGTCGCCATCGTCGCGGTCACCCTGGTGCTCACGTTCGTCACGCTGGTCTTCGGCGAGCTGGCGCCCAAGCGCATCGCCATGCAGTCCGCCGAGCGTTGGGCGCTGGTGGTGGCCCGACCGTTGGACGTGCTGGCCAGCCTCACCCGGCCGGCGGTCTGGCTGCTCGGCGCCACCAGCGACATGGTGGTCCGCCTGTTCGGCCTCGACCCGAAGCACGAGCCGGAGGAGATCGGCCCGGACGAGCTGCGCGACATCGTGGCCGGCAACCACGGCTTCACCAAGGAGCAGCGCACCATCATCGCCGGCGCGGTGGAGATCGCCGACCGGCAGTTGCGGGCCGTCCTCGTACCCCGGTTGCAGGTCTTCACGCTCGACAGCGGCACCACCGCGGAGGCCGCGCGGCTGGTCCTGGCGGCGACCGGGCACTCCCGGGCGCCGGTGGTCCGGCACGGCGGCCTGGACGACGCGGTCGGCGTCATCCACCTGCGCGACCTGGTCGGCGTCCCGGACGACCGGCCGGTCGACGACATCGCCCGCCCGCCGATGCTGCTGCCCGACTCGCTGTCCGTGGTCGACGCGCTGCGCCAGTTCAAGGCCGAGCGCCAGCACATCGCGCTGGTGGTGGACGAACGCGGCGCGGTCGACGGGATCGTGACGCTGGAGGACATCCTCGAGGAAATCGTCGGCGAGATCTACGACGAGACCGACCGCGACCTGCAGGCGGTCCACACCGAGGCGGACGGGACGCTGGTGCTGCCCGGCACGTTCCCGGTGCACGACCTCACCGACCTCGGGGTGGACCTGCCCAACCGGCCCGTCGGCGACTACACCACCATCGCCGGGCTGGTACTGATCTGCCTCGGGCACATCCCGACCGTGGCGGGGGAGCAGGTCACCGTGGACCGCTGGGACCTGACGGTGGCCGGCGTGGACCAGCGCGCGATCACCGAGGTGCGCCTGCGGCGCCGCCCCCGTCGCGACCGGACCGGCGACGACATGGACGGCGCCGAGCCGGCCGACGACGCCGACCCGGCGGACACCCCGGAACTCGACGAGGCACGCCGCTGACGGTCCCGCCACCCCGCGCCGGTCATCCGGCGCGGGGATCACCCCTGCGGCGTCCGGCGCAGGGTCGGCTCAGCGCCGGTCGGCGGGTGGGCCGAACGGGAAGCCGGGCACCGGCGGGTGCAGCCGCACCGCGTCCGCCGGCACCTGGTGGGTGCTGCGCCCGACCAGCCGGGCGACCGCCCGCAGCAGCCACGGCCCGGCGGGGTGCAGCTCCGGCCCGATCAGCCGGCTGGTCACCCGGGTCCACCAGTGACCGGCGACGATCACGTCGGCGATCCGCAGCCGCTCCGGCGGCCAGCCCCCGCGCACCACCACGTCCACCACCCGGCCCAGCCGCCGCCCGTGCAGGTCGTACGCGGTGCGCCCGAGCAGCTCACCCGCTCGCACGGTACGCCCCCGGGATCCGCTCGATCAGGTGCCGTCGCAGCCACGCCTCCACCGGCGAGGACGGCAGGTCCGCCGCCCGACAGCGCAGCCGAACCGCGCTGTCCACCCGGGCCACCACCGTCAGCGGCACCCGCAACGGCGGCACCGGCGGATCGTCGGTGAACCGGTCGGCGACCGCCACCAGCAGCCGCCCGACCCGGCCGCCGATCCGTTCCCCGAGCGCGCCCTGGCCCGTGAGCAGGCCGTCCACGTACGGGTAGCCCTCGTCGTCCACCGCGAACGCGATGTCGTCGACCCGCCCGACCAGGCGGCCCTCGGCGTCGACGATCTGCCGGTCGAGCAGCTGCTTGGCGAGCTGGACCCTCATCGCCCCATCCCCGTCATGATCGCCAGTGGGATCGCCGCCACCGAGGCGGCGACGATGAGCAGCAGGAACACGGCGCCGAGCAGGTTCGCCCCCCACCCGTTGACCCGGTCGCCGAGGTAGGTGCGGTCGTTGGCCACCACCAGGATCGGCAGGTAGGTCAGCGGCAGCACCACCGCGCTCAGCACCAGCATGTACTCGGTCAGCCGCACCGGGTCCACTGTCGTCATCAGCATCACCACACCGAGCAGCAGCCCGACCAGCAGCACGCTGTGGAACCGGGCCGCCTCCCGCGGGCTGACCCGCTTGCCCCACTGCCAGCCGAAGTACTGCGCCGCCGCGTACGCCGCCGACAGACCGGTCTCCAGCGCCGCGCCGAACGTCACCGCGAAGAACGCCAGCACGGCGGCGACCAGACCGGCGCCGCCGAGCGCGGTCGCCACCGGCCGGGCCACCTCGTCGAGCGAGCCCAGGGACGCTTCGGACGGGTGGTAGGCCACCGTCGCCACGGCGATCAGCGACAGCGCCAGGAAGCCGCCGACCGGGAAGCCGATCAGCACGTTCGACCGGGCGCGCGCCAGGTCCGCCGGGCCCCACCGCTCCTCCACCCCGCCCGAGGAGAAGAAGAAGACCTCGTACGGGCTGACCGTGGACGCGAACAGCGCCACCGCCACGAACCAGTAGAGCGGCCAACCGTGCCGGGCGGAGCTGATCCGCCACGCCCCGTTCCCGAGCGCCGCCCAGTCGGTCGGCAACGCCACCAGCGCGACCGCGAAGACCAGCAGCGCCAGCCCGGCCAGGCCGAAGATCCGCTCCATCAGCTCGAAGCGCATCCGCCACAGCACCAGCCAGACCGCCAACGCGGCCAGCGGCACCCAGAGCAGGTGACTCACCCCGGTGGCCAGCGTGAGCGCCAGCGCCACCCCACCCAGCTCCGCGGCCAGCGTCACCACCGTCACCAGCCACGACGCCACCAGGTTGAGCAGCGCCACCCGGGGCCCGAGCCGCTCCCGGACCAGGTCGAACACCGCCCGGCCGCTCACCGCCGCGATCCGGCCGGCCATGTCGGCGTACGCGCAGATGCCCACCACCCCGACCAGCAGCACCCAGGCGTGCGCCATGCCGAACAGCGCGCCGGCCTGGCTGGCCGCCACCAGGTCGCCGATGTCGACGAAGCCGCCGATGGCCGACAGCACGCCCAGCGTGGCGGCGAGGAGCTTCCTCACGTCGGAGCGGGGGCGGCTGGTCTCATCGACGCGACGATATCGGCGTCAGTGCCCGGTTATCGGGCGAATCGGGCAGCCCGGCGTCAGTCGGCGGTCAGGTTCTGCAGCCGCACCTGCCCTCGGGCGACGAGCCGCGCGTCGCCGTCGGTGATCTCCACCAGCCAGAGCTGCTGACTGCGGCCCCGGTGCACGGGCGTGCCGACCGCGGTCAACTCGCCGTCCCGGACCGCGCGCAGGAAGTCGGTCTGGTTCGACACCCCGACCACCCTGCCCCGGTCGCCCAGCCAGAGGGAGCCGCCGATGCTGGCCGCCGTCTCCACCACCGAGCAGTAGACCCCGCCGTGCTGGATCCCGTACGGCTGGTGCAGCTCCGGGCGGACCCGCCACCGGATCACCACCCGATCGCCGCTGACCTCGTCGAGCTCCAGCCCCAGCAGGGCCACGAAGCCCCCGGTCAGGTCCGGTGTCTCCACCCTGGTTCCTCCTCGCGCTCGACGGCGCCGCCAGCCTAGTCGGCGCCGCCGACGGCAAACCCGGTACGGCCCCGGGCCGGGGATGGGGGAGAATCGGTCCGTGACCGACAGCAACCTCCCGCCGGGGCGGGACTCCCTGACCGAAGACCTGCTGTGGCGGGGCCTGATCCAGGACTCGACCGGCCCCGACGAGCTGCGTGCGCTGCTCGACGGCCCGAGCGCCACGTTCTACGTGGGCTTCGACCCGACCGCCCCCAGCCTGCACGTCGGCAACCTCATGCAGGTCGTCATGGCCCGTCGGCTCCAGCTCGCCGGGCACCGGCCGCTGCTGCTGGTGGGCGGCGCCACCGGTCAGATCGGTGATCCCAAGGAGAGCGCCGAGCGGACGCTCAATTCGCCGGAGGTCATCGCCGGCTGGGTCCAGCGCATCCGCGACCAGCTCTCGCCGTTCGTCACGTACACCGGTGACAACGCCGCGGAGCTGGTCAACAACCTGGAGTGGACCGGCGAGATGTCGGTGGTGGAGTTCCTCCGGGACGTCGGCAAGCACTTCCCGGTGAACAAGATGCTGGCCCGGGAGGTCGTCAGGGCCCGGCTGGAGAGCGGCATCAGCTTCACCGAGTTCAGCTACCAGCTCCTCCAGGCCAACGACTTCTTCGAGCTGCACCGTCGGCACGGCTGCCAGCTCCAGTTCGGCGGCTCGGACCAGTGGGGCAACATCACCGCGGGGGTGGACTACGTCCGCCGGCGCGGCGCCGGCCCGGTGCAGGCGTTCACCACGCCGCTGGTCACCAAGTCGGACGGCACGAAGTTCGGCAAGAGCGAGACCGGCGCGGTCTGGCTCGACCCGGAGATGACCAGCCCGTACGCCTTCTACCAGTTCTGGCTCAACGCCGACGACCGCGACGTGACCCGTTACCTGCGGTACTTCAGCTTCCGGTCCCGGTCGGAGCTGGAGGAGCTGGAGAAGGCCACCGCCGAACGCCCCCAGGCCCGCGCGGCCCAGCGGGCGCTGGCCGAGGAGCTGACCTCGCTGGTGCACGGCGAGCGGGAGACCACCCAGGCGGTCGCGGCGAGTCAGGCCCTGTTCGGGCGGGGAGCGCTGGACGAGCTCTCGCCGGAGACGCTGCGGGCGGCGCTCGCCGAGGCCGGTCTGGTACCCGTCGACGAGTTGCCGGACGTCGCCGGCCTGCTCAAGGAGTCGGGCCTGGTCCCGAGCATGAAGGAGGCCCGGCGGGTGATCGCCGAGGGCGGCGCCTACGTCAACAACACCCGGGTCGCCGAGGTCGACGCGACGGTCACCGCGGCCGACCTGCTGCACGGCCGCTACCTGGTGCTGCGTCGTGGGAAGCGCTCGTTCGCGGGCGTTGAGCTGCGGGGATAGTCGACGGTCGACGATGTGACGCGGGACGCGCCCGGCGGATTTGACGATCAATCCGCCGGGCGCGTAACTTTCTCTCTGCCAGCGCGGAACGGACGAACAGGGCGAAAGACCTGGGAGGCCGGAGCGCAGGACCTGGAACACGGGCGGTGCCCCGGGTTCGCCGGGAGGCGGATTTGGTGAGGCGGAACCGACCGGGTAAGGTTATCGGCCGGCAGGGAAACGGACGGGCCAGCGGGAAACCGCGAACGGCCGTCCTGCCGAATTCCTCGACGCGACCGACGCGAGTCGGCCGAATCGTGGTGCCCGGCAAAAGGGTGATGCACGACAAACTGGCAAACACCGGTTTGACACGGCGGAAACCACCGGGTAACGTAGTAAAAGTGCCCGGCGCGAGAGCGGCGGGGATGTGAACGAAATGCCCCGGGTTGGGGCCCTCCTGGTGGGGGTTCTGGGCGGTGTGTGGTTGTTCTTTGAGAACTCAACAGGGTGCTTGATAAGCCAGTGCCAATTGTTTTATACCCCGGACTGGTCAGGCTTTGGTCTGTCTGGTTGGGATTCCTTTGGCAACACTTTTGTTGCCAGGACATTGTGTCCGACAAAGTTTTTGTTGGAGAGTTTGATCCTGGCTCAGGACGAACGCTGGCGGCGTGCTTAACACATGCAAGTCGAGCGGAAAGGCCCTTCGGGGTACTCGAGCGGCGAACGGGTGAGTAACACGTGAGCAACCTGCCCTAGGCTTTGGGATAACCCTCGGAAACGGGGGCTAATACCGAATATGACCTCGCATCGCATGGTGTGTGGTGGAAAGTTTTTCGGCCTGGGATGGGCTCGCGGCCTATCAGCTTGTTGGTGGGGTGATGGCCTACCAAGGCGACGACGGGT